>NZ_JBFUBT010000018.1:0-1149 GCF_056405615.1 Polaromonas sp. P1_F9 | reverse complement strand
CGCCGGCGCCGACGGTCTTGCCGCCTTCGCGGATGGCAAAGCGCAGGCCTTCTTCCATGGCGATCGGGTTGATCAGCTTGACGGTGATCGACACGTTATCGCCTGGCATGACCATTTCCTTGCCTTCTGGCAACTCGATCGCACCGGTCACGTCCGTCGTGCGGAAGTAGAACTGGGGGCGGTAGTTGTTGAAGAATGGCGTGTGGCGGCCGCCTTCGTCCTTGGAGAGAACGTAGATCTCGCCGGTGAAGTGCGTGTGCGGCTTGATGGAGCCGGGCTTGCACAGCACCTGGCCGCGCTGCACGTCTTCGCGCTTGGTGCCGCGCAAGAGGATACCGACGTTGTCGCCGGCCTGTCCTTGATCCAGCAGCTTGCGGAACATTTCAACGCCGGTGCAGGTGGTCTTTTGCGTGTCGGCAATACCGACGATTTCGATTTCTTCGCCGACCTTGATCACACCGCGCTCGACACGGCCGGTCACGACGGTGCCGCGGCCGGAGATGGAGAACACGTCTTCCACGGGCATCAGGAAGGCGCCGTCAACAGCGCGCTCTGGCAGGGGAATGTAGGTGTCCAGCGCTTCGGCCAGCTTCATGATGGCTTCTTCGCCCAGGGGACCCTTGTCGCCTTCCATGGCGAGCTTGGCGCTGCCGTGGATGATGGGGGTCTTGTCGCCGGGGAAGTCGTATTTGTCGAGCAACTCGCGCACTTCCATTTCGACGAGCTCGAGCAGTTCGGCGTCGTCAACCATGTCGCACTTGTTCAGGAACACGATGATGTAAGGCACGCCCACCTGGCGGGCCAGCAGGATGTGCTCGCGGGTCTGGGGCATGGGGCCGTCAGCAGCCGAACACACCAAAATGGCGCCGTCCATCTGGGCAGCGCCGGTGATCATGTTCTTCACATAGTCGGCGTGGCCTGGGCAGTCGACGTGGGCGTAGTGGCGGTTGGCCGTTTCGTACTCGACGTGGGCGGTATTGATGGTGATGCCGCGTGCTTTTTCTTCGGGCGCCGCGTCAATTTGGTCGTAGCCCTTGGCTTCGCCGCCGAACTTGGATGCCAGAACGGTCGTGATCGCCGCCGTCAGCGTCGTCTTGCCATGGTCCACGTGGCCAATCGTGCCCCATGGTCCACGTGGCCAATCGTGCC
>NZ_JBFUBT010000017.1:0-1206 GCF_056405615.1 Polaromonas sp. P1_F9 | reverse complement strand
CCTGCGATGGCGAGCATGAGCAGAAGCAGGCCCACGGTTTTGCGGCGGGCGTGGGCGCCGAAGCGCAAGGGTGTTTCGATAAAGCGATAGGTCAGCCAGGACAGCACAACCGCTGCCAGCAGCCCGCCAGTGCGCACAGCCACGGAAGGCGTCTCACTGGCCAATATGCGCAGGTACACCAGGATGACCCAGTGCCACAAATACAGCGGATAGCTGATCTTGCCCACCCACACCATCAGCGGGTTGGCCAGCACCAGGCGGTTGAGCCAGGCTTGCGGCCCGGCCCAGATCAGCAGTGCCGCGCCCAGCGTGGGCGCCAGGGCCCAGGTGCCCGGGAAGTGCGATTCACGGGTGATGCGCGACATTGCCACGACCAGGAAAAACGCACCCAGCCAGGCCTTCACGTTGGCCAGCACCGCCGCCGGTTGAATCTGCACGCCATCGCGGTAAATCACCTTGGTGAGGAATCTTGCAACGCTGGCCTGTACCCGCTTGGCACGCCCTGAATGATCGATCACCAGCAGCGCCAACAGCGCGCCAATCATCAACTCCCAAATCCGGGTCTGGGGCTGGTAGAAGGTCCACACCGCGTCCTTGCGTATGTAGGCGATGTTGAGGACATACGAAAAGGCGGCAACCAGGACAATGAGGGTGAACAGGTTGAAGCGCCGCTTCCAGGCCAGCCATACCAGCAGCGGAAACACGATGTAGTACTGCTCTTCAATGGCGAGCGACCACAGGTGCAAGAGCGGCTTGACTTCAGCAGCGCTGTCAAAGTAGCCGCTTTCGCGCCAGAGTACAAAGTTGGAGATGAAGCCGGCGCCGCCAATGACGTGCTTGCCCAGCTGGCGGTACTCGTCGGGGTACAGCACAAACCAGCCCGCGACCAGCGCAAACAGCAGTACGGTGGTCAGTGCCGGGAAGATGCGGCGGATGCGCCGGGAGTAGAAGTCGCGGAAGCTGAACTGGGAAGTAGCCAGGCCCTGAAAAATGATCGTCGAGATCAGGAAGCCCGAGATGACGAAGAAGATGTCAACGCCGATGAAGCCGCCGCGAACCCATTCGGGATACGCATGAAAGCCGAGCACGGACAACACCGCCACCGCACGCAGACCGTCAATGTCTGCGCGGTATTTGGGATGCGTCAGCGCATCTGTGCTCGCAACTTCTCGCCCTTCAGCATCCATCCGTCATGCCCCATCCATC
>NZ_JBFUBT010000016.1:0-1419 GCF_056405615.1 Polaromonas sp. P1_F9 | reverse complement strand
GAACTGGGAAGTAGCCAGGCCCTGAAAAATGATCGTCGAGATCAGGAAGCCCGAGATGACGAAGAAGATGTCAACGCCGATGAAGCCGCCGCGAACCCATTCGGGATACGCATGAAAGCCGAGCACGGACAACACCGCCACCGCACGCAGACCGTCAATGTCTGCGCGGTATTTGGGATGCGTCAGCGCATCTGTGCTCGCAACTTCTCGCCCTTCAGCATCCATCCGTCATGCCCCATCCATCGAGTTCGTTCAGGCATTGCCCATGCGACTGCTTCATTTTTCGGTCTTCCACGGCAAGCGGTCTTTGCATGCTGAAGAGGCCAAATATTGCGCCATTTTTTTTGAGCCATAGACCGACAGGTGATGCGAATCCCGCAGCAGGATGCTGCCATTGGCATCGACAAAATTGAGCTTCCCATTGGTAAACAAAATATCAGACTGGCGAAATACGCAAACATCCTTGCGGCCATTGAAGTGTTCGTTGAACAGGGTCAAATAGGGGTACCGGTCAATGATCATGGCCTCGGTAACCTCGCAGTTGCGGGTTGCCCTGAGCAGGCTGGAGTAAGGCCTGTGCACACAGTCTTTGCTTGAAACCGGGGAATATGCGGCGTCATAGGTCAGGATGACCTGTTTGCCACTGGCCTGCAGCGCGGCAATGTCACGATCCATCAGCTCCATCGCCTTGGCAAACCGCTCTGCCACGGATGCCTTGGCCGGCAAGTCCTTGTAACCCCAGTCCTGCATGTCGTGCGTAAACACCGACATGATGACGGTCTTGATATGCGGGTCGGCCATAACTACCCGATAGGCATCGTCCACAATTTCGGGGCAGTTGGGCTTGGCACCCCACGTGGCTGTTGGAACCAGCCCACGAACGGGCGGGCATGCACCATGACCAATATTGATCATGCCTTCGTTTCTGGCCATGACCAGATCAGCAATGCCGGGTACGAGGGCGTTCGCCGTTGAGTCTCCGATGACACCGATGCTGATGGCATTCGCATTGCCAAGCTGCATGCAGAATCCGGCCGGCGTTTTGACTTTGGCGGCGCACTCTGCATTGCCCATGTATTTCCAGGCAAACTGCTCAGAGCTTGCCATGCCCATGCTTGGGCGAATATTGCCAAAGCCTTCGGTCCGGAAGCACGCAAACGCGATGCCTGCGATGGCGAGCATGAGCAGAAGCAGGCCCACGGTTTTGCGGCGGGCGTGGGCGCCGAAGCGCAAGGGTGTTTCGATAAAGCGATAGGTCAGCCAGGACAGCACAACCGCTGCCAGCAGCCCGCCAGTGCGCACAGCCACGGAAGGCGTCTCACTGGCCAATATGCGCAGGTACACCAGGATGACCCAGTGCCACAAATACAGCGGATAGCTGATCTGATCTTGCCCACCCACACCATCAGCGGGTTGGCC
>NZ_JBFUBT010000015.1:0-1828 GCF_056405615.1 Polaromonas sp. P1_F9 | reverse complement strand
GGCGGTGCCGCCGCCCGCGCCGTTGTCGGCAAACACATTGCCGCTCAGCGTGCTGCCGCTGTACAGGCCGAAGTTCTGCGGCGCAGGTGGTGCGCCCACGATGCTGAACTGGATCACACCGGTGGGGTTCTGCGTACCGATGAAGCCGGCGGGATACGCAGCCGCGATGTCGCTCAGCGTGTTGTTGCCGTCCACGATCAGGCAATAGTTACCCTGCTGTATGTTGGTGAAGCCGTAGGCGCCGGTGGTSAGRTTGACCGASGCAGCCRCSGTGGCSGGMCCSGTGCASRYGCCGCCCGWGMGYGGCGYMAGCTTGACCCACARKGCGCTSGCKCCGCCTATKCCRGCCTCRCCYGCGTCCAGGTTGCTGTTGTGGTTGCCGTCTGCGTACAACGTGCCCGCTACGGTCTGGGGCGTGGGTGTCAGGGTCAGCGTGCAGGTGATCCGGTCACCCGTCTGGGGCGTGAGGGTAAAACTGGTGCCAGCACCGCTGGGCAACACAGTGTTCGTTCCCCCGAAAGCGGCGGCGCCCGGTCCACTGTTGCTGCAGGCCATACTGCCGGTATAAGCAGACAGCAGCGATGCGCTGCCCGCAGCCATCACCGCATTCAGCGTGATGTTGTTGGTGCCAATGATCGATGCAGCGCCAGTGGTTGCTGTAGTGCTCGCGCCGGTGGATGTGACACTTGTCACCGGCGCGGCAGGTGTGGTGTACCCCACCGCGGCGGTGAACTGGTCAGCCGGGTATTGGCGCCCGGCAATGCTGAGGTTGAACGTGACCGGGGGCAGTGCGATGGCGAACAATGCCGCCTGCGACCCGGTCAGGGCAGCGGAGACCTGTGTCGGGTTTTGTGTGCCCAGCACCACGGAGCCGTTGTAACTGGTGGAGTTCGCGGTGGGCGCCGTCAAGTTGACGACCGTGGTCCCGACGCCGGACAACACGACGGGGGCGCCGGTATAACTGGTGTAGCCGATCACATTCTCGATAAGGCTCCAGTTCGCCGTGCTTGTATAAACGATTCTTTCAGCGGCCTGGTCGGTGTTTTCGCCGTCGGCTGCGAACATCGAGAAAGTACGGCTGTTGCCTGACGCGTCTTTCATCACCAGTGACGACAGCGTGGCCGTGCCCACCCCCGTCTGGCTGAGCCAATACATGGAAGGGGCCCCGGTGATGCCGTTATAGGCGCCGTGCCCGAAAGCGCCGCCGCCGGTCCAGGCGGGCGAAGCGGCAGCGGACATTGTGGTGGTCCCGCTGCGCTTGACCGCTGTGGTCAGTGTGCCAGCGCCGTTGGGCAGAGTGAAGGTGAAAGCCTGGCCGCCGGCCGTGCCCGCCACCGTGTTGTCATAGCCGGTGAAATCGAGCCACCACAGGCTTTGCCCAAAAGTGCCCGTGGTGGCATAAGAGCCGCCCGCGGCCAGCGCCAAGCCTGTCCAGGTTCCCAGCACAGCCGCAGTCAGAGGGAGCAGGATTTTTCCGCAGCGCCGGTGCCGCCGCGCGAAAGCCACAGGAAGCGGCAGGTCGTGCGTCATGGGTGTGGCCATGTGCGCGCCCCGCTACTGATCGACCTTGACACGGTAAGTGACGACAATCTGGGCCCCGGAAGCCAGCGAGCCGGTGAAGGTCCACTTCAGCGCCCCTTGCGCGTTCACGGCCGGCTGCGTCGTCACGACACAGCCCGTGATACCCGTCGGCAGCACGCCCGGGCAGGCGGTGGAGACGAAGCCGGTGAACGCCGGGGTCGCGTCGCTCACAAACAGCGTGGACAGCGCCTGCGTGCCGTTGTTGGTGGCCGTCAAGGTGTACTGCAGCGTGTCGCCAGGGTTGGCG
>NZ_JBFUBT010000014.1:0-2321 GCF_056405615.1 Polaromonas sp. P1_F9 | reverse complement strand
AGTCTGACCCGAGTTTTCCATCGAATATTGACCCACACTCTTTGTGAGCAGAAGGTGCTCACGATGTGGATAAGTTCTTGGTTTTCTCCTTTTTGGGCTGAGTCTTTGCAGAGCTGTTTTTGAACCGATAGCTGTCGTTTCCAGTCTCAAGGATATGACACCTGTGGGTGAGTCGATCCAGAAGAGCAGTCGTCATTTTTGCATCACCAAAGACACTGGCCCATTCTCCAAAGCTCAAATTGGTCGTAATTACGACACTAGTTCTTTCGTAGAGCTTGGAAAGTAAGTGAAAGAGGAGCGCGCCTCCTGACTCACTGAACGGCAGATAGCCCAGCTCATCCAGAATCACCAGATCCACATACATCAACCGATGAGCGATCTGTCCTGCATTGCCATTGGCCTTCTCAAGCTCCAGAGCGTTGACCAGCTCGATCGTGGAGAGGAACCGGACACGCAAATGGTGATGCTCAATAGCCTGAACCCCTATCGCAGTGGCCAAATGAGTCTTTCCGGTGCCTGGACCACCAACCAGAACGATGTTTTGAGCCTTGTCGAGGAACTCGCATCGATGCAACTGGCGCACCATTGCCTCGTTCACTTCGCTGTGGGCAAAGTCAAAGCCCGCCAGATCCCGGTATGCCGGGAACCTGGCCAACTTCATCTGGTAAGCCATGGACCGCACTTCACGTTCTGCGGTTTCGGCTTTGAGCAACTGGGCAAGGATCGGCTGAGCGGCCTCGAACGCAGGGGCGCCTTGATCCCCCAGCTCGGCTACAGCCTGGGCCATGCCGTGCATTTTGAGTCCCTTTAGAAGGGCCACGATTGAGTTTGAGGCGGAATCACGTGCCATGGCGCAGCTCCTGGTTCTCTTCGATCTCCCGAAGCGAGTCATAGCGCCCGACGTTGGCCTGTGGCTCCCTGGCCAGCTTCAGGGCCTGAGGGGCGATGACCTCAGGAACGGCGGTCTTTCCATCCACCAGGCGGTGCAGCACGTTCAGGATGTGGGTCTTGGTTGGAACCCCAGCATCCAGGGAGGTCTCTATGGCTGCCAGCACCGCTTGCTCGTCATGCTGCAGTACAAGCGCCAGGATTTCGACCATCTCGCGATCTCCGCCGGCCTTCTTGAGCAGCAATGCCTGCAACCGCTTGAAGGCAGCCGGGAATTCGGTGAATGGAGCGCCATTCCTCAAAGCGCCGGGTTTGCGCTGCAGCACAGCCAGGTAGTGGCGCCAGTCATAGATGGTGTGCCCTGTCCCGTCGTGGCGGCGATCGATGATTCTTGTGTGCTCACAGACCACGCGTCCCTCCGCAGCAACGACCAGGCGGTCTGCGTAAACCCTAAGACTTACAGGTCGATTGGCAAATGACGCCGGAACGCTGTACCGGGTACGTTCGTGAGTCACGAGACAGGTCGGTGAGACGCGCTTCGTGTGCTCGACGAACCCATCAAAGGCTGGCGGAGGCGGCATCAGGAAGGGCTTTTCCTGGGCCCACACGTCGGCCACCGTGCCTGGCAGCTTGCCGTGCACGATCTCCTTCCAGAGGGCCTTGCAGCGCATTTCGAGCCACTCATTGAGCTCAACCAAGGTGCCGAAGGCCGGCATGGGTTGCCAGAGGCGGTGGCGGGAGTCACGGACGTTCTTCTCGATCTGGCCCTTCTCCCAGCCGGAGGCCGGATTGCAGAACTCGGCCTCGAAGAGGTAGTGGTTCACCATGGCGTTGAAGCGGGCGTTGACGTCCCGGTCCTTGCCGCTGCGAACCTTGTCCACAGCCGTTTTCATGTTGTCGTAGATGCCGCGCTTTGGAATGCCGCCCAGCACGCCGAAGGCGTGGTTGTGGGCGTCAAAGAGCATCTCGTGCGTCTGCAGCAGGTACGCCCGGACGCTGAAGGCCCGGCTATGGCTGAGCTTGAAGTGCGCCACCTGCAGCTTGGTGCGCTCGCCGGCGATCATCGCCCAGTCCTCGCTCCAGTCGAACTGGAACGCCTCTCCGGGCCCAAATACCAGCGGGATGAACGTGCCGCGGCCGGCAGTTTTAAGTGCCTCTTGGCGCTCCGTGCACCATTTCCGGTAGAACGCCGCCACCCTTCCATACGAGCCGTCGAACCCGAGGGATACCAGATCTGTGTGGATCTGCCTCAAAGTGCGCCGCTGTTTCCGCGATCTTGTTGCCTCGATTCCTAGCCAGGTGGCCAGCTTCTCGGCGTAGGGATCGAGCTTGCTGGAGCTGACCCGCCTTGGGTACTTGGGCTCGCTCTCTTCCGATCGAAGGTGCTTCTTTATTGTGTTGCGAGCCAGGCCTGTACCGAGCCAGGCCTGTAC
>NZ_JBFUBT010000013.1:0-2853 GCF_056405615.1 Polaromonas sp. P1_F9 | reverse complement strand
ACCGGCTACACACTGGGCGGCGCCGATGCCGGCAACTACACCGTGGTGCAACCCACAGGGTTCACGGCCAACATCACACCGGCCAGCCTGGCGGTTACGGGCGTGGGCGCGAACAACAAGGTGTACGACACCACCACCACCGCCACGCTCAATGGCACCGCAAACGTCGCGGCCCTGGGCGGCGATGTGGTGACGGTGGGCGGTGGCAGCGGCACCTTCGCCGACAAGAATGTGGGCAACGGCAAGGCTGTGACGATCAGCGGCTACACACTGGGTGGGGCCGATGCCGGCAACTACACCGTGGTGCAACCTACAGGTATCGCGGCCAACATCACGCCGGCCAGCCTGACTGTGACCGGCGTAGGCGCAAACAGCAAGGTTTACGACACGACCACCACAGCGACGCTGAGCGGGACAGCCGCGGTGACAGCTTTGGGTGGCGACACGGTGACGGTGGGCGGCACCGGCAGCGGCAGCTTCGCCAACAAAAATGTGGGCAATGGCAAGGTTGTCACCGTCACCGGCTACACCCTCGGCGGCGCCGATGCCGGCAACTACACCGTGGTGCAGCCCACGGCAGTGACCGCCAACATCACACCGGCCAGCCTGACCGTCACAGGTGTGGGAGCCAACAACAAAGTCTACGACACGACCACCACGGCGACGCTCAATGGCACGGCCAGTGTTGCCGCTTTGGGCGGCGATGTGGTGAACGTGGCTGGCACGGGCAGTGGCACCTTCGCTAACAAGAATGTGGGCAACGGCAAGGTCGTCACCGTCACCGGCTACACGCTGGGCGGCGCTGATGCGAGCAACTACACCGTGGTGCAACCCGCCGGCCTCGCAGCCAACATCACGCCGGCCAGCCTGACTGTTACCGGCGTAGGCGCAAACAACAAGGTTTACGACACGACCACCACAGCGACGCTGAGCGGGACAGCGGCGGTGACAGCTCTGGGTGGCGATACCGTGACCGTAGGCGGCACCGGCAGCGGCAATTTCGCCAACAAGAACGTTGGCAACGGTAAAGCCGTGACAGTCACCGGCTACACACTGGGCGGAGCAGATGCCAGTAACTACGCCGTGGTGCAGCCCACAGCTGTCACGGCCAACATCACACCGGCCAGCCTGGCTGTCACGGGTGTGGGAGCCAACAACAAGGTCTACGACGCAACGACCACCGCGACGCTGAACGGAACAGCGGCGGTTACCGCCCTGGGTGGCGATACCGTGACCGTGGGCGGAACCGGCAGCGGCAATTTCGCCAACAAGAATGTAGGCAACGGCAAGACCGTCGCCGTCACCGGCTACACCCTCGGCGGCGCCGATGCCGGCAATTACACCGTGGTTCAACCGACGGCGGTGACGGCAAACATCACACCCGCCAGCCTGACGGTAACGGGTGTAAATGCCAACAACAAGGTGTATGACACCACCACCACGGCGACGCTCAGCGGAACAGCGGCTGTTACGGCCCTGGGCGGCGATACCGTGACGGTGGGTGGCGCCAGCAGCGGCAATTTCAATGACAAAAACGTTGGCAACGGCAAGGCTGTAACGGTCACCGGCTACACCCTCAGCGGCGCAGACGCCAGTAACTACACCGTGGTGCAACCCACGGGATTGACCGCGAACATCACGCCGGCTGGCCTGGCTGTGACCGGCGTAGGCGCAAACAACAAGGTCTACGACACGACCACCACGGCGACGCTCAACGGAACGGCGGCCGTCACGGCCTTGGGTGGCGACGTTGTGGCCGTGGGCGGCACGGGCAGCGGCAGCTTCGCCAACAAGAATGCAGGCAATGGCAAGGCCGTGACTGTCACCGGCTATACGCTGAGCGGTGCGGACGCCGGCAACTACACCGTGGTGCAGCCCATAGGGGTAATCGCCAACATCACGCCAGCCAGCCTCACGGTCGCAGGCGTGAATGCCAACAACAAGGTCTACGACGCAACGACCACCGCGACTCTCAACGGAACGGCGGCTGTTACGGCCCTGGGGGGTGATGTTGTGACGGTTGGCGGTGGCAGCGGTACCTTTGCCAACAAGAATGTGGGCAGCGGCAAGGCCGTGACCGTCACCGGCTACACGCTGGGCGGAGCCGATGCCGGCAATTACACCGTGGTCCAACCCACGGGGCTTACCGCCAATATCACCCCCGCCAGCCTGACGGTCACAGGCGTGAATGCCAACAACAAGGTCTACGACACCACGACTGCGGCCACGCTCAGCGGAACAGCCGCGGTGACGGCCTTGGGTGGCGACACGGTGACGGTAGGCGGCGCTGGCAGCGGTGCTTTCGCCGACAAGAACGTTGGCAACGGCAAAGCCGTGACCGTCACCGGCTACACGCTGGGCGGTGCCGATGCCGGCAATTACACCGTGGTGCAACCCACGAGCTTGACCGCCAACATCACGCCGGCCAGCCTGGCGGTCAGCGGTGTGAGTGCCAACAACAAGGTCTACGACACCACCACCACGGCCACGCTCAGCGGAACAGCGGCGGTGACAGCTCTGGGTGGCGATACCGTGACCGTGGGCGGCACCGGCAGCGGCAATTTCGCCAACAAAAACGTTGGCAACGGCAAAGCCGTGACAGTCACCGGCTACACACTGGGCGGCGCCGATGCCGGCAACTACACCGTGGTGCAACCCACAGGGTTCACGGCCAACATCACACCGGCCAGCCTGGCGGTTACGGGCGTGGGCGCGAACAACAAGGTGTACGACACCACCACCACCGCCACGCTCAATGGCACCGCAAACGTCGCGGCCCTGGGCGGCGATGTGGTGACGGTGGGCGGTGGCAGCGGCACCTTCGCCGACAAGAATGTGGGCAACGGCAAGGCT
>NZ_JBFUBT010000012.1:0-31198 GCF_056405615.1 Polaromonas sp. P1_F9 | reverse complement strand
TCCTGGGACATCACGCCCAGCAGCAAGGTCATGGCCAACTACATCCGCAAGGATGTGCAGAGCGATCCTGCGGCCAAGCTCAAGCGTTTCCAGGCGGGCTATTCCTACAAGATGAGCAACCGCACTTCGCTGTACGCCTTCTACGACCGGAACGATCCCAACAACCGCGTCGCCAATGACGTGATCCGTGTTTACGGGGTTGGCATTCAGCACAACTTCTGAGCGCCAGGAGCTGGCGTAGCTAACCGGTACGCAAAGCCCGCCTCCGGCGGGCTTTTGTCATGGATAACAGGAACGCCTTAGACAGGCTCCATCATTTTGGAAAGCATGGGTATGTCACTTAAACATTGGATCAGTACAGGCATTCTGGGAACAGTTTGTGTCGTTGCCTCATCCGCTCCGCAAGACATCGTGATAGGCCAGATCGGCCAGCTTAAAGATCCGAATTCCGCGGCAAGCCAGGTGAAGGTGGGCGTGCAACTGTATTTTGATGTCATCAACGAACGGGGCGGCGTTAACGGGGCGAAACTGAAACTTGTCACCAAAGACCGGGGACCGGACGGGCCGGACTCAGTGGAAAAAACACGGGAAATCATCCAGGAAGAAAAGCCTGTTGCATTGATCGGATTTTCTGGAACTGCGCCTGTTGAAGCGCTGGTTCAGGAGAAGGTGCTGGCTGCGGCCGGCATCCCTTTGGTAGGGCCACGAACGGGCGCCGTGTCGCTTCATCAACCGGTGAACCCCTGGATTTTTCACACACGCGCCAACTATGCCCAGGAGGTGCAAAAGATTGTGTCCCACATGAACATCATCGGTCACAAGCGCATCGCGGTTCTCTACGAGAAGAGTCCGTTTGGCATTGAAGGTTACGACCGGGCTCTACACGCGATCAAGGGGAAGAACCTTCAACTCTCCGGTAGTGCAAGCTACGAATACGGCACGACCAATGTCAGTGAAGCGGTCGCTACGATTCTCAAGGCCAAACCCGACGCGGTTATTTCCGTGGCGACGAGTACCGCAACCGCCGAGTTCTACAAGAATTTTCGCCAGGGCGGAAGTTCGGCGTTTGTCGTCGCCCTTTCTGTCACCGACGGTGCCGCCGTCGTGAAAAGAATCGGCAAACAGGCCGCCTACGGGCTGGGCATAGCGCTGGTGGTGCCCGATCCCTCCAGCAAAACTTCCACACTTATCAGGGAGATGCAGGAGGACCACAAGAAATTTGGCGTCCCGGGGTCTGATTTGAACCTGGCAGTGACCGAAGGCTACATTGCGGCCAAGGTGCTGACCGAAGGCCTGAAACGCGCCGGACCGAATCCCACTTCCGCAAAACTGAAACGTTCCCTGGAGTCATTGAGGGATTTAAATCTCGGCGGATTCTCCATCAACTTTTCTCCGACGAATCACTCGGGCTCGACTTTTGTCGACGTCGTCGTACTGGGCCCTGACGGTAGAATGCTTCGCTAAGACAAACACGCCCGCTGAGTGGAAATTCAGCGGCAGAAAAAGGCAATGGACTATAACGTAGCGTCGGTAGATGAGGCACTCGGCTTATTGATGCTTGTGGCACAAAACCCCGGCTTGGGCGTGACCGAGCTTTCCAAAAGATCTGAAATTACCAAAGCCAGGGCGTTCCGCCTTTTGAGCACGCTGGAGCGGCGCGGTTTCGTGCAGCGATCGGGTGACGCGGCCACTTACCATCTCGGCTACAACGCATTGCTTGTGGGGTTGGCTGCCGACGAACAGGTCAGCCTGGTCAGGCAGGCCAGCAAGTATCTTCAGCAGCTGGCCAGCAAATTCAACGAGATTGTCCAGATCCGTGTCCGTGACGGCTTTGAATCCGTCTCTGTGGCCCGATGGGACTCTACGCACGATGTGCGCATCCACGGGTCCGTCGGCATGAGGCGGCCTCTTCATGGCGGTGCTTCGGGCAAAGTCCTGCTGGCCTATGCCCCCACAGAGTTTCTGAACGAATTTTTCGCGCAGGACTTTCAGAAGTTCACGCCCAACACCATCGTTCAACGCGCCAAATGGAACGAGGAGCTGATCAAGATCCGCAAGCAGGGTTACGCCACTTCCCTGGGCGAAATCACGAATGAGGTGCTTTCCGTGGCGGCACCGGTGCGCGACGGCACATCAAAAGTCATCGCCGCCATGGCGATCTCCATTCCTTCAAGCCGCATCACGGCCAAAGGGCTGGAGAAGCTGGCCAAGCCGCTGTGCGCGGCGGCCTACGACCTTTCGGTTGAGCTCGGATACCGTCGCTCCGACGCCTCTGCCGATTAGCGACAGCGCACCTGGCGTGGTGCGCTGTAGCCGTTATTGAGAACGCTTCGGGATCACTGGAAGCACCACATGCGATGGATGCTGGCTGCTCATGTACACCTTGTTGAGCGCCGTTCTGCTCGTCGTTGCCTGCGCCTCAGGATCCCCGGTGTTCGGGTTGACGTCAAAGTGCGGGAAGTTGCTGCTCGAAATGTCTACCCGGATGCGATGCCCCGCCTTGAACAGGTTGCTTGTCGGAAACGCCTCAATGCGGATGGGGTACACCGTTCCTGGCGTCATCAATTCCGGGTGCTCCCATGAGTCCCTGTACCTCACCCGCAGAATTCCGTCGGTGAGGTTCATGGCGAAACCCTTTGGGTAGTCTTCGCTTTGCGGATACACATCGACCAGCTTGACGGTGAAATCCGTGTCCGGGCAGTCGGAGGATATCCACAAGTTCGCCACCACCGGCCCTGTAATCTCGACATCCTCCACCAGCGGTTCGGTCGAAAAGGCAAGCACATCTTCACGGTCGGTCAGTGGGTAAAACGGTTCTGCGCAACCAAAGAAGCGCTCATCGGTCGTCTGGTCAAATGCGCCAGCCAGTATTCCGGGCGGACGTGAAACCACGCTGCCGCCCAAGGTGGGAACCGGATTTTTGGGGTCAAACCGGTACGCCAACGCGCCGTGATGTCTTTCTGGAAGAGAGAGGGACAGCGAACGATCAACGTGAAGATGGTAGGGCGTCCACCGCGTATCCGGAATCGGCCAGTCCTGCTCGGAGCGCCAGGTTCCGCCGTGGTCAAGACGCCCCTCGCTGTTTTTTCTGCCGGAGCCGCCACCCATCACGAACAGCCTCACGGTGGCGTTGTCTTCAGCGGCCGGAAGGCCTTTGAGCCAGTGGTCAAACCATTTGAGCCTTGCCTCAAGAAAGCTTGCGGCAGCGTGTTGGCCAAAAGTGGATTTTTCACCGAAATCCACATCGCCCGAATAGGTCAGCCACCTATTTCCGTGCACCCACGGACCAAAAACGAGCTTTACCGGAGCGCCGATTTTCTTGAGGCTGACGTAATTTTCGGCTGCGGTGCGCGTATAGACGTCATACCAGGAAGACATATGGACTGTCGCCACATTCTTGAGGTGATGGTAGAACCCCTCCGCATAAATTCCGGGCTGCTTCCAGTACGCATCGAACGTACCACGCTCCCATTGATCGAAGAGAAACTCTTCATATTCCGGTGCTTCCGAAAGCGGTGAGTTTCCACGGCGCCATGGCATTCTTCTGAACCAGTCATCGACGTCGATATTCTTCAGGGTGCTGGCGACGGCCGTATTTTCCGATCGCTGGGCAATGCTCGATGCAAAGAGAACGGCCCACGCGGCCTGCTTCAACTCATATGCCCCCCCCTGCCGGATGCCGCTCTGATAGCCATTTGAAAACCCCCCGGAGTCGACATACATGGCCAGCAAGCCAGGTGCGCCGGTAGACGCCAGAGCCATTTGCGTATGTGCCGCATAGGAAAGGCCCTTGGTTCCAATCCTGCCGTCGGACCAGGGCTGCCGCACGATCCAGTCACAGGTGTCATGGCCGTCGTTGGCCTCGCTCAGATACTTCGTGAATGTTCCTTCGGACCCGTATCTGCCGCGGCAATCCTGGTACACAACGATATAGCCCTGGGCTACAAAATACGTTGCCACCTCTTCACGTGACATGGGGCGCGTGCTCCCCGGTTCGCGTTCTGTGCGGCTTTCAAGGTGCTTCCCATAGGGAGTGCGCTCCATGATGACCGGGAGTGGTTTCGGCTCTTCTCCCGCCTCTTGTCTCGGGCGATATATATCGGTCGAGAGCCTTACACCGTCCCTCATCGGCACCATCACATTGCGTTCAATCACCACAGCAAGATTGCTGAACGTCGAGTCTTTCATTGATTACCCTGGTTCGGCTCGGATTGGCGCGCCACCGGTGCTGACACCAGCACCGGTGACCCCCTCACCTCACCCCTATTCGTTGATCTGTTTTACTTCGAAGCTGCGTCCTTGATGCCGCTGGCTACCGTGTAGCCGTCACTTCGCGGGACCATGCTCAGGCCCTTGCGCAGTCCCCATGCTGCCTTCGCGTTATGCACCGGTACGATGGCAACATCCTCCGCGGCAAGCCTTGCGGCCGTGCGCTGCAGCTCTTCGCGCTCCTTTTCATTCAGCGTTTTTGACGCGGAGCGGATCGCCGCGTCAAACTCCTTGTTGCTGTACCGGCCGTAGTTGTTGGCTCCTGTACCCAAGGCCTTGTCAAAGGTGTGGACAACGGCGGTGTACGGCTCCAGCGAATCACCGAGGATCGCACCAATGCCAAACATGGCCAGGCTGAACTCGGGCTCACCGCCGGCCCCGCCGCTTGTCGCCCGGGTAACGAAGTTGGCGTAGGGGAGTGTCCTTGCGTCGGTCTTTATTCCCACCTGGGTCAACATCTGGGCGATTGCTTCGCAGACCCGTGCGTCGTTGAGGTACCGGTCATTGGTGCAATGCAAAACCACCCTGAATCCGGATGGGTAGCCGGCCTCGGCCAGCAAGGCTTTGGCGCGCGCCGTGTCTCCGGGCTGAAGCTTGAGCGCAGGCTCGTACCCGAAGAAGCCGGCCGGAACAATTTGCGTCGCCGGTTCCGCATCGCCTTTCATGACGAACTTGTTAATGGCGTCCCTGTTAATGGCCACCGCGATCGCCTGGCGCACGCGTTTGTCCTGGAACGGATTCCTGGCCAGCGGTTTACCGTCATTACCGGCGACATAAGGTGAAACCTGGCGGAACTGGTCCATGTGCAGGTGGTTGAACATGTAGGACGTTGTGGAAACCACAGACACCTTTTCGCTCTTCTTCAAGGTGTCGCTCAAACCGCCGGCAGCTCCGTCAATGACATCGACACTGCCGCCCAGCATTGCCGCCGCTCTCGCCGGTTCTTTCGGGATGAATTGGTAAGTCACTTTTGACCAGGCCGGTTTTGTACCCCAGTACGCGTCATTGCGCGTCATGGTCACTTGCTGGCTTGGAATGAGCCCTGCGTACTTGAAAGGACCGGTTCCCACCGCCGCCTTTCCGCTCTCGAAGTCCGACTCCTTGATCTCCCCACCGCTTCCTTTCGGGAGAATGGCCACGATGCCCACGTTTTCAGGCAGCGTGGGTGCGGATTCTTTCGTCTTGATGATGACCGTCAGCGGGTCCTGCACCCGGACGCTGTCGATCGTCCTCAAGTAGGTCTTGTACGTTCGGGGGCCGGTCAGCGCCCTGGCCCTGTCGAGCGAGAACTTCACGTCGTTCGCCGTCATCGGTTCACCATTGTGAAATTTGACGCCGGGTCGCAACTTGAATTCCCATTGTTTGTCATCTATCGCCTTCCAGGACAAGGCCAGCTGAGGAATGGGACGCAGTTTTTCATCCTGGCCAATCAGCGAGTCGTAGACGTTCACCCAGACGCTGCGATTGGCGGCGCCCAGAACGTGGGGATCGGCAGAAGTGACTTCGGCCTTGAACCCGATCCGTAAATCGGCAGCTGACGTCATACCCGAAAGCGTCACAGCCACAGCAGCCGCCAGCAACCGGCGGGGACAAGTTAGTGCGATTCCCATTCTGAAGCTCCATGAAGTTAAGCCAGGCCTTCTACAGCAAGGCAAATACAAATGTATCGTTGAATGATACATCGTATTGTTGTACGATACAACAACTCCGGGATTTTCGCTGCACCGGCCTTACAGAATCATCAGGCGGCGAGGGACTTTTGACCAGAGGGAACATAGAACCGGGACGCTTCACGGAATAGAACTCTACGGCCCGGGCTCAGCGCAGGCGGAGCCCGCTGGCTTGCCCCCATAAGGATGTCAGCCTGTGTCACGCATTGACCGTACCCAGAAACGACGCTGGGTAGCGCAGTCCGGCGGCGGCGTCGGGCGGGAAGGCCTTGTCGAGCTGGACCAGCTCGGCCGGGCTCAGCGTGACGTCGAGTGCGGCGATGTTCTGGTCGAGGTAGCTGCGGCGCTTGGTGCCGGGGATGGGAATGATGTCGTCGCCCTGCGCCAGCACCCAGGCCAGCGCGACCTGCGATGCGGTGATACCTTTGGTTGCTGCCAGCTGCTTGACGACATCGACCAGTGCCAGGTTGCGCCTGAAGTTTTCTTCGGCAAAGCGGGGCGAGAACTTTCGGCGGTAGTCGTCGGCAGGCAGGTCTTCAGGCTTGCTGAAAGCGCCGGTCAGGAAACCGCGGCCCAGCGGTGAATAGGGGACAAGGGCCACGCCGTGCTCGCGGCAGGCGGCCAGGGCGCCGGTGACTTCGGGGTCGCGCGTCCACAGCGAATATTCACTCTGCAGCGCGGCGATGGGGTGCACCTTGCAGGCACGCGCCAGCGTGGCGGCCGAGGCTTCGGACAAACCCAGATAGCGCACCTTACCGGCTTTCACCAGCTCGGCCATGGCGCCGACGGTGTCTTCAATGGGCACGGTCTTGTCGACGCGGTGCTGGTAATAGAGGTCGATCTGGTCGATACCCAGACGCTGCAGGCTGGCGTCGCAGCTGGCCTTGACGTACTCGGGCCGGCCGTTGACGCCGCGGGCGCTTTCGTTGTTCGGATCTCGGGTGATGCCGAACTTGGTGGCGATGAACACGTCCTTGCGGCGGCCGGCGATGGCCTTGCCGATCAGCAGCTCATTGGTGTGCGGGCCGTAGATGTCGGCGGTGTCGAGGAAATTGAGGCCGCGGTCCAGCGCGTGGTGAAGGGTGGCGATGGACTCGGCGTCGTCGCGGTTGCTGTAGAAGTCGCTCATGCCCATGCAGCCGAGGCCGATGGCGGAGACTTGTGGGCCGTTGCGGCCGAGGGTGCGGGTTTTGATCATGGTGTGTTTGCGTTGGGTTGAAGGGTTGGTTGAAAGGGTTGATAGACAGGGATGGGTTCAGGCGCGCTTCGGCACGGCGCGCAGCTCTTCATAGAGGCCGAGCTTCTTGCGGATGTACTGCAGGGTTTCGCGCTGGCTGCGGATGCCGGCCTCCAGCCGTGCGGCGTGCGCTTCCAGCAAGGTTTGCCGCTCGTCCAGACTGCTGGCGGTATTGCCTTTGCGCAGCAGCTGGGCATAGCGCTGCATGTCGCGCATCGACATGCCAGTCGCGCGCAGACGCACCAGGAAGTCGAGCCAGCGCATGTCGGCATCGCTGTAGCGGCGAGCGCCGCCGCGCCGGTCGATGGGCGCGATGAGGCCGATCTGCTCGTAATAGCGCAGCGTGTAGGCGCTCAGCCCCGAGGCTTCTGCGGCTTCGGCAATGCTTAAGGAGACGGTGGGGGAGCCAATGGTTGCGGTGGTCATGAAGGGACTGTAAAACTTCGAGCGCACTCGAAGTCAAGCCCCTTTTTCGCACAGGGTGTTTTGGCTGCCGCGACCACTGGAAACGGCAGGCCAAATCGCTTTCGCATCCCCTGGGGCGACAATAGGGTACATCCTGCAACGCCAGAGCACCGCCATGACCCAAGCCAAAGATCCGAACCGCGAACAAGAACTCAAGAAGATGGAGCTGTGCGACTCGTGCGCCGGCATCCAGCGCAACTGGCGCAAGGCGCCGGGCCACCCGGAACTGGTGCAGGGCGACCCCCGCCATGAAACCCGTCGCCATGGGCTGATCACCATCACCCGCTACAAGTGCGACCGCTGCGGTACGGCGTGGGAGTATGAGAACGACAAGACCAACCAGAAAGCCGGCTGGTCAGTGGTGGGCCGCTAAGGCGGCTCAACCGCAGGCCAGCTTACCGCTCTGCGTTGGCGCGATTGATGAGCGCCTCGCACTCGGCGCGAAGCTTCTGCAGCTTGTCTTTCCCGGCATGAAACACCTTGTCGTCGAGCGCACTGACGGCCTTCTTGCCCGAAAGCCCAGCAAGGTAAGACGCTGTTTCAAGCGCATTTTTGCAAGGCCGGAATTGCTCGAATGGATCGGAACCCTGAATCGCCGAAGGCCACTGCTTGCGCTGCCCGTCCAGCGCGGCCTGCGTCAGCCGCAGCCGCTGGGCGTACTTCATGGCTTCGGGCTCCATGGCCCCGATGGCGTATTCATTGAGGACACGCTGCGACCTGATCGCCAGGGCCAACGCATCCTGCTCGCCCTTGGTGGGTTGCGCCGTCGCCAGCGTGGCGGCTGGAAACAGCAGAAAAGTCAAAAGCATTCGCATCAGGCCGACCATACAGGAATATGGGATCGTGCCCCGCTAGTGCCGGCAGCTTCAGGTCGGTCGGTTGAACGCTGACTCCGATACGGGCTTTTGAATGACATGTGCGGCGGAAGGCCAGGCGCACTATTCCTGGGCTGAAAGGACGATGAATGAAACGAAGACTGCTTCTTGCCGCCACCGCACGGCTGTGCCTTGGTGGCGCTGTGTATTTCACCCTGCCGGTCGCACAGGCCCAGCCCAGCTACACCGTCAGCATGGCCCAGCTGCAGGACGCAGTTGCCAAACGCTTTCCGGTGCGCAAGCGCGCCAATGGCCTGCTGGACATGACCGTGCAGGCACCGCAGCTGCGCCTGCTGCCCGAACAGAACCGGCTGGGCGCCGCCATGGCGGTGGAAGCCGCCGGCCCGGCATTGCAGCGCGCCTACCCCGGCACCTTTGACCTGGACTTTGCGCTGCGCTACGAAGCCAGCGACATGACCATACGCGCGCACCAGCTGCGCGTGAACACCTTGCAGTTTGAGGGTCTGCCGCCCCAGGCGTCGATGCTGGTGTCAGGCTATGGCCCGCAGCTGGCCGAGCAGGCGCTGCAGGGCGTCGTGCTGCACTCGCTCAACCCGCAGGACCTGGCATTGCCCAACAGCATGGGCGTGCAGCCAGACCACATCACCGTGACAGAGCGAGGGCTGGTGATTGAGTTTGTGAACAAGCCGTAGAGCTGAGCCCACCGACCGGCCTGGATGCGCTAGCCACCCTGCCCGTCCACCAGCGCCCGCACATACGCACGCAGCGTGGTGCGGCCGCGCACGGGCGCATCGGCGGTGTAGGGATGGTCCCGCGTAAGTTCTGTCATGGCCGCATAGGACTCGGCCGCAGCAGGCGAAAAGCCCATGGCCTTGAAGCCCTCTACCCACTTCTCGCGCGGCGTAACGCGCACCGAGACCGGTTTGTCCAGCGCTTCTGAAAAGGCTGCGGCCACATCGCCTGGGCTGTATTTCTCAGGGCCTTCGGCATAAAAGATGCCGGTTTTACCGGCGGGCTCCATCATCAGCCGGGCGGCGAGTTCGCCCAGGTCTTGCGGCGCCACCATGGGCAGCTTGAAGTCCACGGGGTACATGGAGTCGATCACGCCTTCTTCCTGCGCGGTCTTCAGTGCCGCGTCCCAGTTGCTCATGTAGTAGGCCGCACGTATCACGCTGAAGGGCACAGCTTGTGCGTCCAGGGCCTTTTCCATGTCGTAAAGGATGCCCAGGTCGCCCGCGCGCTGGACGGGCTGCGCGCCATAGGTGGACTCGGCCACGATCTTCTCGAAGCGTGTACCTTGCAGTGCCTCAATGATGGACGTCACCGTGCTGCGCTCTTCGGCATCGGTGTCGGTGGAGGGAGCCGCCGGCGGATTAAGCAGAAAAAGTCGCGTGCCCTGCTGGAAGACCTTGCGCAGCGACGGTACATCGTGGGCGTCGGCAACAGCGACCTTCGCCCGTTGGGGCACGTCGTTTTTTGCCTTGCCGACCCGGCCGGATTTTTTGGGGTCGTGGGTGATGAGGGTGACGGGCTCGCCCGCGCCGATAAGGCGTTTGACCAGCGCCGAGCCGACGTGTCCTGTTCCGCCAAGAATGATGTGCATGGGATTCTCCTGGTGTCAAAAGATCCATGCTCGAGGCAGGCGAGGCTCCTCAGTGACAGCCACTGGAGCCCTGGAAAGTCGGAATGCGCCGACAAGGGACAAGGAAGGGCTGCGACGCGTGCGGTCACAAGGAGACAGGCAAAAAAAGACAGGCCTCAGCCTGTCTTTTTGGATCAGCCGATGTCAGCGGGCACATGGCCCGCGTTGCCGCTTACTTGGTGCCGGCTGCCTTGACGTCGGTCTTGGCTTCTGCCTTGACTGCACTGGTGTCGACAGCAGCGTTGGCCTTGTCGGCAGCTGCTTTGGCCTTCACGGTATCAACCTTGGCATTGGCATCGATGGCAACGCCGGCTGCTTTGGCATCTGCCTTGGTGGTGGCCTTTTCGGCTTTGGTGGTGGCCTTGGCTTTGTCGTCAGCGTCTGCCTTTTCAACTTTGGCTTCGGCCTTTGCTTTGGCCTTAGCGGCCTTGGCATCTGCCTTCGCGGTTTTCTCTGCAGCTTTGGCTTCTGCCTTTTCGACTTTCGCATCGGCCTTGGCGTCTACCTTGGCTTCTTTTTTTACAGCAGACGTCACAGACTTGTCGGCCTTGGCTTCAGCCTTGCTGGCAACCGGAGCGGTTTGCGTGGACGATTCGACAGGTGCCGGTGTTTGTGCAGAAGCAATGCCGACAAACAGGGTAGCAATAAGAGTAGCGAGCAATTTGTTCATGAGAGAGTCCTTTGAATGGATGGATGAGGGAATTATTGTTATCACGTAGCCCGTGTTCAACGGGATGGGATGCGGCACTGTTGACCCGGCATACACACCGTTGCACAACACACCTGCGCTTTACAGGATTTGTCGCTGTGCGGCGACAACAGCGCCCTGTTTTGCGCTGGCCTGTAGGATGAGGCGCTTCCACTGTGTAATGAATGAAGCAGCAGCATGAACCCCGCAACATCCGAACAAAAGATCGTCATCGTCGGCGGTGGCGTGATCGGCAGCGCCATCGCGTACTTTCTGGCAACGCATCCACGTTTTGACGGCAGCATCACTGTCGTCGAGCGTGACCCCACTTATACGCAAGCCTCTTCGGCGCTGTCGGCCAGCTCGATTCGCCAGCAGTTTTCACAGCCGGTGAACATTGCGGTGTCGCAATTCGGCATTGATTTTTTACGCAACATCCAACAGCACCTGGCGGTCGATGGTGATGTGCCCGACATCGGTTTGACCGAGCGCGGCTATTTGTACCTGGCCACTGAAGCCGGCGCGGCCACGCTGCAAGAGAACCACGCGACACAGCGCGCAGCCGGTGTCGATGTGATGCTGATGACGCCTTCCGAGTTGCAGAAGCGCTTTGCGTGGCTGCAGGTGGACGACCTGGCGCTGGCGTCGCTCGGCCTCACGGGCGAAGGCTGGTTTGATGGTTATGGCTTGCTGATGGCCTTCAAGCAAAAGGCGCGCAGCCTGGGTGTGCAGTATGTGAAGGCCGAGGCCACGGGCTTCGCCCACGGCAACGGCCGCGTGAACGCCGTGACGCTGATGGGCAGCGCGCAGCTTCCGTGCGACTGGGCCGTGAATGCGGCAGGCGCATGGGCACGGCCACTGCTGGCCGGCACAGGCCTAGATCTGCCGGTGTATGGGCGCAAGCGCTGCGTGTATGCATTTGCCAGCCCCGCGAAGACGCCGGACTGCCCGCTGGTGATTGACCCGGGCGGTTTGTGGTTTCGGCCCGAAGGCGACATCTGGATTTGCGGCCTGCCGCCGGCGCAAGACCACAACGATGTGCCGCTGGATGTGGACTACGACCTCTTTGATGTGGCCTGGCTGACGCTGGCCAAGCGCGTACCGGGCTTTGAGGCCGTGCGCATGCAGCGCGCCTGGGCCGGGTACTACGAATACAACACGCACGACCACAACGCGCTGCTGGGGCCGCACCCGACCCTGCCGAATTTGCTGCTGGCCAATGGCTTCAGCGGGCACGGGTTGCAGCAGTCGCCGGCGGTGGGGCGCGGCCTGGCGGAGTGGATTGCCGAAGGCGCCTACACCAGCCTGGACTTGTCACCGCTGGCGGCGCAGCGGCTGGTGGAAGGGCGTGCCTTGGTAGAGAAGAACGTGATTTAAATTTCACGCCTCCTCGTTTTCACACCAGCAGTTGCTCCTGAATTGATAGCGACTTGCGCAGGCAAAGCAAGGGCTACAGGCCGATTTGTATAAATTCGCGCTTACTTCTCGCTGTCCAGGTGACCCATCTGGTAGGCGTCGTAGCGTGTGCCGGCCACCGCGTCGGCCGGCAGCGCGGCTTCGATGCGCTGCAGGTCTTCGGCGCTGAGCTTGAGCTTCAACGCGCCCAGCGCTTCATCAAGCTGGCCCGGCTTGCGGGAACCGACCAACGCCACCATGTCGACACCCAGCGCCTTGCCGCGTGCGATGACCCAGGCAATCGCCACCTGCGATGCTGTGGCACCCAGGCCCCCAGCGAGTTGATGCAATACATCAATGAGCTGCTGGTTCTTCACCGCGTTGTCGCCAGTAAAGCGCGGCAGGTGGGCGCGGAAGTCGCCAGGCCCCGTGGGTTTGGAGCCGGACAGCAAACCGCGTGACAGCACGCCGTAAGGCGTGACGCCGATGCCCAGTTGCTTGAGAACGGGGAAGATTTCTGCCTCAGGGCCGCGGCTGACCAGCGAATATTCAATCTGCAGGTCGCTGATGGGGTGCACGGCATGCGCCTTGCGGATGGTCTGTACGCCGACTTCGCTGAGGCCGATGTGGCGCACATAACCGGCTTTGACCATGTCGGCCATGGCACCAATGGTGTCTTCGATCGGCACGTCCGGGTCGAGGCGAGCGATACGATAAATATCGATGTGGTCGGTGCCCAGGCGCTGCAGCGTGTAGGCCAGGAAGTTCTTCACCGCTGCGGGCCGGCCGTCCATGCCGACCCAGCCGGCAGACGGGTCGCGCAGCGCGCCGAACTTCACGGAGATCAGCACCTCATCGCGCCGGCCTTTCAGCGCCCGGCCGATCAGCATCTCGTTGTGGCCCATGCCGTAAAAGTCACCGGTGTCGATCAGGTTGACGCCGGCGTCGAGCGCAGCATGGATGGTGGCGATGCTTTGCGCCTCGTCGTGGGCGCCGTACATGCCCGACATGCCCATGGCGCCCAGGCCAATGGCTGAGACGGATTGCGGGCCGCGAAAGCCCAGGCGGGTGGGGGAAAGGATATTCGTGTTCATGGGGAGCCTTTTCTTAAAAAGTGGATCAGTGTTTGGATGGGCAGATAAGCGAGCAGGTGAATGAACTGTATTGATTTGAATTAAAAGAATAAACTGCCGTTAAACAAAATAACTGTTAGTGATTTAAAGAACAATAAGGGCGAAATCATGAGCGTTGATCGCTACAAGGCGATGGAAGTCTTCACACGAGTGGTGGACCTGGGCAGCTTTACCGCGGCAGCCACCGCGCTGCACATGCCCAAAGCCCGGGTGACGACGGTGGTGCAGGAGCTCGAAGCGCACCTGGGGGTGCGCCTGCTGAACCGCACCACGCGCACGCTAAGCCTGACGGACGACGGCGCGCTGTACCACCAGCGCGCGCAGGCCATGGTGCAGGACATGGGCGAGCTGGAAGGCACGCTGCGCCGAGCCGTGGCCACGCCTGCCGGGCGCTTGCGCGTGGATGTGCCGGCGGCGGTGGGCCGCCACGTGATCTCACCGGCGCTGCCGGAATTTTTCAACCGCTACCCCGACATGGTGCTGGAACTCGGCAGCACCGACAGGCCGGTCGACCTGGTGGCCGAAGGCGTGGACTGCGTGATTCGCGGCGGCCTGGTGCACGACGAAACACTGGTGGCGCGGCCGTTGGGCCGGCTGGCGGTGGTGACTTGTGCCGCGCCTTCTTACCTGGCGCAGTACGGCATACCGCAGACCCTGGAAGACCTGGAACAGCACCGCTTCGTGAACTTTCATTCTGCCAAGACCGGCCGGGTGTTTCCGTTCGAGTTTTCCAGGGATGGCGACGTGCGGCAGATCCACCGCCCGCACTGGGTCAGCTGCAACGACGCCGACAGCCACATGGGCGCGGTGCTGGCCGGCCTGGGTTTGTCGCAGCCGCCACTCACGCGCCGCACCTGCGCGCTGCTGGCCAGCGGCGAACTGGTGCGCGTGCTGCCCGACTGGCAGCCCGAAGCGCTGCCGATGATGGTGCTGTACCCGCGCAACCGCCACCTGACGGCCAAGGTGCGTGCCTTTGCCGACTGGGTGGCCGAAGTATTCAAGGCGGAATTCGCGGCGGGGGCGAAACTGTATTCGTGACTTCGCCAGCGGTCTCGGCAAGCAGTTGCCCTATGGCCGAACCGACGGCCAGATCGTCCGGGTGCCCGAAGTGGCTCAGCCGCAAATGGCCCTGCCTGTCGATCAGCACCAGGCTGGGTGTGCCGCGCAGGGATTCGAGGGTGATGGGCGACGATGTGTTGAGCCAGTGCGCGATGTGCCAGGCGGGTGCGAGAGAATAATTTTTGGTTTGCATGAAGACTTTCAAAAATACTTTCAACGCAGCCTGCATGCCGCAGATCGCGCACGTCGGGTCAAAGACCCGGGCGGCGAAGCGTCAGGCAGCGGCTCGGCTCAGCTTGACGGGCGCGAAATCAACCGGCACCGCAAACGCCACATTGACGTAGTTGGTGAAAAGGTTGAGCGCCACATGCGCGAGGATTTCCACGATCTGCTCATCGCTGAAGCCGGCCTGGCGAACGGCCTGCACATCGGCCTCGGACACATTGCCGCGTTCATTCACCAGCTTGAGTGCAAACGCGAGCACCGCAGCGGTGGCCGGGTCGGCGGATTCACCGCGTTGCGCGGCGGCCATGCTTTCAGCGCTGACGCCGGCCTTGCGGCCCAGCGCCGTGTGCGCGGCCAGGCAGTATTCGCAGGCGTTGCGGTCGGCCACTGCCACAGCGATCTGCTCACCCAGTTTGGCGTTGATGACACCGCCCCCCAGCGCGCCGAACGAGCCCCACATGCTTTTGAGTGCGGCGGGGGAATTGGCGACGGCCTTGAACATATTGGGCGTGGCACCGAAGGCTTGGGTGACCTGATCGAGCAGGGCCTTGCGATCGGCGGAGGTGGCGTTACGGTCGATCAATGGAATGCGTGACATGTGAAGTCCTTTGGAGATTGAAGAGTCGCGGTTAAGGGATGACGTTTCGTGCGGCGGGGCTTGTGGGTGCGCTCGCTGCACAGGAAGAAGTTTCGCGCGACAATCAGGACTTATTGGATGAATTCGTCTATCAAATCATCCTTATCATCCAAAGCAAGCCTCAAACCACTCCCACACCATGACCACGCCCTCCGAAGGAATTGACCGGCTTTCCGGCCTGATGGAACGCTTTCGCGTGCGGGCCCACATGTTTCACAACGGGCCGCTGTGCGGCGTGACGCGCTTCACGCCAGAGGCCGGGCTGGGCTTTTTGCACGTGATGCGCCGCGGGACCATGGTGGTGACGCACCGCGCGGCAACGGGTGCGCCCAGGCGAGTGAAGGTGAGCGAGCCCAGCCTGGTGTTTTACCCGCGGCCGCTGGCGCACGACTTTCACAATGCGCCGGTGGAGGGCGCTGATTTCACCTGCGCAACGCTGGCATTCGACGGGGGCGCCAGCCACCCGCTGGCACGTGCGCTGCCGGCCCTGGTGGTATTGCCGCTGGCGCGCGTACCGGGGCTGGAGCACACGCTGGCCTTGCTGTTTGCCGAGACCGCACAGGTGCGCTGCGGCCAGCGGCTGCTGGCCGACCGATTATTTGAGGTGTTGCTGCTGCAGCTGCTGCGCTGGCTGCTGGACCACCCGGAAGAAGGCAGCGTTCCCGAGGGCCTGCTGGCCGGGCTGGCCGAACCGCGACTGGCGCGTGCACTGGTGGCGGTGCATGAAAACCCGGGCCATGCGTGGAGCCTTGAAGGCCTGGCGCAATCGGCCGGCATGTCGCGCAGTGCGTTTGCACCGTTGTTCAAACAAAAAGTGGGGCAAACGCCCGGGAACTATCTGGCGACGTGGCGGCTGGCCGTTGCGCAGGCCGAGTTGCGCAATGGCCAATCACTCAAGGCCATTGCCGCGCAGCTGGGATATGCCAATGCGTCGGCGCTGTCGCGCCTTTTTGTGCAAAAGACAGGCGTCTCGCCGCGTGAATGGGTCAAGGCGGCGGGGTAGCGCGGGGCAATTTCACCTGGATCCGGATTAACTCCTTCTCCCTCTGGGAGAAGGTGGGGATGACGGCCGACGGCGCGCTTGATGTTTGAGCCGCGCGTGCTGGTGAGGCCGTTGGCCCTCACCCCTGCCCTCTGCCATGGGGAGAGGGAGTAAGAGGTGAATCCGGAGCATCATGCTACTAAAAAGATAGCCACTAACCTATGCATTGATTGGACTGGAGGCCAATTTCACTTAAAATTCACGCGACACCAAAGCCAGCAGCGCAAAGCCGCCTGCCAGCGCGATGTTCTTGAAGAAGTGCAGCAACTGGTTGCGCAGCTCTTGCGGCGTGGCGGCCCAGAAGCCGTGGGCGATGAAGGCGTCGACCACCAGAAAGGCTGCAGCGGTGAGCGCGAACCAGCGCACTTGCCAGCCAAAAGCCAGCGCCAAGCCGGCGGCAACTTCGACCGCACCTATCGCGGCGGCTGTGTAGTTGCGCAGACGTGCGGATTCGATGAAGTGCGAAGCGCCTGGGCCGGTAAAGGCCAGGGCCATGAGAATGCGGGCGAGGGTGAGGATGACGGTGGGTTGCATGGTGCCTCCTGGGCATTGGATATCCGGATTAACTCCTTCTCCCTCTGGGAGAAGGTGGGGATGAGGGCCGGCGGCGCTTGATGTTCGCTGCGAATATTCAAAGGGCGGTTGGCCCCCACCCCAGCCCTCCCCCAGCGAGGGAGGGAGCAAGAGGTGAGCCCTCAAGCCGCGCGGCGCACCACCGGTTTGAGCATGTCGGCAATGCCGATGCGGTGGGCGAACTCTTCGCGCACGCGTTCGGCCACCACGGTGACTTCACCGGCGCCGTCGTCGATGAAGTCGGTCACCGAGCGGAAAGGGCGCGTGCCGCCGGGCAGGCCGACGATGCGGGTGATGTCGTCGGCCACGGCTTGCGGGTCGGCGTGGTCGGGGCTCAGCGCCGAGAGGCGTTCGCCGACCTTGTCCATGACACCGTCGTAGCGCGCGTAAGCAGCCGTGACCGCTTCGTCGGCCGGCTTGCCAGCGCTGGGGAAGTGCGCCGTGCCTTTGGTGAAGGCGCCGGGCACCACGATGGAGGTCTCGATGCCGAAGCGGGCGAGCTCGTACGACATGGTCACGGCCATCGAATCCATCGCAGCCTTGGCGGCAGCGTAAGGGCCGAGGAAAGGCGGGAAGCCGCCGCGCACCGTGCTGCTGCTGACCCACAGCACCAAGCCAGCTTCGGCCTTGCGCATCACCGGCAACACAGCGCGGTTCACGCGCTGGCTGCCCAGGAAGTTGGTGTCCAGCACCTTGATGATTTCTTCCGGCGTGTAGGCCTCGGCGGGTCCGACGACCAGGTGGCCGGCGTTGTGCACGATGACGTCCAGGCGGCCTTGCTCGGCCATGATGTGCGCCACGGCGGCGTCTGCGGAAGCTTGCGACAGCACGTCGAGCTCAACAGCACGCAAGTCAAAGCCGTTGGCAAAACTCCAGTCGCGCAGCTCACGCACCTTGGGTGCGTTACGGCCCTGGATGTCGCGCATGCTGGCGTAGACGGTGTGGCCGGCCTGGGCCAGTGAGCGGACGGTGAGGTGGCCGATGCCGGTGGATGCACCGGTGACCAGGATGACGGATTTCATGATGTGTGTCTTTCTGGAAAGGATTTGAAAAGAGTGCTTGATGGCTTGGAGAAGTGCGTGCGCTTACACAACGCCACCATTCACACGCAACGTCTGGCCGTTGACCCAGGCCGCGTTGTCGCTCACGAGGAAAGCAACCGCACTGGCGATGTCCTCCGGCGTGCCCAGGCGTTCGAGCGGCGCCATCTTTGACATGCGCTCAACCGTCTCGGGCGTCTTGCCGTTGAGAAACAGCGCGGTGGCTGTAGGGCCGGGGGCGATGGCGTTGATGCGGATGTTTTTGCCGCGCAGCTCTTTGGCCATGATGTTGGTGAAGGTTTCCACCGCGCTCTTGGTGGCGCCGTACACCGCGTAGCCGGGCAGAGCCAGGCCGATCACGCTGGTCGAGAAGTTGACGATGCGCCCGCCGGGCTGCAGGCGCGCGGCGGCTTCGCGCAGGGTGTTGAACGTGCCCTTGACGTTGACGGCGAAGAGGCGGTCAAAGGTGTCGTCGTCGGTGTCGGCCAGCGCCGGCAGGCTGGGCGGCATGATGCCGGCGTTGTTGATGAGCACGTCGACGCGGCCGAAGGCCTGGATGCTGTCATCGAACAGCTGCCTGACGGCGGCGGAACTGGCGACGTCGGCCTGCACGGCAACGGCCTGGCCGCCGCTGGCCATAATGGACTGCACAACGGCCTGGGCTTCTTCAGCCTGGCCGGCATAGTTGATGACGACGGCGTAGCCCTCTTGTGCCAGGCGCCGGGCGACGGCCGCGCCTATGCCGCGCGAGGCGCCGGTGACGATGGCCACCTGGGTGGCGTTGTTGCTGGAAGCGGTCATTTGAAACTCCTGATGGTTAAAAGTGGGTTGGTTCTGACCGCCCGGGGTGCTGCGTGTGTTGTGCGCCTTTGGTGAGCCAGTGAAGGTATTGTTCTATTCAATTCACATGCGATAAATACCGTAAAATTGCCATCACTGTTCAATAAATGCCAACAATGAAGGCGCGACTGAATGGACCGCTTTAGCTCAATGCAGCTCTTCACCCGCATCGTGGAGCTGGGCAGTTTTACGAAGGCGGCCGATGACCTGCTGCTGCCGCGCGCCACGGTGACGCACGCGGTGCAGCAGCTGGAAAAGCGGCTGGGCGCGCGGCTGCTCCACCGCACGACGCGGCATGTCAGCCCCACGCAGGATGGCGCGGCCTATTACGAGCGCTGCCTGCGCCTGTTGACCGACCTGGAGGAAGCCGAGTCGGCCTTTGTCAACACGGGCAGCAAGCCGCGCGGCAAGCTGCGGGTGGATTTGCACGGCACGCTGGCCAAGCATTTTTTGCTGCCGGTGATTGGTGATTTTTTTGAGCGCTACCCGGACATCGAGCTGGAGATCGGCATGGGCGACCGGCTGGTGGACCTGGTGCGCGAAGGCGTGGACTGCGTGCTGCGCGTGGGCGAGCTGGCCGAGTCCAGCATGGTGGGGCGGCGCGTGGCCTTGCTCGAACAGGTGACCTGCGCGAGCCGCGAGTACCTGGACAAACACGGCACGCCCGAGACGCTGGAGGCGCTGCGCGGCCACCGCGCGGTGAATTTTTTATCCAGCCGCACCGGCAAGGCGCTGCCCTTCGACTTCGTCGTGGACGGCGCGCCGCGTCAGGTGCAGCTCAAGGGCCCGGTCGCGGTGACGGACGCCGACGCCTACAAAGCCTGCTGCGCCGCGCACTTGGGTTTTATCCAGGTGCCGCGCTACCACCTGGCCGCGCAACTCGAGGCGGGCACACTGGTTGAAGTGCTGGCCGCTTTCCGGCCCGCGCCCATGCCGGTGTCGGTGCTGTACCCGCACCACCGGCAACTGTCGCCGCGCGTGCGCGTGTTCGTGGATTGGGTTGCCGACGTCATGAGCCGGGCCGGATAAGAGCGGCTCAACTAGCGCGGCAACGCATAAGCCCGCACATAGTCCCCCGCCCGCGTCCCCAGTGACCCATGGCCGCCGGCCATCACCAGCAGGTACTGCCGGCCGTCGGCGCCGGTGTAGGTCATGGGGGTGGCCTGGCCACCCGCGGGCAGGCGGCTCTTCCAGATTTCCTTGCCGGTGTTCACGTCGTAGGCACGCACGTAATAGTCGAGCGTGCCGGACAGGAAGGCCACGCCGCCCGCCGTGGTGAGGGGCCCGCCAAGATTGGGAACGCCCATACGGAAAGGCAGGGGCACCGGGGCCAGGTCGCGCACGGTGCCGTTTTTATGCTGCCAGGCAACGGCGCCCGTGGTCAGGTCGGCGCCGGCCACATAACCCCAGGGCGGCGCCTGGCACGGGATGCCCAGCGGCGAGACAAACGCGCTGAGCTTGACGGCGAACGGCGCGCCGAAATTTTCATTGAGCGAGGGCAGGCTGCCTTCGGGCCGCTCCTTGCCCTGCACCAGGAGGCTGGTGTCGTCCGTGCGCGGCACGAGTTTGGAGACAAAGGCCAGGTAGGTCGGCGTGGCGAAGACCATTTGCCGCTCCGGGTCCACCGCCACGCCGCCCCAGTTGAACACGCCGAAGTTGCCGGGATAGATCAGTGAGCCTTGCGTGGAAGGCGGCGTGAAGCGGCCTTCGTAACGCAGCCGGTGAAAAGCAATGCGGCAATAGAGCTGGTCGAACAGGGTGGCGCCCCACATGTCGCGTTCAGCCAGCGGCGGCGGGTTGAATGACAGCGCCGAATTCGGTTGCGTGGGCGCGGTGCGGTCACCCTGTGCAGCGCCCTGCGGCGCCGCTGTTTCCACCACGGGCAAAAGCGGTGTGCCGGTGCGGCGGTCCAGCACAAAGATCTCGCCCTGCTTGGTGGGCTGGACCAGCGCGGGAACCTTGCTGCCGCCCACCGTGAGGTCCACCAGGCTGGGCTGGGCCGGCACGTCGTAGTCCCACAGGTCGTGGTGCACGGTCTGGAAGTTCCAGCGCACCTTGCCGGTGGCCAGGTCCAGCGCGACGACGGACGACGAATAGGTTTCGACGGCGGGGCTGCGCTGGCCACCCCATTGGTCGGGGGGCTGGTTGCCCAGCGGCACATAGACCATGCCCAGCGCTTCGTCGACGCTGGAAATGGACCAGCTGTTCGGTGAATTGGCGGTATAGGTTTGCCCTGCCGCAAGCGGGGCAGTGGCGTCGGGCTTGCCCGAGTCCCAGTTCCAGACCAGCGCACCGGTGTTGATGTCGTAAGCGCGGATCACGCCGGACTGCTCTTTGGTGGAAACGTTGTCGAGCACCGTGCCGCCCACAATGATGAGCTTTGATGTGACCACCACCGGTGAGGTGGAATAGTAGGCGCCGGGCTTGACGTTGGGCATGCCGGCCCAGAGATCGATCTGCCCCTTGCCGCCGCCGAAAGAGGGGCAGACCTTTCCGGTGTCGGGGTTGAGGGCAATCACGCGGCCGTCTGCCGTGGGCATGAAGAGCTTGGCCGGGCAGTCGGTGGACGCGGCGGCAGCTGTCGCAGTCGCAGGGGCCGGCGGCTGGTAAGACAGGCCACGGCAGGTCAGGTGCTGCAGCGCGAGCTTGCCCTGGATTTCGGGATTAAAGCGCCAGGCTTCCGCGCCGGTGGTGGCGTCCAGCGCAATGACAGCCTGGTGCGGCGTGCACAGGAAAAGCCGGTTGCCCACTTTCAGCGGGGTCACCTCGAAGGTGGTTTCTGCCGGGTCGCCTGGCTGGCCGCGCATGTCCCCCGTGCGGTACTGCCAGGCCAGCCCCAGGTTTTCCACGTTGTCGGGGGTGATCTGGCTGAGCGGTGAATACCGCTGCCCCTGGCCCGTACGCCCATAGGCATGCCATTCGCCGGCGGGCACGGCATCAGCCGGGCGCGCGGCCGATGCGCCGGTGGGCGGCAGCGGCAACATGCCCGTCACACGATTCGCATCATGCAGCCAGGTCGCCACCGAGGCCACAAGGAAAAGCGCCAGCGCGGCGCCCAGCGCCCACTGGCCGGCGCGTACACCGGATTGGCCCGGCGCTTCGGACTGCATGGCACGGGCAAGCATGGGGGTCAGCAGGAACAGGCCAATGAGAAATGGCACCCCCCCGCGCGCGGCCAGCGGCCACCAGTCAAGCCCACCTTCCCACAACGCCCATGCCAGCGTGCCTACCAGCAAGAGCGCATAGGTCCACAGCGCTATCGGTCCGTACTGGATCAACAGCACGCCCGTCAACACAAATGCGAAGCCGGCCACCAGGTAATACCAGGAGCCTCCCAGCACCACCAGCCAGATGCCCGGCAAGGCCAGTATCAGTCCGATCAGCACGAGCACCAGGCCAGTGAAAAAGGCGGAGCGAAGGCGCGAGATAGCTGACACTTTTTATTCTTCCTGATGCGTCCGTACAGGCTCCCAATTTATTCCCACATCGGCCCGCCGCGCGTCAGCCGTGGGCTAACGCAGCTGTAGGCGACGCCAAGAAAACGACTGCGCGCAAACGGATGGATAAGAAAGATACAGAAAGAGATGTCTGTGCGGCGCTGATGCCGCGACACCCGCGCGTCAGCCGGCCGCGCGGGCGCGGCGCGTTTTTCGCGCGGCGGCATGGGGCCGCAGTTCATGCGGCTCCAGGTAAAACTGCGTGTTGCCGACCAGCCGCTCCACCGCCAGGTCGATGAATGCCCGCGCACGGGCCGGCTGCGCGCTGCGGCTGCCGTAATAGACATAGAGGCCGAGATGCCCGGTGACATGCTGCGTCAACAGCGGCACCAGCCGGCCGGCACGCACCAGCGGCGCAGCGGTGGCGCCGATCAGCTGGCCGATGGCCTGGCCGGCCACGACAGCGCGGGCTTCAAGGTCCACGTCATTGGTGAGGAAGGACGCGGCGACGGTACGGGCCACCACTTCTTCACCCACTTTGAACTCCCAAGGCATGGTCTTGCCGGTACCCGTGTGGTGAAAGCCGGTGCAGCGGTGCCGGGCCAGGTCTTCGATGGTCTGGGGCGCGCCATGCTGCGCGATGTAGGCGGGTGACGCGCACACCACCAGTTGCAGCGGCAGGATGCGGCGCGAGATGATGCCGCCCGCGGGCGGCGCGCCGGCGCGAAAGCCGACGTCGACGCGGTCTTCCACCCAGTTACCGATGCGGTCGTCCATCTGGATGTCGGGATCCACCTGCGGATAACGGCGGCAGTATTCCTCGAGCACGGGCCACAACACCTCGAGCATGATGGAACGCGGCGCGACGATGCGCAGCGGCCCGGCGATTTCTTCGCGTGTGCGGCGCGCGCCCTGCAACGCCCGCTGCAGCGTCGAAAGGCCGGGCTGCGCGGCCTGCAGGAACTGCTCGCCTTCTTCGGTGAGGCTCAGGCTGCGCGTGGTGCGGTGAAAAAGGCGCACGCCCAGGTGCTGCTCAAGCTGGACCAGCGCCTGGCTGGCGGCCTGCGGTGTGATGGCCTGTGCGGCAGCGGCCTGGCGCAGGCTACCGAGTTCAGCAGCTTTGACGAAAGTGGAAACGGCGCGCAATTCATTGAAGGCCATGGCGGCTCCTGGCGGTTTTTACGGGGAGCAAGCCCCCATTATCACGATTAGCTTGATTATGAACTCACTGATTGATGGCTATTCAACACTTAATCAAAAACCTACATTGCCCTCCTCAGCAACATTTTTTAAGGGGCAAGACCATGAATGCAAAGACTGACTTCAAGCGTATCTGGATGATCACCGGCGCGGCGCGCGGCATTGGCGCCCGCATTGCCGAAGCGGCGCTGGCGCACGGCGACGCGGTGGTGGCGACTTCGCGCGACGCCGCCTCAGTGCAAAAAAGATTTCCCGCGAGCGATGCACTGCTGGCATTGCCGCTGGATGTGACCGACGAAGCACAGGCGACGGCCGCCGTGCAAGCCGCGTTGGCACGTTTTGGCCGCATCGATGTGCTGGTCAACAACGCGGGCTACGGCCTGCTGGGCGCGGTGGAAGAAGCCACCGCCGACGAGGTGCGGCGCCTGTACGAGACCAATGTGTTCGGCCTGCTGAACGTGACACGCGCGGTGCTGCCGGCCATGCGTGTGCGCCGCAGCGGCCACGTCATCAACATCTCGTCGCTGGGCGGTTACCAGTCGGGCCCGGGCTTTGGCGTGTACTGCTCAACCAAGTTTGCAGTGGAAGGCCTGACCGAAGCGCTGCACGGAGAACTGGCGCCGCTGGGCATTCATGTCACCAGCGTGGAGCCGGGTTACTTCCGCACCGACTTCCTGGACAACGCCTCGCTGGCAGTGTCGCCACGCATTCTGGACGACTACGCCCAAAGCGCAGGCAGGGTGCGCGAAGCTGCCACGGAAATCAACCACAACCAGGCGGGCGACCCGCTGCGCCTGGCGCAAGCGATGCTGAAGTTGGTGGAGGCCGACACCCCACCGCTGCGCCTGCCAATGGGCACCGACACGCTGAAAGTGATTGCAGACAAGCATGCGTTTGTGGAGGCCGAAGTGAAGGCATGGAAGGCGCTGTCGGCTTCGACGGATTTTCCGAAAGAAGCGCTGATGGCCTGAGTTTTTCAATGTCCTGTTGACTTGGCCCCTGGGTCCGCCTTCATGATGCTGAAAGTTCAAAAAGCAATCCTGAAGCAACCCAGAGGTCTCTCATGAATTCTCCCCGCGCGCACCCAGGTGCCTCCGAAGCGGCCAGGCGGCTTGGCGTGTCGATCAAAGCCTTGCGGCTGTATGAACAGCGCGGCCTGGTAACGCCGGAGCGTACCGCCACCGGCTACCGGATTTATGGCCCCGACGCGATGGTGCGTGCCGCCGAGGTGGTGACGCTGCGCAAGTTGGGCCTGAGCCTGGCTCAGGTGGCAGAGGCTTTTGTGGGTGACCCGCAAAGCCTGGAGCCTGCGCTTGCCCTGCACGAGGCGGCGCTCGAATCGGAAGTGCGCGAACTCGTAGACACGATAGGCAAGGTCCGCACGTTGCGTGCGGACCTTCTTCGCGGCAGGGCGCCGGGCCAGGGGGAGCTGGCGCGTGTGCTTCATCCTTATGCCAAATTCAGCGTGGGTTTTGAGTTGCCCTGGCCCTGGGGCGGCGAGTGGTTTGAGCTTGCCGGCATACGCCCACTGAACTACATCATCGGGCCGCTTGGCAGCGGCAAGACTCGTTTGGCGATGCTGCTGGCTGAGCGGCTGCCGAATGCGGTCTTTCTGGGTTTGGACCGGCAGGACAACACGGACAAGGATGCTGCATTGAAGCAGCGTGTTGACAGGACACTGGCGTGGCTGGTGGATGAAGGAGCTGTAGCCTCGGAAGCACTGACCGCGCTGCTGGCGGGACTGGAAGCCGAAGGGCCCGCCGTCTTTGTGGTTGACATGGTGGAGCAAGGGCTGGACCAGGCCACGCAGGAAGCGCTCATCATCTACCTGCGCCAACGCGCCGGGCTTGGCGCACGCCCGCTTTTCCTGATGACACGTTCGTCGTCGATTCTGGATCTGGCGGCGATGGGCGCGCAGGAAGCCATCATCCTTTGCCCGGCGAACCACAGCCCGCCGGTTCGCGTCGCACCCTATCCCGGCGCGCCGGGCTACGAGGCGGTGATGACCTGCCTGGCGACACCGGAGGTCAGGGCACGCACGGCGGGCATGGTGGCCACAATTCCCAAAAAGGCTTGACAGTTCAGCGTCGTTTTCACGCGGCGCAGCGCACCAGTTTCTTCGCAGGCCACAGCCGCACCACCAGTGCTGCCGCACCTGACACCGCGGCCATCACGCACACGCCCTGCCAGCCGGCATGCGCCAGCACAACACTGCCGAGCCACGCACCGCCGGCCATGCCGCTGAACATGCCGATGAACAGAACCGCATTGAGCCGGCTGCGCGCGGCGGGTTCAATGCCGTAGACGATGGTCTGGTGAGCAATCAGCGTGGCCTGCGCGCCCAGGTCAAACACCACTGCGCCCAAGGCAACAAGCCACAGCTGGTTGGGTCCGAGGGCCATGGCGATGAAGGCCGCGACGACCAGCGCGGCGCCCAGCCGGGTCACGACTTCAGGGCCTTTGCTGTCGGCGATGCGACCGGCCAGCGGCGCGGCCAGCGCACCGGCGGCACCGGCCAGGCCGAAGGCGCCGGCGGCGCCGCTGCCCAGGTTGAAGGGCTCGGCGTGCAGCATGATGGCCAGCGTGGACCAGAAGGCGCTGAAACCGATGCTGATCAGGCCCTGTGCGACGGCCGCGCGGCGCAGCGCGCCGTGGCGCTTCCACAGCGTGGCCAGCGAGCCGAGCAACGCCAGGTAGGGCAGCTGCGTGGTGGGTACAAAGCGCGGCAGGTGCCGCCACACCGCCACGCCCAGCACCGCGATGCTGAGGGCCGCGGCCACGAACATGCTGCGCCAGCCGAACTGCTCGGCCACGGCGCCGGCCACCACACGCGACAGCAGGATGCCCAGCAGCAGGCCGGTCATCACGGTGCCGACGGTTTTGCCGCGTTGGGCTTCGGGTGCGAGTGTGGCGGTTGCCGGCACGATGTCTTGTGCCAGCGTGGCCGCAAGACCGATCGCGAGGCTGGCCAGCGCGAGCACCGCCACGGACGGCGCGGCGGCGGCGAGCAGCAACGCCAGCACCAGAGCAGCGGCCTTGCCGAGGATGATGCGCCGGCGGTCATAGCGGTCGCCCAGCGGCGCCAGTAGCCCGATGCCCAGCGCGTAACCGAGCGTTGTCAGTGTGGGCACCAGGCCGATGGCGGCGGGGGTGGACTTGAATTCAGCAAGCAGCAAGGCCAGCATGGGCTGGCTGTAATAGAGCGAAGCCGCGGCCAGGCCGGCGCCGGTGGCGAGCAGGAGAATCAATGGGAACGGCAAGCCGGGCCCGGTTTGGTCATGCGTATTAGCTGTAGAAGTCATGAGGAAAATCCCGATTTGAGGCAGGACGCGAGTATGCGGGCGGGGTTTTGCGCTGTGAAGGCTGCTATTGGGCACAATGGTCATACGCAAAACGCATAAACAACCTGGGACACCTCATGAAAACCGCGCCGGACCGGATCGAACTCATGCAGACCTTTGTGCGCATCGTGGAGGCGGGCAGCCTGTCGGCCGCCGCAGCGCAGATGAACGCCACGCAACCCACAGTCAGCCGGCGCCTTCAGGCGCTGGAACGTTCGCTGGGCCTGAAGCTGCTGCAGCGCTCCACCCACGCGATGAAACTGACGGAGGGCGGCGAGCGCTGCTTTGCCCGTGCCAAGGAGCTGCTGGGCAACTGGGGGGCTTTTGAGGCCGACCTGCGCGGCACCCAGGAAGTGGCGGAAGGCACGCTGCGCGTGGTGGTACCGCATGCGCTGGGCCAGCAGCAGCTGGTGGGGCCGGTGGTCGACTATTTGCGGCGCCACGAGCGCGTCACGGTGGAGTGGCTGCTGCATGACGGCACACCCGACTTCATCACGCAGGGCATCGACTGCGCGGTGCACGTGGGCGCGGTGGAAGATCCTTCGCTGGTGGCCGTGAAGATTGCCGAAGTCCGGCGCATTGTGGTGGCCGCACCTTCCCTGCTGCAAGACAAGCCGCTGCCGATGCATCCAGCCGATCTGCAGGCCCTGCCCTGGCTGGCGCTGCAAACCTTCTACCGCAACGAGGTGGCGCTGATCCGCCGCCATGCCGACCAGCGCCGCGAAGAGCACCGCTTTGCGATACGGCCGCGCCTGGGCACAGACAGCCTGTTTGCCCTGCGCAACGCCACGCTGCTGGGCCTGGGCGCAAGCATCGCTTCGACCTGGCTCGTGGCGGGCGACGTGGCCGAAGGCCGGCTGCTACACCTGGCGCCGCAGTGGTGTGCCGAGCCCCTGCCGGTCTACCTGATCTACCCCTATTCGAATTTTTACCCAGCCAAGCTGCGCCGCTTTATCGAAGCACTGCGCGAGGGATTGCCCAAGGGCATGGGCCTGCCGGCCCGCGAGGACGGGGCCGGCGCAGCCTGATTGCAGCGCCTGGCGAGAGGTCAGGCGCTGGCCGTGTTGCCGGCCTGCTCTTGCAGCCATGAGGCAAACGCTTCAACGGCGCGATTGCTGTGGGCGGCAGCTGATCGTTGGCAAAGGTAATACCCGCGCGAGATCAGGACCCGGGTGTCGAAGGGCAAGACCAGCTTGCCGCTTTCGAGTTCGCTCTCGATGAGGCACGGCTGGATGACGATGGCCCCCATGCCGGCGCATGCCGCGACGATGAGGTTGTTGCCCAGATCGAACCCCGGGCCCAATGCTGGCTTGGGCTGCTTTAAACCTGTACCCTCCATCCACACGGCCCAGTTGTCGGGGTAGTTGATGTGATGAAGAAGGGTATGTGCGGCGAGATCCCGCGGATGCTGAATGCTTCGCGCAAGTGCGGGCGTGCAGGCGGGCGTGATCTCGTTGCCCAGCAGATAGCGTCCGCGGATACCGCGCGGCCACCTGCTTCCGGCACGCCTGAGCGCGATCCACAGGTCCACGTCGTCGCGTTTGAAGTCTTCGTCGAAATGGAATTGGCGCAGCTCCACCTCGACATTGGGGTTCAAGGACTTGAATTGCGCGAGCCTGGGGACCAGCCATCGCGTTCCGAGGGTTGGTATGACGCTCACCCGCACTTTGCGTTGCGATGACTCTCCGCCGAACTGGGTGACGGCCGCCTCCAGCCCGGCGACATGGGTTTCAACCAGCTTCTGGAATTCGCGCCCGCGGACCGTGGGCACAACGCCCGTCGCGTTGCGGTCGAACAGGCTGCAGCCCAGCCGTTGCTCCAGGCGCAGGATGGCCTGGCTGACGGCGCCCTGCGTGACGGAAAGAACCTCCGCCGCGCGGCGAAAACTCCCCAGCTGGCAGACCCCGAGAAACGCATGCAGTTCAGCCAGCGACGGCGACTTGAATTTCATGGCCGTATTAGATCATCTAATCAGTAGCTTTGAAATTGTCGTTTGTCGCGCGGCACTCGCGGCGTCAAACTGCCGGCCATGAGCCAAACCATGTCCCACGCCGAACCCGTCAAGGTCGTCCGACCCGTCGTTGATCCCATCGCACTGGTGTGCGACTCCCCGCACAGCGGCACCTACTATCCGCAGGACTTCGATTTCTCGATTGAATTGCAGCAACTGCGGCAGTGCGAGGACACGCTGATCGAGCAGCTTTGGGACGCGGCGCCGCTGGTCGGCGCGACTCTGGTGCACGCGACGTTTCCGCGCAGCTACATCGACCCCAACCGCAGTGAGGACGACATCGACCTCACGATGCTGGAAGGCGAATGGATGGGGGCGGTAGCCCCTTCTCAACCCTGCCTGCGGCTGGGTAACGGCCTGGTGTTCAGCAAGACGCCGACGCTACAGCCGATCTACAGCCGCCGGCTTCATGCCAGCGAAATCAAACACCGGATTGAAAGCTGCTGGCGGCCGTATCGCCATGCGCTAGAGGACGCGCTGGCCCAGTCAAGCACCCCGCAGGGTGAGCGGTGGCACCTCAACCTTCATTCCATGCCAAGCAACGCGTATGTGCGCCTGGGGTTGCCGGACAAGCCGCTGGCCGACATCGTGCTGGGCAACCTGCATGGCGCCAGCTGCAGCGCGGCTTTCGCTGACTTCGTAGGGGAGGAGTTCAGGCGGCAAGGCTATACCGTCGCGCTGAATGATCCTTACGCAGGGCAAGACCTGGTGCGCACTCTTGGCCGGCCCGCACACGGACAGCACAGCCTGCAGATCGAAATCAACAGGGCGCTCTACCTTGACGAAAAGACGCGCGAGCCAAAGCGGCAGTTCCATGAACTCAGGAAGCGCATTCACCTGGTGCTGCAGGCCATCGCGGGATACATCAGGGAAGAAACCACTCACTCGAAACGTCACGTCAACCTCAAGGACACAGCATGATCACCATCCCAAGCCGTCGGAAATTCCTGGGCATAGCGGCCGGTGCGGCGGGCGCGGTAGCGTGCCCGGCATTCAGCCAGCCGCAGGCTTACCCGAGCCGTCCCATTACCCTCATCGTGCCGTTCCCTCCCGGCGGGGCGGTGGACATCTCCGCACGCGCCATGGCCGACAAACTGGGCAGGCTGCTGGGCCAGCCGGTCGTGATCGACAACAAGGCCGGCGCGGGCGGCGCCATTGGCACCGGCATTGTTGCAAAGGCCGCGCCCGATGGCTATACGCTGGTCGTCACTTCGCAGTCGACCCATGTGGTCAACCCCGCGGTATCGCCCAACCTGCCTTATGACGCAGTGAACGATTTCGCCTACATCACGCTGATCGACAGGCTGCCGAACGTGCTGGTCGCCAGCGCCAAGCTCCCGGTCAAGAACTTTGCCGAATTTGTACGCTACGCCAAAGCCAACCCTGGCAAATTGAACTATGCATCGTCGGGCAATGGCTCGGTGGCACACCTGAGCATGGAGCTGCTCAAGTCGAAGCTGGGCCTGTTCATCACGCACATTCCCTACCGGGGCGCCGGGCCCGCGCTGACGGACCTGCTCTCGGGGCAGGTTCAGCTGACGTGGAACAACCTGCCCTCCAACCTGGCCATGCTGCAGAGCGGAAGCCTGCGCGCACTGGCCGTCGCCTCGCCGTTGCGCGCGCCGCAGTTGCCTGACGTTCCCACATTCGACGAACTCAAGCTGCCCGACCTGAACCTCACGTCGTGGACTGGGTTGGCAGCGCCGGCAAAAACGCCGGAGGCCATCATCCAGAAACTCTACGACGCGGTACGCACCATTCTTCGCGACAAGGACACGCTGGAAGCCTGGCGCAAACGCGGCGCGATGCTGCCCGAGAACGTGCGCCCCGCCGAATACCGGCAGGAAGTCATTCAACGCATCCGGTTCTTCAAGGACGTCGCCCAGGCCAACAAGATTGTTCTGGAATAGCCGCGCATGAACCTCCACCACCCCACCACGCTGCCGCAGCCAGACGGTTGACGCGCACGTCCACGACCCTGTGCCCTGTGAATTTGCTGCCCTGTTGAAGACGATGTCTTCTCAGGCCTGGGCGAATTTTGCCCGTGAATACCCCCGCGGCGGTGAGTGATCTCCCGCTATCTATAAGAGCTTTGAGGAGTGAGGAATGAATTACAAGATGATCTGCCTGGCAGCGGTTGCTGCCGGTGCAATAACCCCCGTTACTGCGCTGGCGCAAAGCACGGTGACGATCTACGGGAAGATGGACACGAGCTTTGAGAACTCAAAGACCGGCTCGGTCTCGCAGACGCTGATCACGGGCAACGCGTCCCGGTTCGGCTTCAAGGGAACCGAGGACCTGGGCGGAGGGCTTAAAGCCTTCTTTGGGATCGAGGCCGCGATCTCTTCCGACACCGGAGCGACGACCTCGCCGATGTACCGCAATTCGTTCGTGGGATTAGGCGGCGACTTCGGGGTGGTCAATATCGGGCGCATCGACTCAGCCGCGCCAGCCGCGC
>NZ_JBFUBT010000011.1:0-76166 GCF_056405615.1 Polaromonas sp. P1_F9 | reverse complement strand
AGCCCAAGTACCCAAGGCGGGTCAGCTCCAGCAAGCTCGATCCCTACGCCGAGAAGCTGGCCACCTGGCTAGGAATCGAGGCAACAAGATCGCGGAAACAGCGGCGCACTTTGAGGCAGATCCACACAGACTCAGCCCAAAAAGGAGAAAACCAAGAACTTATCCACATCGTGAGCACCTTCTGCTCACAAAGAGTGTGGGTCAATATTCGATGGAAAACTCGGGTCAGACTTCAGCGGAATTCAACAGCATAGGAAAGAAATTACTACTTTTTTTCCTATTTGTCTTGGTTTTACACAATAGTTACGAGCGTGGTCGCCCCAAAACCCAGCTAGTTAATCGGCTCAGGGTGTCCTTCTGGAGTCATGCCGTTTTGCTGGCCAGCGGGAGGAGCCAGGTGCAGGAGTTGGAGGCACTCTTGCGTAAATCGCACAGGCTTGCCTTGACCAGTGGTCTCTGGTCCCGGTACATGCGCGGGGAAGTTGTCCCTCAAGGCGCGCTTACGGCATCACCCACCTCACTGGTTGCCCGCATCGCGAAGGTTTTCCCTGATACGAACGAGGTGTTCTACACCCCGTTATGGGATCTCTTAACCTGGAAACCGGAGCTTGATCTCAACGGCTTGAAATCGACTTACTTGGCACTGGACGAAAGCGTCCATGTGCATTTTGTCGCGAGAGTGGACAGCGCGGGGGAGCGAACCGCCGCGAAAAATGGCCAGTTTTGGCACCTCAAGAAAACTGCGGCGAACAGGAGAGCGGTCATTTCCGACTTCGGGAAGTGGGTCGGCCTAGTCGTGTACCTACTCGAGGCCCGGATGAGCTATGCAGCACAGAGCATGGATGCCTTTGTGGACTGCCAACTGTCGGCCTGCCAGTTCTTGGCGGATCTAAGCAAGGGGCCTCAGCTTCAGGCCAAAAGATTGCATGGGGTCATGCTGCTTATGGAAGCCTTGTGCCTTGATGCACTTTTGATCAACGTGGTGAATCCTCAGCCTACCAATGAAAATCAGCGCAAGGAAAGGGATCGGTGCCGAACCGCGATCAGGGATTGGAGGCAAAGGTGCGGCTTGCATGCCGCAAGTCTCTCGATGAGCTCTCGACTAGCATTCCTCCGGGCCGTGAGAGACGGCACCCTGATCGGTACCGCTAGCTAGCCCGCTGCGCCCGCGTAGAAAGAACTAATCAGACGAATAACGTCATCCGCTCGACCCGCCGCAACCGCTTGCTCTGCGGTTTTTTGACTGAAGGGCGGAAGCTGCTCTGTTCGGAACCAATCCAACGCTTTCGGGAGATCACCGCCTGATGCGTCATATGCTGCTCTGATGACGCGGAGGTTTTCCCTAAGGTGACTTTGAATACGGGCGGCACCTGGAGTCATGGTTAATGCGCTCACAGATACCCGTGCATTCCGAGCTAGCGACTCCGCATCCATGCCGAGAAGGCGAATGTAGTGGGTCGGCGAAAGCATAGGGGCGAATTCAGGCTCCAACAGGTCTAATGCAAACTTCGCCCAAGAGCTACTTGGCCCAGTTTCCTGTGGCGGCATTACGTACTCCCTTCTTATGACAGTTCCAGTTGATCACCGACGCTGCAACCCGCGAACGACGCGCGACTCGTCAGTAATTTTGAGCTGATTGAAAACTCCGAGTGAGTTGGACGTTACGAGAGAACTCAACTCAGGCCAGTTGTTGTTGGCGGAGATCCCGTGCTGCGGCGACAACTGCTGCACCGCTTTCAGCAATCATTTCTCGCGGCTTTCTTCCTCCGAGAAAGGATGAAGAGCTTTCAAACCAGGCAGCCAGACGCATTGAATCCGCACCCTCGAAAAGGGAAATAACATCCCTCACCGCCAGCAGCGGCTGCCAATCAGTACTGAATATATAGGCGGGATAGCACTGAAGACCATCAATCTCCACCCGGAAGATTTGGCCCCTTGATGTCCAAATCTCAAGCCGCTTAGGAAGGCTGCTTATCCAGGCCGCGTCATTCCCGGTCAGCACCCCCTGTAGTTCAGCCGCTGTCAACCATTTCGTGCCAGCTCGAATAGCCGAACGAGCTCGGCAGTTTTGCTGTTCTCTAAGTTGCTGGAAATTCATGCGTAATCCCAAGTGCCGTCAGCACCGCAGTGCAAAACACACTTAGATTTTGACCCGACGAAGATACAGATTCAAGTAGGCGCACAGATTGGTTGTGCTCGGGAAGTGCATGTCCCTATGCAGGAGGTTGCTTGGAAGCATAACCGTGCCGCGTGCACCCATAACCGTGCCGCTTTTCGCACCACTCCTGCCATTTGGAAGCATAACCGTGCCGGAATAGAGCACTTCGGCCTATGCAATACCGGTTTCTCGCCGAAATCGGCCGGAAGCATAACCGTGCCGGCCAAAAATGAAGCATAAGCGTGCCGTTCCGGCCCGCTTATGCTGCGCGGGACACGAAACGGCACAGTTGAAAGACATGATTGGTGCGGCTGGCGGGGATCGAACCCACGACCCTTGGCTTCGGAGGCCAATACTCTATCCACTGAGCTACAGCCGCAACGCTGGAAACGGTTTGCGCCGGAATTTGCGGCCAAAGGGGCGCGAAATCAGGGCAATTTGTTTTGCGCGGGCGATTCTCGCCGCGCAACGTTGCCGATTCTACCAGCCGGCCACGGCGCTCCCCGGCCTCCGCAAGCCCCCAGTTATAATGTGAGGTTGCTGAGCAAGCGCTGCCCAAGAGCGCCATATCATCACGCGATAGCCCCCGATTCTTAGTTTTTTGAGGACGCCATGAGCGCAAACGACCACACCACGGCCCACGAAGAAGCCCATACTGGCCCCATCAAAACCCCCCAGCAACTGCTGGCTGCGGTTTTTTTCTCTTTTGTCGTTCCTGTTTTCGCCATCATCGGCCTGGTGTATTACGTCGCTTCGGCCAACAAGCCGGCTGCGGGTGCGGACGAAGGCGCCAAGGCGGTTGCGCAGCGCATCCAGAAAATCGGCGCGGTTGAAATCCGTGATGCCAACCGTCCGCTGAAATCCGGCGAAGAGGTCTACAAGGCGCAGTGCGTGACTTGCCACGGAACGGGTGCAGCCGGTGCGCCGAAGTTTGGCGATACGGGTGCCTGGGCAGCCCGTATCAAGACCGGTTTTGACGCGCTCTGGCACTCGGCCCTGAAGGGAAAAGGCGCCATGGGAGCCCAGGGCGGCGGTGATTTTGAAGACATCGAAATTGGCCGGGCAGTGGTTTACATGACGGCTGCCGCAGGCGGCAAGTTTGCAGAGCCTGCCGCCCCTGCAGCTGCCGCCGCTTCGGCACCTGCAGCCGCAGCAGCCGCCGCACCATCGGCAGATGTGGTCGCCGCACTCGCTGCAGCCAACAAGACGGCAGCGCCAGCCGCTGGTGCAACGCCGGCTGCTGCCGGTGGCGCCGCCCCTGCGCTGTATGGCCAGGTCTGCGCGGCCTGCCACGTGGCCGGCGTTGCCAATGCGCCCAAACTGGGCGACAAGGCCGCATGGGGCCCACGGATTTCCGCAGGTGTCGAGGCGCTGACAGCCAGCGCCATCAAAGGCAAGGGCGCCATGCCTCCCAAGGGCGGCTCGGCCGCCTCCGATGGTGAAATCAAGGCCGTGGTGCAGTACATGGTCAATGCGGCCAAGTAAGCTGTAGTGCACCCCCAAAAAAGCCGGTCAATGACCGGCTTTTTTAATGGGAATTTGATGAAAATTCACAAGGAAATGGGCTGCAACCCAATCTTGACCAGCGCGACCAGCTATTCTTTTTGTAGCAACTGCGGGCTTCGCACATAGCCGAACCGGCGCGACAAATCGCTGGCCGGGACTTCTTCGGGCACCCACAGGCCCTGCTCTATCGCGTCGGCCGCATGCGTCATGTCCTGGGTATGAACGAGGCCAAAACCCAGGTCGGTTTCCAGGTAGACCCTGCCGGATTCGTCCACGATGCAGCGCTGCGGCCGCGCCGTTTGACCGGAATGGGCCGTGACCTCAAGCATAGGTGCGGGGGCGACGCGCCAGATCAGCGGCGTCGCTTCGAGCTCCACATACACGCGCTGTGGCCCATTCTGGAAGAACCACTGGCCGGCAGCGTCGCTTTCATAATTCCGCTGAATGAAATCGATCAGCTTGTCGTGCCTGAGCAGCGATCCCTTGCTGGCCGCATGGCGCGCGGCGTCCAGGCCAGGCGCGCCACCAAAAGGCCCCGCGGCCTGGGCCCTCTCATCACGCATGTACCAGTTGCCGCGTGCGTCCAGTCCCAGCCAGCCGTAGCAGTCCGGAACATTGGGCCATTTGGCAATGGCCTGCCTGACGATGTCATCCATACCGCTATTTTGCGCTGCACATGGCAGGTGCGATGTGGGCAGGGTTATGGGTAAGCATCAAAGATGCGCAGCCAGGAAACCGGTAACCGCCTCCGGCATGGCACGCACATGGCCGGGAAATGGTGGCGAAGGAAACCCGACATGACCGCCCTGTGCCGGCTGCCAAAGCGTGACATGGCTGCCGGCGTCTGCGGCTTGCGGCAGGCTGCCGGCCGGCACAAAGGGATCGTTCAACGCGTTCAGGGCCAGCGCCGGCACGGCAATGCTGCGCAAATGCGGCTTGGCAGAGGCACGCAGCCAGTAGTCGTCCGCATCCTTGAACCCATGGACAGGCGCAGTGAAAACATTGTCGAAAGCGTACAAGTCGCGCGCGGCCAGCAATCGGTCGCGGTCAAAAAGGCCTGGGTGCTGTTCTAGTTTTTTCAGCGCCTTCGGCACCATGGTTCTCAGAAACATGCGGGTGTAGACCTGCCGGTTGAACCCCCGGCCAATGGCCCAGCCACTGGCCGTCAGGTCCAGCGGCGAACAGACGGACGCAATGCCGCTGACCACCTGGCGGGCCTCTGCGCCGAGCTCGCCGGCCCAGCGCATCAACGCATTGCCGCCCAATGAAATTCCCACGGCAACGACCGGCCCGGGATGGGCGTGCGCGAAGCGCCGCAGTATCCAGTCGATCTCTGCAAAATCTCCTGAGTGATAAGCCCGCGGCGCCAGGTTCAGTTCACCAGAACACCCCCGGAAGTGTGGAATGGCGCAGCCCCAGCCGCGCTCGCGGGCCACATCGGCAAGCGCTTCGGCGTAGTGGCTGGCAGATGACCCCTCAAGCCCATGAAATACCACCAGGAGCGGCACTTCCTTGCGCGATTCCTTGCGTCTCACCTCGATGGATTCGTTGCCCGTCGGGAAAGCTGCCGGAAGCCCCCACGAAGGCTCGTTTCCATCGAGCATCCAGTCAACGTCGACAAAGTCGTTATCGGGGGTATCCCAGCGCTCGCGGCGAAACACGGGCGGCGGGCCCAGGTAGCGGCGTGACCGCAGCGCAGCCCAGATGGTCTGCAAATTGCCGCCCGGCAGCCACCAGGGTGCTGCGTATTTCATCGCAGGCCCTTCAGTGCAGGACGGTCGGTGTTTCCGACACTTCCTGCATTTCCCGCGGCGTGCCGGGGCTGGCATGGTGGGCCACCATGCGCCAGCCTTGCGCACCCTTGTGATACACATTGGTGGCAATCACGTAGGCATGCCGTGGCCCTTCATCGGTCAGCACTTCGATGCGTTCCAGCACGCTGTGCACGCAGGCGCTCATGGTCTCGACCTTTCGCACCTTGATGGCCTGGGCATTGATGGTGCCATTGGCAAACATGGCGTCGAAAGTGGCGCGTATGGCCGCCGGTCCCACCAGCCGGGCGCCACCCGGGTGCACACAGACGATGTCGTCATCATCGCCCCAGCAGGCCATGAGCTTTTCGATGTCGCCGCTTTGCAGCGCCTCATAAAAAGCCGCCTCGATGTCATCGGCGTTGCCGCTGCTGGCGGGCGGGACTTTGGGTTTGGGCATGGGAAGGCGTCAGTCCGGCTTGGCGTTGGGTGGTGAATTCTGCTCGGGATTCAGCCTTGCAGCAAGCCACGAGCGTACGACACCTTGCATGCTGTTGTCTTGCGGCCCGGCGCGCCGGCCGTTTCCACCGCTCTGGTTAGCCTGCCAAAGCAGTTCAGGAGCGGCCACATGGGTGCCCGGCGGCAAAACCTGCAGCACGGCGTCGATAAATTCCGCCAGCTTGGTGGGGCGTACCGGCTGCTCGGCTGCGGGAATCATGAACTTGAGGGTCGACAGCATCCACGACGCCGTCTTCTCGAAAAAATTGGCATCCGCAATACCTTCAGCCTTGCGCGCCGAGCGCACCAACAACACGCGTTCAAAACCCAGCGAAGCCACGGCTTGCTCATCGAGGTCGGCCAGTCCGCGCTTGAGGGCATCGGGTAAACGCCCCGAAGTGTGGGGCACCACCACAACCAGTGTCTGTGCGCCACAGCGTTTCAACCAGCGGGCCAACACCGGCAGTTGTCCCGGCACGGGCGTCCACAGTGTGCGCTCACGCCCATAAAAAAGCCGTGGCGGCTCAAACATGACCAAGCCGGTATGAACCGGCTGAGGCCGCGCGGGCCACGCCTCGATCGCTGAAGCATCTCCTGCCAGCACAATCCCCACACCGGCCATCCCGGTGGTCATGGTTTCAGTAGCCAGCACCTCGGTGTGCGCATAACGTCCGCTACCCACAAGGCGGCGCAACACTTCATTGCCCAGCACGCCGGTCGCGCCGGCAATCATCAGACGTGGTTTCGCGGCTGCCGCCGCCAAGGGGCGCAGGTTGGCCTGCAGGGCTTGCAATGCCTGTACGGACCCGGGGGAATGAGGCGTCATCGACATTCGACTATGTTAGTGTTGCAGCTTGCATTTTCGAAAGACATCGCCATGAAATCCCGCTTTTTAAACCTGTTCCTTGTCAGCATGCTGGGCCTGCTCCTCACGGGTTGCGGCTACAACGACTTTCAGCGCCTTGACGAACAAACCAAATCGGCCTGGTCTGAAGTGCTGAACCAGTACCAGCGCCGTGCCGACCTGGTGCCCAACATTGTGGCTACCGTCAAAGGCGAAGCCGCCTTTGAACAGGACACCCTGACCAAGGTGATTGAAGCACGCGCCAAGGCCACCTCCATCCAGGTGACACCGGAAACCCTCAACGACCCGGCCGCCTTCCAGAAATTTCAGGCGGCGCAAGGCGAACTGGGCAGTGCGCTGAGCCGCCTGATGGTGGTCAGCGAACGGTACCCCGACCTCAAGGCCAACCAGGGCTTTCGCGACCTGCGTGTGCAGCTGGAAGGCACCGAAAACCGCATCACGGTCGCACGCAACCGCTATATCCAGGCGGTCCAGGAATACAACGTGCTGACACGCAGCTTCCCCAGCAACCTGACGGCCATGATGTTCAGCTACAACGTCAAGCCGAACTTCACCGTGGCCAATGAGGCACAGATTTCCGCACCGCCGGTGGTGGACTTCACGAAGAAATAAGTTTCTGCAGGACTTGCTGTGCAGCAACTAGCGGGTTGGATATTGGGCCGCAGTCTCCTCCGCTGGATGGCGGGGTTGTTGCTGGCGGTGTGGCTGCCCGCTGCGGCATGGGGGCAAGGCGTTCAGCCGGTGCCGGCCCTCACGGCGCACGTCATGGACAGCACTGGTACGCTGGATGCCACGCAGCGCGCGGCACTGGAAGCCAAACTCGCTGCGTTTGAAAAAAGCCGCGGCGCGCAGGTGGTGGTCCTCATTGTTCCCAGCACCCAGCCCGAAGACATCGCCGCCTATGCCCAGCGCGTGGGCGACGCCTGGAAGATCGGGCGCAAGAGCGTAGGCGATGGGCTGCTGCTGGTTGTGGCCAAGAATGATCGCAAGGTCCGTATCGAGACCACCAAGGCGCTGGAAGGCGCCATTCCGGACCTCGCGGCGCGCCAGGTGATAGACACCGCCATCACCCCGCGCTTCAAACAGGGTGACTTTGCCGGTGGGCTGAATGCCGCGGCCGACCAGATCATGGCGCTGATCAGCGGCGAAAACCTCCCGGCGCCTGAGCAGAAAAGTGCTTCGGGCATGGCTGACAGCGGCTTCGAGTGGACCGACCTCGCGGTGTTCCTGTTCTTTGCCGTGCCGATTGGCGGGCGCCTGGCCGCCGGCGTCTTGGGGCGCAAGCTGGGCTCCATCGCCACCGGCGGTGCCGTCGGCGTACTGGCCTGGGTGTTCACCAGCAGCCTGATTGTGGCCGGCCTGGCGACTGTGGCGGGTATGGTGTTCGCGCTGGTGGCCAGCCTGGGTGCCCTGGGCCGGGGCGGCCGCTCTTCGGGTGGATGGAACACCGGCGGCTTTGGCGGCGGCAGCAGCGGAGGAAGCTGGGGCGGAGGCAGCAGCAGTGGCGGCGGATTCAGCAGCGGCGGTGGCGGTGATTTCGGCGGCGGCGGCGCATCAGGGGACTGGTAGGCACATGCTCAACAAACTCAAGACCATCCTCAAGCACCTCTGGCTGGATGCCTCCGACGCCCAGCGCGCGATTGCGCCCGACATGCTCAACCGGCTCGCCAGCCGGGTGGCCGCCAGCGAGCGACGGCATAGCGGCGAAATACGGATATGCGTGGAGGCCTCGTTGCCCATGAGTTACCTGTGGCGGCTGGGCAAACAGCAGTCCATCGGCCAGCTCACGCGCCAGCGCGCGGTCACGATGTTCGGCAAGCTGCGGGTGTGGGACACCGAACACAACAACGGCGTGCTGATTTATTTGCTGCTGGCCGAGCACGCCATTGAAATCGTGGCGGACCGCGGCGTGGCGCGCCATGTGGATCAGGCGCAGTGGCAGGCCATGGTGGCGCGCATGGCCCAGGCGTTCAGGGAGAACCGGTACGAGGACGGATTGACACAGGCACTGGAAGAAACTTCGGCGCTGCTGATGGCGCATTTTGCGATCAACGAAGTGCAGGGTGACGCACCCAACAATCCCAACGAACTGCCCGACGCGCCCTGGCTGCAATAGCCGGTTGGCGGGTATCGCAGGCCTGGCGTCGCCAAGGCCGCGTCAGGGTGCCAGAACCACGACCAACACAAAGAGGGCGACTGCCGCGAGCACAACCCGCGTCAGCCAAGCCTTGCGCGCGCGTCTGGCCCGACGCTCCGGCGACGCTTCTTCTCCCCATATCAGGCTGTCTAAAAGGCTGTCCATTTCGCACCTCGTTGCTGGCTTGAACCCATCACAACGATAAGGGAGCAGCCCGGGCCATGGCAGTCATTTAGCGTGTCCAGTTGTTACCTTGCCAGCTCAGGCCAGGCGTTTTTCCGGAAAACGCTCCCTATTTGATAGCTGCTTGCGCCCGTCCCGTATGAGCTGGCGACCTTTTCCCTTGAGTATTGGAAGTGCGTCTGATTTCGCATGGCGCAATGGGAACGTCGCGTCGCAGCCACTCATGGCGAGTCCATCGACGTCCCCTTCCGCTCGCTGCGTGCCGATTGCACCCTTCTCGATAAAGCGGACGCCGCGGGCTACGTTGTCGACCTGCGGACAGTCGGGGTGGATCCGCCGCGCGCTCGGCGGCAGGCGGGTGGCCCGCTGTGCCGTCAAGATACGGCGGGTTCGTTCAATGGGGAATCGGCCAAACTCGACTGTCACCCACGAGGTACAGGCGGCGGCCGGGCTGACGCGGCACACCCCAGCCACCGGTGAACTCGCCGAAGGCCGGCAGGATGGCCTGGCCGGCTTCCATGCAAAAGCAGGGCTGCCGCACATGATCAAGTCCGGGGCCCCGAAGGCTCAGTGCCGGATGCAGATGACCGGCGATTACAGCCAGCGTCTCATGACGCTGCGGATGATGACAGGCGGCAAATGGGCCCAGCGCGAAGGGCTCGTCGACCACCTGGATACCGAGCGACACCGGCGGATCGCCGGCTCGGCTGTCGTGGTTGCCGCGCACCAGCACGCAGTCAAGTGCGGCGAAGTTTTCGCGCCAGTCGGCTAGCGCCCCCAAAACCGAAGGCGTGCGAGCCTTGGCGGCGTGCAGCAAGTCTCCCAGGAATACGAGCTGCACCGGCCGGTAGTGCCGCAGCAACCGGCTGAGGCGGGCCAGGTTTTCACGCGTGGTGCCCGAAGGCACGGGCTGGCCCAGGGCGCGGTAAGTGGCCGCTTTGCCCAGATGAAGATCCGCCACAAACAGCACACGGCCGGCGGGCCACCACAGCGCACGTTCCGGCAGCAGCCAGACCGTTTCGTCCGCGTAGGTCACAGGCAACGGCGTACCCGGCGGCGTGTGGTCCTCTTCGTTCATCACAGCAATGGTAGCGGCCGGGAGGGCTTGCGCTCACGGCGCGGGCGACCGTTTGACTTGCCGTTACTGGAGAGCGCGCTCTCTTGCCCAAAGGCCAGGGTGCCTTTGACTTGCTCCACGCTGCCTGCGGCGACAGTACCGCCAGCGGCTTTCTCCAGCAGCGCCACCATGCGCGCTATGCGGTCAGCCAGATTTTCATTGCTGAGCTTTTCACGAAACAGTTCCACCATCAATGGAAACGCAAAAGGGGTGGGCCGCTCCAGCGTTTGCAACACCAGTTGCTGGGTATTGATGCGCGCCAGGCTGGCGCGCAGTCGGCCGATCTCAAGCTCCTGCGCCAGCAGCTCCTGCTCGGCCTGCATCAGCAGGCGATTGGCCGGGTCGTATTTTCGGAACACCTCCCAGAACAGGGATGAAGAAGCCTGCAGCTGTTTGTTGCTGCGCTTTTCGCCGGGGTAGCCCTGGAAGATGAGGCCCGACACGCGCGCGATTTCACGAAAGCGGCGCTGCGCGAGTTCGCTGGCGTTCAGGCTTTGCAGCACTTCATGCAGCAGCTGCGCATCGGGTCCGGTTTTGAGCACCTGCGGCAGCAGTGCGGGCCAATCAACCTCGGTCGCGCTGAGCAACTCAAAGCCGTAATCGTTGACCGCGATGGAAAAAGTGCGCGGCGCATGCTGGGCCACACGCCACGCAATCAGGTTGGCCAGGCCCAGGTGTACATGGCGGCCTGCAAAGGGGTACAAAAACAGGTGCCAGCCCTCGCGCGTCTGCAGTGTCTCGGCCAGCAAGGTTTGCGGCGTCGGCAGCGCAGACCACTGTCGCTGGATGTCCAGCAACGGCTGCACGCACTGCAGTTCAGGGGTGTCGTAGCGCCCTTCGCCAGCCAAAGCGAGCTGCTGCACCACCGCATCGGCCAGTGTGGTCGACAGCGGCATGCGCCCGCCGTTCCAGCGCGGCACAGCCGGCCGTTTGCCACTGGCACGCCGCACCCAGGCCGTCATGTCGTGGATGCGCACCAGCTCCAGCAGCCGGCCACCAAAAAGAAAGCAGTCCCCGGGTTTGAGGCGTGCGGCAAAACTTTCCTCGACGGTGCCGATGCGGCCGCCGCCCAGGTACTGCACCGACATGGTGGCGTCACTGACGATGGTGCCGATGTTCATGCGGTGACGCCGCGCCAGCCGCGTATCGGGCACACGCCAGACGCCCTCTTCGTCCGGCACGGCGCGCCGGTAATCCGGGTAGGCCGCCAAGGAAGGTCCACCCTGACGCACGAAGGACAGGCACCATTCCCAGTTCTCCCGCGACAGCCCGGCATAGGCCGCGGTACCGCGCACTTCCTCATACAGTTCATCCGGCACAAAGCCGCCGCCCAGAGCCACCGTGACCAGGTGCTGCACCAGCACATCGAGCGGCTGCTGGGGAGAGTTGCGCGCTTCGATGTGGCCGGCGGCAATGGCTGCGCGTGCCGCAGCGCCCTCGACGATCTCGATGCTGTGTGTGGGAACCAGCGTGATGCGCGAAGGCCGGCCCGGTGCATGGCCCGAGCGCCCGGCACGCTGCAGCAGCCGCGCCACGCCCTTGGGTGAGCCAATCTGAAGCACGCGTTCCACAGGCAGGAAGTCCACGCCCAGGTCCAGGCTCGACGTGCAGACCACGGCGCGCAACTCGCCTTTCTTGAGGCCGGCTTCCACCCACTCACGCACCTCCCGGTCCAGCGAACCGTGGTGCAGCGCAATCAGCCCGGCCCATTCGGGCCTGGCCTCCAGCAGGGCCTGGTACCAGATTTCCGATTGCGAACGCGTGTTGGTGAAGACCAGCGTGGTGCTGCTGCCGGCAATCTCTTCAATCACCTGCGGCAGCATGGTGAGGCCCAGATGGCCGCCCCAGGGAAAGCGCTCGGCACGGCCCGGCAGCAACGAATCGATCACCAGCTTCTTGGGCACTTGGCCCTGCACCAGCGTGCCGCCGCTATGGCCCAGCAAGATATGCACGGCCTCCTGGAGATTTCCCAGCGTGGCGGACATTCCCCAAATCACGAGGCCTGTGCCCATCGTTCTCCTTGCCTCGTTGGGCAGCGTGCCACCCGAAGTGGACGAGGGCTCTCCCTCCAAGCAGGGGCCGCGGGACTGGCTTTGCCAGACCGCAGGCGCAGCGGCCCCCTCGGGGGGCAGCGAACCACACGCAGTGGGGAGCGTGGGGGCCCAGCTTTTGAGTCTTGCCAGGGCGAGTTGCACTTGCACACCACGCTTGTTGCCGAGCAACTCGTGCCATTCATCGACGACCACCATCCTCACACCGCCGAGGACGTCTTTCGCATCGGCCCGCGCAAGCAGAAGTGACAGGCTTTCCGGCGTAGTCACCAGCACGGTGGGCAGCCGCTGGTTCTGCGCGCTGCGCTCAGCCGAGGCGGTGTCGCCGCTGCGTGCACCGGCACTCCAGGGCGTAAATACGCGCGTACCGTCGTCGTTCTCCAGGGCGTTGAGAACCTCCAGCGGCTGCTGCAACGCGCGCAATGTGTCGGCAGCCAATGCACGCATGGGCGTGATCCAGAGCACCGTCAGCGCTTGGGCGGGTGCAGCCTTGGTGGCTGGGGCGCCGGCATTCACTATCATTTTCATAGCTGCTCGCGCACGACCATTGGGCGCCAGAGCCCTAAAACTCATAAGAGCAGCCAACCATACGGCATAGGTTTTGCCGGCGCCGGTGGTGGCATGGAGCAGGCCTGATTGCCCTTGCGCCACGGCTTTCCAGACATCGCGCTGGAATTTGAAAGGCTTCCAGCCGCGCGCCGCGAACCAGGCGTCCAGCGCGGCTTTGGCAGCGGAACGGCCGGTGCTCATGACGGCAGCAACGCAGCCAGCGTTTCCAGGGTGTCGGCTTCTTCCACCGGCTTGTCTTCCCGCCAGCGCAGCATGCGGGGAAAGCGCACCGCGATGCCGCTCTTGTGGCGCGTGCTGCGTGCAATGCCTTCAAAACCGAGCTCGAACACGAGCGTGGGTTTGACGCTGCGCACCGGGCCAAAGCTTTCGACCGTGGTCTTGCGGATGACGGCGTCCACGCGGCCCATTTCTTCGTCGGTCAGGCCCGAATATGCCTTGGCAAAGGGGACGAGCTTGCGCCCGGGCGCCTCGGGTGGCGCATCCCAGACAGCAAAGGTGTAGTCGCTGTAGAGGCTGGCGCGCCGGCCGTGGCCGCGTTGCGCATAAATCAGCACCGCATCGATGCTGAGCGGGTCTATCTTCCACTTCCACCAGGTGCCGACGTCCTTGGTGCGGCCCACACCATAGCCGGCGTGCCGTTGCTTGAGCATCATGCCCTCGACGCCCATATCGCGCGCGGCTTCGCGCTGGCGTGCGAGGTGTTGCCAGCTCTCGCCCGTCAGCATAGGGCTCGCGATCAGTTGCGGATGCTGCAGCTGCGTGACGAGATCATCCATGAGCACACGGCGCTCGGCTTGGGGCAATGCGCGCAGGTCACGGCCCTGCCACTCAAGCAGGTCATAAGCGAGCAGCACCACCGGGATGTCGCGCAGCAGCTTGGGGCTCAGCGTCTTGCGGCCTATGCGCTTTTGAAGTTCGGCAAAGGGCCTGACCTTGTCTTCACGCCACACCGCGATCTCGCCATCGAGCACTGTGCCGTCGGGCAGCGCTTCACCCATGGCCGCGAGTTCGGGAAAACGCTCGGTCACCAGTTCCTCCCCGCGCGACCACAGCCAGATCTGGCCCGCGCGTTTGACCAGTTGGGCGCGGATGCCGTCCCACTTCCACTCTATCAGCCAATCAGCGGGTGGTCCCAGCATGGCATCGAACTGGTCGACGCCAAAGTTGAAAGGATGCGCGAGGAAGAAGGGATAGGGCTGGCCGCTGGTCTTCTGGTTCAGTTCCCCGCTGCTTTCGGCGGAGACCAGCGCAGCGTAGTCGGCGGCCGTGGGCTGGCCGCTGATGTGGGTGTAGCCCATGAGGCGCTGTGCCACGCGCTTGGGGTCGACGCCGGCGACCGCTGCCAGTGCCTGCGTCACCTGCAGGCGCGAGACACCCACGCGAAAACTGCTGGTCATGAGTTTGAAATAGACCAGCCGTTCTTCGGGCGCAAGGCGGCGCCACTGCGCGCGTAATGCATCGGGCAGTTTGTCAGGATCGGTTTTGCCAAGTGCGCGCAAGGGCAACAGGTGCTCCTCGACCCAGGCCGCGAGCCCGAGTTCATGCTGTTCGGTAGGTGGGGGCAACAGCAGCGAAATGGTTTCGGCCAGGTCACCCACCGCCTCATAACTTTCGTCAAACAGCCACTCGGGCAAGCCTGCAGCCTCTTGCGCGAGCAGACGCAGCAGCTTGGTCGGCACCAGCTGGCGCGGCTTGCCACCGGCCAGAAAATACACCGCCCAGGCGGCGTCGGCAGGTGGCGCGCTTTGCAGATAACGCTGCAGCGCCGCCTGCTTGGCGAGACTGGACGTGGTGGCGTCCAGTTCGCTGTAGAGGGCAGCAAAGGCTTTCATGCGCCGGCTTCATTTACAGGAGCGGCCTCGGCCTCAGGTTGAGGTGCGGTGGCTGCCTGGTCACTCACATCCTCATCTCCGTATTCGGTCTTGAAGCCTTCGGCCTGCAAGCCGTTTTCTGTGAGCCACCGCACCAGCACTGCGACGCTTCCGTGCGTGACCATCACACGCGCTGCGCCGGTGCCTGCGATCGCACTTTGCAGGCCTGGCCAGTCGGCGTGATCGGACATGACAAAGCCGCGGTCCACACCGCGCCGCCGCCGCGTGCCGCGCAATTGCATCCAGCCGCTGGCAAAGGCGTCCGAGTAGCTGCCGAAGCGGCGCATCCAGGGCGTGCCTTGGGCTGAAGGGGGTGCCAGCACGAGGGCGCGCTTGAGCAATTGCGGAGTGACGCCCGCGTCGGTCACACGCACAGTTTCTGGCAGCGGTACGCCGGCCGCGCGATACACGGCATTGAGCGGCTCCACAGCGCCGTGCACAACTATGGGACCAATGGCATGGTCTACACCGTGCAGGATGCGCTGCGCTTTGCCGAAGGCGTAACAGAACAGCACCGATGCGCGGCCTTCGTCTGCATTGCGCCGCCACCATGCGTTAATCTCCGCGAAGAGCACCTGCTGCGTGGGCCAACGGTAGATCGGCAGGCCGAAGGTGGACTCGGTGATAAAGGTGTCACAGGGTACGGGCTCAAAGGGCGCACAGGTGCCGTCGGCGTCTAGCTTGTAGTCGCCCGAGGCCACCCACACTTCTCCGCGATGCTCCACCCGGACCTGCGCCGAGCCGAGCACATGGCCGGCCGGGTGCAGCGATATCTTCACGCCGTTGCGCTCCTGCACTTCGCCGTAGGGCAAGGTCTGCAGAGTGATCTCGCCGAGCCGCGTGCGTAGCGTGCCTTCGCTGTCGGTGTGCGCCAGATAGTGGCCATGGCCGGTGCGCGCGTGGTCGGAATGGGCATGCGTGATCACGGCATGGCCGACGGGCCGCCAGGGATCGATGTAAAAATCACCCGCTGTGCAATACAGGCCTTCCGGCCTCGCCACGATCAGGTCCATGCTTGCGCTTGCTCCGTGCCGGTTCGGAAAAGCCGGATAAGCAACCATCCTAAACGCGCCTGCCGGGCCATGCTGAACGGCGTCAGGCGTTTACGCTGTCAGCAAGGGCTTACATTGCAACGGCCGCGCCATAAGAAAAGCCCCTGGCTTGCGGCAGGGGCTTGATGCAGTCCGGCAAAACCGGAAAGGCATTTTTATTTCTTCTGGCGGTACTTGCGCAAGGCGGCAATCTGCGCGGCCATCACGGCCAGTTCAGACTGGGCCATAGCGATGTCGATGTCGCTCTTCGCGTTCTTAAGCGCTTCTTCAGCGGCAGCCTTGGCTTCCATCGCCTTGGCTTCGTCCAGGTCTTTGCCGCGAATCGCGGTGTCGGACAGCACGGTGACACAGTTAGGTTGTACTTCGAGCAAGCCGCCGGCCACGAACACGAATTCTTCGCTGCCATCGGCCTTTTCGATGCGCACGGCGCCCGGCTTGATACGGGTGATCAGCGGCGTGTGGCGCGGATAAATGCCCAGCTCGCCGGCCTCGCCTGGCAAAGCAACAAAGTGCGCTTCACCGGAGAAGATGGACTCTTCCGCGGAGACCACGTCGACGTGAATGGTTGTTGACATAAACGTTCCTTAACTTAAAAAGTTTGGAGAAAGCAAACAGTTGGGATGAGCCGCTAGGCGCTGCGCGGAAATGTGCAAATGCACATTGAGCACAGCAACAACGCGGATCGCCCAAATGTGCCGCTTTATCAAACTTTTTTCGCTTTCTCGAATGCTTCGTCGATGGTGCCGACCATGTAGAACGCCTGCTCTGGCAGGTGATCGCACTCGCCGGCCACAATCATCTTGAAGCCGCGAATGGTTTCAGCCAGGCTGACGTACTTGCCGGGGGAGCCGGTGAACACTTCAGCCACGTGGAAAGGCTGCGACAGGAAACGCTGGATCTTGCGGGCGCGGGCCACGGCCAGCTTGTCTTCAGGAGCCAGTTCGTCCATACCCAGAATGGCGATGATGTCGCGCAGTTCCTTGTAGCGCTGCAGCGTGCCCTGCACGGCGCGGGCCGTAGCGTAGTGGTCTTCGCCCACAACGTTCGGATCGAGCTGGCGGCTGGTCGAGTCGAGCGGGTCAACCGCAGGGTAGATACCCAGCGAAGCGATGTCACGCGAGAGCACCACGGTGGAATCCAGGTGGGCAAAGGTCGTGGCAGGCGACGGGTCGGTCAAGTCATCGGCAGGAACGTAAACGGCCTGGATGGAAGTGATGGAGCCGACCTTGGTGGAGGTAATACGCTCTTGCAGGCGGCCCATTTCTTCGGCCAGCGTAGGCTGGTAACCCACGGCGGAAGGCATACGGCCCAGCAGTGCGGACACTTCGGTACCGGCCAGCGTGTAGCGGTAGATGTTGTCCACGAAGAACAGCACGTCGCGGCCTTCGTCACGGAAGGACTCGGCGATGGTCAGGCCGGTCAGCGCCACGCGCAGACGGTTTCCTGGGGGCTCGTTCATCTGGCCGTAAACCATGGCCACTTTGGATTCGCCGAGGTTCTCGAGGTTCACAACGCCGGAGTCGGCCATCTCGTGATAGAAGTCATTGCCTTCGCGGGTACGTTCACCCACACCGGCGAACACGGACAGGCCCGAGTGCGCCTTGGCGATGTTGTTGATGAGTTCCATCATGTTCACGGTCTTGCCGACGCCGGCGCCGCCGAACAGGCCCACCTTACCGCCCTTGGCGAACGGGCAAACAAGGTCAATCACCTTGATGCCGGTTTCCAGCAGTTCCTGCGATGGCGAGAGTTCGTCATAAGCAGGCGCCTTGCGGTGGATAGGGGCAGTCAGGGTCTGATCCACTGGACCACGTTCGTCGATGGGTGCGCCCAGCACGTCCATGATTCGGCCCAGCGTGGCCTTACCCACGGGAACGGTGATGTTGGCGCCGGTGTTGTAAACCATGTTGCCGCGGCGCAGGCCGTCGGAGGTACCCAGCGCGATGGTGCGCACGATGCCGTCACCCAGCTGCTGCTGGACTTCCAGCGTCAGCGCGGAGCCTTCCATTTTCAGCGCGTCATAGATCTTGGGCATCTGGTCGCGCGCGAATTCCACGTCAACCACCGCACCAATACACTGAACAATCTTGCCTTGAGCTTGAGCCATGATTGAATCCTCTTTCGTTTCTTTAAATCTTTAAATCGGGTGTGGCGGCCTAAACCACGATCAGACCGCTGCAGCACCGGCAACGATTTCCGAAAGTTCTTTCGTGATCGCCGCTTGACGCGTTTTGTTGTAAACCAGCTTGAGTTCGCCGATCACGCTGCCGGCGTTGTCCGTGGCAGCCTTCATGGCAACCATGCGGGCAGATTGCTCGGACGCCATGTTCTCGGCAACCGCCTGATAGACCAGCGCTTCCACATAGCGGATCAGCAAGTCGTCGATGACGGTTTGCGCGTCAGGCTCGTAGATGTAATCCCAGCCGTGCTGGTCCTTGTCGGCCTGCAGGTGCGCTGCCGTCAAAGGCAACAACTGCTCGACCACTGGTTCCTGGCGCATGGTGTTGATGAACTTGGTGTAGCACAGGTACACCGAATTGATCTTGCCTTCGCTGTAGGCATCGAGCAGCACCTTGACGGGGCCGATCAGCTTTTCCAGGTGAGGCTTGTCGCCCAGTTGTGTCGCGTGCGACACCACCTTGGCGCCCACACGGTTCAGAAAACCAAGGCCCTTGTTGCCGATGGCCACAGCCTTCGCATCATGGCCGGCGGCCTGCACTTCCTTGAGCTTTGAGGTCACGGCGCGCAGCACGTTGGTGTTCATGCCGCCGCACAAGCCCTTGTCAGTCGTCACCACGATGAACCCGGTGGCCTTGGCGTCGTTGGACTCCATGAACGCATGGGTGTATTCGGGGTTGGCCTGACTCAGGTTGGCGGTAATGTTGCGGATCTTGTCGCTGTAAGGACGGGCAGCGCGCATCCGCTCCTGCGCCTTGCGCATCTTGGAGGCGGCCACCATCTCCATGGCCTTGGTGATCTTCTTGGTGTTTTCCACCGATTTGATCTTGCCGCGTATTTCCTTGCCTGCTGCCATATGGATTCCTAAGGGGTTCCTGAGGGTTGCTTAATTACTTGCTTGACGATGCGTCAGGCGAGATCAGGCAAACGACTTCTTGAACTCGGCCACAGCCGCGTTCAGTTCAGCCTCAGCATCCTTGTCCATGGCCTTGTTGGCTTCGAGCTTGGCCATCAGGGCCGCGTTCTTGTCCTTCAGGAAGGCATGCAGGCCGTGCTCGAAAGCCAGGACCTTCTTGACTTCGATGTCGTCCATGAAGCCCTTGTTCACTGCGAACAGCGTGGCGGCCATGTTGGAAATGGACAAAGGCGAGTACTGGGCCTGCTTGAGGAGTTCGGTCACGCGGGCACCGCGGTCCAGCTGTTTGCGGGTAGCTTCGTCCAGGTCGGAAGCAAACTGCGCGAAGGCAGCCAGTTCACGGTACTGGGCCAGGTCGGTACGGATACCGCCGGACAGGTTCTTGATCAGCTTGGTCTGGGCAGCGCCGCCGACGCGGGACACCGAGATACCGGCGTTAATGGCGGGACGAATACCGGCATTGAACAGGCTGGTTTCCAGGAAGATCTGGCCGTCGGTGATCGAGATCACGTTGGTTGGCACGAAAGCGGACACGTCGCCGGCCTGCGTTTCGATGATCGGCAGCGCGGTCAGCGAACCAGTCTTGCCCTTGACGGCACCCTTGGTGAAGTCTTCAACGTACTTTTCGTTCACGCGTGCTGCGCGCTCGAGCAGACGGCTGTGCAGATAGAACACGTCGCCGGGATAGGCTTCGCGTCCTGGTGGACGGCGCAGCAGCAACGAGACCTGGCGGTAAGCCACGGCCTGCTTGGACAAATCGTCATACACGATCAGCGCGTCTTCGCCGCGATCGCGGAAGTATTCGCCCATGGTGCAGCCAGAGTAGGCGCTCACATATTGCATGGCGGCGGATTCGGAAGCGGAAGCTGCCACGACGATGGTGTATTCCATCGCGCCGGCTTGCTCCAGCGAGCGCACCACGTTCTTGATCGACGAGGCCTTCTGGCCGATGGCGACGTAGACGCAGGAAACGCCCTTGCCCTTCTGGTTGATGATGGCGTCGATGGCCACGGCCGTCTTGCCGGTCTGGCGGTCGCCGATGATCAGTTCGCGCTGGCCGCGGCCGACGGGCACCATGGAGTCGATGGACTTCAGGCCGGTCTGCAGGGGCTGGTCAACGGATTTACGGGCGATCACGCCGGGCGCAACCTTTTCAATCACGTCGGTGAGTTTGGCATTGATCGGGCCTTTGCCGTCAATCGGCTGGCCCAGTGCGTTGACCACACGGCCAAGCAGCTCAGGGCCCACAGGCACTTCCAGAATACGGCCCGTGCACTTCACGGTGTCGCCTTCGGCGATGTGCTCGTACTCGCCCAGAATCACGGAGCCGACGGAATCGCGCTCAAGATTCAGCGCCAGGCCGTAGGTGGGGGTGCCGTCGGCGGTTGCGGGGAATTCCAGCATCTCGCCCTGCATCACATCGGACAGGCCGTGGATACGGACGATACCGTCGGTCACAGACACCACGGTGCCCTGGTTGCGGACATCGGCACTGGCTGTCAGGCCTTCGATGCGGCTCTTGATCAGTTCAGAAATTTCTGCGGGATTGAGTTGCATGACTCTTTCCTTCTTTCTATGTTGTTGGCTAAAAACCGGGGGTCGCGCCTGAACGCAAGCTCAGGAAATCAGCGCCACTTTCATTTGCTCTAAACGGGCTTTCACCGAGGTGTCCAGCACCTCGTCACCCACCACGACACGTACGCCACCGATCAGCGCCGGCTCAAGCTCGACCGAAAGGTTGAGCTTGCGGCCAAACCGCTTTTCCAGCGTCGCTGCCAAATCGGCCAATGCAGCACCTTCCAGCGGAAATGCGCTGTAAACGGTGGCATCCGAAGAACCACTCTGCGCATTTTTCAACGCGCGGAACTGTGCGGCGATTTCCGTCAGGATGCTGATGCGGCCGTTCTCGATCACTGTCCGCAGGAAGTTTTTGGCGGCTTCCGGCAGCTTCGTCTTGGCCACACCGGAAATCACGTCGAACGTCTGGTTCACCGTCACGCTCGGGTTGCCGGCAAACTGCTGCAACTGCGCGTTGGCGGCAATGGCTGCAAGCTCATCGAGCCAGACGGCAGTACCGCCCAGGTCGGAACCAGAGGCCTTGAACAACGCTTCAGCGTAGGGACGGGCAATGGTGGCTAGTTCGGCCATGTTTTACGCTCGCTTAAAGTTCGGTCTTCAGGCGACCCAGCAAGTCAGCATGCACACCGGCATTGACTTCCTTGCGCAGAATCTGCTCTGCACCCTTGACGGCCAGTGCGGCGACCTGCTCGCGCAGGGTTTCACGGGCCTTGACGGATTGCTGCTCGGCTTCAACCTTGGCGGCGGCAATGATCTTGCTGCCTTCTTCGGTTGCGCGGGCTTTGGCCTCTTCAATCAGGGCCTGGCCCCGACGTTCGGCTTCAGCCAGGCGCACGGCCGCTTCGTTGCGCGACTTGGCCAGCTCTTCTTCCACGCGCTTGTTGGCGACGGAGAGTTCAGATTTGGCTTTATCGGCAGCAGCAAGGCCGTCAGCGATTTTTTGCGCACGCGCGTCCAGGGCCGCCGCAATGGGTGGCCACACAAACTTCATCGTGAACCCGACCAAAATCAGGAACACGATCAACTGGACAATAAGGGTACCGGTAATGCTCACTGCTCATCCTTTCCCTTGGGGCCCAGCCAAAAGCCGGCCCGAAGGAATGACATTCTTGGGACTTTGATGATTGCTTACTTGGGCAGGTTGGCGATTTGCGCCAGGAATGGGTTGGCAGTGGCGAACCACAGCGCGATACCCGTGCCGATAATGAAAGCAGCGTCGATCAGACCGGCCAGCAGGAACATCTTGGTCTGCAGTTCGCCCATCAGCTCTGGCTGGCGTGCAGCTGCTTCGAGGTATTTGCTGCCCATGATGCCGATACCGATACAGGCGCCAACAGCGCCGAGGCCGATGATGAGGCCGGCGGCCAGAGCGACAAAACTAATAACTTCCATGATGACTCCTTAGGACTTTGGTTACGAGAGAAAAAGAAAAAGCGAAAACGGGGATCAGTGGTGATCGTGGGCCTGGCCGATGTACACCAGGGTCAGCATCATGAACACGAACGCCTGCAGTGTGATGATCAGGATGTGGAAAATCGCCCAGGCCGAGCCCGCGATGATGTGGCCGATGGCCAGGCCAATGCCGGTCGCGGAGAGCGACCAGGCACCACCCATCAGGGCGATCAGCAGGAAAATCAGTTCGCCGGCATACATGTTGCCGAACAGTCGCATGCCATGGGAGACGGTCTTGGCGACGAACTCAATCATCTGCATGGCCAGATTCAGGACACCCAGAATCAGTGCAAGGATGGGGTTCTTGCTGGTGCCGAACGGCGCCGTAACCAGTTCGTGCGACCAGCCACCCACGCCCTTGATCTTGACGTTGTAGACCAGGCAGGTGATCAGCACGCCCATGGACAGGCCCATGGTGATGGAAAGGTCGGCCGTGGGCACGGAACGCATGTAAGCGTGGTGCGCATCGTGGCCGGCAGCGCCGTAAACCCAGGCCCACAGCACCGGCAGCAGGTCGACCGGCAGCAAATCCATGGCGTTCAGCAGGAAAATCCAGACAAACACGGTAAGGGCCAGGGGCGCGACCAGTTTGCGGCTTTCGGCGTTGTGCACGATGCCCTTGGCTTGCGCGTCGACCATTTCGACGAGGATTTCAACCGCAGCCTGGAAACGGCCGGGAACGCCGGAGGTGGCTTTGCGGGCGGCTTTCCAGAGCAGGAAGCAACCAATCACACCCAGCAAAATGGTGAAGATGGTGGAGTCAATATTGATAACGCTCAGATCGAACGGGCCAACAAGTTCCTTGTTGCGCCAGTGCGTCAGGTGGTGAAGGATGTATTCACCAGCGGTTGGACCGCCATGTCCAGCAGCATTCTCAGCAGCCATTTATTGCTCGCCTCAAAGTTTATTTTTCCTGACCGCGAACAACAGCGCGAGCCAGGACATTTTCATTGTCACCACCAGGCCGACCAGCATGGCCGGCCAACTCAGCATCGAAACCACCCTTGACGCAGCAAACAGCATTGCCACCGTCAAGGCGATCTTGACCATTTCCCACAAAAAGAATCCAGCCACCGCAGTGCCTGGATTCATTGACCACACTTTGCCGGTCAGGCCGCGCGCAAACAGCGCCGCCGGAACCACGACCGCCAACGCTCCGTAGAGTGCCGACCAGCCGACTGACCGCTGGCCGGTCAGCGCCCAGGCGGCACATGCCACCAGAACCCCAACCACCAATTGCCCTGCCAATACCGACCAGGGCGAGATAGACGGGCTCGTTTCACGAAGCTTTTGGGCCTCTTCACGCGTCAAGGGCTTGAAACCCTCATCGCCAGTCTCCATCTCTTCTGTGACACTTCGCCCTGTCACACCCGGATTTCCCGGGTTTGTCACTGATTTCGCCGAATTTGCCATTTTGGTCGTCACAAATTACGGAAAAGTTACGGGGCCGTTATCAGCAAAGCCCTTGATTATACGTAGAAACCCCTGCGTATCCGACAAAACCCCCGGCTTGCATATGAATTAGGGGCGATTCGCATCATTTGGGTGCGGCTCGCAGCGGGTGGTTCACAATTGTCCGGCGACTACGGCGCGCCGACCCTCCTACGTAGTTGCACGTGATGCTCCACGATGGCCCAAGCCCCCGCATCCGTCACCTTCCACCCACCGAAAGATGCCATGCCCGCCCTGATGAAATTCCTGCACATTGCCGCCGCCATTGCCTGGCTGGGCGGGGTGGTCTTCATGCTGTTTGCCTTGCGGCCTGCCGTCGCCGAACAGCTGGCGCCACCCCAACGCCTGCCGCTCATCGCAAAGGTCATGCAGCGATTTTTCGCTCTGGTCTGGGTCACCATCGGCGTCCTGCTGGTGACAGGCCTGGCCATGCTGCTGGCCGTGGGCATGAAAACCGCCCCCCTGGGCTGGCACCTGATGTTCGGCATCGGCCTCCTGATGTTCGCGCTGTTCGGACATCTGTATTTCGGCCCTTTCCGGCGCCTGAAGCTCGCTGTCAGCGCGTCCGACTGGCCCGAGGGTGGGCGCCGCGTCGGGCAGATCGCCACCCTGGCCATGGTCAACCTGGTGCTGGGCGCGCTGGCGATCGCCGCCGTTATCTTTGTTGCCTGATGCCGGAGCGAATCGGCCATCTTGAACACCGCCTGCCATGAGCGCCCCTAAAAAGAAGGCGCCGCAACACCGGCACTGGACGGACCGGCTGAAAGCATCCGTGCCGACACGTGAAGTCCTGGCCCAAAACCGGTGGCTCAAACCGGTGGCCCACCGGCTGCTGGAGCCGCAGCTGTGGCGGCTGCAGCACGAGGCCGTGGCGCGCGGTGTGGCCATCGGCATATTCTGGGCATTTGCACTGCCATTTGCACAAACCGTGGCGGCCGCCGCCCACAGCGTCTGGTGGCGCGCCAATATTCCGGTGGCCGCCGGCATCACCTTCATTACCAACCCCTTCACCGTCGGCTTCTGGCTCTGGCTGGCCTATCAGGTGGGCGATCTGCTGCTGGACGCACCGCCGCCCATCCGCATCTCGGAAGGCGCAGGCATCGTGGCGTGGGCAGCCTCCTTCGGCGGGCCTGCCATCCTGGGCATGGGCATCTTTGCCGTGCTGGGCTCGATTACCGGTTACCTGCTGGTCAAGCTGGGCTGGCGCGTTCGTATCTGGTTCAAACGCCGCCGCCGGCAAATGGCCAGACGTTAGACAATCCGGTACAGGCCGTCCGCCAGCAGCCGTTCCAACGCACTTTCATTTCCTTTTCAAACCCACCCATGACAACGCCTCCCGCCAACGCCCTTCCCGACACCCCCTGCTACCTCAACGGCGAATTCACCCCGCTCAAGGACGCCAGGATCAGCGTGATGGACCGGGGCTTCATCTTCGGCGACGGTATTTATGAAGTGGTGCCGGCGTATGCAGGCAAGCCGTTTCGTTTTGAGCAGCACATGGCACGGCTGGAACGCAGCCTCACCGAGCTGCGCATCGCCAACCCGCTGACCCGTGCCGAGTGGCTGGAAATTGCTCTTAAATTGATAGCTGCCTGCGCACAATCCACGGGCGCCCCAGCCGAAAAAGGCAATCAACTGGTATATATCCAGATCACCCGCGGCGTGGCCATGCGCGACCACCCCATGCTGCCGGGCCTGACACCCACCGTCTTTGTGATGTGCAACCCGATGAAGCTGCCCTCCGATGCGGCGCGCGAAAACGGCGTCGCCTGCGTCACCGCCGACGACTTCCGCTGGGAAAAAGCCCACATCAAAAGCACCAGCCTGCTGGGCGCGGTGTTTTCACGCCAGATCAGCGTCGACGCCGGCGCGGTCGAAACCGTGATGTTCCGCGGCGACTACCTGAGCGAAGCCGCTTCCAGCAATGTCTGGATCGTCAAGGACGGCAAGGTCTCGGGGCCGCTAAAGGACAACCTGGTGCTCGAAGGCATCCGTTTTGGCCTGATCGAAGAGATGTGCCGCGCAGCGGGCATTCCTTTTGAGCTGCGCCGCATCACCCGCGCTGAAGTGCTGGCAGCGGACGAGCTGCTGCTCTCGTCGGCCACCAAGGAGGTTCTGCCCATCACCCTGCTGGACGGCCAGGCGGTCGGCCACGGAGTGGAAAAAGGCAAACCTGGCCCCATTTATGCAAAGCTGTACGCTCAATACCAGCGTGCCAAAGCGGCCTGAAAGGACCCATTGCCATGACGACTTCCCCCAACATCCCCAAAATCATCGGTGTTCCCGGCACGGAGCCTTCGCGCCAGGAATCGCTGATCGAATATCCCTCGCAGTTCCCGATCAAGGTGATGGGTGAAAAGGTCGACGGCATGGTGGCAGCCATCACGTCCATCGCGCACCAGTTCGACCCGGCCTTCGACGCCTCCACCATCGAGCTGCGTGAAAGCAAGGGCGGTAAATACCTGGGCGTCACCATCACCGTCACCGCCACCAGCCGGGAGCAGCTTGATGAGCTCTACCGCACGCTGTCGACGCACCCGATGGTCAAGGTCGTGCTCTAAACAGGATCCGGGATAAGCGCACATGCAGGCTGAAACACGCCACCTGGGCCGGGTCGACTACCTGCCCACCTACGAAGCCATGCAGGCCAACATGCTGCCCCCACGCTCCGCCGCTGCGCGGGTCGCTGCCCCCCGAGGGGGCTGGCCTTGCTTGGGGCGGCCCGGCGCGGCGGCCGTTCTACTATGTTGACGCGCAACCTGGGCCGGGTTGATTACCTGCCCACCTATGAAGCCATGCAGGCCTTCACGGCGGCGCGCAACCTCGGTTTTTCAAGAGAAAACGGGCTGCAACCCAATCAGGACGAGCGCGACCAGCTATGGATTTGTGAGCATCCACCGGTTTACACCCAAGGGCTGGCGGGAAAGAGCGACCATGTTTTGAACCCCGGCAGCATCCCGGTGGTGCAGACCAACCGCGGCGGCCAGGTGACTTATCACGGCCCCGGCCAGGTGGTGGCCTACCCGCTCATTGACCTGAAGCGCGCCGGCTATTACGTCAAGGAATACGTCTACCGCATCGAGGAATCCGTCATCAAGACCCTGGCGCATTTCGGCGTCACCGGGCACCGGGTGGCCGGCTCGCCCGGCATTTATGTGCGACTGGACGACCCGGCCTCTCACGCCGCCCTGACCGGCCCGATGCACCCTGCCGACCCTTTTCGCGGCCTGGGCAAGATCGCCGCTTTGGGCATCAAAGTCAGCCGGAATTGCACCTACCACGGGGTCGCGCTCAATGTGGCGATGGACCTGGAACCCTTCTCGCGGATCAACCCCTGCGGGTACGTGGGGCTCAAAACCACAGACCTTTCTACAATCGGGGTATCGGCAAGCTGGCAGGAAGCCGCGGATGTGCTGGGCCGCAAGCTCGTCACCTACCTGGCGCCCTGAGCACATTCCTTCAAAGAAATACACCATGAGCACCCCAGAAACCGTCAATCCTGTTGTTCGCGACATCCAGAGCCAGGAAGACTACAACCCGCTGGCCAAGCAAAAAGCCGCGGCCAAGCTGTCGCGCATCCCCGTCAAGGTGGTGCAGGGCGAAATGCTCAAGAAGCCCGACTGGATCCGCGTCAAGGCCGGCAGCCCGACCACGCGCTTTTACGAGATCAAGCAGATCCTGCGCGAGAACAAGCTCAACACGGTGTGCGAAGAAGCCAGCTGCCCCAACATCGGCGAATGCTTCGGCAAGGGCACGGCCACTTTCATGATCATGGGCGACAAGTGCACGCGCCGCTGCCCGTTTTGCGACGTCGGCCACGGCCGACCGGATCCACTGGACGTGAGCGAGCCGCTGAATCTGGCGAAAACCATCGCGGCGCTCAAGCTCAAATACGTGGTGATCACCAGCGTGGACCGCGACGACCTGCGCGACGGCGGTAGCGGCCACTTTGTGGAATGCATCCAGAAGATCCGCGAGCTCTCGCCCGCCACCACCATTGAAATTTTGGTGCCCGACTTCCGCGGCCGCGACGACCGCGCGCTCGAGATCCTGAAGGCCGCACCGCCCGACGTGATGAACCACAACCTCGAAACCGCGCCGCGCCTTTATAAAGAAGCGCGCCCCGGCAGCGACTACAACTTCAGCCTGAACCTGCTCAAGAAGTTCAAGGCCTTGCACCCCGATGTGCCGACCAAGAGCGGCATCATGGTGGGCTTGGGCGAGACCGACGAAGAAATTTTGCAGGTGATGCGCGACATGCGCGCGCACAACATCGACATGCTGACCATCGGCCAGTACCTGGCGCCCTCCACCAGCCATCTGCCGGTGCGCCGCTATGTGCACCCCGACACCTTCAAGATGTTTGAAGAAGAAGCCTACAAGATGGGCTTCACGCACGCCGCCGTGGGCGCCATGGTGCGCAGCAGTTACCACGCCGACCAGCAGGCCCACGCCGCAGGCGTGGCCGACAAGGCAGACGCGGCCATCGCTGCTCTTTAATTCCCGCAACATGACCCTGCCGCAAGACTCCCTGTCGCTGCGCCACTACGGCGCGTCGCACGGCAGCCATGCGCATGACCACTTCCAGGTACTGCTGGGCCTGAGCGGTGTGCTGGAACTGGAAGTACGCGGACGCGGGCGGCGCATCGCGGCAGGCCAGGGCTGCGTGATCACACCCGGCGACCGGCATGACTTCGAATCACGTGACGGCAGCCGCTGCCTGGTGCTGGACACCGCACAACCTGATTGGGCCCGCTGCGCAGCGGACCCCGCCAAAACCGGGCAAGCGTTGGCGCTGGCCCATTACCTGGCCGAAGCACTGCAGCAACCCGGTGGCCTGGCCCAACGCCATGGCCCGGCGCTGTTGCTGGAAGCCTGGCAACCCACAACACCCGCATCAACGCCCTTGCGCTATGCGCGGCCCATCCACTGGGAACAGCTGGCCACCTGGACACAGCAGCGCCTGCATGAGCCACTGAGCGTCGCGCAACTGGCCGCGCAAGTATTTTTAAGCCCGACGCAGTTTGCCGCGCGCTGCCGGCGCGAGACCGGCCTCAGCGTGATGCAGTGGCTGCGCCGGCAACGCCTGGCACTGGCCGTGCAGCTGCGCGGCCGCGGCATGAGCGTGGCCGACACCGCGCTGCACTGCGGCTACCAGTCGCCCTCAGCCCTGACGGCCGCGATGCGGCGCGCCGGGCCGGGCAGCGCCTGACCTTTACGGATTTTCAATAGCGGCTCGGGTCGTTCGGCCGGCGGTCGTAGCGGTTGCGCACACCGTCGCCATCGCGGTCACCCCGGCCATAGCCAGGGCCATAACCTGGCGCGGGGGCGGGCACGACACGGTATTGCGGTCCGTTGTCATAGGCTACCGGGTAAGCCACGCAACCCGACAGGGCGGCCATGCCGGCCAGCGCCAGCAAGAGGATGGAAAGCTTTTTCATGGTGAGTCTCCTTGGGTTTCATGCGATTTCGGAGAAATCTGCCATGCCATTGCAACTGAAGTCCGTACGGGCAAGGTGTCTGCGGCGCCCCTCGCACGTGAAGCTCGTTACCGGATGTTGGTCTGCGCGTAGGACATACGCCTGAATCCCTGAAACCGTCGTTGCACGACAACAAAGCGTTGCCCTGCGACGACGCGCCCGGTGCAGCCCCCTATCCTTGCCGCCATGCCAGCCAATCTGTACGCACTGGGCGCCATCGCCCTCTGGACCCTGCTTGCCTCGCTCGGGGTCTCGCTCAAACACGTTCCACCCTTTCTGCTCACCGGCGTTGCGCTGCTGACCGGCAGCCTGCTGGCCCTGCCTTTTGTGCTGCGTGACCGCGCGCAATGGAAGATTCCCACCGCCACGCTGGCGCTCGGCGTGTATGGCCTCTTCGGCTATCACTTCCTGCTTTTCATCGCGCTGCGGTATGCGCCGGCGGTAGAGGCCAACCTGGTGAACTATCTCTGGCCACTCTTCATGGTGGTGCTGGCGCCGCTGTTTCTGCCTGGGGTGCAGTTACGCACCGTGCATGTGGTCGCAGGCCTGCTGGGCTTTTCTGGCGCGGCCATCGCCATTCTGGGCACAGGGGCCGACGGATCTTCCTCCAGCGGCTGGTCATGGGGCTATCTCCCGGCGCTCGCCTCGGCCTTTATCTGGGCCAGCTACTCGCTGCTGACAAAACGGGTGCCGGCCTTTCCTACCGCAGCCATCGGCCTCTTCGGCCTGGTCTCAGGCGTGCTCTCGCTGCTGTGCCATTGGGCGCTGGAGCCTGCCGCCACGCTGTCGGTGCAAGACTGGCTATTGCTGGCGGTGCTGGGCGCAGGGCCGCTGGGCGCGGCGTTCTTTCTCTGGGACAAGGCCCTGAAGCTGGGCGACGCGCAGCAGATCGGCATCCTCAGCTACCTCACGCCGCTGGGCTCGACTGCGCTGCTGATGGGGGTGAGCGGCCGCGCGCTGAGCTGGAGCATCGCCCTGGCGGCGGTGATGATCATCGGCGCTGCGCTGCTGGGAACAAGAGCCAAATAGGCCCGCAGCCCTTTAAGAACGGGCGCGAGCAGCTCCTGATTCAATAGCAGGCCATAGCACACACACGGCCAGGCCCGGCTCCGCATTGCGCACCTGCAGTTCGGCGCCATGCGCCTCGGCCACCAGCCGGCACAAGTACATGCCCAGTCCCACACCGCCCGTTGCGCGCTGGCGTGCGCCGTCGGTCCGGTAAAAGGGCTCGGTCAAATGTGCCAGTTGCGCGGCGTCCACGCCCGGGCCGAAGTCGCGTACTTCCAGCATCACGCCGCCGCCCGCCGGCTGCAGCGACACCTGCGGCGGCCTCCCGGCGCCGCTGCTGTAACGCAGCGCGTTGTCCATCAGGTTGCGCACCAGCAGGCGCACGCGCATGCGGTCCAGCGCCAGCGGTGCCAGGCCTGTCGCCAGGTCCAGCACCATCTCTGATGCCCCCGGCACCTCGGTGGCTGTTTCGCGCACCAGCGCCGCCAGGTCCACCGGTTCGCGCTGCAGCGCGGCGTGCGGGCTGGCCAGGCGCTCGCTTTCGAGCAGGTCGCTGATCAGGTCGCGCATTTCGCCCAGGTCGCGCAGCAGCGCCTCGCGCTCGCGTTCGCCGGCTCCGGTGCCTTCGGGCGTGGTGGGCAACAGCTCGGCATTGAGCCGCGCACGTGTGAGCGGGGAACGGAGCTCATGGCTCAGCGCCAGCAGCAAGGCGCGTTTGGCGTTCAGCATGCCTTCAATATCGTGCGCCATGGTGTTGATGCGCCCGGCCAGGTCGCCGAGTTCGTCGCGGCGGCGCAGGGGAATTGGCGTTGCGAACTCGCCGCGGCCAAAGCGCTCGGCGCCTGCGCGGATGTCGTCCAGCGGGCGCAGCAGGCGCCGCACATAGGCATAGGCGCCCACGAGCAAGCCCAACAGCAGCGCAAGCGTGATCCAGCCAAACACCCCATGTGGCGCCGTCTGCCAGGGCGCGGTGCCCGGGCCAAAAATCACGCGGTGGCCGTCGGCCGTGGTCCGGCTCAGCCAGTCTTTGGCGCGGGCGTCAAACACCTTGCGGTCGGGCCTGTCGGGATGCGACTGCCAGTTGACCTGCGGCCCCTCGATGCGGATGGAAATCGGCAGCCGCGCAGCCAGCGCCTGGGCGCGGCCCACATCGGGTGGTGAACCCAGGTCGGCCACCAGCCGGTCCATGTAGTCGCTGATCAGCGGCTTGGCTGCGTCGCGCCAGCCCGTTGAAAACGCCCGCTGCATGCCGCTCATGAACACCGCGCCCATGGCCAGCGCCAGCAGCAGGAACACGGTAATCAGCCGCAGCCGCAGCGAATGCTTCCAGCGGTGGCGCCAGCGCTCGGGGCGTGAGCGCTCGCGGGCCCGGCAGTCCCGGCGCGTTTTCCAGCGCCTCATGGCGTACCCGCCTTGCCGGCGGCAAGCGCATAGCCCGCGTTGCGCAGCGTCTTGATGCAGTCCAGCGGCTCCAGTTTTTTACGCAGCCGGCTCACCACAATGTCGACGGCGCGCGTGTACAGCTCAGCCTCATGGCCGCGCAGGCGGTTGAGGATGTCGTCGCGGTTGAACACCTTGCCGGGCTCGGCCGCCAGCAGGGCCAGCAATTCAAACTCGGTGCCAGTCAGCTCGACCTTTTCGCCCAGGCGCAGCACCTCGCGCGTTTCAACGTCGATCACCAGCCCCTGGAACACATGGCGCTGGGTGGCCGCAGCCGGTGCGCTGCGCTGGCGCCGCAAAATGGTCTGCAGGCGCGCCACCAGTTCGCGCGGCTCAAAAGGCTTGGGCAGGTAGTCGTCGGCGCCCAGCTCCAGCCCGACCACGCGGTCCATCACGTCGCCGCGGGCCGTCAGCATCACGATGGGAATGTCGCTTTCCTTGCGGATCTCGCGGCACAGCGCAAAGCCGTCCATCTCGGGCAGCATGACGTCCAGGATGGCTGCGTCATACGCGCCGGCGCGCAGCATGGCCAGGCCTTCGCCGGGGCGCAGCGCGCTTTCCAGCACGAAGTCAAAACGGGCAAAGTAGGCGGCCAGCGGCGCAGCCAGGTGCTCGTCGTCGTCGATCAGCAGGATATGGGGCATAGGATTGGCTACATTCGCTTCAGAAAACTCGCATCGACCTGGAGTTGCTCCTGAAAAAACATCAAGGCATCGCGGTTCACATTGTCATGCACAGCAGCCCGATTGACGCCTTGTGGATCCGTACACAGAGCGGGTGCGACGCCGCGCATCTCCGACGTGCACGGCGCGAGAAACACGAAGTGGTCGGCCACGGGGATCTCCGTGTATCGGGCCAATGAGGGGAGCAGTTCCTTCACTTTGATCGCGTTCTCCTTGGCCGGGAGCACGGAATCGGCGCCGGCCGCGTACAGATTCACCGGCCTCGAGACCTGCGACAGGCTTTCGCGGTCAAAGAAGGCTCCCGGCGGGCTCATGACGAACGCGGCGCGGATGCGGTCGTCAGTCTTCGCGATCAACGGGGGCGACGACAGGGAAACCTTTCCGCCACCGGCACATAGAACACTTGCCGGCAAGGCTTTGCAATAGGCACTGAGCAGCTCGAACTTCGGTTTGGCGCCCATCAGCAAGAGGGCCGAATAGCCGCCTGCCGAAAAACCCGCAACGCCCACCCGCCGGGAATCGATCAGGTCCGCAGAGGCTGGAGCCTGCAACAGGAAATCCAGCAGTGCGGACAGTTGCAGCGCCCTTCCAATCAGCACCCGATCGGTGCCGACCCCGCTGCTGTCGCGAAAATTGTCGCCCGGATGCTCGATTGCGGCCACCACGTAGCCATGACGCGCGAGGAATGTCGCTGTATCGTGGTGACTGAACCGGCCGGCACCATTGCCATGCGAGAGCAGCACCATAGGATGGCGCGCACCTATCGGCGCCGCATCCTTCACGGCAGACACAACGACAGCCCCCATCCTGGTTGTTTCAGACGTGGGCGCTGCCGGATAGAACACCGCCGCCTGCATCGGTTGCTGCGTGACAGAATCGGGAAGCTGAATCAGACGAAAGCCGGCTCCGCCGGAAGGTTCAGTGGCGTCCACCACGCCGGCGATCGACGCCAAAGCAACGAGCATGCTGCAAGTTAGCGATTTCAACATCGGGCTCCTTTGAAGCGGAGAAAGGCGCTATTCACCACGGATCTTTGGGCCCGATGCGCCCCAGATGGGTGTGCCCGAACCCCGCACCGTACTTGAGCCCGTAACCCAGCAGGCGGTCAAAGCCGATATGCGCGCACCAGACCAACCCAGCCGCCACCAGCATGGGTGCAGCGCCCAAAACGCCAGCCGCCAGCAGGCCGACGGCGCCCAGGTAGGAATGCATGGCGTTATAGGCAGCAGCCCCCACACGCGGCCCGGCCAGGTAGGCCAGAAAAGAGAGGTCGGGCACCAGAAATAGCGCCGCAAACCAGCCCCACCCCGCGCCGAACTGGGCGTAGGCCGCCGCAGCGGCGGCCACCACCACCAGCCCTTCGGCACGCAGCAGCAGGCGTACGCCGCCGTTGGCGCTGCCCGGGGCAGCCACCTTGGCGATGCGGCGCACAGCGGTTGCCGCCGTTCGGCCTGCCGGGAAGAAAAGTGCCTCAGCCACGGTAACCCCAGCGGCGGCCGCGCTCCATGAAGTCGCGCACTTTTTGCTGTTGCTCAGGTTTGAGGTTGTCAAAGAAGTCCGCCGCTGCGGCGATCACTTCCGGGCTGCCGGACTGAATCGCGGCGGTTTTTTCCTCGATCAGCTTTTTGGCGCCGGCCTGGTCCAGCTTGTTGCCGGCAAAGAGGCCGCGAACGGCTTCCCGTGGCTCACTGCTGCCGCGCAGGGCCGCGCGCTGTGCCTGCAGCTTGTCGGCCAGCACGGCGAGTTTTTGCTTTTGCGCAGCGTCCAGGTCCAGGCGCGAGCCGATTTTTTCGACCATGCGGGCGCGCGCCTCAGGGGAGCCGGCGTCGCCGTGCCAGCCGTGGCCGCCGTGCGAGCACGCACCCAGGCTGCCGACGATGAGCGCCCCGCCGAAAAGGCCGAGCAGGATTTTTTTAATGCGATGTTTCATGAGGAGCCTCGAAGAAGAAGTGAAGGTTCCTCATGGTGCCCGCGGGAGGCTTGCGGCTGTTTGCAGCGCGGTTGCGGCGTGTTTCGCTTTGTTTCAGCCGCCCTGAATGGGCAAATGGGCGAGATTTAGCAACGTTTTCGAGATCCAGCCCAATCAGTATGTGCGCGAGCAGCTATGCTTTTAATAGCAATGACACCCTGACAGCCATCAACCTTGCAGCATCGTCGCCGGCTCTTCGCAGGCCAGAACCTGTTCAGCCCACGGCTGCAACTTGGCGGCATCGGCGCGCAGGATTTGCTGCTTGACCGCCAGGATCTGCGACGGGTGCATGGAAAAGCTGCGCAGGCCCATGCCCAGCAACAGCCGCGTCATGGTGACGTCGCCGGCCATCTCGCCGCAAACGCTGACACCCTTGCCCTGCGCGTTGCACTCGTTGATGGTGTCGGCGATCAGCCGCAACACGGCCGGGTGGCAGGGGTTGTACAGGTGGGACACCGCCTCGTCGGCGCGGTCGATGGCCAGCGTGTACTGGATCAGGTCGTTGGTACCGATGGACAGGAAGTCGAAGTACTTCAGGAACAGCTTGAGCGTCAGCGCCGCGGCCGGGATTTCGATCATCGCGCCCAGCCGCACCGGCCCGTACGGCACGCCCTTGTTGTCGAGCAATGCACGGGCGCGGTCGATCAGCGCCATGGTCTGGCGGATTTCACTGCCGTGCGCCAGCATGGGCACCAGCAGGTTGACCTTGCCATGGGCGGCCGCACGCAAAATGGCGCGCAGCTGCGTCAAAAACATCGGCGGGTCAGCCAGGCTCCAGCGAATCGCGCGCAGGCCCAGCGCCGGGTTGAGGTGGGTGTCCTGCGCCTTGTGGCGGTCCAGCTGCTTGTCGGAGCCGATGTCCACGGTGCGGATAGTGACGGGCAGGCCGTGCATGCCTTCAATCGCCTTGCGGTAGGCCTGGTATTGCTCTTCCTCGTCGGGCAGCTTGCCGCTGCGGCCCATGAAAAGGAATTCACTGCGAAACAGCCCGACGCCGACGGCGCCGGCAGCCACCGCGCCGGCCGTGTCTTCGGGCATTTCAATGTTGGCCAGCAGATCGACTTTCTGCCCGTCGATGGTCAGCGCCGCGGTGTGCTTGAGCCGGTTCAGGCGCTGGCGTTCCAGCTCGCCCTGCCGCTGCTTGAAGCCGTATTCGGCCAGGATGATGGGCGACGGGTCGACGATCAACACCCCGGCCTCACCGTCGATGATGACCCAGTCGTCCTGCTTGATCAACTGGCTGGCGCTGCGCGCCCCGACCACCGCCGGGATGTCCATGCTGCGCGCCACGATGGCGGTGTGCGAGGTCTTGCCGCCCACATCGGTGGCAAAGCCGGCAAAGAGGCTCTGCTTGAACTGCAGCATGTCAGCCGGGGAAATATCGTGCGCAATCAGCACCAGCGGCACGTCGGTGGTGTCGTCCAGCAACAGGTCTTGCTGCGACTGCTTGCGGCTGGCGCCCGCCTGGGCCCCGGGCTGCACCGGCGACGCCACGCCCTTCATGTGGCGCAGGATGCGCTCAACCACCTGCTCGAGGTCGGCCTTGCGTTCGCGCAGGTACTCGTCCTCCATGTCGTCGAACTGGCGCGCAATGATTTCGTACTGCGTGGTCAACGCCCACTCGGCGTTGTAATGGCGGTCGACGATCCAGTGCTTCACGCCGCTGATCAGCTGCTCGTCCTGCAGCAGCATCAGGTGCACGTCGAGCAGCGCAGCCAGCTCGTGCGGCGCGTCCTTGGGCAGGTCCTGCTGCAGGCGCGTGATTTCTTCCATCACCGCATTGCGCGACACCCTGACGCGCGTAATCTCGTCCGCCGTCTTGGCGTCGTCCACAAAATAGTGCGCCACGTCGGCGCGGCTGGAAGCCACTAGCACGGCACGGCCGATCGCGATGCCGCGCGAGACGGCCAGGCCGTGGACGGAAAATGTCATGCAACGACTCCCAGCACGACGGTATCGTCGAGCCAGTCCGAGACGTGGAACCGGCTTTGCCGGACCACAGGCGGGCGGCCCCCTCGGGGGGCAGAGAGCACACGAAGTGAGCGACCGTGGGGGCTGCACCTTCGGCTTTGCCGGGCCGCAGGCGGGGCGGCCCCCTCGGGGGGCAGGGAGCTACGCGAATCGAGCGACCGTGGGGGCATCATTCATTCCCCTTCGCCAAACTTGTCGGCGATCAAAGCGAGGATCGCGTCCATTGCAGCCTGCTCATCATTGCCGTTGGTCTCAACCTCGACAATGCTGCCCAACCCGGCAGCCAGCATCATCACGCCCATGATGCTTTTGGCATTGACGCGGCGCTCGCCCTTGCTCATCCAGACCTCGCAGCCATAGCTGCCGGCGAGTTTGGTGAGCTTGGCGGAGGCGCGGGCATGCAGGCCCAGCTTATTGCTGATGTTCGTGCTGGTCTTTATCATGATTTCGGCGTACCTGATTTTGCGGTGCGGTGATGGCCACCTGCATCACGCCCTGCGTGGCGCCGATCAGCGCGCGCGCTACCAGCGCATCGAGCGACTCGTGGCGGTAAGACACGGTGCGCAGCAGCATGGGCAGGTTGATGCCGGTGATGAGTTTGGAATGAACGCCGTCCACCAGCTTTTGCGCCACATTGCAGGGCGTGGCGCCGAACACGTCAACCAGCACCAGGGCATGCGAGGTACCGAGCTGCGTCAGCATGATGCGCGCCTGGGCCAGGGTTTCTTCGGGCGGCATGTTGGGCTGCACGTCCAGCGCGGAAATACCCGCTGCGTTGTCCGGAAACACATGCAACACGCATTGGCGCAGGGCAGAGGCCAAAGGAGCGTGAGCGATGATGAAAATGCCGTTCATTGCGGTGAATTATCAGCTTTCACACTGAGGAAATACCCATATGAGGCGATACAACAACACAAAAACACGGACATCGCCGCCTGAAAGCTCGCCACCCGTGCCAGGCCCATGGCGGCAAACACGTCAATCAGCAAGCCGATTCCCCACTGCACGGTGAACACGCCAGCGAAAATCATCAGGTTGTAGGCCGACAGCGCCCGGCCGGCGAGCGAGGCCTTGAACGCCATGCCCACCGCGGGCTGCGCCAGCCCCATGACGCTGCAACCCATGCAAAACAGCGCCCAGCCCAGCCATCCGGTGGAGGTGCCGGCTGCGATATTGACCGCCAGCACGGTGAGGCTGAAGGGCACGCCCCAGGTGATCAGGCGGGTAGCGCCCCAGCCATGCCGCGACAGCCAGGGGTTCACCATGCCCCAGCTCCAGAAGGTCACCAGCATGGAGGCATTGATATAGAAGAGGCCGGTGGCGGCCTCCAGCGGCGTATAGCCTGCAACCCTGATCATCCAGGGGCCGGCCCACAAAGTCTGCACGGCCACCAGCCCGCCGTAATTGAAGAAAGCCAGCGGCGTCAACTTGCGGAAGTAGCGGCTGCGCCAGATCGGCGCGTAGCCGGCTTCGGCATCGGTGCTTGAGGGCACGGTGGTCTCTGTGCTTTCGTGCTTCTTGGTCTGTTGCCACGTAGGTACAACCCAGGCGAGCGCGGCCATCGACAGCAAGATCATCGCGGCCAGTATCCAGAAGAGGGGCCGCCATCCCGTCAACGGCATCAGCCACTGCACCGGCAGGGTAGACGCCAGCATGCCGAGCGAGCCGGTCATCAGCATCCACGAATTGGCACGCAGCACCGTGGCCGGCTCATACCAGCGGCGGTAACCCGTGAGCGGCGCCATCAGGCAGGCGCTGACGCCCATGCCGACCAGCACGCGCGACGCCAGCAGCCAGGCAAAGCTGGTGCTTAACGAAAAAGCCAGGCAGCCCAGCACCGACAGCGCCAGAAAGCACAGGATCACGCGCTTGGGGCCATGGCGGTCCAGCCAGGTGCCCAGCGGCAGCTGCGTGGCGGCAAAGCCCAGGAAATAACCGCCTGCCAGCAGGCCGAGGTCGCGCGCATGCAGCGAAAACTCCTGCGTGAGCACAGGCGCCAGCGTGGCGGTGATGGCCCGTACCAGCGCCGAGCAGAAATACGCGGCGGCAAACGCCAGGAAAACAATGGCGCCGGTTTTCGCATCCAGCCGGCCCGGATGGGAACCGGCAGCCGGCGCAGCGGTATTCGGGGAGGTCGACAAGGAAGCTTCTGCGCTGGTCATGAAAGGCAAGCCACTTTATTCAAACTTGAGGCTGGAGAAAAATGTCTCGGCCACCTCGGGCGCGATGCGCGGGGCATACATCACCACCTGGAACACCTGCGGGCCTTGCACAAAGTAGGCGGCCTGCCCGCTCACCGGTTTGCCGTCGGGGCCCCGCCCCTCGGCCTTGACCAGCGAGGCCGGCAGCAAGGCGGCAGCGCCGGGTAACTTGAGCGGCGACACCTGCGCAGGCCCGGCTTTCATGTTGGCCAGCGTCAGGCTTTGCCACTGTGCGAGCACGGGCGCCGCTTTTGACGCGTCACCGAGGTCGGCCACCGCCACAGCAAAAGTGGCGCCGCCGGCATCACAACCCAGCATGCGCAAGGTAGTTGCCGGGCCACCCAGAGGAACCACCTTTTCGGCTTTGTCAGGCTTGCAGGGCAAAAGCAGCGCCAGGCGCGTGCCCTCGGGCCGCACTTCGCGCCAGTTCAGCGTGGGGCTGCAGGCCACGAGCAAGATCATCACTGACAGGGCAAAGGCGGCGACCGGCCGCGGCGAGAGGTGCGCGGCGCCTCCAGAAATCGTAAGCATGCCTTGGACTTTACAGGGAATCAAAAAAAGCAGCCCGTTTTGGGGCGAACCTGGGGCAAGCCGCTCCGTCCAGCCCACTTCAGTACCGATTTTGGGTTGATACAGTCCCGGCCACGCACCAAGCTGGGCACGATGTTTGCTCATGCCCGCATGTGCAGTATGGAAAGAACTCAGGCTTTGCCATGCCATGATGCGGTCCAACAATCACAACCGTTCAATGATGATGGATTTCAAAACACGATTACTGGCTGCGCTGCTGCTATGTGCTGCAAGCCCTGTCTGGGCTTTGGAGCTGCAGAATCAAAACTTTAGCGACGACGAAATTTTCTCGGCTGTCGTTAACCGGTTTAAAAAACCGCTTCAACACCGGTTCAACCCTGCCTCTACGGACGAGCGAAAACCTTTGCTGGTGCTGGGCCCGGCGCTGAAGTTCGGCAAAAAAATGCAGTCCCAATCGTTTATCCACCTGACGCAGCAAGAGCTGGTGGAGCAGCAACAGGCGGTTTTTATATTGGTAGAGAAGGCGCGCCCGAATCCTGAGCGGACCGAACTCTATGTGGACTACGACATACCGAGCAATGCGTCTTTCGGCGTGCTGAAGGTTTATCCCAAAGATGGTGTGCTGGTCGTTGAAAGCCTTGACAGCTTTCGATCATCTTCGGGCGCCAGAGCCACTTACGGCAAGCTCTACAAGGGGGTGGCTTGCCAGGACAACACCGAAATGGCTTACCGCTGGAACTACTACGAGCGCAACGCCTCAGGAGGGCGTTGCCCTGACAAGATGTTTACCGAATTTACGGACTACGGCGGTTAACCGAACTACGCCATGCCCGCACCCGCCCACCTTCCCGGCGCCAACCAGCCCGTCTGGCGCGACAAGCTGTCGCAGCTGCTCGAGTCCACCGGTGAAGGCATTTTCGGCATCGACATGGACGGCTGCTGCACTTTCATCAACCGTGCCGGCGCCGAACAGCTGGGCTATGCCCCCGCCGACGTGCTGGGCCACAACATGCACGAGCTGGCGCATCATTCCCATGCCGGCGGCGCGCACTACCCCGAGCACCTGTGTCCCATCTTCAACGCCTTTCGCAAGGCGCTGCCCTGCCGCATCGACACCGAACTCTTCTGGCGCAAGGACGGCAGCGCGTTTGCGGTCGAATACTCATCGCATCCCATCGTCGAAGGCGGCGTGGTGCAGGGCGCGGTGGTCACCTTTGTCGACATCTCGGCGCGCCGCCAGGCCGAAGACGCGCTGCGCCAGGCGCATGCGGTGCTGGAGCAGCGCGTGAGCGAACGCACCCAGGCCTTGTCTGAAGCGCTGCAACACCTGCGCGAGCTCACCGCCTACACCCACACTGTGCGCGAGGAAGAACGCACGCGCATCGCGCGCGAGGTACATGACGAGCTGGGCAGCCTGCTGGTGGCGCTGAAGATGGATGTGGGCTGGCTCGACAAACGCCTGGGCGAACAGCAACAACGCGAACCCGGCGACGCGCAGGCCATGCGCGACACCATGCGCAGCAAATGCCAGAACATGGGCCGGCTGATTGAAAACGCGGTCGACAACGTGGGCCGCATCATCACCGACCTGCGGCCCAGCATCCTGGACCACCAGGGCCTGTGGGCGGCGCTGGACTGGCAGGCGCATGAGTTCGTGCAGTCGGCCGAACTGGCGCTGGACTGGCAGATGGACGTAGCCGACGCCGCGCCGCTGCCCGAGCCCTCGGCGATTGCCGTCTTTCGCATCTTCCAGGAAATGCTCAGCAACGTGGGCCGGCATGCAGCCGCCAGCCGCGTGGCCATCACCATACGGGCCACCGCCAAAGACATCAGCATCGCCGTGCAGGACAACGGCCGCGGCGCCGAAGCCGCCGCCTTTGAAGCGGCCAATGCTTATGGCGTGATGGGCATGCGGGAGCGCGCGCGGCATCTGGGCGGCAGCCTGGAGATCACCAGCCAGGTCGGCCACGGCTCTGTCTTTCACCTTCGGATCCAGTTATGAGTACCCTCAAAATCCTGATCGGCGACGACCACCGCATCGTGCGCGAGGGCCTGAAGCAGGTGCTGGCCGACGCACCCGAGATCGAAGTGGTGGCCGAAGCGGAAACCGGCCCCGACATCCTGCAGCGGGTCGACGCTTTGGGCGGCGACAAAGGCCTGAGCGCCGTGCTGCTGGACATTGCCTTGCCCGAGCGCGACGGCCTGGATGTGTTGCAGGCGCTCAAAAAAAAATGGCCTCGCCTGCCGGTGCTGATGCTCAGCACCTACCCTGAGAAGCAGTACGCCGTGCGCTGCATCAAGCTGGGTGCGGCCGGTTACCTCAACAAAAGCGCGAATCCCGACGACATGATTGCCGCGGTGCGCAAGGTGGCAGCGGGTGGCATGTACGTTTCAGCCGCCACGGCCGAAGCGCTGGCCACCGCAGTCGGTGGCAACGGCGGGCGCAGCGGCGCTGAAGCCCTGTCGCACCGTGAACACCAGGTGTTCCGCCTGCTCACGGCCGGCAAGTCCGTCGGCGAGATCGGCACGCAACTGGGCCTGGCGTCCAACACCGTGAGCACCTACCGCTTGCGCATCCTGGAAAAAACCGGCGCCAAAAACGACGTGGAACTGGCGCTGTATGCCGAGCGCCATGGCAGGGCGCCTGCCGATAGCTGACCGCAACACGTCAAACGGCCTTGTCCTACGGCCGCTCGGGTGCCCATGACCGGCAAAAACACGCACGCGCAGGGCATGCTGGCTGCAGACGGCGATGTCGTTCCGATACCGCCCAGCCCAGACCCAAGCCCACCCATCCAAGGAGTATTTTTATGACGACCGTCACCGACGTGATGACCCGCAACGTGCGAACCATGGCCCCCGGCAATACCGTGGCCGACGCGGCGAAAGCCATGCGCGAGCTCGACGTGGGCGTGATCCCTGTGTGCGAGGGCGACAAGCTGCTCGGCATGGTGACCGACCGCGACATCGTGCTGCGCGCCGTCGCGGAGGGCCTGAACGGCGGCACGCCGCTGTCTGCCGTGATGAGCACCGACATACATACCGCACGTGAAACTGACGACCTCGACACGGTCCTTGCAGACATGGCGTCCCGCCAGATTCGCCGTCTCCCGGTGCTGGACGGCTCGAAACGCCTGGCCGGCATCATTTCCATCGGCGATATCGCGGTCAAGGGCCAGGAAGAAGAGGATGTGGGCCAGTCACTGGCCGACATCTCGTCTCCGGCCTGACCGCACCGGGTAAGCCCCGCGCCCTGCGCGAATTTGGTGCGTGACAAAACCTGTGCGCCACCCTGAGCCCGGCGCAACGCTGCTGAAGGTGAAAGAAACCAGCTGACGTATCGGCCTGCGCGCTGCCATAACCAGCATGGCGGCACCGTTGTTGCTGTTTGCGGGCCGGTTTTTGTAGTGGACGCCCTACACCCTGTCATGGCATCCACAGCGAAATGCGGCACCTGCCGCGCTTTCGCCCCAATCGGCCAAAATTGGCCCGCCGCTTGCAAGTCAGGCGCATCTTCAACTGAAAGGTGCGCGCCATGTCTGACCGTTTCTCCCCTTACGACGCCGACCGGCCCCTGATGCTCAAGTGCAGTTGCGGCGGCAACCACGCCCAGGCCGACCACCACCCGGAGATGAATGCCGACGGCGCCGCCGCCGAATTGCGCCGGCGCAGCCTGACCAGCGAGTTCGAAGCCTACTCCAACGAATTCATTGAAGCCACGCTGGTCAAGGCCCTGTTCCCGCAGGACGAAGTGCGCCGCCGCTTCCTGCGTGCCGTCGGCAAAGGCACGGCCATGGCCGCTATCGCCAGCGTGCTGCCCGTCGGCACCATGCAGGCCATGGCGCAGGACAAAGGCAAGCTGGAAAAAACCAACCTGAAGATCGGCTTCATCCCCATCACCTGCGCCACGCCGCTGATCATGGCGCACCCGCTGGGCTTCTACAGCAAGGAAGGCCTGAATGTTGAAGTCGTCAAGACCGCCGGCTGGGCGCTGATACGCGACAAGATGATCAACAAGGAATACGACGCGACACACTTCCTCAGCCCCATGCCGCTGGCCATCTCGATGGGCGTGGGATCCAACCCGGTGCCCATGAATGTGGCCACCATCCAGAACACCAACGGCCAGGCGATCACGCTGGCCAACAAGCACCAGGACAAACGCGACCCGAAGATGTGGAAGGGCTTCAAGTTCGCCGTGCCCTTTGAGTTCAGCATGCACAACTTTTTGCTGCGCTACTACGTGGCTGAAGCCGGGCTGAACCCCGACACCGATATCCAGATCCGCGTGGTGCCGCCGCCCGAGATGGTGGCCAACCTGCGCGCCGGCAACATCGACGGCTACCTCGGCCCCGACCCTTTCAACCAGCGCGCGGTGTATGAGGAAATCGGCTTTCTGCACCTGCTGACCAAGGACTTGTGGAACGGCCACCCCTGCTGCGCGTTTGGCACATCCACAGAGTTCATCCAGAAGAACCCGAACACCTTTGCCGCGCTGTACCGCTCGGTGCTCACCGCGGCCGCCATGGCGCGCGACCCGAAAAACCGCGAGCTGATCGCCAAGGTGATTGCACCGCAGGCCTACCTGAACCAGCCCGAAACCGTGCTGGCGCAGGTGCTGACCGGCCGTTTTGCCGACGGTCTGGGCAATATCAAGACCGTGCCAGACCGCGCCGACTTTGACCCTATCCCGTGGCAGTCGATGGCGGTGTGGATGCTGACGCAGATGAAGCGCTGGGGCTATGTAAAGGGCGACATCAACTACAAGCAGATCGCCGAAAAGGTCTTCCTGTTGACCGACGCGAAAAAACACATGGCCGACCTGGGCCAGAAGGCACCGGAGGGCGCGTACCCCAAGTTCACGGTGATGGGCAAGGTGTTTGACGCGGCCAAGCCAGACGAATACCTGAAGAGCTTCGCCATCAACAAGATGGGCTGAACATGAGGCCCCCACGGTCACTCACTGCGAGCCTGCGGCAGCTCCCTGCCCCTTGCACAGGAAAAGGGGCCGCTGCGCCTGCGGTCTGGCAAAGCCAGTCCCGCGGCCCCGGCTTGAAAACTACGTGGCCCCTTCGCCGGGCCTCCCTATCGTTCATCCCGAGCCCTTCGAGGGAATCCGACGCATGCTCAAGTCACTGAACTTCAAGGCGACGCTGGTCTCGGTCTTGCTGCTGCTGGTGTTTCTGGCGGCGTGGCAGCTGGCCACGCTGCCTGTCACCGGCGGCGCAGCCGGGCCGGCTGTTTCAGCGGAGCAGGCCGAGTACCTGAAGATGCTGGGCAAAGACCCGGGCACGGCCAAGGCCGGCGGCTTTCCCACACCGCTGCAAATGGGCCAAACCGCTTGGCGGCACCTGGCCGACCCGTTTTATGACAACGGCCCCAACGACAAGGGCATTGCCATCCAGCTCGGCTTTTCTCTGGCACGCGTAGGCCTGGGCTTCTTGCTGGCGTGCACAGTCGCCGTGCCGCTGGGGTTTGTGATCGGCATGTCGCCACTTCTGCGCCGGGCATTTGACCCTTTCATCCAGGTGCTTAAACCCATCTCGCCGCTGGCGTGGATGCCGCTGGCGCTCTACACCATCAAGGACTCATCGATCTCGGGCATCTTTGTGATCTTTATCTGCTCGGTCTGGCCCATGCTGATCAACACGGCTTTCGGCGTGGCTTCAGTCAAACGTGAATGGCTCAACGTGGCCAGCACGCTCGAAGTCGGCCCCCTGCGCAAGGCCTTCCAGGTGATCCTGCCGGCGGCGGCGCCCACCATCCTGACCGGCATGCGCATCTCCATGGGCATTGCCTGGCTGGTGATTGTGGCAGCCGAGATGCTGGTGGGCGGCACCGGCATTGGCTACTTCGTCTGGAACGAGTGGAACAACCTCTCACTCACCAACGTGATCTTCGCCATCCTGGTCATCGGCATCGTCGGCATGCTGCTGGACCTGGCCTTTGCTCAACTACAGAAGGTCGTCACTTATGTGGAGTGAGCCCACCACGCGCGCCACCGTCGCCACACCACCGAAAGAACACAGCATGCAGCAGGGATTTCTCAAGATCGAAGGGCTTAGCAAAAGCTTTACGTCGGGCCGGCCGGTGTTTGCCGATGTGTCTTTCACCATCAGCAAGGGCGAGTTTGTCTGCATCATCGGCCACTCAGGCTGCGGCAAGACCACCATCCTCAATGTGCTGGCCGGACTCGACACCGCCACCGCCGGCCACATCTTTATGGAAAACCGCGAGATCGGCGGCCCCAGCCTGGAGCGCGGCGTGGTGTTCCAGAGCCATGCACTCATGCCCTGGCTCACCGTGCGCAAGAACATCGCGTTTGCGGTGGTCTCGCGCTGGCCCGACTGGACGGCCGCGCAAGTCAACGCACACGTGGAAAAGTTTGTCGCCATGGTCGGCCTCTTGCCCGCCATCGACAAAAAGCCGTCACAACTCTCAGGCGGCATGAAGCAACGCGTAGGCATCGCCCGCGCCTTCGCCATCCAGCCCAAGATGCTTCTGCTCGACGAACCCTTCGGCGCACTCGATGCACTCACACGCGGCACCATCCAGGACGAACTCATGGCCATCGTGCGCGAGACGCAGCAAACCGTTTTCATGATCACCCACGACGTGGACGAAGCGATATTGCTGGCCGACCGCATCCTCTTGATGAGCAACGGCACCGACAACGAAGGCATCTACGCACCAGGCCGCATCGCCGAAGAAGTCGTCAACCCGCTGCCCAGGGAACGCACCCGCGCCGGCCTGCACCATCTGCCCGGCTACTACGACCTGCGCAACCACATCGTCGACTTTTTGGTCACGCGCGCCAAAGCGCATTGACCGCCCCCGTTTCCACTTTCACCCAAACCACTTCAAACACAGGAGCAAAGAAACCATGAACCGCAACGACATCACCGAAAAAATCATCACCGTCAAAGTCAGCAAAGGCATCACCTGGGAATCCGTCGCCAAAAAAGTCGGCCTCAGCAAAGAGTGGACGACGGCCGGTTGCCTGGGCCAGATGACCTTTGACGCCAAACAAGCCAAAGTGATAGGCAAGATTTTTGGTTTGACGACAGAAGAGCAAAAGTGGCTGCAAGTCGTACCCTACAAAGGCTCACTCCCCACCCCCGTACCCACCGACCCCCTGATCTACCGCTGGTACGAAATCGTCAGCGTCTACGGCACCACCATCAAGGAACTCATCCACGAAGAATTCGGCGACGGCATCATGAGTGCCATCGACTTCAGCATGGACATCGTGCGCCAACCCGATCCAAAAGGCGATCGGGTGAATGTGGTGTTGTCGGGGAAGTTCTTGCCGTACAAAACTTATTGAGCGGTTTCTAAAATTCGGCCCTTTTTGACTAGCGCTCAAAAGGGCGCGCAGCTGCACCGCAACGGCAACATCAAACTTGGGGCCGTTGCTGTCCCTCCTTTAAGAACCTATTCCTCTGACACCTGAAGGCGGCCTACAGCACTTCGTCGGGTGCGTTACCCAAAGTAGCTTATGACGGAAGCCGCAACCTCTCAACGCGGCAGGGAAAGCAGAAATTCATCTGCCAACTCAAAAAGGCAATCCGTAGGATCCTCTCCGCGCTCCTTCATATGTAGCATTTCACAAACTTTGTCGTCGTTCACTATCAGCATCAACTTTCCGTGCTCTCGCATTGCGCCTTGTGTCATCAAAATAGCGTTAGCTTCGGCACCAACACGGGTAAAAATGACGGCCACCCGACGTAACCCTCTTTCGAGCAAGTACTTTTCCGTCGTTAATACCTGGCCCTGTTTTATTTGCTTCGAGTAGTTTTTGAATTCAAACAGGATGTATCGACTGTCCAAATGATCGATTAGAAATCTCCAAAAATCTGTACTGGGGCGTACCCGGCACACGTAATCAAATCGATTGAGTCCATCGTCCGTTCTTTGTTGCTTGTGCCAACCCAATAGATCGTTTGGAAAGAGATATCGCAAGATCTGGTCGCACAACCGCTCGTAAGCTGACCAAGTCTTCTTCCCTTTAAGTAACCGTCTTAACTTGTCACACAGCTCAGTGCCGCGTGTGTCCACCGGAGGAACGTCATTACTTATACGGCTCGAGTCCCTTAAATTTGGAGCTTTTCCTTCCGCAGGTAGAGGCTCCGACGGCGTCATCTCCAAAAGCGCAGTAATTTCATCAACAAAGGATGGATTAGCCGTGGCCCATATCAACAGATCGGCACGATCCACAACGGTCAGGCTGTATTTCTGCTCTAGTGCTAGCCGTAAGCTCGAAGGAATGATGCTAGAAACAACCAACATGCCCTTCCAAGTTTGAGCTATCTGTGCGCGATGCACCAAGCGAGCGGCCGCACTCTCCACCAAGCTCACCTGCGCCCGGGCAGTACGATAGAACTTAACTTCGATTGCCCAGTTCTCGTTTGCGAGTTCACCAGTAAAGTCAAATCCCCCAATCCCTCGGGGATCATCGAATTTCGTCAAGGTAAATCCGTTGGCTTCAAGCACTTGCTTTACCAAAGTTTCGAATTGCCGCGCAGGCGACGGAAGAGATGGGTTTTGCATCACTAATACTCGGCTGGAACGAGCCAGGAGGATGGTTGAAGGCTGTCGCAGCCAATCCGCTCACTAAAATTCTTCACTGTCATTTGAGCTTTCTTATTAGAGAAGCGATCTGTTTATTTAGTTTTTCTATTTGCTCTGCCACAGGATGGATCGGGGGCGACGAATGTAAATATGGCCGCATATCTACAGATGTATTCTCAACAACACGGTGGCTTTCGAATTCGTACTCTGCGGCGATCGTAAATTGCAATGGGCAGAGCTCGGGATTTCCAAAGATCGTATGTCCAGCTCCTAGATCAAATGTGATTTCTGCTTTTGGAGGCAGAGATTCAATCTGTTGACAGAATGCCTTGTAGTTCCGGATATTTCGATCCTTACCCTGCTGAGCATTGAAGAAAAAGTCGCGGTCCAGCGTGAGCTTTAGCTTGTTTGCAGCGCTTGAACCAGAATTCCAAATTTTGAGTGTCATAAACGGACTACCAACCCGAACCAGAGGGGAAACTTGAACGTACGGCCGCGTAATTGCGAGAATTTGCTCTTTCATAACATCCACTGTTTGTCGATTTGCTTGAAGTATCTTGAACGTGGCCACAACTACAGCAAACGACATCAGCGTAGACACGCCAGAGGCTATCGCAATAACAAGGTTGATCTGATCAGCGGTTTGCATAGCGTCCTTGGTGGTTTTTAAAGTATGTATGTCGTAAAACTACAGTTTGATTTTCGGGGTTCGACTTAGTTTCATCGCACTGCTTCCTCAACGATGGTCTGTGCTGGTTAGGCGGGGCAGACTGACGGACGGGGCTGACGGTAGTGCGCTTGTCTCGCTCGCGCTATTGGAAGAACGAGAACATAGGGAACACTCCAAAAACATTAAAGGACCGCTCGATCCTGTTCGATCTGCCAACCGTATATCACCATGGCCTCGACGACGTGAATCGTTTCCTTCGGCTTCACCTCTCGACCGACTTGCTGTTCAACGCTGTACCTCAAAGGCGGGCTCTCCTCAAATAGAGACAAGAGATCTGAGCCCTTAATCACTCGCATGTTTGTGATCTTGACGAGTACCCGTTGTCCCTCATGGTCCTTAGTGCCTTCGACCCCAATCACATCAGTGGGTCTTAGGTAGGTGTACTTCTGTCCGACATCGTAGAGGGTGATTTCTCCCGAGCTGACTCTCAGGCCGGCTCGAGTCTGCTCGTCCACCACTAAAAATCGGTCTTCGTAGATCTTTCCAAACGTTTGCGCTGAGAACTCACTCGGAAACACGGAAATCCGAGAAAGTCCATCGACGTCTTCGTGGTGATGCTCGTTAAGCTCCAAATACTCAAACACTCCCGAGATCGGGCCGCGTTCGGCATGGAAGTCAACGTAGACGTGTGGGTACTTGTACGCACTGTCTCCCTTATCGTCAACCAGCGCAATAGAATCAAATTTAACTAGGCCATGAGTAATAAACATCGCTCTATTGCGCTTAGGCAATAACTCCCAAAATCCCTTCACTGCAAGTCTGGCAGCGTCGTCATTTTTTTCCCCTTGCAAGCGAGCGGTTACGTGTCGTGCGATGTTGACGACCTTCGTGAAGTCCCACGTTCTCTGCAGTCGGTCATAGTATGCGTACTCCTTGCGCAACGAAACGACTAGCCCCAGTGGATGAAAATGCTCTACCGTGTAGTCTCGCCAGCGTGGTCGGCTCTGGAAGTCTGGATAGCGATCCTCGAATGGGTATTCCAAGTCGGCCAGATCCCTCAGTAAAACAGTCTGGTGTTTGGGCTCCTCGCCGAGTGCGCGCATCAGCTTGTTTTTGATGCCGACCGAGGCGCGGATATCAGTAGTTCTTGAACGTCGCCGGGTAGTCAACGAGATGCCGAAAAAGGCGAATAGAAGCCGGTCATTCTTGGACTGAAAGAGCATGTCTTCGAGTTCCCCTGCGCCCCAGATGAAGAACTCCATGACACCTCGGCCTCTAAGCTCCTCACGAAATTTGTCGTGTGCCGCCTTCGAAAAGTGCACAGGCGCGGCAAGGATATAGCCATACGGCGGCTCCTCTTTGCGCACGCAGTCATCAATGATTTTTGCTACTTTACGTGGTCCAACCTCGCGCTCGCGCTTGCATTGAATCATCCACAAATTCCCCTCCATCGGATGTGGGGCGTCTTCCCCCTCTTCATCCTCAAGATCACGATTCAATAGCTCGACATTTTCGTAAGCCCGGATATCAAAACCATCATCCGATCCCCCACGCCCGGTAGATTCAATCGACTTCCATTGGCGAAAGTCATAAGCAAGCTGCCGCACCAAGTCTTCAAACCGATGCGGCTCAAGATCTTCGAAGTGAATCGGCGCTAGCGTCTTCGTGACGTGTGGTTTGGTCATTCGCGCAAACTTTCGTCTAGTTAGCAGTGAGCGGATTCTAGGCTTGCAGCACATTCTGCCCATCCCCCAATCGAAGGAACTGACACGCAATTCTTTGCCGTACAAAAACTCAGTCAGGTTGCAATACTCCACTGCCCGACGGCTCTCATTCCAACCGCCTCCCAAGGGAAGAAGGAGCAACGACCAGAGGTCCGAGCTCGCTCCGACCAACCGGTTTTCTCCCTCTTCCCTCTGAGAGAGCGCAAGGGTAACGAGCCGCCAGCCTCCATAGAGGCAAAATGGCGCACATGAACTCCCTATCCGGCATCCGCATCCTCGACCTCTCCCGCGTACTCGCGGGCCCCTGGTGTACCCAAACACTCGCCGACCTGGGCGCGGATGTCATCAAGATTGAACGGCCCGGCACGGGCGACGACACGCGGACCTGGGGCCCGCCGTTTTTGAAGGATGCGCAGGGGACCGATACCGAAGCGGCCTATTACCTGGGCACGAATCGGAACAAGCGTTCTGTGACCTGCGACATTGCACAGCCTGCGGGCCAGGCGCTGGTGCGTGAGCTGGCTGCGCATTGCGATGTGTTTGTGGAGAACTTCAAGGTGGGCGACATGGCGCGCTATGGGCTGGACTATGCGACGCTGAAGGCCATCAACCCACGCCTTGTTTACTGCTCTGTCACGGGCTTTGGGCAGAACGGGCCTTATGCGGACCGTGCGGGGTATGACTACGCGATTCAGGGCATGGGCGGGTTGATGAGTGTGACCGGCGAGCGCGACGATCTGGGGGGCGGGCCGCAAAAAGTCGGCGTGGCGGTGGCGGACTTGATGACGGGCATGTATGCGACGGTGGCAATCCTCGCCGCGCTGCGCCATGCCGAGAAAACCGGCGAGGGCCAGCAGGTGGATATGGCGCTGCTGGATACCCAAGTCGCCATGCTGGCCAATCTGGGCGCCAACTATCTGGTCAGCGGCAAGGCGCCGGGCCGGGCGGGCAATGCGCACCAGAACATCGTGCCGTATCAGGTGTTTGAAGTCGCACCGGCCGCGGATGGCAGCAAAGATCACTTGATCCTGGCGGTGGGCAATGACTCGCAGTATGCGAAGTTCTGTGCGGTGGCCAACATCCCTGAGCTGGCGACCAACCCGCTGTTTGCGAAGAATCGCGACCGCGTGCTGAACCGGGGCCAGCTGGTGCCTATTCTGGAAGCCGTGATGAAGACACGCAGCAAAGCCGACTGGCTGGGTGCGCTGGAGGCGGCAAAAGTGCCGTGCGGCGCCATCAACAGCCTGGCAGAGGTGTTTGCTGACCCGCAGATTGAGGCGCGCAAGATGGTGACGGAGTGGAAGCACCCGGTGAAGGCGGATTTGAAGCTGGTTTCCAGCCCCATCCGCATGAGCGCAACACCGGTGCGGACCGATTTACCGCCGCCGCTGCTGGGTCAGCACACGGATGAAGTGCTGCGCGAGCTGCTGAACTATTCCGAAACGAAGCTGTCCGAGTTGAAGGACGGCAAGACGATTTGACCGGCGGGCAAGCCTGCCCGGCATTCACCCACACAGGAGAACGCTTCGCATGATGATTCGACGCCGCATGATCACCGCCATGCTGGGCCTGCCCCTTGGCGCCGCCTTGCCCGGGCTGGGTCATGCCCAGGCCATGGCCGACTTCGGGGTGCTGAAAGCCGGGTATGCGCAGCGCCTGAAGAAAATCCTTGCGGCAGGCGAGCTGCCTTATGTGGACATCGAGAGTTCCTGCAACCCCGGCAAGCTGGACATCGATTTCGTGGCGAAGAACATGGACAGGCTCAACATTGGCCTGATGGCTCTGTCGGCGGATATAGGCCAGGGCGAGTTTAAAAAGGGCGTGCGCTTCAACGCCCTGTCGGAAAAACTGGTTGCAGCCTATCCGGACCGCTTTATCCCGGTGGGCAACGGCGGCCAGCCGCCGGCGCTGACGGAAGCGCCCACCGAATTCATGGACGGCCAGGAGGCGGCCATCGAGAAACGGCAAATCATGTGCCTGGGCGAGTATGAGTTTCGCCACTACCCGTCGCCACGGCAGGTCAAACACGGCATGGGGGACGACCGCGATGTCCAGATCCCCATTGACGGCCCCGTAGGCCACCGCGTCTTCGCGCTGAGCGAAAGAACCGGCGTCGCTTTCCAGATCCACTATGAAATCGAGGACGACTTGCTGACGCCGCTGGAGGCCATGCTGGCGCAGTACCCCAAGGCCAAAGTGGTCTGGTGCCATCTGGCGCAAATCCGCTACATCGAGCGGGCCACGCGTTACAACGCGGCGTATGTGGACGGCCTGATACGGCGCTTCGCCAACCTGCATTTCGACACGGCTTTCGGCGACTCCGCTTCAATCTATCCCCTGAGCAACCAGCGGCATGCGCGCGTCTGGGGCAGCGACGGCGGGCTGGCCCGTGAATGGCGCGACTTGATAGTCGCCCATCCGAAACGCTTTCTGTCGGCGCTAGATCTGGGCGGAGACCGGATGGACCGCATGGTGTCCTATGACCAGAAGCACCGCTATTTCCTGCAGCAGCTGCCGGAGAATGTCCGGCATCAGGTCGCGTACCGCAATGCCTGGTCGCTGCTGTTTGGCGAAGAATTTGCCTGAAGAAACACACGGAGGTAAAGCGATGAAACACAATTTCGTTTTGGTGCACGGCGCCTGGCACGGCGGCTGGTGCTGGCGGCGGGTGGCGCAGGCACTGCAGCTGGACCACCACAAGGTGTTCACGCCGACACTGACCGGCCTGGGCGAGCGCGCCCATTTGCTCTCACCCACGATCAACCTGGACACGCACATCAACGACGTGATCAACCTGATCGAGGCGGAAGAGTTGCATGAGGTGATTCTGGCGGTGCATTCCTATGCCGGCATGATCGGCACGGCCGTCGCCGACCGTATGCCCGACCGCATCAAGCATCTGGTGTATGTGGATGCGGTGGTGCCCAAACCCGGCGAGAGCTGGAGCAGCACGCAGGCCAGCGCCACGCAGCAGCAGCGCATGGCGGCGGCGCAGGCTTCACCCAGCTTCAGCTTTCCGGCGCCTGACCCAGAGGTGTTCGGCCTGCACGATGCCGACCGTGAATGGGTGAAGCGCCGGCAGACACCGCACCCCGGCAACACCTACCAGGCACCGCTGCAGTTTGACATGCAGCGCGTAGCCGCAGTGCCGCGGACTTTTGTCAGCTGCACGCAGCCCGCCCTGGCCACCATCGAACCCAGCCGGCTGCGTGTGAAAGACCCGAAATTCTGGGATGGTGCGTGGCTGCCAAATTCGCGCGTGGTGGAGATCAAGACCGGCCATGACCCCATGATCAGCGAACCGGCTGCGCTGACGAAGATTTTGCTGGAAAGCGCTGAATGAGCCCGATGGGCCGCCGCCAGTTCACTGCCGTGCTGGCAGCCGGGTTGGCCTTGCCCCAGCTTGCGCTGGCCAAAGACACGGCCTTGCCTGTGCCGGCCTCTTTGCCGGCGGCCGCTGGAATCGCCTTCGCTAAAAATGAACCACTCGTGCTGTTGGTCAGCCTGCCCGGCTGCCCTTTTTGCGAACTGGTGCGGCGCAACTACCTGTTGCCGGCGCAGCGTGACGGTAGCCTGCACGCCTGGCAGCTCAACATCAGCGACCACACGACACCGTTGACCGGCTTTGACGGCCAGGTGACGACAGCCGCCGCCCAGGTTGCGGCATGGAAGGCCGGTTTCACCCCTACGGTGCTGTTTTTGGGCCCAGCCGGGCAAGACCTGGCGGAACGGCTGGTTGGCCTGGCGTCTACCGACTTTTATGGCGCCTACCTGGAAGAACGGCTGGCACAGGCGCGCAAAGCTGTGCTGGCTCTCAGGTAAATGAAATGCGGGCCGCCAAATTCGCAGGCGTGGGGATTTCTGGTTGCTATTGTTTTAGTAGCTACTCGCGCCCGTTCTTATTGGGCTGAAGGCCTTTTTCATGTTCAAAAACGCCTTAAAAATGGCCCCACAAAGGATTCTGGCGTGCCGCGCAGTGTTTTTCGCCCCTGTACAACAACCTGCCAGCCGTCACCCGCATGACTGACGAGGAATCGCTGCTTGCCGCTATCCACGAGGAAGTGGTCTTGCAGGCCTACAACCCGGCCTGGCCCCTGCAGTTTATGGCTGAGCGGGACCGCCTGCTTGCGCTCTCCCCTCAGCTGCCGGCCCGCCTGATCGACATCCAGCACATCGGCAGCACGGCCGTGCCCGGTCTGGCGGCCAAGCCGGTGATTGACATGCTGGCCGGTGTGGAATCAATGGTGGCGGCTGAAGCGCTTCTGGCGCCGCTGTGCGCCAACGGCTACACGACCTCCGCTGAATTCAATGCCTCGCTGTCTGACCGCAAATGGCTGATGCGCTGGGCAGAAGGGCGGCGCACGCATCATCTGCACTTGGTGGTGCACGGCGGCGAGGTGTGGGCGCAGCGCCTGCGTTTTCGCGACGCCCTGCGTTCGGACCCGGCGCTGTCGGCGCGCTATGCCGCGCTCAAGGCGGAACTGGCGGCCAGGCACCCGGGTGACCGCGAGGCCTATACCGATGCCAAGGCCGCGTTTGTGAACGCAGCGAGCGAAGGCTGAGCCTCCCTGCTTCCTACTATTAAGCCGCTGAATCAACCCGCTAGACCTGTACTGAACGCCCTATTCACGCTTGGCAAAACAGGCTTCGGTGGTAAATTCAAACCCGTTCAAGCAGGAGAGCGCTGCCCCACAAGGCAGCCACCGAAGGCGCAAACTTCCATAATCGCTCAGGTCCCGTACTGCCCGGAACACACAGCCGTCTGGAGAGACGCCGCACGCAAGGTGCAGCGCACCGAAGGAGCAAAGCCGAGGCCTTTCATCGACATGGAAGCTGCGGCTGAATCTCTCAGGTAACAAGGACAGTGGAAGCGGCCGCAAGCATGCTGATAGGTATTGGCTTGGCGGTTGCCACGATTCTTCCGATTCAACAGCAACCCCTGGCACGGCGCTTGCGCTACTGCAATGTTCTGCTTGAATGAAAAGGATTCGCCATGAAAGTCATGGTTTTGGGGGCTGGTGTCACGGGTATCACCACGGCCTGGTATTTGGCGCAACGCGGCCACGAGGTGACGGTGGTAGAGCGCCGCAACGCGGCCGCGATGGAAACCAGTTTTGCCAACGGCGGGCAAATATCCGTGAGCCATGCGGAGCCCTGGGCCAACCCGGGTGCACCGCTCAAGGTGTTGCAATGGCTGGCGCGTGAAGACGCACCGCTGCTCTTCAGGCTGCGCGCCGATGTGAACCAGTGGCTGTGGGGGCTGGAGTTTTTGCGCAACTGCACGCCAGCGCGCACGGCACAAAACATCAAGCAGATCGTGAACCTGGGCATGTACAGCCGAGGCGCGCTGCAAAAACTGCGCGCCGAACTGGGCCTGCTGTACAACGCGCAGACCAAGGGCATCCTGCACTTCTATACCAGCCAGGCCGAGTACGACGCCGCGCAGGAGCCCGCGCGCATCATGCGCGAGCACGGCTGCGAACTCGACATGAAGACGGCCGACGAGTGTGTGGCGATTGAGCCCGCGCTGGCGCAATGCCGCGGCAGCATCGTGGGCGGCAGCATGACGCCCAGCGATGAATCGGGTGACGCCCGCGCGTTTACCGCCGCGCTGGCCGCGCGCTGCGAACAGGCCGGTGTGAAATTTTTGTACAACACCACGGTGCTGGGCCTGGATGCCGCAGAGGGGCAACTGAACGGCGTGCAGGTGGCGATGGGCAGCGGCGAGGCCGGCGGCAAGGTCGAGATGCTGAAAGCCGATGCGTATGTGATGTGCCTGGGCGCCTTCAGCGCGCAGTGGGCCAAGGTGCTGGGGCAAAGCCTGCGCATCTACCCGGCCAAGGGTTATTCGGTCACGCTGCCCGTGATCAACGAGGCGGCGTCGTACCAGGTCAGCCTGACGGATGACGAGTACAAGCTGGTGTTCTCGCGTTTTGGCAACCGCTTGCGCATTGCCGGCACGGCCGAGCTCAATGGCTACAACACCGACCTGAATCTGGTGCGCTGCAACGCCATCGTGCGCCGTGTAAAACAACTCTTTCCCGACATGACGGACGGCGAGGGCGCGCAGTTCTGGACGGGCCTGCGGCCGGCCACGCCGAGCAACGTGCCTTACATCGGCAAAAGCAAGGCCTCCAATGTCTTCCTCAACACGGGCCACGGCACGCTGGGCTGGACGCATGCCTGCGGCTCGGGCGCGGCAATTGCGGACATCGTGAGCGGGCGCGTGCCGGAAGTCGACTTTGCGTTTACCGGGATGGCGGCGCCGGGGCGTGTGATGGCATTGCCGGGGATGGCGAAGGCCTGAACCCGCGCCGCCGCAAGCGCCCCCCGAGAAGAGACGCGCAAGTTTGGGCGTCTCACCCTTTTCTGCTCAAAACCGCCAGCCGAGCCCCACACCCAACAACATCGGGTCGGCCTTGAACGTGCCGATGTTGGCGCCGCCCGCGGACACGTCGGTGCGGATGTAGACCTTCTTCAGGTCGAAGTTCAGGGACAGCTGCTTGCCGAGGGGAATGTCCACGCCGACCTGCAGCGCCGGGCCCCAGCTGTTGCGTTTGATGTCCACGCCAGCCGGCAGGCTGACCGCACTGAAGCGGGTGTAGTTGACGCCCGCGCCGACATAGGGCTTGAAGGCGCCCGCACCCAGCGAGTCGAAGTGGTATTGCGCCATCAGCGTGGGAGGCAGGTGCTTGAAGCTGCCGATGGCTGTGCCGCGGGCCGACAGCGTGTGCTTTTGCGGAACCGTCAGCACCAGCTCGACCGCGAAGTTGGGGTTGAAGAAATAGCTGATGTCGAACTCGGGCATCCACTTGTTGTTGATGGCCAGCCCGAGGCCGGTGCTGTCACCGTTGGCGCTGTCAAGGTGGACGGCGCGGGCACGGACCAGCCAGGGGCCTTCAGCGGTTTGGGCAAAAGCAGCACCCGACAAAACGGTGCAGACGGCAGCGGCGACAATGATTTGCTTTTTCATGGGTAAGTAACAGAAGAGACGGGAACATTCCCGTCATTGATTGGAGCCGTACGGCCCGTTGGGCGGCTTGATCTGGCGCAAATGCGGCCCAGCCGTCAACGCAATCAGCGCAAACCTTGCGGCAGGTCAAATAGGGGTAGCGCCTTCGGTGGCTGGCGGGCGCCCGGATCCTGCGTGGCGTGGCGCACTATCTCCGCGGTCACGACCAACACTGCAGCATCTGCACGGACACGGTAATATCGCCCTCCGTTCATCAGCCGCCTGCCGCCATGACATCACCCGCCACCACGCCCCCCGACGGTCTTCCCACCTACAGGCTCCTTACCGGCCCGGATGACGCAAGCTTTTGCCGCCGCGTGAGCGAGGCGCTGGCGCTGGGTTACGAGCTTTACGGCTCGCCGGCGGCGACCTTCAATGGCGAGAACGTGATCGTGGCGCAGGCGGTGTTGTGGCCTTCGCTGCGCAAGGCCGGCTGATGGGCCCTGCCCTGCCCCTGGACCCCGCAACGCTTCAGGCCATGGCGGATTTCCCGCACCAGCTGGAGCAGTTCTACGACGCAATTCCTGAAAGCCACAAGGCTTGGACACCGCCGTCGTGGGAAGGCATTCCGAGCGAAAACTTCACGGCCATTGCGCAGGTCTGCCACGTCAGGGACATCGAGATTGACGGGTATCACGTGCGGTTTCAGCGCACCTTGTCTGAAACCAGCCCCGTGCTGGAGTCACTGGACGGCTACGTGCTGGAAAAGGAACGCAACTACGCGGCCGCTGATGCGCAGGAGGCCATCGCGGCGTTTCGCGCAGCGCGCACCCGGACGATGGCCATGCTGTCGGGCATCACGCCCGAACAACTGGGCCGCACGGCGCAATTCGAAGGTTATGGCGCCCTCACGTTGCGCAGCCTGGTGCACTACCTGTGCAGCCATGACCAGCAACACCTGGCCGGTCTGCAATGGCTGCTTGGGAAGGTGGATGCTGCTCGCATGGCGGATGCCGGGGGCGATTTGTAACGCCGCATATCAGGAAAGGTATTTTGCGCGCTACCTCAGCGGCCTCCGTTCAGCGAAAAAACCACAAACTTTCTGACGCAATCCCACTTTATGACCCTTTAGAGTCGGTCAACCTGTAAGTAAACGTTAGTTTGGAAGCACACTGGGGTTAACCGGCGTCTCTGCCGCGCGACCGCAAATGCGGTTTTATCCACAACTACCGGGATGATCACTCATGAAGTTTTATTTGCGCCATGCAGCAATATTGGCCAGCGCCGCTTGCGCCCTGGGTTCAGCAACAGCCCAGACCGACGAGGCGAAGCCTGCGCGCAAGGCGAAAGCAGCGGCGGCTACTCCCGCGCCCGAAAAGTATTCAGGCCCACGCGAAAAAATGGTGGTGGCCATGCCCAAAACCTACGGCAAGAGCGAAACCATGGCCTTGTGGGGCGACTACTTCAGCCACCTGTCACGCTGCGGAAACATCGACCTGCAAAACGCGCAAGGCGAATCGATGGACAAGACCAGCAACATCGACATCCTCGGTGAAAAAGAGCTGATTGAAGGCATCTCGACCGGCAAGGTCCAGCTGGCACAGGTCAACCCCGGCCTGGCTGCGCAGTTGGTCACCGCCGGCCAGCCGGCGCCGTTTGGCGTGCCAGGCAACAAGGCCAGCGGCGTGCGCAACTCCTACAAGCTGATTCTGATCACCCGCATCGACAGCCCGTACAGGGAGCCCAAGGACCTGATCGGCAAGAAAATCGCGCACACCACGCCAACCTCGAACTCGGGCAACCTCGCGCCGCGCGCGCTGTTCCCGGCGCTGGGCCTGACGCCGGACAAGGACTACGAAGTCGTGTTCTCCAACGGCCACGAGCGCTCCGTCACGGGCGTGATGCATGGTTTTTATCCGGCCGCAGCCGTGGCCAGCGATTTGTACCAGCGCATGGTCGTCAAGGGCGACGTCAAAGGCTCGAGCATCCGCACGATCTGGGAAAGCCCGCCTTTCATGACGGAAACCTGGACCATGAGCAAGGACGTTTCGCCCGAACTGCAGGCACGCGTCAAGAAATGCTCGTTCAGCTACAGCTTCTCGCCCACACTGAAAAAGCAGCTGCCCGGCAACGACACCTTCCTGCCCATCAACTTTGATCGCGACTTCGCGACGGTGATGCAGGTCTACCGCGCCAGTCAAAAGAAGTAAGGCCCCCACGGTCGCTCACTTCGTGTAGCTCCCGAGGCCTTGCAGGCCGCGGCTCGCGAGACGCTTCGCCTCTGTCGCCCGTCCAAGCCTGCGCAGGCAGGCTTGGAGCCGCGGGCTCCAGCCCCTCGGGGGCCGCCCGCCTGCGGCCCGGCAAAGCCGAAAAATTGGTGCACCCCTATCGGGCTCACTGCGTGTAGCCCTTTTCCCCTTGCAGGGGACGGTGCTTGCGGCCCGGCAAAGCCGGTTCCGCGGCACCCGTGGCTTGAAGAGTCCGATGGCGTAACTAACGGGGGTATTTCACCAGCGGGGGCCGCGGAACCGGCTTTGCCGGGCCGCAGGCGCCGCCCCCTCGAGGGGGGAACAGGCTACACGCCAGTGAGCCTGGACGGGGGTGGGTCTACAGTCAGGGGTGGGTGAACCGTCCCCCACAGGCTTTCATCAAGCACCCGCTGCAGGGTTCGAATCAGTTCTTCGTTGGAGGTGTGTGCTTTCACCAGCACTGCCTCCGCGCGCTGGCTTTGTTTCGACTCCACATCGTGTGCAGAAAACACGACCACTGGCGGGACGATGTCCAGCGCTTCAATGGTGTCCAGCAACCCCCAGCCCGAGCCGTCCTTCAGCGTCAGGTCGAGCAGCACCAGGTCGTAACGGCGGCGCGCCAGCTGGTCGCGCGCCTCGCGCAGCGTGGCGGCAAATTCAAAGGTGGCAAAGTCCTGGGCAATGGCTGCGGCAATGCGCTGGATATCGAGGTCGTCCTCGACGTGCAGAATGCGCGGCCGGCCTTCGGCCATGTTGCCGATGGCACGGTGCAAACTGAGGATCAGCAGGTTCTCGTCAATGGGTTTTTCCAGCCATGTTGAAACCGCCAGCGGCTGGGTATTAAATTCGAGTTCGCCTTCTTCGGCGTTGGCCGAGACCACCACGATCGGCAGGTCTTTCGTCGCCTCTTCGCGGCGCAGTGCACGGATCAGGCTGATGCCGTCCTGGTCGGGCAGGTTCAGGTCGACCGTCATGGCAGCGTAGGGCATCAGCCTGACTTGCTCCAGCGCCTGCCCTGCGCTGTGCACCATGTCCGAGTCAAAGCCGCCTTTATCAAGCATCAGGTTGATCAGGCGGGCAATGTCGGGATCGTCTTCGCAGACCAGGATGAGCGGCCTGGTCGCCGCGCCGGACCTGATGCTGGTTTGAATCGGCGCTGGAACCGCCTCGGGCAGTTCAAAGAAGAAAACAGTTCCGACGCCGGTTTCCGTCGTGAACCCGATCTGGCCGCCCATCCGCTCCACGATGGCGCGCGAAATGTTCAGGCCCAGGCCTGTGCCACCCATTTTTCGGGTGTCCGATGTGTCGGCTTGCGAAAATTTCTGAAAGATGCGTTTTCGGAACTCTTCGGGAATGCCGGGGCCGCTGTCGGCGACTTCCACCCGGACCCTGCCGTTCTTGCACAGCAGCCGGACTTCCACGCGGGACTGGGCCGGCGCGAATTTCACGGCGTTGGACAACAGGTTGGTGATGACCTGGGTCAGCCTGTCGCTGTCGACGCTGACCCTTACCGCCTCTGCCGGGGCATCCAGGACCAGTTTGACGTTGTGCTGGCCTGCGAAGCCTTCGTTGGCTGTCAGGGCTTGCGCCAGCAAAGGCTGCAGTTCCATCTGCTGGAAGTCAAAACGCATTTTTCCGGATTCGATTTTTTCGCTGTCCAGAATGTCGTTGATCAACCTGATGAGCCGCTCGCAATTGCTGGTGGCGATGCCAACCAGGTTTTTGGCCATGGCCGGCAGCTCTCCGGCCACGCCGCCGGCGATCAGGCCCAGTGAGCCGCGAATGGAGGTCAGCGGAGTGCGCAACTCATGACTGACGGTAGAGACGAACTCACTCTTCATGCGGTCAATGCGCTTGAGTTCGGTCACATCGGTGCCCAGCGAAAAAAAACCGACGACCTTGCCTTCGTCCTCGTTTTCGCCGTAGCGCGGAAAGTACTGCATGACGTAGTCACGCAGCTGGCCATCCGACGTTGCCTGCGTGCGGTCGTATTGCGCCGCGTAACCAGCGAGCGCCTCTTCAATCTTGCCCCGCTCTTTTCCGTAGAGCTCGCCACCCATCAGCTCACGCATGGTCTTGCCGTGGATCTGGACGTGCTTCAGGCCAAGAACTTCTTCGTAGGCAAGGTTATGGAACTGAAAGCGCTGTTCGGCGTCGATGTAGGCAATCAAGGCGGGCACGCTGTCCGTGATCTGACGCAGTTGTGATTCGCTGTCATGCAAGGCGCGGGTGCGCTCCTGCACGGCTTCCTCCAGGCCGCTCACCTGCGCCGCCGCCTGCTGCGCCAGCTCCCATTTGGTGGTCAGCATTCTTGCCAGCTGGCTGACCTCAACAGGATCAAACGGTTTTTTCAGAATCAGCAGGCGGTCCCGGGCTTGCAGCCGTGCGAATACGTCCTCCCAGGCGTGGTCGGAGTAGGCGGTGCAGATGACGATCTGTATCTGTGGATCTACACGCCAGAGCCGTTCGATGGTCTCCACACCGTCCCAGCCCGGCGGCATGCGCATGTCCACAAAGGCCATGGCATAGGGCCGCCCGGCCCGAACGGATGCCTCGACCTTGTCCAGGCCTTCACGTCCCTGGTAGGCCGAGTCCAGTTCAAAGCCATCATCGGACACTGGTGCAGCATCGCCAAACAACAGGGCTTCGGCATCGTCCAGGTCATGCGCAACCGGCCTGGACGCAAGAATTTTCCGGAAGTCTTCGTGGATGGACGGCATGTCGTCGATCAGCAAAATGCGCCGGTTCTGCAGTTGAGTCATGGCTGGCTCCTGTGTTTTTTCGCATCAGCCGGGCTTTCATCGGGCGAGTGTTGCCGCACAGGCGATGGTATGGTGAAGAAGAATGTGGCACCCTGCCCCACCGCGCCTTCGGCCCAGATACGACCGCCGTGACGGGAAATGATCCGTTGAGCGCTTGCCAGCCCGATTCCCATTCCTGCAAATTCACCCGGCGAATGCAGGCGCTGGAAGGTGCCGAAAAGTTTGTCTGCATAAGTCATGTCAAACCCCGCGCCGTTATCACGGACGAAATAAACCGTACTTTCGTTGTCGGGGCGCTGCGCCCCAATCCAGATCTCGGGGGCAGCGGCATGGGCGGTGAACTTCCATGCGTTGGAAATAAGGTTTTCCATTACCTGGCCCAGCAACGCGGAGTCACCCACAGCGGCAAGGTTGGGCGTTATATGGACTTTCACGTCCCGCGCGGTATTGCGTTTCTGGCAGTCCCCGCGCACGCGCTCGGCTATTGCCGTGAGGTCGACGGTCTCGATCTTCAGGTTGGTACGGGACACCTGGGCCAGCAGCAGAAGGCCATCCGTGAGCTCACCCATTTGCCTGACTCCCTCGCGGATCCGGCTCAGGTAATGCCTCGCGCGTTCCGCCGCATCACCGCTGACGGCCTTTTGCAGCAAATGGCTGAAGCCGTCAATCGAGTTCAGGGGAGAGCGCAAGTCATGCGCGAGCGAATACGAGAAGGCTTCGAGTTCCTTGTTGGACTGGCGCAAAGCCGCTTCGGTTGCCCTGAGATCCTGCACGGTATCTTCCAGGCTGCTCACCTGTGCTGCCGCGCGCCGCGCCAGCTCCCATTTGGCGGTCAGTGTTCTCGCGAGCTGGCTGACTTCGATCATGTCGAATGGCTTTTTGAGCACCAGCATGCGGTCCTGCACGTCCAGCCGCGCCAGCACATCTTCCCAGGGGTGGTCGGAGTAGGCGGTGCAGATCACGATCTGCACATGCGGATCAACGCGCCAAAGCCGTTCAATGGTCTCCACCCCGTCCCAGCCCGGCGGCATGCGCATGTCCACAAAGGCCATGGCATAGGGCCGCCCGGCCCGGATGGATTCCTCCACCTTGGCCACACCTTCGGCGCCTTGATAGGCGGAGTCGAGTTCAAAATCACTGCAGGAAATCTGCGTGGCCTCACCAAACAACTCGGCTTCGGCAGCGTCCAGATCACGCGCCGCCGGTTTCGCCGCGAGGATTTTGCGAAAGTCCTCATGGATCGACGGCATGTCGTCGATCAGCAGGATGCGCTGGTTCTGTAGCTTCGTCATGGTTTGGCCTGCGCGATATCCATTGGCAGCTCCAGTGTGAAGGTTGCACCCAGACCCAGCCCGTCGCTGTGAGCGGAAAGTGTCCCGCCCATCTGGCCCACCGCCAGCGCGCAACTGTGCAAACCAAAGCCGTGGCCTGTTTTGCGCGTCGTAAATCCGTGCGAGAAAATCCGCGTGAGGTTTTCTGCCGGTATCCCCTCTCCCACATCCATGACAGAGACCCGCAAGGTCGAGTCGCCAACAGGCTCCACCCGCAGCGTGATCTTGTGCGATCCGGCCGGCATACCCGCCATGGCATTTTTGGCGTTGCTGATCAGGTTCACGAGGATCTGCAGGACCCGTGAGCGGTCCAGCAATGCTTCTGGCACCTGCGCGAACTCCTTCACCACAGTGACCCCGTGGCGCGCCAGTGAGACACCGTTCATCCGCAGGGCGTCCTCCACCAGGTCGCTGATCTGCACCGGTTCAACGATGCTGCTTCCGCCTGCGTACGATTGCTGGGTGGCGACGACGTCCTTGATGTGGTCGATGCTTCTGGTGAGGAGTTCCAGTTCCTTGAGCATGCCCTGCTGTTCCTGCACCAGGGTCTGGGAGATCCCATTCAGATAACCGGGCAGTATCTTGCCCTTCTCGTCGTGAACCAGAAAATGGGCCAGATCCGTGGCGTGCTCGTTCATCAGCTGCACCCCCCGGGAAAGCCCCTGCACCCTGGATTTGTGCAAGGTACTGCCGATGAGGTCGGCCGAGACGTTGACGCTGTTGAGGATGTTGCCCACGTTGTGCAGCACATTGGTGGCGATCTCGGCCATGCCCGCCTGGCGCGCCGCAGTCATCAGCTCGCTTTGCGCCTGGCGCAGCTCCTGCGTCCGTTCCTGCACGCGCTGTTCAAGGTGCTCATTGGCCGCCTGGAGTTCCGTGTTGACGCGCCGGATCACGGCATGGCTGCGCAACACGTGAAGGGCTGCATACAGCAGCAGGGCCACCAGCACCGCCGAGAAAATCAGCAGGTAACGGCCGTAGCGCTCGCCCTCCACCCCCGCGCGCTGCTGCTCGATCGTTGATACATCGTTGGCCGTATCGAGCAGTTTGGCGGTCGGTGCCGAGGAAATACCTGCGAGAAGTTCGTTGACTGTTTTTTGTTCGCGCAGGATGGTCTGGACATGCGCGCGGAAGATCCCCAGCCTGTCGGCAATGCCCGGCGGAGTATGGTGCAGCTTGCCGTCAAGCCGGCCCAGCTCCTCTTCTATCTCGGCCCCTTTTTCGTCGGTCGGGCTCTGGCTGTACAGCATGCTCGCGAGCAGCAGCCTGCTGACGCCAGACGAAATCTGCCGGAGCGCCAGCTCTGTGGCGCCGCGGCCGGGCCCGAGCGACTGCTGGACATCTTCCGCTGCGGTGGGAAGAAAGGCCAGCGAGTTTCGCAGCACAGAGTTGTGCGACTTGAATTGCTCGATCAGGACAGCTTTGTCCTGCACGGCGCGTTCCAGCGCCGCGAGCTTGTCCACCTGTCCGGATGCATCGTGCTTGTGGGCGTGGGTGTCCGACTCGAGTTGTTCCATGAGCCGGGCCATCTCGCCCTGGTTATCGGCCAGCGCATCGTAGTGCGTGTTGATCCCGATCCTGGACTTCAGCACATCCAGCTCCCATTGCGCGTCCAGCTGCTTCAGGTGGCGCAGCACGGCCATATCCTCAAAGTAGTGCGACTCGTCAAAGCTTTGGGTTTTGCTATACAGGAACACCAGGATGGACAGCAGCACGGCGGTGATTGCCGCCATAGGCGCCAGGGCAAGTTGATTCGGTTTTTTCACGGCTTGAAGTCCCGTTCGCCGGTGAGCGTATTGAGGAACCTGACAATGGATTCCTTGTCTTCCCTGGAGGCAACGCGTCCGAGTTGGTACCTGAACATGACATCGACGGCATCTTCCAGTGTCTTGGCCGAGGCATCGTGAAAATAAGGCGCCGTCAGCGCGATGTTTCGCAGGCTCGGTACCTTGAAGACGTGCTTGTCGCTTTCCACCTTTGTGACGAGGTACCGGCCAAGATCGGCCTCCGTCGGGTTGCCCCTCTTTGCGAAATAGTCGCCCATGACGCCGAACTTCTGGAACATGTTGCCGCCCACATTGACGCCCTGGTGGCAGGCAACGCACCCGTACTGCTTGAACCTGGCGTAGCCGACCTTCTCCGCGTCGGTAATGGCGTTGGCGTCGCCGCGCAAATATTTGTCAAAGCGCGAATTAGGTGTGATCAGCGTCCGCTCGAATGTCGCGATGGCGTTCTGGATGTTCGCTTTGGTCACGCCGTCTTTGTAGGCTGCGGCAAACGCGCCTTTGTATTTCGCGTCGTCCGCTATCTTGCGAACCACTTCTTCCCACTTCGACCCCATCTCGATCGGGTTCAGCATGACATGGTCCACCTGGGACTCCAGCGATTCGGCGCGGCCGTTCCAGAATTGCCTGAAATTGAGCGCCGCATTGAACACCGTCGGGGCATTGACACCGGTCAGCCCGCCGTTGAGCCCGACGGAGCGGTCGCGGCCATCACCGCCGCCCTTGGTCAGGTCATGGCAGCTGAAACAGGACACGCGCCCATTTCCGGACAGGCGCGGATCGTGAAACAGCTGCCGCCCGATTTCGGCACGTGCCGGGTCCTGCTTCAGCGTGAGGGGGATTGGCTGGATGGGCTCATTGAGCAAGGGGGCCGCGAAGGCGGCATGAGAGGCGAACGCCAGCACAGTCAGGAATAACTTCAGCCGCACACCCAATCCCGTGACCGCCAAAACCGTGGCGGCAGAAGGGTCTGGGCTGGCGCCCCTGGGGCATTGATCGGGGTGCTCGTTCATGGCTCACCTCGTGGGTTTCGTGCGGGGAGTGCGAAGCGCGAATCCGAACCGGACGCAACCCCGAAGCGTGAACCGCAAGGTTGCCACCCACTGAGAAGCGGTGGCTGTCCTTCTTGATGATAAATCCATGTTTCGGCAATTGTCCGGATTTGCTGATGTTGCGGCGCTTCATGCCGGCGTCGATCCGTTGCCCCCCAGCCACGAGACGAAGCCTGCATAACCCAGCTTGGCGGCTTGAGCGGCATTCTTCACATACCGTCGGTGATCCGCGGTATCTGCAGCCGCTCCAGACCGTTCGCTGCAACCTCATCAGAGCACGTTTACTGGCGAGGCTGTTAAGGCATTTCCCGCGTGGTCATATTTACCAACCGCATGTAAGCAAATGCGTTTTTTTGGAGCCACCCGGCCCATGAGAACGCCGTTCCTGTTCCTGTACCAAATTCCGGTGTCTTGCCCTTCATGCTGCTCACTTTTTGATAGCTGCTTGTGCTTGCCCTATATGGGCTAGAGGCGAATTTTCGACACAATATTTCAGAAAAACCGTTATTTCATCGACCCGAACACCTTCTTGAGAATGGCGCTGCCCGTGCCTACCGGGTCTTGCCGGATCTTCTTTTCTTCCTCGCCGATGATCAGGTACAGGCCGTCCAGCGATTTGCCGGTCACGTACTGCTGGATGTTGGCATCTTCTTTCTTGACCAGACCAAATCCGGCGGCCCTGCCGGCGAATTCGTTGTACTTGTTGGCCAGGCCGACTTTTTCGGTGGCTTTGGTCACCACCGGCAGGAATTTCACGCCCAGCGGGGTGCGGGTTTTCTCGGCGAAGAAAGTGGTCACCGAGGTTTCGCCACCCGTCAGGATGTTCTTGGCGTCATTCACGTTCATGGTGCGCACCGCATTGACCAGCAGGTCCTTTCCCATGGGCACGGCAGCTTCGGCGGCCCGGTTGATGGACGTCACCAGTTCATCGATCCGCTTGCCCTGGCCAAAGTTTCTAAGCAATTTCGAGGCATCTTCTAGATATCCGGGTAAAGGAATGCGAACTTTTGGGTTGCCGAGGAATCCATCTGTCTTGCCCAGCAGGGCGACGGCGGCGACAGCGCCTTTCTCAAGGGCTGTTTTCAGGCCGGCGCTGGCGTCGGCATTGCTGATGCCTGACAAGTCCCCGAGCGAGAGTGCGTGGGCCTGGTGGTAAGTGGCCAATATCAGTGCGCCCAACGCGCTGACGCCGGCCTGGTTAAAATTGCGACGTTGCATGATGAGGTCCTTCCAATGAAATTGACATCCCGCCTGACAGTATGCCGCACGGCACTGGCCGGTATTTTGGCTGTGGCGGCCCTTGCCTGCCTGCCGGGATGTGGCGGTGCCGAGGCCGCGCCGGAGTCGACCTTTGTGCTGCTGGACGGCAGCAAACAAACCACCGCCGACTTGAAAGGCAAAGTCACCCTCGTCAATTTCTGGGCCACCAGCTGCGTAACCTGCGTGGCCGAGATGCCCAAGGTCATTTCGACCTACAACAAATACAAATCCCAGGGTTACGACACGCTGGCCGTGGCCATGAGCTACGACCCGCCCAGCTATGTCGTCAATTACACGCAGACGCGCCAGCTGCCTTTCAAGGTGGCCATCGACAACACGGGCGCAGTGGCCAAGGCATGGGGCGATGTCCAGCTCACACCCACCACCTACTTGGTCAACAAGCGCGGCGAGATCGTCAAACAGTACGTGGGCGAGCCCGACTTTGCGGCGCTGCACCAGCTGATCGAAAAGCTTCTCAAAGAGACCTGAAGCGTTTCGCTCCCCCAAAAGAAAAGCCGGTTCAAACGAACCGGCTTTTTTGTTGCCCAACCCCGGGGCGGAGATGTCTCCATTCAAGCGGGGGCCGAGGTCCGGCTTCGCCGGCCCCAGGCGCCGCCCCCTCGAGGGGGGAACAGGCTACACGCAGTGAGCCTGGACGGGGGTGTTACTGATTTCTGAACGCGTCGTGGCAAGCCTTGCAAGTGCCGGCCGTGGACGTGAATGCGGTCTTCAGGTTATCAAGGTTGCCGGTTTTGGCTGCGGCGGCCAGCTTGGCGGTCTCTGCGACGAGCTTTTCATGGCCTTCCTTGAACTTGGCTTGTTCGGCCCAGATTTCAGGCTTGGCCTTGGTGTTGCCGCCCTTGTCGGTGCCGGGGCCAAAACCGGCCCACGGAAGCTTGGCCATGTCGGCCACGATTTCTGCATTTTCCGCTGCGACTTTGGCATCGAAGGGGACACGGCCGTTGGCCATGGCGCCGACGCGTCCGAAGTGCTGGGCCATGACAAACAACGCACTCTGGCGGTATTTGATGGCATCTTCGGGTTTGGCAAACTGCGCGGAGGCCGGAGCAGCCATGGCCATCAATGTGGCGGCCGCGGCGATACAGGCAAAAGCTTTCATGGGTTTCCTCGTAGGTTTTTTCTTAAGATGGGGCAATGGCAACACACTTTGCCTGTTGCCATAGGGCTGAGTTTAGCCAGACCTGATAAGTTCCGCAGGAACTTATGCGCTACGGGAAAGCACCAAGTGGCAGCGAGGCCGTATATAGAGCACCGTTGCATAGAACAACCACAAAAACGAGGAGTGAGCATGTACACCAATAAGAATCTTCACAAGGTGCGCGTCTGGGATTTCCCCACGCGGTTTTTTCACTGGGCGCTGGTGGTTTGTGTGCTGGGGCTGGCCATTACCGGCACCATTGGTGGCAACGCCATGGTCTGGCATTTCCGGTTTGGCTATACCGTGCTGGCCCTGCTGCTGTTTCGCATTGTCTGGGGCCTGGTGGGTGGGCGCTGGTCTCGTTTTGGGGCGTTCATTTATGCGCCCCAAAGCGTCATCAGCTACCTCAAGGGCCAAGGCAAACCCGAGCACGGTGTCGGCCACAGCCCGATCGGTGCTGGTTCGGTGTTCGCCATGCTGGGATTTCTGGTGGCCCAGGTCGGCACGGGCCTGCTGAGCGACGACGAAATTGCCTTTGCCGGCCCGCTGACACGTTTTGTCTCCAATGCCACCGTCGGCCTGGCAACCAACTATCACAAGAACATTGGCAAGTGGGTGCTACTGGCCCTGGTGGTATTGCACATCGCGGCCATCGTTTATTACCTGACCCGCAAGCACAACCTGGTCGGCGCCATGCTGCACGGTGACAAGGAGCTGGTGATGCCGGCCCCGCCATCGCGGGACGACACGGTCTCGCGCCTGGCTGCGGCGCTGATCCTGGCGGTCTGCGGCGGCGTGGCTTACTGGGTGTCTACACTGGCCGCGCCTGCATTTTGATGCCACCGGCCGGGGTGTCCCCCGGGCCTGCTCTCCAGTTGCAAATCACGGTAAACTGGTTGTCGACTTCTCCCCCGCCGATCCGTGCAACGCCCCTCCATCCAGTTCATCACGCCCGACACGCCGGAGCAGCTGGCCGCCACGCGCCTGATTTTTCGCGAGTATGCGGAGCAGCTGGGCATTGACCTGTGCTTCCAGAACTTTGAGGCCGAACTGGCCGAACTGCCCGGTGAGTACGATGACCCTGAGGGTGCGCTGCTGCTGGCCCTGGTCGACGGGGAAGTCGCCGGCTGCTGTGCGCTGCGGGCACTGGATTCGGTCGACTACCCAAACGCGGGGGAAATGAAGCGGTTGTACGTACGCCTGCCGTTTCGCCGCTTCGGTCTGGGCCGGCAGCTGGCGGAAGCGATTTTGGACGCGGCGCGCGTGGCGGGTTATTCCTCGGTGCTGCTGGACACGCTGGACGACATGGAATCAGCGCGCGCCCTGTATGCCGAGCTGGGATTCTCCGAGATCCCACCCTACTATCACAACCCGATCCCGGGTGCGCACTATCTCAAGGTCGATTTTTAGGAAAAACATGCCGCAGACCAATAGGATCTTGCGCGAGCAGCTATGCTATTGATAGCAATTAACTGACCGGCGTCAATCCGCCATCACCAGCAGAGCACAAAAAAGCCGCTGACAAAGAGGCAGCGGCTTTGACAGACCCGTAAGGGCCAGGGGCAGCGTGATCAGCCCTTGGCTTGCGCCAGCAGCGTGGCGGCATCACTGACTTCAAACTTGCCGGGGCCTTCAACATTCAGGCTGGCGACCTTTCCATCCTTGACCAGCATGGAGTAGCGGTTGCTGCGCAGGCCCATGCCGCGCGCCGTCAGGTCCAGCGTCAGGCCCGTGGCCTTGGCGAACTCTGCACTGCCATCGGCCAGCATACGAACCTTGTCGCCGGTCTTCTGGTCGCGTGCCCAGGCACCCATGACAAACGCATCGTTCACGCTCAGGCACCAGATCTCGTCGACACCTGCAGCCTTGAAATCGGCAAATTTCTCCACATAGCCAGGCACATGCTTGGCCGAGCAGGTGGGCGTGAATGCACCGGGAAGCGCGAACAACGCGATGGTCTTGCCGGCGGTGGCCTTGGCCACGTCAACCGGGTTGGGGCCAATGCTGCAGCCGTTGCCTTCAACTTCAGAAAATTCCATCAGCGTGGTGGCCGGAAGGGTGTCGCCTACTTTGATCATGGTGTGCTCCTCAAATAATAAATGGGTTGAAAATCAACTCCCGCAGTTTAGTGCGGAGCTGAAAAGCGTGCGCTCACTGTGTAGAAACCGACCTGACCTTGAAGGGCATACCAGGGAACACAGCGTACACATTGCCGGCGCAAACAAAAATGGCCCACCAAGGTGAGCCATTTTTCAGAGAGTGACTTGACGTCAGCCTTGAGGTAAACCCAAGACTTAAACGACCGCAGCCTTTTCAACCAGACGGGTCACAACCCAGTTCTTGGTCTTGGAGATCGGGCGGCTTTCGGTGATCTCGATCACATCACCTGTGTGGTACTCGCCCTTTTCGTCATGGGCGTGGTACTTGCTGGACAGCGATACGATCTTGCCGTACAGCTCGTGCTTCACACGACGCTCAACCAGAACCGTCACGGTCTTGGCGCGCTTGTCGCTGACCACCTTGCCGATCAAGGTGCGCTTGAGGGATTTTTTAGCTTCCGTCATTTTTTGGCTCCTTGCTTGACGATGGTTTCGGCCAGGATAGTCTTGGCGCGAGCGATGCTGCGACGCGTGGAACGCAGCGTGGAAAGGTTGGTCAGTTGCTGCGTGGCTTTTTGCATGCGCAGGCCAAAGTGGGCTTTTTGCAGCTCTTTGACTTCGGTTTTCAGGCCGGCAACGTCTTTTTGGCGGAGTTCAGTGGATTTGGTCATGGTCATTTCCCCTTACTGGCCAATCATGCGGCTGACGAAGGTGGTGCGCAGCGGCAGCTTGGCAGAAGCCAGGCGGAACGCTTCGCGGGCCAGCTCTTCGGGCACGCCAACGATTTCAAACACGATCTTGCCGGGCTGGATTTCAGCCACGTAATACTCTGGGTTACCTTTACCGTTACCCATACGCACTTCAGCAGGCTTTTGGGAAATCGGCTTGTCCGGGAAGACACGGATCCAGATACGGCCGCCACGTTTGACGTGACGGGAAATCGCACGGCGTGCGGCTTCAATTTGACGGGCCGTCAGACGGCCACGGTCAGTGCATTTGAGACCGAAGTCACCGAACGCAACCGAGGAACCCCGGGTTGCGATGCCGGTGTTACGGCCTTTTTGCTCTTTGCGGTATTTTCTGCGAGCGGGTTGCAGCATTTTGATTCTCCGTTAATAGACCGATTACTCGGTCTTGGCACCGTCAGCTGCTGCAGCTGGCGCGGCTTTACGGACGCGCTTAACGGTGGTTTTCGGGGCTTCGCTACCAGGAGTAGCTTCAGCCGGCTTGTCGCTTCCATCTACCGGAGCGGTGTTAGTCGCACCGCGTGGTGCACGGGCACCGCGTGGAGCAGGACGGTCGGAACCAGGGCGATCGCCAGGACGGGCATCACGGCGTGGGCCGCGCGGCTTGCGTTCTTCGTCGGCTGGTGTTTCCACCATCTTGGCGCCTGGTGCATCGTTGCGGCCCAGCGTGTCGCCCTTGTAGACCCAGACCTTGACGCCGATCACTCCATAGGTGGTCTTGGCTTCAGAGGTGCCGTAGTCGATGTCGGCGCGCAGGGTGTGAAGGGGCACGCGACCTTCGCGGTACCACTCGCAGCGAGCGATTTCAATGCCGTTGAGGCGGCCGGACGACATGATCTTGATACCCAGGGCACCCAGACGCATGGCGTTTTGCATGGCGCGCTTCATCGCACGGCGGAACATGATGCGTTTTTCAAGCTGTTGCGTGATGCTGTCAGCGATGAGCTTGGCATCAATTTCAGGCTTGCGAACTTCTTCGATGTTCACGGCGACCGGCACACCCAGCTGGCGGCTCAGTTCTTTCTTGAGGTTCTCGATGTCCTCGCCTTTTTTGCCGATTACGACGCCCGGACGTGCCGAGAAAATCGTGATGCGGGCGTTCTTGGCGGGGCGCTCGATCAGAACGCGCGAAACCGCAGCGTTCTTGAGCTTGGCCTTCAGGTACTCGCGAACCTTGATGTCTTCGGCCAGCATGCCGGCGAAGTCACGGTTGCTTGCGTACCAGCGGCTAGACCAGTTGCGGCTAACTGCAAGGCGAAACCCGGTTGGGTTGATTTTTTGTCCCATATCCTGCTGCCTTTAGTTGCCAACGACCACGTACACATGGCACGTGGGCTTGCTGATGCTGTTGCCGCGGCCTTTTGCGCGCGCGGAGAAACGCTTGAGCGTGGCACCTTGTTCGACGTAGATGGTTTTCACCTTCAGTTCGTCAATGTCGGCGCCATCGTTGTGTTCAGCGTTGGCGATGGCGGACTCCACAACCTTCTTGATGATTCCAGCAGCTTTTTTCTGCGTGAAATTCAGGATGTTGAGGGCTTGATCCACTTTCTTGCCGCGGATCAGGTCAGCGACCAGACGGCCCTTGTCGACCGACAGACGAACGCCCCGGAGGGTTGCACGTGTTTCCATGGTCTTTTCCTTACTTTCTCACAACTTTTTTATCAGCCGGATGACCTTTGAAAGTCCGGGTGAGTGCGAACTCGCCCAGCTTATGGCCAACCATTTGATCGGTGATGTAGACAGGTACGTGCTGCTTGCCGTTGTGCACGGCGATGGTCAGGCCGATGAACTCGGGCAGGATCATGGAGCGACGCGACCAGGTCTTGATCGGCTTTTTGTCCTTGTTGGTAACGGCCTTGTCGGCTTTGGCTACCAAATGATGGTCGACAAACGGACCTTTTTTGAGTGAACGTGTCATGGGTTAGCCTTACTTCTTGCGACGCGAAACAATCATCACTTGCGTGCGCTTGTTGTTGCGGGTGCGGTAGCCCTTGGTCAGGTTACCCCATGGATCGACTGGATGACGGCCTTCGCCGGTCTTGCCTTCGCCACCGCCGTGCGGGTGGTCAACCGGGTTCATCACCACACCGCGAACGGTCGGGCGAATACCCATCCAGCGCTTCACACCGGCCTTGCCGAGACGGCGCAGGCTGTGTTCTTCGTTGGCGACTTCACCAATGGTGGCGCGGCATTCGATGTGGATCTTGCGAACTTCACCGGAACGCATACGCACCTGGGCGTAGGTACCTTCGCGGGCCAACAAGGTTGCAGAGGTGCCGGCGGAACGGGCGATTTGCGCGCCCTTGCCGATTTGCATCTCGATGCAGTGGATCGTCGAACCGACAGGAATATTGCGGATCGGCAAGGTGTTACCCACGCGAATCGGCGCTTCCGAACCGCTGATCAGCGTGGCGCCGACTTCAAGGCCGCGAGGGGCGATGATGTAGGTGCGCTCGCCGTCGGCGTAGCAGAGCAACGCAATGTGGGCCGTGCGGTTGGGGTCGTACTCGATACGTTCGACCTTGGCCGGAATGGCGTCCTTGTTGCGCTTGAAGTCGACCACACGGTAGTGATGCTTGTGACCACCGCCTTTGTGGCGAACAGTGATGTGCCCGTTGTTGTTACGGCCGGACTTCTGGAATTGTGGCTCCAGCAGCGGCGCGTAAGGCTCACCCTTGTGCAGGTGATCCCGGGAGATCTTCACCATCCCGCGCATGCCGGGAGAGGTGGGTTTCATTTTAATGACAGCCATTACGCAGACTCCCCACCGAGGTTGAGCTCTTGACCTGGCTTGAGCGTCACGTAAGCCTTGCGAATGTTGTCGCGGCGGCCCACGGATTTGCCAAAGCGTTTGGTCTTGCCTTTGATGTTGAGGACGGCAACCGACTGGACGTCCACCTTGAACATCAGCTGCACAGCAGCCTTGATCTCAAATTTGGTAGCGTCCTGCAGCACCTTGAAGGTCACGGCATTGGTCTTGTCCGCAATCATCGTCGCCTTTTCAGACACGATGGGAGCGACCAGAACCTGCATCAGGCGGCCTTCGTCGAATTTCAGTTTTGGAGAAGATGGGTTACGGGCGCTCATGCGAACATCTCCTTGAGTTGGTCCATGGCAGCCTTGGTGACCAGAACCTTCTTGTAGTGAACCAGCGACACCGGATCGGCGTAACGGGGCTCAACCACGAGAATGTTCACCAGATTGCGGGAAGCCAGGTACAGGTTTTCATCAACCACATCAGCGATGACCAGCACCGAGTTGAGGTTCATGGCCTTGAACTTGTCAGCCAGGACTTTCGTCTTGGGTGAATCCACAGCCAGCGAATCAACCACAGCCAGGCGGCCTTCGCGCGCCAGTTGCGAGAAAATGGACGCCATGCCGGCGCGATACATCTTCTTGTTGATCTTCTGCGTGAAGTTTTCATCAGGCATGTTCGGGAAGATACGACCGCCGCCGCGCCACAGTGGCGAAGACGTCATACCAGCACGTGCACGACCAGTTCCCTTTTGTTTAAAAGGCTTCTTGGTCGAGTGACGAACCTGCTCACGGTCCTTCTGGGCCCGGGTACCCTGGCGGGCGTTGGCCTGGAAGGCCACGACCACCTGGTGAATCAGGCTTTCGTTGTATTCGCGACCAAACACGGTATCAGGCACATCCACTTTGGACGAGGCCAGACCTTGGTCATTCAGGAGTTCGACCTGCATCAGTTCGCTCCTTTAGCAGCGGTGGTGGGCTTGGCCTTGATCGCGGCGCGAACCGTGACAAAACCGCCTTTGGAACCAGGCACAGCGCCGCGAATCATCAGCAGCTGACGGGCTTCGTCGATGCGCACGATGTTCAGGTTTTGCGTGGTCACGGTGACGTCACCCAGATGGCCCGTCATGCGTTTACCAGGAAACACGCGACCGGGGTCCTGCGCCATACCGATGGAGCCGGGAACGTTGTGCGAACGGCTGTTACCGTGCGACGCGCGCTGCGAGCTCATGTTGTGGCGCTTGATGGTGCCGGCGTAGCCTTTACCAATGGAGGTGCCCTGCACGTCCACCAGCTGGCCCACGGCAAACACGTCGGCTGCGGGCACAACAGTACCGGCAGCGTATTTGCCTGCGACATCAGCCGTCACGCGGAATTCTTTCAGGATTTCACCAGCTTCAACGCCTGCTTTTGCAAGGTGGCCGGCGGCCGGCTTGGTCACGCGCGATGCTTTGCGCGCGCCAAATGCCACTTGAAGGGCATCGTAGCCGTCATTTGCTTCGGTTTTAACCTGGGTCACGCGGTTGTTCGATACATCCACCACGGTAACAGGAACTGTGTCCCCATCATCCGTAAACAGACGCATCATGCCAACTTTGCGGCCCAGCAACCCGAGGGAGTTGCTCAGACTCATGATGTGTTCTTTCGTAACTTTCACCGCTGCGACTTCAATTGGCCACAGACGTTTTGATGTGAAAGACAGTTAATAAAACCGCCCAATTCACAAAGGCACGAAGCCAATATGCAAAGGACAGCCCAAGAGTATAGCCCAGGCTGTCAAAAATGGCAAACCCGGGCTAAAACCTGTCGATTTGGGGGCCGGCTTGTGGCCGAAACCCCGATTTCTTGCTTACTGCAGCTTGATTTCGACGTCCACGCCAGCCGGCAGGTCGAGCTTCATCAGGGCGTCCACGGTTTTATCCGTAGGGTCCACGATGTCCATCAGACGCTGGTGCGTGCGGATTTCCAGCTGGTCGCGGCTCGTCTTGTTGACGTGGGGCGAACGCAGGATGTCAAAACGCTTCATGCGCGTTGGCAGGGGCACGGGCCCCTTGACAATCGCACCGGTGCGCTTGGCAGTGTCAACGATTTCAGCTGCCGACTGGTCGATCAGTTTGTAATCAAACGCCTTCAGGCGAATGCGGATTTTTTGCTTGGTGGCCATGGTAATTCCTTATGGTTTGCGGAAATTACGCAATGATTTTGGCAACGACGCCGGCGCCGACGGTCTTGCCGCCTTCGCGGATGGCAAAGCGCAGGCCTTCTTCCATGGCGATCGGGTTGATCAGCTTGACGGTGATCGACACGTTATCGCCTGGCATGACCATTTCCTTGCCTTCTGGCAACTCGATCGCACCGGTCACGTCCGTCGTGCGGAAGTAGAACTGGGGGCGGTAGTTGTTGAAGAATGGCGTGTGGCGGCCGCCTTCGTCCTT
>NZ_JBFUBT010000010.1:0-89316 GCF_056405615.1 Polaromonas sp. P1_F9 | reverse complement strand
AGCCTTGCCGTTGCCCACATTCTTGTCGGCGAAGGTGCCGCTGCCACCGCCCACCGTCACCACATCGCCGCCCAGGGCCGCGACGTTTGCGGTGCCATTGAGCGTGGCGGTGGTGGTGGTGTCGTACACCTTGTTGTTCGCGCCCACGCCCGTAACCGCCAGGCTGGCCGGTGTGATGTTGGCCGTGAACCCTGTGGGTTGCACCACGGTGTAGTTGCCGGCATCGGCGCCGCCCAGTGTGTAGCCGGTCACGGTGACTACCTTGCCGTTGCCCACGTTCTTGTCGGCAAACCGGCCGATGCCCGTGCCGAGCACGTTCACGGTATCACCGGCGAAAGCTGCAACGCTGGCCGTGCCGCTGATGGTGGAGGCGTCGTTGGCGTTGTACACCTTGTCCTGGATCGTCACACCGCCAACGACAACGCTGGCCGGTGTGATGTTCGCGGTCAGGCCCGTGGGCTGCACGATGACGTAGTTGCCGGCATCGGCACCGCCCAGCGTGTAGCCGGTCACAGTCACAGCCTTGCCGTTGCCCACGTTCTTGTTGGCGAAAGCACCGCTGCCGGTGCCGGCCACGCTCACCGTGTCGCCGGCAATGGCCGTGACGCTGGCTGTGCCGTTCAAGGTGGCACCCAGGCCGGCGTCATACACCTTGTTGTCCGCGCCCACGCCCGTGACCGTCAAGCTGGCGGGATTCACTGTCAGTGTGCCATTGGCGTAGCTGATGTCGTAACCTTGCTGGTTGGAATACAGGCCGGAACCCGTCACCGTGTAGCTGCCGGCATTGACCGCACCCTGGGCGGTTCCCCCGAAACTGATGCTTCCCGACAAGCTGCCGCAAGCCGTATTGGAGCAACTGATGCCGGTTCCACCATTCCAGGACAGCTTGTCGTAGGTCTTGCTGGTACTGCCGACGGTGACCGTGGTGGCCTTCAGGAGTGCCTTGAGCAGGGGACGGCTATTTCCCTCATAAATACGCCAGACGCTGGTGAAATCCCAGTTCGGATTGACGTTGCCGTTGGCAGCCGTGGCCGAGCTGAAATTGGCCTGTTGTTGCATCTGGGCTGTGGTCATGCCCATGCCGCCGCCCGAGCTGGTGGCCCGCCCGGTTGTGACGGTGTCCCAGAAACTGTTGTTGATCGCCGTTCCCGCGTCCCACAAGCCGACCAGCCCACCCAGATTGCTGGTGCCGCTCACGGCCCCGGTCGCGTAGCTGTTGTCGACGGTGCCACCCGCATTGAACTTGTGTCCCACCAGGCCGCCGACACTGTCGGTGCCGCTCACAGTGCCGGTCGCGTAGCTGTTGCTGATCGCAGCATTGACGGCGCCATTGCTGTTCCACGACCCCACAAGCCCGCCTACCTCGCCGCTGGTGCTGGTCACGTTGCCGCTTGCGTAGCTGCCGCTGATGGCCCCACTGTTAAGCATGTCGCCGACCAATCCACCCACCTGCGAGCCCGTGGCAGTGACATTGCCGGTGGCGTAGCTGTTGGTGATGATGTCCTGGCCCCAACCGACCAGCCCACCTACGTGGGTCCCGCCGCCGCTGACCGCACTACCAGCGTGACTGTTCGTGATGGAGCCCTGGCTCAGCCCAACCAGCCCGCCGACCACGCTTGAGCTGCCCGTCACAGGCGTGTTGTCGGCATAGCTGTTGTAAATCTTGCCGCGGTTCCATCCCACCAGCGCGCCCACCCTGAATTGGCCCGAAACACTGCCGCCAACCAGGCCCAGATTGTTGATGCGGCCGAAGATGCTCACGCTGCCGAACAAGCCGATATCGGCGGTGGTGGGCCGGTTGATGGTGAGGCCACTGATGGTGTGGCCCAAACCGTCCAGGGTACCGTTGAAGTTTGTAGTGCTGTCGCCCAGCGGTTGAAATCCACTCCCGCCGTTCCATGTGCTGGTCGGCGACGCATCGATGTCCGCGCCCAGCACATAGTTCCCGTTGAGATTGCCGCTGATGCCCTGCAAATCGGTGCCGGTGGCGCTGGTTGCGGTGCCCAGGTCGGTGATCACGGTGTAGACGACGGGCGTGCCGGCGCTGCCTTGCTTGGTGCTGAAGTTGTTGCCCGCCGGCAGGTTGATCTTCGCGCCATTGTTGAAGTTGTAGGTATTGGCAGTTCCGTTGACAGACCCGTTGGCCGTTCCCTGGCCATACTCCAGCGCCAGCTTGCCCGTGCCCGAGGCGTTGAGGTTGGCATTGATGTTGATGTTGTTCTGCGCGCTGAGCGTCAGCTGGTTGACGCTCCAGCTCACCACGTTGTTGACGTTGACGTCGCCCGCCGTGCCCGTGTTCCCGCTGCTGCTCTGGATGACGACGTTGCCTGAGGCCAGGTTGGCACTCAGGGCTGCACCCGTGATGTTCCCGCCCGCAGCGGCGATGGTGAAGTCCACAGGGTCGATCAGCCAGGTGCCGCTTTGGCCCGCGGGGGCCGCCGTGGTGATCCGGGCGCCATCGGCAATGTTCACCTGCGCGCCCGAGGTTTCCACAAAGCCGCCGTTGCCGCCGTTGGGCGCCGAAGCGTCCAGCGTGCCCGCAACGTTAGTGGTACCGGCAGCCATGCCACCCAGCAGGATGATGGTGCCGCTGCGGTTTTCCACGGTGCGCGCCTGGATCACCCCGGTGTTGTTGACTGCGCTGGCCAGCAGGGAATTCTTGGCACCGGCGCTCATAAGCGCCTGCCCGCCGTCAGCCAGAATCAATCCGCCGTTTTCGGCCAGGCTGTTGAGAACGCTCTGGTCCACTTCGATTTTGAGCAGCTGGTTGCCCTGGAAGGTCAAAGTAGCCGCGCTGCCTGCCGCCAGCGCCACGCTGCCCTGCGGGGCGTTGATGGTGCCCTGGTTGCGCACGGTATTGCCGACCAGTGCAACGTAGCCGCCCGTGGCGGCATTGATGCTGCCCTGGTTCACCACACTGCCTGCGCCTGCGCCGCTGAAACTGCGCTTTCCGCTGCTCAGGTCCGCATCCTTGACATCCAGTGTCGACGCCACCAGCCCGCCCGCATTGACCTGGGCGCCGGCGCCGAACAGGATGCCGTTGGGGTTGATCAGGAAGACCTGCCCGTTGGCATTGAGCTGGCCCAGGATCTGGCTGCCGTGGGTGTCCAGGATGCGGTTGACCGCAATCGCACTGGCCGAAGGCTGCACGAAGTTCACGCTTTCCTGCGCACCTACGTTAAAGCTCTTCCAGGTCAGCGAAGCGTTCTGGCTGGATTGATTGATGGTGGTGGCGGAGCCGCTCTGCGAGATGCTGGCTGCGCCCGAAGTAACCTGGCCGTCTACCGGGCCGGCCTGCGCTGTGGCTGCTCCCAGCAGCAAAACAGCCGTTACGGGCTTGCGCAGGGTCCATCTGCCTGCGGCGCTGCCAGCCATCCGTCCCAGTGCATCAAAAAACGGCGGCGCCGCGGTGGGTGCGCGCTGGCCGATGTTTGTTACAAATTGCGCTGCCGTACGCGCATTTTTCGAACTTTTTTTGTGCATTTTTCACATCCCGCGAGTCCCCTTGCGTCAGCCGGTTGCAAGAAAGAGGCACTCGATGTGATGGTATTCACAAAGGAAACCCGGCACATCGGGTTAAAAAAAGTTCTTTTTGCAGTTAATGGAAACGTGCTCCAGGTCGACCACGTTAGTTGCAATTTGTTACCGCTTTGGTTGTAACATTCGACCGCAGTGCCGTTGCCAAAAAAAGACACCAGAGAATGAAAAAACGGGCTGCCATGGCGGCAACCCGGTCATTTCAGGCGTTCAACGGCATTTATTGCGGTGCGCCGCGCGGTCGGCGTGCTCACCGATCGCGCAGGCCAATTGCTACTGTCGGGTAGTGCAAACGAAGCCGCAGCTCTTGCTTCAGGCGGGTGTTGTCCAGCCGGCGCGACTCGCCCATGAAGCTCAGCAGCATCAGCGGCAACTCTTCCTGTGCCGTGCCCCGTGCCAGGCGCGGCGGCCGCGGCAGGCCGTAGAGGTCGGCTGCCAGGTCGAAATAGTCGCCCATCTTCAGCTGCGTGTCGTCACTGGCGTTGCTGGCGCGCTGGGGCTTGCCGCGCCACAGCGCCGCCAGGCAGGCACGGGCCAGGTCATCGGCGTGGATATGGTTGGTATAGACGTCGTCTTCGGTACGCAGCACGGGTGTGCCTTTGAGCAACCTGCCACGCGGCGTGCCGCCTTCGCGGTCAGGCGCATAGATGCCCGGGATGCGCAGCAGGTGCACACGGGTGCCAGTGGCCCGGCCAAAAAGCCGCAGATGCGCCTCGGCATGCACACGCCGCTGGGCACGCGGTGTGTGGGGGCTCAATGGCCGCGTTTCGCGCACCCATTCGCCGCCGCAGTCGCCATACACCCCGCTGGTGGAGCCGTACACCAGCGATTGCGGCAGGCTGCGCAGGCGCAGGGCGCGCAGCAGCGCCAGCGTCCGTGGGTCGGTATGCCAGTCGGGTTGGTCGCCGGGCGGCGGCGCCAGGTGCACCACCCGCGTCGCCAACCCGGCCAGGCGCCGCAGCGAGGCAGCATTGTCCAGGTTGCCCTGCAGCGGCGTGATGCGCTGCGCGCGCAAGGCCGGCGAGCGTTCCGGCGACGAGGTCAGCGCCATCAGGCGGACATTGCGCGGCAGCAGGCGGGCCACGCGTTGGCCGACATCGCCGCAACCGACGATCAAAACCCGCTCGCGGCGGAAGCGGAAAGGCAGAGCACCGAGCCTGGTCATGATCTATTTGGGGCCACGCAGGCACCTTTTCGGGATGGAATGCAAGGCGCGGTGCGCCGCCAATAGCTGGCTATTGGAAAGCAGCGCAACGCCGCAGGCCGCCCGAAAAGGCGCTTGCCCTTCGGGTTGGGGTGACGCAAACGCGGCCGCGTTTGCATCCCCATTGGGGCAGCTGCACGACGCCCAGCCGCCCGGCTGGGCGGTCGGACGATTTGGCGCCCCCAGCCCTTGCATGGGCATAAGCCCATGCAGCGGGCGCTGGGCCACCAACTCATCCCGATTGCACCCCAACGTGGCTCCAAATGGATCATGACCAGGCTCTAGGGTTCAGGTTTGAGGGCAAAATTGGGGGTTGCTGGAAAAAGCCAGCCAGGTCGAGAACAGATACCGCAAGGATAACGAATATGAGCTTTAACGTGACCGTGCAACCCAGTGGCCGGACATTCATCGCCGAGGCGGATGAACCGCTGCTGGCAGCCGCCATTCGCCAGGGCATCGGCCTGCCCTACGGCTGCAAGGATGGCGCCTGCGGCTCCTGCAAGTCCAAAAAGCTGGAGGGCACCGTCCTCCATGGCGCGCACCAGGTCAAGGCGATGTCACCCGAGGAAGAGGCGAACGGCTTCATCCTGACCTGCAGCGCCAGGGCGACGAGCGATATCGTCCTCGAATCACGTCACGTCACGGATGAAAGCGCCTTCCCGGTCAAGAAAATGCCGGTGCGCATCAACAGCCTGGCCAAAGCCTCGCACGACGTCATGGTGGTGCGCCTGCAATTGCCGGCCAGTGATGTGTTCAAGTACCACGCCGGCCAGTACGTGGAGTTTTTGCTGCGCGACGGCGACCGGCGCGCGTATTCGATGGGCAACGCGCCACACACCCAGGTCGACAACCCGGGCGTCGAGCTGCATATTCGCCACATGCCGGGTGGCAAATTCACCGAGCATGTATTCGGCCCCATGAAGGAAAAAGAAATCCTGCGCATCGAAGGCCCCTTCGGCAGCTTTTACCTGCGCGAAGACAGCGACAAGCCCATGGTGCTGCTGGCTTCCGGCACTGGCTTTGCGCCCATCAAGGCGCTGATCGAGCATCTGCAACACAAGGGCATCACGCGCCCGGCCGTGCTGTACTGGGGCGGCCGCCGTCCGGCCGATTTGTACATGGACGAATGGGTCAAGGCCCAGGCCGCGGAAATGCCGAATCTGCGCTATGTCCCGGTGATTTCCAACGCGCTGCCTGAAGACAACTGGACGGGGCGCACGGGCTTTGTCCATCAGGCCGTGCTGGAAGATTTTTCCGACCTGTCCGGCCACCAGGTATATGCCTGCGGCGCGCCCATCGTGGTGGACTCAGCCAAGGCCGCCTACACGGCTGCGGGCCTGCCGGAGGACGAGTTTTATGCCGATTCTTTTGTGACCGAAAAAGAAAAAGCGCAGGCGACCGTGCCCGCAGAGACCTGAGCAGCGCACGCACCCGACAAACAAGAAGAACAAAAGAAGAAAAAAAGCCCCGGCTGATTCCTCAGCGGGGCTTTTTTATGCGCGGATCACGCGTGACGTGAGGTCAGCCGGCCTTTGCGGGCGCGACCTGCCGATCGTGCTTCTGGCGGCGGATGGCGGCGCTGGCGCGGTTTTCTTCACGTTTGAGTTTGCGGCGTTCGGCCTGCGTGACCTTGCCGTCAGATTTGGCGGCCAACTTGTCGGATTCAATTTTTGTCTCGCGCTTGTCGAGTTTGGCTGTCTCTTTGGCGGTCAGCGCGCCAGAATTAATGCCTTGGTCGATGCGCTTTTCCTGGTTGGCCTGGCGCTGGTCGATGCGGGGAGTGGCCAGCGGGTCTTTGGGGGCAGCAGGAGCGGCGGGCGCCTGGGCAAAGGCAGCGCCGACGGCAGTCAGTGCAAGGGTGGCGGCAAGGGTGCGGATCTTCATGGGATCTCCTTGAGGTGAGGGTTGAGAAGGCATGAAGCAGGCGCCTCATGAACCTCCAACGCGGCGCGGCCCCCGAACAGCCATGTCCGGTTTGTAAAGATCCCGTAACGGCATGCATCAGGCTCTGCCCCAAGGCGTGGCTAACTTTTTGCAACAATAGGGGCATGAACATTCGACCTTCCCTCACCCAGCCTTCCCTGCTCGGCAAATGCCTGGGCGCCCTTTTCATTGCAGGCATGGCACTGTCAACCCCTCTGGCACACGCCCAGCCCAAAGTCATGCGTATCATCGTGCCGTATGCTGCCGGTGGCCCGATTGACGTGACGGCCCGCCTGATGGCCGAACGCGTCAAGGACACGCTGGGCCCTGTCATCATTGAAAACAAGCCCGGCGGCGGCGGCAACATTGGTGTCGACGCCATCGCCAAGGCGCAACCCGACGGCATGACGATCGGCATTTCCGCCGTCGCCACGCACGCCATCAACCCCTGGCTTTACAGCAGGATGCCGTACAACGCGGCGACCGACTTCGCGCCCATCACACAGCTGGTGCGCGTGCCCAACGTGCTGGTGATCAACGCCGACTCTGCGCGGCGCCTGAACATCAACACGCTGGGCGATCTGATCAGGTACGCCAAAGCCAACCCGGCCAAGCTCAATTACGCCAGCGGCGGCAACGGCAGCGCCGGGCACCTTGCCGGCGAAATGTTCAAGGCGCAGGCCGGCATCTTCGCGCTGCACATTCCCTACAACGGCGGCAACCCGGCGCAACTGGCGCTGCTGAGCGGCCAGGTGGACTACAACTTTGACAACCTGGCCACGGCATCGGCCAACATCAAGGCCGGCAAACTCAAGGCGCTTGCGGTCACCACGGCCAAGCGCAGCGCCATGCTGCCCGATGTGCCTACCGTGGCCGAAACGCTCAAGGGTTTTGAGATCGACACCTGGTGGGGACTGGTGGCGCCTGCGGGCACCCCGAAAGACGTGATCACCAAACTCAACCAGGCATTCGTCGCCGCGCTGAATTCACCCGAAGCCAAAACCCGCTTTGCCGCACTGATGGCCGAACCTGTGGGCAACACGCCCGAGCAGTTCGGCGCCTTCATGAAGAGCGAAATGGCGAAGTATGAAAAAGTGGTGAAGGCGTCAGGCGCCAAGGTGGATTGAAATAGGTCCACCCCCTTCCAGGCTCACTGCGTGTAGCCTGTTCCCCCTCAGGGGGCGGCGCCTGGGGCCGGCGAAGCCGAAAAATTGGCACACCCCTATCGGACTCACTGCGTGTAGTCCCCTTTCCCCTTGCAGGGGACGGTGCCTGCGGCCCGGCAAAGCCGGTTCCGCGGCACCCACTGGTGAATACCTCCGCCGATAGTGCCCAAAGAATTCTTAAACCCAGCATGAGCCCCGGAACCGGCTTTGCCGGGCCGTAGGGCGGGCGGCCCCCTCGGGGGGCAGGGAGCTACACGCAGTGAGCGACCGTGGGGGCTCCATCACCACCGTGGGGGTTCACCTGGTCACACGCTCCCCGTATCGAATGCTCTTCAGGGAACCACCCTCAAACAGCAGCATGGTCATGAACTGCCCGTAACCCGGGTTGTAAGTCCACTCTTCCACCTGCTGGCAGGTATTGATCGTCACGTTGGTGGTGGTGCTGGCGGTGGAACCTGCGGTATTTGGCGTCACAACGGTCGAGCTGGGCACTGTGTCAGGCGTGGCTTTGCAGAACGTGTCCTTCATGACAGGCTCGCCGCATTTTTGCAGGATCGTGCCTTTGGAATTGCCGATCTGCGCCAGGTCACCCTTGCAGCGCAGTGACTGGGCCGAAGCCCCGGTGAAAAAGGATGAGGCCAGGAAGGCGAACATCACGACAGCAGTGCGGACAAGATACTTGTTCATTTTTGGCTTCCCCAAGTTAAACAAGGATGCGCGTGGTGCGCGTCCCTTCTTAACTTTATGCGTAAATATTTGGCGCCACAAGGCATTTATGCCCTGCGCCGGCTGGTCAGATTTACGGGGTAACGTGCGTCCCGCGGCGCCTGACGGCCAGCGGACGCTCACTTATTCGCCGAGGTAAGCGGCCCTGACGCGCGGATCGTTCAGCAGCGCTTTCGCGTCACCGTTCATGGTGACGTTGCCCGACTCCATAACGTAGCCGCGGTTGGCAATGCCGAGCGCGCGGCTGGCGTTCTGCTCGACCAGCAGCACCGTCACGCCGCGGGCGGAAACGTCCTTGACCACTTCGAAGATCTTGTCGACCATGATGGGCGACAGGCCCATGGAAGGCTCGTCCAGCAGCAGCACCTTGGGCCGGCTCATCAATGCGCGGCCCATGGCCAGCATCTGCTGTTCGCCGCCCGACATGGTGCCGGCCAGTTGGTCCTTGCGTTCACGCAGACGGGGAAACAGCACGAACATCTTTTCCATGTCTTCGGCGATGCCCGCCTTGTCGCTACGGATGTAAGCGCCCATCTGCAGGTTTTCGGTGATGGTCATGCGGGTGAAGACGCCGCGGCCTTCCGGCACCATGGCCAGGCCTTCCTTCACCAGGTCCCAGGCGCCGCGGCCCTTGATGCTTTTGCCCAGGTATTCGATGTCGCCGCCCAGCATCGGCAGCGTGCCGGTGATGGCTTTCATGGTGGTGGTTTTGCCGGCGCCATTGGAGCCAATCAGGGTGACCAGTTCGCCGTCGTTGACTTCGAAGTCAACGCCCTTGACCGCCTGGATGCCGCCGTAGGCGACCTTCAGGCCGGTCACTTTAAGGAGTGTGTTTGCCATGTTCTTGCTTTCCTTCAATGACCTGTGCCCAGATAGGCGGTGATCACTTTTTCGTCTTTTTGTACGTCCGCGGGCGCGCCTTCGGCGATCTGCTTGCCGTAGTCGAGCACAGTAACCCGGTCGCACAGACCCATGACCAGCTTCACGTCGTGTTCGATCAGCAGGATGGTGCGGTTGTCTTTGCGAATCCGGTCGATCAGCTCGCGTAGCTGCACTTTTTCGGTCGCGTTCATGCCGGCTGCCGGCTCGTCCAGCGCGATCAGCTGCGGGTCGGTGGCCAGGGCCCGGGCAATTTCCAGGCGGCGCTGGTCGCCGTAGCTCAGCGTGCGGGCCTTGAAGTTGGCGTATTTGCCGATGCCCACGTAGTCAAGCAGCTCCTGCGAGCGCTTGGCAATGGCAGCTTCTTCCTGCTTGAAACCGGGGGTGCGCAGCACGGCGCCGATCAGGCCCGAGCTGGTACGGATATGACGGCCGACCATGACGTTTTCGAGGGCGGTCATGTCGGCAAACAGGCGGATGTTCTGGAAGGTGCGGGCAATGCCGGCCTTGGCCACTTCATGGACCGCCGTCGGCTTGTAGGGCTTGCCGGCGAGCTCGAAGGTGCCGCTGTCGGGCGTGTAAAGGCCCGTCAACACATTGAAGAAGGTGGTTTTACCGGCGCCGTTGGGGCCGATCAGGCCATACACCTGGCCACGCTCGATATGGATGCCGACATCGGAAAGGGCCTGCAAACCGCCGAAGCGCTTGGAGACACCCGAGACTTTAAGAATGGTTTCGCTCATGTCCATTCTCCTTAGGGGTTGATTGACTGGATAGGGTCCGGGCCGACGGGCTTGTTCAGCGACTTGCCGTGCTCGGAAGCGGGCCACAGGCCGCGCGGACGCATCAGCATGACGCTGATCATGGCCAGTGCAATCAGCAACTGGCGCAGGATGGCGGAGTCGAGCCGGCCATCGGTCATGGCCTGCAGCGGGCCGGCCACATGGCGCAGCACTTCAGGCAAAGCCGCGAGCAGCAAGGCGCCCAGGATGACACCGGGCAAATGGCCGATGCCGCCCAGTACCACCATGGCGACGATCATGACCGACTCCATCAGGCTGAAGGACTCGGGAGACACGAAACCCTGGAAGGCGGCAAACATGGAGCCTGACACACCACCGAAGGTGGCGCCCATGCCGAAGGCCAGCAGCTTCAGGTTGCGGGTGTTGATGCCCATGGCCTTGGCGGCGATTTCGTCTTCGCGGATGGCCATCCAGGCGCGGCCGATGCGGGAATTTTCCAGGCGGTGGCAAACCACCACCGAAACGATCACCAGCACCAGGAAGAGGTAGTAGTACATCGACACCGAGTTGACCTCAAAGCCGAAAAACTCATGCGGCTTGCCCAGGTCGAACCCGAAAAACTTCATCGAGTCGATCTGGTTGATACCCTTGGGTCCATTGGTCAGGTTGATGGGGCGGTCCAGGTTGTTCAGGAACACGCGGATGATTTCACCAAAGCCCAGCGTGACGATGGCGAGGTAGTCGCCGCGCAGCTTGAGGGTCGGTGCGCCCAGCACCACACCGAAAAAGCCCGCCAATGCCGCAGCCATCGGGATGATGGCCCAGATCGGCAAATGCAGCCCGTTCGGAAACTGCGCCGCAATCCAGGGGAAAGCGTCGGCCAGATGGGGCGAACCCAGCAGCGCAAAAAGGTAGGCGCCGACGGCGAAGAAGGCAACGTAGCCCAGGTCCAGCAGGCCGGCGTAGCCGACGACGATGTTCAGGCCCAGGGCCAGCAGCACATACAGCAGCGCCATGTCGACAATGCGCACCCAGGCATTGCCGCCCTGCTGCAGGATCAGGGGCAGCACGAGCAGGGCCGCCGCGACGATCAGGAAGGTAATGAGTTTTTTCGATTTGACAGAATTCATGAATGTTCTCCTTGTGTACCGGATGGACGCGGCGTCACGCCCGGTCCGCTACACGCTCACCCAGCAGGCCTGAAGGCCGCAGCGTGAGCACAAAAATCAGCACGATGAAAGCAAAGATGTCGGAGTACTGGCTGCCCAGCACGCCGCCCGTCAGCGGGCCGATGTAGCCGGCGCCGATGGACTCGATCAGGCCCAGCAAAATGCCGCCAAGCACAGCGCCGCCCAGGTTGCCGATGCCGCCGAACACAGCCGCCGTGAAGGCCTTCAGGCCGGGCAGAAAGCCCATGGTGTGCTGCACCGTGCCGTAGTTGGAGGCGTACATGACGCCGGCCAGTGCGGCGAGGATGGCGCCGATGATGAAGGTGGCCGAGATGACGGTGTCGGGGCGTACGCCCATAAGCGCCGCAACACGGGGGTTTTCAGCGGTGGCACGCATGGCGCGGCCCAGCTTGGTGTAATGCACCAGCCACATGAGTACGGAAAGGGAGACAACGGTTGCACCCAGGATGAACAGCTGGGTCACAGTGATGACGGCACCGCCGACCTGGAAGGGCTCGGAAGGCAACAGCGTGGGATAGGGTTTGTAGTTGGGCTTCCAGATGATCATGGCCAGTGTCTGCAGCAGCAGCGACATGCCGATGGCGGTGATCAGCGGGGCCAGTTTGGGCGAGTTTCGCAGGGGCCGGTAGGCGATTTTCTCAATCGCGAAATTGAGGGCGCCGCACACGACAAAGGCGATCAGCAGCGAAATCAGCAAAATAATCCAGCCCGGCGTGCCCGGCATGGAATCCTGCATCAGACCGATGATGGTCCAGCTGGTCAAAGCCCCCACCATCAGTACTTCGCCGTGTGCGAAGTTGATCAGGTTAATGATGCCGTACACCATGGTGTAGCCCAGGGCGATCAAGGCATACATGCTGCCCAGCACCAGACCATTGATGATCTGCTGTAGCAAAACTTCCATAACTCACTCTCCCGTCCAATTGATGAAATTGCGAACTCCGCCTGGCGGCCACCACCCACCGGGATCGCCGGTGACTGGCTTGAGTTAACAAAAAGCCCGCCTATCAAAGCCGGATGGCTGGTGAAGTTGGCGAGCTAATCCGCAAATTGTAGCCAAGCGTCTCTAGCGAGAATCGAGCCAGCGGTGCGGTTTTCGCGGGGTTTACCCTTGAGGAAGGGTATTTTCGGCGCTGGATCAGCCTTTATCAGCGGCTTTTGTTTTTTATCAGTTTTTCTTATTGTTCTTAATTTTCAACTCATTTAACTTATCCGCTATGCGTATCTCCAGTCCTCTGTTGACGGGACGGTAGAAGCCTGGAGGCGGCATGCCTTCCGGAAAATAATTCTCACCCGCGGCAAAGCCGTCTTCCTCGTCGTGGGCGTAACGGTAGTTTTTGCCGTAATCCAGCTGTTTCATGAGCTTTGTTGGTGCATTGCGCAAATGCAGGGGCACCGGGCGGGTGCCGTCCTTGGCGATAAAGGCCTTGGCCTCGTTGAAGGCCTTGTAGACGGCATTGGACTTGGGCGCGACTGCCAGATAGATGACGCACTGGGCCAGCGCCAGTTCGCCCTCGGGGGAGCCAAGGCGTTCATAAACTTCTGCGGCGTCCAGCGCCATGCGCAAGGCACGCGGGTCGGCCAGCCCGATGTCTTCGCTGGCCATGCGGACCAGCCGGCGCGCCATGTAGCGCGGCTCGGCGCCGCCGTCGAGCATGCGCATGAACCAGTAGAGCGCGGCGTCGGGGTCGGAGCCGCGCACCGACTTGTGCAGGGCTGAAATGGTGTCGTAGAACTGTTCGCCACCCTTGTCGTAACGGCGCAGACGTTCGCCCAGTACTTTGAGCAGCCAGGCATCGGTAACGCCGGCCACCTTTTCGGCTTTGGCTGCCACGCTGAGGGATTCGAGCGTGTTAAGCAGTCGGCGAGCATCGCCATCGGCATAGGCCACGAGCCGGTCAACGGCCTCGCTTGCTATGGTTTCGATAGCTGGCAGCGCACGCTCTGCAAGCACCTTGGCCACTATTTGTTTGAGATCCGCTTCACCCAGCGGCTGCAATACGTACACCACCGCGCGCGAGAGCAAGGCCGAATTCACCTCGAATGACGGATTTTCCGTGGTGGCGCCGATGAACGTAAAAAGACCGCTTTCCACATGCGGCAAAAAAGCATCCTGCTGGCTTTTGTTGAAGCGATGCACCTCATCCACAAACACGATGGTGCGCTTGCCGCCCTGCCCTTGCCAGATGGACGCCTGCTCAACCGCTTCCCGGATGTCCTTGACGCCACCCAGCACGGCGGAAATAGTGATGAAGTGGGCGTCGAAGCTGCTCGCCATGAGCCGTGCGATCGTGGTCTTGCCAACGCCGGGCGGTCCCCAGAGGATGCAGCTGTGCGGTTGTCCCGATTCGAACGCGATGCGCAGTGGCATGCCTTCACCCAGCAGGTGTTGCTGGCCGATGACCTCCCCAAGTGACTGGGGGCGCAAACGTTCTGCTAGAGGTTGATTTTTCGTTGGCATAAGGGGTATATATGCGACATATGATTTGCGCGAGAGCCTTGGTGTTTGATCAGCAACCGCCTTGAGGTCGCACCCTGATAATCGCTACTGACTCATTAATTCATCAAAACCTGCGGTAACTCTTCATGAAATTAAATCTTGGTTGCGGCCACAACAAGTTTGCCGGGTGTGTCAACGTGGACGCATTTCAGGAATGCAACCCGGATGTAGTTTTTAACGTGGAAGTGACTCCGTGGATTTGGGACGACAGTTCAGTCGATGCCGTCATCTTTAATCATTCTCTTGAACACATGGGCCAGCAATCCAGTGTTTTTCTGGGAATCATGAAAGAACTCTATCGCGTATGCAAAAACAATGCTGTCATTGAAATTAACGTACCCCATCCCAGGCACGACAATTTCATCAGCGATCCTACGCACGTGCGAATCATCACGCCCGCCCTGTTTGCACTGTTCGATAAAAAAAACAATGATGAGTGGAAATTGAAGGGCTTCCCCAACTCACCCTTTGCCCATTATCTGGGGGTGGATTTTGTGACCACTGATGTGGAAGTAGTGATCGCCGATCCTTATAGCCAGATGTTTTCGGACGGGAAGATTTCAGGCGAAGAGCTGGAAATCATGGCGCGCGAAAAAAACAATATCCTCTCGGAATACAGAATCAAACTCTCCGTGAGAAAGCCAGAAAACCAGGTTTGATCACCACCATGAATCCGGGAATTGAAACCGGCATGGAAAAACCACCGCAGGCGTTTACTGGCGAATCAGGTCCGCCCCAGCCGGCGTCTTGAACTGGAAGCTTGCAGGGCCAAGTGCAGGGTTAATCTCGAACTGACTGAAGGTCATCACGGATTTCTGGCCGAAGCTGTCAAGGATTTCCAGCATGGCGAGTTCGCTGCCCTTCCCGGTCGGCTTGAAACCGACGCTGATGCTCTGCAACTGGCCGTCTTTGGTTTTGGGTTTGGCCTGTATCCACTGCAAGCCATCTCTGTCAGGCAAGGAAGCCAGATTGAAATCGGCTTGCAGGCCCTTGAGGTCTGCAGCAGCGGCGATCACGGCGGCCGGGGTTCCGTTCAGTACCTGGGCCAGCTTGCGCGAGGTGACCTGGTTCAAGTCTGCGTCATAGAGCCACAAGGTCTGGCCGTCGGCCACGATGGTTTGCTCAAAAGGCTTTTTATAGACAAAGCGGAAACGGTTGGGCCGCGAAAACTCAAACGTACCGTTCGACGTCTTGCTGCGTGCAGCCTGGCCGTCCTTGCCGGGCGCCGTCACCACCTGGGTGAACTCGGCGCGGCCGCTGCTGACGGTCTTCACGAAAGTTTCGAGGCTTTCCAGGCCGCCAGCCCATACGGAATGTGCGCAAGCAGCTATCAAAACAGTAGCAAAATATTTCTTCATGATCGTCACTCCGCCCGTGAGGGCACCAGGATTTCGCGCTGGCCGCTGCCACTCATGGCGCTGACCAGTCCGGCTTTTTCCATGTCTTCGACCAGCCGCGCCGCGCGGTTGTAGCCGATCTTGAGATGACGCTGCACCAGCGAAATGCTGGCCTTGCGGTTTTTCAGCACGACTTCCACAGCCTGGTCGTACATCGGATCTTTTTCACCGCCGCCGTTGCCGCCACTGCTGCCATCACCCAGCAAGTCGCCGTCCTCGCCATCGACGGTACCGCCTTCCAGCACGCCGTCGATGTAATTGGGTTCGCCCTGCAGCTTGAGGTAGGCCACCACGCGGTGCACTTCGTCATCACTCACAAACGCACCATGCACCCGAATTGGAAAGCCTGTACCACTCGGCATGTAAAGCATGTCACCCATTCCCAACAATGCCTCAGCACCCATCTGGTCAAGAATGGTCCGGCTGTCGATCTTGCTGCTGACCTGGAAAGACAGGCGCGTCGGGATATTGGCCTTGATCAGGCCGGTAATCACATCCACGCTTGGCCTTTGGGTAGCCAGCACCAGGTGGATGCCGGCGGCCCGGGCTTTTTGCGCCAGGCGGGCGATCAGCTCTTCAATCTTCTTGCCGACCACCATCATCAGGTCGGCCAGTTCGTCGATCACCACCACGATGTAAGGCAGGCGCTCCAGCGGCTCGGGTTGCTCCGGCGTGAGGCTGAAGGGGTTGTAGATGAATTCGCCCTTGGCCTTGGCCTCGTCGAGTTTGGCGTTGTAGCCGGCCAGGTTGCGCACGCCCAGCTTGCTCATGAGCTTGTAGCGTTTTTCCATTTCGGCCACACACCAGTTCAGGCCGTGGGCGGCCTGGCGCATGTCGGTGACCACCGGCGCCAGCAGATGCGGAATGCCCTCATAGACGCTCATTTCGAGCATCTTGGGGTCGATCAGCAGCAGACGCACGTCGCGCGCATCGGCCTTGTAGAGCAGGCTCAGGATCATCGCATTGATGCCGACCGACTTGCCGGAGCCGGTGGTACCGGCCACCAGGCAGTGCGGCATCTTGGCAAGGTCGGCCACCACCGCAGCGCCGCTGATGTCCTTGCCCAAACCGATCGTGAGCATCGACTTGGCTTCGTTGTAGACCTGCGATCCCAGAATTTCACTGAGCTTGATGGACTGGCGCTTGGCATTGGGCAGCTCCAGCGCCATGTAGTTTTTGCCGGGAATGGTTTCGATCACGCGGATGGAAACGAGGCTCAGGGCGCGGGCCAGGTCTTTGGCCAGGTTAACGACTTGCGAACCCTTCACGCCCGTGGCGGGTTCGATCTCATAACGGGTGATGACGGGGCCTGGCGCGGCGGCCACGACACGCACCTCGACGCCGAAATCTTTCAGCTTTTTCTCGATCAGGCGCGAGGTCATTTCCAGCGTCTCAGGGGCCACGGTCTCCTGGCGGGTCAACGCACCATCGAGCAGATCAACCTGCGGCAGCTTGGAATCGGGCATTTCACTGAAGAGCGGTTTTTGCCGTTCTTTTGCCACGCGCTCGCTTTTGGGAATGTCCACGAGCACGGGCTCGATCAGGACCGGAACCGGGTGGTGCTCTTCAATCTCGATGCGCTCGTCGATCAAAGTCTCCTCACGCTCACGCGCGGCCAGTTTGCCGAAGGCGAGGTCTTCGGCGATTTCGCGCTTTTCGCGCCGGGAATCAATCAGATTGTCAATCCACGCGCCGACACGCAGGGCCACATGCGCCCAGGAAAAGCCGAACACGGCGGACACGGCAATCACGCCGAGCGCAATGAAAACCAGGCCTGAACCAGCAAAGCCCAGCCATTTCTCGCCCTGCATTCCAGCCAGGTAACCCAGCACGCCGCCAGCGTGGCCGGGCAACCTGAATTCAAAACGATACAGCCGGGACCATTCCAGCGCCGCGCTGGCCAGCAAAAGCAGGAGCAGGCTCAGCCAGAACCGGATCCGACCGGCGGAGTGGGATGAATCGGCAGCAAGGGGTTCGCCGCGAAGCCAGCGCGCCAGTGAAGACAGCCAGACCTGTGCGCCTGCCGCCAATGCCCACCAGACGGAAAAGCCCAACAGGAAATAGCTCGCATCTGCCAGCCATGCGCCCACGCGCCCCCCCCAATTGCGGGCCACCGCTTGGGCGCCGCCCAGGACGTCCGAGGTACCGGATGTTGACCAGGCTGCATCTTGCGGTGAATAGCTGAGCAGTGCCGCGAGCCAGAAAATCAGGCCGAGCAGACCCAGAATCAGGCTGACTTCATGGGCAAAGCGTTTGATACCGCTGGGCGCGCCCGCGGCTGGGGAATTTCTGGAGTTCAGGGTATCGAGTGAGTAAGTCATGGCCCGGCTAGTACTGCAAGCCGGAAATAGCGAGACACAATGAAAAGGATGGATTCGTGCTCAGGGCAAGGCGCGAGCCGCAGTGAAGGCTAGATGCCTTCGCAAGGCTTGCAACGCCGCCATGGGTACGAAGACGCGCTTTCATGTTTCGGTATTTCCGGGTTGCGGTACCAAGCTTACCGCAGTTGGGTAAGGGCCTTGAGGGGCACCAGAGACGCCAGACCGTACGGCAGGGGTCTGCCAGGGCCCTATCCCAGCGTATGAAGACGCTCTTTCACCAAAAGCGAGCCATCGTCGCGGGTTTCGATGAATCCGCGCTCTTCAAGATCCTTCATCACCCGGCTGACCATTTCGCGTGAAGCGCCGACCATCTTGGCCAGATCCTGCCTTGAAACCTTGTCGCGGATCACGGCATTTCCGCTGCCGTCTTCATTGGCGAATTCGAGCAATGCCCTGGCCACACGGCCATACACATCCATCAGGGCCAGCGACTCAATTTGCCGGTCTGCATGGCGCAGTCTCTGGACCAGCCCCTTCAGCACGGCATAGGCCATGGAACTGTTTTCCGGAAGGCAACGTGCAAACTCCAGGCGGCCCAGGATCAGGGCATCGGTCTGGATCTCGGCGCGCACCGTGGCGGAGTGAGGTTCGTTGTCGATCAGGCTCATTTCACCCACATAGTCGCCGGGGTGCATGGTGGCCAGAATAACCTCGCGGCCCCGGGAATCCGTGGTGATGACGCGCGCGCGGCCGGTCAGGATGATGGAAAGGGCGTTGGATTTTTTGCCCTGCTCCACGATAGGCTCGCCGCGCTTGAATCGGCGCTTGACCACGGTATCGGCGACCGATGCAGCCTGGCTGGCAGTCAACACGGAAAAAAGAGGGACCCGGCGAATCAATTCCAGGTTAGACACCATCGTTGTCATAGCAGATATCTCCCAACCTCACATACGACGGCTAGTCGTGCGAGTTCTTACAATGGCACGCAATCTCATAAGAAATCAAAATGCCTGAAAAGTACCAGCAGCTGTTTTTACTTGACGCTGCACTTATGCGGCACGACTCTACATGAGTTCTTACACTTTCCCAATCAGTTTTTCATCATGAAACATTCCAGAGTCCTCATCCTCGGTTCAGGGCCTGCGGGTTACACCGCAGCCGTCTACGCAGCGCGCGCCAACCTCAACCCGGTATTGATCACCGGCATTGCGCAAGGCGGCCAGCTCATGACCACCACCGAGGTCGACAACTGGCCCGCCGACGTACATGGCGTGCAGGGGCCCGACCTGATGCAGCGCTTTCTGGAGCACGCCGAGCGCTTCAAGACCGAGATTATTTTTGACCACATCAACAAGGTCGACTTCAGCAAACGCCCCTTTACCCTGACGGGCGACAGCGGGACTTACACCTGCGACTCGCTGATCATCGCTACCGGCGCCTCTGCCAAATACCTGGGCCTGGAGTCGGAGACGGCATTCATGGGCCGCGGCGTTTCCGGCTGCGCCACCTGTGACGGCTTCTTCTACCGAGGGGAAGAGGTCTGCGTCGTGGGCGGCGGCAACACGGCGGTGGAGGAGGCGCTTTATCTCTCTAACATCGCCAGCAAGGTCACGCTGGTACACCGCCGCGACAAATTCAAGGCCGAAGCCATCCTGATCGACAAGCTGCACGAAAAAGTGGCCGCAGGCAAGATCGAGCTCAAACTGCACCACACGCTGGAGCAGGTGCTCGGTGATGCTTCGGGGGTGACCGGCGTCCGTCTGAAGAGCACAACCAGCGATGCCTCGCAGGACATCACCCTCAAAGGCTGTTTTATCGCGATCGGCCACCAGCCGAACACAGACATCTTTGCAGGACAGCTGGAAATGAAAGACGGCTACATCATCACCAAAACCGGGCTGCAGGGGTTTGCCACCATGACCAGCGTTCCGGGCGTCTTCGCTGCCGGCGATGTGCAGGACCATATTTACCGCCAGGCGATTACCAGCGCCGGAACGGGCTGCATGGCGGCGCTGGATGCCCAGCGCTTCCTGGAACAAGGCTCCTGAAAAAGGAGGAAGCGCTGACTTCCTCTTTTTGTCTCTTTTTTCCAGCTCTTTTGCCGCTCTGCCGAGCTCTCAATCGGCGGAATTGGAATAAATCAGTTTTCAGGCTATAATCTATGGCTTAGCTGAGCATTTGCAGGTCTGTCTCGTGCAGATTTACCCTTTGCCAGCATCCGATTTCTAATTTTTTACGGAGAGTGCTCATGGCACGCGTCTGTCAGGTAACGGGCAAAGGCCCGATGGTGGGAAACAATGTTTCTCACGCAAACAACAAAACCAAGCGCCGGTTCATGCCTAATCTGCAGTACCGCCGCTTCTGGGTCGAAAGCGAAAACCGCTGGGTGCGCCTGCGCATCACCAGCGCCGGTCTGCGCTTGATTGACAAAAAAGGCATCGATGCAGTCCTGGTGGACCTTCGTGCCCGCGGTGAAGTCTAAGGAGAAGCATCATGGCTAAAGGCGCACGCGAAAAAATCAAGCTGGAATCGACTGCCGGCACGGGTCATTTCTACACGACCACCAAAAACAAGAAAACCACGCCCGACAAGATGCTGATCATGAAATTTGATCCCAAGGCACGCAAGCACGTGGAATACAAGGAAATCAAGCTGAAGTAATTCAGACTTGATTCCTGCAGCGCCATGCGCGCTACCCCAAAAAACCCGCTGTCTTACAGCGGGTTTTTTTACGCCTGTGTCGCACACCTGCGGCCTCAGACCTTCCGGCAGGGGAACATGAAAAGTCGGTAATTCGGCAACGCCGAAGCTTCACAGGCAAATTAGCAGTTACCATCCCCGCCCGCCACTTCGCACAGGACACCGGCCTCAGAAAGCCTGCAACGCAGCATCACAACAAGGCGGGCATCCAGCAGGGGCTCCGGACTTTTCTGGCCACCTTCGCCGGGCTCCCGGACAATAAAAAACCGCCCCTGGATTTCTCCGGAAGCGGCCTTGAAGTTCCGACCGGGCGACCGGTCGGATATGTAGTGTCAGGTCAGGTGCGGGCAGCCCGCAGCTTCATCGAGAATTCGCGCAAGGCAGCAATACCGCTTTCCTCAGCGCGGTGGCACCAGGCCTGCAGGTCCGCAGCCAGCTGCTCACGGGACGCCGAGGTGGTTAGCCACATCTGGCGCAGTTCTTCCCGCATGGTGACCATCTTGTCCAGCACGGGGTGTTCGGCGCGGGCCTGCGCCAGCTGGGGTTTGGCGGCGGCCGGCACCTTGTCGTCATCGCGGTGCAGCCAGCGATTGGCTGCGCGCAACACGGACACGTCGGCTTTCTTGGCCTTCAGCACTTCGATTTCGGCCCTGCCGGCGCGGCGCAGTTCGCGCGCGAAACCCGCCATGACTTCGTAGCGATGGGCGATCAGGGCTTCCAGGGTTTTTTCATCTGCCACAGGCTGGATGGAACCCAGCTGGAGCTTGGGCGGGACCTTCTTGACGGAGGCCAGGCCAACTTTTTCCATGGCACGGATATACACCCAGCCGATGTCGAATTCGTAGGGCTTGACCGAGAACTTGGCCGACGTCGGGTAGGTGTGATGGTTGTTGTGCAGCTCTTCGCCGCCAATCATGATGCCCCAGGGCGAAATGTTGGTGCTGGCATCAGGCGCCTCAAAATTGCGATAGCCCCAATAGTGGCCAATGCCGTTGATGATGCCGGCCGCCGTCACGGGGATCCAGGCCATTTGCACGGCCCAGACAGCCAGGCCTGCCACGCCGAAGAGCGCCAGGTCGATGATCATCATCAGACCCACACCTTGCCAGCTATAGCGGGTGTAGACGTTGCGCTCAATCCAGTCATTGGGCGTGCCGTGGCCGAACTTGGCCATGGTTTCCTTGTTTTTACTTTCGGCGCGGTACAACTCGGCGCCTTCCCAGAAAACCTTCTTGATGCCGTAAGCCTGCGGGCTGTGCGGATCTTCAGAGGTTTCGCACTTGGCGTGGTGCTTGCGGTGAATGGACACCCATTCCTTGGTGACCTGGCCCGTACCCAGCCAGAGCCAGAGACGGAAAAAATGCGAAGGAATCGCGTGCAGGTCCATGGCGCGATGCGCCTGGTGACGGTGCAGATAGATGGTGACGCTGGCAATGGTGATATGGGTGGTCACCAGCGTGTACAACACGATTTGCCACCAGCTGGCGGCAAGCAACCCATTGGCAAGCCAGTCGAGGGCCGCATCAAACAAGATCATAAAAATCCTTTAAACAATCTGAAGCAGTCGCCCATCCAGATGTGTCTCCAGGCGCTGCAAAAAATAACCACTTATTGTAAGGCGATCCCCCATAAATACCAAGTCACTTTCGGCACAGGATCCAAGGTCAAAACAGTGCGAAAAATCACGAATGAATATGTAACTTCGGCTTATCTGTCGTCTTTTGTCGCCAAAAATATCACGACTTTTGCCATACTGCTGCGAAAAACCCGTCCGTCTGATGCAGGTAAGGCCAGAGCCGAAGGTAGGGTCCGCGGCAGAGCTTTTCCGCGTGTTCCACCCCCAGATGAGTCAACAAGGGCCCTGTTTCAAGGACGTTGAACTCTTTATTCGCCTCACTGAAGGCTTCAGCGATGGCTTCGTTTTCTTCACGCAAAACGCTGCAGGTCGCGTAAACCAGGCGTCCGCCGGGCTTTAGAAGCCGCGCAGCGCTCTGCAAAATGGCAGTTTGCTTGACCCTGAGCTCTTCAATCGCCTTGGGCGTCTGCCGCCATTTGAGGTCAGGATTGCGCCGCAAAGTGCCGAGCCCCGAACACGGGGCATCCACCAGGACCCGGTCTATCTTGCCGGCCAGGCGCTTGATACGGTCGTCACGCTCATGCGCAATGGCCACCGGATGAACATTGGAAAGACCGCTGCGCGCCAGCCGCGGCTTGAGCGCGTCCAGCCGGTGCCCGGACGTATCAAACGCATAAAGGCGACCGGTATTGCGCATGGAAGCACCCAGCGCCAGGGTCTTGCCACCCGCCCCGGCACAAAAATCGACCACCATCTCACCACGCTTGGCGTCGACCAGCAGGGCCAGCAGCTGTGAGCCTTCGTCCTGCACTTCAATGGCGCCACGCGTGAAAGCATCCAGTTTGCCCAGTTGAGGCTTGCCGTCGGCAATGCGCAGGCCCCAGGGCGAATACGGTGTCGCTACGGTTTTGATAGCCGCTTTCGCAAGCTCCTTCTGGACTTCAGCCCGTTTATCCTTGAGGGTGTTGACGCGCAAATCAAGCCCGGCCGGCGCGTTCAGGCTTTCGACCAGCGGCCAGAAATCATCACCCAGCTGCTCTTTCAACGGATCAACCAGCCACTGCGGGAGGTTGTGGCGATGCAGCTCCATCAGGTGCGATGGTTTGACCTGGTCGCAACGCGCCAGCCAGTCTTTTTCCTGGTCGGTCAGCGCGCCTAAAAGAAAGTCGCGGTCTGCCGCAAAACCGAGAATCGCAAGACGCCGCTCCGGCGCGCCGCTGCCATGCTGGGCCAGATAGGAATAAAGATTTTTCTTGCGCAGAACGCCGTAAATCGTTTCCGCCACGGTGGCGCGTTCGCGGGGGCCGAGGCGATAGTCGCGAAAATAGCGCGACACCACCATGTCGGCGGGATGATCAAATTTAAGGACCTGCTTGAGAAGCTCGGAACAACTGTCGAGTAAGGCTTTAGGATGCATAGCCTCCATTGTCCCACCGAGCCACCGCGCAATATTTTTAAACCCCTGATCCCTCATGCCAGAAGCCACCGCACACGCATTGCCTCCCCTGATAGAAACCCCGCCCGGTCTGTACCGCCACTACAAGGGCATGCTGTATGAGGTAGTCGGCACCGTGCGCCACAGCGAAAGCCTGGAGCCCATGACTCTGTACCGCGCGCTCTACGGCGAAAAAGGGCTATGGGTGCGGCCTGCTGGCATGTTCAATGAAGAGGTCGTGATCGACGGGGTGAAACAACCGCGTTTCGCCGTGCAACCGGGCCCGGTGCCCCAATAAGCGCCGTCATCGATAATCATGGGTTATGTCCGAAACCCAAGCTTCCACTGAAATCGAAAAACAGGTCAAGCGCCGCCGCACGTTTGCCATCATCTCCCACCCCGACGCGGGTAAAACCACGCTGACCGAGAAGCTGCTGCTGTTCTCGGGCGCGATCCAGATCGCCGGCAGCGTGAAGGCCCGCAAGGCCGCGCGCCATGCCACCTCCGACTGGATGGAAATTGAAAAGCAGCGCGGCATCTCGGTCGCCAGCTCGGTCATGCAGATGGAATACCGCGACTGCGTCATCAACCTGCTCGACACCCCCGGCCACCAGGACTTCTCCGAAGACACCTATCGCGTGTTGACCGCCGTGGACGCCGCGCTGATGGTGATCGACGCGGCCAACGGCGTGGAGCCGCAAACCCGCCGCCTGCTGCAGGTCTGCCGCGCGCGCAACACGCCCATCCTGACTTTCGTCAACAAGATGGACCGCGAGGTGCAGGATCCGATGAGCGTGATGGACGAGATCGAACGCGAGCTTGGCATGACGGTCATTCCTTTCACCTGGCCTGTCGGCATGGGCAAGCTCTTTCACGGCGTGTACGACCGCCGCGAAGACCGCATGCGCGTCTTCAGCCCCGGCGAAGAAAAAGCCGGCGGCGACGATGAAATCCTGGCCGGCCTGGACAACGCTGAAGCCGCCAAGCGCTTTGGCGCCGAATACGCCCAAGCCCAGGGCGAGATCGAACTTGTCGCCGGCGCCACGCCCGAATTCAACCGCGCCGAATTCCTGGCCGGCAAACAGACGCCCATGTTCTTCGGCTCGGCCATCAACAACTTCGGCGTGCAGGAAGTGCTGGACGCGTTGGTCGACCTGGCACCCGCGCCTGCCGAGCGCGAAGCCATCCAGCGCGTGGTGCACCCCGAAGAGAAAAAATTCTCCGGCGTGGTGTTCAAGATCCAGGCCAACATGGACCCGGCCCACCGCGATCGCATCGCATTCTTGCGCGTCGCCAGCGGCGAGTTCACCCGCGGCATGCGCCTGAAGGTGGTGCGCAGCGGCAAGGAGCTGAGGCCCAACACCGTGGTGAGCTTCATGAGCCAGCGCCGCGAATTGCTCGACACTGCTTTTGCCGGCGACATCATCGGTATTCCCAACCATGGCGTGCTGCAATTGGGCGACACGCTCACCGAAGGCGAAGCCCTGCAGTTCACCGGCCTGCCCTTCTTTGCGCCTGAAATGTTCCGCGCCGTCGAGGTGGCCGACCCGCTGCGCAGCAAACAGCTGCGCGCCGGCCTCACGCAGCTCGGTGAAGAAGGCGCGATCCAGGTGTTCCGCCCGATTGCCGGTTCATTACTGCTGCTGGGCGCCGTCGGCCAGTTGCAGTTTGAAGTGGTGGCTCACCGGCTCGAGCATGAGTACGGCGTCAAGGCCCGCATCATGGGCAGCAACTTCAACCTGGCCCGCTGGGTGACGTCCGAGGACCCGAACGAACTGAAGAAATTCATGGACGCCAACGCCCACCGCGTGGCGCTGGATGCGGTCGATGCGCCCACCCTGCTGGTGGACCACAGCGCCACCCTGCGCGCGGTGGAGCAGCAGTGGCCCAAGATCAAGTTCCACGCGCTGCGCGAGCACGCCGGGCTGGTTTTCCAGTCAAAAATGTAAGCAGTTCTGGTCCGCAGCCCAATCAGAACGTGCGCCAGTCGCTATAAAAGTAATAGCAACTTCGCTCACGCCTGATGCGCGCGCTTACCGCGCCTTGAGGAAATCGCCCACTTCCAGCAGGATCAGCTCGTTGTCGTCCGCCTTGTTGGGTTCGCGGCTGCTGGAAAACGGCAGGTTGTTGTCGTTGCCGACCACGATGTGCGCGGCGTCCACCACGTCCACGTTTTCAATGGTGAAGAACGGGAAAGTCAGCACGCCGTTGTTCAGGGGCTTGCGCGCCAGCTTCGCCGGGTCGGCAATGGCCATCAGATCGATGTAGCCGATCTTGCGCACCGCACCGCCGGCATTGGCGTCGCTCAGTTCCACCTTGTAGACACGCTTGAACTTCGCGATGTCGTGGAAGCAGTCGGTGCGCTTCTGGCCTTCCGGGCAGGCCTTGTCGGCCGTGCCTTCGCCGTTGTCGCGCTCAATGATCAATCCGGTCGTGCCGTCGATCATGTTGAAGTCGCCAATCGCGTGGCTGTTGCTCTCCAGCATGTACTTCCAGTGGCGGCCGGTCCAGGATTCGCTCTTCACATCAAACTCCAGCACGCGCAGGTAGTCCTTGCCGCCCACGTTTTCATTGCCTTTGGTGGCCGCGTCATACAGCGCGCCCTCAAGCAGCGCATACAGCTTGCTGCCGTCTTTCGAAGCGGCCATGCCTTCAAAGCCCTTGGAGCGGCGAACCTGGAAATCCACCGCCCCGCCCGGCACGCCGGGCGTCGTCACAGCCGGGTGGTCGGGCGAACGCACGGCCTTGCCGTCGACCAGCGTGTCAAACACCGCCAGCACTTTGCCTTTCATATCGGCCTTGATCAGGAAAGGGCCGAACTCGTCGCCAATCCACAAGGCGCCACCGGCGAACTGGAAGCTTTCGGTGTCAAAGTCGCTGCCCGTGAGGTAACGCTGCTTCGTGCCTTCATGAACGATGCGGAACGGCACTTTTCTATCGGGATCGTGCAGAAAAATCGTTTCCAGCCGCTTCATGGCGCCGGCCTTGAAATCGACCTTGTAGCGGTTCAGGTACAGCATGGCATCCGGCGAATTGGCTCTGGAGCCAAAGCCGTTGTCGGTCAGGATCCAGAAGCTGCCATCGGGCATTTTCTTGATGCCGGAGTGGCCTTGCAGCGGCTGGCCCTTGAAAGGCAGGCTCACACCCGTGGGCCTGCCGGCAGACAGGCCCTCCACCGTGCCCAGCGCTTCCGTGCGCTTGCCATTGGTGAACTTGCCGCTGACCTGCAGGTCCTGCGGCGCATCTTTGGGCGCTGCAATAAACGACTGGGCGGGCGCCACCACATGGCCGGCCAGCGTGGCCGGAAAGGCGGTCTGGGCTTGCAGCGGCGCGACCAGCGCAACGGCTGCCAGCGCAGGAAAGATGGCTTTGAAGAGAGAGCTGAATGCGGGGCGCCGCTTGGCGACAAAACGGGAAGAAGGCATGGGAAATCCACAGTTGAAGAAAGCCGGATGGTGGCCAACGCATGTGACGCGCTGATTACATACAGCGGCTCCGCATCCGCATCGGACGTTCGCACGGCAGGACTATGGCCTTCCGTGCAGGTCCGGCTTTTTGCAATAAGCTATGCAGATGTATCGAACGGCAAGACTGCGTGGTTTTTTCCTGATGTTGCTCTGCGCATTCTTCGGCGCAGCCCATGCACAGGTCTTTGACCGCCTGTACGAAGACAGTCCCACAATCACGCTGGCCCAGCCGCTGCAATGGGTCGCGGTGCCCAAGGATTCCATCGAGTCACCTGATGCCTTGACAACCGCTGATCCCGCAACCGGGCCGTGGAACTTTCAGCCCTATACAGACGACTCCATCCTTCCCACCTCGAACACGCAGGACGTCTGGGCCAGTTTTTCACTGCCGGCCACCGAAGCCCTGCAGACCTGGTACATCCGGATGCCGGGCCAGGCCATCTTCAGGGTGAGCCTTTTTTCGCGCAACCCGCAAGGCGGCTGGCTGGTCCAGTCCGCAGGCGAAGCGATTGCCCCGGCCGCGTGGGCGCTGCGCACCCGCGTGCCGAGTTTTGAGCTGCAAACGCGCGGCGACGGAATCCAGACCTACTACCTGCGCTTTGAGCACCGCAGGGCCCTCACGGAGCGGCCCATGCTGCTGTCGCCCATCGAGTACATCGACGGCGCGTCCCGGGTTGGCGTGGTGATCGGGTTGATGTGGGGCATGTTCAGCCTGCTGGCCTTTCTGTGCCTGGCCGCGTTCGTCATGGCGCATAACAAGGTATTTTTGTGGTTCGGCGCCGTCGTGGTCACGCTCATGTTCACGCAACTGGTGCTGATCGGCTATGGCGGCTGGCGCATTTGGCCGCACAGCGCACACCTGAACCAGGTCATGGGCTGGGTGTCGGCCTCGGTGAGCATGGGCGCCGGTGCATGGTTTTGCACCCAGGCCAGCTATGCCAAGAGCGGCTACCCGCGCATATACCGCCTGCTGCTCACCGTGACGGCGGGCAGCCTGTTCATGGCCTGCCTGATGGCTGCCGGCCAGAACCTCGTGCCGCGTGATCTTCGCAACCTGTGGCTGGCGTTTTCCACTCTGGCCATCATGGGAAGCCTCTTGTGGATGTCTTTGCGGGGACAGACCTGGAACCTTCTCATCCTGCTGGGCGCCGCGCCCATCGGGCTGGCCGCGCTGGCCCGGCTTTCCTACAACGCGGGCTGGGTCTGGAATGTTGAAGCGGCACAGGCAGCCGGTGTCCTGTCGGCAATGATCGGCCTGCTCTGGGTTTTCCTCGTGCTGGCATGGCGCAGCCGGGCAGCACTGTTTGCCAACCATCGCAGCGCCGCACTGGCGACTTACGACCCGGCCAGCGGGCTGATGTTGCCGCGGATCATCGACGACAGGCTGCCGCCCATGCTGCTTCGCGCGCGGCGGCAGAAGTCGGCATTCGGCGTATTGATGTTGCGGTGGCTCGACCAGGCCCCGAGCCATGACGCGGCAAGCGACCAGAAGCGCGGTGCCGCACTTTCCCGCATCGGCGAAATCCTGCGCGGGGCAGCACGCGACGTGGACACCGTGGTTCGCCATGGCGAAAACGACTTCATGATGTTGATCGAGGGTCCGGTCAACCGCACCACCCTGTCGGAAGTTTCAACCAAAATTCTGGCCGACTGCATACGCGCTTCTGAAAAGCTGGGCGACGCAAATGCCTTTAACCTGCACGTCGCCCTGTGGCATGACACGCCCAGCTCCCAGACGACCGCACAGGAAGTGGTTGAAAGGCTCAAGTCCCGCCTGCACCAGATGGCCTCTGGAACAAAGCGCTATGTGCAGTTTGTCGATTCACCGAGCGATACCGTGAGTCCCGCAGGGGAAGACGTGAGCCGTCGGGAAGACCTGCTGGCCAAGATCAACGAAATTGAAATTTCGCATCCGGCCCTGGCCAGCGAACAGTCGTCAGCCCCGGGCCGCTGATACCCTGGCGATGGGTTCAGGCGCCCTTGCCACAGGCAAGGGCAAGGCCGTCTTGTACCTGACCTGCTTGAGCGCAAAGCTCGAGCGTATCTTTTCAATGCCCGGGATCGGCGACAACTGCTCGAGGATGAACTTCTCCAGCGCACCGATGTCGGCCACCGCCACACGAATCAGGTAGTCGCTGTCTCCCGACATCAAATAGCACTCCATCACGTCGTCGTGCTCGGCGATGCGCCGTTCAAAGTCGGCCAGCGACTCCTTGCTTTGCGTGCGCAAGCTGATGGAGATGAAGACATTCAGGCCCAAACCCAGCGCCGCCGCATTGGCAATGGCGACGTAGCGATCGATCACGCCGCCGGCCTCCAGCGCCTTGACGCGGGCCAGACACGGCGAAGGGCTCAGGTGCACGCGGCGCGCCAGCTCCACGTTGGTCAGCGAGCCATCCCGCTGCAACTCGTCCAGAATCTTCAAATCAAGGTTATCCAGCTGCATCATCTTCAAAATTCGTTATTTACAGCATTTTATGCTTTTAAATGGTGTCACGCCCCGATATTGAAGCAACACCTTCCGGATGATTCTGCGTAAAGTGATCGCTGCCATGAACGATTCCACACCCCACCATTTACTGATGCAGGCCGCTTCTCATACCAATCCTTCCGCTGACCCTGACCCGCAGGAGACCGCCGAATGGCGTGAGGCGTTTGAAGCCCTGGCCCTCACGCAGGGCCCGGCCCGCGCTCGGGAGATGCTGCACGAGCTGACCCGCGTCGCGCGCAAGCAGCGCATCGGCTGGCAGCCTGAACTGGCCACGCCTTACGTCAACACCGTCGGCGTAGACGAGCAACCCGTGTTCCCCGGCGACCTGGCGATGGAAGAGCGCCTGGCCTCGCTGATGCGCTGGAATGCGCTGGCCATGGTGGTGCGTGCCAACCAGGCCGAGACCGGCGGCTCGGCCGAACTTGGCGGCCACATCGCCAGTTATGCCAGCGCAGCCGACCTGTTTGAAACCGGCTTCAACCATTTCTTTCGCGCACGGGAAGGCGTGGGTGAGGGTCAACATCGCGGCGACCTGGTGTTCTTCCAGCCGCACAGCGCGCCCGGCGTTTATGCGCGCGCTTACCTTGAAGGCCGGCTGGACGAAAAAGACCTGGGCTTTTACCGCCAGGAACTCACCGCGCCCAGCCAGGGTGCGCAAGGCCTGTGCAGCTACCCGCACCCGTACCTGATGCCTGACTTCTGGCAGTTCCCGACCGGCTCCATGGGCATAGGCCCGATCAGCTCGATCTACCACGCGCGCTTCATGCGTTACCTCACGCACCGCCGTCTGCTGGACTGCACGGGCAGAAAGGTCTGGGGCGTATTCGGCGATGGCGAGATGGACGAGCCCGAATCGATGAGCGCGCTGACCCTGGCCGCCCGCGAAGGCCTGGACAACATGGTCTGGGTCGTCAACTGCAACCTGCAACGGCTCGACGGCCCGGTGCGCGGCAACGGCCGCATCATCGACGAGCTGGAAAAGCTTTTTGCCGGCGCCGGCTGGAACGTCATCAAGCTGGTCTGGGGCAGCGACTGGGACGGTCTCTTTGCGCGCGACCTGACGGATGCACTGGCAAAAACTTTTGCGCAAACGGTAGACGGCCAGATGCAGACCTTTGCCGCCAAAGACGGGCGCTTTAACCGCGACAACTTCTTCGGCCAGAACGCCGAACTCGCACGCCTGGCGCAGGGCATGACGGACGAACAGATCGACCGCCTCAAACGCGGCGGCCATGACCTGGTGAAGATTCACGCCGCCTACGCCGCGGCGGCCAGCCACCAGGGCCAGCCCACGGTGATCCTGGCGCACACCAAAAAGGGCTACGGCATGGGAAGCGCCGGCCAGGGCAAGATGACCACGCATTCGCAGAAAAAATTCGACGGCGAAGAGCTGATCGAATTCCGCAATCGCTTTAACCTGCCGCTGTCTGACGAGCAAGCCAAAACCCTGGCTTTCTACAAGCCCGCTGCAGACAGCGCCGAGATGCAATACATGCACGCCAAACGCGCAGCACTGGGCGGCTATTTGCCGCGGCGTGAAACGGCGGCCGACATCGTGAACATCCCGGCCCTGCCCTCCTACGCACAATTCGCGCTGGCGGCCGACGGCAAGGAAATGAGCACCACCATGGCCTTTGTACGCATGCTGGGCGGCTTGCTGAAAGACGCGGCCTTGGGCCCGAAGATCGTGCCCATCGTGGCCGACGAGGCGCGCACCTTCGGCATGGCCAACCTGTTCAAGCAGGTGGGCATTTACTCCAGCGTGGGCCAGCGCTACGCGCCGGAAGACATCGGCTCGGTGCTGAGCTACCGCGAGGCGCTCGACGGCCAGATCCTGGAAGAAGGCATCAGCGAAGCCGGCGCCATGGCCAGCTGGACGGCCGCGGCCACCAGCTACAGCGTGCACGGCCTGGCGATGCTGCCCTTCTATATCTATTACTCGATGTTCGGCTTTCAGCGCGTGGGCGACCAGATCTGGGCTGCCGCCGACCAGCGCGCCCGCGGTTTCCTGCTGGGCGCAACTTCGGGCCGCACCACGCTGGGCGGCGAAGGCCTGCAACACCAGGACGGCACCAGCCACCTGATCGCCGCGACCATTCCCAACTGCAAGGCCTACGACCCGGCGTTTGCCGGCGAGCTGGCCGTGATCCTGAACCACGGCATGCAGGAGATGATGGTCGAACAAAAAGACGTCTTCTATTACGTCACGCTGATGAACGAGAACTACGCCCAGCCTGATTTGCAAGCCGGCTCCGAGACGGACATTATTCGTGGATGCTATCAATTCAATAGCTGGCCGCGCACTTCCTTATTGCCCCACAGCCCTGAAACATCTCCAAAAAAGGCTCAAAAAGTCGTTTTGATGGGTTCGGGAGCGATCCTGACCGAGGTGATCAAGGCTGCGCAGCAACTGGCCACGCAGGGCATCGAGGCCACGGTCTTCAGCGTGACCAGCTGGAGTGAGCTGGCGCGTGATGGTGCAGCTTGCCAGCAAGAGGCGATCAATGACGGCGCTGTGACTGCGCCCTTCATCGCTCAGCAGTTGCAGGGCAGCACCGGCCCCATCGTGGCCGCCACCGACTATGTGCGCGCCGTGCCGGAAAGCATTCGTGCCTTTGTGCCCGAAGGCAGGCGCTACCTGACGCTGGGCACCGACGGCTTTGGCCGCAGCGACACACGCGCCGCGCTGCGTGAATTCTTCAGCGTCGATGCGCAAAGCATCGTGAAGGCGGCGCTGCATATGCTGGAGCAAAAGTAATCGCAAACGGCAAGGCTCGTGCGCAGTCAAATCGCGCACGAGCCCTGGCAAGAAGCAGCGATCTGCTTACTTGGGCAGCAATACCTTGTCGACCACGTGGATCACGCCGTTGGACTGGTACACGTCAGCAATGGTGACAGTCGCAACGCTGCCCTTCTCGTCGGTCACCGTGACCTTGCCGCCAGCCGACCTGGCCACCAGCGTGCCGCCGGCCACAGTCTTGATCGAAGCCATGCCCTTGCCGTCGGCAATCATCTTGCTGATGGCTGCGGCGTCCCACTTGCCGGGCACGACGTGGTAGGTCAGGATGCCGGTGAGCATGCCCTTGTTTTCGGGCTTGAGCAGGGTGTCGACCGTGCCAGCGGGCAATGCGGCAAAGGCCGCATTGGTCGGCGCGAACACGGTGAACGGGCCCGGGCCCTTGAGCGTATCGACCAGGCCCGCTGCCTTGACGGCGGCGACCAGCGTGGTGTGGTCCTTGGAGTTGACGGCGTTGTCGATGATGTCCTTGCTGGCGAGCATGGGCGCACCGCCCACCATGACCTGGGCGAAGGAAGATGCGGCAGCCAATGACAGGGCGATGGCCACGCCGACGGATGCCAGTTTGTGTTTTGTCTGCATGTGAATACCTTTGAACTGATGTTGATGAAATGGATACGCAAGCCGCAACCGGAAGGGTTTCAAAGCGGCTGACATGAATACGGGGCCGAGGACCGGCTGGATTCAAATCAAACGTATCAATCAGGGCGCATCAACGCTTTCGCCGCGCGCGCGGGCAAAGCTCAGGCGGCAGGTTCAAAAAAAGCGCGCACAGCCTGCGGGAAAATCAGGTGCTCCTGCGTGAGGATGCGGGCAGACAGCATCCTGGCGGTGTCGCCCGGCAACACAGGCACCACCGCCTGCGCCAGGATGGCGCCGTGGTCCAGTACCTCCGTGACCTGGTGCACCGTCGCGCCCGCCACCTTGCAGCCCGCATCGATGGCGCGCTGGTAGGTGTCCAGCCCCGTGAAGGCCGGCAGCAGCGAAGGATGAATGTTGATCAAGCGGCCGGCGTAGTGCTGCACAAAGCCCGGTGTCAAAATGCGCATGAAACCGGCCAGCACCACCAGTGCGGGCGAATACCGGTCGATACGGGCCATGAGTTCGGCATCAAATGCCTCTCGCGAGTCGAAAGACTTGTGGGGCACGGCTTCGGTGGCAATCCCCAGGCTTTGGGCCACGGCCAGCCCCGGGGCGTCCGCTTTGTTGCTGATGACGGCGGCAACCCTCACCCCCCATTTGCTGCGCCAGCACTCTTTTTCGGCGGCGCGGGCGATGGCCGCCATGTTGGAGCCGCCGCCCGAAATCAGGATGACGATATTTTTCTGCGCAGTTGCCATAGCCCTCTAGTTTAGAACGCGGCAGATAGCGGCCCGCCAGCGTGTGTTATCGCACCCCGCCAACCCCAACGGCACGAATGTCCCAACTGAGACATAAAATTGCGAACGACCGTGCTAAAAATAGAAAATCGACCGTAGATATACCTGCCAACCGGCCTGGAGACATTCACCATGGATTTAGCTTTCACCCCTGAAGAACAGGCCTTTCGCGAAGAAATACGCGCCTGGGTTCACGCCAACCTGCCCAAAGACATCTCGCACAAGGTGCACAACGCCTTGCGCCTGTCGCGTGACGACATGCAGCGCTGGGCCAAGATACTCGGCAAAAAAGGCTGGCTGGGCCACGGCTGGCCCAAGGAGTTCGGCGGCCCGGGCTGGAACGCCGTGCAAAAACATTTGTTTGAAGAAGAATGCGCACTGGCCGGTGCGCCTCGCGTCGTGCCCTTCGGCCCGGTGATGGTCGCGCCCGTGATCATGGCCTTTGGCAGCCCCGAGCAGCAAAAGCGCTTCCTGCCCGGCATTGCCAGCGGCGAAGTCTGGTGGAGCCAGGGCTACAGCGAGCCGGGCTCGGGCTCTGACCTCGCGTCCGTCAAATGCCGGGCCGAGCGCCAGGGCGACAAATACATCGTGAATGGCCAGAAGACCTGGACCACGCTGGGCCAGTACGGTGAATGGATTTTCTGCCTGGTACGCACCAGCACCGAAGGCAAGCCGCAAACCGGCATTTCGTTTTTGCTGATTGACATGAAGTCGCCCGGCGTGACAGTGCGCCCCATCGTGCTGCTGGACGGCGAGGCCGAGGTCAACGAAGTCTGGTTCGACAACGTCGAGGTGCCGGCTGAAAACCTGATCGGCGAAGAGAACAAGGGCTGGACCTACGCCAAGCACCTGCTGAGCCACGAGCGCACCAACATCGCCGATGTGAACCGCGCCAAGCGCGAGCTGGAGCGCCTCAAACGCATCGCCAAAGCTGAAGGTGTGTACGACGACCTGCGCTTTCGAGACGAAATCGCCAAGCTGGAAGTCGACGTGGTCGCGCTGGAAATGCTGGTGCTGCGCGTGCTGTCGGCCGAGAAGTCGGGCAAGAACTCCCTGGACATCGCGGGCCTGCTGAAAATTCGCGGCAGTGAAATCCAGCAGCGCTACAGCGAGCTGATGATGCTGGCCGCCGGCCCCTTCAGCCTGCCCTTTATTGAAGAAGCCATGGAAGCCGGCTGGCAAGGCGACTTCCCCGGCGGCCTGCCGGGTGATGCGCCGCTGGCGTCCACTTACTTCAACATGCGCAAGACCACGATTTACGGCGGCTCCAACGAAGTCCAACGCAACATCGTCTCGCAAGTCGTTCTCGGCTAAGCCCGATCAGTTCATTCCGGTTTAAAGGAAAGCATCATGGATTTCGATTTCACCGACGACCAGGAACAGCTGCGCGACGCCGTGCGCAAATGGGTCGACAAGGGCTACGACTTTGAACGCCGCCGCGGCATCGCCAAGGCGGGCGGCTTCTCGCGCGAGGCCTATGGACAGATCGCCGAACTGGGCCTGACGGGGCTCTACATCCCAGAAGCCGACGGCGGCCTCGGCATGGGCCCTGTTGAGGGCATGGTGGTGATGGAAGAGCTGGGGCGCGGCATCGTGCTGGAGCCGTTTGCGCAAGCGCTGATTGGCGGCGGCGTGCTGTCCGGCTATGCACCCGCCGCCGTCAAGGCCGCCTGGCTGCCGAAAATCGCCTCCGGTGAGGCGCTGGTGGTGCTGGCCTACCAGGAACGCGCGGCCCGCTACGACTTTGAAAAATGTGAAGCAAAAGCGGCTCCAGCCCAGGATTCATATGCACTTACTGCTACAAAAAGCATAGTACCGGCAGGCGACCAGGCGGATGCCTTCGTCGTCCCGGCCATGGCCAACGGCAAGCTGGCGCTCTTCCTCGTCGAGCGCACGGCGGCCGGCGTGACGACCCGCGGCTACGGCACGCAAGACGGCGGACGTGCCGCTGAAGTGACGTTGAAGAACACGCCGGCCGCATTGATCACGCTGGACGGCCTGGCGGCCCTGGCCCACGCGGTCGACATCGGCATCGCCGCAACCTGCGCCGAAGCCGTGGGCGTGATGGACAAAACGTTGGCCATCACCGTCGAGTACATGAACACCCGCAAGCAGTTCGGGGTGGCCATCAGCAGCTTCCAGGCGCTGCGCCACCGCGTGGCCGACATGAAGATGCAACTGGAGCTGGCGCGCTCGATGAGCTATTACGCCTCGCTCAAGCTCAACGCCCCGGCCGACGAACGTACCCGGGCGCTGGCGCGCGCCAAGTACCAGCTGGGCGTATCGATGCGCTTTGTGGGCCAGCAGGCCGTGCAGCTGCACGGCGGCATCGGCGTGACCGACGAGTACATCGTGAGCCACTACTTCAAAAAGCTGACGCAACTGGAAATGACCTTTGGCGACACGCTGCATCAGCTGGGCGAGGTGTCGAGCCGGATGCAGGAGACGGCTGGCGTTTTCGCCTAGAGCAACACTCACCCCCGATGCGGCCTGCGGCCGCCTCCCCCTCAAGGGGCGCCCCTGGCGGCCCGGCGAAGCCGGTTCCGCGGTGACACTGGACCTCGCACGTGACCGTATCAGGACGCGTCAGGCGTGCAAGCGTGAGGTCTTGGGAATATGCGCCATCAAAAACTCCATCTGGTCCGCCAGGATGCGGCGGTTGCGCAGGATGAAGTCTTCCCAGAGGCTGGGCACATAAGGCGTATAGAGCAGCGGCATGTGCGCCTGCTCGGGCGTGCGGCTGCTTTTGCGGTGGTTGCAGGCGCGGCAGGCCGTCACCACGTTCATCCAGGTGTCTATGCCTTTTTGGGCAAACGGGATGATGTGCTCGCGCGTCAGGTCTTCTTCATGGAAATGACCGCCGCAGTAGGCGCACACATTGCGGTCGCGGGCGAAAAGCTTGCCGTTGGTCAGGCCCGGTTTCAGGTCAAACGGGTTGATGTTGGGCACGCCCTTGGTGCCGATGATGCTGTTGACGGTGATGATGGACTGCTCGCCCGTGATGGCGTTGTGCCCGCCATGGAAGGTGACGACTCGCGCGCCCATCTCCCAGCGCACCTCGTCAGCCGCGTAATGCAACACGGCTTGTTCAAGGCTGATCCAGGATTGCGGCAATCCCTGGGCTGAGAGCTTCAAGACCTTCAAAACGAACCTCCATCATGGTGGATGACGCATGGAAACACGGCGTTCGGCTGACTGTGTATCAATATACAGTGAAATCATGGCAAACAGGTTCAAATCCCCCATAAACCACTTTGAAGCCCCGTTGAGACGGCCTCCAGCGCTATAAAAACGATAATTGCCCCCATGAAAATTTTCCGCGGCTACCACCATCCCCAGCTGGCGGCGCAATGCGCCCTGACCATCGGCAATTTCGATGGTGTGCACCGTGGCCACCAGGCCATGCTGGCGCTGCTGAAAAATGAGGCACAGCACCGCGGGGTTCCCAGCTGCGTCATGAGCTTCGAGCCCCATCCGCGTGACTACTTCGCAGGTGTGGCCCGCAAGCCCGAACTGGCCCCCGCGCGTATTGCCACCCTGCGCGACAAGCTCACTGAACTGGCCCGCTGCGGGATCGACCAATGCGTTGTGCTGCCCTTCAACGCAGCACTCGCATCCCAGCCGGCCGAATCGTTTATTGAAGATGTGTTGCTCAAAGGCCTGGGCGTGAAGTACGTACTGGTGGGCGACGACTTCCGCTTTGGCGCCAAACGGGTGGGCGACTACGCCATGCTGGACGCCGCCGGCGACCGCCTGGGTTTTGACGTCGCCCGCATGAACAGCTATGAAGTCAGCAACACCCGGGTGTCCAGTTCTGCGGTGCGCGAGGCGCTGGCGCAGGGCCAGATGACCCGCGTGGCCAGCCTGCTGGGCCGACCTTACAGTATTTCGGGCCATGTGGTGCATGGCCGAAAACTGGGTCGCGACCTCGGTTTTCGCACGCTCAATCTCCGGTTTTCCCACTGGAAACCGGCAGCCAGCGGGATTTTTGCGGTGCAGGTGTTTGGCCTGGCCGACCAGCCCATTCCCGGCGTAGCCAACCTGGGGATCCGGCCCTCGCTGGACCCGGCCGACATCAACGGCGGGCGCGTGCTCCTGGAGACGCATTGCCTCGAATGGCCGGCCAGCCTGGGCCCCGAGGGGGCATACGGTAAAATCATCCGTGTGGAACTGCTTCATAAACTGCACGACGAACTGAAGTACGACAGCCTGGACAGCCTGAAAACAGGCATCGCCAAAGACTGTGACGAAGCGCGGGCGTTTTTTGCCCAGCCGCCCAAGTCGTTTCCAGCCTCCATGCACACGGAAACCAGCCGCCAGACCACGCGCGACCGAATTTAGACGATCTCGTCGCCTCTGGCCTCGCCTTTCATTTTTTGGCGACCGGCTTCTCCCCACCGTATTTCCGGCGGCCCGCTTTTTCAGGCCGCCCCAACAACAGCATCCCAGAAGCATCCCATGTCCGAAACCAAAACCGATTACCGCAGCACCCTGAACCTGCCTGACACACCTTTCCCGATGCGCGGCGACCTGCCCAAGCGCGAAGCCGGCTGGGTCAAGGAATGGGACGAAAAAGGCATCTACAAGAAGCTGCGCGACGTGCGCGCCGGCAAGCCCAGGTTCGTGTTGCACGACGGCCCGCCCTATGCCAACGGCAAGATCCACATCGGCCACGCCGTCAACAAGGTCCTGAAAGACATGATCGTCAAGGCGCGTCAGCTCAAGGGCCTGGACGCGATCTACGTGCCGGGGTGGGATTGCCACGGCCTGCCGATCGAGAACGCGATTGAAAAACTGCACGGCCGCAACCTGCCGCGCGATGAGGTGCAGGCCAGGAGCCGCGCCTTCGCCACCGAACAGATCGCCGGCCAGATGGCCGACTTCAAGCGCCTGGGTGTGCTCGGCGAATGGGACAACCCCTACCGCACGATGGATTTTGCCAACGAGGCCAATGAAATCCGCGCCCTCAAACGCATCATGGAACGCGGCTTTGTCTACCGTGGCCTCAAGCCCGTGTACTGGTGCTTTGACTGCGGCTCGTCTTTGGCCGAGTTTGAAATCGAATACGCCGACAAGAAGTCGCAGACGCTGGATGTCGGCTTCAAGTGCGCTGAGCCGGAGAAGCTCGCGGCCGCTTTCGGCCTCAAGAGCCTGGCCAAAGACGCCTTCGCGGTGATCTGGACGACCACCGCCTGGACCATCCCGGCCAACCAGGCGCTCAACCTGAACCCGGAACTCGAATACGCACTGGTCGACACAGAGCGCGGTATCTTGCTGCTGGCTTCAGTGCTGGTCGAGAAATGCCTTGAGCGCTACCAATTGAGCGGTACCGTGCTGGCCACCACGCTGGGCAAAAACCTGGCGCTGCTGAAATTCCAGCATCCCTTTTATGACGTCGATGCAGGCTACCGGCGCTTCAGCCCGGTCTTTCTGGCCGACTACGCCACCGCCGACGACGGCACCGGTATCGTGCACTCCTCTCCTGCCTATGGCGTAGAGGATTTCAACTCCTGCGTGGCCAACGGCATTGCCTACGACGACATCCTCAACCCGGTGCAGGGCAACGGGCGTTATGTCGACGATCTCGCGCTGTTTGGCGGCCTCAATATCTGGAAGGCCGCGCCGCTGGTCATCGACAAACTGCGCGAACACGGACGCCTCTTTGCCACCCAGGACATCCTGCACAGCTACCCGCACTGCTGGCGCCACAAGACGCCGGTGATCTACCGCGCGGCGGCCCAGTGGTTTGTGCGCATGGACGAGGGCGAAGGCGTTTTCACCAAGGACAAGGCACCGCAAACCCTGCGCAAGCTGGCCCTGGCCGCCATCGAAGAAACCAGCTTCTACCCGGAAAACGGCAAAGTCCGGCTGCGCGACATGATTGCCGGCCGGCCCGACTGGTGCATCAGCCGCCAGCGCAACTGGGGCGTGCCCCTGCCTTTTTTCATCCACACCGCCACCGGCGAGCTGCACCCGCGCACCATGGAAATCATGGACCAGGCAGCCGCCATGGTGGAGGCCGGCGGCATCGAGGCCTGGAGCAAGGCCACGGCCGAGTCCATCATCGGCGCCGATGCGCCGGATTACATCAAGAGCACCGACATCCTCGACGTCTGGTTTGACTCGGGCACCACGCACGACCATGTGCTGCGCCATAGTCACGCCGCGCAATCGACCTGGCCGGCAGACCTGTACCTGGAAGGCCACGACCAGCACCGCGGCTGGTTCCACTCGTCGCTGCTCACCGCCTGCGCGATGTACGACCATGCGCCGTACAAGGGCCTGCTCACGCACGGCTTCACCGTCGACGGCAAGGGCCGCAAGATGAGCAAGAGCGAAGGCAATGTCGTGGTACCGCAAGAGGTGAGCGACAAGCTGGGCGCCGAGATCATCCGCCTCTGGTGCGCCTCGACCGACTATTCGGGCGACCTGGGCATCGACGACAAGATCCTGGCCCGCGTGGTGGACGCCTACCGCCGCATCCGCAACACGCTGCGCTTCTTGATGGCCAACGTGAGCGACTTCGACCCAGCCAAAGACGCCGTGCCGTTTGAGCAGATGCTGGAAATCGACCGCTACGCGCTCAGCCGTGCATCGCAACTGCAGGCCGACATCCTGGCGCATTACGAGGTGTATGAATTCCACCCGGTGGTCTCCAAGCTGCAGATCTATTGCAGCGAAGACCTGGGCTCCTTCTACCTCGACATCCTGAAAGACCGGCTGTATACGACCGGCCCCAAATCGCTGGCCCGCCGCAGCGCGCAAACTGCGCTCTGGCAGATCACGCACGCCATGCTGCGCTGGATGGCGCCCTTCCTGAGCTTCACAGCCGAAGAAGCGTGGAAGGTGTTCGGGCAGTCCGAGTCCATCTTCATGGAAACCTATGCCGAGTTCCCCGCGCCCGACGCAGCGCTGCTGGCCAAGTGGTCACGCATCCGCGAAATCCGCGATGCGGTCAACAAGGACATCGAAGCCCTGCGCACCGACGGCAAGGTAGGCTCTTCGCTGCAGGCCAATGTCGCGCTGGAAGTGGCCGCCGAAGACCATGCACTGCTGGCCTCGCTCGGTGAAGACCTCAAATTTGTCTTCATCACATCCGCTATTGATTTAATAGCTGCTAGCGCAGTATCAACGCGGGTTTCAGCCAGTTCTGACATCAAATGCGAGCGCTGCTGGCACTACCGGAGTGACGTGGGACACGACCCCGCCCACCCGACCATTTGCGGCCGCTGCACCAGCAACCTGTATGGCGCCGGTGAAGACAGGAAGTTCGCCTGATGGCCAAGATGACCTTCATCAAATCAGAGGGCAGCATGCTCCCCTGGCTGGGCCTGGCACTGCTGATCCTGATCGCTGACCAGTTCACCAAGGTATTGATCCTGGGCTACTACCGCCTGGGCGACTCCACCTATGTGACGAGCTTCTTCAACGTCGTGCGCGTGCACAACACCGGTGCGGCGTTTTCCTTCCTGGCCGAAGCCTCTGGCTGGCAGCGCTGGTTCTTCACCGCCATCGGGGTTGCCGCGGCGCTCTTTATTGTGTGGATGCTGCGCTCGCATGCCGGGCAAAAGCTGTTTTCCTTCGCGCTGGCCTGCGTCCTGGGCGGTGCGGTCGGCAACGTCGTTGACCGCACCCTGCATGGCTATGTGGTGGATTTCCTGCAGTTCCACTGGCACGGCTGGTATTTTCCATCGTTCAATATCGCCGATGCCGCCATCACCGTTGGCGCGGTTTGCCTCATCCTGGATGAGCTGCTCCGGGTTCGGCGTACCCGATAAACCGGAGTCGGACCGCTTGCAGCCATCCGGTTCAAGGGTATAGTGGTTCCGACCTTATGAAGCATTTGTTGAATCTTTTGGCAGCCATTGCGCTGCTCGTGTGGGGCACCCATCTCGTTCGTACCGGCATCCTGCGGGTGTTCGGTGCCAATCTGCGCCACGTGCTCGCAGTCAGCATCAGCAACCGGCTGGCTGCGGCCGTCTCGGGCATCGGGGTGACGGCCCTGGTGCAGTCCAGCACCGCCACCTCCCTTATCGTTTCGTCATTTGTCGGGCAGGGCCTGGTCACCCTGCCGCTGGCGCTGGCCGTCATGCTGGGCGCGGACATCGGCACCAGCCTGATGGCCGTGGTGTTCTCTTTTGACCTGTCCTGGCTGTCGCCGCTCTTTATCTTTGTCGGCGTCGTGCTGTTCATCTCGCGGCAAGACACCAATGTCGGCCGCTTCGGCCGGGTGCTGATCGGCCTGGGCCTCATGCTGCTGGCCTTGCGGCTGGTCACGGCCTCCACTGAAGTTCTGACCCAGGCACCGGCCGTGAAAGCCCTGCTGGGCTCCCTCAGCAGCGACCTGCTGCTCGAAATCACAGCGGGCGCCTTCCTGGCCGTGGTGTCGTACTCCAGCCTGGCGATTGTGCTGCTCACGGCCACGCTGGCCGCCTCGGCCGTCATCCCCATTGACGTGGCGCTGGGCCTGGTCTTGGGCGCCAACCTCGGCAGCGGGCTGCTGGCGGTGCTCACCACACTGCGCTCGGCCGTTGAAGTGCGGCAGGTTCCGCTGGGCAACCTGTTCTTCAAGCTGCTGGGCATCATCGTCGCAGCGCCCTTCATCGGCCTGTGGCTGCGCCACGTGCGCCCCTACCTTGGCGAAGCCGCCACCGTAGTGGTGCTGTTCCATCTCACCTTCAACATGGTGGTGGGTGCCATATTCATTGGCTGGACGCAGGTGATCGCGCGCTGGGTGGAAAAGCTGCTGCCCAAGCCCGACAAAAACAAGGCCGGCGGCCGCCCCCATCATCTCGACCCTTCCGCACTGGCCACGCCGTCGCTGGCCATCTCCTGCGCGGCCCGTGAAGCGCTGCACCAGGCCGACGTGGTGGAAACCATGCTGCTGGGCGTGCTGGCGGTCATCCAGAAGAACGACCTCAAGCTGGCCGAAGACCTGCGCAAGATGGACGATGCCGTCGACGAGCTGTATTCGTCGATCAAGTACTACCTCACCAAGATTTCACGCGAAGCGCTGGCCGAGGAAGAAAGCCGCCGCTGGACCGACATCATCAGCTTCACCATCAACATGGAGCAGATCGGCGACATCATCGAGCGCGTACTGATCGACATTGAAGACAAAAAAATCAAGCCGGGCCGCAACTTCTCGGACGCCGGCATGGCTGAAATCGTCGAACTGCACGAGCGCCTGGTGGCCAACCTGCGCCTGGGCATGAGCGTGTTCCTCAATGGCACGGTGCGCGACGCGCAAAAGCTGCTGGAAGAAAAAGCCCGTTTCCGCGACCTGGAGCGGGCATATGCCACGACCCACCTGGGTCGGCTATCAGCCAATACGGTGCAGAGCCTGGAAACCAGCTCGCTGCACATTGACCTCATCAGCGAACTCAAGCGCATCAACTCGCACATCTGCTCGATCGCCTACCCGATCCTGGATTCGGCCGGCGCACTGGCCCCCAACCGCTTGCGCCAGCCGGCACTGACCGACCAGGCCTAAGTAAGGCCCATGGCGTCTGAAAGAATCAGCGTCGCTTCGGCCGTGAATTCGCCGCGCTGCATGGCCTCGAGCAAGTCCCCGGCCCCCATCAAGCGAAACTGCTCGACCTCGCCGTCCTGGTTGTCGGGCACCATGCCCTCGGGTACGGTGCAGACATACCAGTCGATGTCCTCCACCACATAACCCGCGCCGTTGCCGTCGGTGGCCGGCCGCCGCGCCGCCAGGCGCCCGCCGTAGCGCATAGCCTGCAGCGCGGCCGTGTGCAGGCCGGCCTCTTCCCAGGTCTCGCGCACGAGCGCGGTTTCCACCGTATCGGCCGCCGACACCATGCCGCCCATCAGCGTGTCCCACAGGCCCGGATCATTCGATTTGTTGAAAGCACGCTGCTGCACCCAGAAGCGCCCGTCAGGTGACTGCCCCACCAGGTGCACCGCCAGCGTGGTGATGCCCAGCGGCCGCACAGCCGCGCGCTCCACCGTGCCCTTGCGGTGGCCGAACTGGTCGGGCACCGCGAGCTGCTCGTCGCGCCAGGCACCGGCGAGGCCCGCTTCATGCAGCGCCACCGCGATTTTGTTCAGACTGGTCGTGACGTCACCCATCACGCGCCAGCCCAAAGTTGAGGGGCGCTCTTCCTTGAGCAGCGGATGGTCGCCGTCGGTCATGGTGTGGAGGGCCAGCTTGTGGAAGAAGCCGGGTTCTACCGAGCCGATTACCGATTCACCGGCCCACAGCGGCACACGTGGGCGCAGCGGCGGCTGGATCGCTCCGGCGCGCAGGGCTTGCAGCCATTGGGCATCAAAAGCAGGCGGCATCATCATGCGTCCTTGGGGCCCGTGCTGGCAGGCCATTGATATGCGAAAAGACCGGGGCAGCGGGCCATCCCGGATTCTGCTGCGCAGTTTACTTCGCCCACACCAACCGGACAGTGCAAACCTGCCGGCCAGGCGGGAAGCATCAGCTCCGGAAATTTATTTGCTATTAATTTAATAGCTGCTCGCGCTTACGCCTATTGGATAAAACGGCCAAAACCCTTGAATTCGGGCGCAAACCTGCGAAGCTAGGCTTTGACGAACAAACCGTCCAGGCGCTTGTCCCACCTGGCTCCCGGCAACACATCAGCCAGCTGCGCATCGCCAAATGCAAAAGTCCCCCGCAGCACCTGAGCCAGCACCGCGCGGTAATCATGGTGCGCCGGCAAGTCGCGTCCTTCGTTGAGCTGGGCCAGGCCCGTCCATTGGCCATGCCAGCGTCCGCCGGCGACACGGTTGCCCATCAGCCACATGGCATTGCCAAAGCCGTGGTCGGTGCCGCGTGTGCCGTTTTCGGCGCTGGTGCGGCCGAATTCGCTCATCACCACGACGACATCGCCGGGTTCGGAAAAATCCTGGCGCAACTGCGCGATGCCGCGCGCCAGGTTGCCGAGGTTGTTGGCCAGCTGGCCGGTGGCAGCGCCCTGGTTGGCATGGGTGTCCCAACCGCCGGCCGACAAAAAGCCGATGCGCAACTTTCGGTCGTTGCGCATCAGCGTGCCCAGGTGCTGCGCATCGAGTTGCAGGCCCACCGGGTCGGCCGCGCCGTTGCTGGCCGCCTGCATTTGCGCGTTCAGCGCCTGCGGATTGCCGGGCGTGCCATCGCGGTCCAGGCGCTTGTCTGCCATGCGTTTACTGTCTTCCGCCATTTTTTCGGCCCTGGCGTTTTTCTGCTCCGTGAGCTCCTGCGCACTCTGCATGCGGCTACCCGCACCCTGGCGGAAGGCTTCGCTGATCTTGTCGTCACCGGCATACAGGTCCATCAGCGCCTGGCGGGTTCTGTCGTTGGCCAGCACGCCGGTGCGCTCGGCCGACTGGCCGCGCGGTATCAACCTGACGGCCGCCTGCCCGCCCAGAATGGCCGGATTGGCCTCGCCCACGCCGAGAGCGGTGGCGCCCGGTGCAGCGGCTTTGCCCAGGCCCGCTGTGGTGTTGAGCCACCCGGGCGCACTGCTGGTCTTGCCGCCCTGCGCGATCTCCATCTGGTACTGTGCATCGAAATGCGAACGGTTGGGCGCAGGCAGGCCGGCCGCGGGCACAAAGCCCAGAACGCCTTGCTGCCACAGCGGCAGCAGTGGAGCCAGCGCGGGATGCAGGGCAAAAGTCCTGTCGAGCTTCAAGGCGGTTTGCGTCGTGCCGTCGGGCGCCGCAATCGCGATGTTGGGGCGCAAAGCGTAGTAGTCCTTGTCTGCGTAGGGCACAAAGGCCGACAGACCGTCATACGCGCCGCGCAGGAAGACGACGATAAGGCGCCCGCCGTCCAGGCCTGATCGGCTTGCGGGCAAGGCTTGCGCCCACACGCCGGGCGCTGCCAGCGACAAGGCGGACAACGCGCCCAGGCCCACCAGCCGGCGGCGTTGCAGCAGATTCGCCGATGAAGAAAAATTGGAATTCATAGGAGTCCTTGTTGCGGCATATTCCATGTCCAGATCAAGCGTGAACGCGAAGGCCCGCTGCAGACAGTGCTACAGCACGGCAAGGCGGGCCGACAAAGTGCACGTTTGATTTGGACATGGAATTATTTGCGCATGAAGTCAGGGCTGGCCAGCATCAGGCCGGTGCGCTTCTGCGCGGGTTCCTGCGCAATGCGCTCGCGCGTCGCAATGCTGAAAAAGGCGTTGAGGTAAGACGGCTCAGCTGTGCGCTGGGCCAGGCCCATGGCGTAATCGGCGCGGCGCGTCAAAGCCTCAGGCGCAAGCCAGGTACCGGCATCGGTTTTGTAGCCGTCGGGCGTTTGCCAGCCATGCATGGGCTGGCCGGCCTGCGCCAGGAAGCCCAGGGTTTGCACGATATCGCGGCGCTCCTTGACACCCCCGGCCGCAGTGAGCGCCGAACAGGCAAAGTCCAGCGGGGTTTTAAACAACTGGTTGTCTTGCGCCCAGAATTCCGGTGATTCGATCAGGGTGCGCATCACCGCGCGGATGTCTCCCTGGGTAGCCGTGAAGGCAGTCGCCAACCGGTTGACCAGCGCGGGCGAGGGTTTGTCGGCCACAAAAAAACTGGCCAGCCGGATGGACACACGCCGTGCCGTCTCGGGCCGGCGTGCCAGGAAGCGAATGGCTTCCTCGCCTTCCGCAACGCCCTCACTGCCGAACGTACGGCCCAGCAGCACCTTGCCCTCCTTGTCGTGCAGGCGCTCGGCAAAACGAAAACCCTCGCCGTCCTTGAGGTTCACCGTCCAGCCGGTGAGGATGCGGGCCAGTTCGTGCACGTCTTTTTGCGTGTAGCCGCTGTTCACGCCCAGGGTGTGCAACTCCATCAACTCACGCGCGTAGTTTTCATTGAGGCCGCGGCTGTTGCTCTGCGCCTGGTCCAGGTAGAACAGCATGGCCGGATGCCTGGCGCTGGCCAGCAGCAAGTCTTCAAAACGGCCCAGGGCGTTGGCGCGAATCACATTGATCTCGTAGTGGCCGACAAAGGGGCGCACCGGTCCCTTGCCGACGAACACATTGAGGTGGTTGAACCAGAACTCGGTCATGCGGGCCAGCAGCGGATTTTCCAGCGCCGGATCGCTGCAGGACATCAGCCGCCAGGCGGCCGCGCCCTGAGCCATCTCGCGGCTGAATTTTTCCCCGCCTGTATCGGCCGCGGCGGCCATGCCGGGCTTGGGCGTTTCGCGCGCAGCCCGGCGCATCTCGCGCTCGGCCTGGAAGCTGCGCGCGATGTCATTGAGCGGTGCGTTGATGCCGGCGATTTCGGCAGGAAGGGTGGGAGGGCGCAGGCTTGCGGCATAGGCCGCATCCAGTTGCTGCAGCGCCCAGGCGCGCGGCGAGGCCGCGGCGGCCTGCGTCGAGGCCGGCGTGGGTGCATACCCCAGGCGCGAAGCGGCGCGCCATGTGGCGGCAAGCTTGGCCGGCGGCGGCACGGCATCGGCCTGCGCCTGCGCCGCCGGGGCGGCGAGGCAAGCCAGGAAGGCCGCGAGCATGCCGGCCTGGGTGATCGCTGTGGGCATCGTGTTCTCCTGGGGTCTGTTAGCAGGCCCTCGCCCCTTGTAACGCATCCGCCACGCCTTGCGTTGAATGCCGCCCGTGGCTTTACACAGGTTTACCGCCCCAGGGCCGGTGGTTACAGCGTCAGGATGGTGCAGCCCGTGGTCTTGCGGGCTTCAAGCGCACGGTGCGCCTCGGCCACGTCGGCCAGGGCAAAACGCTGGTCTATGGGGATATGGACTTTGCCGCTGATGACCATGGCGAACAATTCATCCGCCATTTCCTGTGTGGTCTCACGCGTCGCAATGTGGGTAAAGAGCGTCGGCCGTGATACGTAGAGCGAGCCCTTGGCTGCCAGCAGGCCGATGTCCAGCGGCGGCGTCTTGCCCGAGGCATTGCCAAAATTGGCCAGCAGGCCGAAGGGGCGCAGGCAGTCCAGTGACTGGAGGAAGGTGTCCTTGCCGACCGAGTCGTACACCGCCTTCACGCCCTTGCCACCGGTGATCTCCTTGACGCGGGCCACGAAATCTTCCTTGGTGTAATTGATGGCAAAGGCCGCGCCCTGCGACAACGCCAGCGCGCATTTCTCATCAGAGCCGGCGGTGCCTATGAGTTGCAGGCCCATGGCCCTGGCCCACTGGCAAGCGATCAGGCCCACGCCGCCGGCGGCCGCGTGAAACAGCACATGGTCGCCGGCGTGCAAGCCGCCCTGTGGCTGCGTGCGCCGCAGCAGGTACTGCGTGGTCAGCCCCTTGAGCATCATGGCCGCGCCGGTTTCAAACGAGATCGCATCGGGCAGCTTGCACACGCACTTGGCCGGCATCACGCGCACTTCACAGTAGCTGCCGGGCGGCTGGCTGGCATAGGCCGCGCGGTCACCCGCTTTCAGGTGAGCCACGCCCTCACCAACAGCCTCGACGATGCCGGAAGCTTCCATGCCTAGCTGAAGCGGCATGGCAAGCGGGTAGACACCGCTGCGTTGGTACACGTCGATGTAGTTCAAGCCAACGGCCTTGTGACGGATGCGTATTTCGCCCGGGCCGGGGTCGCCTACCGTCACGTCTACCAGTGTGAGTTCTTCAGGTCCGCCGTGCTGGTTGATTCGTACGGCTTTGGAGGTGATGGAGGCCATGGATTTCCTTGCAAAGGTTGCAGATGGAGAAAGAAAAGGGGTGGCCGTCATGGTGCCATGAATCGAAATGGGCCGCAGGCGCCGAGGGTTGAACCCCGCGCGGCGAGAGGAAAACGGTCGTGCTTGATAAAGTCCCCGTCATGACCCAACGCCTCACGCCCGCCACCGCCACGCTGCTGGTGGTCCCTCCCTTGCTCTGGGCCGGTAACGCCGTCGTCGGCCGCCTCGTCACCGGCCTTGTGCCGCCCATGACGCTCAACTTCCTGCGCTGGGCCCTGGCCTTCGTGATCCTGTTGCCGCTGGCCTGGCGCCTGCTCAAACCGGGCAGCAGCCTGTGGCCTCACTGGAAACGTTTCGCGGTGCTGGGCCTGCTGGGTGTGGGTTGCTACAACGCCTTGCAGTATCTGGCACTGAAAACCTCCACACCGCTCAACGTGACGCTGGTGGCGTCAAGCGTGCCGATCTGGATGCTGGTCGTGGGGGCGCTGTTTTTTGGCCAGACTGTGTCGAAGCGACAGACCACAGGTGCCGTGCTGTCGATTGCCGGCGTGCTGGTGGTGCTGTCGCGTGGCCAACGGGAATTGCTCATGCAGGTGCAGCTGGTGCCCGGTGACCTGTACGTGCTGCTGGCCACGCTGGCCTGGGCGTTTTACAGCTGGCTGCTGTCGCAACCCAAAGAACCGGCGGAAATCCGCCGCGACTGGGCGGCCTTCCTGCTCGCGCAAATCGTGTTCGGACTGGCCTGGTCGGGTGCGTTTGCCGCCGGCGAATGGGCGTTGACCGACGCGCACATCCAATGGGGCTGGCCGCTGGCCGCAGCCCTGCTGTACGTGGCCGTGGGACCCGCGGTGATTGCCTATCGTTGCTGGGGCATGGGCGTGCAGCGTGTCGGGCCGGCGATTGCGGGCTTCTTTTCCAACCTCACGCCGCTGTTCGCTGCATTGCTGTCGGCGGCCTTTCTCGGTGAGTTGCCGCACCTCTACCACGCGCTGGCTTTTATGCTGATCGTGGGCGGCATCGTGGTGTCGTCGCGGCGCTGAAGCGCGCAGCAATTAGCGCAGCAGCGGTTTGATTTTCACAACACATTGTGAGAAATCGCTGCATAAAACTTGCCAAGCCCGCGTGGGCTCTTCAGAATCCGTTCCTTGCTTTGAGCCACTGTGCAACGAATAACCTTGCGCAGTAAACACCTTGAAGCCCTCAAGACCATGACTTTGTTCACTCACACCTGACGCACCCTCCACTGCCCCCGGCTGGATGTGGTGTCAACCATACCCAGCCCTGCGGGCAGTCGGTGCTGTGCCTTCACGTGTGAAGCGCGCTCCGAAAACCCCAGGCTGATTTTTCGCCGGGGTTTTGCTTTTTCGGAGCGTGCACATGAGTGCAAAAACTTTTTCCCGTGACTTTGCCGCAGGCAAGGTCAAGCATTTGCGGCGCATGAAGCAGCCGCTTGCCTTGACCTTGCCGTCACCCACACCGCGCAATCCCGTGGTGCGGGCCCTCGTCCAGCGTGCCATCACGTCGGGTGCGGGCAAACATATTCGCAGCGCCGGCGCCCATCGCCGGGCTGAAACCGTGGCTTTGCAAAAAGCCCTCAAAAATTTGACTGACTGACATGAAGAACGATATGACAACCGAGACGGTGGCCGTAGCCCGCGTGCCGCCCGAGCTCATGCGCGAACGCAGTGCCCACCTGGCCCTCGTCGCCACCGAGCTGAAGACCGAGCTGTTCGGTATTGACGACATCATCGACCGGGTGATCGAGTCGATCCGCGCCTGGTATGTGCTGCCGCACATCATTCGCCGCCCGGTGATCGTGTGCCTGTGGGGACTGACCGGCACCGGCAAGACCCAGCTCACGCGCCGCCTGGCGCAGAAGCTGGGTTTCTACGATCGCTTTGTCGAAGTGCAGATGGACGGCTTCAGCAACGGCAGCAGCTGGCGTAGCGCCGACTCCATCAGCGGCATGCTGGCGGAGTCCGCCGTTGCCGAGAGCGAGCCTGGCATTCTGGTGCTGGATGAATTCCAGCGCTTTCGCACCATCAACGAAAAGGGCGATGAGGTCGCCGTCAAACGCTACCAGGACGTGTGGCAGTTGCTGTCCGACGGGCGCCTGCCGCCGTCGCTGTCTTTTCTGCAGGAGCTGGAATCGTCTCTGGCTTTCTCGCTGTATGACCACGAACGCGAGGAACAGGCTGATGAAAAGCCTGCCAAGGACGGCGTCCAGGCCAAAAAGCTGAAGTTCGCCCTCTCGCCCTACCAGGCTCAGGAATTCAAGCAAAGCCTCAAGCTCAAGGAACCACTACAGGAGGTGATGACCTGGACACCCCAGCAACTGCAGGAGCGCATGCTGGCGTTCAGGGCATCGACCGACTCGTGGGAAACGGATTACAGCCGCTTGCTCATCATCGTTTCGGGCAACCTCGACGAGATGTATGAGGGAACCGCCAAACGCGTGGAAGACTGCGACACCGATGCCGACATCTTTCATGCACTGACGAAAAAACTGTCGGTCATTGACGTCAAGAAGGCCCTGGGAGAGCGCTTCAAGCCCGAGCAGATCGCCCGGCTGGGGAACAACCATGTGATCTACCCCTCGCTGAGCCAGGCCACGTATGAGCGGCTGATCCGCAGCACCTGTGCCAGATACGTTGGTGAAATGCAGGCGAGTGCAGGACTGTCTTTTGATCTGCATGAATCGGTGTACCAGGGAATTTATGCCAATGCGGTCTTCCCGGCCCAGGGCACACGCCCGCTGTTCTCGTCGATTCACGCCATCCTGAGTGCGCCGCTGGTGAATGCCGTGCTGTGGGCGTTTGAGCATGATGTGCCGGCGGACACCACGCTGCACGTGAGGCTGGACGCCGCCACGCAATCCCTGCACGTCAGTCATGGCGAGTGCGGGGGCGGGAGCATCGCCTACCCCGTGCCGCTGGACCTCAACCAGCTCAAGCAGCGCGCCAGCCCCGACTTTCGGGCCTTGCTGGCCGTGCACGAAGCAGGCCACGGCCTGGCCTACGGCCGCCTGTTCGGCCATGCGCCGCAGGAAGTCAAGATCAACGTGGCGTCTTTCGAGGGCGGCTACAACAGCTATGTGCGCATGAAGGCCGAATCACGTCAAAGCTGCCTGGACCGCCTCTGCGTGGGTCTGGCCGGCCGCGCCGCCGAAGCGCTGGTGTTTGGCGAAGACGCCTGCACCACGGGCAGCGAGAGCGACTTCAAGAACGCCACCGCCCTGGCCGCGCGCTTTGTGCGCCACTTCGGTTTCGGCAACCGGCTGAGCCACACCGACGTGACCCACGACATGGACGACAACCTCAACACCGATGTTGAGCCGACCAACGCCGAGATCGAGGCCCTGCTCGCGCAGGCGTACGCGCGCGCACAGGAGATTCTCAGAACCGATTCGGCCTTGCTACTGAGCATCGTGGACGAACTGCTGGCGCACGGCCAGGTGAGCAAGGAGAAGATGGCCGGCCTGCTGGGAGTGGGCATCGCGACAGAAGAGAGAATGCTCATGCCTTATGCCGAGCAGCTCCAGCTGTTCAGCCTGCAACACGGGCTGATGCAGCGGGTTAGCGCTACTGCAGTGGAGGCTGTCGAACCTGCGCTTGAATGATTGCCTGAACGTTAACGCTAACTTGAGCGCTGGGGCATTCAATCCAGGTCCAGGCCGAAGTTCCGCCTGAAGGCATCGCAAAACTCCACAGTCCCACTGAGGGACAGGGTGAGCGTATGCCGCGGCTTGCCGGGCAGGCCGGCTTCCACCTCCAACCGTCGCGAAACCTCGTCATAGTGCAAGGCCTCGGGCGCCGTCAGCTCCTGCATGCCGTGCAGGTCGTAATCCCAGTCAAAACCCTCCTCGAGCGGGCCGCGCCGCCCGGGGAATTCCGCGTGGGCCCATGCCAATACCTGGACGGCTTCAGCATGGACGGCCAGCACCTGGTCCGGCCATGTGGAGGCCATGGCTTCCAGCGTGCCCGTGCCGTCGCTGCTCTCGGCGTAATCGAATTGGAGGTAGTCCAGGCTCAAGGGAAGCGCCTGGTGCTCAATAAGTGCCCGGATAAGCCCCGCCGTCAGCCAGCACGTTTTGCCCCGTCATGTAGGCGGCATGCGTGCTGCACAGGAAGGCGCAGATGGCGCCGAATTCTTCGGGCGTGCCGAAGCGCTGGGCCGGGATGTTCTTGCGGCGCGCATCCATGATGGCTTCCAGGGGCTGGCCGGTTTTTTGCGCAGCGCCGCTCATGGTGCCGCGCAGGCGGTCGGTGTCGAAAGCGCCCGGCAGCAGGTTGTTGATGGTCACGCCTTGCGCCGCGAGTTTGGTGCGTGCCACGCCGGCCACAAAGCCGGTCAGGCCGCTGCGCGCGCCGTTGGACAGACCCAGGATGTCGATAGGCGACTTGACTGAGCTGGAGGTGATGTTGACGATGCGCCCGAAACCGCGCGCCGCCATGCCGTCGACCGTGGCCTTGATGAGCTCGATGGGAGTCAGCATATTGGCGTCCACCGCCTTGAGCCAGGCGTCACGGTCCCAGTCGCGGAAGTCACCGGGCGGCGGGCCGCCGGCATTGGTCACCACGATGTCGAAGTCCTTGCGCAGCGCGAACACCGCGGCGCGGCCTTCGGGTGTGGTGATGTCGGCGGCGACATACTGGACGCTGGCGCCTGCGGGTTTGCCCTTATCCGTCTTCAGTTTTTCAGCCGCGGCCTTCAGCGTTTCCTCGCCGCGCGCCACGATCAGCACATGCACGCCTTCGCGCACCAGCGCCTCGGCGCAACCCAGACCCAAACCCTTGCTGGCGCCGCAGACCAGCGCCCATTTGCCTGCAATACCCAAATCCATAATAATTCCTCATTACAACCACGGGGGAGAGCGGCTCATGATACTGAGTAAATACAAAATGCAGGCGGGAATGGTTATCGCTCCCCTGCTCACATCGCTGCTGGTTTTCAGTGCGGCGACACAGGCCCAGCCGCAAGGCGAGGCCGTGCTGATCAAGCGCGCAGCCCAACTGCGCGAAGGTCCGGGCGAATCGGCCCGCAGCCTGGCCCCGCTGCCGGTTCAAACCTCGGTGACCCGGCTGGGCGAGCGCAACGGCGCGTGGATCAAGGTCCGCATGGCCGACGGCACCAGCGGCTGGGTGCACATGTTTGACATCACGGCCCCCAGCTCGCAGGCCGGTGCCGGCACCGGTGCACTGCGCAGCCTGTCGAGCTTTTTCAACAAGGGCAGCGCACAGGCGCCGGGCGGCGCAGTGGCCACATCCACCGTCGGCATTCGCGGCCTGGGTGCGGAAGACCTTGCCAATGCCGTTCCCAACCTGGCGGCCGTGGCGCAAGCCGACGCCAACCGTGCGAACGCTGCGCAAGCCAGGCAGTTCGCGGGCGGTGCCTCGCTGAACGTCCGGCAGGTCGATCCCCTGCCCACACCCACACCGCCGGCTGCCGCACCCAGCACCAGAACCGAACAATACGGCGGCTAAAAACAAGACAAGAGGCACCGCAATGAATCTTCACACCCTCCAAACACTGGCAACGCCCGCACGCCATGCGGTTTTTGCATTGACCCTGCTGGCCGGCTTGCTCCCTCTGGGCGCTCATGCCCAGGATGCGGGCAAGGCGCTAGGCGGCCTGTTCCAGTCACTGATACGCCCTAACCAGCCGGCGCAGCCCGCCCCCGCGCAACCCAACTCTGCGGCCGGCCTGGCCGGCGCGTTGCTGGGCGCCAGCCTTACACCGGGCGGACAGCAGGCAGCCCAGGGTGGTGACCTGTTCCAGCTGTTGTCACAGTCGCTGGATCAGATTGACGAACCACGTGAAATCCAGATCGGCCAGCAACTGGCCGCCGTGCTACTGGGCAGCAAACCGCTCTACCCTGACGTGGCTGCGCAGCGCTATATCAACCAGCTGGGCCGCTGGATCAGCCTGCAGTCATCGCGGCCCGACCTGCCCTGGACCTTCGCCATCCTCGACGACCCCGGGTTCAACGCATTTGCCACGCCAGGCGGTTATGTCTTCGTCACCAAGGGCCTGATGGACCGCGTGGCGGACGAAAGCGAATTGGCCGGCATCCTGGCCCATGAAATCACCCATGTCACAGCCAAGCACCACTTGATCGCCCTGAACAAGGCGGCACGCGCCGGCCTTCTGACGCAGGTGATCAGCTCTCAGCTGAAGAACGACCTGGGCGGCCTGGTGTCGTCGCAGTTGCTGGCGCTGGGCAAGAACATGTACACCAAGGGCCTGGACCAGCAGGACGAGTTTGACGCCGACCGTACCGGCGTGGCTCTCGCCGCGCGCGCTGGGTTCGATCCCTACGGCCTGGTGGCGGTGCTGCAGCAACTGCGCAGCGCAGCGCCGGACGATGCGCTATTTGCCCTGTCGCTCAGCACCCATCCACCGGCACAGACGCGCCTGAACCAGCTTGAGCAGGCCATGGGTAACCGGCTCGATGCTTACGCGGGCCAGCCGTCCGTCACGGTAGCGCAGCGAATGAGCGCTTCGAACCGCCGGCCTACGGCGCAGGCACCCGCACCCACGCGCACCACCGGCAAGAAAACGAACTAGGACGTAACGGGCCTACGACGGCGGCATTTCTTCACCAAGCGGGGCCGCGGGACTGGCCTTGCCAGACCGCGGGCGCAGCGGCCCCTGGGTAATGAAAAGGGGCAGGGAGAAGCCGCAGGCTACACGAAGTGAGCGACCGTGGGGGCTATCTGGTTCTGGTAAAGACGAATATTCCGGCGATGACCAAAACCGTTCCCGCCGCCACCCAGGCCGTGAACGGCTCGCCCAGAATCAGCACACCCATCAGGATGGTGGACATCGGGCCCACCATGCCGGTTTGCGCGGCCATGCTGGCGCCGATGCGCTCGATGGCCATCATCACCATCAGCACGGGTGCAGCCGTGCACAGCGTGGCATTGAGCAGCGACAGCCAGATGACCTCGGGCGCGACGGCGGCGGCGCTCAGGGGCCGCAACAACACAAACTGCAGCAGGCAGCACAGGCAGGCCACGGTGGTAGCCAGCCCCACCAGCCGCAATGAGCCGAGCCGCCTGACCATCTCACCGCTGTACACCAGATAGAGCGCATAGCTCGCCGCGCTCAGGAACACCAGCAGCGCACCCCAGGCAGCGTCCGCGCCCTGCAGCGTGATCTCGTGGCCGAACACCAGCACCACGCCGCAGTAGCTGATGGCCATGCCGATGATTTGCAGCGCGCCAACCCGGCGCTTGTACATCACCAGGCCCAGCAGCAACACCAGCGTGGGGTTGAGATAGAGGATGAGCCGTTCCAGTGACGCACTGATGAACGCCAGGCCGGCGAAGTCCAGGAAACTGGCGAGGTAGTAGCCCGTGAAGCCCAGCCAGAGCACGCCCAGCCAATCCTTGCGCGACAGCGGCGCCTTGCCCCGGCTGGCCCACCAAGCCATCACGGCAAAGATCGGCAAGGCAAACAGCATGCGGTACATGATCAGCGTGACGGCGTCGACGCCGTAGCGATAGGCCAGCTTGACAATGATGGCCTTGCCGCTGAACGCGATGGCGCCGAAAGTGGCCAGCAGCAAGCCGGGCGCTATGCTTTTTGTAGCTGTTTGCGCTCGTTCTTCCTGGGCTGTCGGCCTGTTTGTATCAGATTTATCGCTCAAGGTCGTTTCTTAAAAGCCCACGGCCTGGCCGTCACGGCGTGGATCGCTTGCCGCGACATAACCCTCGACCTTGGGATTGCCGGCACGCCAGATGAACTGGCCGGCGCCGAAGTCCTGGTAGGAATCGTTGATGACTTCCATGCGGTGGCCGCGGTCGGCCAGGCCTTGCACAGTGCCCGCGTCCATCGTGGCCTCCACATTGATCTCCAGGCCGGCGTTGTAGCGCCAGCGCGGTGCATCGCAAGCCACCTGTGGGCCCTGGCCGTAGTCCAGCATGCGCACCAGTGTCTGCATGTGGCCCTGCGGCTGCATGTTCGCGCCCATCACGCCGTAGCTCATCACCGGCTGGCCGTCCTTGCTGAGGAAAGCCGGAATGATGGTGTGGAAAGGCCGCTTGCCCGGTGCGACCTGGTTGGCGCCCGGTTGCAGGCTGAAGGCATGCCCACGGTTCTGCAGGCTGATGCCGAACTCGGGCTCGACGCAGCCCGAACCAAAACCCATGTAGTTGCTCTGGATGAAGCTCACCATCATGCCGTTTTCATCGGCTGCCGTGAGGTAAATCGTTCCGCCCTTGACGGGGTTGCCCGCGCCAAAGTCCTGTGCATTTTTCATGTCGATGAGTTTGGCACGGGAAGCAAGGTACGCGTCATCGAGCATTTGCTCGGCCGTCACCTCCATTGACGAAGGCTCTGCCACGTACCGGTAAATATCGGCAAAAGCCAGCTTCATGGCTTCGATCTGCAAATGCTGGGAATCCACGCCGTCAACCGGCAGCCCTGCCACATCGAATTTATCGAGGATGCCCAGCGCAATCAGCGCAGCGATGCCCTGCCCGTTGGGCGGGATCTCGTGCAGGGTGTAGCCCCGGTAATCCTTGCCGATGGGTTTGACCCATTCCGGCTTGTAGCTTTCAAAGTCTTTGGCGGTGATGCTGCCGCCGTTTTGTGAAGAGAATTTTTCGATGGCTTGGGCAATGGCGCCGCCGTAATACGCCGTGCCATTGGTTTGCGCAATCGACCGCAGCGCTTTGGCAGCCGCCTTGAACTGGAACAGTTCACCGACATTCGGCGCACGGCCCCAGGGCAGGAAAGATTGCGCAAAACCCGGCTGCGACTTCAACTCCCCCGTAGCGGCCGCCCACTTCTGCTGCACCACAGGCGGCAACAAATAGCCGCGCTCGGCGATTTCAATTGCAGGCTCCATCAGGTCGGCGAAGGGCAGCTTGCCGAAACGCTCGCTCAAGGCTACCCAGCTGGCCACCGCGCCCGGCACACTCACGGAATCCATGCCGCGCTTGGGCGGCGTCTGCGCATCGCTACCGTATTTGCGCTTGAAGTAATCCGGCGTCCAGCTTTGCGGCGCGCGGCCCGATGCATTCAGTCCATGCAGTTCCTTGCCGTCCCAGAGGATGCAGAAAGCATCGCTGCCCAAGCCGTTGCTGACAGGTTCGACAATGGTCATGGCGGCGGCGGCGGCGATCGCGGCATCCACCGCATTGCCGCCCTTGAGCATCATGCGCAAACCGGCCTGCGCGGCCAACGGGTGCGAAGTCGAAACAACGTTGCGGGCAAACAGCGGCAGGCGGGTGGAGGTGTAGGGGTTGCTGTAGTTGAAATTCATGGTTCACCTGTTGAAGGCAAGGCAAAGAAAAAATGGGTGCTGGCGGTCATGGTGTGCAACCGCAGGCGGGAAAGTCAAACTGACCGGCATCGTCACCACCGGTGACGCGATGCGGTGAAAGGCATCAATCGGCGCTGATTTTCCGCTCGATAATGATTTTCTTCCACTTGGCCGTGTCCGTCTTCACCATGGCCGCAAAGGCCTGCGGGGTGCCGCCTGTGGGTTCCGCGCCCAGTCTGGCAAAACGGTCTTTCACATCGGTATCGGCCAGGGCTGCGTTCACGGCCTGGTTGACCTTGCCCACCAGGTCTGGCGGCATGCCTTTCGGGCCGTACACCCCGAACCAGGTGACTGACTCAAACCCCGGCAGGGTCTCCGCCACCGCCGGCAGATCGGGAGCGAGCGCCGTTCGTTTGAGGCTGGTGACCGCAAGGGCCCGCAGCTTTCCGTCTTTCACATGCGGCATACCGGTGACGAAAGAGTCGAACAGCACGTCGATCTTGCCGCTGATCAGGTCCGGCATGGCCAGCGCCGTGCCGCGGTAAGGGATGTGCAGGATGAAGGTCCCCGATTGCGCCTTGAAGTACTCACTCGTCAGGTGGATGATGGTGCCGTTGCCGCTGGAGGCATAGTTCAGGCGCCCGGGATTTTTGCGCGCATGGTCGATGAATTCGCCCATGGCCTTTGCCGGGGACGTGTTGGGCACGAGCACGACGTTGGGCGAACTTGCCACATAGGCAATCGGCGTGAAGTCGGTTTCTGCGTTGTAGGGAATCCGCGGATTGATGGCCGGCCCGATACTGTGGGTGCTGGATGTGGCCAGCAGCAGCGTGTAACCGTCCGGCGCAGATTTGGACGCCGCATCTGCCCCTATCGTGCCACCGGCGCCCGGCCGGTTTTCGACCACGACCGTTTGGCCGATTTTCTCGCCCAGTTTTTGCGACAGAGCCCGTGCCAGGATGTCCGTCGCGCCGCCTGCCGGAAACGGCACGATCATGCGAATGGGTTTGAACGGATAGTTCTGGGCCATGACGGGGCCCGCGAGAGTCACGGCGGAAGCCGCAGCCAGGGAAATAATATGTCTACGTTTCATCTGGCCATTGTGCAACGATTTTGAGCGCTGACTATGTAGCAAACAGGCAAAACAAAAGGCACCCGAAGGTGCCTTTTTTCGCATGCGCTTTCGCGCCGGCTCTGTCGATTACTCCTCGACGAAAGCTTCTTCCCGTTTGTTTTTGATGCTCGGCAGCAACACGATGATCAGCAGCAGCAAGGCAGCTCCCAGCAGTCCGGCCGACAGCGGACGCGTCACAAACACGCTCCAGTCGCCGCGCGACAGCAGCAGGGCCCGGCGCAGGTTCTCTTCCATCATGGGGCCCAGGATGAAGCCCAGCAGCAAGGGAGCTGGCTCGCAGCCGAGCTTGACGAACATGTAGCCGATCACACCAAAGATGCCCACCATCCAGATGTCGAAGGTGTTGTTGTTGGTGGAATACACGCCAATCGCGCAGAAAAGCACGATGGCCGGGAACAGGTAGCGGTAAGGCACGGTCAGCAGCTTGATCCACATGCCGATCAGCGGCAGGTTCAGGATCACGAGCATCGCGTTGCCGATCCACATCGAAGCGATCAGGCCCCAGAACAGTTCAGGGTTGCTTGTCATGACCTGCGGGCCGGGCTGGATGTTGTGAATCGTCATGGCGCCCACCATCAAGGCCATCACGGCATTGGGCGGAATACCCAAAGTGAGCAACGGAATGAAGGACGTCTGCGCGCCGGCATTGTTGGCCGACTCGGGGGCGGCCACGCCGCGGATGTTGCCCTGGCCGAAAGGCACCTCGCCCGGCTTCGATTTGATCTTCTTTTCCAGTGCATAGGCAGCGAAGGCCGCGAGCAGCGCGCCGCCGCCCGGCAAAATGCCCAGTGCAGAACCCAGGAAGGTACCGCGCAGCACGGCCGGCAACATGTTCTTGAAGTCCTCCTTGGTCGGGAACAGGCCCGACACCTTGGCGGTGAACACCTCGCGCTCATGCTCAGGCTGCGCCAGGTTGCTGATGATTTCGCCGTAACCGAACACACCCATGGCGATGGTCACGAAGCCGATGCCGTCGGTCAGTTCGGGAATGTCAAAACTGAAGCGGGCAACGCCGGAATTCACGTCGGTGCCGACCAGGCCCAGCAGCAGGCCCAGCACGATCATGGCAATGGCCTTGAGCAACGAACCGGAAGCCAGCACCACGGCGCCGATCAGGCCCAGAACCATCAGGGCAAAATATTCAGCAGGGCCGAACTTGAAGGCCAGTTCGGTCAGCGGGGGGGCGAAAGCCGCCAGGATCAGGGTGCCCACGCAACCGGCAAAGAAAGATCCCAGACCCGCCGCAGCAAGCGCCGGCCCGGCCCGGCCTTTTCTCGCCATCTGGTACCCGTCAATACAGGTCACCACTGAAGACGACTCCCCTGGCAGATTCACCAGAATGGCGGTGGTGGAACCACCGTACTGGGCGCCGTAATAAATACCAGCCAGCATGATCAGTGCCGACACGGGTGGCAGCGCATAGGTTGCCGGCAGCAGCATGGCGATCGTAGCCACAGGGCCGATACCCGGCAGAACACCAATCAGGGTACCCAAAATACAACCGATCAGGCAGTACAACAAATTGATCGGCGTGAATGCCACGCCAAAGCCTATCGACAGGTGAGACAGCAATTCCATTTTTTTAATCTCCTTAGCCGATAAAGAATGGCCAGACCGGGAACTGCAACTTGAGCAGAACGACAAAAGCGAGGTAACTGCCGATGGCCAGCACCGTCGCAAGAATGAAGGTGTTTTTGACCTTCCAGCCTTCTTCAGCCATGCTGGAAATGAAGGTCAGCGCATAGATTGCCACGATCATGCCCATGGCGGGAATCTTGATGCTCGGCAAACCGGCCAGCAAAATGCCGAATACCAGATTGGCCAGGATGATGAAGGAAAGGGGCTTCCATGCCCACTTGCCGATCTTGTCGCCGCCCACGGTTTCCACAACCAGTGCCTTGAAAGTGATCGCGGCACCCAGAACGGTCATCAAAATACCCAGCATGAGGGGGAAGTACCCCGGTCCCATACGGGCACCTTCACCCACGTTGTAGGTGGTAGCCCCCCATGCGAACGCCACACCGACGCCCATGAACATGAGGCCGGAGAAAAAGTCTTTCTGACTCTTGATATTCACGGCTGTCTCCTCAATACATATAAAAGAAAGAATCGGTGGATTGTGCATTCAATCACCCGGCCCCCGCCATGTGGCTTTCACTTACCTTTCGTAATCTTTTGGCTTACCTCTTGCTTACAACGGGCCGACCGCTGTAATAGGCCGCAAGGACTCAGGCCAAAGGCGGGGTGGAGGCCAAAATTTCCTCGATGGTTGTCAGGCCCTCTGCCACTTTCAGCGCGCCGGCCAACCGAAGCGGACGCATACCTTCACTGACCGCCTGGCGGCGCAGCGCATCGATGTTGGGCTCTTTCGAGACCTTTTCCTTGAAGCCTTCCGTGACCGTCAGCAGCTCATAAAGACCCATGCGCCCACGGAAACCGGTCATCCGGCAATCCACACAGCCCACCGGCTTGTACGGCCGGTAGCCGCCACTGATTTGCCAGGGTTTGACCAGGTCGGCGAGTGTTTCACGTGAGGCGGCCTCGTCGGGCTGTCGGCAATTGCTGCACAAGGTGCGCACCAGCCGCTGGGCCAGCACGCCCAGCAGCGTGGCGTTGATCAGGTAGGAAGGAACACCGAGCTCCATCAGCCGGGACACCGCCGACGGGGCATCATTGGTATGCAGCGTGCTGAAAACCAGGTGGCCGGTCAGCGCGGCTTGCACGGCCATCTCGGCCGTCTGCAGGTCGCGGATTTCGCCCACCATGATGATGTCCGGATCCTGCCGCATCAGCGCGCGCAGCCCTTCGGGAAAATCGAAATCCAGATGCGGCTGGACCTGCGTCTGGTTAAAGGAGGCCTCGATCATTTCGATCGGGTCCTCAATCGTGCTGACGTTGACTTCTTCAGTCGCAAGCCGCTTGAGCGTGGAATAAAGTGTGGTGGTCTTGCCGGAACCGGTGGGCCCCGTGACCAGGACGATGCCATAGGGCCGCTTGACCAATTGCTCCCAGCGCTCGGCGTCGTGCTGCGAAAAACCCAGCGCATCCAGGTCCTTGACCGTGGTGTCCGGATCAAAAATACGCATGACCATCTTCTCGCCGAAGGCTGTGGGCAAGGTAGACAGGCGCATTTCAATCTCGTCGCCGCGCGGGTTGCGGGTCTTGATGCGGCCATCCTGCGGCCGGCGCTTTTCCACCACATCCATGCGGCCCAGCAGCTTGATGCGGGCTGTCATGGCGTTGTGCACGCCCATGGGCAATTGATACACGGGATGCAGCACGCCATCGATGCGAAAACGGATCACGCCCTGCTCACGCCGCGGCTCCAGGTGGATGTCGCTGGCGCGCTGATCAAAGGCGTACTGCCAGAGCCAGTCCACCACCTGCACCACGCCCTGGTCATTGGCGTCCAGCTGCTTGTTGCTTTTGTTCAGCTCAACCAGTTGTTCAAAGCTCGCCGATGTCGACCCTCCGCCGGCCTTGATCGCTGCCTTGACGGATTTGGCCAGGGCAAAAAATTCGGCGGTGAACTTGGTGATTTCGAGGGGGCTGGCAACCACAAGGCGCACGCTGCGCTTGGCCTGACGTTCGACCTCCTGCACCCAGTCAGTCACAAAAGGCTCCGAGGTGGCAATGACCACTTCGCTGGACGTCACCTGCACCGGCAGCACCTTGTGCCGTTCGGCGTACATGGCCGACATGGTGTCCGCCACCTTGCCCACATCCACCTTGAGCGGGTCGATCCGCAGGTAGGCGAGGCCGGCCCGTCCGGCCAGCCACTGCGTAATTGTTTCCATGTCCAGGGGTTTGCCGTCGGCCACACGTGTCATGCCGACACTGGCCAGCCGGGTCAGGGGCGGCTGCGCACTTTGCACCTGCGAGCAGCGCGCAATCGTTCGCTGTGCTTCGGCGGCGCTAATGACACCATCTTCACTGAGCCATTCAACCAGCATGCGCCAGTCCAGCAGCCCGGTGTGGGTCTTTTTCACGTGCAGGTCTTTGGGGTGTTTGGGGTGCGTCACGGCGCTCATGGGTCGCACTGTACCCCATCCACCCGGGTCTTTACCATCCGCCCGGCCGCATCATTAAGCCGCCGGCGCGAAGAGCCGCAGCCATTTTTTTGCAGGCAGGTCCCAGCGCGACTCGATGACACCGGCTTGCTGCAGCAGGTCGGCCCGCTCGGGACGCGTCGGGTCACGTTGGGCCAGCACCACAGTGTTGCCTTCGCGCGTCGGCCGGAACGCCCAGACCGCCTCGGGCCCGAACGCTTCTGCGATTTTTGTCAGCGACTGCACATAACTGGAATCGCGGCCAAAAAGATTCACCGTCATCACGCCGTCTTCCGCCAGAAGCCCGCGGCAGTCCTCATAAAAATCCGAACTGTCCAGCACCGGGGCCGCCGCTTCGTGGTCATACAGGTCGACATGGAGAAAATCTACCGTTCCCTGGTGCGCAGGTTTTTTGATTTCCAGTGCCGCATCGGCTTCAATGACATGCAGCCTCAAGTCGTCCCGCGGCAGCTTGAACCAGAGCCGGCAGGCCGTGATCACCTGCGGATTGATTTCAATCGCCGTGGTTTTCATGCGCAGCTTTTTATAGCAAAACTTGGTCAGCGCGGCAGAGCCCAAGCCCAGCTGCATGGCATGCTTTTTAGACACAGCCGCCGCGTCGGTGAACAGCAGCCCCGCCATCATGCGCTGCACATACTCCAGTTCGATGTCATACGGTGCATCACGCAGCATGGAGCCTTGCACCCATTCGGTACCCAGATGCAAAAAGCGCACCTCGCCGTAGTCGGAGAAATTGACTTCGGGCAATTCAGCCACCGTTTTCGCTGTTTCTTTTTTTGACATCAAACCAGTCCATGCTTTTGAAAAACTTCACGCCAGGCAGCGAGTTTGCGCTCAAAGCTCCAGGACGCATTGGCCGGGCTGGTGGAAGGAAGTTTGTAGACCGGCAGGCCCAGTTGCAAAGTGTGCTTCGAATGCTTGAAGCTTTCGCCGCCGTTGTGGGCAATCGCTTCCAGCGCCGGGCACAGCCGCCGCAGGCTTGCGAGGTCGTTCACCTGCGCATTGCGAATCGCGCTGTCCAGGCTGCCCTCGCGCTCACAGACAGCGTACACGTCCCACAGGCCAAGCCTTTTGGACAGCAGCCATTTGCTATGAATTTGATAGCTACTCAGGATTGTTTCTATTGGGCCATCTGGCCAAATGGCTTTCAAAATCCTCCAGAAATGGTTTTGGGGGTGCCCGTAATACTGCTGCGCAGCCAGCGAGGCGGCGCCCGGAAAACTCCCCAGTACCAGCAGGCGGGTGTCGGGAGAAACCAGCGGCGCCAGGCCCGCCAGCACGGGCTTTTCCGTATCCTTTTTCATTCCAGCAACGCGCCCAGTTTGGGCAGCGCCCGCAGCGCGTTGGCTGTCGTCGCGCTTGCCAGCGTTGCCAGCGGAATCCCGCGCAAATCCGCCACCTGCTGCGCAATGCGCGGCAACTCGCCCGGTTCATTGCGGCCCTGGGCCTGGCCCGCTTCGCGCTCCGCCGCGGTTTTGTAGATCCAGTGGGGTGGAATGTCAGGCGAATCCGTTTCCATCACCAGCGCCTCCAGGGGCAGTTCTGCCGCCAGGCGCCTGAGTTGCAAGGCAGGCTCAAACGTCACGGCGCCGCCAAAGCCCAGCTTCAGGCCCAGCTTGATGAATTCCCCCGCCTGTTGCTCGCTGCCGTTGAACGCATGGCCGATGCCGTGCCAGCCGCCCTCGGGCGCCAGGTCCCGCAGGTGCTTGAGCAATTTGTCAGCCGAACGCCGCACGTGCAGGATGACCGGGAGGCCGTGCTTGCGCGCCAGCTTGAGTTGTTCGCGGTAGAAGTGCTCCTGGCGTTCCCGCATCGGGCTTTGCGTGAGGGCAGGCACAAAATAATCAAGGCCGATTTCACCCACCGCGACCAATCGCGGATCAGACCGCCTCAACGCAAGTTCGTTATCCAGTGCCTGCAGGTCGGCGTCCTGTGCCTGGGGCACACACAGCGGATGGATGCCCAACGCATAGCTGTCGGAAAACCGGTGCGCCAACACACGGACTTCCTCGAAATTGAACACGCCCACCGCCGGCAGCACGCAGTGTCCAACGCCTGCAGCGGCTGCCCGCGCACGAACTTCGGCGACATCGGCGGCCAGTTCACCGGCGTCGAGATGGCAGTGTGTGTCTACCCAGAAAGTCATTCAGTCAATGCGGCAGGGCACCCGGGATGTGAAAAGAAAAGGTACAGAAAAAGGAACGACCTGGCGCAGGCCTTGCTTGCGGAAGATATTGACACAGAAATGAAATCGGGACACGCTATGCTTTTTTTGAGGAAATGCACGCGCAATTCGTTACCGTTTTTTCGTTGCCGTTTTTGCCCCCGATCTCTTTTCGTCAACCTCTGTCAACCACCATCGACTGATAGATAACCCAAGGAAAAGCCAACATGAAATTATCCCGTCTGATGAGCCACATTCTCGGAGCCGGCCTCGTTGTTTCAAGCATGGCAAGCCCCGCCTGGGCACAAGACCAGAAGTTGCGGCTGATTACCTGGGCCGACTATGTGCCGGCCGATGTCGTGGCGCAGTTCAAGAAAGAGACCGGGATCGACGTGGAGCTAACCCTCTCGAACAACGAAGAAATGATCTCCAAGCTGCGCGCTACCGGCGGCGCCGGCTTTGACCTGGCCCAGCCCTCGCAGGACCGCATCACCGGCCCGCAGCAGGAGTTCGGCATCTACAAGCCCATGGACCTCAGCAAGATCAAGTCTGATCTGTTTATCCCGTCCATGCTGGAAGCCACCAAGAAAAACACCACGCTCGATGGCAAGGTTTATGGCCTGCCGCACATCTGGGGCACCGACGGCCTTGTCGTCAATACCAAGCTGGCCAAGATGACCGACTACCCTGACCTGTGCAAGGCCGACGTCAAGGGAAAAACCGCCGTGCGCCTGAAGCGCCCCACCCTGCTGGCCTTCGCCTTTGCGTCCGGCAAAGACCCGTTTGCGCTCTACAAGGACCCGAAGGCCTATGGTGCGCTGATGGATGAAGTCGGCAAGACCATGATTGCCTGCAAGAGCAACATCAAGTTCTACTGGGACAACAAAGACCAGCTGCTCAACGGCATGCGCGCCGGCGAAGTGGTAGGAGCCATGATGTGGGATACCGGCGGCTGGAAGCTCAATGCCGAAAAACCTGAAATCCAATACATCGCACCGAAGTCGGGCGCACTCGGCTGGATCGACACCTTCGCCATCCCGGCCAAAGGCCGCAACGATGCCGCCGCCTACGCCTGGATCAACTTCAACATGCGCCCCGAGATCGCTGCCAAGGTCGCGGGTTCTGCCGGCAACTTCACCGCCTCCAAGGGTGCCGACCAGCTGGCCGACCCCAAGCTGAAAGCCCAGTTCGCTGCCAGCTTCCCTGAGGCTGCTCTGAAAAATGTGAAGTGGTACCCAGCCGTTCCCGCCGGCATCGAAGACATCGAAGGCCGCGTGCTCGACCGTATTAAGGCCGCACAGTAAACAGCCACCGGCTCCAACACCCGGTGCACGCAGACCTTCAAGCCGAACACGTCGGTAAAACCTACGCCGGCCAGCCCGCGGTCAAGGACTTGTCCTTTACCGTGGAGCGCGGCAGCTTCTTTTCCATCCTCGGCCCTTCGGGCTGCGGCAAGACCACGCTGCTGCGCATGATCGCCGGCTTTCTGTCGCCCGATGCGGGCCAGATCCACATCGGCGGCAGACCCATGAACGGCGTGCCGCCCAACCAGCGGCCCGTCAACATGGTGTTCCAGCACCTGGCACTGTTTCCCATGATGTCGGTCGGTGAAAACGTAGGCTATGGCCTGGCGCGGCGCGGCCTGTCACGCGCAGACATCGCTGCCAAGGTCGGCGCCATGCTCGAACGCGTGAGCCTGCCCGGCATGCAGGACAAGCGGGTCGACCAGCTATCGGGCGGGCAGCGGCAGCGCGTGGCGATTGCGCGAAGCCTGGTGCTCGAGCCCACCCTGCTGCTGCTCGACGAACCCCTGGGCGCGCTGGATTTAAAGCTGCGCGAGCACATGAAAGTCGAGCTCAAGCAGCTGCAGGCCGCCTTCGGCACCACCTTTGTCTACATCACGCACGACCAATCCGAGGCATTGGTGCTGTCCGATCATGTCGCGGTCATGAATGCCGGCAGTTTTGAGCAGGTGGGTACACCGCAAGAGCTGTACTACCAGCCGCAAACGCCTTTTGTGGCGGGCTTTGTGGGCGCCAACAACAAGCTGCAGGGCAGTGCCGCCGCCGGCACGGAAGCCGGCAACGTGGTGGCGCTGACGACCGGCCAGGGCCTTGCCATGCGGGCCCGCGCTGTCGGCAAAATCCTGACCGACCAGTCCGTGCAGGCGTTTGTACGGCCCGAAGCGATCAGCCTGGCCCGCGACGCCGCAGAGCTGCCCGCTGACCACACCGCCTATGCGGGCCAGGTCGAGAGCCTGCTCTTCGACGGTGCAAACTCGGCCGTCTTGCTGCGCGAAACCACCAGCCGTACAGAATTTCGCATTGCGCTGCCGCAGACCGGCCGCTTTGCCGACCTGCGTGTCGGTGAAACAGTGGCCTTCAGCTTCGACCCCGCACAAGCCACCTGTTTCGGGACAGCCGGCGCCTAGCGCCCGCAAACGATGCAAGCCGCAGCCGCCATGCCCGCAGCAAATGCCGGACCCGCATCGGCGCAGGCCAGGCTCATCCTGCTGTTGTTGCTCGCGCCGGCGCTGATCTGGCTGGTGGGCCTCATCGTGTTGCCACATATCGACCTGGCCATCCTGTCGCTGCGCGAACGCATCGCACCCCGGCAATACGCACCCAGCATCGCGCAGTACCGCACCTTCATCGACGAACCGCTGTACTGGCACACCTTTGTGCGCACGGCCGTCATGTCCATCCTGGCCACGCTGATCACACTGCTGCTGGCGTTTCCCATCGCCTGGACGATTGCCAAGCTGGTGCGCGGCCGTGCCAAGTCGCTGCTGCTGGTGATGTGCCTGATTCCTTTTTGGGTCAGCGAAACCGTGCGTACCCTGGGCTGGATGATTCTGCTGCGCGAATCGGGCGTGCTGCCCGCCGTGCTGGTGCAGCTGGGCCTCACTGATGCACCTGTAGAGCTGCTCTATCGCGACGCCACCATCCTGGTCGGCCTGGTCTATACCTCCATGCTGTTCATGGTGGTGCCGCTGATCGGCGCGCTTGAAAGCCTGGACGACACGCTGATTGAAGCGGCGTATGACCTGGGCGGCAACGGCCCTTCCATCCTGCGGCAAATCGTCATTCCGCATGCCGCGCCCGGCATTTTGGCCGGCTGCATTGTGGTCTTCATGCTGACCTTGGGCAACTACCTCACGCCTACCTTGCTGGGTGGAAAAAATTCGCTCTGGTTCACCGAGCAGATCTACACCCAGTTCATCACGCGCTTCAATTGGGAGCAAGGCGCGGCTTTCGGCTTTTTGCTGCTGGGTTTGTCCACTGCCATCGTCTGGCTAGGGCTCAAGCTAACTGGCCAGAAGTTCGGTGAAGTGATGAGAAAAACATGACACACCCCCGTTGGACCTCACTGCGTGTAGCTCCCTCCCCCCTAGCAGGGGGCGACCGCTGCGGCCCGGCAAAGCCGGTTCCGCGCCGTCACTGGCGAAGACTTGGGGAGAGTGTTAGATGATCGCCTCCCTGCCCCGCCCCGCCTGGCTGCGCGCCGGCACGGTCGTGTATGGGCTGGCCTTTTTTGCCTTCCTGTTCCTGCCGCTGGTCGTGGTCGCGGTGTTTGCCTTCAATGACGCCCCCTATCCGGCACCGCCCTGGCGCGGCTTCACGCTCGACTGGTTTTTTGGCAGCAAGTCCGGACGCACAGGCCTTTTTGCCGATCGCCCCATGCTCGCCAGCCTGTGGACCAGCGTGGTGGTGGCCGGCTGGGTCACGCTGCTGGCGGTGCTGGTGGGCACGACCAACGCCTTTTTGATTGAACGCAGCCGCTTTCCGGGCAAACAGGTGCTGTCGATGCTGATGCTGGCGCCGCTGGTGATTCCCGGCGTCATCCTGGGTATTTCGATCCTGGCCTTTGCCAGCCGCCTGGCCCAGTTTGCCGACGACTGGTGGGGACTGGAGCTGGATTTCCTGCGGCCGGGGCTGCCGCTGGTAGTGCTGGGCCAGTTTTCCTACATCGTATCCATCGCCACGCTCATCATTTCCGCCCGCCTGAAACGTTTTGACATCACGCTGGAAGAAGCCGCCTACAACCTGGGGGCCTCACGCGCCGCGGTCTTCGCCACCATCACCCTGCCTTACCTGAAGCCTGCGCTGATAGGTGCCGCTGCGATCTCGTTTTTGATGTCCTTCGAGAACTTCAACACCACGCTGATGCTGGTCGGCTCGGACGCGCCCTTGACCGTCATGATGTACGGCCGCATGCGCGAGGGCGCCACGCCGGTGCTCAATGCCGTGAGCCTGTTCCTCATGCTGGCCTCGGCGGCCCTGGCGCTGACCCTGCTGCGCAAGCCCGCCGACAGCCCCGGCGCCTGAAACAGTCCAGGCCGCCCCAAAATCGGGCTCGAATCGAGCCCAGACTGCGCAGTAACACGCGCTTTACAAAGCCCCCTACGCCTATACCCAAATCACGTGCACGGATGCACAAATCGTGATACGGTGCAACTGTAAATACGGGGCCTGAAGCAGGTTTTCACGCCCGGTGGTATCAGCCCGGTTTTGACATTGACCTCACAGGTGAACGGATGCGCAGGCCAGCCCTTTACAGCAGTTCAAACCGTCCGGCGCAGGGCGCGGGTGATGCCCAGACGCAGCCACCCGAGCAGGCTGCCGGCCCAGACGGCGCCGTTCCGGCCCCCGCACCTTCCCGCTTCCCCCGCGCCTCCCGCCTGGCCAAACGGCTTGCCCAAAACCAGCTTTACCTGCTCTGGTCGGTCGTCGGCCTGTTGGCCCTGTTGCTGGCCATCAGCTTTGCCTCTCCGCTGCGGCCTGCGGCCCGCAAGCTGACGCAGGAAGACATCAACGCGGCCGTCCTCAAAACGCTGGAGACCACAGTCCTGCCCTCCCCCGGAACCCGGGCTTACGACACCATCATCCCCTCTGTCGTGCGTATCGTGGGGCTGGGAAAAGACAAGGACGGCAAGGAAGATGGCGAGCGCAGCGTGGGCACCGGCGTGGTCATCGTCGACAAGGGCATCATCCTGACCAACCTGCACGTGGTGCAGGGCGCCACAACCATCAAGGTCACGTTCGCAGACGGCCTCGAATCCACCGCCAGCATCACCGGCGTGCAGCCCGAAAACGACCTGGCCGTGCTGCAGGCCCACAAGATTCCCGACGACCTGATTGCCGCCACCATGCGCTCCACCGCCGACCTGGCCCCCGGCGACCAGGTCATGGCCGTGGGCTACCCCTTCGGCATAGGCCCCTCGGCCTCGCAGGGCGTGATCTCCGGGCTCAAGCGCAACTTCCGCTCGCCCGAAGGCAAGCAGATGATGAGCAACCTGATCCAGTTCGACGCCGCCGCCAACCCCGGCAACTCGGGCGGCCCGCTTGTCACCATGGACGGCGAAGTGGTCGGCATCGTGACCGCCATCTTCAACCCCAACCAGCAGCGCACGTTTGTCGGCATCGGTTTTGCGGTGCCGATTGAAAACGCAGCCTCGGCCGCCGGCATGCCCCCCTTCTGAAGACTTTAAGGACATCGACGCATGGAACAGCACACGCCCGAACATTCCGCTACCGGCCACGACGCCACCGCGCAGCTGATGGAGCAGATTCTCTATGAAGTCAAACGCGTGGTGGTGGGGCAAGACCGCTTCCTCGAACGCGTCATGGTCGCCATCCTGGCTCAGGGCCATTTGCTGGTGGAAGGCGTTCCCGGCCTGGCCAAGACGCTGACCATCAAGACGCTGGCCAACACCGTGCAGGGCAATTTCAAGCGCATCCAGTTCACCCCCGACCTGGTGCCGGCCGATCTGGTGGGCACGCGCATCTATAACCAGAAAACCGGCGAGTTCACCACCTCGCTCGGGCCGGTGTTTACCAACCTGCTGCTGGCCGACGAAATCAACCGCGCGCCCGCCAAGGTGCAAAGCGCGCTGCTGGAAGTGATGCAGGAGCGCCAGGTCACGATTGCCGGCATCACCCACAAGGTGCCCGAGCCCTTCCTGGTCATGGCCACACAAAACCCGATTGAAACCGAAGGTACCTACCCGCTGCCCGAAGCGCAGGTCGACCGCTTCATGATGAAGGTGCTGGTGGACTACCCCACCGACGAGGAAGAATTTGTCATCGTCCAGCGCGTGACCGGCCCGGCCGTCGCCGTAAGCGCTGTCGCCACCACCGAACAGCTGGCCGCGCTGCAGGCCGAATGTCGCCGCATCTACGTCGACCCCTCGCTGGTGCAGTACGCCGTGCGCCTGGTCTCGGCCACCCGCACACCCGTCAAGCATGGGCTCAAGGATTTGCAGCGCTTCATCACCTTTGGCGCCAGCCCGCGCGCCACCATCAACCTGACCGAAGGCGCCCGTGCGCTGGCCATGCTGCGCGGACGCAGCTACGCCCTGCCCGAAGACATGACCGACCTGGTGCCCGACGTGCTGCGCCACCGGCTGGTGTTGTCGTATGAAGCGCTGTCTGAAGGGCTCTCCGCCGATCGATTGGTCGCCAAAATCATGGCCAAGATTCCCCCGCCCGCCAAACCCCTAGAGCATGAAAAACTCGCAGCCTAAAAATGTGAGCCCCCACGCTCTGCCGCTCCGCGGGTCGCTGCCCCCCGAGGGGGCCGCCCGCCTGCGGCCCGGCAAAGCCGGTTCCGCGGCTCATGCTGGTTTCGGAGGATCGCCATGAGCGCACCTTCATCCAACGCAGAGCAGTTGCTGCGCCGGCTGGAGTGGACTGTGCTGCGCCGGCTCGACGGCCTGCTGCAGGGCGACTACCGCACCCTGCTGCGCGGCACCGGCATGGACCTGGCCGACCTGCGTGAGTACCAGCACCACGACGACGTGCGCCATATCGACTGGAACGTCACCGCCCGGCTGGAGCAACCCCATGTGCGCGTCTTCACCGAAGACCGCGAAATGAGCGCCTGGTTCCTGCTGGACCTGAGTCCCTCGATGGACTTTGGCTCCAGCGAGCTTCGCAAACGCAACGTATCCGCTGAATTTGTCGCCGTGCTGGCCCGCATGCTGACGCGCCACGGCAACCGGGTGGGCGCCATGCTCTATGGCTCCGGTGTTGATGCCGTGATTCCCGCACGCGGCGGCCGCCACCACGTTCTCCATTTGCTGCACACCTTGCAGGCCCGGCCCGAAACCACTCAGCTCGGCCCTACACGCCTGCATGAGTTGCTCGAGTCCGCGGCCAGCTTCATACGCCGGCGCTCCACCGTGTTTGTGGTGTCCGACTTCATCAGCGAGCCCGGCTGGGAAAAGCCGCTGGGCCAACTCGCCCGCCGGCATGAAGTGGTCGCCGTGCGCCTGCTCGATCCGCTGGAGCTGGACTTGCCCGACCTGGGCCTGATCCCCATCCGTGATGTCGAAACCGGCGAGCAACTGCTGGTCGACACACACGACGCGGGCTTCCGCAAACGTTTTGCACGCATCGCCGCCCAGCGCGAGGCGGAGCTGCGGCAGTCGCTGGCGCGCGCCGGCGTGGACACCCTGGAGCTTTCCACCGACGACAACCTGGTTGACGCCATCCTGCGGTTTACCGAGCTCCGCAAACGGCGCAGCCGTACATCAGGCGCCAACGCAGCAGGCGGCAAGCTGCCGGCCCACCTGAAACACGCCGCCTGAAGAAGCCGCCAAGGAACATCCATGAACTTCAGCTGGTTGACCTCTTTCATGTCAAAGCTTCCCCTGCCGACTTTCCTCTGGCCGGAATTTTTGTGGCTGCTGCTGGCCATTCCCCTGCTGGTGGCCGTGTATGTGTGGCTGCTGCGCCGCAAGAAAAAAATGGCGCTGCGCTACGCCAGCCTCTCCATCGTGCGCGAGGCCATGGGCCGCGGCCAAAGCTTTCGCCGGCATGTTCCGCCCCTGCTGTTTTTGCTGTCCATCGCCGCCATGCTGGTGGCGGCATCACGCCCCTTTGCCGTGATCAGCCTTCCCTCTCAACGCGAAACCATCATCCTCGCCATGGACGTCTCAGGCAGCATGCGCGCCACCGACGTGCAGCCCAACCGCCTGGTCGCCGCACAAAATGCCGCCAAGGCTTTCCTGGCCGATTTGCCGCGCAATGTACGCGTCGGCATCGTTGCGTTTGCCGGCACCGCCGCCGTCGTGCAGCAGCCCACCCTCAGCCGCGAAGACCTGACGGCAGCCATTGACAAATTCCAGTTGCAGCGCGGCACCGCCATCGGCAACGGCATTGTCGTGTCGCTGGCCGAGCTGTTCCCCGACGCAGGCATCGACATCGCCTCCATGCAATACGGAAGGGAAAAACCCCGCGGCACATCGCTGGACCAGGCCCTGAACCCCGACAAGAACGCGAAGAAAGAATTCACCCCCGTCGCTCCCGGTTCCTACACGTCGGCCGCCATCATCCTGCTGACCGACGGCCAGCGCACCACGGGTGTGGATTCGATCGACGCCGCCAAGCTCGCAGCAGACCGCGGTGTCCGTATCTACACCGTCGGGGTGGGCACGGTGGATGGCGAAACGATTGGTTTTGAAGGCTGGTCCATGCGCGTCAAGCTCGACGAAGAAACCCTCAAGGGCATTGCCCGTGCAACACAGGCCGAGTACTTTTACGCAGGTACGGCGGCCGATTTGAAGAAGGTCTATGAAACCCTCAGTTCGCGCATCGCGATTGAGAAAAAGGAAACCGAGGTTTCGGGGTTGCTGGCGCTTCTTGCCGCCGCGCTGGCGCTGGTGTCGGCGAGTTTATCGCTGCTGTGGTTTAACCGGATTCTTTGAGGGAAAGCCCCCAGGCAGCGGCGATTACGACGCAAAAGTGATCGGATCAGGTCGATCCAGCCTTGATGACAAAGGCCCGCAGCCCGGCCATCCTTCCATCCCGAAAGCGCCAGACATCACAGTAGGCATGGCGGACCGCCTTCCCCTCTTCGTCCTTCAAGGTGATTTCGCCGAGCGCCGCGACAAAGTCGTTCTCGGCGATCATGTGGTGGACTTCAAACTTCGGTGGCTGTTGGTACGCGGTCATCATCCACTGGCGAACGGCTTCTTTCCCTTTGATCGTCCTGTCGCCCACAAAAATCCATTCTGAATCTTCCGTGCAGAACTTCAGGAATCCTTCAACATCGCCCTCGGCGATAGCCGCGTTGGCCTTCTTCAGAATCTCTCTGTGCCTCTCTGACATCAAAAAATCCCCTTTTTGAGACTGCCGCAGTTCTACCCGTTCAATGCTTCTGGCATTCCTTCGCGAACGAAGTCAGCGCCTGCGTGAAGGCTTCAGCGACCTCCAGCGGCGCGAATTCGCCACTGCCGCGCAGTACTTCGCCTTTGATGCGCCTGGCGCCGGCGGCCTTCAAGGCGGGAAGATAGTCGTCCGGCGAACGCCCGTCGGCGTCGCCGCGAAGGTAGAGCATCGGTGTTTCGATGTTCTTGTGCCGGCTGTTGTGCTGGGCGTCGGACTGCAAGGTACGGTACCAGTCGAAGCCGGCCTTCAGCGCCTCTGGGCGCTCATAGGCGCGTGCAAACGCGTTGCGATGTGCTTCGGTCACGGCCTCCTTGTTGCCTGCCAGGAAGTCCGTGAAAAAATCGAAGTAGGCACGCTGGTGGCCTGAAACCAGGAGCTCTGGCAGCTTCGGCAACGCATGAAATGCAAAGTGCCAGATACGAGGATCCGACAGCACCTTCTCCCAGGGATCTATGCCCGGGATGACGGTATTCATGACCACAGCCCCCGCGATGCGGTGCCCATGGTCACGTGCGGCTGCATAGGCGATCATGCCGCCGACATCAAAGCCAGCCACCACCATTGAGCGCGCGCCGGCGCGTTCTGCCGCACTGACGACAATGTCGGCCAGGATGGTTTTTTCAGCAGAGGGCGGCGCGCCGCGCGAATCTCCTATCGCCGGCAAGTCAAAAGCCAGGACAAAGTGTTCGGCGGCAAATGCATCGACCACTGGTGTATAGACTTCCTTGCACTGGGGCCAGCCGTGCAATAAAACGATAGCAGGCCTGGCGGAATCACCCGCCGCCAGCACACCCAGGCTCAGGCCTTCATGCTTTACGGTGTCGACGCGCATACGGCAATGTACAAATGCACGCGCATGGAGCGCCAAAGAGGTGCCTCACGCGCGTATGAGCCAATCTGTGAACCGGGTTGGTTTACCTTTTGGGCTTGCTGACCTCATGCCCGATCACACCGCCGACTGCGGCGCCGCCTACGGTTCCCAAGGGACTGCCGCCGGTAAGGGCCGAGCCGGCTACGCCGCCGACACCGGCGCCTATAGCTGTGTTTTTCTCTTGCTGGGTCATGCCGCTACAGCCCGCCAAGCCTGCCAATATCAGCGCGCAAAGCGCAGCTTGTTTGATTCCAGTCATTTCGGTCTCCTTGAGAACGTTGATGAAAGTGAAGAGCAAATGCCGCTTGACCACGTCATCAAACCCTTCTTCACGTGAATGAATCGCACACCGTTACCGGCTGCACGCCGGGGTGGGCTTTTCATTGCTGGTGTCTTCATGCTAGGAGGCTGCGCGTTCGGCGGTGTAGGACGAACTCCCGATATCGGTACGTACTACGCCCGGTACCTTCGGAGGAAATTTCGCATGCAAATCACGCCCAGACCACTTCTCAAGCCTGAACAGGAGCGCATGCGCAGCGGGACGCAAACGCGCGTCATTCCATCAAGCGTCTCAGCCCCGCCGTGCCGCCTCTATCGCGGCGACGTCGATCTTTTTCATGGTCATCATCGCGTCGAACACGCGCTTGGCCACCTTGGGGTCGGGGTCGGCTATACCGTCAGTGAGCGCGCGCGGGGTGATCTGCCATGACAGGCCCCACTTGTCCTTGCACCAGCCGCATTCGCTTTCCTGCCCCCCATTGCTGACGATCGCGTTCCACAAGCGGTCGGTTTCCGCCTGGTCATCGGTGGCAATCATGAAAGAGAAAGACTCGTTATGCTTGAAAAGCGGGCCACCGTTCAGCCCGATGCAGGGAATGCCGGCAACGGTGAACTCGACCGTGAGCACGTCACCCTGCTTGCCGTCGGGGTAGTCACCCGGCGCATAAAAGAGTTTGCCCACAGTGCTGTCTGGGAAGGTCTTGGCATAGAAGTTTGCGGCCTCAACGGCGCCACCGTCGTACCACAGGCAGATCGTGTTCTTGCTGGTCTTTTTGCTGGCCATGTCGTGTCTCCTGAAAGGTTGGGCACCCGGCGCCCGCCAGAGTGCAAAGGACTCCCATCGTATTCAATTTCGGGCACCGGGGCCAAAGGTCCCGGCGCCGGTTCCTGGCTGTTCCTAACCTTTCGACCTGGAAGGGTCAGCAGAGCCTGGATAGGTCCGCTCTTCTTCGAACGTTCCGTCGGCGCGATGGATTTTGACCGAGGCAGTTTTGCCCACCATGAACTCTCGCGTTGCCTCCAGAATCTCCGCCTTCGTGGGCTTGCTGATGGCCGCGCGGTCGGCGCCCTGCCGCGTCAGATCCCAGTGGCCGTTGTGCGTCTTGATGTGATAGTTGTCCATACGGTCTCCAAAAAAAGCCATCGTATTGGCAGGCTTCGAAACTCCGCTGTAGGACGGCGCCTATGGATTGCCGACATCAAGTCGACTTTCAGCAGGCCGGTGCTGAAAAAATTCCGGGGTCGCGGCCAGCGTAGACATGGGCTCGTCTTGGGGGCCGTTGCGGTTTGCCGGTATGGGCATCGCAACGTTCTTGAACTGCTCGTACGCCGCCTCTTGCGGATCGCGGTGGCCCTGCGCATGCTGCGCCTCCATCGCCCAGATTGCCGCCTCGAGCACATCGACCGTGCCTCCGGCCAGACCCATGATGGTTTCCGTAAAACTTCTGCGCCATTCCTTGCGCTCTTTGGTTGACATGTTGATTCCCCTTCGAGACAGATGAGTGGCATTTGCCACGGGCTCGACGGGGGCTGTCGCACAGCCGACAAGCGGTTAATGCTATTGCACGCTGACTTCAGCGGCTGCTTTGTAAGGGTATCGAACTGGCAGCTGTAAGACACGAGCCAGTTGCTGCGGGGCGCAAAGGCGCTGGAAGCATTCTGATGATCATGGCTTTCGGACCGGTTATAGGCGTCGATGGTCAAAAAGGGAATGAGCTGTTTACGTGCGGTCGTTCATATTGAAGAGGCAGTTGGCAGGCTGTCCGCCTAGAATCGTTCGCGAAGCGTAGGCCCCCTCTTTTATCGAACTAAAAAGCAAAGAATTCTTCATGCGTTACACAGTCATCCTGTCAACATTGCTGCTTTGCTCCGCCTGCAGCGAGACATCGTCTCCACCTGCCGCTGTCATTACGCCCACAGTGCCCGCCACCGCACCCGCCGCTGCCACTGCACTCGTATTGCCCGACGCAAAAGAGGCTACACAAGCATTCCTTCTGATGATGGAGATGCAAGAGTACAAAACTGCCGAACTCAAGCTCGGCACCTGCATCCCGGCTGTTGATGCCAAGCACCCAGGTCAAATCGCTTGCACGGTGTCATTGAAAATTGGGGCTGGAAGTTCTGAAACCCAGGCAGATTTTTTCCGTCGCGGCAATAAATGGGTGGCCCAGCCGAGCAGCTCGCAGGATCAGTTGCCATTTCCGGATCCCAAGCTTCGATAGTTACGCGAGCTTGGCGTGTCTCCAGCCGCCGCTCATGCCAAATGTCAGGTATTCCAAATCACAACCGAGGTAATTCATGAGTACGAGAAACACCATCGTTGCCCTTCTTCTTGGCGCTGCTGCTGCCAGTGCAGCCTTCGCACAAGTTGCTGTTACCCCGGCGCCGGATCATTCCACCCTTCTGCAAAGCGCAGATCCAAAACTTTTGGAAAACAAGCGCCTGGTCTATGACTTCTGGCGCGAAGTCTTCGAAGCCGGCCAGCTCGAGCTGGCAGAGAAGTACCTGGCTGAAAACTACATCCAGCACAACCCGAACGTTCCCACTGGCCGCGCAGCGTTTGTCGAGTTCTTCGGCAAGTTCAAGAAGCCGAAGCCGATAGAAACCAAGGTCGCAGCTCCACTCGTGGCCATTACGGCTGAAGGAAACCTGGTCATCCTTAGTTTTGTGCGCGAGCAGACGGATCCCAAAGATCCGTCGAAGAAGTACACGACGACGTGGTTTGACATGTTCCGCATTGAGGCCGGCAAGATTGCGGAGCACTGGGATCCGGCCGTAAAGCCGTAGGCCTTGTCGCAGCAACCTAACCGACCCATCAAACGGATGCCAGGCCAGCTACGCCGTCTTGGTCGCTGTTCGGATGTGAGCACCCAACCCAAACATCGGATCTCGGCTCAATGAATTCGAGACTCATCGCGGCATTGCTCGGAGTTTTTCTCCTCAGCGTTGCCTTGCTAAGCTTCGCCAAGCCAACTCTCTGCGCAACCGGTTGCGGCAATCTGCTGGAGCCGCTATTTCAAGCCGCCTACTATTTTCTTGGCCCTTGGGGTATACGCGGACTCCTGCTTGCACTCGCCGGTTTGATGTTCTGGGTCGCGATTCGAGGCAGAGAGTAGCTGTCGTGTATTACGGGCCGCCACCGCAGGCTCAAACCGCCTATTGCACGTGGCATTCCCGCCGCAGCAACGCCAGCGCGTCGTGGAGCGCATGAACGGCATCGCTTTGTAGCGTGACCTGCGCATCGTCCACAAAGTCATCCCACAAGCTGGCGTAGGCGTCCTGGTGCTGCACCGGCGCGTGGTCCACGATGTACTGGTGGGCCAGCGCGGGCTCGAAACCGGATTTGCGGATCTTGCGCAGGAGGGTTGCGGCGCTTTTCTCGGTCAGCAGGGTCTTGGGCGCGGACCCGGCGGCCACGCACAGGAAAAGGGTTAGCAGCGAACCATCGTCCGCATTGCCGCCGGTCACCTTGCTCCACACAGCGGATGCCTGACGATCATGGTGATCCACCTCGTTCAGGCCGTCTTCCACCCAGAAATACCGGCCCATGAAGGCCGGGCTGCGGTCAAACAGCTGGCGCGTCGGCAAGGCCGGATCGAGTATTTTTGGCACGTCGGCCATCACGGACTGCCGCACCGCCTCCACCACATCCCGCAGGTGGGCAGGCAGCTTTTTCGGAACGGCGAGTGGCAGCGAAGCCGTAACCGCAGTCGGAACGGCCCCGTGTTTTTTGCGTAAGGCGGCAATCATCTTCTCGAACGCGACCCAGTCGGGCATCTCGGTGCGGCTCGTCGCCAGCACCAGCAAGGCGGTGCGAATCACCGCTTCGGCATCCTTGCCCGCGTCTTCGAGTTCGGCGGCGTCCATGCCCAGCTCGCCGGCAAGCCAGACGGCCGCATCCACCACCTGCGCCACGTGGCTGCGCCTGGCAAGTTCGGCCTGGTAGTCGGCCAGGTTGCGCAGCGACCATTTGGCCAGCAGCGGAATGTGCTCGTCGGTGAAGCCGCCGCGTTCATTCATGCCGAAGTGGCTGTTTTGCGGCATGGCGATCAGGGCCTTGAGCATGTCCGAGCCGCCCTTGGAGCGAGACAGCAGCGAGAAATCGCGCAGCGATTCAGCCGCCTGGTGGAGGTCACCCTCACAGGAATGTTCAAGGTACAGGCTGATCAGGTTCACCATGCGATCGCGGGCTTTTTCAAGGTCCGGGCGCAAATACTCATTGCCGAAATAACGCGCAATCTGCACCATGCCCTTGGGGCCTTCGACCCGCATGGCTTCGATTTTTTCGGTGCCAATGATGCCGTGCTGCACGCCGTACTGCAGCGCCTTTTCAAAAAAAGCGCGCGTATCGTAGAGCGAGATGACGGAAGGCGAGGACATGGGCGTTTGCAAGTTCAGATCGCCGATTCCTCGTCGGACTCGCGCGCCGTCGGTGTGGCCTTGCCGCGATCGGTGTCGCCGGTCTCGACCTTGCCGTCGTCGTCCTGCGCATCGTCCTCATCCTCCTCATCGGAAGCTGCCTTGTGGGCACTGCCCTTGGCGCGCAGCACCATCAGCATTTCAATGAAGAGGTCCGGCAGCTCGTAACGCAGCAGCCAGGCGAGCTGCATCCAGTCCTGGTCGGCGATTTCATCCAGCTGGACACGCGGTCTCTCGTAGGCCGAAGCCAGCAGGGCGGACTGGGACAGCATCTTGCCGTACTCGTCGGCCAGCTCAAAGCTGCCGCTGCGCGCAAAGGCCTCGACACGGCTCCACTGGTCCGAAAAATAATCGGCGAGGGCTTCGCTGCCACCTTCCAGGTCGCCGATCGCGGTGAGAAATTCCAGCGGGTCCGCGTCTTCCCGGAAGATCACCGCATTGACCATGCCGCGCAGGTGCGTGCGGGTCAGGTCCTTGTAGAGCTTTTCAATCACCACGGCGCGGGCAAACTGCGCGGGCGTGACCAGCAGGCTGACCACCGACTCCTTGGAGTTGTCATACTCGCGAATGACAGCCAGGACGTCCTTGGGCGGCAACTGCTCCAGCACCACCATCAGCGCAGCATCACCTTCGTCGTCGGCCAGCGCGACCAGCGCAGCCTCGGCGCCGACGATGTCGCCGGCCGCAATCAGGCTTTGGGTTTTTTCGATCAAGGCGAGATGCTTCGTCATCAGGGTTTTACCTTCCAGTTCATGCGTGATTGCGTCAGTCTTTGGCGTCAAAGCCCTGCTGGACCAGCCATTCGGAACCTGCCTCGTGGCGTGCCCGGGCATCGGCGCTTTGCTCACGATCGTCATCGCCCTCAAACATCACCGGGGCGCCGTCGCCGTTCTCATCACTGTCTTCGTCGTCATCGCAGTCGTCGCCGTCACCATCTGCTTCGGCGTTCATGATGGATGCGGCCACCGGCAGACCGGCCATGTATTCCAGCCCCGCCGTCAGCGTCAGGAATTTCTCCCCGCCGGGCGCCTGCAGAACGATGTGCGCCAGGTCCTGCGCCCAGGGCGCCAGCACAAAGCCACTCGCCAGGCTGCCCCAGGCCGGAAAGCCATCGGCGTCGTGGCTATCGTGGGTGAGCAGGTGGTCCATCACGGCTTTTTCCGTGAAATCAAAACCCTGGTGAAACACCACCGCCACCATCTCGGGGCTGGTGTCCATCATCTGGACCAGAAAGGCCATCTCCTGGCGTTTGCCCGCCAGGCGATGGTGCAGCACGTCACGCCCCTCGGAGTCGAATCGCAGGTCATCCATCTCGGACTGGTAGGCTGAGCGCAGGTCGAGGAAGTAGGGGGAGACGCTCATGCTGCCGGGTTTTTCATAGGGTGTTCTTCTTTCGGTCAGCAAGGGTCACAGTAGCGGGTTGAGATAGTCGGCCCAGATGGCACGCGCCGTGTCTATCGGGCTGTCGAGCAGGTTGCGGCGGCGGTTGTCGTCATAGGCCTGGCGCTTGTCCGCATCCGACAGCACCTCATAGGCCTGCTGCACCGCCCTGAAACGCTCGGGCGCCTCGGGGCTGGGATTTTTGTCCGGGTGCCAGAAGGAGGCCTTCAGGCGAAAGGCTTTTTTGATATCGGCCAGCGTTGCTGCGCTGTCCAGCCCGAGGGCGGTGTAGTGATCGGTCATGCGAAGGTGGCTGTGTCCTGGACCGCAGGCAGGGAGCTGCACGGCATGTTGAAAGACTCACGGAGTGAGGGGATACGCCTGCGCGCACGGCGGAGGGATCAAGGATTATGCCTATCTAACGCTGTGCAGGCTGGCGGGAGGTAAATGGCCTTGTTTGGCACTTGCCGCCCGTAGTTCGCCACAGGTACAGCTGCGCTCGTCAATATTGAGGAGGCGGTAACCACGCTGCCCGCCTAGAATCGGTTTGCGGTGTTTGGTATTCTTTTTATCGACCTGACCGAAACTCACAATGGACAATAAGTCTTTTAATAACAAGCACTTGGCTGGTTTTTTGGCGGCCAGGGTATACCGCAGGCGCGATGTTATACCGCAGACCTTGCGGTATACATTACGTTAGGCCTCGATGCTCCGCACGTTCATCGGCTCATTGGTGCTTGTCTATTCAGCTGTTGTTGCGGCACAGGAATGCGAGCCTGCGAGCAGTGCCCTTTGCGCCCAAAGTCGGCTCGAAGCCAGCTATGCGCGTGCCGACGCTGAGCTCAACGCCGAATACAAAAGGGTAATAACACGTTTGCCGAAGGCCAAGCGCGCAGACCTCCGGGCCGCTCAGCGCGCATGGATACTCGAGCGTGACAGTTCGTGCTTGGCACAAGCGGAGCGCGAATGGGGAGGCCAATGCAACACGACGTGGTGCGTGAACGCTGAAAGGCAGTGCCAAACGGAGCAAACCGAGAGGCGTACGGAGCAGCTACGCAAGGAAGGCAGCAAGCGATGAGCCATCGCCGCCTCAGACCTAACCCCTCCTTCAAACGGACGCCTGCCGGCGCCGCTTAAGTCAAACGTTAGCTTCCATGGCTGCCACCTCTTACCCATTCGTCCCGAAATCTGCTGTTTCGCTATCCGCTGGCGAGTTTTGGGCCGTACCGCTCCGTGACGGGTCGTTCGGGTGCGGGCGAGTTCTTCAACCGGCTGTGCAGCGCCCTGGTGCCTCACGCGTAATCTTTCTGGCTGGCCTAATGGATTGGCACAAGAATGTTGCGCCTACCGAAAGCACCATTGCAGGAGCTAAATGCCTAGCCCAAGGCAAGGCACACGTGAAGTGCATACGTGAAACTGGCGGTTCAGTACTGGGTCTAAGGCCGCTTGATTTGGAGCGCATAAAACCCAAAGTATTTCTAAGTGGTTTGGGTGAACCAAGTGGTATCGTCATGCGCGGTTTGGAGCATGTTCGCACAGCCACGGTTTTTGACAAATTTAAGCCCCAACTCACGCTATGGGGGTTTGCTTACATTCAAGCGCTAGCTGAGCATAAGTTTCTCGGGGCGAAATGAAAGCTAACCCGTCGCTCGGCGCGGACGTGCAGCCTCCGAATGCCGCTTCGCGTCGTTGGCTGCCCGTCAGGCAGCGCCAACGTTACCTCACGTTGAGAGCGATATAGAACACGACCCTCGACAAGCACGTCACTTATCGACGCAGCAAATCAACCCCACTCCGACAAGCGCCCCGACACCAGCCTGAAGCGCCGCCCGCAACGCGAGGCCAGCGTTTCATCGTGCGTGACCAGTACAAAGGCCGTGCCGAAGTCGCGTGCCAATTGCAGCATCAACTCAAACACGCCGTCGGCGGTCGATCGATCCAGATTACCGGTCGGCTCATCAGCCAGCACGCATGCGGGCTGCGTGACAAGCGCTCGCGCAATCGCCACGCGCTGGCGCTCACCGCCTGAGAGTTCTGCAGGGCGGTGGTGAATGCGATCTTGCAGCCCCACAGCTGCCAGCATCTTGGTGGCGACCCGTGCGCATTCTGCGGGGGATTCGCGGCGGATCCACAGGGGCATGGCTACGTTGTCGAGTGCGCTGAATTCGGGCAGCAGGTGGTGGAACTGGTAGACAAAACCCAGGTGTTTGTTGCGCAGGTCGCCTTGTTGTTGGGGTGACAGCGACGACAGGGTTTGGCCCTTGAGTTCAACCTGGCCGCTGGTGGGGGCGTCGAGGCCGCCCATCAAATGCAGCAGCGTGCTTTTGCCGGAGCCTGAGGCGCCGACGATGGCCAGGGTTTCACCGGCGTGCACTTGCAGGTCTACACCGTGCAGCACGGTCAGGTCTATGAGGCCTTCGTGGAAGCGTTTGGTGAGGCCGCTGGCTTTCAGCACCACTTCGCCGTTGGCATTGGCGCTTTGCAGCGTTGCGGTCATATCGTTCTTGAGTTCACTCATAGCGCAGGGCCTCCGCCGGGTTCACGCGGCTGGCGCGCCAGCTGGGGTAGATGGTGGCCAGGAAGGACAACACTAAAGAGATGACGACGATGGGCATGATGTCGGCGTATTGCGGTTCACTCGGCATGCGGCTGATGAGGTAAATGTCTTTGGGCAAAAAGCTGGCGTTGAGGGCGCGCTCAATCGCCGGCACGATGACGTCGATGTTGAAGGCAATGCCCAGGCCCAGAATCAGGCCCGATAGCGTGCCGATGACGCCGACCAGCGCGCCCTGCACCATGAAGATTTTCATGATGCTTTTGGGGCTGGCGCCCAGCGTGCGCAAGATGGCGATGTCGGCGCGCTTGTCGGTCACCGTCATGACCAGCGTGCTGACGAGGTTGAAGGCCGCCACCGCCACGATGAGCGTGAGGATGATGAACATCATGCGTTTTTCAAGTTGCACAGCGGCAAACCAGGTTTTGTTCTGGCGTGTCCAGTCGCGAATCAGCAAATCACCGCTCAGGCTTCTTGACAGCTCAAATGCGACTTCGCGCGCCTGGTGCAGATCTTTCAGCTTGATGCGGATGCCGGTAGGTCCTTCGAGGCGGAAGATCCGCGCGGCGTCGTCCTGGTGCATCATGACCAGCGCCGAGTCGTACTCAAAATGGCCGGAGTCAAAGGTGCCGACCACCGTCATTTGTTTGAGGCGCGGCACCACGCCCGCCGGGGTGACCTGGCCGCTGGGCGCGATCAGCGTGACGCTGTCGCCCTCGCGCACGCCCATGGCACGGGCCAGCTCGCCGCCCAGCACCACACCGAACGCGCCGGGAACCAGCTTGGCCAGCGTGGGGCCAGACGTCACGGCAAGGTCGGTGACCTGGCCTTCCAGCGCCGGGTCAATGCCGCGCACGACGGTGCCCTTCATGTCTTCACCGCGCGCCAGCAGGGCCTGCGCGGCGATGAAGGTGGCGGCGCCGACGACTTGCGGGTTGGCCTTGATTTCTGCCAGCGTTTTTTGCGGGTTTGGCAGGGCCACGCCGTTGGGGGCGAACACCTCGATGTGCGAGATGACACCCAGCATGCGGTCACGCACTTCTTTCTGGAAGCCGTTCATCACGCTGAGCACGATGATGAGCGCGGCCACACCGAGCGCAATGCCCAGCATGGAAACGCCTGAAATAAAAGAGATAAAGCCGTTGCGCCGGGTGGCGCGGCCGGCGCGGGTGTAGCGCCAGCCCACTATCAGCTCATAAGGAATTTGCATACTCAACCTGGTAGTCGTTGCGGGCCACGGGTGGCCAGCTCGAACGGATTCTTATAGGGTGCGATTTAAGCGCCCAAATTGAGCGCCCAAATTTGAACGCCAATTGTGGCATCCCGGACAATAGCCCCATGTCAGCCAATTCCCCCACTCCTTTTGCAGGGCCGCAGCTGCTGCTTCCCTTTGCGGCCTGCAGCGCAGAGGCCTGGCTGCCGACGATGAAGGCGCTGCCGGCCGACAGCACGCGCAACCTCAAGCAATTGCTCAAGGGCATGAAGTCAGTACACACTGATATGGCAGACGCACACACGCTGTCACCACCGCATGAGCGGGCCTTGGGCCAGGCGCTGGGCCTTGCCACCACGGATACGCCTGACGGGCTGATTCCGTGGGCAGCGCGGGACGCGGCGCAGCACCTGAAAGCCGGCGCCGGCAAGGCTTGGGCCTGGGTAACGCCCTGCCACTGGGCCATGGGCCGCGAGCATGCCACGCTGACGGACCCGGCTGCACTGGGCCTGACTGAAGCCGAATCCCGCGCGCTGCTGGCGGCCATGCAACCTTACTTTGATGGCGACGGCATCACGATGCACTACGTGCCGGCGCTGGGGCCGTCGCGCTGGCTGGCCGAGGGTGAGCTGTTTCGCACCCTGCCCACCGCCTCGCTGGATCGCGTGCTGGGCCGCAACGTAGACCCCTGGCTGCCCAAGCAGAACAAGGACGACACCAACGCTACGGCCCGCAAGATGAAGCTGCTGCAAAACGAAATGCAGATGCTGCTGTACACCCACGCGCTGAACGATGAACGCGCCGAGCGCCGCCAGCTACCGGTCAATTCTTTCTGGCTGAGCGGCAGCGGTGCCCTGCCCGCCGGGTATGAACCTCCCAGCCAGGCGCCGACCGTGCCGCGCAGCCTGGCGCAAGCCGTTTTTGCTGACGACTGGCAAGCCTATGCCCAGGTCTGGGCTGCGCTGGATGCAGGCGAGATTGCGCAGCTGCTGGCCCGTCAGCGCGCAGGCGAGGCCGTGCGGCTGACGCTGTGCGGCGAGCGCGGCTGGCAGATTTTTGAGACGCACCAGGCCGGCTTCATGGCCAAAATTTCAAGCCTTTTGATGCCACAGCCCTTATGGTACCTGCGCGAGCAGCTATAAAAAAGATAGTGAACACATATGAAAATACAGGTACGCGATGTGCCCCCGCGCAGCGTCTGGGCGTTGCAGCAGGCCGGCATTCACCCGCTGCTGGCGCAGCTGTATGCCGCGCGCGGCGTGAATGCGGCAGACGAGCTGGACGACGGCCTGGCCCGGCTGCTGCCGCCCGCTTCACTGCACGGCGCCGCTGAGGCCGCGCGCTTGCTGGCCGACGCGATGGCGGCCGGCAAAAAAATCTGCGTGGTGGCCGACTACGACTGTGACGGCGCCACCGCCTGCGCCGTGGCGCTGCGTGGCCTCAAGCTGCTGGGTGCGCAGCATGTCAGCTACCTGGTGCCTGACCGCGTCACCGATGGCTATGGCCTCACACCGCCGATTGCCGAGCGCGTGAAAGCCGCTGGCGCTGACGTGCTGGTGACGGTGGACAACGGCATCGCCAGCATCGAAGGTGTGGCGCGCGCCAAGGCGCTGGGCATGCAGGTGCTGGTGACAGACCACCACCTGCCCGCGCTGAGAGACGGCGAAGTGGTGCTGCCCGAGTCCGACGTGATCGTCAACCCGAACCAGCCCGCCTGCAGCTTTGAAAGCAAATCGATTGCGGGCGTGGGCGTGATGTTTTATGTGCTGCTGGCGCTGCGGGCCGAGCTGCGCGAACGTGGTGCCTTTAATGCAGCCACACAGCCGAAGCTTGATACGCTGCTACCGCTCGTTGCGCTGGGCACCGTAGCCGACGTGGTGAAGCTGGATGCCAACAACCGCCGGCTGGTGGCGCAGGGTCTCAAGCGCATACGCACGGGCCATTTGCCTGCAGGCCTGGCGAGTTTGTTCAAGGCCGCGGGTCGGCAGGCGCCGGTGGCCACCACGTTTGACTTTGCCTTTGCGCTGGGCCCACGCATCAATGCGGCAGGGCGGCTCAGCGACATGACGCTGGGCATTGAATGCCTGCTGACCGACGACGCGGCGCGCGGCGATGAGCTGGCGCAAATGCTGGACGGCATCAACCGCGAGCGCCGCGACATCGAAGCCGGCATGCGCGAGCAGGCGCAACTGGCGGCCGACGCAATGATTGACGAAGATGAGGAGCCGCCGCCGGCGATTGCCATCTTCGACCCCGAGTTCCATGAAGGCGTGGTCGGCATCGTCGCCTCACGCGTCAAAGACAAGCTGCACCGGCCGACGTTCGTGTTTGCCGCCAGCCAGGCCGACGGCAAAGAGCACGAGCTCAAAGGCTCGGGCCGCTCGATTCCCGGCTTTCATTTGCGCGATGCGCTCGATTTGGTGGCCAAGCGTCACCCCGGCGTGCTGCTGCGCTTTGGCGGCCACGCCATGGCGGCCGGCTGCACCATTGCCGAAGAGCACTTTGAGGTGTTCGAAAGCGCGCTGCAGCAGGTAGCCCACGAATGGCTGGACGCCGCCACGCTGACGCGCCGCATGGACACCGACGGCCCGCTGCCGGCCGAATACCGCCGCACCGACGTGGTCGACACGCTGCACAAGGAAGTCTGGGGCCAGGGGTTTGCGGCGCCGACCTTCAGCGAAGTGGTGGAAGTCGTGTCGCAGCGGCTGGTGGGTGAAAAACACCTGGCGCTCAAGCTCAAGCACCAGGGCCAGCCGGTCGACGGCATCTGGTTTGGCCACACCGAATCACTCCCCGCGCGGGTCAAGCTGGCCTTCCGGCTGGATGCGGACGAATGGCAGGGCGTGAAGCGGGTGCGGTTTCTGGTGGAAGCGGCTGAACTCTGACGGCCCTGGCGCCCAAATTTCAAGTGAAATCGGGGTTCTGGGCAATAGGAACATGCGCGAGCAGCTCCTGAATTCATAGCAAACCGGGCTTCATCGGTTGACTGGAGAGGTGCTCAATCTTTGCTACAAATGAGAGCAATTCTCATTTAAGATGGGTTTTGCCCCTTTCTTCGGCTGCGGATCGCCGCTGTTGAGTGGGACACCTTCATCTTCTGGAGATCCGACATGCAAGGACCCTGTACTTCTCTGCCCGGCCTTGACCGTGAGCACCGCGCCCTGCTCGCCCAGTACGGTGAGATCCAGAAGCGCTGCAGCACGGTGATTGCCGCGCAGGCCGCAGAAATCTCGCGCCTGCAATCCCAGGCAACGCGCCTGCGTGCGGCGGCGATGGTGCGGGAGACAGCGCTGGCCTGGGAGCGTGAAGACCGCCAGGCCGTGGAGGCGGCCATCCCCGGCCTGCCCAAACGGCTGACGCTGGCGCGCCGGGTGGAGTGGCTGATGGGCCGTGTCCATGATTTGCAGGGCCTGGTGCGGGAACGCCTGGGCCGGCAAAAGAACGCAGCGGCGCCGCGGGCTGCCGCCACGCTGGCGGCGGCGTTATCAGCGTCAGAAGCCACGGCCGCCCTGCATGAAAAGTCTGTGCTGTGCGTGGGCGAGCAAGGCGCTGGCACCGCCGCAGCCCGGCGCGTTGTTGAAATGGCCGGCGGACACTTTTTGCACCATGCGGGTGACGACCTGCAGGACGCAGCCGCGCTGGAGGCCAGTCTGGTCACTGCCGACCTGGTGATCTGCCAGACCGGCTGCGTAAGCCACGACGCCTACTGGCGTGTACAGGACCACTGCCGGCGCACCGGCAAGCAGTGTGTGCTGGTGGGCCAGCCGCAAGCCATGGAGTTTGTGCGCAGCCGGCAGGCGCCTGGCCTGCCAATCACTCCAGAAACCCAGAATATCAAGCCAAAAACGGCTCCGGCCCTTTAGGGACGAGCGCGAGCAGCTATTGATTTAATAGCACCCTCAGCAAATCTTGCCGATCGTCACTGCAACGCAAACTCCCCACCACGCGCAATCGCACGCTGGTAGGCGGGCCGGGCATGGATACGCGCCAGGAAATCCATCAGCCTGGGCCGGCTCTCGTTCAGCCCGCCGCGCGCGGCGGCCGCCTCCAGCGGAAAGCTCATCTGGATGTCTGCGCCGCTGAACTCGGCGCCGGCAAACCAGTCGCTCTGGCTCAGCGACATTTCCAGGTAATCCAGGTGCTGCCGCAGTTGCGGCTCGATAAACGTCTTCTTGACCTTGCCGGCGATGGCGCGGGCAATCGGCTTGACGAAAAAAGGCATGGGCGAGTTTTCTACCTTGTCGAATACCAGCTTGAGCAAAAGCGGCGGCATGGCCGAGCCTTCGGCCTAGGGCCTGTTAACGCTATTTATGCAAGATGCGTTGCGAGTCAAAAGGGCCATGAGCAAGGCGCAAAACGCAGGCGGGGTAGACCCCGTCAAGGCTTTGCAACGCCGCGCAGGGCCCTTTTGATCGCAACCCGGAGGGAATGGGGTGAAAACAGCGCCACTCCGCGTTGCGCTCCTAGCCCAGACGCCCGGTCTGGGCGTCGTCGCGCGCCTTGATTGGCGCTGTTTTCACCCCATTCGCATTTGCATAAATAGCGTTAACAGGCCCTAGTGCATCCAGTAGGTGTAGCGCAGGTGCGCCGGTGTGCCGGCCTCGGGCCAGGCGGCCGGCGCCGTAGCGCGCCACCAGGTATTCAATGATGGCGCCCGACTCGGCCAGCGTGAACTCACCGTCGGTGATCACCGGCGATTTGCCAAAGAACCTGTTCACGGTCTAAACGGGGCCGCGCAAGCGCCTTCTCGGGATGGGATGCAAGGCGCGGCGC
>NZ_JBFUBT010000009.1:7500-102649 GCF_056405615.1 Polaromonas sp. P1_F9 | reverse complement strand
AAGGACGAAGGCGGCCGCCACACGCCATTCTTCAACAACTACCGCCCCCAGTTCTACTTCCGCACGACGGACGTGACCGGTGCGATCGAGTTGCCAGAAGGCAAGGAAATGGTCATGCCAGGCGATAACGTGTCGATCACCGTCAAGCTGATCAACCCGATCGCCATGGAAGAAGGCCTGCGCTTTGCCATCCGCGAAGGCGGCAAGACCGTCGGCGCCGGCGTCGTTGCCAAAATCATTGCGTAATTTGTAAGGTTTGATGGAGGGGTATAGCTCAATTGGCAGAGCGTCGGTCTCCAAAACCGAAGGTTGTAGGTTCGATTCCTACTGCCCCTGCCACCCGGCTTTGATGAGTGTCGATGCTGAGGGTGGTTTGAAAAGATAAAAAGCAAGCCCGCCAGGAGTCAAAAACTCCAGGTGGGCTTAAGCGTCTGCAGAGACGCATGAAGATTGAACAGGAAATCGGCGACCATGGCCTCTTCTCAAGTTGAAACCGTCAGTACCAACGCCGACAAGGCCAAGTTGGCTGTGGCTGTCGCGCTGGTGCTGGCCTCGCTGGTGGGCTTCTATTTCTTTGCCAAGCAGGGTCAATTAGCCCAGTGGGGTGCCTTGATTGCTGGTTTGGTGGCGGCGATTGCTGTGTTCATGACCTCGGAGTCGGGCAGGCAATTTGTGGCTTTTGGGCGTGACTCATGGCGCGAGGTCCGGAAAGTTGTCTGGCCGGCTCGTAAAGAAGCCATCCAGATGACGGCCTATGTATTCGGTTTTGTGGTGATCATGGCCTTGTTCTTGTGGCTTACGGACAAAACGCTCGAATGGGTGTTTTACGACCTGATCCTGGGATGGAAAAAATAATGAGCGATCTGAACGGCACGGTAGTCAGCGAAGTGGCGGCGGGAACGTCTCTCACGCCGACCCCAGGCATGCAGTGGTATGTCGTCCATGCCTATTCCGGCATGGAAAAAGCGGTCGAGCGCAACATTGTTGAGCGCATCAACCGTGCGGGCATGCAGTCCAAGTTTGGTCGTTTCCTGGTGCCCACTGAAGAAGTGGTTGAGATCAAGAACGGTCAGAAGAAGACGACCGAGCGCCGGTTTTTTCCGGGCTATGTGCTGGTTGAAATGGTCATGGATGATGAGACCTGGCATCTGGTGAAGCACACCAACAAGGTGACGGGTTTTGTCGGTGGCGCCAAGAATCGCCCGGCCCCGATCTCTGAGGAAGATGTTCAGAAGATCGTCAGCCAGATGCAGGTCGGTACCGAGAAGCCGCGCCACAAGGTCGAGTTTGAAACGGGCGAATACGTCCGCGTCAAGGATGGCCCCTTCACCGACTTCAACGGTACGGTGGAAGAGGTCAACTACGACAAGAACAAGGTGCGTGTGTCGGTCACGATCTTCGGGCGTGCTACACCGGTAGAGCTGGAATTCAGCCAGATCGAAAAGACGTAATTTCGGTTTGGTAAATAATTTCGCGCCTTGCAACTCGGCGCGAAACGGTCCTTACGGATTGTTTTTGAGTTGTGTAACCCCCGGGGAGCCCGGACCTGCTTTGGCAGCGTTCGGGCGTTATGACCCGCAAGGAGAAAAGTATGGCGAAAAAAATCGTCGGCTTCATCAAGCTGCAAGTGCCAGCTGGTAAGGCCAACCCGTCCCCCCCGATTGGCCCGGCTTTGGGTCAGCGCGGCCTGAACATCATGGAGTTCTGCAAGGCATTCAATGCGCAGACCCAAGGTGTTGAGCCGGGTCTGCCGCTGCCTGTGGTGATCACGGCATTTGCCGACAAGAGTTTTACCTTCGTCATCAAGACACCTCCGGCAGGCGTCCTGATCAAAAAGGCCATCAAGCTCGACAAGGGTTCGTCCACGCCGCACACGGTGAAGGTTGGCAAGATTTCCCGCGCACAGCTTGAAGAAATCGCCAAGACCAAAATGAAAGACATGACGGCTGCTGACCTCGACGCCGCAGTTCGCACGATTGCCGGTACGGCCCGTTCCATGGGCGTGTCGGTGGAGGGTGTTGTATGAGCAAGCTGACCAAACGCCAGAAGACCGTTGGCGACAAAATCGACAGCAACAAGCTGTACGCCATTTCCGATGCCCTCGGCCTCGTGAAGGAATTCGCAGTCGCCAAGTTCGATGAATCCATCGACGTGGCTGTCCAGCTCGGCATCGATGCCAAGAAATCCGACCAGGTCGTTCGCGGCGCTGTCGTGCTGCCAAACGGCACCGGCAAGACCAAGCGCGTGGCCGTGTTCGCCCAAGGCGCCAAGGCTGAAGAAGCCAAGGCTGCCGGCGCAGACATTGTCGGCATGGACGATCTGGCTGCCGAAATCAAGGCCGGCAAGATGGACTTCGACGTGGTGATTGCTTCCCCCGATGCGATGCGCATCGTAGGTACGTTGGGCCAGGTGCTCGGCCCCCGCGGCCTGATGCCCAACCCCAAGGTTGGCACCGTGACGCCTGACGTGGCGCAAGCCGTCAAGAATGCCAAAGCCGGTCAGGTCCAGTTCCGTGTCGACAAGGCCGGTATTGTTCACGGCACGATTGGCCGCCGCTCGTTCGACACCGCCAAGTTGCAAGGCAATCTGGCTGCACTGATCGACGCGTTGCAAAAAGCCAAACCGGCTTCGAGCAAGGGCGTGTATTTGAAGAAAGTTGCGGTTTCGTCAACGATGGGTGTGGGCGTTCGCGTCGACACGCAAACCATCGCAGCGTAATCGCGGAAATTTGAGCAGCCTGCAGGGGTTGTTCAATGTGGTGGGCTGCCGGTGTTCGCTCCGGCAGGTCATCAAAGACCGTTGGCGTGGCAGGCTTTTTGGGCTTGCCGCTTAATCGAAAGACAGCCAACGCAGATGGCGGTCCCGCTGCAGATGGTTTTGCAAAGAATCTGAAACAGTTGGTCGCTGAACATGAGCGTGTTGAAGGTTGAAGGTGGTGAAAGCCGCTGGAACCTGACCACACATTTTTAAGGAGTAGACCTTGAGTCTCAACCGCAGTGAGAAACAAGCCGTCATTGATGAAGTGACTGGCCTCGCCGCTAAAGCTCAAACGCTCGTGATGGCGGAATACCGTGGTATCACGGTCGCTGACATGACCCGTCTGCGCAGCCAAGCCCGCGACAAAGGCGTGAACCTGAGTGTTCTGAAGAACACCCTGGCTCGCCGCGCCGTGGCAGGCAGTGCATTCGAAGTCGTGTCCGACCAGATGACCGGTCCGCTGATCTATGGCTTTTCCACAGATGCCGTGGCTGCTGCAAAAGTAGTCGCTGACTTCGCAAAAACCAATGACAAATTGGTAATTCGCGGTGGTGCATTTGGCGGTAAATCCCTGGACGTGAACGGCGTGAAGCAACTGGCCAACATTCCTTCCAAGGAAGTGTTGCTCGCCCAGTTGTGTGGCTTGCTGATGTCGCCTATGTCGCGTACGGCCGTTGTGCTGGGCGCCCTGGCGGCCAAAAAGGGCGGCGGCGCAGCCGATGCCCCCGCAGCAGCTGAAGCTGTAGCAGCGTAATTTGTACCCAACTTTTTAGGAAATTCAAAATGGCATTCGATAAAGACGCATTTTTGACCGCGCTGGATAGCATGACGGTCCTCGAACTCAACGAACTGGTGAAATCCATCGAAGAGAAATTTGGCGTGAGCGCAGCTGCGATGGCTGCTCCCGCTGCTGGCGGTGGCGGCGGTGCTGCTGCAGCTGCTGAAGAGAAGACCGACTTCAATGTCGTGCTGCTCGAAGCTGGCGCCAACAAGGTGTCGGTCATCAAGGCCGTTCGCGAAATCACCGGTCTGGGCCTGAAAGAAGCCAAGGACCTGGTTGACGGTGCTCCGAAGAACGTCAAGGAAGGCGCTCCAAAGGCTGACGCAGAAGCTGCGAAGAAGAAGCTCGAAGAAGCCGGCGCGAAAGTCGAACTCAAGTAATTCTTGGTGTTTGAGAAGGCTGGAAGACCGTAGTCGGGCTTCCAGCCTTTCGTGTTTCAAGGAACACACCGAAAAGCAGACTCGAGCCGTCCTTTTTTCAGTTTTCTTCGAAAACTGGCAGGCCTGCAGCCTGCCCAGTGTTTTGTAGAAACACTGGAAAGCAGACTTAAACCGTCTGCTTTCCAGTGTTTTCTGACCCCGACTGCAGAAAACGCCTTGGTTCGGGTGACGTGCAATGCGTCACCGTCCGCCATGGTTGGTAGTGGCCAACCACCAAGCTGCCTGAATACGTGGTGTATTCGGGCACGAGAGTCGCCAGAGCCCATCAACGCGGAGAACTCATGGCCTATTCCTACACCGAACGTAAACGCATCCGCAAAAGCTTCGGCAACCGCGAAAGCGTGTTGACTGTTCCCTATTTGCTGCAAATGCAGAAAGACGCGTACACAGCGTTCCTGCAAGCCGACCGTGCACCTCAAAAGCGCACCGTGGAAGGCCTGCAGGCAGCGTTTGAAAACGCTTTCCCCATCGTCTCGCACAATGGTTTTGTCGAGATGAAATTCATCGAGTACAACCTGGCCAAGCCGGCGTTTGACGTGCGTGAATGCCAGACTCGTGGACTCACTTTCGCCTCGGCCGTGCGCGCCAAGGTGCAGCTGATCATTTATGACCGCGAATCCTCCACATCGCAGTCCAAGGTGGTCAAGGAAGTCAAAGAGCAAGAGGTTTATATGGGCGAAGTGCCGCTCATGACCGACAAGGGCTCTTTTGTGATCAACGGGACCGAACGCGTGATCGTGTCCCAGTTGCACCGGTCGCCTGGCGTGTTTTTTGAACACGACAAGGGCAAGACCCACAGCTCGGGCAAGCTCCTGTTTTCGGCCCGTATCATTCCCTACCGCGGTTCGTGGCTCGACTTCGAGTTCGACCCCAAAGACATCCTGTACTTCCGGGTTGACCGTCGTCGCAAGATGCCCGTCACGATTCTGCTCAAGGCCATTGGCCTGAATCCGGAATCCATCCTGGCCAATTTCTTTGTGTTCGACAATTTCCGCCTGATGGACAGCGGTGCACAGATGGAATTCGTGGCCGAGCGCATGCGCGGTGAAGTGGCCCGTTTCGACATTACCGACAAAAACGGCAAGGTCGTGGTCGCGAAAGACAAGCGCATCACCGTTCGCCATACCCGCGAGCTGGAGCAAAGCGGCACCACGACGATCAGCGTTCCCGAAGATTTCCTGATCGGCCGTGTGGTCGCCAAGAACATCGTTGATGCTGAGACCGGTGAAATCATCGCCAAGGCCAATGATGAACTGAGCGAAGTGCTGCTGAAAAAGCTGCGCGTTGCCGGCGTGCAGGATCTGCAGGTTTTGTATACCAATGAACTCGACCAGGGTTCGTACATTTCCCAGACCCTGCGCTCCGACGAAACCGCAGACGAGTTTGCTGCGCGCGTCGCCATCTACCGCATGATGCGTCCCGGCGAGCCGCCCACCGAAGATGCTGTGCAGGCCCTGTTCCAGCGCTTGTTCTACAACCCGGATACCTACGATCTGTCCAAGGTCGGCCGCATGAAGTTCAACGCCCGCGTCGGCCGCGATTCTTCCACCGGCCCCATGGTCATGACCAACGAGGACATCCTTGCTGTCGTCAAAATCCTGGTGGATCTGCGCAACGGCAACGGCGAAGTCGATGACATTGACCACCTCGGCAACCGCCGCGTGCGTTGTGTCGGCGAACTCGCTGAAAACCAGTACCGTACTGGTCTGGCACGTATCGAAAAGGCCGTGAAAGAGCGCCTCGGCCAGGCCGAGCAAGAGCCGCTGATGCCGCACGACCTCATCAACAGCAAGCCGATTTCGGCTGCGCTGAAAGAGTTCTTCGGTGCATCGCAACTCTCGCAGTTCATGGACCAGACCAACCCGCTGGCCGAAATCACCCACAAGCGCCGTGTTTCGGCCCTTGGCCCGGGCGGTTTGACCCGCGAACGCGCCGGCTTTGAAGTGCGTGACGTGCACGTCACCCATTACGGACGCGTCTGCCCGATTGAAACGCCTGAAGGTCCGAACATCGGCCTGATCAACTCGCTGGCCCTGTATGCCCGCCTCAACGAATACGGTTTCATTGAAACGCCGTATCGCCGTGTGGTGGACGCCAAGATCACCGACCAGATCGACTACCTGTCGGCCATCGAAGAAGGCAAATACGTCATCGCCCAGGCCAACGCGGCTCTGGATGATGCAGGCAAGCTGACCGGTGACCTCGTGTCTGCCCGGGAAAACGGTGAGTCCGTCCTGGTGGGCGCAGAACGCGTCCAGTACATGGACGTGTCTCCTGCACAGATCGTCTCGGTGGCGGCTTCCCTGGTTCCGTTCCTGGAGCACGATGACGCCAACCGCGCTTTGATGGGCGCCAACATGTCCCGTCAGGCCGTGCCTGTACTTCGTCCCGAAAAGCCGCTGGTCGGCACGGGCATTGAGCGGGTTGCTGCGGTTGACTCCGGCACCGTGGTGACTGCCAACCGTGGCGGTGTGGTGGACTACGTTGATGCCACCCGCATCGTGGTGCGCGTGAATGATGCAGAAGCCCTCGCCGGCGAAGTCGGTGTGGACATCTACAATCTGATCAAGTACCAGCGTTCCAACCAGAACACCAACATCCACCAGCGTCCTATCGTCAAGATCGGCGACAAGCTGGCCAAGGGTGATGTGATTGCCGACGGTGCATCGACTGACCTGGGCGAAATCGCCATTGGCCAGAACATGCTGATCGCGTTCATGCCGTGGAACGGCTACAACTTCGAGGATTCGATCCTGATTTCCGAGCGCGTGGTGGCTGAAGACCGCTACACCTCGATTCACATCGAAGAACTCGTCGTGATGGCCCGTGACACCAAGCTGGGTGCCGAAGAAATCACGCGCGACATTCCCAACCTGTCCGAGCAACAGCTGAACCGCCTCGACGAATCCGGCATCATTTATGTCGGCGCTGAAGTCCAGCCGGGCGACACGCTGGTCGGCAAGGTCACGCCCAAGGGCGAGACCACGCTGACACCGGAAGAAAAGCTGCTACGCGCCATCTTCGGCGAAAAGGCCAGCGATGTGAAAGACACCTCGCTGCGCGTGAGCCAGGGCTCGCAAGGCACCGTGATCGACGTGCAGGTCTTCACCCGTGAAGGCATTGTGCGCGACAAGCGTGCCCAGCAGATCATCGACGACGAACTCAAGCGTTTCCGCCTGGACCTGAACGACCAGCTGCGCATTGTGGAAGCCGACGCCTTCGACCGCATCGAAAAGCTGTTGATCGGCAAGGTTGCCAATGGCGGTCCGAAGAAGCTGGCCAAGGGCACCAAGATCGACAAGGCCTATTTGGCCGATGTCGAGAAGTACCACTGGTTTGACATTCGTCCTGCCGATGACGAAGTGGCTGCGCAGCTCGAAAGCGTCAAGAACTCGATGGAGCAGACGCGCCACAGCTTTGACCTGTCTTTCGAAGAAAAGCGCAAGAAACTCACGCAGGGCGACGAATTGCCAGCGGGCGTGCTCAAGATGGTCAAGGTTTACCTTGCCGTCAAGCGCCGCCTGCAGCCTGGCGACAAGATGGCTGGCCGTCACGGCAACAAGGGTGTCGTGTCCAAGATCGTTCCGGTCGAAGATATGCCGCACATGGCCGATGGCACACCGTGCGACATCGTGCTGAACCCGCTGGGCGTGCCTTCGCGGATGAACGTGGGCCAGGTGCTTGAGGTGCATCTGGGCTGGGCCGCCAAGGGCCTGGGCCATCGCATTGGGGACATGCTGCAAGCCGAAGCCAAGGTGCAGGAAATCCGCAAGTTCATGGAAACGATCTACAACAAGTCAGGCCGCGCAGAGGACCTGGCGAAGTTGTCGGATACCGACATCATCGAGATGGCCGGCAACCTGACCACCGGCGTGCCTTTTGCCACTCCCGTGTTTGACGGTGCTTCCGAGGCCGAGATCATGGGCATGCTCCAGCTGGCTTATCCGGACGACATTGCCAAGGCCAAGGGCCTGACGGCGACACGTACCCAGGCTCAGCTGTATGACGGCCGCACGGGCGATGCGTTCGAGCGCACGACCACGGTGGGCTACATGCACTTCCTGAAACTTCACCATCTGGTGGACGACAAGATGCACGCGCGCTCGACCGGTCCTTACTCGCTCGTTACCCAGCAGCCGCTGGGCGGCAAGGCGCAGTTCGGTGGACAGCGTTTCGGCGAGATGGAGGTCTGGGCGCTGGAAGCGTACGGCGCCGCCTACACGCTGCAGGAAATGCTCACCGTCAAGTCCGACGACGTACAGGGCCGCACCAAGGTCTACGAAAGCATCGTCAAGGGCGAGCACGCGATCACGGCCGGCATGCCCGAGTCGTTCAACGTGCTGGTCAAGGAAATCCGCTCGCTCGGTATCGACATCGAACTCGAACGCAGCTAATCAACAGGAAAGAAAAGGATTTAACTCATGAAATCATTACTCGACCTGTTCAAGCAATTCACGCCGGATGAGCATTTCGATGCCATCAAGATCGGCATGGCTTCGCCCGAAAAGATCCGCTCGTGGTCTTTCGGCGAAGTGAAGAAGCCTGAAACCATCAACTACCGTACCTTCAAGCCGGAGCGCGACGGTCTTTTTTGCGCCAAGATCTTTGGCCCCATCAAGGACTACGAATGCCTGTGCGGCAAGTACAAGCGCCTGAAGCATCGCGGTGTCATCTGCGAAAAGTGCGGCGTTGAAGTCACGCAGACCAAGGTTCGCCGCGAGCGCATGGGGCACATCGACCTGGCCGCACCGTGTGCGCACATCTGGTTCCTGAAGTCGTTGCCGTCGCGCCTGGGCCTGGTGCTCGACATGACGCTGCGCGACATCGAACGCGTGCTGTACTTCGAAGCATATGTCGTTACTGATCCTGGCATGACCCCGCTGAAGAAATTCAGCATCATGTCGGAAGACGACTATGACGCCAAGCGCAAGGAATATGGCGACGAGTACACCGCCAAGATGGGTGCCGAAGGCATCAAGGACCTGCTCGAAGGGCTGGACCTCGACGTCGAAATCGAGAAGCTGCGCAATGACCTGACCGGCTCCGAAATCAAGATCAAGAAAAACGCCAAGCGCTTGAAATTGATGGAAGCGTTCAAGAAGTCCGGCATCAAGCCGGGCTGGATGGTGCTCGACGTGCTGCCCGTGCTGCCGCCGGACCTGCGTCCGCTGGTGCCACTGGACGGTGGCCGTTTTGCGACCTCCGACCTGAACGACCTGTATCGCCGCGTGATCAACCGCAACAGCCGTCTGCGTCGTTTGCTGGAGCTGAAAGCGCCTGAAATCATTGCCCGCAATGAAAAGCGCATGCTGCAGGAAGCTGTGGACTCGTTGCTCGACAACGGACGCCGCGGCAAGGCCATGACGGGCGCCAACAAGCGCGCACTGAAGTCTCTGGCCGACATGATCAAGGGCAAGTCAGGCCGCTTCCGCCAGAATTTGCTGGGCAAGCGCGTCGACTACTCGGGCCGTTCTGTTATTACCGTGGGCCCAACGCTCAAGTTGCACCAGTGCGGCTTGCCCAAGCTAATGGCGCTGGAACTGTTCAAGCCTTTCATCTTCGCGCAACTCGAGTCGCGCGGCATCGCCACGACCATCAAGGCGGCCAAGAAGGAAGTCGAATCCGGCACGCCAGTGGTGTGGGACATCCTGGAAGAGGTGATCAAAGAGCACCCCGTGATGTTGAACCGTGCGCCTACGCTGCACCGTCTTGGCATCCAGGCCTTTGAGCCCATCCTGATCGAAGGCAAGGCCATCCAGCTGCACCCGCTCGTCTGCTCGGCCTTCAATGCCGACTTCGACGGTGACCAGATGGCTGTCCACGTGCCGCTGTCGGTGGAAGCACAGATGGAAGCCCGCACATTGATGCTGGCTTCGAACAACATCCTGTTCCCTGCCAACGGTGAGCCCTCCATCGTCCCGTCGCAAGACGTGGTGCTGGGCCTGTACTACACGACCCGCGACCGTACCAACGGCAAGGGCGAAGGCCTGGTGTTCTCCGACACTGGCGAAGTGCGCCGCGCATTTGACGCAGGTGAGCTTGACCTGAACGCCCGCATCAGCGTGCGCCTGACCGAGTACACCAAAGACAAGGCCACAGGCGAATTTGTGCCGTCGACCAAGCTGTGGGAAACCACGGGCGGCCGTGCACTGCTGTCCGAGATCCTGCCCAAAGGTTTGCCTTTCTCCAACATCAACAAGGCGTTGAAGAAAAAGGAAATCTCCAAGCTGATCAACGTGTCTTTCCGCAAGTGCGGATTGAAAGAGACCGTGGTGTTTGCCGACAAGCTGCTGCAGTCGGGCTTCCGCCTGGCGACAAAAGCCGGCATCTCGATCTGCATCGACGACATGCTGATCCCCAAGGAAAAGCCCGCCATCATTGCGCGCGCACAAAAGGAAGTCAAAGAAATCGAGCAGCAGTATGTCTCGGGTCTCGTGACGTCCGGCGAGCGCTACAACAAGGTGGTCGATATCTGGGGCAAGTCCGGCGACGAAGTGTCCAAGGTCATGATGGCCCAGCTTTCGAAAGAAAAAGTGCTGGACCGCAATGGCAAGGAAGTCGAGCAGGAGTCCTTCAACTCCATCTACATGATGGCCGACTCCGGCGCCCGCGGCTCTGCTGCGCAGATTCGCCAGGTCGCCGGTATGCGCGGTTTGATGGCCAAGCCTGACGGCTCCATCATCGAAACGCCGATTACCGCCAACTTCCGTGAAGGCCTGAACGTGCTGGAGTACTTTATCTCCACCCACGGCGCCCGTAAGGGTCTGGCCGATACGGCGCTGAAAACAGCCAACTCCGGCTACCTGACCCGCCGCCTTTGCGACGTGGTTCAGGATCTGGTGGTCACCGAAGAAGACTGCGGCACGCAAGAGGGTTCACTCATGCGCGCCATCGTCGAGGGCGGTGAAGTCATTGAATCGCTGCGCGACCGTATCCTCGGCCGCACGGCGGTCGAAGACATCCTGCACCCGGAAAACCGCTCGGTGCTGGCCAAGGCCGGGATTATGCTGGACGAAGACCTGATCGAAGAGCTCGAAGCAGCCGGCGTGGACGAAGTGAAAGTGCGTACTGCGCTGACCTGCGAAACCCGTTTCGGCCTGTGCGCCAAGTGCTATGGCCGGGATCTGGGCCGCGGCGGCCTCATCAACATCGGCGAAGCCGTCGGTATCATCGCCGCGCAGTCGATCGGTGAGCCCGGCACGCAGCTGACGATGCGGACCTTCCACATCGGTGGTGCCGCATCGCGCGCAGCGATTGCCTCCAGCGTCGAAGCCAAGTCCAACGGCGTGATCGGTTTCAATGCACCGATGCGCTATGTGACCAACAGCAAGGGCGAGCTGGTCGTGATCGCCCGTTCCGGCGAGATCATCATCCATGATGAGCACGGCCGCGAGCGTGAGCGCCACAAGGTGCCTTATGGCGCCACGTTGACCGTCAAGGCCGACCAGACCATCAAGGCCGGCGCCATTCTGGCCAACTGGGATCCGCTGACGCGCCCCATCATTACCGAGTTCGCCGGCAAGGTGGCCTTCGAGAATGTGGAAGAAGGCGTGACGGTTGCCAAGCAGGTCGACGATGTGACGGGTCTGTCCACCCTGGTGGTGATCGATCCGAAACGCCGCGGCGCCACGAAGGTGATCCGCCCGCAGGTCAAGCTGATTGACGCCTCCGGCCACGAAGTCAAGATCCCCGGCACCGATCACTCGGTGACGATTGGCTTCCAGGTGGGCGCGCTGGTCCAGGTGCGCGACGGCCAGGACGTGGGCCCCGGCGAAGTGCTGGCCCGTATCCCGATCGAAGGCCAGAAGACCCGCGACATTACCGGCGGTCTGCCGCGTGTTGCTGAGCTCTTCGAAGCCCGTACGCCGAAAGACAAGGGTACGCTGGCTGAAATGACCGGTACTGTGTCCTTCGGTAAAGAAACCAAAGGCAAGGTTCGCCTGCAGATCACCGACCCTGAAGGCAAGGTCTGGGAAGATCTCGTGCCCAAGGAGAAGAACATCCTGGTGCACGAAGGCCAGGTGGTCAACAAGGGCGAGTCGATTGTGGACGGCCCGGCCGACCCGCAAGACATCTTGCGCCTGCTGGGTATGGAAGAGCTGGCCCGCTACATCGTCGACGAAGTGCAGGATGTTTACCGTCTGCAGGGCGTGAAGATCAACGACAAGCACATTGAAGTGATTGTTCGCCAGATGCTGCGCCGCGTGGTCGTTGAAAACGTGGGTGATTCCAGCTACATCGCTGGTGAACAGGTCGAGCGTTCTGCCATGCTGGATGCCAACGACGCCTTGCGCGCTGACGGCAAGATTCCGGCAACGTTCAGCAACTTGCTGCTCGGTATCACCAAGGCTTCGCTGTCGACCGATTCGTTCATTTCCGCGGCTTCCTTCCAGGAAACCACCCGCGTGCTCACCGAGGCTGCCATCATGGGCAAGCGCGACGAGTTGCGTGGCCTGAAAGAAAACGTGATCGTCGGCCGCCTGATTCCTGCCGGTACCGGCATGGCCTACCACGAGGCACGCAAAGCCAAGGACCAGATGGACGATGCAGAGCGCCGTGCCATTGCTGAAGCCGAAGCGGCCGAGCTCGAAGCCATGCCCGCCGCAGCCGAAGCGGGTGGCGACAGTGCGGCTACCGAGTAAGCCAGACTGACTCCCGCGCCGCAAAAGGCGCAAGGCCCCACATCCCGCAAGGGTGTGGGGCTTTTTTTATGGGCAGGACGGCCGCCACGTGGCAATAATGCAGACGGGAATTTAAGCGAAATTTGGGTTTTGCGCATATCGGGTGTGCGTAACCAGCTATCAAAATCATAGCGTTTTCATGGTATTCAAAAGCAGCCTGCCAACTTGCCGTTTGAGCCCAAAAACAGTTAACCTCGCGGCAGTCGCCCGCCGAGCTGTCGGGTGAGTGTCAGCTCATGTCGCACCAAGGAATATCCATGCCTCTTAGCACGCTTGTTTTCGTCATTGTGTTTGCCTTGCTGGTTTTCTGGGCCGTAGGCGCCTACAACCGGCTGGTTCGGCTGAAAAACATCATTGCCAACGCTTTCGCCCAGATCGATGTGCAGCTCAAGCGCCGCTACGACCTGATTCCCAATCTGGTCGAAGCCGCCAAAAAATACCTGCAGCATGAGCAAAGCACGCTTGAGGCGGTGATGCTTGCGCGCAACCAGGCACGCGCGGCCAGCGATGCGGTGCGCAGCCGCCCTGCCAATGCCGGCGCCGTTGTGGCGCTGGCCGCTGCCGAACAGTCGCTGGACGGCAGCCTGGGGCGGCTTTTTGCCGTAGCCGAGGCCTACCCCGAACTCAAGGCCGACCAGACCATTCGTGAACTCAGCGAAGAGCTCACCAGCACCGAAAACAAGGTTGGTTTTGCCAGGCAGGCTTATAACGATGCCGTGCTGGACTACAACAATGCGCAGGGGCAGTTTCCCGCGCTGCTGATTGCCCGCACGTTCGGTTTTGGGCCTTCAGCCATGTTGCGCGCCACCGAGACGCCGGCTGAGCGCCAGGCTGTGCGTGTCCAGTTCTGAAGATATGGCCCCCACGCTTTTCACTTCGTGTAATGCGCTTCCCCCCAAGGGGGCTAATTTCCCTAGGGGCGGCCCGTCGGAAAATTGTTGGCCCGTGCTTCAGGCGGCATGAATGCGCTTTTTTGAGCGCCAGGAGACAGCGCGCGGGCAGACCACGCGGCTGTTGGTGCTGTTCGGCTTGACGGTGCTTGCGCTGGTTGTGGCCGTCAATGCCGCACTGGCGCTCACATGGCGCCTGGTGGCCCCCGGGTTCAGTGGCTACCCCGGCTACTTTTTTGCGGTGAACACGGGCGTAACCCTTCTGTTCGTGTTTGGCGGCTGGTGGCTGGAAACCTCCGCGCTCCAGGGCGGTGGCGAGAAGCTGGCGCGCCGTGCCGGTGCCCGCGAAGCCTGGCCGGCCAGCCGTGAGTCGGAACAGAAGCTGTGCAACATCGTGAGTGAACTGGCCATCGCCTCCAGCATGCGCCCGCCCCAGGCCATGGTGCTCGACCGCGAGGAGGGCATCAACGCGTTTGCCACCGGCTGGGATGAGGACGACTCGGTGGTCGCGGTGACGCGCGGTGCACTGGAGTACCTGACACGCGACGAGCTGCAGGGCTTGGTGGCACATGAATTCAGCCATATACGCGAAGGCGATACGCGCTTGAACATGCGACTGGCAGGCATGGTGTTCGGGCTTGAGATGGTCTTCAACCTCGGACGCAGCATGTGCGCGCAGAATGACAGCGGCGGGCGGTCTTTCCTTGCCTTGCCCGGCTTTGCCATCATGGCCACAGGCTCGCTCGGATGGCTTGCGGGGCGCGCACTGAAGGCGGCGGTGTCGCGCCAGCGAGAGTTCCTGGCAGATGCGCGAGCCGTGCAATTCACGCGCAGCAAGGATGGCCTGGGCGGCGTGCTGCGCAAGGTGGCGGGCCAGCAGGCGCAGGGGCTGATGCCGCGCAGCGTGCACCCGGCCGTGCAGCACATGCTGCTGGTGGGCCTTCGCGCAGACACCCACTGGTTCGCCAGCCATCCTCCCTTGGCCGAGCGCATTCGCCGCATCTATGGCCGGTCAATGGAGGCGCTACCCACGCAGCGCGATGATGAAATGCCGACGCGGCCGGACGCCATTTTCTAGATTCGCCATGGCAGCAATAACTTTCCAATAAGCACATCGCCATTGGGTTGAACGGCAAGGCTCCAGCTGCTGCTGAAGTACTGGATACTCCCTATAGGGTGCAGAGAGAGCGCCGCGTTAAATTTTCAGTTGAAAAAAACGGCTGCCTAAAACGACAGGAGAACCTATGAGAACGTTACGTCTTCCAATACCCAGGAGGCTCAAGCGCCTTGCGTTGCCCTTGCTCTGCCTTGCGCTCAGCCACATGGCGCAGGCGCAAGACGCCGGCACCAAAGAAACGCTTTACGCCAGGGGTCTGGCGGCAACCTGCGCCAACTGTCACGGTACCAATGGCAAAGTGGTTCAGGGTTCCGCGGTCACCTCACTTGCAGGCCTCGACAAGGGTTACATCGTTGCGCAGATGAATGCCTTCAAGGCCGGCACGCGGCCCGCCACGGTGATGCACCAGATCAGCAAGGGTTTCAACGACGCGCAGATCGAGTCGCTGGCGAGCTACTTTGCCGCTCAAAAGAAGTAAGGAGCAAACACCATGAACACGCCTCTTCACACTGTTTCGCTGGCAGATTTCAAGCGCCGCTCCTTCCTGCAGTCCAGTGCTGCCCTGGGTTTGCTGGGTCTGGCCGGCTGCGCCAGCACCTCGATTCCTTCCAAAGCCAAAGTGGTTGTTATAGGCGGCGGCTACGGCGGCGCTACAGCTGCCAAATACGTGCGCCTGCTCTCGGACAACAAAATCGACGTGGTGCTGATCGAGCCGCAGGACGCCTTTATCTCCTGCCCCATCTCCAACCTCGTGCTCAGCGGCGGCAAGCAGATCGGCGACATTACGACGTCTTATGCAGGCCTGTCGCGCAACCACGGCATCACCGTGGTGAAAGACTACGCCAGCGCCATCGACACCGCGAAGAAAACGGTTACGCTGGCTGGCGGTGCCACCGTTGCTTACGACAAGCTGGTGGTCTCGCCCGGTGTGGAACTGATGTTCGGCAGCATCGAAGGCCTGAAAGACGCCAATGCCTCCGGCCAGGTCCTGCAGGCCTGGAAGGCCGGTGCGGAAACCCTCGCGCTGCGCCGGCAGCTGGAGGACATGCCTAACGGTGGTGTATATGCCATCACCATTCCCGAAGCACCTTACCGCTGCCCACCCGGCCCGTACGAACGCGCCAGCGTCATTGCTGGCTATTTCAAGGCCGCCAAACCGCGCAGCAAGGTGCTCATCCTTGATGCCAATCCGGACGTCACATCCAAAGGGCCGCTCTTCAAGAAAGTATGGGCCGAGCAGTACAAAGGCATCATCGAATACCGCGGCCAGCACAAGGCCACCGCGGTTGACGCCAAAGCCGGGATCATCAAGTTCGATGTGCAGGACGATGTCAAGGCCAACGTGCTGAATGTGCTGCCTTCCATGCGCGCCGGCACGATTGCCGTGCAGGCGGGCCTTAACAACCAGGCCAACAACCGCTGGTGCGGCGTTAACTACCTGACGTTTGAATCCACTGCAGCCAAGGACGTTCATGTGCTGGGCGACTCCATCCAGGTCGCCCCGGCCATGCCCAAGAGCGGCCACATGGCCAACAACCACGGCAAGGTGGCGGCGGCCGCGATCGTGGCCCAGCTCTCGGGCTGGGAGGTCAACCCCGCGCCCATGCTGACCAATACCTGCTACAGCTTTGTCGACAACAAGAACGTGATCCACGTCGCCAGCGTGCATGAATACGTGGTGGCTGAGAAAACCTTCAAAGCGGTCGCCGGATCCGGTGGGGTGAGCACCGGGCCCACCGAACTTGAGGGCGTCTACGCGCTGAATTGGGCCAGCAATATCTGGGCAGATACGCTGGTTTAGCCCCCACGGTGGGATAGGGCCCCCACGGTCGCTCACTTCGTGTAGCTCCCTACCCCCCCCGAGGGGCCGCCCGCCCTACGGCCCGGCAAAGCCGGTTCCGGGGCTCATGCTGGCATTTCGTGTGGTCTGCCTAGCCACTGGTCTAATAGAGGGTGGCCGCCCGCTCCGGGCGGCAGACGTGAGACAGATGCAAGACAACCCGACCCAAGTCCCCCTGTGGCGCCAGCTTCAGGGCGCTGCTTCCCTTTTAATGGCCGTGCGCGACGGCCAGTCCATGACCGCCGCGCTGGAAGATGTGGACGCCGCGTTGCGGCCCGGCGTTCAGGCGCTGGGTTTTCACACCCTGCGCTGGCTGGGCCGCGCCGAGGCCTTGCGCCAGCAACTGGCGCGTCGCCCGCCGCCGCCCGAGGCGGATGCGCTGCTGTGTGTCGCGCTGGCCTTGATCTGGGCTGAGCATGACGCGCCCTACACGGCGCACACGTTGGTCGACCAGGCCGTTGAAGCCGCCAAGCGCGGCGACGCTACACAGCACCAGGCCAGCTTTATCAATGGGTGCCTGCGCCGGTTTCTGCGCGAGCGTGACGAACTGGTGGCGCGTACCGAAAAAAGCCCGCAGGCCGTGTGGAACCATCCCCAGTGGTGGATAGACCGGGTGCGCAAGGACCACCCCGGGGACTGGCAGGCCATTCTGCAGGCCAACAATACCCAGGCACCGCTGATCTTGCGCATTAATGAACGAAAAACGACTCAAGCCCAATACCAGCAATCGCTGGCAGCTATCAATATTGAAGCAACTCCGATTGGCAAGCAGGGGGTGATCCTCGCCCGCGCGCAGGCCGTGAGCTCGTTGCCGGGTTTTGCCGAGGGGCATTTTTCTGTGCAGGACGCTGCGGCGCAGCTGGCTGCGCCTTTGCTCCTGGAAGGTCTAAGTACCGGGGCCGGGGAAACCGGAAGGCTGAAAGTGCTGGATGCATGCGCTGCACCCGGAGGCAAAACCGCCCACTTGCTTGAATTCGCTGATTGCGATGTGACGGCGCTGGATATCGACGCGCGCCGCTGCGAACGCGTGAAGCAGAATCTGCACCGCCTGGGTCTGCAGGCTGACATCCGTGTCGGCGATGCCGGCCAGCCTGATTCCTGGTGGGATGGGCAGGCATTCGACGCGATCTTGCTGGACGCGCCCTGTACGGCTTCGGGCATCGTGCGGCGCCACCCGGATGTACGCTGGCTGCGCCGGCCCACGGACATCGCTCAATTGGCCGACATCCAGGCGCATTTGCTGAAAACGCTCTGGCTTTTGCTCAAGCCCGGCGGGCGCCTGCTGTATTGCACCTGTTCAGTTTTTCGCGCGGAAGGCGACAACCAGATACAAACGTTTCTTACGCACCACACCGACGCCTTATTAAAGCCTTCGCCGGGGCATTTGCTTCCCCAAAGTGGCGCTGGAGCGACGGTCTTCCCGGACAATTTGATGCGTGAACACGACGGTTTCTATTACGCCCTCCTTGAAAAGCGCAGCCGCTGACGGCTGGCGGCGTGTGGTGGGCGTCGTGAGGCGTTTCCTGCCCGGGCTGTGCCTTTGCATCGCGATGGCCGCACCGGGACCGGCGTCGGCCACCGAGATCACGCAGCTGCGCGTGGAGCGCGGTGACGATGGTGTTCACCTGTCTGCGCAGGTCCGGTTTGAGCTTCCGGCGGTGGTGGAAGACGCCCTGCTCAAGGGTATCCCGATGTTCTTTGTGGTCGAAGCCGACATTTACCGCGACCGCTGGTACTGGACGGACCCGCGCGTGGCCAGTGCGGCCCGTACCGTTCGCCTGGCTTACCAGCCACTGACCCGCCGCTGGCGCGTCAACATCGCTTCGGGCCTCATCACCAGTTCGGCGGGCCTGCGCGCCACACTGAACCAGAATTACGAAACCCTTCCCGAGGCTCTTTCTGCCATCCAGCGCGTGGCGCGCTGGAAAATCGCCGACGCAGCAGAGGTCGACCCCGACGCCGCCCACAAGCTTGATTTCAGTTTCAGGCTTGACCTGACACAGCTGCCGCGCCCCTTCCAGATCGGGGTGGCCGGGCAAAAAGACTGGAATATCTCCGCGCAGGTCAGGGAGCGGCTGAAACTGGAGCCCGCCACGCCCGTGGTCTCCAGCGCCGAGGGCGTCAAGTGAACCTGCAGGTCAGCGGCGGCTCCCTCAAGAGCAGCAAGGCTTTTCGCTGGACGGTCGGTGTCGGCGTGGGGGCCATCGCGGCGCTCGGCCTGGTACTGATGTTCCTGCTGACGCAGGCCACCGGCAATCGCGAGCTGTACGAGCGCAACTACGCGCTGCTCTTCGTGCTCAACGTGGCCGTTGCCGGCTTGCTGCTGCTGGTCATCGGATGGATCGTGGCGCGCCTTGCCCTGCGGCTTTACCGCGGCCGCTTCGGCAGCCGGCTGCTCGTCAAGCTGGCCGCCATCTTTGCGCTGGTCGGCTTGATGCCGGGGCTGATGATTTATGTGGTGTCCTACCAGTTTGTGTCGCGGTCCATTGAAAGCTGGTTTGACGTGGAAGTGGAGGGGGCGCTGGCGGCCGGGTTGAACCTGGGCCGGGCCACGCTGGACACGCTGGCCGCCGACCTTGGCAACAAGACACGACAGGCGGCTACCCAGATTGCCGAGACGCCGGACGCCATGGCCGGCCTCGCACTTGAACGCCTGCGCGACCAGCTCCAGGCCAGCGATGTGGTGCTCTGGAGCCCCTCGGGCCAAGTGATGGCCAGCGCAGGGGAGTCGAGATTTCTGCTGAAACCCGAACGCCCCTCAGTACAGCAACTGCGTGCAGCACGCACGCAGCGCGTCGTCACGCAGATTGAAGGCCTCGATGAGGTGGTGTCTGCCGGCAACGGTGAGCTGGCCGCAGGTGGGGCTGCCGGCACCGCGCCGGGGGCCGTTGCGCGTGTCAAAGCGATTGCCGTGGTGAACAACCCCAACGTGAATGTGTTGGGGGATGCCCGGTTTTTGCAGGTAACACAGCTGTTGCCTGAGGGCCTGGTGGCCAATGCTGTCGCTGTCCAGGAGGCCAACCGCGAATACCAGGAGCGCGCGCTGGCACGCGGCGGCCTGCGCAAGATGTATATAGGTACGCTCACGCTCAGCCTATTTCTGGCCGTGTTCGGCGCGGTGCTGCTGGCCGTGGTGCTGGGCAACCAGCTGGCCAAGCCGCTGCTGGTGCTGGCGGAGGGCGTGCGCCAGGTGGCTCAGGGCGACTTGACACCCAAGGCCGCCCTGCAGGGCAAGGACGAGCTGGGCGGGCTCACGCGTTCTTTCGCCGATATGACCCAGCAGCTGGCCGATGCCCGCTCGGCAGTGCAGCAAAGCATGAGCCAGGTTGACGCCGCACGCGCCAACCTGCAGACTATTCTGGACAACCTCACCGCCGGTGTGATCGTGCTGGATGTGCATGGCCGCATCCAGTCCAGCAACCCTGGGGCTACCCGCATCCTGCGTGCGCCGCTGGCGGCGTACCACGGAAAGTCGCTGGGCGAAGTGCCAGGCCTGGGCCTGTTTGCCAAAGATGTGCTGGCCCAGTTCACCGATTACCTCAGCGACGGTGCGCCGCACGGGCTTGAACATTGGCAGCAGTCTTTTGAGCTCAACGCGGCCGTGCCCGGTGCGCCCGACAACGCCATCACGCTGATCGCCCGTGGTGCCAAGATGCCGGGTACCGAAGAATTTTTGCTGGTATTTGACGATGTTTCCGAAATGGTGTCGGCCCAGCGCGCGCAGGCGTGGGGCGAGGTGGCACGCCGCCTGGCCCACGAGATCAAGAACCCGCTCACGCCCATCCAGCTGTCGGCTGAGCGCCTCGAAATGAAACTCACCGGCAAGGTCGGCGAGCCTGAGCAACTGCTGCTGACCAAATCCGTCAAGACCATCGTCGACCAGGTGGACGCGATGAAGCGGCTTGTGAATGAATTCCGCGACTACGCCCGCCTGCCGGCGGCCGAACTCAAGCCTGTTGATCTCAATGCATTGATCAACGACGTGATGCAGCTCTACCTCAGTGACGGTCACAGCGAACTGCGCAGCGGCAGTGCCGCGGTTCCGGTGGTCACCGAGCTGGACCCCAAGGCCCCGAAAATCCAGGGTGACGATCAGCAACTGCGCCAGGTCATCCACAACCTGCTGCAGAACGCCCAGGATGCGCAGGAAGGCAAGGAGGACGGACGGGTCACGCTCAAGACCGAATACTCTGAAACGTCCAGGCGTGTGCGTCTGACGGTGCGCGACAACGGAACGGGCTTCCCCGAACACATCCTCAAACGCGCGTTCGAGCCCTACGTCACGACCAAGGTCAAGGGTACGGGGCTGGGGCTCGCGGTCGTCAAAAAAATCGCAGATGAACACGGAGCCCGCATCGATATTTCGAACCGCGTGGCAGACGGTTTGGTGCAAGGGGCACAAGTGTCGTTATCATTTGCAGTTGTGGCTTAACAACACATTCAGTAACACTTCGATATCCGCACGGCATTCGCAATAACAGGCAGGCAGCAATTCAATCATGGCAAATATTCTGGTGGTCGACGATGAGCTGGGCATACGCGACCTTCTCTCAGAAATTCTTAATGACGAAGGGCATCAGGTCGAGCTCGCCGAGAACGCCGCTCAGGCCCGCGCCGCCCGCGGACGCTCCAGGCCCGACCTGGTGCTGCTGGACATCTGGATGCCCGACACTGACGGCGTGACGCTGCTCAAGGAGTGGTCCTCCAGTGGCCTGCTGACCATGCCCGTCATCATGATGAGCGGCCACGCCACGATCGATACGGCAGTCGAGGCTACCAAGATCGGCGCCATGGCGTTTCTTGAGAAACCCATCACGCTGCAAAAGCTCCTGAAGGCCGTGGAGCAGGGCCTCACCAAGGCGGCTCCCCGCAAACCCGCCGTAATGAACAGCAGCCCTGCGGCACACGCAGCCGACCTCACTGTAGAAGCCGTGATGACCGGCGGGACCTTGCCGACGCCTGTTGATCTGGGCCCGCAGGCCACGCAGAGTTTTCTGCTGGAAAAACCATTGCGCGACGCGCGTGACGAATTTGAAAAAGCCTACTTCGAATTTCATTTGGCCAAGGAAGGCGGTTCCATGACCCGTGTGGCGGAGAAAACCGGCCTTGAGCGTACCCACCTCTACCGAAAGCTCAAGCAACTCGGCGTGGATCTGACCCGCGGCAAACGCGGCGTCTGACCTTGAAGGACCCAAGGGGGCCGGACACCCCTTTTCGGGTGATATATAATCTGAGGCTCAGGCCCGGTAGCTCAGTCGGTAGAGCAGAGGATTGAAAATCCTTGTGTCGGTGGTTCGATTCCGCCCCAGGCCACCAGATGCGCAAGCCCTTGATTCCTAACGGATTCAGGGGCTTTTTCAGTTCTGGGGCGTCGCTATCATCCTGGTGGGACCGCCCATGTCAGATTTCGACGGAATTCAACAGCCTTCGATTGGCCCGTCGCTCATGTCCAGCCCCCGTCGATGACCAAATCTTGCGCAGTCATCATCTCGCTGTCATCAGAAGCCAGGAACATTGCTGCCTTCGCAATATGTTCAGGCATGAGATCCCCGGGCAGACATTGCGCGCGGGCCAGTTCCGCCTTGGACTCGGGTGTGACCCACAGCCGCAGCTGCTTTTCTGTCATGGTCCAACCCGGCACCAGGGTGTTCACCCGAATGCGGAAGGGCCCGAAGTCTCGCGCCAGGCTCCTGGTGAGCCCTTGCACGGCCGCCTTGCAGGTGGTGTAAACCGGCATGCCGCCTTGCTTGAGCATCCAGCTGACCGAGCCGAAGTTGACGATGGAGCCGCCGCCAAGCGCTTTCATGTCTGGCGCGACTTCCTGCGCCGCGAAGAACTGGTGCTTGAGGTTCACCGCGACACCCGCGTCCCAGGATTGCGGTGTCGTGTCCTCGATCAGGTGTCGCTCGTCGTTGGCCGCGTTGTTCAGCAACACCCGGATCGGCCCGATCTGGGAGCGAAGCACTTGGATCGCCTGGCGCATTTCGTCAGTGTCGGTGACGTCGCCGCGCATGAAATGCACGCGCTTGCCGAGCTCCTTCGCCACGCTTGCCTGAAGGGCGAGCGCGTTGTCCACGTCGATGTCGATGAACCCGACCTCCGCATCCTGTGCCGCGAACTGCCGCACCAGGGTGGCACCGATGCCGGTCGACCCACCGGTGATGAGGACAGACCGGTCCTTCAGGCTGGGGTAGCGGGTTTGCATGTTCATGTGAATCGTCTCCTGAATGGCGATGTACAGCGGCGGGGTGCACGCGCGATGCTAGGCCCGAGTCGGGCCCGGCACCAATTCAATTTCCGGCGCGAGCGATAGCAATCTGCGCATCGTGCGCTCATGGATGCACGCCTCCGGGGACGGGGTCAGTCCCCCACCCAACGCTGCTCGGAGGCGCGCAGATGGGCGAGCATGGCAGCCTGTGCGGCTATCGGATCGCGTGCATCCAGAGCGCTGAGAATAGCTTCATGTTCCTTCAGCGCAGCCTTCCAGGTGCGCGGGTTTTCGTATTTCGAAGACAGCTTGGCCGAGATCGGGCTGTGCCGCTCATCGAACAACTCGGCGATGATGCGGGCCATAACCGAATTACCACTCATCTGCGTAAGCGTCGTGTGAAAGCGCCGATCAAGATTCAGCGGGGCACGGTTGCGATCCGTTTCAGCCCGCATTCTCGTGACGATCGTCCTGAGCTGCTTGAGCTGCTCAGGGGTGCCGCGCGCGCAGGCAAGGATCACCACCGCGCTCTCCAGGGCGGAGCGCGTCTGCATCAGTTCCCTTGGGCTTTCGCCGAGTGCGGGTGTGGCCTTCCCGGAAGTGCGTTTGGGCTGCGGGCAGACGTAGACACCCGAGCCGCCACGGATCTCGACACTGCCCTGGACGTCCAGGGCGATCAATGCCTCGCGCAGCGAAGGGCGGGACACGCCCAGGAGCAATGCCAGCTCGCGCTCGGCCGGCAGACGGTCGCCGACCTGGAACGATCCTTTGGCGATCAGTTCCCTGATCTGATCGGCGATCTGCTGATACAGGCGACGGGGTTCGGCAGGCTTGGTAACTCTCATGGCGGGGAAGGTGTAACGAAAGGATCATACCGTCGGGCGGTGCCCCCTGCGTGGTCATGGCCAGTAAGTTGTGGTGGAAAAACCTTGTCTGGTCAGACCAAAATTGATACATTCAAAAAATTGGCATGACCAAATCTATCAACCTTCAACGCTTTGACCTCGCTTCGATCCGGCTCGTGGTGCTTTGCGCCGAGTCCGGTTCATTGTCGGAAGCTGCGCGCCGCTGCCACTTGTCCCTGTCGGGCGCCAGCCACCGGCTGAAGGCTTTCGAGGACGCGGTGGGGGAGCCCGTCTTCCAGCGCCACCGCCGGGGACTGCGCATCACCATTCGTGGGCGCCACGTGGTGTACTGCGGCATGCAGCTTCTGGACTGGGTCGACCGCCTGGCCGGGCCGGCCTTGTTTGATGGAGAGATGCCGGAACGAATTTTGAACGGAATATCAGAGGCTGCGAAAGTACCGCTTCCGCTGCTGGGGGTCTCCCCAGGTTTTCCGAGGTTCGAAAGCTCGCCGCCGAGAGTGGTCAGTCCAAATTAGCAGATATATAGTTACCGGTCTGACCACAGCACAAGGCCAATCATGCTGACGTGATCTGTGAAAAAACGCGGGTTCCGGTTCCTCGCCCACGTGGAAAGTGCGTCCTCGTTTCCGTCGTCTGCGACAGCATTACTCTCTTCGATCCTGAGTTCCACAAGCGCGAAGCCACGTTACGTTACCTGGCAGCCGCAACGCAACGGTCGAGGACTTCCGGACTGTCATGTCGCCCCGCTCCTGGAGCTCGCCGCCGGTGTTGGTGTCGCAGGCAGGCTGCCCCGCCTGCGGCGCCTTGGGTCCTGGGGGGCGACGCAGCCTTCGAAGCGGCGCAAGTCAAGGGAAAGCCCTGATGCGGTCCGTTATGGCCAGACCAAAAATGAATTGGTCAAGTTTTGGCCTGGCCAAATGCTTCGCGCAATCCTGCGCCGTTGTCAGCTCGCCGGCTTCACAGACCGGCACACTCTAAACAGGAGACAAGCATGCAAACGAGACGAGATATTCTGGCTGCGGGTGCGGCCGCGACGCTGGCCGGCCTGGGCGCGCCGGCGTTGGCCCAGACCTACGAGCCGGCCTGCTTCAAGCCGTTCTCCGGCAACACGAAGACGATCCAGTACCCGGCCAAGAAGGGACCTTACCGCATCGCTCTGGCCAATGGTTATGCCGGCAACAGCTGGCGCATCCAGATGATCAAGTCGCTGAAGGCTTATGCGGCAACGCCGGAGATGAAGCCGCACATCAAGGAGCTGAAAGTCGTGTCCACCGGCACGGACGTGGCTGCGCAGCTGGGCGCCATCGACAACTTCATCAACGCGGGCTTCGACGCCATCCTCACGATCGCGGTGTCGCCCACCTCGTTCAAGCCGGTGATCAAGCGTGCCAAGGAGGCTGGCGTCGTGCTGATCCCGTTCGACAACGTGCTCGACACCGACGAGGTGATTCAGGTGAACGAAGACCAGCTGGAAATGGGCCGCCTGATGGGCCGCTGGCTGGAGAAGAACGGCGTGACCAGCGGCAAGGTGCTGGAGATCCGCGGCCTGCCGGGCAACTCGGTGGACCGCGACCGCCACTTGGGCTTCCGCGAGATCATGGACAAGCACAAACAGGTCCAGATCATCGAAGTGGTGGGCAACTGGGACGACGGCACGTCGCAGAAGGTAGCGGCCGACGCGATTGCCGTGCATGGCCGCTTCAACGGCATCTACACGCAGGCCGGATCCAACGGCACCATTCGTGCGCTGATCGAGGCCAAGCACCCGTTCGTGCCCATCGGTGCGGAAGGGGAAAATGGCTTTCGCAAGATGGTCCATCAGTACCATAAGGACGGCCTCAAAGGCGCTTCGGCCGCGCAGTCGCCTGGCCTGGTCTCGGTGGCCCTGAAGGCGGCCATCGCCGCACTGCAAGGCCAAAAGCTGCCGCAGTACATCTCGGTGCCCATCCCCTATGTGGAGTACCAGGACATGGCGCCCGGCAAGAACTTCTACCCGGATTTGCCCGACACCTTTTACGTGGCCAACGAGTTTCCGCCTTGCAACATCAACCTGACGGCGCCGGACATCATGAAGCAGAGCGAGGGAAATACCTGAGATCAGCCTTGGAGTTTTGACGCCGGGCTGTGTGCCGCGCCCGGCTTTTTTCCTGTTTGGAGGCTTTTCTTTCCGTGACCCAGAACCCCTTGCTCGAACTCCAGGGCATCACCAAGCACTACGGCGGCGTATGTGCGCTTGACAGCGCGGACTTTGCTTGTACGGCAGGTGAAATCCACGCTGTGCTGGGCGAGAACGGTGCCGGCAAGTCGACCTTGATCAAGATCATTGCCGGCGTGGTCCAGCCCGACGCGGGCCGCATCCTGCTGGACGGCAAGGAACTGCGGCTGGACTCTCCGAACGCTGCGCGCGAGCGCGGCATCGTTTGTGTGTTCCAGGAACTGTCGCTGGTCCCGGACTTGTCCGTGTGCGACAACATTTTCCTGTCCAGGCCCCCGATGAAGTACGGCCTGATCGACGCCAAGACTCAGCAAGAGCGAGCTACCGAGCTGCTCTCGTTGTTGGGTTGCGGCGACATTCACCCCATGGACCGAGTGCGCGACCTGCCGCTGTCCCGCCGGCAGGTCGTCGAGATTGCCAAAGCGCTAGGCGCGCAGCCGCGCCTGCTCATCCTGGACGAGGCGACCTCCGCCCTCAGCAGCGAAGACGTGGAACGCCTGTACCGCCTTCTCTTCAGTCTGCGGGACCAGGGTGTCGCGGCGCTGTTCATCTCGCACCGCATGCACGAGGTCAAGGCGCTCGCCGGTACCTGTTCGGTCTTTCGCAGTGGTCGCCGCGTCGACACGTTTGCCAACGGTACGCGGTCCGACGCTGAAGTGGTGCAACTCATGATCGGCCGTGACGTCGCCAAGTCGTACCCGCCCAAGACCGGTCCGGCCACGGATGCGCGACCGGCTGTCACGGTCAAGTCCTTGGGCTGGGAGCCCAGCCTCCGGGACATTTCGCTGGAGATTCTGCGAGGCGAGATCGTCGGCCTGGGAGGGCTGGACGGACAGGGGCAGCGCGAATTGCTGCTGGCGCTTTTCGGCGTGCTCAAGGGTGTGCACGGCGAAATCCAGGTTTTTGATCAACCGGTCGCCAATCTGGCACCACACATATGCAAGCAACCCGGGCTGGGGATCGCCCTCATCCCGGAGGATCGCAAGACCGAGGGGTTGGTCTTGCCCATGAGCATCCGTGAGAATGCGAGCCTTGCCCGGCTGGAGGCGCTCACGCGCTACGGCCTGCTCAGCTCGGGGGCCGAGCAGGCGGCGGTGGCGCAGATGGTGGACAAATTGCGCATCAAGATCGGTTCCGTGGAAGACCCGGTACAGACCTTGTCCGGGGGCAACCAGCAGAAGGTGGTGATCGCCAAGTGGCTGATGACCCAGCCGCGCGTGCTCCTGCTGAACGATCCCACACGCGGCATCGATGTGGCCACCAAGCAGGAAATCTATGTCCTGTTGCGCCAGCTTGCTTCCCAGGGCGTGGCCATCCTGCTTTACTCCACCGACTACGAAGAACTGATCGGCCTGGCGGACCGCGTCCTGATCATGTACGAAGGACGCATCGCGCGCACGCTTGTCGCGGAGGAGATCACCGAGCAGGCGATTGTGGCCTCATCCCTCAACGTATCCCTCGCTTCGACCGAACCGGAGGCCGTCACATGAACAGGGAAGAATGGCTGCGAGGGCTGCGCCGCAACAGTGGTCCGCTGGGTGCGCTGGTGGTGTTCATCCTGATGTTTTCGCTGTACCTGCTCGAGCATCCACGTTCGATATCGGTCGGCATCGTCACCACGGCCTCGAACAAGGCGGCGCTGCTGGCCATCGTTGCGATGGCCCAGACCCTGCCTGTCATCACGCGCGGCCTGGACCTCTCCGTGGGGATGGTGATGGTGCTCACCAGTTGCCTGGCCTCCGTCGTGGTGAACGGTGCGCCCTGGCAAGTGGCACTTGGGGTGGTGCTGGTATTGGCCTGCGGGGCGGCGGCCGGTGCCCTGAATGGTGCAATCGTCGTATTCGGACGCCTGCAGCCGATCATCGTCACGCTCGCCACGGGCGCAGTGTTCTTCGGCCTGGCCTTGCTGCTGCGTCCTGCGCCGGGCGGGGAGGTCAGCGAGGGCTTGTCAGACGCGCTGACCGGTCGTCTCTTCGGCACGATTCCCACAACGCTGGTGTTGCTGGCCGTGGTCATCGTGCTGGGCTGGATACCCTTCAGGCGCACGGTCATCGGCCGCGCCTGTTATGCCGTGGGGTCGTCCGAGCAGGCGGCTTATCTTTCGGGCGTTCCGTCGCAGCGAGCCAAATTCATCGCGTACACCGCCGCGGGACTGCTTTCCGGGCTTGCCGGGTTGCTGCTGTCGCTGATCTCCCTGTCGGGCGAGGCCAGCTCGCCGCAGGCGGGCCTGTACACCCTCAATTCCATCGCGGCGGTCGTGATCGGCGGAACCTCGCTCTATGGGGGCGCAGGGGGTATGGTGGGATCGGTGTTGGGTGCCTTCGTGTTGCGCACCATTGGCGATCTGCTGTTCGTATTCAATGCGCCTGCGCTTTGGCAGCCGCTGTTCGAAGGACTCATCCTACTGGCTGCTGTATGCGTCGGCGCTCTGCACGTGCTTCGCCTGCGAAACCGTCTGGACCTGTTCTGATGACCAGCCTCTCCGTTGACGCCCCGCGCCCCGCCGCCAGCAGCAAGCGTGTGTTCCAGCGACTGCTGTTGAATCCGCCGGCCATGGTGGCCCTGTGTTCGCTGGCCCTTCTTCTGGCCGCCAGCGCCGTCAACAGCAACTTCCTGATGCCGGGCTACCTGCTGTTGCAACTGCAGATCGCTGCCTTCCTTGGCATCACAGCCGCCGGGCTCATGGCCGTCATCCTGTTGGGCCACATTGACCTGTCGGTGCCCTGGACCATCACCACCGGGGCGATGATGGCCGCCGCCGCGGGTGCCACCTATGGCGCCGGCTGGGCGATCCCCGCGGGCATCGCCTGCGGCGCGCTGATCGGCCTGGTCAATGGGTTGGGGGTGGCGATCCTGCGCATCCCTTCGATGATTTTCACGCTGGGCGCGAACGCCGTGCTGCAGGGCCTGATGGTCCTTTACTCAGGCGGGCATGCACCGGTGCACGGCGCCACCGAGTTGATGCGTGCACTGGGCGTCGGCAGGACGATGGGCGTGCCCAATGCGGTGTGGACCTGGGTGGCCGTCTCATTGCTGTTCTACCTGGTACTGACGCGCACGGCCATCGGCCGCTACGTTTACATCATCGGCAACACCGAGCGTGCGGCCTACCTGTCCGGCGTGCGTACCGGCAAAGTCATCGTGCTGTGCTTCGTGGCCTGCGGTGCGCTGGCAGCACTCGCTGGCATCCTGCTTGCCGGCTATTCTGCCAATGCCTACCAGGCCATGGGCGATCCGTATGTGCTGCCCGCGATCGCCGCGGTCGTGCTGGGCGGCACCAACATCCTGGGCGGCCGCGGCAGCTATCTGGGCACTGTCGCAGGCGTCGTCTTCATCGTGCTCCTGCAAAGCGTGCTCGCGGTGCTGCAGATGCCCGAAGCCGGCCGCCAGATCATCTATGGCGCGCTGATCCTGTGTATGTTGCTTCTTTACGGCCGCTCGGCCAAGGTGAGGTGACCGTGGCTGAACGCTACGGCATCCGGGGCGATTTCCTGCTGCACGATGCACGTTTTCGAGGACTGGTTCCGCCGAACGGCTTTGTAGAGAAAATTTTCACCGGCGCGCGATGGGCGGAGGGCCCTGTGTATTTCCCGGCCGGCGACTTCCTGCTGTTCAGCGACATCCCCAACAACCGCATCCTGCGGTGGGTGCCCGACGGCGCAGGCGAGGGCCGCGTAGTGGAGTTTCGCAGGCCTTCCAACTTCGCCAATGGCCATACCCGCGATGGCGAAGGCTGTCTTATCAGCTGCGAGCATGGCACGCGCTGCGTCAGCCGCACCGAGCTCGATGGCAGGCGCACCGTGATCGCAAGCGCTTTTGAAGGCAAGCGACTGAACTCGCCGAATGACGCTGTTGTCGCGTCCGATGGCGCCGTGTGGTTCTCCGACCCGACCTACGGGATCCTCTCCGACTACGAGGGTTATGCGGCCGAGCCTGAGTACGGTGGCCGCTACGTGTTTCGTGTCGACGCCGGGAGCGGGCGGGTGGAAGCCGCCGCCACGGACTTCGTGCAGCCCAATGGGTTGGCGTTTTCTCCGGACGGCATGCGGTTGTATGTGGCGGACTCCGGGGCATCGCATGATCCGCAGGGGCCGCGACATATTAGGGTGTTTGAAGCGGCAGCTGGCGGCCGGCTGCGAGGCGGCGAAGTCTTCGCCACCGTGGATGCCGGGATACCGGACGGCTTTCGCGTGGACCTGCGCGGTAATGTGTGGACCAGCGCCGGAGACGGCGTGCATTGCTTCTCGCCGCAGGGCGAACTGCTTGGCCGGATCCTCGTTCCCGAGCCGGTGGCCAATGTAGAGTTCGGCGGGCAGCGAGGTAACCGCCTCTTCATCACGGCCACGACGTCGCTGTACACCTGCTACCTGGCGACGTCTGGTGCCTGGGCACGCAGTCTGGTGTAGCTCAAAACGTCGCGGCGACTCTGAGAATGACGGGCTGCAGCTGGGCCCGCCGCCGTGGCTTGCAGCGGGCCCGGCTGTCAGTGTCAATACTTGCGGTTCGGGAATTCCTTGGCAGCCACTTCGGCCGGGAACACGCCCTCGAGCGACTTGATCCAGCGCGGCAGCGTCTGACCGGCGGCGGCTTTGGCCGCCGCTTCCATCAGCTGGGGACCAAGCAGGGGGTTGCACTCCACGCTGACATTCATCTTGCCGGCGATCATCGCCTCGAAGGCGCCCTTGACCGCATCCACGCCGATTACGAGGATATCCTTGCCCGGCTTCAGGCCCGCTTCCTCGATGGCCTGAATCGCGCCGATGGCCATGTCGTCGTTGTGTGCGTACAGCACGTTGACCTTCTTGCCTTCAGCCTTGAGGAAGGCCTCCATGACTTCCTTGCCCTTGGCGCGGGTGAAGTCGGCGGTCTGTGAGCGGATGATCTTGTAGCGCGGGTTGGCTTTGAGCCCTTCCTCGAAGCCTTTCTTCCGTTCGATCGCGGGATCGGAGCCCACGGTGCCCTGCAGTTCGACGATGTTCACGTCGCCCGTGGCGCTCTTGGTGTGCTCAAGCAACCATTGCGCGGCGCGCCGGCCCTCCTCGACGAAGTCCGAGCCCACAAAGGTGGTCCAGGTGGAGGGATCCTTCACCACCACACTGCGGCTTTCCAGAATGACGGGAATCTTGGCGGACTTGGCCTCCCGCAGCACGGTATCCCAGCCGGTCGTGACGAGCGGCGCGAGGATGATGACGTCCACCTTCTGGGCGATGAAGGACCGGATTGCCTTTATCTGGTTCTCCTGCTTCTGCTGCGCGTCAGAGAACTTCAGTTCATAGCCGGCCGCGCTGGCGGCGGCCTTGACGGAGTCCGTATTGGCTGTGCGCCACTCGCTTTCGGCGCCGGTCTGCGCGAAGCCGATCACCAGCTTCTTGCCTTTCGCCTGGCTCCAGGCCGGTGTCGCCCAGGCGTATGCCAGGCCAGCGGCCGCCATGATGGCGGCAAAGCTGCGTCGTTTCATCGGGTTCATCTTGTGTCTCCTGTCTTCGTATCTGTTCGATCGGGTGCAGCACTCTTGCCTTAATGACCGCCCGGTGCTGTAGCGGGCGGCTGAACTCAGCCGGGATACCAGACCACGCGAGGATCGTCGGGCGCTCGTTGGTACGTCCACGCGGAATCGACCATCCGGGCCATGTCGAACTGGGGGCGCCAGCCCAGCAGGAACTTCGCCTTGGTGTTGTCCAGCCACGTGGAGCGGTAGGGTGTGCGGACTGGCACGAGCGGCAGGCCCCGCGTGCGTGCCAGGTATGTGCCAAGCTCGCCATAGTCGAGCGGCTCGTCCATGCACACGTTCATCAGCTGCTGCCGGGCGCGTGGTGCGTCCAGGGCCAGCAAGATGGCATCCACAAGATCGCACACATGGACGAAGTTGCGCTTCACCGGTTGCCCATCCGGATCAAGCATCACCGGGACGGCGCCGCTGCGTACATGGTCGCGCGCTTCGCTCTGTGTCACCAGGTCCCGCCAGCGCGGGCCTCCGAACACGTCGTCGCCGAAGGACAAAGTGAAGCGGAAATCGTCTTTCTCCATGATCCAGGGTGCACGCAGGCAGCAGCCGTTCAGGTCATATTGGACCTGGTACTGCTGGAGCATTACTTCTTCCAGTACTTTGGATAGGGCATAGCATCCAGGGTAGGCGGTATGCGGCTGGTTTTCTACCACCGGTACGGGGTGCGCGTAGTGGAAATGCCCGACAGCGGCGTCGCCGCCGACCAGCACGAATTGCCGGAAGGTGGTGCTTGTCCGGCAGCCCTCGAGCAACCAGAACATGCCCTTGACGGCGACATCCATCACCTCGTCCGGCGTTTCCTTGCTTGTGGCCAGGTGCAGCACGTGTGTCACGCCTTCGAGCGCGTGCTGCACGTCCGCGCGATCCTGAATGGAACCTCGCACGCACTCCAGGCGTTCGCGGGGCTGCAACACACGGTTGTGGCAGAGCGCCCGCACGCGGAAGCGCTCAAGACTGGCGTCCTCCAGCACTCGCTGGATGAACGTGTGGCCCACCTTGCCGGTGGCACCCGTGACGAGAAGGAGTCCGGAAGAAGTTGATTGCATTCGGGCCCTCAGAATGGCGCGGATGATAGCAAGCTGGCCCCGCTTTGGCGATCATGTTTTGGGTTTGATCCATACACGAATTCGTATGGGTTGCAATCTATATCGATTCCGGAGTTGTTCTCCTGGCTGTGCGTTTCAGAGGAGAAAGACTTTGCTGCAAACGACATGGCCAGGCCGGCAGGAAAGAAAATGGACTTGGCCCCGGGCGCGAGCCTTCACCGATTAGAGAGGGTGGCGGCTCTCTACGACGCCCGCGCCACCCCCGATTCTCTCCGGGACACTGCGTTCGGGCACTTGCACCGAGTGAAAACCGATAGCCTGGAAGGTGCCGGTTATTTCCGATCCACCGTTGCTTTTTGGCGGGCTTCGCGGGTCTGCGATTTTGATTGGTCAGGCCAATATTGACACATATGTAATATTGGTCTTACCCTGATCCGTGATCCTGCCGGAGACGTGTCACCGTTCAATGGCGCTTCGATCAGTGTCAACACTGTGTCAGCCATCACTGACTTACCGTATGACAGGGTTCGTTCCGGAACACCCATCAACCCGACAAGGAGAAGACCATGAAGGAGACAGTAAGCAAAGGCCTGAGGCACTGCGCGGCAGCGGCGGCGCCGCTGGCATGACGTGGCTCGCAGCGGCGTACGGGGGGCGTGGTGCCGTCGATCAGCCGCTGCAGGCTGCGATCGAATCCGCCGAACGCAACGCCCCGCCCGGCAAACGGCCCATCGTCGAGACGCATATTCATTTCTGGCAGATGACGCGGCCCGGCGGTGTGCCATGGCCTACAGCGGCGGAAGGGCCGATCTTTCGCGACGTGCTGCCACCAGAGTACAGCGCGTTTGCCAGGTCCCAAGGAGTGGTGGCGGCCGGGATCGTGGAAGCGAGCGGCATCGTTCAGGACAACCAGTGGGTCCTCGACCTCACCAGGAACGATCCGTTTTACGCGTTCTTCGTCGGGAACCTCGAGATTGGCGCGCCGAACTTTTCCGCTGACCTCGCGCGTTTCGCAGCGGACCCGCGCTTTGTGGGAATCCGCGGCTATCTCACCGGCCCGGCCGAGGGCATCACGCTCAGTGCGGCACAGCTCACCAGCCTGCGCGACCTGGCAGCGCGCGGTATGACGCTCGACATCATCAGCCGGGGGACCAAGAACCCGAGGAGCCAGGTGCAGGCGCTTTGTATCGCGGTGCCCAATCTGCGCATCATCATCGACCATTTGGGCGGCGCAACCGGGCCGGCGGTGGACCCCACCTGGGCGTCCGACGTTCGCCGCCTCGCCAGCGAGTGCCCGAATCTGCACATGAAGTTTTCGTCGTTCTATGACATGTACGCTCCCGGCGACGTGGTTTTTCCGTCTCCCACTGACCTCGCTTCCTACAAGCCGCACTTCGACGTACTGATGTCCGCGTTCGGCAAGGACCGCCTGATCTGGGGCAGCAACTGGCCGGTAATCACCCTGCATGGGACCTTTGAGGCACAGATCGCCATCGCCGAGGCGTATCTGGCCCCGTTCGGTGCCGGCGTGCGCGACAACGTGATGTTCAAGAACGCCCTCGCGTTCTATCGCCGGCACAAGGCGTAGCGGACCAGAGAAGCTGCCGGCTCAGCTCCGGCGGCTTTCCCGCCATGAAGCCGGCGTTGCCCCGAGTTCCCGCTTGAACACTGTATTGAGGTACTGGACGGAACGAAAGCCGCTCGCCCGCGCGATGTCATCGATGCCCATTTGCGTGTTGCTGAGCAATTGAAAGCAACGCTGCAACTTGTGCTGCAGGATTTCGTCATGGACGGAGCGTTTCAACTCGCGGCGAAAGTACATCTCCAGCGATGAGCGAGAAAGCCCCACCGTTTCGGCAACCTGCTCTGTCTTGATGCCCTGGCAGGCGTATTGGCGGATGTAATGGAGAGCGCGCATCACGGTTGCGCTGTGTTCGACATCGCGCGCGGTGGACGCGCGCGAATGCACGCCGGCCGGGGGCACGACCACACGCACATCGTTCACCGGCGAGCCGCCCAGGGCCTGGTGCAACAGGTGCGCCGCGCGATGACCCATTTCATGCGTTCCCTGGCTGACCGAGCTGAGCTGGATTCTCGTCAGGTGCTGGCCCAGTGTGTCGTTATCGATCCCGATGATGGCGACTTCGTCGGGAACGGCGATTGCGCCGACGATGCACGCCTGCAGCACCTGCCGTGCGCGTGCGTCCGTGACGGCGACTATGCCAACGGGTTTGGGCAGGCTTTTCAGCCAGGAGAGCAGTCTTCTTGTCGCGCTGCCCCATGTGGGCGCGCTGGTTGCCAGGCCTCGGTGGATCTCACCAGTCAGCCCATCGCGGGCAAGCCGGGCGGTGAACGCTTTCTCGCGCTCCTGGGCCCAACGGTTGAGCGGCGATTCCGGCAGGCTGTAACAGGCAAAGCGGGAAAGCCCGGACTCCACCAGGTGGGTCAGCGCATGCGTGACCAGTTCGCGGTTGTCCGTCGCAACGTACGGCACATTGACGGGGTAGCACGCGGGATCCTCGTAGGAGCCCCCGACGGCGACGACAGGTACGCGTACCCCTGTGAGAGCGTGCGCCACGGCCGGATCGTCGTAGTCCGCGATGATCCCGTCGCCGTCCCAGTCGTGGATGCCGTCAAGCCGAAAGCGGAAATCCTCTTCAAGGAAGAGATCCCAGGCGACACGCGTGTGGTTCACATAGTCGCCGATGCCCGTGATGATCTCGCGGTCGTACACCTTGCTCGCATGGAAGAGCAATGCCACGCGCAGCACGGTGGGGCCACTTTGACGTATTGACGATTTCATGGTCGGGTCGGTTGACCATGAGGATACCGGCATATCGGACAGATTGCTGCGCTGCAGAAAGCAATTTCGCAAGCCACCCTCGCGAATTTCGCAATCGCGGGCGAAGTCCGACGGTTCTAGGATGGGACCATTGGAAGCTGTTACCCACCACAAACATGAACTTTCTCGAATCCATCGAACCCGTACGCTATGAAGGCCCTCAGGCTACGACGCCCCTGGCCTACCGTCACTATGACGCCAGTGCCGTCGTGCTAGGCAAGCCGATGGCACAGCACCTGCGGCTCGCCGTCTGCTACTGGCACACCTTCGTGTGGCCTGGCAGCGATGTCTTTGGACAAGGCACGTTTGCGCGGCCGTGGCATGCCGGTGGAGACGAGTTGACGATGGCGCGGAAGAAAGCGGACGCAGCCTTTGGCCTGATTTCCCGGCTCGATGTCCCGTTCTACACTTTCCATGATACCGATGTGGCGCCGGAAGGCGCGAACCTGGCCGAGTACCGCAGCAATCTGTCGGCGATGGTGGATGTGCTCGCCCAGAAGCAGAAAGAAACAGGCATTTCGCTGCTGTGGGGGACTGCCAACCTGTTCAGCCATCCCCGCTACGCAGCCGGCGCAGCGAGCAACCCGGACCCCGACGTCTTCGCGTACGCGGCGACGCAGGTTTTCAGCGCACTCAATGCCACGCAGCAGCTTGGCGGCGCCAACTACGTGATGTGGGGCGGGCGCGAAGGCTATGACACCCTGCTCAATACCGATTTGCAGCGCGAGCGCCAGCAGCTGGGCCGGTTCATGCAATTGGTGGTGAACCACAAACACAAGATCGGTTTCAAAGGGCAACTGCTTATCGAGCCCAAGCCGCTGGAGCCGACCAAACACCAATACGACTTCGACAGCGCCACTGTGTATGGCTTCCTGAAGGAGTTCGGCCTGGAAAAGGAGATCAAGCTCAACATCGAGGCCAATCACGCCACGTTGGCGGGCCACAGCTTCCAGCACGAGATTGCAACTGCTGCTGCCCTCGGAATTTTCGGCAGCATCGATGCCAACCGTGGCGACCCGCAGAACGGATGGGACACCGACCAGTTTCCCAACAGCGTGGAGGACCTCACGCTGGCACTCTACGAAGTCTTGCGCGCCGGCGGGATCGGCAGCGGCGGGTTCAATTTCGACGCAAAGGTGCGGCGCCAGAGCATGGACCCGGTTGACATTCTGCACGGGCATGTGGGGGCGATCGATGCGCTGGCGCTGGCGCTCAAGAGCGCCGCGCGTTTGATGGAGTCCCGCGAGCTCGAGCAGTTCCGCCAGCAGCGCTATGCGAACTGGGACGGTGAACTGGGGCGGCGCATCATCACGGGCGACATGAGCCTCAGCCAGCTCGCCGAACATGCCTTCGTCAACGATCTTCGGCCCAAGCCTGTGAGCGGCCGTCAGGAGTGGCTGGAAAACCGGGTCAATGCCGCTATCTTCGCCGGCGCGGCCTGAAGAACCGAACGCAGGAGCACTCAGTGAGTTTGACGGTCGGCTTCAAGGACGTGAGCAAGAGCTTCGGCCCCGTGCAGGTACTGCATGGAGTCAGTTTCGAACTCGCGCCGGGCCGGGTGTACGGGGTGCTTGGAGAAAATGGCGCCGGCAAGTCGACGCTGATGAAGATCCTGGCCGGCTACGAGGCCGCCAGCGAAGGCGTGGTGGAGGTGGGCGGGCATGTCGTGCGTTTCAAGGGGCCGCGCGAGGCCGAAGCGGCTGGTGTGGTGATGATCCATCAGGAGTTCAACCTTGCTGATGACCTCACCATTGCGCAGAACATCTTCCTCGGCCATGAGCGCAAGCGCTACGGGCTGCTGGACGAGGACCTGATGGCCAGGGAGGCCGGCGCTGCATTGCGCCAGGTTGGCCTGAATTGCAGCCCCTCGCGCCGCGTGGGCGACCTCATCGTGGCCGAGAAACAGCTGGTGGAGATCGCTCGCGCGCTCAGCCGGCGCGCGCGCGTACTGGTGATGGACGAGCCCACCGCCACATTGACGCCCTCCGAGACCGAGCGCCTGTTTTCCCTCATCGGGCAACTGAGAGCGGCAGGCTCCACCATCCTTTATATTTCCCACAAGCTGGACGAAGTCGAGCGCATCACCGACGAGGTGGTCGTCATGCGCGACGGGCGCTTCGTGGCTCGCCGGTCCACGCAGAGCGTGACGCGCCAGCAGATGGCGAGCCTGATGGTGGGGCGCGAACTGGCCGATCTCTTTCCGGGAAGGCTTCCCGTGGCGGCCGGCGCGCCCGTCCTGCTGGACGTGAAAGGCCTGACCGTACCCGGGTGGTGCCACGACGCAAGCTTCAAGGTGCGCGCCGGAGAGGTGCTTGGCTTTGCAGGGCTGGTCGGTGCGGGCCGGACCGAACTGTTCGAAGGGCTCCTGGGGTTGCGCCCCTCCAGCGCGGAATCTGTGCAGGTGGCAGACAAAACCTGGACGCGGCGCAATCCGCGTTCGGCCGCACGGCTGGGTCTCACGTATCTCAGCGAGGACCGCAAGACGCGCGGCCTGCACCTGCGCATGGGGCTGGCGCAGAACCTCACACTGATGGCGCTGGAGCGTTATGCGAAGCCGCTGCTCGACCCGCAACGCGAACAGTCGGCCCTCTCGGCTGCGACTGCGGCATTTGGCATCCGCACGCAACGCTCCGACATGCCTGCTTCCGCCCTGTCCGGCGGCAACCAGCAGAAACTGGCGCTCGCGCGGGTGTTACAACCCGATCCCAAAGTCGTGGTGCTGGACGAGCCGACGCGAGGGGTCGACGTCGGCGCCAAGCGCGATATCTATTTCCTGATCCAGCGGTTGGCGAGCGAAGGCCGCGGGATCATCGTTGTGTCTTCCGAACTGCTTGAACTTATCGGCCTTTGCCACCGCGTCCTCGTGATGCGGCAAGGCAGGCTTGTTGCCGAGCTTGCGCAAGACCAGCTGTCCGAAGAACTGTTGATTGCCCATGCAACTGGAACCCACTGATACCGCCGCCGCTCCAGCGCCTGTCGCCAGGCCGGCACTGCGCAAATGGCCCTCTTTCACGGGAGCCGGGCCACTGGCCGGGTTGGCACTTATGTGCATCGCGGGTGCGATTCTCAACGAGAACTTCGCCAGCCTCGACAATGCGATGAACGTGCTCACCCGCACGGCTTTCATCGGAATCATCGCGGTGGGGATGTGCTTCGTCATCATTTCCGGCGGCATCGATCTCTCGGTGGGATCCATGGCCGCGCTGATTGCGGGCAGCACGATCCTGCTGATGAATGCGGCAGCAGGCGCCGGCTGGAACCCCATGGCGGCCGTGGTGACCGGCATGGCCTTTGCCGTCGTGCTTGGCGCGCTATTCGGCTTGGGCCATGGGCTGCTCATCAGCAAGGGACGCATCGAGCCTTTCATCGTGACGCTGGGAACGCTGGGCATTTTCCGTGCTTACCTGACCTACTTCTCCAACGGCGGCGCTATCACGCTCGACAGTGCACTGGTCGATATCTACAGCCCGGTGTATTACGGCAGCTGGCTGGGGGTGCCGGTACCCGTGTGGGTATTCGCCGCCGTCGCATTACTGGGCGGCCTCGTTCTCAATCGCACTGCTTTCGGCCGGTACGTTCAGGCCATCGGTTCCAACGAGCAGGTTGCGCGCTACGCGGCCGTCGAGGTGGACCGCGTCAAGGTGCTCACATACATGTTGCTGGGCATTTGCGTGGGTATTGCCACCGTGCTCTATGTGCCGCGCCTGGGTTCGGCCTCGCCGAGCACCGGGCTGCTGTGGGAGCTGGAAGCCATCGCTGCGGTCATCGTCGGCGGCACTGCCTTGCGCGGCGGCGCCGGCGGCATCACCGGCACCGTAATCGGCGCCGTACTTCTCTCGGTGATCGGCAACATCCTCAACCTGACCAGCATCATCAGTGTGTACCTGAACGCGGCGGTGCAGGGCTTCGTGATCATCGCCGTCGCGTTCTTCCAGCGCGGGCGCAAGTAACCGGTTCCCCACAGGTGGCAAAGCTGCCGTTTCTCACAACATAAGGAGACAAACCATGAAATCACTGATAAGTCTGATGGCCGCAGGCGCCACAGTTCTCGCGGCGCTGGGTGCGGCACCCTCCGCCATGGCCCAGACCAAGCCCCACATCGGCGTTTCGATACCGGCCGCCACGCACGGCTGGACAGGCGGGGTCGTGTACTGGGCCAACCGGACCAAGTCCGAACTGGAAAAGCAGTACCCGGGCCTGAAAGTCACCATCAAGACGGCCGGGTCTGCTTCGGAACAGGCCAACCAGGTACAGGACTTGCAAACGGCCAACAAGATCGACACTCTCGTGATCCTGCCATTCGAGTCGGCGCCGCTCACGCAACCGGTCGCGCAGGTCAAGGGCAAAGGCGTGTACGTCACGGTTGTCGACCGTGGCCTGACGGATGTGAGTGCGCAGGACGCCTACGTTGCCGGCGACAACCCCGGCTTTGGCAAGGTATCGGCCGAGTACATGGCCAAAGCCCTGGGCGGCAAGGGCAACGTCGTAGTACTGCGGGGCATTCCCACGGTCATCGACAACCAGCGCGTGGACGCGTTCACGGCCGTGATGAAGAACTATCCCGACATCAAGGTTCTGGATGCCAAGCATGGCAACTGGAACCGTGACGATGCCTTCAAGGTGATGCAGGACTACCTGACCCGCTTCAAGCAGATCGACGCCGTCTGGGCCTCGGACGACGACATGGCGGTCGGCGTGCAAAAGGCCATCGCGCAGGCCAAGCGAACCGATGTCAAGCTCGTGCTGGGCGGCGCAGGTTCCAAGGACTACATCAAGAAGGTCATGGACGGCGACAAGATCGTGACGGCCGACGTCACCTACTCGCCCGCCATGATTGCCGACGCGATGAAGCTCACGGCCGCCGCGCGGGTGAAGGGCGAGAAGCTGCCGGCCACCACCATCATCCCGTCGGTGCTGGTGACCAGGGACAACGCCAAGCAGTACTACTTCCCCGATTCCCCGTTCTGAGGCAGCCATGGCAAGACCTGTCACTCTTTTTACCGGGCAATGGGCGGACCTGCCTCTCAAGGAGCTGGCACCCCTGGCACGCAGCATGGGCTACGACGGCCTGGAGCTTGCATGTTGGGGCGACCATTTCGATGTGCAGGAGGCCCTGGCGAGCGATCGCTACGTGCAGGACCGGCGCGATCTGCTGGAACAGCACGGCTTGCGCTGTTTTGCGATCGGCAGCCATCTGGTGGGCCAGGCGGTCTGTGACCTCATCGATGAGCGCCACAAAGCCATTCTTCCGGCGCACGTATGGGGCGACGGCGAACCTGAAGGGGTGCGCCAGCGCGCCGCGCGCGAAATGCAGGACACGGCGCGCGCGGCGGCCAGGCTCGGCGTGAAGGTCGTCACGGGCTTCACCGGCTCATCGATCTGGCATTCGCTCTATGCATTCCCGCCCACCTCGCAGGAATACTGGGACAAGGGCTTCACCGATTTCGCCCAACGCTGGAAGCCCATCCTTGACGTGTTTGACCAGCACAACATCAACTTTGGGCTGGAAGTGCACCCAACGGAGATCGCTTTTGACACCGCCTCGGCACAACGGGCTGTCGCGGCCATCGGTGGCCACAGGCGCTTCGGGTTCAATTTCGATCCCAGCCACCTGGGCTACCAGGGCGTGGATTACGTCAAGTTCATCCGCACGTTTGGCGATCGCATCTACCACGTGCACATGAAGGACGTATGGTGGGGCCGGGGCGACGGCACCGCCGGGGTCTTCGGCGGGCACACCAGCTTTGGCGACGCGCGCCGCCACTGGGACTTTCGCAGTGTCGGGCGGGGACAGATCGACTTCGAATCCATCATCGTCGCACTGAACGACGTGGGCTACAACGGGCCCTTGAGCGTTGAGTGGGAAGACAGCCGCATGGACCGGGTGCATGGCGCCACGGAAAGCGCGGCCTACAGCAAGCGGCTGGACTTCAAGCCGGCCGCGGGAGCGTTCGACGCCGTGTTCGACAAGGCCAAGCAGGGCGGGATGGCGGGCTCATGAGAAAACTGCGCTATGCGATGGTGGGCGGCGGGCAGGGTGCTTTCATCGGCGCTGTGCACCGCAAGGCCATGGCGCTGGATGGGCAGATGGAGCTGGTGGCCGGTGCACTGTCCTCCGATGCTGAGCGCGCTCGCGCATCGGGCCGCGACCTCGGCCTGCGGGATGAACGCAACCACGGCCGCTGGGAAGACCTGCTGGAAGGCGAACTGCGGCGCAGCAAGGACGAGCGCATCGATTTCGTTTCCATCGTCACGCCCAACCATGTGCATTTCCCCGTCGCCCGCGCGTTCGCCGAGGCGGGCATCCATGTGGTGTGTGACAAGCCGCTGGTCCATACCAGCGAGGAGGCAGCCGAGCTCGTTCGGGTTGTCAAGCGCAGCGGCTCCATCTTCGGTGTCACGTACAACTACACGGGCTATCCCATGGTGCGCGAGGCGCGTGACATGGTTGCGCGCGGCGCGATCGGTGTGGTGCGCAAGGTCATCGTCGAATACAACCAGGGCTGGCTTGCCACCCACCTGGAGGCAAGCGGGCAGAAGCAGGCCGACTGGCGGACGGACCCGGCGCGCAGCGGCGTGGCCGGCGCCATCGGCGACATCGGCTCGCACGCGGAAAACCTTGTGGCGACGGTGACGGGCCTGGAGCTGGAAAGCATCTGCGCGGACCTCACCATCTTCGTGCCGGGCCGGCGCCTTGACGACGACGGCAATGTCCTGCTGCGGTTCAAGAACGGCGCCAGGGGCGTGCTGATCGCGTCCCAGATCGAGGTGGGTTGCGAGAACGACCTGCGGCTGCGCGTGTTCGGCACCACCGGTACGCTGGATTGGCGCCAGGAAGAGCCCAACCGGCTGCTGCATGCTCCCATCGACGGCCCGGCCCGCATGTTGACGCGGGGCTCGCCGTGGCTCGGTGAGGCAGCCCGCCGCGCGACACGACTGCCCACGGGGCACCCCGAAGCCTTTATCGAAGCCTTTGCCAATGTCTATCTGGGGGTGGCAGCACATATCCGCGCGCTGCAATCCGGCAGTACGCCGGATCCGCTGGACGCCGACTATCCGCGCCTCGAAGACGGCGCCCGCGGTGTGCGGTTCATCGAGAAGGTGGTGCAGTCCGCGGCCAGCACGGCCAAGTGGACGCCGTTCGAGGACTGACCGATGTTCATGGGCATTGATCTGGGCACCTCCAGTGTCAAGGCGGTTGTGCTGGACCGTGGCCATCGCCTGGTGGCCAGCGGCTCCGCGCCGCTGTCGGTGGATGCGCCCCATCCCTTGTGGCGTGAGCAGCATCCCGCCGAATGGTGGCGTGCGTGCGATGCCGCTGTGGGTGCCGCTTTGCAGGAGTTGCGGCGCGGCGGCCGCACAGGCAGCGAGATCGAGGCCATCGGCCTGACCGGGCAGATGCACGGCGCGACCCTGCTGGATGCGCGCGGTGAAGTTCTGCGCCCGGCCATCCTCTGGAACGACGGCCGGGCGGCGGCGGAATGCGCGGAACTGGAGCGGGCGGTGCCGCGGTCACGTCAGATCACCGGCAACCTGATGATGCCGGGTTTCACGGCGCCCAAGCTGCTTTGGGTATCCAGACACGAGCCCGGCGTGTTCGACCGGGTCCGGCAAGTGCTGCTGCCCAAGGACTGGCTGCGCTGGCGCCTGACCGGCGACTATGCGACCGACCTGTCCGACGCATCCGGCACACTGTGGCTGGATGTGGGCAGGCGCCAATGGAGTGACGAACTCCTGGCCGCTTGCGGTCTATCCACCGCGCACATGCCCAGGTTGCACGAAGGCCCGGAGGTTACCGGCACCCTGCTGCCCGAGGTCGCGCAGCATTGGGGCTTGCGCGAAGTGCCGGTGGTAGCCGGTGCCAGCGACAACGCAGCAGGTGCCCTGGGCGCTGGTGTGGTGAACCCGGGTGAGGCGATGCTGTCCTTGGGAACGTCCGGTGTGGTGTTCGTGGCCACTGGCTCTTTTGTCGCCAATCCGCAGCAGGCGGTGCACAGCTTTTGCCACGCGTTGCCAGAGGCCTGGCACCTGATGTCCGTGATGCTGTCGGCCGCCTCGTGCCTCGAGTTCACAGCGGGGCTGCTGGGAGAGCGCGACGTGGCCGTGCTGCTTGCGCAAGCCGAGCAGCGTGGCCTGCGTGAAGATACGCCGCTGTTCCTGCCCTACCTGAACGGCGAACGCACGCCGCACAACAATCCGCATGCCAAAGCCGTGTTCTTCGGCATGCACGCAGGCACGCAGCGCGAAGACATTGTGAATGCCACCCTCGAGGGTGTGTGCCTGGGCATGGCGCAGGGGATTGCCGCGCTGCAGTCGGTCCAGCCGGGCCTGGCGTGCGTCAGCCTGATCGGCGGCGGCTCGCGCAATGCCTATTGGGCTCAAATGCTGGCCGACGCTACCGGCCTGCAGGTAGTCCGGCATGCGGATGCCGAGGTTGGCCCTTCGCTGGGCGCGGCCCGGCTGGCCTGGCTGGCCTGCGACCCGGGCGAAGCGGCGGAAATATTTCGTGCACCAGAGGTGACTGACGTATTCGAGGTGCGAACGTCCGAGCGCACGCGAATGCAGAACCGCGCCGCCCGGCTGGCAGGGCTGTACAACAGCCTCGCACCTCACTTTCAGCCATAGAAAGTGGAGTCGCCACCCGCGCGTTGGCGTGGCGATGGCATCTGCCACGACCTGCAGGCGCAGAGGCTCCGGCCAGGCTTCGAAGTCAGGATGCCTGTGGAAGGTAGCTGGGTCTGGCCGCTGTCATCCCGGCTTTGACATGTTGGGTGATTTCATCGGCCAGCACTTCATCAACGCCCGATTCGAGTCCGTCGAGCGCACGCTTGACGATGTCTTCAGGGCTGGACTTCGGAACCTCGAAGCCGCGCGTGAGGTCGGTATCGACATAGGCCATGTGCAGCCCCAGAACCTGCGTCTTTTGCGCCGCCAGTTCACTGCGCAAGGCATTGGTGAGCGACCAGGCCGCCGACTTGCTGGCCGAGTAAGCTGCCAACTCACCGCCGTTCACCCACGAGGCCACCGACAACACATTGAGCAGGGCGCCGCCGCCGTTGCCTTTGAGCACTGGCGCGAAGGCCTTGCTCATGCGCAACACGCCGTAGACGTTGGTCTCGAAGATGCGCCGGGTGATATCTTCACTGTCGGCCGCCAGAAAGCCACCCGGCTGGGCAATGCCGGCGTTGTTGATTACCAGCGTGACATCCGGCGCCAGCGCCGCGGCGGCCGCTACGTCTTCCGGCTTGGTGACGTCGAGCTTTAAAGCCTGAACGCCGGACAGGGTGAGGGTAGCGGGGTCGCGCGCAGCCGCGTAGACCTTGCGGGCGCCGCGGGCGAGCAACTCGCGCGTGAAGGCCAGGCCAATGCCGCGATTGGCGCCGGTGACGAGGACAACAGAATCTTTAATCTTCATGGAAATCTCCAAAGCAGGGAATAAACGGTTTCAGTTGCCGGCTTTCGGACCTTAAGGTTTGAAGTCTTCAGCCGCACTGACATGAACAAACTCACATGAAAAAACTCACTTGATCTTGATGACGACCTTGCCCTTGGCGCGGCCCGCTTCGACATAGGCCATGGCCTCGTTGGTCGATTCAAACGGAAAGACCCGGTCGATCACAGGGCGGATGACGCCGGCATCGAAGAGCCGGGTGATCTCGCGCAGCTGGCTCCCGTTCGCTTTCATGAAGAGGAAGGAGAAGCTGACGCCGCGGTTTTTTGCCTTGCGCCTGATGCCTGAACTCAGCAGCCGCATGACCAGTTTCACGAATCCGGATGCCGCGATCTCACAGCCGAATTCAGGATCAGGCGGGCCGGAGATGGAGATGAGCTTCCCGCCGGCCTTCAGAATGCGCAGGGATTTTTCAAGCGTCTTGCCATCCTGGCTGTTCAGGACCACGTCGTAATCGCGCAAGATGGCCTCGAAGTCCTGAGTCTTGTAGTCGATCACGACGTCCGCTCCCAGACTCTTCACAAGCGCGACATTGCCCGTGCTGGTCGTCGTGGCGACGATGGCGCCCAGGTGCTTGGCCAACTGGATGGCAAAACTGCCTACGCCGCCGGAGCCCGCCTGAATGAAGACCTTTTGCCCCTTTTTCAGCTGGGCCTTTTCAACCAGCGCCTGCCAGGCCGTCAAAGCCACCAGGGGAATGGACGCGGCTTCTTCCATCGTGAGCCCCGCAGGCTTGAGCGCCAGCGACGCCTCCTTGACGGGGACAAATTCCGCAAACGTGCCAATCCGGAAATCATCGGGCCGCGCATAGACCTCATCGCCCGGCTTGAACTGCCGCACCCGCGGGCCGACCTTGACGACCACTCCGGCAACGTCGTGGCCCAGGATGAGAGGCAGGCGATAGGGCAGTATGAGTTTGAACTCGCCGTCGCGGATTTTGAAGTCCAGCTGGTTCACGCCGGCGGCATGCACCTGGACCATGACCTCGTCATCGCGCAGCTCCGGGCTCGGCATGTCCGTCAGCCGCAAACTGCTCTTTTTTCCATAACGTTCAACGATGAATGCTTTCATGATGTTTTCACTGTTGGCATCACGTCGAGCCGCAGATCTTTTCGAATCCCGGCATCCACCAGACCAGCAGGCGCAAATGTGCGGAGCAATCGCAGGCGACTCGCGAGTCCGCCGGCTGTGTATCGGAGTTTGGGGCGAGCAGCGCCGGCAGCTTTCAGCACGACATCAGCCACGACGCCCGGCTGTTCCGCAGTGGCCATCACTTCCTTCACGCGCTGGTTCACGGCGGCGCGAACCTCGCGGTACTCCTCGAGCTTGGTGTCGGGTTCCAGGAAGTTCGCGTCGAACGGCGTCTTCGTGTATGCAGGCTCGATGACCGAGACCCGGATACCCCTGGTGCGTAGCTCATGGTCGAGCGACTCGGAGTAGCCTTCGATCGCATGCTTCGTCGCCGCATACAGTGCCCCGTACGGCATTGGCAGGAAACCAAGCACCGAGCCGATGTTGATGATGCGTCCCGCGCCCTGTCGGCGCATGTGCGGCACGACGGCGCGCGTCATCCGGACGATCCCGAAGAAGTTGGTGTCGAAGATAGCCTGGGCCTGCGTGATCGAACTCTCCTCCGCACCGGCTGGGGCGACCCCGAAGCCCGCGTTGTTGACCAGCAGGTCGATGCGGCCTTCAAGCTGAATCAGCTGTTGCACCGCGGCTTCAACCGACGCGTCCTGGGTCACATCCAGGGCCAGCATCTCGAAGGGCTGCCCGCCCGTCCGGCCGCCGCGCCGGCTGGTGCCGTAGACCTTGTAGCCGGCCTGCGAAAGCCGTAGCGCAACCGCTTCGCCTATGCCTGAGGAGGCGCCTGTCACCAGGGCAACTTTGTAGTGGGGGTTCATGGTGTTGTTCTTTCAGTGTGAGGTGAATTTGGCATGATGGTTGTCATATATAAGAGCGAAGAAAAAGCAGGAGTGCTTCAAAAAAAATGAATTCAGTGGGAGACCGGTACCAACTGCTTCAGCGCGGCTTCGCAAAAGCTGTCTGCCAGCGCGGGCTCGTCGACCACGCGCGCCAGCAGCAAGGTGCCGACCATGGTGGCAACCGTCGCCAGCGCGCGCTCGTGGGCGCCGGGCTGGCCCCAATCGGGCGACTGGCGGGCGACAAAATCCACCATTTCCTTGATGTGCCGGGTCGTTGCGCGGCGCACTTCAGGCGCCTGGCGCGGCGTCTCCGAACCCAGCGCGGCCAGGGGGCAGCCCATCTCCACCTGCTCCCGGTGTTCCGGCGAGAGGTAGGCGCGCAGCATGGCCGCCATGGCCTGTTCAGGCGGCGAGCCGGCCGCAACACCCGCCACCGCGGCAGCCGATTCGGCACAGGCCCGCGTTGCGGCTTCGGCCAGCATGTCCTCGCGCGACGCGAAGTGGGCGTAAAACGCGCCATGCGTCAGGCCGGCCTCTTTCATGATGTCGGCCACGCCGGTGCCGTCGTAGCCGCTGCGGCGGATTGCGCGTGCAGCGACGGACACGATGCGTTCGTGGGAGGCCTCTTTGGCGGCTGCTCTGGCATTGATTTTCGTATGTCGCATGATGATCATCATACCTCATTTCGCAAACGCAGGCAATGCGACAGGCGGCAATGCTCTCCGGCGGTGCCGCATAGCCGCAATGAATGAAACATCACAACGAAACGCAGAGGATTCGGGTTACCAATCCCAACCGCTAATTGATGGCCGCACTGCCTGACAGCGCAGCCCGCCTCGCCGCCATCCATGCCGAAAATTCTCGGCCACGGATGAATGAATCAACCGATCACTCCTCTTCGCATCGAGGCGCAGCAAAGCGCTGCATCAAGCGGACGATCCAGAAAACCCGGAGGGTTTCTGGATCATCGCAAGGTGTTTGCTGAAAGAGAGGTGTTCGCGCCGCGGCGGCGGCGCTGCTGTCTTCGTTCAGCTTGCGGAGCGACCTGTGCTGCTGGCCGCCGAGACGCTGCTGCCTTCGGGATAGGCATTGCCGGCGTTCAGCTTGTAACCTTCGCGTTGTGCCTGCTCCAGTTCGGCGCGGACTTCGGCGCGGGTCTTGGTGCCCGCAACAGGGGTGGCATCGGTTCCGGGGTAGCTGCTGTCGCTGTTGACCTGGTATGACGCGCGCGGCGATTGCGCCAACTCTGCGCGGACGTCGGCGCGGCTCAAGGTGCTGGCGGCGCTCACTTCATTGCCGGGGTAGTTGCTGTCCTGGGCAAAGCTGTTCGCGGAGGCGAGCGCTGCAAGGGCAAGAACGGATGCGGAAACAAGTTTCGTCGATTTCATGGTGAATTTCCTTTAAGAACAATTGTGAAAACAGGCGGGACGGGCGTTGTGCCCGTGAGGCCTTCATCGCTGAGTCGCGTTTTGAACAGGTGGCTCACCGATGTATCAAACCTTGTTCCGCGGCGCGGATACACAAGTGCGTATTGGCAGAACATTCAATTGTCGAAACCGGAACAATAACGGCGTGTAGTCCTGGAACTTTTTGGCGTTCAAAAAATTCGCCCACGTTTCTTCGCGATTTGTGAGGCGTGTTTTACGAAGGGTGAAATGCCATGAACTACGACAGCACCAAGGGAGGCTGCCACTGTTATGTGGGGCCGTAAGCCCGCTTTTCCACACCGGCCGCCCGGGTGAGTGCTTCTGCCGTGCGCCCGGCGCTGGCTTTAGTCCTGCCGCGCTTCCATTTTGCTGATCACAGCGCGTGTGTACTCGGTCATGAATTCCAGAAACACACTGGTGCGTGCCGGAATGAATTTGCGGCTGGGCAGCGCTGCATAGAGCGTGTTGGTGCCGGTGGTCCAGGGCGACAAAATACGGTGCAGTGCGCCGCTGTTGAGGTGGTTGGCCACGAGGTCGATGGATTGGCTCATGATGCCCGCACCATCCACACAGGCGCGTATCAGCGTGTCCGAATGGTTCACCAACATGCTGGGCTCTATCTGCACCTCCACTTCCCGATTGTTTTCCTTCGGGTTGAACAAGCGCCAGCTGCGGTGGCGGTTGGCCTGTGCCTTGATGCGCATGCATTGATGATGGGGCAGGTCTTCAGGTTGTGCGGGTGTGCCGTGGCGGCGCAGGTAGTCTGGCGAGGCGCAGAGAATACCGGCGGAAGACGCAATAGGCCGGGCGATGATGTTAGCGTCAAAGGTGTCGGCAGCGCCCAGCAGAGTGAGGTCGTAGTCTTCCACGGGCGGCATCAAGGGAGAGTCCACATAAATATCCAGTACGACCTTGGGGTAGCGCCGCGCGAACTCCGCCACCAGGGGCGCAATCACGTGAACGGCAAATACCGGCGGGGTCAGAATGCGGATGACGCCGGACATTTCCTGCGCATGGGCCTGGGCGGCGGCATGCGCTTCGTCGATGTCATCGAGGATGTGGCGCACCCGCGCCAGGTAGGCCTCGCCGGCGTCTGTCAGGGCCAGGCGCCGGGTGGTGCGCTGTAGCAGCCGTACGCCCAGGTGGTCTTCCAGGTCGCCGACCAGCCGGGTCACCACGGCGGACGACATGTCGAATTTACGCGCTGCCGCCGCAAAACTGCCGTCATCCACCACTTGCTGAAAAACGCGCATTGATTGAAGCCGGTCCATGGTTTACCCCTAAGTTAAGCCATTATTGTTGCTGATTTAACAGTAATGTATTGTTGAAATTGCTATTTTTTGATTTATTTGAATGGAATAAAGTTCATACATCGATGAGCCGAAGCCCACTACAAGGCGACTCACCGAGGCTGGACAGACGGGAAGATGAGCCCGCCATGCCCGGAACGTCACTTAACTTTGAGAGGATATTCATCATGAAATCGAACTTTATCGCCGCTTCCGTTGTGGCTGTTGCCGCCCTGACTTCCGTGGCTGCTTCTGCCCAAACCTTCAACTCCTACCTGTTTGACCAGATGCAGGCACCTGCGACCAAAACCCGCGCTGAAGTCAAAAGCGAAGTGGTGCACGCCCAAAATGCCGGCTCCGCTTCCAGCTACAACGGCGCCACCGCCCAGCAAAACCTCGGCGCTCCCCGCGCCGAGAAGGCCGGTGCAGCACCCCAGGCTGCGGCTGAACTCGTGAAGACCAGTCAGCAATAAGCCTGCTAAGGCGCCGGTAGCAGCCGGCTACAGCCCAATCGCCCCGGCAGCCAAAGGTTGCCGGGGCGATGGCATTTGGGCGTACGGGATTCACGCGGGTCCGCATACGGCCGTATCCCGGCCGCACTCTAGAATCCCGGACACCTTGAAAACCTCCACCACACCTTACGCCTTTGCTTTTGTCGCCGCACAGCTGTTGGCCCTGCCGGGCCTGGGTCTGGCGCTTTACCTGTACACCGTTGGCAAGATGGCAGGCAGTGGTGGCTGGCTGCCGGGAGTGTTCGAGCTGCTGTTTTCAGGCGTGGTGGTGCTGCCCGCCGTGCTGCTGTGCACGGTGCTCTTGCTGATTGCAGGCTTGTTCTCCCGGGTGCGGCCATGGGCTAGCCTCGTGCTGTTGCTGGTCAATACGGCCGTGCTGGCTGTTGCCTGGGCGATCAGTCCCTTCACCGACGCCGCGGAGCTGCTGGTCTGGGTTGCCACAGTGCTGTCAGCCGCGGCTGCGGCGGCGCTGGCGTGGCAGGCGTTTTCGCCGGTGACAAGGCCTGAGCGGAACATGCTGTGGGGCCAGCTCCTGCTGGCTGTCGGGCTTGGGATTGGATTGGGGCTGGCAGGCGGTGGCAGTCTCCCTGCTCCGCCACCTGCCGAGCCGGACCCCATGGCAGCGATACCGCCGGAGCGCGTATTCAAGGGACTGCTGGAGGGTAAGCCGGTGCACCTCGCGGTGCATGACTGCAAGGTCTACCGCGCCATACCAAAGGAGCCCAAGGGGGCCAGGGAGCCCGGAAAGGGCGGCGAGGGCGACTGGCAGATGGTGCTCGAACCCGATCTCTATCCCTTCTTCACGTATTGCGAGCGGCAGTCGCTGCAGGCAGACAACGGTGTCGTCACCGTTACCCTCGGGCGCATCGCCTTCGGTGCGGGGGGCTGCTGCGCCACGGGTGGCACTTACCGCTCCAGGGACGGTGAGCTGTGGAAGAAGCTGTGAAGTCCGCCGAGTAACGGTGCTGAATAGGGCGCCGAACAAGCTGCGTTCGAATCCGCAGGGCGTCAGGTTGCTATAAAAATAATAGCTGCTTGCGCAGGATCTGCTTGGGTCAAAGCCGGTTTTGCTTTGAAAATAGCCGTTTTTTGTTGTCCGGGGACGGCAAAAATCCCTGCCAGGACGCGGTTTCAGGGCCTTTTTATGTGCCAAATGTGCCGGCAGCCCAATAAGAACCTGCGCGAGCAGCTATCAAAAAGATAGCGATTCATCGATGCCTTCGGCCAACCCAACCGTTATCTAACCCGCCAGCGGCACCCAGTGGTTGTCCAGCCGCACATTTTTGAGCGCCGGCAAAGCCGTGCGGCCCGCGACGTCGCGTGTCAGTGCGGCGAGCCGTCCGCCGGCCCACAACATGGCGTCAGCCTGGCCCGCCGCGGGGGCCGACGTGACGGCGCAGGCTTCTTCCAGCGGAAAAAAACCTGTCCAGCGTCCATCGGCCTGCCACACAGCCACGCCGTTGGCGCGCGGGCAACCCACGGCAAAACCGCCGGCCGCCCAGGCGATGTCGCCGCCGTAACCCGCAAGCACCTGTCCGGCGCCTGCAGCGCAGGTTTGCAACTTGCGGCCGTCAAAAAGCGCCAACACGGGCGCGGCGGTTTTGGCCGCGGTGTCGTCATGCTCGGCCTGCAGCGCGATGCCCAAGACACGCGCGCCGCCCGCTACCGGCGCGCGGCCCCACGCCATATGACGCAGGCTCAGGCGCTTGTCGGCCAGGCGCCACTGGCCCAGCAGCGCGCCGCTTCGTGCGTCCAGCCGCACCAGCGAAGCGTCCATGCGGTCCATGTGAATTTTCAGCCGGCCGGTTTCAGGCAGCGCGGGAATGCCGCCGTTCGCGACGACCAAACTGCCGTCGTCGTCCAGCAAAAGTTCGTGCGGGTCCATGCCGTGGGTCGGCCATTCGGCAAATTTCTCCAGCGTGGCGGCATGACGCAGGCCGATGAGCCCTTCGCCGGTTTCCAGGTTTGTTTCGGTGGTGCAGAGCGTTCTGCCGTCGGGGCTGGCGATCACGTGGCCGTTGAAGGCGCGGTCGGGCTCGGCCCAACCCCAGGCGATGGCCTGGCCGGTGCCGTTGCTTTCGGGCTTCCAGCGCAGCAGCCAGTCGCCTGGCCGGCGGGCCACCGCCAGCAGCGTGCCGCTGCGCTCGACCCACACGCCATGGGCGCGCGTCGGTACGTCGAGTGCGGCGCTGACCCGGAGCGCGGCGCCGTGGTACGCCAGCACACCGACCTGGTAGCCGTGCGTTGCCTCCCAGGCGGCGGCCAGCTGCTGCGGCCGGCTAGTAGCGGTGGCAGCTGCCAGGGCGGGATTGAGCCAGGCGTTGGTGCCGGCCGCTGCCAGCGCCAGCCATTGCCGGCGCCGCAGTGTTGTCAGAGCCTCAGCCTCTTTCATGCAAATGCCTAATCGCCGTCAGCATCTGAAAAGCCGATGCTCACTTCCAGCGCGGGCGCGATGTCGGCTTCGGCGAGTTTTTTCAGGTCGGCCAGCGAGCGCCCGGCGCTGCCCATGCCGGCTTTGTTGGCGGGCGATGCGCTTTGCATGGCTTTGTCGGTTTTGTTCACCGCTTGCGCGAGCTGGTTGGCCGGCTCGTTGCGGCCCAGTCCGCGCAAATAGGTTTCCAGCGGCGCCAGGCCGGCACCGGGTAGCGGTGCTTCACGCGCCTGTGACGCGCCCAGTATGCGCAGCGCCTGCCATTGCGCGGCCCAGCGCGCCGCGGTCTGGCCGCTGGTGCTGCGCGCATAAGCGGCGTTGCGGTTACCTTGCGCCCCGGCCATGCGGGGCTTTTCCATCTCGGCCCAGCGCAGGCGTTCCAGCGAGCCGGTCCACTGGTTGACCAGCTCGCTCATCGCCGGCCCATTGCTTTCTTCCGACTCGCCGGGTTGGCGCGCTGCCAGCTCGCCGAAGGCTTTGGCCAGCGTGTCAGCTTCGCGCTGGATATCGGCAGCCACCTGCACGGCGTAGCGGCACGCCGGCGTGTCGGGTACTGACGACGAAACAGGCTGGCTCCACAGCAGCCATTCCAGCGCCGGCAAGCCCTTGGCCGGCGTGCCTATGCTTTCCATGGCGGCGGCATCTTGTGGCGCTGACTGAATCGCCCGCTTGATGAGCTCGGGCCGCGTCGGCGAAAAGTCGATCTGCCGCGCGGAGCGCCGCTGCACCAGCGGGCCGATTTGCACGCCGCTCAAGCGGTCCCAGGCGAGCGCAGTGGTTTTCCAGCGATCGCGGGCCTGCTCCAGTCGGGCAGCGGCAGTGTCTGCATTCGCATCGCACACCGCAGAGACCGCTGACGGCAAGGCACCGGCCTGTTCGGCAAACGCAGCGGCCTGCGGCGCGTACCAAAAGCGATAGACGCCGCGCATGAAATCACCCGCCGTATAGAACGGCACGGCAACGTTGGGCGCGACGGTTTGCGCGTGCAGGGCGCCGCAGGCCAGCAGGGAAAGCACGCCAGCTACAGCCAGCAGGGCAGGCCGGCATGGAGAGCGAAGCGTATTCATGAGGCTCATAACGACTCGAGAAATTTCACCAGCGCAGCGCGCTCCTGCGCATTCATCCGCAGGACTTTGTCCTTGCTGGCCTTGGCTTCGCCGTCGTGCCACAGCACGGCTTCCAGCGCGCCGCGCGCACGGCCGTCGTGCAGCAGGCGGTTGTGGCCGTTCACGTCGGGCACCAGGCCGATTCCCCACAGCGGCGGCGTGCGCCACTGGCGGCCGTTGGCCAGAAAGTCGGGCCGGCCGTCGGCCAGGCCTTCGCCCATGTCGTGCAGCAGCAGGTCGGTGTAGGGCCAGATGGTCTGGCCCTGCACGGCCTTGCTGCCCAGCCGCGGAAATGGGCTTTCGCCGGTGACGTAGCTCGGGCGGTGGCAGGCGGCGCACTGGGCTTCGGCAAACAGTTTCTGGCCGCGCACCACCTGGGCATCGCGCGGATTGCGGCGCGCCGCCGGTGCCAGCGTGGTTTCATAAAACACCACGTCGTTGAATGTTTTTTCGTCGATCTCGCTCGCCTTGCCCTGTGCGCCGCGCGGCGCCGCCAGGCAGTCTTTCTGGGCCGCTGTGCAGGTCTCTTTCGGAAAGACTGGCGAGGTGATGCCCATGTCGCCGAGGAAAGCGCCGGCGGTCTGGTGCGCCAGGGTGGCCACATTGGCCTTCCAGCCGAAGCGGCCTGTGCGCATCTGCTGCGTCGGCGCGTCCCACACCTGGTTAACGACGCCGCGCACCGGGCTGTCGGAGGCGGCCTGCTCGCGCGCATTGCGCAGGATTTCCGCTTCGGGAATCGCTTCGAGCAAACCCACGCCAGCCATCTGCGGCGCGATGCGCGGGCTCACCATCACATCTTTGGCCATCGGGCCGTAGTTGAGTTTGCTGAAACCGTAGCGGGGCTTTTGCAGCTGGTAGGGTGTGCCGTCGGCAAACTTGCCGCGCACCACGTCGTAGCGCAGCGAGATCTGCCCCTCGGGCATCACGCCCTGCACCGCGAAATTGGAAAACTGGTCACCGTATACCGGGTCCGGCAGCGGCCCGCCGTGCGCGCCCTTGCCCGGCACCGACAGGCGCAGCAGCAGGCCGACCGGCTGGTCGGCCAGGCCGCGGTTGAAGTCGGGCGGTGCGCCGCGCCCGTCCTGCACATGGCAGCCGCCACATGAGCGGGCGATGAAGTGCGGGCCCAGGCCGTCACGCGCGGTGGTGGAGGATGGCGCCTGTACCCAGTTGCGCTTGAAGAAAGAATTGCCGATGACAAACCGCGTGCGTTCCTCATCGCCCAGGTTGGCCAGCGGAAATGAAAACGCGTTGTGGCCGGTGGCAAACACCGTGGTGTCGCCGCCGGTTTTTTCGTCGTCGGGCGCCGGGCCGGCGGCTTGCGCACCCGGCCCTGCCGACGCCCAGAAGGCCAGCCCCGCCAGTCCCGCTGCGGCCACGCAGGCAAGCACTGCACGCGCAGGGCGCGTGACCCTCCAGGACAATGCGGCGTCGACCATTAAGGTTTGGCCAGGGTCAGCTTGGTGATGCCGGCGGCGTTGGCGGCTTCCACCAGGTCCTTGCTTTGCTGCACCAGGCTGTCGACGGTTTTTTGCACGCGCAGCCGGCCGGGCGCGTCTTTGGTGCCAACGATTTCGCGGTCAAACGGCGCCTGGATGCCTTCGGCGGCGGCGACGGATGCTGCGATCTGTTTGCTGGTGCGGTCTGCCAGTGCCGGGTTTTTCACCGCCACCAGGTCACGCAGCGACGGGCCGGCCAGCGTCGTGCCGTCGGCGCGTTTGTACTGGCCGAGCCAGGCGTTCTGGATGCCTTTGGCGTTGTTCACCACATCGCGGTGCGTGTTGTCGGAAAAGCATGAGTGCTCGTCTTCCTGGTCCTGGCTGGCCAGGGCGACTTCGAGGCGTTCACCGGCGAGCTCGCCGCGCGAGAGCGAGCCCAGGCCGACAAACATCTTGCGCACGGATTCCAGGCCGCCGCGTTCGAACTTCGCTCGGTAAGACGTCGACGTGGGCGCCCAGGCTTTTGAGAGGCTGCCGAGGTCGTCGACGAGCAGTTCGGTCACCACCTTGAGGTATTGGCGGCGGCGGTCGGCGTTGGATTTCTTGCCGTCCACAAAATCTTCAAACGAACGGTTGCCCGGGCCGGTGGTGCTCAGGTCCTGGCCCCACAGCAAAAATTCAATCGCGTGCCAGCCGGTGGCGATGTTTTCTTCGCCGTTGCGCTCATTCAGGCTGGCCAGCCGTTTTTTGTTGATCACGGCCTTGCGGTTGTTGATGATGCCGGCGTTGGGCGCGTCCTTCACGTAGTCGACATAGGACTCGTCCATGGGCCAGGCATTGATGCGGCCTTCGGGCCCGTTTTTGTCATCGATCGGGCCGCCGTAAAAACGGAAGGCCTCGGTCTGGCCGTAAAACTCTCTGGCGTCCAGCCAGGCCTTGCGCGCGGCCTTGAGGCCGTCGTCCGAAGGTGCGTCGGTAAAAGCCTGCACCGCTTTTTGCAGGATCAGCGTGCTGGCCAGCGTGTCGTCATAGTTTGACTGCACCAGGTGGGCGTAATGCTTTGCCACGGCGGCTGCCGTGGTGGCCGGCGCTGCCACTGTGCCAGGCGCGGTACCGGCCGATGCTGTTGCTGCGGGCTGGGCCATGGCCGGCACGGCAAGCAGGGCCACCAGGGCGGCAAGGATGGCGGGTTTGATGGCTGGTTTCACGACGACTCCTGTGTCTTTGTTAATCGGTCAAAGTGCGATTATACAAATGAGAATCGTTATCGTTATCAATAACGTGACATTCTGTGAGGCTGTGCGGACGCCCGCCGGACCGCTTGTTCAGGGCCTGCGGCGTTTTCCCGGTTTGCGCGCCTCATAGCGCTTCATCAACGGCGTGACCGAAATGCCGTGGGCAATCACCGACGCGACGACCACCGCGAGCGTGATGGACAGCAGCCGCTGCGCGAGCGCGGGCGGGAGGTGGTGGTTGATGGCATAGAGCAGGTAATACAGCGAGCCGATGCCGCGAATGCCGAACCAGGCCATCAGGCGGCGCTGCGAGCCCCTGACCGGGGTTCCCAGCAGCCCGATAAAAACCGCCGCCGGCCGGATCACCAGGAACAGCGCGGGAATAAACCACAGCACTTCGCTGCGAAAGCGTGTGGTGGCCACCAGCACGCCCACGGCCAGCACGATGGCAACTTCCACGAAGCTTTCCAGCTGGCTGTTAAAGCGTTCTACTGCACGCATCATGTGGGCGGGGGCTTCCGCGCCCGAGGCTTCCTGGTCATCGGGGCTCAGCGTTTCGTCGGGCGCGGCTGCTGCCGGGGGCGCGGGCCGCGCATCGGGCTCGTCGATGCGGCGCAGCGCCAGGCCCGCCGCAAACACCGCCAGGAAGCCGTAGGTGTGAAAGAGCAACGCCAGGCCGTACGTCAACCCGATGAGCCCCAGCGCGATGAATTCGTCCGAGCCCAGCGCTTCGCGGTGGCGCATGCGCAGGTAGAGGATGGCGCGGCCCACCAGCGTGCCAAGCAGCCAGCCCAGGGCCAGACCGCCAGCCACGGCCCACAGCACGTCGACGGCCCACCAGCGCCAGCCGCCTTCGCCGAGTTCATGCAGGCCCAGCAGGCCCAGCCCGAGCATCACAAACGGAAAGGCGGTGCCGTCGTTCAGGCCGCCTTCACCGGTGAGGCCGAAACGCAGGCGGTCGCGGTCGCCCGGGTTGGCCACCTGCACGTCGGAGGCCAGCACCGGGTCGGTCGGTGCGAGGATGGCGCCCAGCAGTACGGCGGCGCCCACGGGCAGATCCAGCACATAAACACCCAGTGCGGTGATGGCGGCCACGGTAACCACCATCGACACGGTTGCGAGTTGCACCGGAATGCGCCAGCGGCCATCCCGCACGCGGAACTCGAGCTTCATGCCGGCGGTGAACAGCGAGATCAGTACCGCCACCTCCGTGAGGCGCTCCAGCAGCACCGTGTTCTTGAGGGCGTCGAGTTTGAGCAGCCCCAGCCCGACGGGACTGACCGCCACACCAACGCCGAGGTACAGCATGGCGGCACTCAGAGGCAACCGTGCTATGAAAGAGCCGCCCAGTGTCATGGCAATCAGCAGCGCACCGGCCACGATGCAGGCCAGCGTGAAAGTGGTGGGCTCGGCAAAAGTCATCGCCCCACCTTACGGCAAGCGGGGGCGTTGCGGTATCAGCCGACGCGCCGTTGCCGCGGTGGCTGGATGCGTCCGGCAGACACGTTTGTGTCCGATTTCTCAAGCGAAAACGCTCTGGGGCTAATCAGTACCAGCACGAGCAGCTATAAAAAGCATAGCAAATATGCGCGACGCCGTTTCAGCGCCTACCAGTCCACCAGGCTCAGGCCGATGCTCAGAACATTGCGCTTTCGGTTGTAGTCCACGAGGCTGTCACCGTAGCCGCTGAACAGCTGCACGTGATAACGCAGGCCGGTGTAGTTGGGCGACGAGGCCGGCGCCATCATCCAGTCAAACCGGGCCGAACCGCGGGCTTCCTTGCGCAGCGAGTGGCGCAGCGTGACGCCCACCGTGTTGGCTTTGTTGATCTGCCAGCTGCCAGTGACTTCCGCGCGGCCCACATAGTTTTCGATACCGGGGTTGTCGTCATTGCCCGAGGACTCCTTGAGCCGGTCCCAGATACGCCCCTGCAGGATCAGGCCCGAGTCCTGGCCCAGTGTTTTCTCGGCGGCGCCCATCAGGTAGACGCGGTTCCAGCTGCGCGACAGCGGCAGCGACTGTCCGTTGGACTGGTGCACCAGCCCCAGGCCCGAGAGCCGGTAGTTCCAGCCACCGGCCAAAGGGATCTGGTGCGGGTAGATGTAGATCACCTCGGGCTCGTGGTCGGTGGTGCGAAACGGCCGCGAGATGCTGCCGTTGAACAGTTGCCAATAGCTTTGCTGTGTGTAGCCGAACCATATCGAGTCATGGTCGTCGTCATCGTTGTCGCCGCTTTTCAGCAGGCCTTTGGCGACCTTGGTGCGCACCGACAGCTGGATTTTGTTTTCAGTGCGCATGTAGGGCACAGAGGTCAGCGCGGTATGCCCTGCGGAGGGTGACGAGGGTTGCGTGTTCACGCTGTCGGCGGTGGAGACGGCCAGCGTGATCGGCCGGTAGCCGCGCAGCGAGAACGTATCGCAGTCGGTGCCGCGCTGCAACTCCCAGAAACGGGACAGTTCCGAGTACCTGGTGTTTTTGCAGCCGATCGGCTTGCCGTCCGGCGCTTCGGTGTTCAGTGATGGCAGCAGCAGCACCGGGGTAGCCGGCTGGCCGGTCTGGGCATTGGCCGGCGCAGTGGTCAGGCTGGGTGCGGGCGTGTTGGCCGGCGTTTGCGCATCGGCCCATTGCTGGAAGCAGGTGAGCTGCGCCGCAGGGTCGCCCTTCATGGCCTGGCAGGTTTGCCAGCCTGTGCTGGATGGGCGGTTTGCTGGCGCTGCCTGTGCATGTGCCGCAGCCGCGGCGCCAAGACCCAGGAAGGCCAGAAGCACCGTGCAAAGCGATGCAGCAGCAGGATGGAGAGATTTCAGTGGCATGGCTCGGTCTTGAAAATTGCGCTGTTCAGGGCAGCCGGGTCAGCGTGAAGGGCACATCGGGTGCATTGTCCGGGGCGCTGCTGCTGGTGTCTTTCCAGGTGCCCTTGAAGGCCTTGCCGCAAGAACCTTCGACCATTTCGCCGTTCCAGGTGCCGGTGATGCTGACATTGTCGGAGGATTCGTCGAGCAGCAACATGCCACCCTCCAGGTCACCGGCCAATGCGGCCTTGGCCGCATGTCCGGCAATGGCTTTGGAACCGGCGGCCGGCCCCAGGTCGCGGCTCACGATGCCGGCCAGGCTTTCGGCGAATTCGGCGTGGCGTTCCAGCAGCATGGTGGCGCGGGCCGGCAGGCCGGCGGGTGGGGGGTCAAAGCGCACGGCCCACAGACCATGGAGTTGTGCGGCTTTCATCTCCGTAGCGGCGGGGCACGCGGCGTCGGGTTTGGGTTGGGCCGTAGCGCTAGCGGATATTGCGCAAGCGGCGATTAAAAAAAGAGCGGGTCGAAGAAAAAGCAAAGTCATGAACAAGTGAGTGCACGGCCTGGCCGCGCGGTACGGGCTGTAGCAACGCAGCAAGGCGGACGGAGCGGCCAAGACTGCAGTGCAGGAGGTGAAACGGAAAACTCGGGCCCGCGAGTGCGGGGTTGATGCAACGCGCAGGCCGTGGAGCTTGCGCACTATCTCATGAATACATCTCAATCAGGTAAAGCACCGGCAAAAACCCGTGGCCTGAAACGGTTTGTAACCACGTCACTGAAAACGCCTTCATGCGGCCCGGCACCTGATCTCGCGCCGAATTAACCATGGAACAGGGCTGCGCTAGCGCGTCTCTGCCGCCGCTGCTGCCGCCGCAATCCCGTCCGCTGACTTCTTTGCAAACTCCGCACGCAAGGCCTTGAGCTTTTCGCGCGGGTCTTCCTTCACGGTGGCTTTGTCCAGTGCCATCTCGGCGATGAAGCGGCTGGGGGCGCCGGGAATCATGTCGCGGCCCTTCTTGCGCTTGCGCAGCCAATTCACAGCCAGCGTGCGCTGCGCGCGGGTGATACCCACATACATCAGGCGGCGCTCTTCCTGCAGGCGCAGTGCGATGCTGTCGGTGTTGACGCCGTCATCGTCTTCCAGCTTGAAGGGCAACAGGCCCTCGTTCACGCCGGCCAGCACCACGTGTGGCCACTCCAGGCCCTTGGCGGCATGCAGGGTAGAGAGCGTCACCACGTTCTGGTCACCCTCGCGTTCGCTGATGGTGGAGAGCAGCGCAATGGTCTGCACCACTTCGAGCATGGTCTTGGTTTCGGCGGCAACTACGGCGCCCGAGGCATCGTCGATCTGCCCGCCACAGCGCTGGGCCACCCAGTCGCAAAAATCCATCACGTTGGTCCAGCGTGCGGCCGCGAGTTTCTCGCTGTCTTCGCCGTCGTACAGGTGCTTCTCGTAGTCGATCTCCTTGAGCCAGTCGTTCAGGAAAACGCGCGCGTCCTCCGCGCCCACGGTGCGCTTGGCCCGGTATTCGAGGTCGTTGAGGTAGCGGCCGAACTCATGCAGCGAACCGACCGCCTTGGCCGGCAGCACTGAGCCCAGCGAGTTGCTGAAGAGCGCCTCAAACAGGCTTTGCTTCGACTGGCTCGCAAAGGTGCCGAGTGCGCCCAGCGTGGTGTGGCCGATGCCGCGCTTGGGTGTGGTCACCGCGCGCATGAACGCCGGGTCGTCGTTGTTGTTGACCAGCAGCCGCATCCAGCAGCACAGGTCCTTGATCTCGGCGCGATCGAAAAAACTTTGGCCGCCCGAGACTTTGTACGGAATGTTGGCTTTGCGAAAGGCCTTCTCGAAAGGCTTGGCCAGGTGGTTGGCACGGTACAGCACGCAAAAATCTTTCCACTCCTTGAACTGCCCACCCTCGGCCTGCAGACTGCCTTCGGCGCGCAGGCTCTGGATGCGGGCCACCACGCGTTCGGCTTCGTGCTCTTCGCTGTCGCAGTCGATCACGCGCACCGGCTCGCCTTCGCCGAGCTCGCTGAACAGCGTCTTGGGAAAGAGTTTGGGGTTGGGGCCGATCACGTTGTTGGCCGCGCGCAGGATGGCGCTGGTGGAGCGGTAGTTCTGCTCGAGCTTCACGACCTTGAGGTTGGGGTAGTCCTGCGGCAGCTTTTTCAGGTTGTCCAGCGTGGCGCCGCGCCAGCCGTAAATCGACTGGTCGTCGTCGCCCACCGCGGTGAAGCGGCCGCGCGGGCCTACCAGCAGCTTGAGCATCTCGTACTGCGTTGCATTCGTGTCCTGGTATTCGTCGACCAGAACATGGCCCAGCGACTGCTGCCATTTTTCGCGCACGCTGTCGTGCTCGCGCAGCAGCTTGAGCGGCAGGCCCACCAGGTCGTCAAAGTCGACGCTCTGGTAGGCCGTCAGGCGCTCTTCGTAGTGCGCCATGACGCGGGCAATGGCGCGCTCTTCGTCGCCATTGGCCTGCACCAGGGCTTCAGCCGCATTGAGGCCCATGTTCTTCCACAGGCTGATGGTCCATTGCCACTGCCGGGCCGTGGCCGCATCGGTGCTGCCACCTGCGTCCTTGATGATGCTGGTCACATCGTCGCTGTCCAGAATCGAGAACTGGGGTTTGAGGCCCAGCGCCGCGCCGTCCTGGCGCAGCATGCGCACACCCAAGGCGTGGAAGGTGCAGACCAGCACGCCTTTGGCGCTTTTGCCGATCAGCGCCTTGGCCCGCTCGCGCATTTCAGCGGCGGCCTTGTTGGTGAAGGTGATCGCGGCAATCTGTTCGGGCTTGAGCCCTGACTGGATCAGCCGGCCTATCTTGTGCGTGATCACCCGCGTCTTGCCGGAACCGGCGCCCGCCAGTACCAAGCAGGGACCATGCAGGTAGTTCACGGCTTCTTGTTGGGCGAGGTTCAGGCCGTGGGTCATGAAAAAGAATCGATTCCAGGGGAAAAATGCGCGGGACCGGCCTTGTCAGGTGCTGCCGGTGAACGGCAAATCATAGCGGCTGCCCTCTTTGGCGCCTGCAGCGCAGGCCTCTGCCGCGCAGCAGGTTTCATGCCGGTCGGTCGGGCCGGGTGAAAAACTGCCGCCGGATGGAACCGGCCTCAACTGCGGATTCAGGCAATAAAGGCCTGAAGGGCAATATCCACCAGCGCGGGTAGCTATTAAATTAGTAGCATTCGAGTTGGCGTGGCTTCATGCCTGCCGGCTCGCGGGGGCGAACCCGCCCTGCGTCAATGACAGTGCCTGGGCTGCCTGCTGCAGCAGCAGGCGCACGGTTTTCTGGTCGGGGCCGACATGGCGGTCTATGCGCCGTACATAAGGACAGGTCAGCGCAGCGAGTGCACTGTGGTCTGGCCCGAAGACGGGGCAGGAAATATCGGCCACACCGAAAGACTGCAGGCTGTCGCGCTCGAAATAGCCTTGCTTGCGGATGACGGCCAGCGCGGCAGCCAGCGCATCGGACTCGATCGGCACCTCGCCCTCGAGTGCCGTGTGCTGGGCCAGCATTTGCTGGGCCCGGCTGGCATCCGCGAAAGCCAGCAACACCCGGCCCGAGGCGGTATCGACCAGTCCGACGTGCACGCCGACGCGGATCGTCATGCTCCAGGTGCCTGGGCCGTTGACCTGCGCGGTGATCAGCACGTTGCCGTGGTCGTAAACGCCCATGTGGCAAGCCTGCTCCGCCTTCTGTGCGAAGGCCTCCATGACGGGAATCGCCTGGGTCACCAGCCGGTTAAGCGGTGGATGCATGTGCGCCAGCGTGAAAAGTTTCAGGCTCAGCGAATAGCGGTCGCCCGAGAGCGAACGCATGACATATTGCCGTGCCACTAACCGCTCCAGCATGCGGTAGATCTCGCTTGCGTTGCGGTCCATTTCCTTGACGATCTCCGCGCGCGTCAGGCCCTGCGGCTGGCGGGCCAGCAATTCCAGGATGTCCAGACCCTTGTCGAGTGCCGGTGCGCGGTAGCGGTCCTCCGCCAGTGGCGGGGATGCGGTGGCGCCATCGTCGTTCTGGTTCTGGTCGGCAAGGGGAGGAAAAGAATATTTTGATGTCATGGCGGCAGGGTAGGTGAAGTCAAAGGCATTGCAATTTTGATATGTAAAGCGGCGCTCTTGGTATGGCACGCGGCGTTCGCGAAGACTTTCGCCTTCATGTTTTCGATTTATTTACTTTTGCACTTAATGTTCATCAATAAATTAAATCCTGACCTAGGGAAAGTCCGGAGCTTGGAAAGATGAGCAAATTTCTATGATTCACACCGCTTCGATCCATAAGTGAATAGATTGTTCATCAATGAACTATTTGTAACAATAAGTTTCCTGATTTTGGCGCCCTCGCCCATGGTCCCGTCAGCTAGAAAAGGTTTTGTTATGCGCCCAGGACGATTTGAGAAGAAAACGATATCGGTCTTGGCGCCGGCGCCCGGACTACCGGCCTGTAGACGCCAGCCAACGGGCAAACCGGCCAACGGCGAGCCTCGCTTTGTCGCCGGTCAGCCGCTACGGGTCGACGGTGGCGCAACGATCTGAGTGACAGCGCAACTGCCCGGAACCGCTCATGACACCTCTTGTGGTCATCACCAACCTGTGCAAATCCTTTCCGGGAGGGGGCGCCCTGCACAACGCCCGGCTTGAGATCACTGCGGGCGAAGTGCATGCACTGATGGGCGAGAACGACGGCGGCAAGTCGACCCTGATGATGATCCTGGCGACCCTGCGGCGCTTCCTGAGCTTGGGGTTCATCCTCAAGCCCGCCGCCATACAGGCACCGGAACCATCCTCCATGACTATCTCCAAGGGGCTGCAAGGTTTCACCACTGCGGCTTTTAGCAGCAACACCCGTCAAAAGCTGTTGGCCTTTGCCAGCTTGCTGGGCTTGCTGATTTTCTTCAACGTGGCCTCACCGGGTTTTATGCAGCTGGCAAGCGCTCAGGCGCTTCCTCACCAGGCAAACAGCAATCCCGGGGCAGGCAATCCTTCATGAGCACCATCCAATCCATGCGTGTCATCGACGTGCGCTTTCCCACGTCGCGGCATCTCGACGGCTCGGACGCGATGAATCCGGACCCGGACTATTCGGCCGCCTATGTGGTGCTGGAAACCGGCGAGCCGGGGCTTGAAGGCCATGGCCTGACCTTCACCATCGGCCGCGGCAATGAAATCTGCCGTGCCGCCATCGAAGCCATGCGCCACCTGGTGGTCGGTCTCGACATGGACTGGGTGACCGAAGACATGGGCCGCTTCTGGCGCTACATCACCTCGGACAGCCAGTTGCGATGGATAGGCCCCGACAAGGGCGCGATCCACCTGGCGACTGCCGCCGTGGTCAATGCGGTGTGGGACCTGTGGGCCAAGCAGGAGGGCCTGCCGGTGTGGAAGCTGGTGGCCCGCATGAGCCCGGAAGAGATCGTCAGGCTGATCGACTTCCGCTACATCACCGACTGCATCACGCCGGCCGAAGCGCTGGCGCTGTTGACGCGCCAGGCTGCCGGCAAGGACGCGCGCATGAAGACGCTCGAGCAGGAAGGCTACGCCTGCTACACCACTTCCGCCGGCTGGCTGGGCTATGACGACGAAAAGCTCAGGCGCCTGGCCCAGGAGGCGGTGGACGCCGGTTTTTCGCACATCAAGCTCAAGGTGGGCCGCGACCTGCAGGACGACATCCGGCGGGTGCGCGTCGCCCGCGAGGTGCTCGGCCCCGACCGCACCCTGATGATTGACGCCAACCAGGTGTGGGATGTCAATGAGGCGATTGAGTGGCTGGGGCACCTGGGCTTTGCCAAGCCCTGGTTCATCGAGGAGCCCACCAGCCCCGACGACATCGAGGGTCACCGCCGCATCCGCGAGGCGGTGAGGGGCGACATGCAGGTCGCCACCGGCGAGATGTGCCAGAACCGCGTCATGTTCAAGCAGCTCATCATGCAGGGCGCGATTGACGTGGTGCAGATCGACGCCTGCCGCCTGGGCGGCGTCAACGAGGTGCTGGCCGTGATGTTGATGGCGGCCAAATATGGGCTCAAGGTTTGTCCGCATGCCGGCGGCGTTGGCCTGTGCGAATACGTGCAGCACCTGTCGATGATCGATTACCTCTGCATCGCCGGTACCAAGGAAGGCCGGGTGATCGAATACGTGGACCACCTGCACGAGCATTTCGTGGATCCCTGCGTGATTCGCCATGCCGCCTATATGCCTCCGCAGCGGCCAGGTTACTCGATTGAGATGAAGCGCGAATCGCTGGCGCAGTACGCCTTCAAGGGCTGATGGCTGCTAACCCCTCTTGGCTGAACCTGACCACAACCAACATCCGAGACAGGAGCACTTGATGAATTTGCACCTTCAAAACAAGATTGTCATTGTCACCGGCGGGGGCGCCGGAATTGGCGGGGCCATCAGCCTGCAGCTGGCGCGGGAGGGCGCCGTGCCGGTGATCTTCGGCCGCAGCCCCCTGCTGCCTGAATTTTCCGCGGCCTTGGGGGAGCTCGGTGCACGCCACGGGTTTTTCCAGCTCGAACTTGAAAGCGAATCGGCCTGCCGGGCCGCGGTGCAGGGCGCCGTGGCCGAATTCGGTGGCATTGATGCGCTGGTCAACAACGCCGGCGTCAACGACAGCGTCGGCCTGGACGCCGGCCCCGAGGCTTTCGAGCGATCGCTGCAGTCCAACCTGATGCATTACTACCTGATGGCGCACCTGTGCCTGGACCAGCTCAAGGCCAGGCGCGGCGCCATCGTCAACATTTCCTCCAAGACGGCGCTCACCGGGCAGGGCAACACCAGCGGCTATGTCGCGGCCAAGGCGGCCCAGCTGGGGCTGACACGCGAATGGGCTGCCGCGCTGGCGCCGCATGGCGTACGGGTCAATGCAGTGCTGCCTGCCGAAGTCATGACACCGCTCTATGAAACATGGCTCAAGACCTTTGCCGACCCTGCAGCGGCGCTGGCCAACATCACGGCCCGGATTCCCTTGGGCCAGCGCATGACGACCGACCGCGAAATTGCCGACACGGTGGTGTTCCTGCTGTCCGACCGCGCTTCGCATACCACCGGCCAGTGGATTCATCCTGATGGTGGTTATGTGCATCTGGACCGGGCCCTGCTGACCCGCTGATCGCAATGAACACGATACCCAAACGGCCGGGCCTGAAAAGCACGATGAAAGCCCGCAGCCAAGATTTTCCCCGCCCGAACCGGGTTCGCTCTGGGCAGCCATGCCGGCGAATGGGCATATCCGGACTTTTTAACTGACTCAACCTAACCATAGCAAAGAGAGACAAATCATGAAAGCTGCTTTCCGTAGTGTGTACGTCGGTGTGGCCTGCGCGGCCGCGCTGGCTCCGCAGTTCGCCTCGGCCCAGTCCAACGTCACCTTGTACGGACGTGCCGTATCCGGCCTGGCCTATATCGACAAGGTGTATGACCCGGTGGCCAATGCCAGCTTCTCTAAAGCCATGGTGGCCAGCAACCAGTGGGGCACCAGCATGTGGGGCATGAAGGGCAAAGAAGACCTGGGGGGCGGCCTGGCGGCCAACTTCCTTCTCGAAAGCGGTTTTGAACTTAAAAACGGGTCGACCGGCGGGGCACTGTTCAACCGCCGCGCCTATGTCGGTCTGTCCAACGCCAGCTGGGGCAGTTTCCGCGTCGGCAAGAACCTGTTCATCAGCAATGACGTGTGGGACCTGGACCCGACCGGCCAGCAGTGGGTGGGTAGCGCCACCCTGGTCAGGGGCCGCAGCTGGCCCCAAGCCAACAATGTGGTGGAGTATTCAACACCCGATATGGGCGGCTTTAGCGCCACCGGGCAAATCTCGTTCGGCGAACAGGCTGGCAACAGCAAGGCCCTCCGCGGCGAAGGCATATCGATGACCTATGCGAACCAGGACCTGATGCTGCGCGCCATCTATTCCGCGCGCCGTAATGCTACCGCCACCTTCACGGATGTTTTCAGCACCTCCAAGGAAACCATCATAGGCGGCACTTACAAGTTCGGCCCGGCCAAGCTGTATGCGGCCTACGACTACATCACCGCACCCGACGCGGCCCTCACCGCCGCGACCAAGCTCAAGCATGCCTGGGTTGGCGTTCGCTACGATGTAACGCCGGCGCTCACGTTGATCGGTTCGGTCTTCCACGTCAAATCTGATCGGGTGGCCGGCAAGGCCACGCTGGGCATGGTGGGTGCGGACTACAGCATGTCCAAGCGCACACTGCTGTACGCGTCATTCGGTGGCGTCAGCAACTCCAGTGGCGCCAACTTCGGGGTGGACGGGGGAATCTCGGGAAATCCGGCTGTCAACCAGGGGCAAAGAACCGTTTACGCGGGTATTGCGCACAGCTTTTAAAGGGCAACGCTGCCGAACGAGCTCCATGCGTTCGGCGGCAGGCTGACAGGTTCAGATCGGGATCACCTGACGCGGACCCGCTGGCCAGCCACTTTTGCTATAAAAAACATAGCTGCTCGCGCAGGCGATGCCTGCGCCGCAGCTATTTTTTATGCTCAATCGACGTGCAAACGGGACCGTGCTGCCCACTCGCACGCAAGGGCTGGGCGACAATCAGCGCCGTGCTCCGCATTCTTTTCGTCACTTTCCCTTTTTTCGCCCTGGTGCTGTGCGGCTACCTTGCTGCACGCCGGGGCCTGCTCCCGCAGCTGGCCATTCCCGGGCTGAACACCTTCGTGCTGTATTTCGCACTGCCCTGCATGCTGTACCGTTTTGGCGCCGGCACGCCGATTGCGCAGCTGCTGGACGCGAGCCTGGTCGCCGTCTACCTGGTGTGCGCGTTGCTGATGGTGGCCTTCACCGTGATGCTCACGCGCAAGGGCCGTATTGCATGGAACGATGCGTCTTTCGGTGCGCTGGTGGCGGCCTTTCCCAATACCGGCTTCATGGGCGTGCCGCTTCTGGTGGCGCTGCTGGGCGCGCAGGCGGCAGGCCCGGCCATTGTCACCATCCTGGTTGACTTGCTCGTGACAAGCTCGCTGTGCATCGCGCTGTCGCGGCTGGACTCGGCCGACATTCATGGCGCCGAGGTTGCCGCACAGAATGCGCTCAAGGGCGTGGCGCTCAATCCCATGCCGTGGGCCATCGTGCTGGGCGCGCTGTCGTCCGGCTTTGGTGTGATGTTGCCAGGGCCGGTAATGCAGACCGTCGGGCTGCTGGCCGATGCGGCCTCGCCGGTAGCGCTGTTCACCATTGGCGCGGTGCTGGCGCGCTCGCAGATGAACAGTATGGCTGCCACATCCCTGAAGGAGTATGTGCCGGTTGCGCTCATCAAACTGGTGGTGCACCCGGTATTGGTGGGCCTCGTCGGGTTGGGTGCCATCGCTGTGGGCGTGCCGCTGCAACCCTTCGCGCTCACCGTCATTGTACTGGTGGCGGCGTTGCCCAGCGCCAGCAATGTGGCGCTGCTGGCCGAGCGTTTCGGTGCCGACAACGGCCGCATCGCGCGCATCATCCTGTTGTCGACGGTGCTGGCCTTTTTCAGCTTTTCGGCAGCAGTGACCCTGCTGACCTGAGCCGGGTACCAGGCCTTTTCGGCTGTCGTTACAAAAAGCCTGAAAAAAAAAGGCCCCGCGCTGTCGATTCCGCTCTTTCCGTTCGTCGTACCGGTAAGAGCAGGATGTTTCTGCCCGGGTTGTCCGGGCTCTCCGCTCCCAACGCAACCCTAAAGGAGTCCGAAATGAAATTCATGGTTCTCATCAAAGCCGACAAGCACAGCGAAGCCGGCGAAATGCCCACCGAACAACTGCTGGCCGACATGGGCAAGTTCAACGAATCGCTGGTCAAGGCCGGCGTCATGCTGGCGGGCGAAGGGCTACACCCCAGCTCCAAAGGCGCGCGCGTCAAATTCTCTGGCGGCAAACGCACCGTGGTGGACGGGCCCTTCCCTGAAACCAAGGAACTGGTGGCCGGCTTCTGGATGCTGCAGGTGTCGTCGAAAGAAGAGGCGATTGAGTGGATCAAGCGCTGCCCCTTGCCGCCTGAGAGCGAAGCTGAAATCGAAATCCGCCAGGTGTTCTCGGCCGAAGACTTCGGCGCCGAGTTCACGCCTGAACTGCGAGAAGCCGAAGAACGCCTGCGCCAGCAGGTCGAAGCCCAGGCCGGCGCGCGGGGCTGAAATCCTCTGGGCCCGCGTTTGAGGTAAAAACCGGGTTCCAAGGAGATCCCACGCATGCAATACATGATCCTGCGCAAATCCGACGCGAGCACTGAAGCCGGCGAGCTGCCCGGCCCCGCACTGCTGGCCGCCATGGGCGCCTACAACGAAGAACTCGCCAAGGCCGGAATGCTGCTGGGCGGCGAGGGCCTGCAGGCAAGCTCCAAGGGCGCGCTCATCCGGTTTTCCGGTGGCAAGCCCACGGTCATCGACGGCCCCTTCACCGAAGCCAAAGAGCTGATCGCCGGTTTCACCATGATTGAGGCGGCTTCCAGAGATGAAGCACTGGAATGGCTCAAGCGCTGGCCTCAAGAGGATGCGGATGGCAATACCTCGCTGGAAATCCGCGAGGGCGGTTGTCCCGGCGGACTGCGCGGCGTCGCCGGGGAAGGCGCGCCGCCGCTGCCCGAGGGTTTGCGCCGCTTCATGATTTTGCTCAAGGCCAACGACAGGGCCGAGGCCGGCATCGTGCCCGACAGCCAGTGGCTGGGGCGCATGGCCCAACACAACGACGACGCCGTCAAGGCCGGTGTGCTGCTCATGGGCGAAGGGCTCAAGCCCAGTGCCAGCGCATCCCGCATGAAATTCACCCGGGGCAAACCCAGCGTGATGGACGGACCGTTTGCCGAGGCCAAGGAATTGCTGGCCGGTTTCTGGATCATCCAGGCGCGTTCGCTGCAGGCTGCGGTGGACTGGGCCTTGGCCTATCCCTTCCCGTTTCGCGATACGGAAGAGGTTGAGGTGGAAATCCGGCTGCTGTATGAAGCTGCCGATTTCGCACAGGCCTGACGCCCGGGAACGGTGGTCAAAAATATTTTTGATTTTTTTGGCTGGGCATGTCGATTTCGCGGTTTTCGTTCGTCGTACCGGTGAGCAGGCGTTTTTTGGGGGCCAGACCGGCCCGATAAACCCGGCGCTCGCCATTTATCAAAGTGAACGAACACTAAAAAGGGATTTATATGTTCAAGACCATTGCCATCATTGCCGCCGTCGTTATCGTGCTTTTTGTCGTGACAGTGCTGGTGCTTGCCTCCAACAAGCCCGACACCTTCCGCGTGCAGCGCCAGACCACGATCCAGGCGCTGCCTGAAAAAATCTTCCCGCTGATCAACGACTACAAACAGTGGGGCGCCTGGTCGCCCTGGGAGAAGAAAGACGCGGCCATGAAGCGCAGCTTCAGTGGCCCGGCCACCGGCAAGGGCTCGGCTTACGCCTGGGAAAGCAAGGAAGTCGGCTCCGGCGACATGCTGGTCACCGAGTCCGTGCCGTCCTCCCTGATCAAGATTGACCTGAACTTCACCAAGCCCTTCGAGGCCCACAACAAGGTGGTCTTCACCATCCAGCCGCAGGCCGGCGGCAGCGTCGTGAACTGGGAGATGGCGGGCCCCGCGCCGCTGATTTCCCGGGTCATGCATGTCTTCTTCAACATCGACAAGATGGTGGGCAAGGATTTCGAAGCCGGCCTGGCCGACCTGAAGGCTGCTGCAGAAAAGTAAGCCCGGCTCACCCGCCCCACACTCAAGGAGTATTCAAATGCGATTCATGATGCTGATGATCCCCAAAGGCTACGAAACCGCCACTGCAGGCACCATGCCCAGTGCCGACGCCGTCGCCGCGATGATGAAGTACAACGAAGAACTGCAAAAAGCCGGCGTGCTGCTCGCGCTGGACGGCCTGCACCCGCCTTCCATGGGTGCTCGCGTCACCTTTCCCGGTGGCAAGGCCCATGTCAAAGACGGCCCTTTTGCCGAAGCCCGTGAAGTGCTGGGGGGCTACTGGATGATCAATGTGGCTTCGCGTGCCGAGGCCGTCGAGTGGGCCTCGCGCTGCCCCGGTGGTGAAAATGAAATGATCGAAGTGCGCCAGGTGCAGGAGATGTCGGACTTCCCGCCCGACGTGCAGGAAGCTGCAGCTGGCTTCACCGAGATGCAGCAAGCGCCGAGCGGAAAAATCGGAAGCAAGGGCGCCTGAAGCCGCATGGCGTCGCATGAAACCCACCGTGCCATCGACGCCGTATGGCGCATCGAATCGGCCAAGGTCATCGCCAAGGTTGCGCGCATGGTGCAAGAGGTGGGCCTGGCCGAAGAGATCGCGCAGGACGCGCTGGTCACGGCGCTGGAGCGCTGGCCCAAGACGGGCGTGCCGGACAACCCGGGCGCCTGGCTTATGGCCGTGGCCAAGCACCGTGCCATTGATTACTTGCGGCGGCGCAAGCTGCTGGCGCTCAAGCATGAAGAGCTGGGCCATGAACTCGAGCTGGAGCAGGAAATGGCTTTCGCCGACGTAGACGAGTCCGGCTCCGGCGACGACGGCGCCGACGACTACGGCGACGATCTGCTGCGCCTGATCTTCACCGCCTGCCACCCGGTGCTCTCGACCGAGGCGCGCATCGCGCTCACGCTGCGGCTGTTGGGCGGCCTGAGCACCGACGAGATTGCGCGTGCCTTCCTCGTGCCCGAACCCACCGTGGCCCAGCGCATCGTGCGCGCCAAACGCACGCTGGCCGAGGCGCGTGTGCCCTTTGAAGTGCCCGGCCCTGAAGAGCGCGGCGCCCGGCTGGCTTCGGTGCTGGAAGTTATCTACCTGATCTTCAATGAGGGCTATTCAGCCACCTCGGGCGGCGACTGGATGCGGCCCGCGCTGTGCGACCAGGCCTTGCGGCTGGGGCGCGTGCTGGCCGAACTCGCGACGCAGGAGCCTGAGGTTCATGGCCTGGTGGCGCTGATGGAAATCCAGGCCTCGCGCGCCAGGGCGCGCACCGGGCCTTCGGGTGAGCCCATCTTGTTGCTGGAACAAAACCGCGCAAGCTGGGACCACATCCTGATACGCCGCGGCCTTGCGGCGCTGGCGCGTGCAGAGGCACTGGGCGGCGCGCTGGGGCCGTACGCGCTACAGGCCGCGATCGCTGCCTGCCATGCGCGCGCGCCCACCGGCGCCGACACCGACTGGTATCGAATTGCCGCGCTCTACGACGCGCTGGCGCAGCTCATGCCGTCACCGGTGGTGGAACTCAACCGCGCCGTCGCGCTGGCGATGGCTTTCGGCCCTGCGACGGGGCTGGAGGTGGCCGATGCGCTGCTGGCCGAGCCCTTGATGAAAAACTACCATCTGCTGCCCAGCGTACGTGCCGACTTTCTGTTCAAGCTCGGCCGGCTCGAAGAAGCCCATGCGGAGTTCGAACGCGCCGCGTCGCTCACGCGCAACCTGCGCGAACGCGAGCTGCTGCTGGCGCGCGCCGCAGCCTGCGCGCCGGGCTCCACACCGCGCCTTTCCTGACGCGTGTTTACGGTGCCGGTCTGCGGCCGCCCAGCATGCAGGCGATGGCCGACAGCTGGAGCAGCACCGTTGCGCCGAAGTAAAGGCCTGTGCCCGCACCGAGATGCACCGGACTCCCACTGGCGGTGACCAGCAGCAGGGCAAAGGTGGCCGGCGCCAGTGCCCACAGCCCTTGCGACATCGCGACGATCAGTGCCACCACGCGCGCCACGTCTTCCTTGACAAATTCCACCTGTGCCACCAGCGGCGGCAGCGAGGTCGCATTGCCGATGCCGACGCCAAACAGCACAACGCCCAGCAGGATCAGCGTGGTCTGGTGTTCTGCCGCGCAGGCCAGTAACAGTGAGCCGGTGATCTGCACCGCGTAGCTCATGCTGGCGATCAGGCGCCGGTCGGCACCGGTCGGCATACATTTAGCGACGATGGTACGGCCGCCGATGGCACAAGCGGTAGCCAACGCCATCGCCAGACCCGCGCCTTGAGCCCCCATGGCCGACACCAGCAGCGAATACAAATGAGTGATCAAACCGGCCTGGGCGAACATGCTCAGCGCCATCGCCGCAGCCAGTGTGCGAAAGCTCCGGTCGCGCCACAACAGGCGGCCCGGCAAGGGTTTGGCATGCGCAGAGGTGACGGTGCGCGAGGGTGTGCCCGGTGCGTCACCGTCAGGCTGCTGGCCCATGCGTTCCGGCGTTTGCGTGATGACGTAAAAACACAGGCAGACCACCACGGCCAGCATGGCCGCGCCCACCAGCAAGGTGGCGGCGGTAAAACCCATCGCGGCGATCAGCGCGCCCCACAGCGGCGAGAAAATCACACCCCCAAGGCTGGCGCCGTTATAGGCCTTGGCTAAGGCCATGGGCCGGCCGCGCACAAACCAGGGCGAGATGATGGCGTTGATCCCCGCCGCGCCCATGGTGACCCAGCCGCCGCCCGTCAGCACCGCCGCCACAAACAGCTGCCAGGGCTGCACAGCCAGCGCCCAGCCCAACAGGCCGACGGCCAGCGCTGCGCAGCCTGCGGCGGTAGTGGCCGCCACACCCAGCCGGGCGTGGATGCGCGGCAGGCAGGCCACCACCCCCGCGCCAAAGAGAAAGTGAAACGTCACCGCACCCGACACCAGCGGCAACGCCCAGCCGGTGCGCGCGATCACCGCATGCAGAAAAATCGCCGGGCTGTAAAAGCCCACGCCCCAGCCGAAGATGGCCAGCACAAAGGCGGCGCGCACGACGGTGGTTCCGTAGAAGGCGCGTGGCGCCGGCGGCTGAAGGGCTGGGTTCATTGGCAGTTCCATGAAGTTCTCCTTGTCAGAAGGCAGCGGCTGCTGCATGGCCTTCATGGTGCGGCGATGCCCCACTGTGATGCTTCGTCACGGAGCGAAGCTTGGGTCGCGCGATGCTGCTAAGGTTGACCCTACAAGGCGTCAAACATCATGATGAATACCAACCAAATTGCGCACATCGCTTCGCTGGTCGGCGAGCCGGCCCGCACCGCCATGCTGATGGAGCTGCTGGACGGCCGCTCGCTCACCGCCCACGAACTGGCCGGCGTCGGCAACGTGTCGCCGCAAACCGCCAGCCGCCACCTCGCGCTGCTGGTCGAAGGCGGCCTGCTGCGCGTGGAGCAACACGGCCGCCACCGCTACCACCGCCTGGCCTCGGTGGAGGTGGCGCGCGTGCTCGAAGGCATCACGCAGCTCGCCTCACAAAACGCGCCCGCGCCACGCCGCGCCGTAGTGCCCGGCCCCAAAGACGCCGCCATGCGCATGGCCCGCAGCTGCTATGACCACATCGCCGGCCGCCTCGGCGTGGCCATTGCCCACCATCTGGTGGCCGAGGGCGCCATCACGTTTGATGGCGAAGCTGGCCACGTGACCGCCAAGGCTGGTAGCGTGCTGGCGCGCCTGGGCATTGACCTATCGACTTCGCCAACCAGCATCAACACCAAGCGGCCTTACTGCCGGCCGTGCCTCGACTGGAGCGAGCGCCGTTTTCATGTGGCCGGGCAATTGGGTACGCTGATCTGCGTGCATTGCCTGGACAGTGGCTGGCTAATGCGCCGCCAGGGCCTGCGCGCGCTGGAGATCACGCCCAGGGGTGTGATGGCGCTGCGTGGCTGGATGGGGCAGGAGAGCTGGCGGCAGGTGACCGAGGGCGATGCTTTTCCTGCGCGGCAAGTGCCGCGGCCCATGGCCGCCTGAACCCGTCACATGTGCGGATCCGTGCGCTTCGCAAGAGCCGTCAGAGCTATCATTCACTCATGATCGCCGCCATTCTTGTCGCTCTCGTCGGATTTTTTGCAGGCGGCTGCCTCGGTGTGGTGCTTGGGTTTTCCGCAGCGTCGCACAAAGATGTCTTGCAAGGCGTCCGTCCAACAACGAAGAATCGGCTGATCCTCTTCCTGGCACGCCCCACGCGCGAAATGAAGCTTTTGGAAGCAATTGTCTTCCTGCTCCTCATGCTTGTTTGGCTGGCTGTCTTCTTTGGCCTCGTTGCCGCACCGGCCATCGCCTCCACGCGTCTTTCGGGTGATAGCCCACCGCTCATCCTCTTGGCCTATGGCTGCGCCGCGGTCGCCTGGTGGGTCGGCCAGAAGTTTGGGGCTCACGCATGGAGCACCATGTCGTGAAAGATGCCGCCTAGTCCTTCCATCGAGCAGACAAGCATGCGCTGCCCGCCACTCCGTCAAATCGCGATCGGATCCACATCAATCGCCCAGCGAATCAGACTTTTGAATTCCGTCTGCTGGCGCGTTTCAAACAGCACCGGCTGCCACGCCGCCAGGAAGCGCTGCAGGGCTGCGCGTGATGGGCTTTCGACCAGCATTTGCGCTCGCTCGATATTGGCCACGCGCTGTATTGTCATCGGCACGGCCGGGTAAGCGGTGACCTGTCCGTGGCCTGTGAGCTGCTGCGCTTCAGCCTGGGCCGCTGCTGCGTTCAGGAATCCTTGCGCCACATCCTGCGCGCGTGCCTCGGCGCGGACCAGCGCTGAAAAGCCAAAGGGTGACATCCCTGCTGCCTCGCGCTCTGCGAGTTGCTGGTCGGCAAAACCCGGGTAGTCGTGTTTTTTGAGCGCTTCAAACAGCGGATGGGTGGGGTGAAAGGTCTGCACCCACATCTCGCTGGCGTCGCTGTGCCGGGCGTCGCGGCCGGCGCGGCCGCCGGCTTGCATCAAGAGACTGAAGAGGCGCTCAGGCGCGCGGAAGTCGCTGGAGAACAGCGCCCCGTCAGGGTTGATGGCCGCCACCAACGTGATGTGCCGGAAGTCGTGGCCCTTGGCGATCATCTGCGTGCCGACCAGCACGTCGACTTCGCCGGCATGCACGCTGGCCAGTTGCGATTCGAGCGCCCCTTTGAGCCGCGTCGTGTCGGCGTCGATGCGGGCGATGCGCGGCGGCTCGCCGTCCGGTCGCTTCACGGCGGCCAGCAATTCGGCCAAATGTTCTTCCAGCCGCTCGGTGCCGCGCCCAACGGGTGCGATGTCGATGTTGCCGCAGGCCGGGCAGGCGCGTGGCACGCGTTCGGTGAAGCCGCAGTGATGGCAGCGCAGGGTGCGGTCTATCTTGTGGAAGACGCGGTAGGCGCTGCAGTGCGGGCACTCGCTTTTCCAGCCGCAGTCGTGGCAGGCCAGCACAGGTGCATAGCCGCGCCGGTTCAGGAAGATCAGTGACTGCTCGCCCCGCGCCACCCGTTGTGCGATGGCATCCAGCAGCGGCGGCGCAATCACGCAGTGCTTGGGCTGGTGGTTCATGTCCACGCGCCGAACTGTGGGCAGGCCTCCTGAGGAGATCGTTGCTGAGGAATTTTCCGACGGGCCGCCCCTAGGAAAATTGGCCCCCTCGGGGGGCAGCGCATTACGCGAAGCGAAAAGCGTGGGGGCCGAAATTTCCGACGGGCCGCCCCTAGGAAAATTGGCCCCCTCGGGGGGCAGCGCATTACGCGAAGCGAAAAGCGTGGGGGCCGAAATTTCCGACGGGCCGCCCCTAGGAAAATTGGCCCCCTCGGGGGGCAGCGCATTACGCGAAGCGAAAAGCGTGGGGGCCACGTCACCGATGCGTTCACTCATCGTGAGGCGTTGATAACGGCCAGCCAAGGTAGCCTGCCAGCTTTCCAGCGACGGTGTTGCCGAGCCCAGCAGCACGCGGCAAGGACCATGGTCATGCGTGGCGTCCTCGGTCTCTATCTTGGCGCGGTAGACCGCCAGGTCGCGGGCGGAATAGCGTGCGCCCTCTTGTTGCTTGTAGCTTGGGTCGTGCTCCTCGTCGACCACCAGCAGGCGCAGATTCGGCATGGAGGCAAACACCGCCATGCGCGTGCCCAGCACCAGGCGCGCATGGCCGGCGTGGGCCGCCAGCCAGCTTTTCAGCCGCTGGGCTGGGGTCAGGCCGCTGTGCAAGGCCACCACGCGCTCTTTGCCCAGGTGGGCAAACCGTTCTTCAAAGCGCGATTGCAACTGGGGCGTGAGGTTGATCTCGGGCACCATCACCAGCACCTGGGCTGTGGGGTCCTGCTCCAGCACGCGGGCCGCGGCGCGCAGGTAGACCTCGGTTTTGCCGCTGCCGGTGGCGCCGAACAGCAGCGCGGGCCGGGTATCGTTGTCAAATTCAGCCAGGGCAAGAGCCTGCTGCGCACTGAGCGGCATCAGCGCCGCGGTGTCCTGCTGGCCGCTGGTGTCCGCAACCGGGCGCTTGAGCCGCCGCGCCAGCTGAACATTGCTCAGGTCGCGCAGTTGCGGCGGCAATGCCGCCAGCGCTACCTCGCCCAGGGAGCGCTGGTAATAAGCGGCGGTGAACGTCACCAGTTTTTGCCAGGTCGCCGAAAGAGGCTGCAGCCCTTCCAGCACACCGGTGACATGACGCGTCTGTATTTCCAGCAGCGTTCCACTGTCAGGTACGACTTCCCACACCACCCCAAGGACTTCGCGTTTACCCAGCGGCACGCGCACCAGGGCACCCACGGCAAGCGGCAACTCGCTTTGGTAGGTCAGTGGCCCGGCAATGGAACTGTGCGCGGGCGCGGCAACGGCAACTTGAAGCCAATAGCTCATTTGGAGTAACTAAATGTGTTTACTTCTTGAGAAGTACATCCAGATAGTGCGCTAAGTCCTTGATTTACCATCGCTTTACAGATTTCCAGATTTTCTGTGGATAACTTTGTTGATAGCTTGCTGTGGCGCGTCGCGAAGCCTTGTAAATCAAGGCTTTTCTTAAACTGCCCGGAAAAAAAGCAATTTAAAGTCTCTATATAAATCAACAACTTACGTCCGCTATTGCTTTGATAGCGAAGCATGCCGCCTGCGTTCACCATTGCGGCACCGCAACACGAATTTTGTGCATAAGTCCGGGCGCCATCGCCCGGTTTTGTGCTAGCCATGGTTGAAATCATTCATCCCGTGGCCTTTTATGGACGTAGGCGGAAAGTTTAGGTACCAGCGGCGCGCATGCTGCGAGAGTGAGCGTGTACTGCGCGCACCAGCACTTCCACACTTTCGGGTGGCGTGTGTTGGCTGATGCCATGCCCCAGGTTGAAAATATGGGCCGGTCCTGGCTCGCTGGCATCAATATGGGGCTTGCCAAAGCTGTCCAGAACGCTTTTCACTTCAGCTTCTATCTGGGTCGGATTGGCAAATAGCACGTTGGGGTCCAGGTTGCCCTGCAAGGCTTTGGCATGTGGTCCGTTTTCACCGACCAGCGCGCGCGCCCTGGCCAGGTTGACCGTCCAGTCCAGTCCCAGCACCTCGCAATCGAGCTGCGCCATGGCTTCGAGCCACTGGCCGCCGCCTTTGGTGAAGACGAGGCGCGGGATTTTGACGCCCTCGTGCTCGCGTTTGAGCTGGGCCAGCACGCGGGCCGTGTAGGCCAGGCTGAAGGTTTTGAAGGCCGCGTCGGCCAGTACTCCGCCCCAGCTGTCAAAAATCATTACGGCCTGGGCCCCGGCCTCAATCTGTGCGTTCAGGTAGGAGGCAACCGCGTCGGCGTTCACGGCAAGCATTTTGTGCATCAGGTCCGGGCGCTGGTACAGCATGGTCTTGACCAGGCGATAGTCGTCGGAGCCCGCGCCTTCGACCATGTAGCAGGCCAGCGTCCAGGGGCTGCCCGAAAAGCCGATCAGCGGCACGCGGCCGTTCAGGGCCTTGCGGATTGACGTCACGGCGTCAAACACATAGCGCAGCTTGTTCATGTCGGGCACCTCAAGCTTCGCCACAGCCGCCTCATCGCGCACCGGCGTGGCAAAGCGCGGGCCTTCGCCCAGCGCGAAGGACAAGCCCAGGCCCATGGCATCGGGCACGGTCAGGATGTCGCTGAACAGGATGGCGGCATCCAGCGGGTAACGCTCAAGAGGCTGCAGCGTGACTTCGGTGGCGTAGTCGGTGTTGGTGGCCAGGCCCATGAAACTGCCGGCCTGGGCGCGCGTGGCGCGGTACTCGGGCAAATAGCGGCCGGCCTGGCGCATCAGCCAGACGGGAGTGTGGGTGGTGGCCTGGCGCAGGCAGGCGCGCAAAAAGGTGTCGTTTTGAAGGGGTGCGAACATGCCCTGATTGTCTCAGGTGTGAGGCGAGCCCTCCCATCGCGGGATATCTGCAGGGCTGGCACTTGAGCGGGTTCGGATTTACCATGGCCTCATAGGCCCCGCCGGGTCCGAAAGAGGTGTTTCATGCGCATGAACGACCAGGAGTATTTCCGCAGTTGCATCGCCAAGGAGCGGCACCTTGCGCAACTGCTGGGCCATGCGCACATCGAGGAATGCTACGAAAGCGCAGGCACCCTCTGGGACAGCAATCAGGCCTTGCCGCAGTGGACGCGCGATTGGCGTGCCTGCGGCCCGTTGATGACGGCCTACGGCATCACGGTGAGCTATGACGTCGAGGGCGCGACGCTCGGGTCCACGTCGGTGCATTTCGCGGACCACCCCGGCCGTGACCGCGCGGTGATGTACGGCATCGTCAAGGAGGTGATCTTCCGGCTGGAACACCACAGGGCCGCGCCTTTGCCTGCCGTCACCCTTAAATCCGAAGTGTCTTGATGAAGGCTTCGAGCTCGTCGATGGGCAGGGGCTTGCAGAACAGATAGCCCTGGTAGCAGTCGCAACCGTGGCGCGACAGGAAGTCGCGCTGGGCTTCGGTCTCAACGCCTTCTGCCACCACACCCAGCCCAAGGCTTTGCGCAAGTCCGATGATGGTGCGTGCGATGGCCGCGTCGTTGGGGTCGCGCAGGATGTCTTCCACAAAAGACTTGTCGATTTTCAGCTGGTCAAGCGGCAAGCGCTTCAGGCATGAGAGTGAGGAATAGCCCATGCCGAAATCGTCAATGGAAAGGGTTACGCCCATCTTCTTGAGCCGGGCCATTTTTGTGATGGTGACATCCATGTTTTCGGCGAGCAGGCTTTCGGTCAGCTCCAGTTTGAGCTTGTGCGGGCTGACTTTCGTTTCCTTGAGCGCGGCCATGACAAGGTCTACGAACTCCGGATGACGGAACTGCCGCACGCTCACATTGACGGCCACGCTGAAGGCCGCGGTTTCAGGGCGATGGGCCCACGCTGCGAGCTGGTGGCAGGCAGTCTCGAGCGCCCATTGGCCCAGCGGCAGTATCAGCCCGGCCTCCTCAGCCGCCGGAATGAACTCGGACGGCTGTACCAGGCCGCGCCTGCCGTGCTGCCAGCGCAGCAGCGCCTCGACGCCTGTCATGCGCCCGTCACGCCCCACCTGCGGCTGGTAGTACAGGAGGAACTGCTTTTCACGCAGGCCCTGGCGCAAGTCCGACTGCAGCGCGGCACTGGCGGTGACGGCGGCCTGCATCGCCGGGTTGAAAAAGCAGATGGTATTGCGCCCCGACATTTTGGCCTGGTACATGGCCAGGTCGGCCTGCTTGAGCAGATCCCCGATGTTGTCCAGGGTCTGGTTGAACGAGGTAATGCCGATGCTGCAGGTGCTGTAGTGCTGGTAGCCCGCCAGGTTATAGGGCTCGCTCAGCGCGGCAAGAATCCGCGTGCCCACCGCTTCAGCTTTTGCGGCCGCTTCGCGAGGATCCTGGCCCAGGTCCTCCAGCATGACCACAAATTCGTCCCCGCCCAGCCGTGCCACCGTGTCGGGCTGCTCCAGGCAGGCCGCCAGGCGCTTGGCCACCTGTTGCAGCAGCAGGTCTCCCTTCTGGTGGCCCATGGTGTCGTTGAGCGTCTTGAAATTGTCCAGGTCGATGAACATCAGCGCGGCTTCGCGCGGATGCCTGTAATTGTGGGTGAGTGCTTTTTGCAGCCTGTCCATCAGCAGCTGGCGATTGGGCAGCTGCGTCAGCGGGTCGTAGAAGGCCAGGTGCTTGATTTCACTCTCCGCCACCTTGCGGCGCGTGATGTCGCGCCCTACCGCAACCCAATGGGTAAAGAAAACGCCGGCGTCATCGGCGACCGGCACGATGTCGACTTCCATCCAGAAATGCCTGCCGTTTTTCTTGTAGGTGATGAGTTCGGCCTGGACGGGTTCGCCTTTCTGAAAGGCGGCGCTGATGCGCTCCAGTTCGCTGCGTTGGGTTAACGGCCCGCACAGCAGGCGCGGCGAATGGCCGAGGGCCTCTTCCGGGCTATAGCCGGTATGTTGTTCGAAGGCGTTGTTGACAAAGATGATGCGCAAGCCCGGTTTTCCGGAAGGTACCGCTTCCGTGATGAGCACGATATCGTTAAGGCGGGAGATGCTTGTCTCCAGCAGCATGAGCTGTTCCCTGGCCTTGCGTCGTTCGCTGATATCACGAAAGTAGATGGCGACTCCGTCGGGGAACGGGTAGGCGCGGATCTCGAACCATTTGTCCAGCGGTGCATAGAGGGCTTCAAATTCCACCTGGTAGTTGCCCGCAACCGCGGCCCGGACCTGCTCGGAAAACGAGGTGTTGATGGCGCCCGGAAACTCCTTCCAGATGCTTTTGCCCAGCAAGTCTTTGCTGGGGCGGCGGAGCAGCCGGGCACCCTCCCGGTTGAGGTAGGTAAAGCGCCATTGCGTATCCAGCGTATAAAACCCTTCGGTGATGCTCTCCAGGGTGATACCCAGGCGAGTGGCCAGCCGCTGGGCATCTTCTTCAGTCTGCTGCGTGGCCTGCAGTGCGTGGCTGTGCTGCGCGACAAGTTGCCCGGCAGCAAGGCCCGCCAGCGTTTCGAGATCCTCTTCCTGGTCGGCGCTGAGGCTTCGTGCGACCTTGTCCATGACCGCTAGCGCGCCCAGCAGCGTGCCGTCTTCCCGTGTCAGCGGCAAGCCCCGATAAAACAGAATGTCGGGCGCGCTGCGGGCCGGCAACTGCGGCTGGCGGGGTGGTGTGTCCAGTGTGGCTTCACACAGCGCGACGAGCCCTTCGCGCTCTTGCGGTGAAAAGCCGGTGCCAGAGCTGAGCGCTGCCTCGCCGCCCTCCAGGGCCACCACGATGGCGATGGGGGCGTCGCAAGCGCGCGCGGCCAGCCGGGCGAGCCGGTCGGCGCCGGAATGGGGCAGGACATGGAGCGCGAACGCAGGATCAATGACGGGAACGGAAACGGACACGGGCAAACACCTGCTTTTCAGACATTCAGTAGACGATGCTGACGCATAGCGGCATTTTTTTTACGCAAGATTTGCAAGCATTGGGCATAAAGCGTTGCAAAACGTTCCGTCACTTACCTGTACAGGATTTTGTCCTACGCTTCAGGCACGCGGCCCCTCACGCCGGGTTACTGCGTCACCCTTCATCCTGCAGCACTCACCGGCTATCTCGCGTTTTTTGTATTTGTTTCCGTTGTTCTATTTCACGCAAGAATCCATGAGCCCACTCGAACTCGACCAGCTTCAGCAATGCCCCGACATCCCTGCTTTGCGGAAGGCTCTGAAAAACATGTGCGAGCGCTTCGGCTCGGTCACACAGCTCAACATCCTGCCGGCCGCCCATGCCGGCAAGCAGCAGGCCCTGTGCTTTTTGCGCATGGCTTCCGACGAGGAAGAGCAAAAGCTCATGAGCGGCCTGGGCATAGGCCGCTTCGGCGGCGAGCTGGTGGTCGTTGTGGATCTGCTTGTGGCCGGGTCGGCCCAAACTGAGAGTGCGTGGGGCTCTCTCGCCTGAGAGCCTCAAAATCCTCCGGCTCCTATTTCGCGGCTGTGGCTTCGGCCGAGGGATGCCTGAGCAGAAGCCGATCCAGGGCGCTGAGAACGTCGAACGACTCGGCAAAGTCGCCAAACAGAACGGCATTGTCAGGCGCAGCCGCTTTGCCCTGCCAGGCCGCGCGGAACTGGTCGAATATTTCGCCAAAGGTTTTTTCCCCGTCTATCAACGCGAGAATTTTTGCGCCGTACTTGCCGGGATTCACCATCACCGAGGCGCCTGAGTGCTGATGCCTGAGCATGAAGGGCTGGCCCTTGTTGCTGCCAAACACCTGCGCGGCAAGTTCGCCGGTCAAGGGCTCATGGTAGAAGAAAGGCACGTACTCCGGATCGCCGTAGGGGGCCTTGCAACGGCCGTTGCGTGTGACGTATAGGGAATGGGTAATAAGGGTGCCGGCCATCAGCTCGGCCATTTCATATTGCTTCCTGCGCGGCAGCCTGCGCAATGCCGCGGCCATGGCCGGCGGCTTGCTTCCCAGCACCATGTGCGGTAAATAAGGCGAAAGGCCGCGCTGTACATCGGTGAACTCCAGGTGCATGCCGTGTCCGCTCTTTGCGCCATCCGCTTCGTCGCCCAGCCAGTCAAACAGCTCGCCCACGCTGTATGAGCGGTCCTGCGAATGCAGCAGCAGGTCGTAGATGCCTGCGTCGCCCATCTTGTGGTCGTGGTGCAGGTCTTCGCTGCGCTTGAACCAGTTGGTGGCGGGCAGGCTGGCCAGCAAGTCGCGCGTGTTGGCGATTTTCCGCTGCGCATCCTCCTCGTCGCCGTTGACCAGACGCATGAGTTCCTGCATCTGGTACACGCCGGTGCGGCCCGTGGTGGCATACACCATGAGTCCGATGGCGCCGTCGTCCTTGAGTACGCTGCGCAACGCCTTGAATCCCAGATCGGGATCGGCCAGATGGTGCAGCACGCCGCTGCAATTGATGTAGTCGAAGGTGCCGAGCTCTGCCGCCAGGGCGGGCAGGTTCAGCAATGAATCATGGACCCAGGTGATGTTTGCCAGCCCGCGAATCTGTGCGCGCTCCTTCGCCAGTGCGATGCTGGCTCCGCTCATGTCGAGATGAACGATTTGTGCGTCGGTATGGCGCAACTGCTCGGCCAGGAAAATGGTGGCATCGCCGGTGCCACCGCCCGCCACCAGCGCACGAAAGCCATGTTGGAACGACTGCTTTCCCGCAAAGCAGTAGTGATTGATCATGGGCAGGTCTTCCAGCCAGGTCCGCACCAGGCGCTTGTGGTCGTCCTGCGGATTGCAAGGCGGATAAGGCAGCGCCTCGTACTGGTTTCTGACTTCGGGCAAATAGTTGTCGGGCATGGCATCTTCCGGAAAACAAACGGCGAAACACGTATTGTCTCCGCCCGCAGACGTGTTTCCCCCCTTCTCCGCTCACTTCGTGTAGCGGGATCCCCCCTCAGGGGGCGACATCTACGGCCCGGCGAAGCCGGTTCCGTGCTGTCACCTGGTTAAGACAGAGGCTACCTGACGGGTAAGAACTGGAGGAAGGTGCCACCCAGCAGGTTCTGAACGTAAGTGATGACGGCGCGGCGGTATTTCTCGGTCAGAACAGAGGCCAGCAGGTCCAGCCGTCCAATGATTTTGCCGAACTCGCGCTCAAAGCTCAGGTTGCGCTCGCGCTCGGTGATTTCATCGGCCAGCAGCAAGGGCTGGCCTGCGGCATTGCGCCGGTTGGACAGCATCCATACGGCGATTTCAATGTTGCGGGCGGCGTTGTAGATGTATTGTGCGTCCAGGCTGTCGGTCAGGTAATACGCTGTTTTCCCGCCGTGGGCCGTGACCACCATGTCGGCGCTGGCATAAATGAACGCCGCCACGCGGTCGCCCTTGAAGTCGGGCCCCAGCGCCAGCGACAGCGCGGCGATATCGCGCTTGCCCTGCAGTTCGGGCCAGGGTGTGCGGGTGTCGACCGCCACGCGCAGCTGGGCAAGGGCCGCGTCGCGTCTGAGCGTGCTGGTTTTCCGCCATTCCGCCGGGTTGCGCCGGTACAGCTTGTCGGCCAGGCGCAGCAAGCTTTCCAGGTTGTCGCGCATGCCCAGGGTGGCCATGCGGTTCACGTCCGACTGGCCGACCTCGCTGGCGGCCATCGGGGCGGCCTGTGCTTCGCCCTTGTGCGTGGGTGCCTGGCTGGCGCAGCCGGCCAATGCAGCCAGGGCCAGCAGCAAGGGCAGGCGGAAGAATGAAAAAATGGAAGGAGAAATGGCTGGTGCGGGAAGGGAGATGGGTGCCGTGCGCAGGGACATGGGGCATTTTCAGCGGCTGCGTCGCGCCGCGCAAGCATGGCTTTCCCGGGCTGGCGCCGGCCGCAGTGGCAAGCTCAGGCGGAGGCCGCGCCCACTTGGGCAATCGGGTGCAACAGTCCGCGAGATAGCAACACGCGGTGGTCAATCTTGAGGCAGTGGTCCTGTACCACCAGCAAGCCTGCTGCTTCTGCCTGGGCGGCGGCTGCCGGATTGGAAATTCCGAGCTGCATCCACACGGCCTTGGCGCCAATCGCAATGGCTTCGTCGACCACTGGCGGAATATCTTCGCTGTTGCGAAAGCAGTTCACGAGGTCGATCTTTTCGTGCTGCGCGGCTTCGGTCAGCGTCGAATAGGCCTTTTCACCAAGCACCTCGGCGGCGTTCGGGTTGACCGGGATGATGCGGTAGCCATTGGCCTGCATGTAGCGCGCCACATCAAAACTGGCGCGGTGAGGCTTGGGCGACAAGCCCACTACCGCGATGGTGCGGCAGTGGTTGAGGATGTGCGGCATGCGCTCTGCAGGGGGCAAGGGGTTCATGGTTGGGCTTTGTGTTGGCCTGGCTTGGACCGGCGTTGCCGGACACGGTTCAGGCGCTGTTTATCTATTCAAGCGGGTTTATGCCTTGTATTTGACGGAGCAGCCATAAGCCCGGCTGGTCGCTACGCTCAAGGGCTTGCCGCCCAGCGCTTCGGTCAGGCCCTGGCGTACGTAATTGGTGGCGGTCTTGATATCGTCAACACGGGCGGAAGGAATGCTGTCAATGCCTCCCGCGTAAATCAGCTGTCCCTGCGGGCTGATGATGTACATGTGCGGCGTCGTCTTGGCGCCGTAAAGCTGGCCGATCCTGCCTGACTCGTCCATCAGTGTCGCAGTCGGCTGGCCCTGTTTTTCGGCCATCCAGCCGGCCAGTTTGGCCGGCGCCAGGTAGTCGCTGCTTTCGGCCTCCGTGGAGTTGATGGACAACCACACCACGCCTTTGGCGGTGAACTCCTTTTGCAGGTCTTGCATGTTGCCGCTGTAGTGCTTGCGCACAAAAGGGCAGCCCGGATTGGTCCATTCCAGCACCACCAGCTTGCCCTTGTAATCGCCCAGGTTGCGGGTCTTGCCAGCCGTGTCGGGGGCCGAAAAGTCAGGGGCTGCCTGGCCGACACTTGCTGTGGCCGCCTGCGCGGAAAAAGCGGCCGACGCCAGCCAGGGGGCGGCAACGAGAGCCCCAGAAAAGTTGCGGCGGGTAAGTGCCCGGATGGGCTGCAGAGGGGTATTCAACATGGCTTGAACTCCTTCAGGAAGAAAACAACAACACGACCACAGGTTCCTTACAGCCTGGCCAGTTCGGCCCTCACGTCGTCCACCGACAGAATCTCCGACAGCACGAGCGGCGCGCGGCCGGGCTTGTAAATCACATATACCGGTACACCGTTGCGGCCCAGTTGCTTCAGTGCCGCTGTCACTGCCGGGTCGCGCCGCGTCCAGTCGGCGCGCAGCAGCGCCACGTTCTTCGTTTCGATGTCGGCCAGTACCGACGCATTCGAGAGGGTGGTCTTTTTGTTGTACTGGCAGGTCACGCACCAGGCGGCGGTGAAATCCACGAACACACTTTGCCCTTGCGCGGTGAGCTGGTCAACCCGGCCCGGCTCCCAGGCTTGCCAACCGCCTGCTGCCGGTGTTGCCGACACCAGGGCCGCGGGTTTGGTGATGTTCGGGCCAATGGCCCACAGCCCCAACGCGCCCAACGCCACCGAAAAAGTGGCCAGCAACGTGCGTGCCGTACCGCGTAGCGTAAGGGCCCAGATCGCCAGCGCCATCAACACCAGCAGGGCCAGCAGCGCACCTGCGCCGTCGATGCCGCTTTGCTGGCCCAGCACCCAGACCAGCCAGGCGACCGTGGCAAACATCGGGAAAGCCATCAGCTGCCTGAAGGTCACCATCCAGGGGCCGGGACGCGGCAACATTCTTGCCACGGCCGGTATGGCGCTCGCCGCCAGATACGGCAACGCCATCCCCACGCCGATGGCCGCGAAAATCGCGAGCGCTTCAAGCGCCGGAAGCCCCACCGCATAGCCCAGCGAGGCGCCCATGAAAGGAGCGGTGCAGGGCGATGCAATGGCGGTGGCCAGCACACCCGACAAAAATGCGTTGACGGTGGGATTTTTCGCCTGCCAGCCGGCGAGCCGGCCCGGCAGGACGTTGCCGAATTCAAACAGGCCCGCCAGGTTCAGCCCCAGCAAGGTGAACAGTGCCGCCAGCAGCGCCACTACCGCCGGGTTTTGCAGCTGAAAGCCCCAGCCGAGCTGCTCGCCCGCTGCGCGCAAGCCCAGCAGCAGCGCACCCAGCGCCAGGAAAGACACCACAACGCCCACGGTGTAAGCCAGGCCAGTGGTCAGGCGCGTGGCCTGGTCCTTCACCTGCACAAAACCCACCACCTTGATGGCCAGCACCGGAAACACACAGGGCATGAGATTGAGGATAAGCCCGCCGAGCAACGCACCCAGCATGGCGGCGATGAGGCCGACCGGTGGTGCGCTGGTTTGCACGGGCGCTGCGCCGGCCGACGCATTGGCGCGCAAGGCCGCTTCAAGTGCCGGCGGCACGACGGTGGCAGCTGCCGGCGCGGGCCAGGGGCCTTTGACCGGCGCGTCAATGCGATAGGCAGCGTTCTCCAGGGCCACGACCAGCGGCATGCTGGCCGGGCTTTCGGTGCGTTGACCCGACAGGGGCACCTGGGCCGTCCATACCGCGCCATGCCAAGCCTGCTGCCAGGGGGCGGCGGGCTCGATCACGCTACCGGTTTCGGGGTACAGCGCCAGTGTTTTTCCCTGCAGGGCGGGGGGCAAGCCGGCCAGGGAGATGCTGATCGCCTTGCCTTCGACTGCCACTTTGCTGGCGCCGGCCGCCAGTGCTTTGGGCGTGGCAGCGAACGTGTCCTGAAACAACTGGCCACTGGAAGCGGTCGAGCTTCTTGCCGGGATGCTCAGTGAAAAGTCGCCCTCTTGCGGAATGCATTCCTTGCGGCACACCAGCCAGGACGCCTTGAGTTTGACGTCCAGCTGCCTGGCGGCGAAACCGGGCGCCACGGTCAAAGGCACAGGCAGCAGCACCGCCTTTTCATAGCCGTAGTTGGCCAGCGTGCCAATCGGGATTTTTTTCGGTGTGGGCCAGGCGATATCGCCTGCAGTGATGCCGGCGGGCAATTGCCAGTCGAGCTGCGTCGGCAGCCCAGAGTCGCCGGAGTTTTTCCAGTAGGTATGCCATTCGGGCTGGTGCGTGAGCCGCAGCCCCACCCAGACCGGCTTGCCGGGCTCCACGCCTTGCGGCGCCCAGGCCAGCAGTTCGGCACTGACCTGCTCCGTTGTGACCACCGCACCGGTTGTGCCCGGGGTGCCCTTGCCCAGAATGTCGCTAAAGGCCTTTTGGGCGCTGGCCGGCACGGGGATTGCGCAAGCAGCTATCAAAAATGTAGCAGCAAGCTTGGCAAACGGAAAACGCAGGGAATTCATTGTGCAAGTGTGAGCGGGTGGTGCAGAGATTAGTTCCTGGAAGGCCAGGGGGCAAGACAGCGTGCGGGCATCGCTCGATGATGGTTAGTCCGTTTTCACGCCGCCTTATTACAGCCGTTTTCAGGTCCAGCCCAGATAATAGGGGTATGCCGCGCATTGTCCTCGCCACCCTCAACGCGAAGTACATCCACGCTTCGCTGGGCCTGCGCTACCTGCTGGCCAATATGGACCTGCATGGCGGCCCCGGCCTTCGTGCGCAAACGTTGCTGCGCGAATTTGTGATCCAGCAACGGCCCATGCAGATCGTTGAGGAACTGCTGGCGCTCGATCCTGAAGTTATCGGCCTCGGCATCTATATATGGAACGTGGTGGAAACAACCCAGGTCGTGCGCCTGCTCAAAACCCTGAGGCCCGGCATCAAGGTGGTGCTGGGCGGCCCTGAGGTCAGTTATGAGACGGGCGAACAGGAAATCTGCCGCCTGGCCGACCATGTGGTCACCGGCTGGGGCGATGTGAGTTTTCCCAAGCTCTGCCGTGCCTTGCTCGATGGCCCGCAACCGCTGATGAAGGTCGTTGCAGGGGAGCAGCCGGCACTGGAGGCGCTGGCCCTGCCTTATGGCGAATACACCGACGAAGACCTGGCCAAACGGTTGCTGTATGTCGAAGCCTCGCGCGGCTGCCCCTTCAAGTGCGAGTTCTGCCTGAGCTCCCTGGATAAAACCGCCTGGGCTTTTGACTTGGACGCGTTTATGGCCGGGATGGACGCGCTCTACCGGCGCGGCGCGCGCAACTTCAAGTTTGTGGACCGCACGTTTAACCTGAAGGTCGAGAACTCGGTGCGTATCCTGCAGTTTTTCCTGGACCGGATGGCGCCTGACCTGTTTGTGCATTTTGAAGTGGTGCCCGACAGCCTGCCCGACCGGCTCAAAGCGCTGATTGCGCAGTTCCCGGCAGGTTCGCTTCAGTTTGAAGTCGGTATCCAGAGCTTCAACCCTGAGGTGCAGCAGCGCATTTCGCGCAAGCAGGACAACGCCAGGACCGCGGACAACCTGCGCTGGCTGGTGAACGAAAGCCAGGCCCATGTGCACGCAGACCTGATCTTCGGTTTGCCCGGCGAGACGCTGGAGAGCTTCGCTGAGGGTTTTGACCGCCTGCATGAACTGGCGCCGCATGAAATCCAGTTCGGCATCCTCAAGCGCCTGCGCGGCACTCCGATTACCCGGCACACGGCGGAGTTTGCCATGGCGTATGACCCGCAGACGCCGTACACGATTCTGCAAAACTCCACGATTGACTTTGTCACCATGCAGCGCATCAAGCGCTTCGCAAGGTATTGGGAAATGCTGGCCAACTCAGGGCGTTTTGCACGGGGGCTCCAGCTGCTCCTGGCACCGGGCTCGGCATTCGGCCATTTTCTGCATTTCAGCGACTGGCTCTGGGCCAGCACCGGTAAAACCCATGAGTTCGCACCTGAGAAACTGGTGGATTTGCTGTTTGAGCACCTCACATCGGTGCGGGGTTTGGCCGGCGCAGATGTGCGCAGCGCCCTGCTGGCCGACTATCTGGCCAGCGGCGCACGTGGCCGTTCCCATTGCCTGGCCGATTTGCTGGGTGCCGCCAAGCCGGTTGCACCCGTGCGTTCCAGCCGACAAGGCGCAGCGCGGCAAGGGCGCCATGTGAGCCAACAATCCGGTCTTCAGGACGAGGTGGGCGCCCACCGGGAAGCTATTCAGAAAGCTGCTGCAGCGGCTTGACGGGGCCAAAGGCCCTGTCTTTAAAGCATTTCGTCCGGTGCAAAGGGCCCGATCAGCTTGAGCATCAGTTGCAGTCCCCAACTCGCGTCTGGCTCGATCATGGAGTCTTTCAGTGGCGAACCTTGCGGCGCACGCCAGACCAGCCGACCGTTCTCCAGCTCGACCCGGTAGGCGCCCGACGCCAGCGTGGGTTCGATCAGCCGGGTGGCTTCGGCCGAGATGGCGCGGTTGCGGATGACGATGGCCACTTCGCTGTTTTGCAGCTGCGAGCGCAGGTCCAGGTTCATCGAACCCACGACCAGCATCCGGTCGTCCATGACAACGACCTTGGAATGCAGGCTGGCGCGCGACCCGCCGGTTGATCCCCCGATCGAGCCGCCGGCAATGGCGGCCGAGCCGAAGCTACTGAAAGAGCCTTCCTGCTCGGCACGCATCTCGTAAATTTCGATACCCATCTCCAGCAAGGCCTTGCGGTAGCGGGCGTAGCCGACGTGGGCAGCCGGTGCATCGTTGGATGCCAGCGAGTTGGTGAGCACCCGCACACGAATACCGCGTTGCCGCAGGTCGGCAAACTGTTTCATCATGCGTTCACCGGGCACGAAGTAGGGCGAAACGATCAGCAGGTTGTTTTTGGCCTGCGACATCAGCTGAAGCAGCCCGTCGACCGTGGTGTCCTGCGACTCTTCAGTGGTGTCGGCGTCGGCGGCGATCTTGGAGGCCTTGTCCACCAGCAGCACCGAGGGCGCCCACGTCCAGGTCAACAGCCGCAGGTCGGTCGAATCCGGCAATGCTGGCGGTGTGGTGGTGGCACGTTCCGGCTTGGTAGGGGAGGGTACGGCGCCGTCACCAGCCTGGAGGGTAGCGGCCTGCGCCGTGCCTGCGGGAGAAGAAAGGTTTTCCGGGGGCGGCGGCTTGCGCTTGAGTGCGTCGATTTCCTTCTCGGTCATCAGCGACTGCACCGGGTAAGCCAGCGGGTTGTTCCAGTACTGGTCAAAACTGCGCGACAAATCCTGCGCGATGCGGCCCGCCGCCAGCACGTCGATGTCGACAAAATTGGTACCGGTGCTCTGGCCGAAGTAGGTTTCGCCCAGGTTGCGCCCGCCGGTGATCGCCACGGCGTTGTCCGCCACAAAAATCTTGTTGTGCATGCGCCGCTGCATGCGCGCCGTGTCCTTGAGGTTGCCCAGGATTCGGAACATCAGCGAGCCACGGCCGCCCGGCAGGGGGTTGAAGAGGCGCAGCTCGATGTTTTTTTCAAAAGCCAGCTTCAGCACCTGTGCGTTTTTCCCCGAGGTGTTGAAGTCGTCCAGCAGGATGCGGATGCGCACGCCGCGGCCAGCTGCTTCGCGCAGCGCGTCAAACATGCGCTCCGTGGTTTCGTCGGCAAAGATGGCGTAATACTGGATATCCAGCGTTTTTTGGGCGGCCTTGATCAGCGTCATGCGGCTGGTGAAAGCCAGTTCTGCGTCGCCGACCAGCGCAAACCCCGAATCGTTTCGCGTGCCGGCCTTGGCCGCACGGGCTGCCACCAGGCTGCCCAGGCGCGTTTCGGCCGGATTGGCCAGCGCGGTGGAGACCGGGCGGTCGACCTCGCTGGGCAGCGAGGCGCAACCCGCTATCCAAAGAGCGGCGAAGGCCATGGCCAGCCCCTGCAACGCGCGCCAGCCTGTGTGCGGGATCAGGCGGGTGCCGGAAAGGGTACTGGAAGTGGTCTGCATGGTGCAGGTCACTTTAGCGTAAGGAGATGTATTTGGTGCCGCCGGTCCCTGCGTTCGCGCCTATTTTTCTTGTAGGCGCGAGGCTTGATTACACTGACCGCGCCGGAAAGACGCGAAGCCGGCGCGTCAAGACGACAGCGTTTCCCAACGCTGCAGTGCGGCCATCAGCTCCTCCTCGATTTTGCTGTTGCGCGCGTTGAGTTCCGCCGCCCGCTTGGCATTCGTGGTGTAGAGCGTGCCGTCATAGAGCTCCTGCTCGATGGCTTTTTGCTGCGACTCCAATTGCTGGATCAGCGCCGGCAGGCCGTCGAGCTCGCGCTGCTCCTTGTAGCTCAGCTTCTTTTTTGATAGCTGCTCGCGCTCGTCCTTATTGGGCTGCGGGCTTGTTTTGCTCGAAATTTTGCTGCCGGTGGGGCTGCTGGCGGGCTTGTTGGCACCGGTGATCTGCGCTGCGCGCTTGGACTGCGTGATCCAGTCCGTCACGCCGCCTTCGTACTCACGCCAGAAGCCGGGGTTCTCGGGTGTACCTTCATAAGCAATGGTGCTGGTGACCACGTTGTCGAGGAAGCGCCTGTCGTGGCTGACCAGGAACACCGTGCCTTCGTAGTTTTGCAACAGGTCTTCCAGCAATTCGAGCGTGTCGATGTCCAGGTCGTTGGTGGGCTCGTCCAGCACCAGCACGTTGGCCGGCCGCGCAAACAGGCGCGCCAGCAGCAGGCGGTTGCGCTCGCCGCCTGACAGGGTGCGCACGGGTGAGTTCGCGCGCTGGGGCGAGAACAGGAAGTCCGTCAAATAGCTCTTGACGTGTTTCTTCTGGCCGTTGATTTCGACCCACTCGCTGCCGGGGCTGATGAAGTCTTCCAGCGTGGCGTCCAGGTCCAGGCTGTCGCGCATCTGGTCAAAGTACGCCACCTGCAGGTTGGCGCCCTGGCGGATCTTGCCGGGCGGCGTGGTCACATCGGGCTGCAGCTCACCCAGAATCAGCTTGAGCAGTGTGGTCTTGCCGGCGCCATTCGGGCCCAGCAGGCCGACCTTGTCGCCGCGCAGCAACGTGCCGGTGAATTTGTTGACGATGATTTTTTCCGACCCGGGGTGGCCAAAGCTTTTGCTCACGTCCGTCAGCTCGGCCACGATCTTGCCGCTTTTCTCGCCGCTGGAGACATCCAGGTTGACGCGGCCGACCGCATCGCGCCGGGCCGCACGGTTGTCGCGCAGGGCTTCGAGGCGTCCAATGCGGGCCACGCTGCGGGTGCGGCGCGCCTCCACGCCCTTGCGGATCCACACCTCTTCCTGCGCCAGCAGCTTGTCGGCCTTGGCGTTGATGACGGCTTCCTGCGCCATCTGTTCTTCTTTTTGCACCAGGTACTGGGCAAAGTTGCCAGGGTAGCTGTTCAGTTTGCCGCGGTCGAGTTCGACGATGACGGTGGCGACCTGATCCAGGAAGGCCCGGTCATGCGTGATGGTGATGATGCTGCCGTTGAAATTGACAAGCAGGTCCTCCAGCCATGCGATGGAGTCGAGGTCCAGGTGGTTGGTCGGCTCATCCAGCAACAGCACGTCGGGTTTGGCGACCAGCGCCTGGGCCAGCGCCACGCGTTTTTTCGTGCCGCCCGAGAGCGAACCGACGATGGCGTCCTTGTCCAGGTGCAGGCGGTGCAGTGTTTCTTCCACCCGTTGCTCCCAGGTCCAGCCGTCCAGCGCCTCGATTTCCGATTGCAGGGCGTCCAGGTCGGTGTTTTCGTCGGCTGCGAGATATTGCTCAACCACGTGCCTTGTGCGCGCCAGTCCTGCGCTGGCAGCTATAAAAACAGTAGCATGCGGATCCAGGCTGGGCTCTTGCGGCACGTAGGCGATGCGCAGGTTCTGCTGCAGCTGCAGCGTGCCGTCATCGGGTTTTTCGAGGCCGGCGAGAATCTTCAGCAGGGATGACTTGCCCGTGCCGTTGCGGCCGATCAGGCCGATGCGCTGGTTGGTTTCAAGGGAAAAATCTGCGTGGTCCAGCAGTGCGACGTGCCCAAAAGCGAGTTGGGCGTCCAGGAGGGTAATAAGTGCCATATAAGTAGCTGATTATCCCGTGGCGGCGCTGGTGTGCGGTTTGCCGGGGTTTGGAAGAAGGCAGAGCGCAGGCTTTTGCGCCCCGGTGCAGGCCAAATCGCTATAGTGGCCTCTCCTTTGGCTTTCAGGGAGCGTTGCGTGGAGTCACCGATCAAGCTGGACCTCAATGGCCGGACCGTGCAGGTTGACGCTGACCCCGGCATGCCCCTGCTGTGGCTGCTGCGCGATGTGCTGAACATGACCGGCACCAAGTTCGGCTGCGGTGTAGCGGCCTGCGGCGCCTGCACGGTGCGGGTGGACGGCCAGGCCGTGCGGTCCTGCGTGGTGCCGGTTTCCGCTGTGGCTGGCAGACGCATCCAGACCATCGAGGCGCTGGGTACGGCGGACAAACCCCATGCCCTGCAACTGGCCTGGATCGCGGAGCAGGTGCCCCAGTGCGGCTATTGCCAGTCCGGCATGTTGATGGCGGCGGCGGCGCTGCTCGACAAAACCCCGAAACCAACCGACGCTGACATTGACGCGGCCATGACCAATATCTGCCGCTGCGGCACTTACCAGCGGATCCGGGTGGCCATCAAGCGCGCGGCCGGCATGACGCCCGGCGGCAAGGTCCCAACACCTAAGGCTCAATTTTCCGCCGGGCCGCCCCAAGGAAACGAGCCCCGGAATATCCAAAAAAGGGGCAGCGCATTACGCGAAGCGAAAAGCGTGGGGGCCACGTCCTCATGAAAAGAAGGGCCTGGCTGCTCAGTGCAACCGGTGCGGCGGGCGCATTGCTGGTGGGCTGGAGCCTGTTGCCGGCGCGCTCCCGGCTGGGCAGCCCGGCCAAACCCTGGCCTGCGAGCATTCCCGAGCTGGATGGCGCGGTGTTCAATGGCTGGATCAAGATCCGGCCGGACGGCGGCGTGGTGCTGGCCATGCCGCGCAGCGAGATGGGCCAGGGCGTGCACACGGCGCTGGCCATGCTGGTGGCCGAAGAGCTTGATGTGCCGCTGCAGCGGGTAACCGTGGCGCAGGCGGGATCCGACGCCATTTACGGTAATGTCGCGATGCTGGTGGGCAGCCTGCCTTTTCATCCACTGGACGTCGATGACTTTGCCAAAGAAGGCGCCCCCAGGGTTCGCCCCACCCCGGTCAGGATCGGCGAGTGGATGATGGGCAAGGTTGCCCGTGAGCTCGGCATTAACGCGACAGGGGGTTCCTCAAGCCTGGCGGATGCCTGGGACGTGGTGCGGCTGGCGGCTGCCACTGCCCGTGCGTCCCTTCTGGGAGCGGCCTCGCTGGACTGGAAGTTGCCGGTGGACGAGCTCAGCGTCAGAAATGGCGTGATTTCGCATCCCTCGGGGCCTTCGTCCCATTACGGCGAGCTGGCGAAATTTGCCGCGGCGACGCCCCCGGGCGACGTGACACTCAAAAGCCGTGGGGACTGGAAACTGATCGGGCGCAGTGCCCCGCGGCTGGATATACCGGCCAAAGTCAATGGCACGGCCGTTTTTGGCCTCGATGTCCGGTTG
>NZ_JBFUBT010000009.1:0-2500 GCF_056405615.1 Polaromonas sp. P1_F9 | reverse complement strand
TATCCATGGCCAGGATGAAGGTGCGGTAACACGCACTGGAGGTCCGAACCGACTAGTGTTGCAAAACTAGCGGATGAGCTGTGGATAGGGGTGAAAGGCTAAACAAACTTGGAAATAGCTGGTTCTCTCCGAAAACTATTTAGGTAGTGCCTCAAGTATTACCATCGGGGGTAGAGCACTGTTTTGGCTAGGGGGTCATGGCGACTTACCAAACCAATGCAAACTCCGAATACCGATGAGTACAGCTTGGGAGACAGAGCACCGGGTGCTAACGTCCGGACTCAAGAGGGAAACAACCCAGACCGCCAGCTAAGGTCCCTAAAATTGGCTAAGTGGGAAACGAAGTGGGAAGGCTATAACAGTCAGGATGTTGGCTTAGAAGCAGCCATCATTTAAAGAAAGCGTAATAGCTCACTGATCGAGTCGTCCTGCGCGGAAGATGTAACGGGGCTAAGCCAGTTACCGAAGCTGCGGATTTGCAATTTATTGCAAGTGGTAGGAGAGCGTTCTGTAAGCCTGTGAAGGTGGTGGTGTAAACCCTGCTGGAGGTATCAGAAGTGCGAATGCTGACATGAGTAGCGTTAAAGGGGGTGAAAAGCCCCCTCGCCGTAAGCGCAAGGTTTTCTACGCAACGTTCATCGGCGTAGAGTGAGTCGGCCCCTAAGGCGAGGCAGAGATGCGTAGCTGATGGGAAACAGGTCAATATTCCTGTACCGATGTGTAGTGCGATGTGGGGACGGAGAAGGTTAACTCAGCCAACTGTTGGATATGTTGGTTCAAGCCTGTAGTCGTGCCTGGTAGGTAAATCCGCCGGGCTTAGATGAGGGGTGATAACGAGTCTGCTTGCAGACGAAGTGAGTGATACCCTGCTTCCAGGAAAAGCCACTAAGCTTCAGCTACACACGACCGTACCGCAAACCGACACTGGTGCGCGAGATGAGTATTCTAAGGCGCTTGAGAGAACTCAGGAGAAGGAACTCGGCAAATTGACACCGTAACTTCGGAAGAAGGTGTGCCTTTAGTAGGTGAACCATTTACTTGGGGAGCCCAATGAGGCTGCAAAAAATCGGTGGCTGCAACTGTTTATTAAAAACACAGCACTCTGCTAAGACGAAAGTCGACGTATAGGGTGTGACGCCTGCCCGGTGCTGGAAGATTAAATGATGGGGTGCAAGCTCTTGATTGAAGTCCCAGTAAACGGCGGCCGTAACTATAACGGTCCTAAGGTAGCGAAATTCCTTGTCGGGTAAGTTCCGACCTGCACGAATGGCGTAATGATGGCCACACTGTCTCCTCCTGAGACTCAGCGAAGTTGAAATGTTTGTGATGATGCAATCTCCCCGCGGAAAGACGGAAAGACCCCATGAACCTTTACTGTAGCTTTGTATTGGACTTTGAACAGATCTGTGTAGGATAGGTGGGAGGCTTTGAAGTGTGGTCGCTAGATCGCATGGAGCCAACGTTGAAATACCACCCTGGTGTGTTTGAGGTTCTAACCTAGGTCCATTATCTGGATCGGGGACAGTGCATGGTAGGCAGTTTGACTGGGGYGGTCTCCTCCCAAAGTGTAACGGAGGAGTTCGAAGGTACGCTAGTTACGGTCGGACATCGTGATAATAGTGCAATGGCATAAGCGTGCTTAACTGCGAGACTGACAAGTCGAGCAGATGCGAAAGCAGGACATAGTGATCCGGTGGTTCTGTATGGAAGGGCCATCGCTCAACGGATAAAAGGTACTCTGGGGATAACAGGCTGATACCGCCCAAGAGTTCATATCGACGGCGGTGTTTGGCACCTCGATGTCGGCTCATCTCATCCTGGGGCTGTAGCCGGTCCCAAGGGTATGGCTGTTCGCCATTTAAAGAGGTACGTGAGCTGGGTTTAAAACGTCGTGAGACAGTTTGGTCCCTATCTTCCGTGGGCGCTGCAGATTTGAGGAAGCCTGCTCCTAGTACGAGAGGACCGGAGTGGACGAACCTCTGGTGTATCGGTTGTCACGCCAGTGGCATTGCCGAGTAGCTAAGTTCGGAAGAGATAACCGCTGAAAGCATCTAAGCGGGAAACTCGTTTCAAGATTAGATCTGCCGGGGCCTTGAGCCCCCTAAAGAGTCGTTCAAGACCAGGACGTTGATAGGTCAGGTGTGGAAGCGCAGTAATGCGTTAAGCTAACTGATACTAATTGCTCGTGCGGCTTGACCCTATAACTTTGATTAATTCGAAGTTGTTATGCCAAGTTGACGCATTCAAAAAGCACGGCTCAGCAGCTGTGCGAATCTAAATACAAGCTGATTTACTCTATGAATTCGATGGATTGTTCTTTGGACAATCTGTCAACAAGTTATGCCTGATGACCATAGCAAGTTGGTACCACTCCTTCCCATCCCGAACAGGACAGTGAAACGACTTAGCGCCGATGATAGTGCGGATTCCCGTGTGAAAGTAGGACATCGTCAGGCTCTTACAGCAAGGAACGCCCGGTTGATTTTTGATCAACCGGGCG
>NZ_JBFUBT010000008.1:0-157923 GCF_056405615.1 Polaromonas sp. P1_F9 | reverse complement strand
GGGCAGCGCCGGTGATCATGTTCTTCACATAGTCGGCGTGGCCTGGGCAGTCGACGTGGGCGTAGTGGCGGTTGGCCGTTTCGTACTCGACGTGGGCGGTATTGATGGTGATGCCGCGTGCTTTTTCTTCGGGCGCCGCGTCAATTTGGTCGTAGCCCTTGGCTTCGCCGCCGAACTTGGATGCCAGAACGGTCGTGATCGCCGCCGTCAGCGTCGTCTTGCCATGGTCCACGTGGCCAATCGTGCCTACGTTGACGTGCGGCTTGGTCCGCTCAAATTTGCCTTTTGCCATTTTTTCAACTCCAGAAATTTATAAAGAGTTACAAAACCAGTTACCACTACAGCCTGCAACAGCGCCTCGTACGCCGCACCGACTCAAAATTTGGTGCCCTTTGCGGGAATCGGACCCGCGACCTCTCCCTTACCAAGGGAGTGCTCTACCACTGAGCCAAAAGGGCTGAACTCAAAACCAAAATTGCAATCTGGCGCAAGATTCAAAAGCAGAACCATAAAGCAGCTTTATGGAGCGGGAGACGGGAATCGAACCCGCGTCATTAGCTTGGAAGGCTAGGGTTCTACCATTGAACTACTCCCGCGCAGCTCTGCCAATTCAACTCACACCAAAATCACTCACGACCCAAAACACGCTTTACGCGACTTTCTTGCGCCGCCCGCTTGCCAAAATCAAAACAAAATCTGGTGGATGAGGCTGGATTCGAACCAGCGTAGGCGTTAGCCAACAGATTTACAGTCTGCCCCCTTTAGCCACTCGGGCACCCATCCTTCAAGCGAACCTCGGATTATGCCACGGTTTTATGTCGGACGAAATGCCAAGGCATGGCAAAAAGCATTAAAAAAGCTGCCGCATGCCTCGCCAGCGCATCTCCCGACCACACCTTCACCCCGGGATGCCCCTGGGTACCGCGGAAAGCCCCCGAAAACGCGGCATAACCCGGTCCGGCCCTAATCCCCAGACCCTGCCGCCCTCCCATGGCGGCTGCGGCCAGGCTTCGGGCATGATGTGTCAGCCTTTCATCAATGCCAGAGTGAATCGCATGGATATTGCCGTCCCGGGCACCCTCCCGCGCCACCGGCCAACCTGGATAACGTGAGACCGTCTACTCATGAGCACTGTCACCGTACCCGCACTTCCCTCCTCCCCCGCTGAGCCGTCTTCCCTGCGCCGGGTCAATCTTGCTTTGCAAGGTGGCGGATCACACGGCGCATTCACCTGGGGGGTGCTGGATGCCCTGCTGGCGGACGAGCGCATCGAGTTTGACGGCATCAGCGGCGCCAGCGCCGGGGCGGTCAACGCCGTGGCGCTGGCACACGGATTCGCTACCGCCCAAAAAGACAACTCCCCCGAAAAAACCAACCCGCGGGAGGCGGCACGTGCGTCCCTCAGCCGGGTCTGGCAGGGCGTTGCCGCCATGGGCAGCCTCGGCTCCATGGCTGACAGCATCAGCAAGATGCTCATTGGGGGCTGGGCCGCCAATAAAGTGAGTGCAAACTTAATGAATAGCGCAATGACACAGTGGATGTCGCCATACCAGGCTAATCCGCTGGACATCAACCCTTTGCGCAAACTGCTGGAGGCAGAAATCGACTTTCACGCCATTGCGGCCATGCACACAACCAAGGCCTTCGTATCGGCGACCCATGTCACCACCGGTCGGGCAGAGATCTTTGCCGGCAAGCGCCTGACTTTGCAGGCGGTGATGGCTTCCACCTGCCTGCCCACGCTGTTTCAGGCGGTTGAAATCGATGACCAGCACTATTGGGATGGCGGGTTCTCGAGCAATCCCTCGCTGCTGCCGCTCATCAGTGATTGCAGCAGCCGCGACATCATTGTTGTGCAGATCAACCCCTTGCGGCGCCCCGAGATTCCCCACACGCCTCACGACATCGCGGACCGGGTGAACGAGCTGACCTTCAACGCCAGCCTGCTGTCCCAGATGCGCACCATCGACTTCATCAACCGCCTGCTGGCCGATGGCCGCTTGCAGGAGGGCGAGAAATACAAGAGCCTGCTGCTGCACCGCATCGACGGCGGCGAGGCGCTGGAAAGCCTGCCCTCGTCCAGCAAGATGTCGGCCGACACGGCCATGATCGAAAAACTGTTTGAGATGGGCCAGGGCGCAGCCAAGCGTTGGCTGCGCCGTCATTTTGAGGCGCTGGGCCTGCAAAGCACAGTCAATATCCGGCGCGACTACGTGGGCAGCCTTCCGGCGGAGTTTTAGCCCATCTTCAGAATTTAAGACTTTTCGGCCTTCCGACCAGGCGGGACGAGCGCAAGCAGCTATCAAAACAATAGCAGCCTAGACCTTCGGATGTGCGTCACGCCATTCGCGCGCCTGTGAGAAATGGCCGCAACCGATAAAAGGCAAGGGTGGCCGCATCGCCGACAGCGGCGACGGGTGGTTGGCCACCAGCACCTTGTGGCGCTTCGCATCAATCAATGCCCGCTTGCTCTGGGCATGTGCCCCCCACAGCATGAAGACCACCGGGTGGTCGCCTTCCGCGACCTGGCGGATCAGTGTGTCGGTCAATACTTCCCAGCCCTTGCCGGCGTGGCTGGCCGGCAGCCCTTCCTCAACTGTGAGGCAGGTGTTGAGCAACAGCACCCCATGGGTCGCCCACTTCACCAGGCTGCCGCCGGGCACCGGAAACTGGGGCGGGGGCGTACCCAGGTCGCGTTGCAGCTCCTTGAAGATATTGCGCAGTGAGGGCGGCAGGGCGACGCCGGGGGCGACGGAAAACGCCAGCCCCTCGGCCTGCCCCAACCCGTGGTACGGATCCTGGCCGAGGATGACGACACGCACTTCTTCGGGCGGCGTAAGCTCCAGCGCGCGCAACGGCTGGGGCGGAAAAATCGTCGCACCTTCCGCCAGGCGGCCTCGCAAAAAGCCCAGCAACCTCTGGCCGGTCGGACTGCCAAAAAATGCATCGGTAGTCGGCCGCCAGCCGGGCGCCACCGGCCATGCGGCGGGGTCAGCAGTGGTGAGCCGATTGGGCAAGGGCGCCTTCATGGCGTCAAGCAGCTGGTTCATGGCTTTACAGCCTATCTTTTACCGAACAATTGAGCCAGCGCAAGGCCGGGTTCTTCCGCGCGCATGAATGCCTCGCCGACCAGGAATGCATTCACACCTGCCTGGCGCATGCGCTGCACGTCCGCTGGCGTGGCAATGCCCGACTCGGTAATCAGCAGGCGGTCCGCCGGCACCCTGGCCAGCATGCCCAGCGTGGTGTCCAGCGAGACCTCGAAAGTTTTGAGGTTGCGGTTGTTGATGCCGATCAGCGGCGTCTTGAGCTTGAGCGCACGCTCCAGTTCGGCTTCGTCGTGTACCTCGACCAGCACCGCCATGTCCAGCGACATCGCCAGCGCTTCAAGCGATTGCATCTGCGCGTCGTCCAGGCAGGCCGCAATCAACAGAATGCAATCGGCACCCATGACGCGCGCTTCATACACCTGGTAAGGATCCACCATGAAGTCTTTGCGCAGCACCGGCAGACTGCAGGAGGCCCGCGCCTGCTTCAGGTAATCAATGCTGCCCTGGAAGAACTGCTTGTCGGTCAGCACCGAAAGGCAGGCGGCGCTGATCTCGCCATCACCTTCGGCATAGCTTTGCGCGATATCGGCTGGAATGAAGTCGGCGCGCAGCACGCCTTTGGACGGGCTGGCCTTCTTGATTTCGGCAATCACCGCGGGCTGACCCGCTGCGATCTTGGCGCGCAGCGCACCCACAAAGTCACGCGTCAGGACACGCGATTCGGCATCTTCGCGCATCACGTCCAGCGGTTTGCGGCGGATGGCATCGGCAATTTCTTGGCGTTTGATGGCGATGATTTGGTTCAGGATATCGGACATGCCCCGATTTTGGCAGATGCGGCCAGACCTCCCGCAGGAGTCCGCCTTGGCGGTGTTAGCGCAAACCCGCTACAACCGGACGCGTCCCGGCACTAGTATTTCCCTTCGCCCGCTTTGACCGCCCTTGCCTGACCGGGCTCGCGCACAAGGTGTACCTCCATCGGATAGCCATACACCCTCTCATGACCGCACTTACTGATGCCATTGAAGAAATTGTCCGTTCGGCCGGCGCCATGATGCGCAACGCCTTCAACGCGCCGGACAAGCCTGCCTATTCGCTCAAAGGCCGGCAGGACTACCTGACCGTCACCGACGGCGCGGTAGAACAGTATGTGCGCGCGGAGATCGAACGGCGCTTTCCGGGAGATGCCGTGCTGGGGGAAGAAGCAGGAGGAGAAACCGGCGGCGCAGCTCGCCTCTGGATTGTCGACCCGGTGGATGGAACGGCGAATTTCGCCCGGGCCATCCCGCACTTCTGCATTTCCCTGTGCCTCATGGTCAACGGCGAGCTCGAGGCCGGCGCCATCTATGAGCCCATGCACGATGAGCTCTTCATTGCGCAACGCGGCCACGGCGCGTGGTGCAACGGCGTGCGGCTTCAGGTGAGCGAACAGGTCGAGCTGTCCGCCTCTTCCGTCGAAATTGGCTGGTCTCCGCGCCGATCACCGGATTCATACCTCGCGCTGGTCAGCCGGTGCATGCATGCGGGCTGTTCGGTGCGCCGCGCGGGTTCCGGCGCGCTGGGGCTGGCCTATGTGGCCGCCGGGCGATGCGAAGCATATGCCGAGGCGCATATCAATTCATGGGACGTCGCAGCCGGCCTGCTGCTGGTCCGGGAAGCCGGCGGCCGCGTCAACGACTTCTGGGCCGACAACGGCCTGGCCCAGGGAAACCCGGTGCTGGCGACCAACGCCAGACTGGCTTCGGAACTAAGCGTTTTAACGGGTATACCGCTGCGCTGACGGCTGCTAAGGTGGCTTCAACGCCGTACCGCAGGCGCCATTGACGACATAAAGAAGGAGACACAGATGAAACAGTTCACATTCAAATCACTTTTTCCAGGATTGGTTCTGGCGGCCGCGGCCTGCGCCATGTCGTCCCCCGCCCGCGCAGCCGAAGAACTGGTGGTTTACTGCAACGTCCAGGAAGAATGGTGCCGGCCCATGGTGACGGCCTTCGAAAAGGCCACCGGCATCAAGGTGTCGATGACACGCAAGAGCTCGGGCGAAACTTACGCCCAGATCAAGGCTGAAGCAGCCAACCCGCGCGGTGACGTGTGGTGGGGTGGCACGGGCGACCCTCATCTTCAGGCCGCCGAGGAAGGTTTGACCGAGCCCTACAAGTCGCCGAAGCTGGCTGATCTGCACCCTTGGGCCGTGAAGCAAGCCGAGGCCTCCAAGTACCGCACGGTCGGCGTTTATGCAGGCGCCCTGGGGTTCAGCTTCAATACCGTCGAGCTGGCCAAACGCAAATTGCCCGAACCCAAATGCTGGGCCGACCTGATCAAGCCGGAGTTCAAGGGCGAAGTCCAGGTCGCCAACCCCAACTCGTCCGGCACCTCCTACACGCTGCTCGCCACCCTCGTGCAAATCATGGGCGAAGACAAGGCCTTCGACTACCTGAAGGCCCTTCATCGCAACATCAACCAATACACCAAGTCGGGCGCTGCGCCAGCCCGTGCGGCAGCCACCGGCGAAAGCATGATCGGCATCACCTTTCTGCACGACGCCGTCACGCACGCCGTGGCAGGCGCTCCACTGAAGGTGGTCGCACCGTGCGAGGGTACGGGCTACGAGATCGGCAGCATGAGCATCATCAAGGGTGCCAAAAATCTGGCCAACGCCAAAAAATGGTACGACTGGGCCCTGACACCTGAAGCGCAGGACATTGCCACGGTCGCGCATTCGTACCAGAACCCCTCCAATAAAAAAGCATCCTTGCCGCCACAGGCGCCCAAGCTGGCCGACGTCAAACTGATCGACTACAACTTCGCCAAGTACGGCGCTTCGGCCGAACGCTCGCGCCTGCTGGGCAAATGGGACAAGGACATCGGGGCACTGCCCAAGTGAGCGCTGAACACATCCCGCAATTCCATTGCTCACTGATGAATCACGTCACACCTTGACTACACCCATTGCAGTGATGGCAGCCGCCCCACGCGTGCGGGCTGATCCGCTGAGCTGGCTGCTGGCAGCACTGGGCATTGCAGCGGGCGTGCTTCTGATGCCGTGGACCCAGAGCTCAGCTTACGTTGCCGGCGGGTGCGTGCTGGCCGCCGTCGCAAGCGTGCTGGCAACACGTGCCGGCGCATTCAAGAGCGATGCCGCCATTTCCGGCATCGTCTGCATCCTGTCGCTGCTGCTGGCCATTTTTGTCATCTACCCGATCGGGCGCATGCTGCTGGCGGCTTTCGTGGACGAACGGGGCAACTGGCTGATCCAGACCGCCGCCGCCCGGTTTTTCAGCGAAGACATCTGGGGCACGGGCTGCATCGCCGGCAACGTCAGATGCGGCGTGGCCATCAACTCCATCGTTCTGGCCACCCTCGCCGGCATCGGAAGCACGCTTTTCGGTTTCGCGCTGGCCCTGCTGGCCGAGCGGGGCGGCAGGCGTTTTCGCGGCAGCCTTCGCGTGCTCTCCATCCTGCCGGTCGTCACGCCGCCTTTTGTCATCGGCCTGGCCATCATCATCCTGTTCGGCCGAACCGGCATCGTGACTCAGCTGATGAGCGACTGGTTCGGCATTGCCCGGTCGCGCTGGATCTATGGCCTGCCCGGCGTACTGCTGGCGCAAGTGGTGTGCTTTACGCCCCTGGCTTTCCTGTTGATCAGCGGTGCGCTGCGCCTCGTCAGCCCGACGCTTGAAGAAGCGGGCCAGGTGCTGAGGGGTTCGCCATGGCATGTGTTCCGCACCGTGACCTGGCCTCTGGTGCGCCCTGCCATTGCCAATGCCTTCCTGCTGGGTTTTGTGGAAAGCCTGGCGGACTTCGCCAATCCGCTGGTGCTCTCGGGAAATTTCGAGGTACTGTCGACGAAAATTTTCTTCGCCATTGCCGGCGCGCAGCACGATGCATCACGCGCGGCTATCCTCGCCGTCACGCTGCTGCTGCTGACGGTCGGCATCTTTGCACTGCAACAGCGCTGGATCGGCAAGGCCTCCTACACATCCGTGAGCGGAAAAGGCGACAGTGGCCTGCCCGCCGCGCTGCCCACAGGCGTCAAGTGGGGCGCACTGGCGCTGGTCCTTCCCTGGGGCGTGCTGACGGTGCTGTCGTACGGCATCATCCTGATCGGCGGCGTAGTCAAGGACATCGGAAGGTTCGACCTGACACCTTCGCTGCAGCACTTCGAGACTGGCTTTGGCCTGAGTTGGGGCGCAGGTGGCCTGGTGTTTTCGGGCTCGGCGTGGAACAGCCTCTTCACCACGCTCGGCGTCGCGGCTGTTGCCGCACCTCTTACCACCGCGCTGGGCTTGCTGGGAGGCTATGTCGTGAGCCGCCATGCGTTCAAGGGGCGGCGCGCCTTCGAATTCCTGACCATGGTGAACTTCGCAGTGCCCGGTACCGTGATCGGTGTTGCCTACATCGTCGCCTTCAACGTGCCGCCGCTTGAATTCACCGGCACCTTCGCCATCATCGTGCTGTGCCTGGTGTTTCGCAACATGCCGGTGGGTGTGCGGGCCACGGTCTCGGCCCTGTCGCAACTCGACCGTTCGCTCGACGAAGCCTCCGCCACGCTGCGCGCCAGCACCTCGCGCACGTTCGCACGGGTCATCCTTCCGCTGCTGCGTCCCGCCATCATTGCCAGCCTGGTGTTCAGTTTTACGCACGCCATCACGGCCGTCAGCGCAGTGATCTTCCTGGCGACCGCCCAGCACAACCTTTCGACGGTCTATATCGCGGGGCGCGTCGAAGTCGGCGAGTACGCGCTCGCCATCGCCTATTCGTCGGTGCTTATCGTGATCATGCTGGCCTGCGTCCTGCTCATCCAGCGTTTCATCGGCAATGCGGAGCTGGGGCGGCGCGCGGTGTCCACCGCCTGAGCCTCTGCGTCATCGTCACATCTTTTTCGTCTCACTTATTTTTTAAGCAGGCCCTGCCATGAACCCGTCCCCCGCCGCAGTGGAGTTCCAAGGCGTCGTCAAGCGTTTTGGCAAGGTGGTTGCGCTGCATCCGCTTGACCTCACCATCGACAAGGCAGAGCTGGTGACCCTGCTGGGGCCTTCCGGCTGCGGCAAGACAACACTGCTGCGGCTGATTGCAGGCCTGGAGCTTCCCTCCGAGGGCGTGATCCGCATCGACGGCCGGGACGTGACCGGCAGGTCGGCCAACCAGCGCGATGTGAGCCTGGTTTTCCAGTCCTATGCGTTGTTCCCGCACATGAGCGCGCTGGAGAACGTGTGCTACGGCCTGCTCGCATCTGGCATGAAGAAACCGCAGGCCATTGCCTTGGCCAGAACCAAAATGGAATTGCTCGGCATTGCCGACTACGCCGACAGGCTCTCGTCGGAGCTGTCCGGCGGTCAGCAGCAACGTGTGGCAGTGGCACGGTCACTGGTGCTGGAGCCGGCCGTGCTGATGTTTGACGAGCCTTTGTCCAACCTGGACGCCAAGCTGCGCCGCAAGGTGCGCCAGGACATCCGCGACCTTCAGCAAAACCTGCAACTCACGGTGGTTTACGTCACGCACGACCAGGAAGAAGCGCTGGCGGTGTCGGACCGCATTGTGGTCATGCAAAAGGGACGCATTGCGACGATGGGCGCGCCGCGCGATTTGTACGAGGCGCCCGTCTCAAGTTTTGTGGCGGACTTCATCGGCGACGCCAACCTGATCAACGGCGAGCTGGTCACAGTGCAAGGCCAGCATTTCTTCCGCGCCGACCAGGTTGATGTGCGGGTTGTCCCGCCGCCAGGCATGCCGGACGGCGCCGTGGCGCTGGCCATACGCCCACACCGCATCCGTATCGGCGAACTGGAAGCAAGCACGCTGACAGGAAAAATCCTGCGGCAGGCTTACCTGGGTAGCCGGATCGAAAGCGTGGTGCTCACACCGCTGGGTGAACTGCTGGTGTTCAGTGACGCCCTGCTTAGCGTGGCCGAACCAGGCAGCACGGTCGGCCTGCATTTCGCCGCAACCGACGCGCGCGTGACCGCACGGGAATAGATAGCTGCGGCAGCCATGCGCTGCCGGCAAGCCGTCAGGCGAGCTTCTGGCTGTGGCTGACCAGCTGATCGAGCTTGGCTCTGGCCGCGCCCGACTCCAGCGCCGCACGCGCCAGCACGATGCCGGCCTTCATCGAGTCAGCCACATTGGCCGCGTATAAGGCCGCCCCGGCGTTCAGGACCACGATATCGCGCGCCGCGCCCGGCTGGTTGTCCAGCACGCCCAGCAGCATGGCCTTGGACTGCTCGGGCGTTTCCACGCGCAGCGCACGGTTGCTGGCCATGGGCATGTCGAAGTCTTCGGGGTGGATTTCATATTCGGTGATTTCACCGTTCTTGAGCTCGCCGACCACGGTGGCCGCGCCCAGGCTGACCTCGTCCATGCCGTCCTTGCCATAGACCACCAGTGCATGCTCGGCGCCCAGGCGCTGCAAAGCACGGACCTGGATACCGACCAGGTCCGAATGGAACACGCCCATGAGGATGTTGGGCGCACTGGCCGGGTTGGTCAGGGGGCCCAGGATGTTGAAGATGGTGCGCACGCCGAGTTCCTTGCGGATGGGCGCAACATTCTTCATGGCCGGATGGTGGTTCGGCGCAAACATGAAGCCCACGCCAACCTCGTCGATGCACTTCGCAATGGCCTCTGGCGACAGGCCGATATGGATGCCCAGCGACTCGATGACATCGGCACTGCCCGACTTGCTGCTGACACTGCGCCCGCCGTGCTTGCTGACCTTGGCGCCGGCTGCCGCCGCCACAAACATGGAACAGGTCGAGATGTTGAAGGTGTGCGAGCCGTCACCACCGGTGCCGACGATGTCGACCAGATGGGTTTTGTCGGCCACATTGACCTTGGTCGAAAACTCGCGCATCACCTGCGCGGCGGCCGTGATCTCACCGATGGTTTCTTTCTTCACGCGCAGGCCGGTGATGAGCGCGGCCATCATCACCGGCGACATCTCGCCGCTCATGATCAGCCGCATGATGTGCAGCATCTCGTCGTGGAAGATTTCGCGGTGCTCGATGGTGCGCTGCAGGGCTTCCTGCGGGGTGATTTTGTGGGTATGGGGCATGATGTGTCTCGCTTCTTCGTTCTGGAGCTATAGGGAACCGGCTCAGTTTGCCGGATGATCGGTAAAGGCCAGCTTGAGGCCGAATGCGATGAACATGGCGCCGGCTGCGCGGTCCAGCCAGTGCATGCCGCGCTGCACGGCATCGCGCCGGGCCATCCAGGCAGCCGCCAGAGCCCAGCCTGAATTGACCGGAATGGCGTTCAAATTGAACAGCACGCCCAGCAACACAAAGGCCAGGGCCTTGTTGTCGGTGCCGGGCGCGATGAACTGCGGCACGAAGGCCAGGAAAAAGATCGCCACCTTTGGGTTCAGCACATTGGTCCAGAAGCCTCCCATGAAGATGGCTTTCAGGCGCTTGGGTGGCTCTGCGGCAGCAACCGCCGCCAGATCGGTGGTGGCTTGCGGCGCTTTGGAGAAAAGGATCTTTGCACCCGTCCACAGCAGGTAAGCCGCACCCGCCCACTTGAGCACCGTAAATGCCATAGCCGAAGTCGCAAGCAAGGCACCGACACCCACGGCCGCCGCGAAGATGTGGACGAAGCAGCCAGCCGTGATGCCCAGGCCCGCAACAACGCCGGCGCGGGCGCCCGAGCGCAGTGAATTGGTCACGATATAAAGCACGTCCGGGCCCGGCGTCAGGTTCAGCAGCCAGCCAGCCGCGATGAAAAGCAGCAGGTGTTGAAAGTCAGGCATGGCGAAGTCCTTTCATTTAAAAAACTGCCGGATGGCAGCGATGGCACGGTCCACGCCGGCGGTGTCCACGTCCAGATGAGTGACAAAACGCAAGCGGTACAGCCCCGTGGCTTCAATCCCCTGGCTCGCGAGGTGCTTGAGCAAGGCAGCGGACCGGTCCCGCGCCGCGCCGGTCAGGTCGACAAACACGATGTTGGTCTGTGGCGCCTCCACCTGCAGGCCTTCAATGCCCGCCAGGCCGTCGGCCAGGTGTCTGGCCAGGGCGTGGTCTTGCGCGAGACGTCCGACATGGTGGTCCAGTGCATGCGACGCTGCTGCAGCCAACATGCCGGCCTGGCGCATGCCGCCGCCGGCCATCTTGCGGATGCGATGCGCCCGCGCGATGAATTCGCGCGAGCCGCAAAGGGCCGAACCCACCGGCGCGCCCAGGCCCTTGCTGAAGCAAACCGACACGCTGTCAAAACAGTCCGCAATGCGGCGCGCCTCCGCCAGCGGGTTGCCGCACGTTTGCGCAGCCTGCGCCACAGCGGCGTTAAAGAGCCGCGCACCATCCAGGTGGCGGGCCAGGCCGTGCTTCTTCGCCAGCGCGGTCGCCTGCTGCACATACTCAAACGGCAGCAGCTTGCCGCCCAGTGTGTTCTCGAGCGCCAGCATCCGGGTGCGCGCGAAGTGCGCGTCGTCGGGCTTGATCGCTGCCTCGATCTCGGCAAGCGCCAGCGTGCCATCCGTGTGATGGTTCAACGGCTGTGGCTGCACGCTGCCAAACACCGCCGCGCCACCACCTTCCCAGCGGTAGCAATGCGCCATCTGGCCGACGATGTATTCGTCACCGCGCTGGCAGTGGCTCAAGATTCCGCAGAGGTTGCTCTGCGTGCCGGTGGGCACGAAGAGCGCGGCCTCAAAGCCCAGCAACCCCGCAATCTTTTCCTGCAGCGCATTGACGGCCGGGTCATCGCCGAACACATCGTCGCCCAGCGGCGCTGCCAGCATGGCCTCACGCATGGCGGCGGTAGGCCGGGTGACGGTATCGCTGCGCAGGTCCACGGCTCTTTTATCAGTCATTTCGGCCTCCAGGGCGATAAGAGCGGGCGCAAGCAGCTATTAAAACAATAGCAATGCAGGTCATGCTGTTTGCTCCAGGAAGTTCTTCAGCATGGCGTGGCCGTGCTCGGTGAGGATGGATTCCGGATGGAACTGCACACCCTGGATCGGCAACTCTGTGTGGCGCACACCCATGATCTCGCCGTCGTCGGTTCGCGCCGTGACGGCCAGCACGTCGGGGCATGAAGACTTTTCGATGGCCAGAGAGTGGTAGCGGTTCACCACAAACTGCTCGGGGAGCCCGGCGAACACACCCTGCTGCGTCGTAGTGATGACGCTGGTCTTGCCGTGCATGAGCTGCTGGGCGCGCACGATCTTGCCGCCAAAAGCGGCGCCTATGGCCTGGTGGCCCAGGCAGACGCCCAGAATCGGGAGCTTGCCGGCGAAATACTGGATCGCCGCCACTGAAATACCGGCTTCGGCCGGCGAGCAAGGGCCGGGAGACACCACCAGCACGTCAGGAGCGCGCGCAGCGATTTCGGTCACCGTGATCTCGTCATTACGAAACACTTCGACCTCGGCACCCAGCTCGCCAAAATACTGGACGATGTTGTAGGTGAAGCTGTCGTAGTTGTCGATCATCAGGAGTTTGGTGCGCTTCATGGTCAGTCTCCCTGGCGCAGGCGTGTGAACTCGCCGCGCTCAAAATCAATGGATGCGGCAATCATGGCGCGGTAGGTCGCTTCCATGACGGCCTCGGGGGCACCGGCCGCACGGGCCTGTGCACGCACACGATCAACGATGAACTCGATGCGTGCGTTGTCGACAATCTGGCTGGCGCTTTGCTTGATGCGCGCCGCCTGCGCCACATAGGCGCTGCGCTCGGCGATCAGCGGCGCGATGCGGTCGTCCAGCGCATCGATGTGGCGGCGCACATCGGCCATGGTGTCGCAGTGCTCAATGGCGGGATGGGACAGCGTGCTCATTCCAGGCCCTCCTCCACCAGCTCGGACGCCCGCAGCAGCGCGCGCGCCTTGGCTTCGGTTTCCATCCATTCGAGTTCGGCCACGGAATCGGCCACCACACCAGCGGCCGCCTGCACATACAGCGTCTGGTCCTTGATGATGCCCGTGCGGATGGCAATGGCCACGTCCATGTCGCCGGCATAGCTAAGGTAGCCGCAGGCGCCGCCGTAGAGGCCCCGCTTGGTCGGCTCGAGCTGGTCGATCAGCTCCATGGCATGGACCTTGGGCGCGCCGGTGAGCGTGCCTGCCGGGAAGGTGGCCTTGAGCACGTCCATGCTCGACATGCCGTCAAGCAGCGTGCCTTCCACATTGCTGACGATGTGCATCACGTGGCTGTAGCGCTCGACCGCGAAGGCTTCGGTAACCTTCACCGTACCGGTTTTGGCGATGCGGCCAATATCGTTGCGCGCCAGGTCAATCAGCATCACGTGCTCGGCACGCTCTTTAGGGTCGTTCACCAGTTCGTGCTCCACGGCCTTGTCGGCCTCCGGCGAAGAGGCGCGGGGCCGCGTGCCCGCCAACGGCCGGATGGTAATTTTCTGCCCGTCGTCGATTTTTTCCTGGCGCACCAGAATTTCGGGAGACGCCCCCACAACATGGAAGTCTCCGAAGTGGTAGTAGTACATGTAAGGCGAGGGGTTCAGTGAACGCAGTGCGCGGTACAGGCTCAGCGGCGACTCGGTGTAGCGCTTCTTGATGCGCTGGCCGACCTGCACCTGCATGAAGTCGCCCGCCTCGATCAACCGCTTGGCGCGTTCCACGGCGTCGATGTAGTCTGCCTTGGCAAAATCGCGCTCGGCCGGATAACTCTGCGACGGTTTCACCACCGGTGCGCTGACGGAATACTTCAGCTGGTCCTTGAGCTCGCGCAGGCGCTTTTTGGCATTGGCATACGCCTCCGGCCGCGCCGGGTCGGCATAAACAATCAGGTAAAGCTTGCCCGACAGGTTGTCGATCACGGCGAGTTCTTCACACTGCAGCAACAGGATGTCGGGGCAGCCCAGCGTGTCCGGCGGACAGGAGGCTTCAAGTTTCTTTTCGACGTAACGCACGGTGTCGTAGCCGAAGTACCCCGCCAGGCCGCCGCAAAAGCGCGGCAGGCCGGGCCGCAGGGCGACCTTGAAACGCTTTTGGTAGTCGCTGATGAAGTCCAGCGGATTGGCTTTGGAGGTTTCCACAACCTTGCCGTCCGTCACCACTTCGGTCAGGGTATCTGGCCCAAAACCGGATGCCCGCACCAGCGTGCGCGCGGGAAGGCCGATAAAACTGTAGCGGCCGAACCGCTCGCCCCCCACCACCGACTCCAGCAGGAAGCTGAACTTGCCGCCGTCTCTGGAATGCGCAAGCTTGAGATAAAGGGAAAGAGGTGTTTCGAGGTCGGCAAACGCCTCGACCATCAAGGGAATGCGGTTGTAGCCCTGGCCGGCCAGGCTTTTAAATTCGAGTTCTGTGATCACGGATGAGTCCTTCGCAAGGAGGCAACGCGCTCAAAGGCGTAGCCACCTGTCATTCAAAATACCCCGAAGCATGGGGCCGGGATGCTCCGGCAGGGCCGGAGCGCATCAAGGGGGGGTGTCGCAAAAACCGCGGCAGATACACGGGCAAGTGGCAGTGTGCCAGCCCGCGTGCGCCTCAGGCGTGCGAGAAATGACAGGTACGCCAGGGCCAGGCTCCCCGGCCTGCACAACCTGTCTGAATGACGCGATGAATGAACATGAAGGACAAAGTGTAGCAAACGGCGGCCCATCGGAGCCTCAAGGCCAGCGCAGTTGGCAAAGTTACAACAACTGGTAGTAATGCTTATCTCGCAAACCCTCTTGTAAGGGAGGGTAGCCGCACCCAAAATGAACCCATAAAAAAGAACGCTCGTTCTATTTTCCTTATTATCTGGAGATAAATTCATGACTTTGACAACGCGATGCATGGCTGGCTTGGCCGGTTTGGTACTGTCGTTCAGCGCCCTGGCCGACCCGATGGAAGTTTCAGGCATCAAGCTCGATGACCCGGTCGAGGTGAGCGGCGCCAAGCTCCACCTGAACGGCGCAGGCGTTCGCTATAAAGCGGTTTTCAAGGTCTATGTCGGCGCGCTCTATCTCGGGAAAAAAGCAGTGACGCCTGAAGAGGTCTACGCGGCCCCGGGTCCCAAACGGATCAGCATCACGCTGCTGCGCGAAATTGATTCGAACGAGCTCGGCAAGAGCTTCACCAAGGCCTTTGAAGAAAACACGCCAAAAAACGAGATGTCCAAGCTGATTCCCGGGCTGATCAAGATGGGCCAGATATTCGCCAGCCAGAAAAAACTGGTGGCCGGAGACAACTTCACCATTGACTGGATTCCCGGCACCGGCACCATCATCACGGTCAAAGGCAAACCGCAAGGCGATCCATTCAAGGAAGCAGAGTTCTTCACCGCACTTCTGCGCATCTGGCTGGGCCCGCAACCGGCCGACTGGAAACTGAAAGACGCGATGCTCGGCAAACCCGCCTGAAGCGGCGCAGGCCACACTCTCTCAACGGGGCGCAAGCCCCGTTGTCATTTCTTAAACCGCAGCTCCGCCAGCGAGTCAATGAAGCCATCGGCGTCCACAGCGCGAACCGGCTCGCCATGGTTATATCCATACGTCACCAGCAACACCGGGCAGCCTGCGGCCCGGGCGGCCCGGGCATCGTTGCTGGAGTCGCCAATCATCAGCGTGCGGACGGGCGCAGTGCCAAGGCTCTCGCAAGTTTTCAGCAAGGGCAACGGGTCGGGCTTTTTCCGCTCGAATGAATCCCCGCCAAACATCTGCGCAAAAAAACCGGTGAGGCCTTTGAGCTTGAGCAACTCACGGGCAAACGCCAGGGGCTTGTTGGTCAGGCAGGCAAGCGGCAATCCCGCCTGCTGCAACACATGCAAGCCTTCCAGGACACCCGGATAAACCGCAGAGTGCCTGCCATTGATGCTGGTGTAATGTCGCTGGTAAGCGGCATAGGCCGTATCGTAATTCGCTATTAAATCGATAGCTGGCCGCGCAATGTTCATCTTGGCCTGGACATATTTCAGCGTGGTCTTGACGAGATGCTCCGAGCCTTTTCCAACCATACGCTCCACTGCTGCAGCATCAAGCCTGAACGCCGGCAGGTGGCCCGGCAGCATTTCGGCCAGCATCAGGTTGAGGGCAGCCACAAAGTCGCCAAGGGTATCGACCATGGTGCCGTCCAGGTCGATGATGGCAGCGTCAAAACGGTCGTTGTCAAAAATCATTAGAGTTCAATACAAGGCAGTAGCGCTCAAAACAGATAGCGGCCCGAACTGATGATACGGGTGGATCATTCCTGGCACAGGAATTCCCCCCAAGACCAGTCACCGCCAGTACCTCATCGGGTTGATCTTAAAGGCAGATAGCCTGTTGCCTTCTGCAGCCGTGACTCCTGGCCGATCCTGCCATATGGCGGCAATAGTGGGCCCCGCACAAGCATGCTGAACGGCATGCCGATGAACCAGAGAACTATCGGGAATAAAAAAGCGGCACACCACTTTCGCAGTGCGCCGCTTCGGCTGCTGAACTCAGTTCAGCCTGGATCCCTTGGGCAGCCGGGCGGCCAGCCACTCATGGACGTCGGCCCGTACATTGCGGCCGCGCAGCAAAAAGTCTTCCCACAGCGACGGAACGTAAGGCAGGTAGACCAGCGGCATTCCAGCCTGCTCGGGGGTCCGGGCGCCTTTGCGCGCATTGCACGAACGGCATGCGCTGACCAGGTTGGTCCAGCTGTAGGCTCCACCCTTGCTGTCGGGGATGATGTGCTCCGCCTCGAGATCTTTCTCGAGGAAGATCTGAGCGCAGTAGGCGCAGGTGCAGCGGTCCCGGCGCAACAGCTTGGGTTTCGATATGGCCGGCGTGACCTCAAACAGGTTGCGCCGCGGCGAACCGCGCAGGGCAATGATGGGCTGAATGACCATCTGCGATTGCCGGCCACGCGCTACATTCCACCCACCGCGAAGCGTGGCGAGGGGGCTGTCACCCTCCTCCCACGCCACAGTGCCGGTGGCATAGTGCAACGCCGCATCCTCAGCCGTGATCCAGGCCTGGGGCGTCCCCTGGATGTCGAGCTGCAGAACGTGATGCATCGTGGCCTCCTGTAAGGTGAAATGAATGAATTTGGTAGCTCTTGAGAGGATCGAACTCCCGACCATCGCCTTGTAAGGGCGCTGCTCTACCTGCTGAGCTAAAGAGCTGAAAAACGAAGCGCTGAATGACGAATGGTGCGGACAGAGAATTTCGAAATCTCGACCTACCGGTTAAAAGCCGGTTGCTCTGCCTCTGAGCTATGTCCGCATTGGAGTGGGGTGCAAGACCGGACTCGAACCGGTGACCCGCGGGGTCACATCCCGCTGCGCTGCCAACTGCGCCACTTGCACCGAAAACAAAGAAACTGGTAGCCGCAGCCGGCATCGAACCAGCGACCTGTGCCTTATCAAGGCACTGCTCTACCACTGAGCTATGCGGCTATGAAGAAAAATTTGGCTCCACGACCTGGGGTCGAACCAGGGACGACGCGATTAACAGTCGCGCGCTCTACCAGCTGAGCTATCGTGGACTAACGGGGAGAGGGAAACCCGGCGTGCTCACCACTCGCCGCATTCGCGGACGCGCTGATCGAGGTCGCGGTCATCCTGTGCCTGGCCTCGCTTCGGCAAGGCGTAACGATGCCGCGCACTGCCGGCGGCGGCGATGCTGCGCAGCAGGGCACGAACAATGCGGTTGCGTGGTGTGGTCGTCCGTTTGGCCATCCTCCTGGAGGCCGCTGTGTTTCTGGCTGTCATGGCAAATCTCCTTGAGGTTGGTTGAATGGGGAATGTGGCGCGCCTGGGCCGATTCGAACGGCCGACAAACTGGGGTAGAAGCCCGGCGTTCTGTCCTGGCTGAGCTACAGGCGCTGAAAGCAATGAGATGGAGGCGGTGGTCAGATTCGAACTGACGCGTGCTGACGCAGGCGGATTTGCAATCCGTTCCCTTCGACCACTGGTGTACACCGCCGAAATCGTTGGCGGGCGCGAGAAGAATCGAACTTCTAACCTTCGGCTTTGGAGGCCGCTGCTCTGCCTGGTTGAGCTACACACCCGTGAAAATCCGAAAAAAATGGTGCCCCAGGCCGGCGTCGAACCGGCATGCCCGAAAGCGCTGGCTTCTGAGGCCAGTGTGTCTTCCCATTCCACCACCGGGGCTGAAAACTGTTCTGGTGCTCAAGGGGAGATTCGAACTCCCAAAAGTCCTGGTTTTGAAGCAGGCGCGTCTTCCAATTCCGCCACGTGAGCATTGATCTGGTGTCCCTATCCGGGTTCTAACCGGCGCATGGGTTTTAAATAATGGCGGCCTGTACGGGAATCGAACCCGTGACCACATCCTCGACAGGGAAGTGCTCTACCAGCTGAGCTAACAGACCAAAAAAAAGAAGAAGAAAAACGAAATGAAGATGGTCCGTGTAGCAGGTCTCGAACCTGCGACCTCATGCTCCCAAAGCACGCGCGCTACCAACTGCGCCACACACGGATTGAATCGAACTGAACGAAAACTGAATGGCCTCGCGTGAAAGATTTGAACTTCCGACCCTCTGCTTCGTAGGCAGATGCTCTGATTCCGGACTGAGCTAACGCGAGAAAAAATCTATTTGGGTTATGGCTGGTGCACGCAGGCAAACTCGAACTGCCGGCCTCGACCTTCGGAGGATCGCGCTCTGAATCCAGCAGAGCTATGCGCGCAAATGACCTGGTGATGCGGGTGGTGGTTGCAGTTGGGACCGAGCCAACGACCGGCGGGTTATGAGCCCGCTGCTCTACCACTGAGCTATGTAACCCGAAAAAAAATGGCAGGCCGTGATGGATTCGAACCACCGAAATGTCGGGATCAAAACCCGATGCCTTGGACCAGCTTGGCGAACGGCCCATCAAACAGATGGCGGAAGAGATGGCGGAAGATAGGAGGTTCGATGCCATGAGCCCACTTTCATGGGCACTCGCTTGGCAAGCGAGTGCCTTGAACCTCTCGGCCAATCTTTCAAGAAATTTCCGGTTACGAGTTCCGGTGCCCCCCAATCTTTGAGGCCGGTTTCCGCACTACGCTCTTGGGAGCACTGCGCTTCTTTACTGAACAGCTGGCAACCAACTACCTGGCTGCCAGCGCTGAAATTGGCGTCACGTAGGGGATTCGAACCCCTGTCTACAAGAATGAAAACCTTGTGTCCTGAGCCAGCTAGACGAACGTGACAAATACCCTGGCGCCCACGGTCGCGATTTGAACGGCCGACCTGCCACTTACAAGGCGGCTGCCTTACCGCTCCGTCGGCTGAGCTACGCGGGCAAAAAAACTGAGTCCATTTCGGCTGTACCTGCATGTGAGCGGACGGCGTGAAGCCGAACCGGGGTCTCCCACTGCACTGCATTTCCGGGGCCATGAACCCCGGCTGCCAGCACACACGCCACCAGACCGTCTCCTCGGTCTCGCGCAGGTGACGTGAAACAGGCACACCCGAAATGGAGCGGACAGACGGCTTCGAACCGACGACATTGAGCTTGGAAGGCTCACGCTCTACCTACTGAGCTATGTCCGCAATTTTTGCGGGACTGGCTGCCATCCAGTGTTTGGCTGCCGTTCCGCTGCAAATTTTTAAAGACTTCCACGCTTGAAGCGCATCGACGGCACGATCACCGTCAGGGAAAAACAAAAAGGCCCGGTTCCTTGCGGATACCGGGCCTCTGGGTGTCAGAGATTTAGAAGGTACGCTCAGGCGTCTCCTTCTCCCGGTTGTGTGGAATCCTCGTGGTTCTGCTTGGGCATGGCGGTCCGCAAAATGGACGGCGCAAATGAACCCAGCCCACGGCATTGGCCCAGATGAACGTCAAGGCAACGCACGGCAACACCGCCCCAAACGGGGGTGTTGTTTCTTGCAGTGGCGGCTATCGGTTTCATGATGAGTGCGTGGAAAGAGTTGATGTCAAAGTAGCGATGAAAGGTAATGTAAAATCTTTTTACATCATCGTCAACGGGTCGATGCAAAATAATCGGGATTGTTGCAATTACGTCACATGGACTCAGCGAACGTCAATAGAAACCGGCGCAACAATCTGCTGATCATCATTCGGGAGTTCAGCGAGAAGGAGTTGGCCGCCGGCGAATCCCCTGTCGGCATGCTGGGCCGCATCGCCGCGCAGCTCGGCCTCAGCGCTGGCGGACTGAGCCAGTTCAAGGGAGACGCAAAGGGCACCGCACGGAACATCGGCGATGCAGCCGCCGCGCAGATCGAGAGCAAGTCCGGAAAGCCAAAAGGCTGGATGGATACGGATCACGGCGGAGACGTAATCAATCCTGCAGAAAACGCTTTTATCGAACTCGCCCGCATTGCCTGGCGGACGACGGATGCCAAGGGCCGGCGCCTGCTGATGCAGCTTGCGAAGCAGGGCTTTGGGGGACAGACTGGAGATGATCTATCCCACATGGCCAAGCCCGGGGACAAATGACGAATTTCTGCTGGACCCGATACTGAAGGTAAGGACTGCAACAACGCCGGCGGAACCTCATCTCCGCAAAATCCGCATTAACCGCTCAAAGCCACGATTCGCAGATACTTATTTCTTCACTCCATGTCACGGTCGAGAGGGAACAGCGCCGGTGCCATCAAAGAACGCCCCCGCGTTTCCCGTTGGAACGGCTCTTGATGGCGCGCTTGATGCATTTCAGCAAGCGCTGCTCATCCAGCGGCTTTTCAAGCCACTCCGAGACGCCGAGCGACTGGTTTTCTGCATGCTGCCGGGCCTCTGCGGCGATGACCGACAAGACCAGCACCGGCAGCGTGGCGGTGCGCTTGTTGGCGCGCAGCTCACGAACAACGGTGAGGCCGTTTTCGTAAGGCAGCTTGATGTCCACCGTCATGGCAGCATACGTCTCCATCTTGAGATAGTCACGTGCCTGGTCTGCGGTATGCGCCATGTCCGCGTCGTACCCGCCTTTGTCCATGATCATGCCGATAAGCTTGGCGACATCCGGGTCGTCTTCGCATACCAGCACGCGGGGACGCGCATACAGCCCCACCGGCGCGGTGACAGGAGGGGCTTCGCGCCATTCGGGCAAATCAAAGTAAAACGTCGTTCCCGCATTGCTCTCGGTCGTGAAGCCGATGTTGCCCTCCATGCGCTCAAGAATGACTTTGGAAATGCTCAGGCCAAGCCCCGTCCCGCCTTTCTGGCGGGTGTCGGACGAGTCGGCCTGCGAGAACTTCTGGAAGATGCGCGGCCGGAATTCGTCCGGAATCCCGGGGCCCTTGTCGGAAATTTCAACCCGGGCCCGACGGCCACGCTTGCGCACAGTCACGTCGACCGTCCCCTCCGGAGGAGAAAACTTGATGGCATTGGACAACAGGTTGGTCACCACCTGGATCAACCGGTCGCTGTCAACACAGACCTGCAGGGAATTTTCGGCTTTATGCAGGACCAGCTTGACGCCATGCTGGGCGGCAAAGCCCTCGTTGTCGGCCAGGGCCCGCTCCAGCAATGGCTCAAGCTCCTGCGCCTGCAGCTCGAAACGCATCTTCCCCGATTCGATTTTCTCGCTGTCGAGAATGTCGTTGATCAGCCGGATCAGTCGCTCGCAATTGCTTTGGGCAATGCCTACGAGGTTTTTTGCTTTTTCCGGAATTTCGCCGGCCACGCCACCCCATACCAGTCCCAATGACCCGCGTATTGACGTCAGCGGCGTGCGCAGCTCATGGCTGACAGTTGACACAAATTCGGTTTTCATGCGGTCGATACGCTTGAGCTCGGTGACGTCCGTCCCCAGCGATGAAAACCCGATGACCATGTCCTGCTCGTCGCCTTCACCATATCTGGGAAAGTAGTTCATGACGTACTCGCGGCGGTCGCCGCCGGCTGTCACATATTCGAACTCATGACGCACCGAGTAGCCGGAAAGTGCTTCGCGTACATGTACCCTGACCTGGTCATACAGCTCGGCGCCAAGCACTTCCTGCATCGGCCGGTTCTCGATTTGTTCGGCCTTCAAGCCAAACGCTTCTTCGTAGGCGCGGTTGTGGAACTGAAAGCGTTGCTCCCCGTCGATATAGGCAATCAGGGCCGGGACAGTATCGGTCAGCTGGCGTAATTGCTCTTCGCTGTTGCGAAGGGCCTCGGTGATGCGCACGCTCTCGGAGATGTCGTGAATGATGGCCGTGAAAAGCCGCTTTCCGCTCACATTGACATCGCCAAAGGACACGTTGACGGGGAATTCAGTCCCGTCGTGGCGCTGGCCCAGGATCTTGACGTCCCACTCCCGGAAGCCGCGCTGGCGGCCGCCCAGCCCGGAGAAAAAGGCACTGAACCCCATACGGTACCGGGTTGGCAACAGCATGGTGACCTCCTGGCCAACCAGGTCCTCGAGCCGGTAACCAAAAAGATGACGTGCTGCGCTGTTCGCGTGGACGATCAGGCCTTCCCCCGTTGCCGTGACCAGCCCTTCGGCCATACTCTCGGTCACGGCCCGGCTCATGGCCTCACTGTCCAAAAGCTGCGCTTCAGCACGGCGGCGCTTTTCCTGCGTCCGGAGAATCCTCTGGATCGCCCAGCCAAATATGCTGAGCGACAGCAGTCCGCCCATAAGGATCAGTTGCTTGACGGTTTGAGCTGTCTGGCGAGTTTCGGCCTTGGTGCGTTCAAGGGCTGATTCTTCGCCCCCTTTGATACGGCCAACCAAGATCTCGATTTCATCATGGAGCTGGCGGTTCAGAGGGCCACCCACGATAGCTATAGCGGCTTCCAGACCGGATTGCTGGCGCGCCGTGACGGTCTGTTCCATCACGCCGACCGTTCGCGTAATCGCATTTTTCAGTGCAAGCCAATCTGCAGCGGAGGTGACAACATCTTGGCTGGTCCGCATGCTTTCGAGCGCCTGCTGGATCTGCGCGAGGGACTGCCGGTAGTCAGCCAGATCGCTGGAGGCATTGGTCAGCAAATAACGCCGCTGCAAGGATTCCGTCGCCTTGAATCCAGACACCACGCGCTGGAGAACGAGCGCCTTTTCCCGCGCTTCACTTTCACTCTGCGCATCGCTGATCAGAGAATTGATGGTGACATAGGATGCCGCGATACTCAAGGCGATCAGCACCATTCCGGCACACAAGGCCACGTTGATGCTTGAGCGAAAGGGCATTTTCATGGCGCGTGGAGCTTCTTCAGGCCTGTTCGCCGCAAAGGCGTGCTATTGGGTGCCCAGCACGGTGCGGACGGCCTGAATCAGTGATTCCGTCTCTACAGGCTTGGTGACATACCCGTCGGCGCCGCCCGCCAGGCCCTTGAGCACGGACTCGCGCGTTGCCTTGGCGGTCAGCATGATGACCGGAACGTCCTTGAGCACGGGGTGGGAGCGAATCCGCAGCAGGATGTCAAAGCCGTCCGCATCCGGAAGCATCACGTCCAGAAGCACCAGATCGGGAATCGGCTGCTTGCGAAATTCCGCCACGATCTCGGCACGGGAACCGGCCGTGCGAACGTCGAACCCCTCGAACGTCAGATAACTTTGCAGGAATTTGGCGAGGTGCTCCTCGTCATCCACGATAACGACTGACAGGCGTTCGCCAGGTGCATGGGCGCGGGGTGCTCCGCGTTTGCGCGCAATACGCACATAATAATTGGACTTCTTGAGCGTGGCCGCACAGGCGTCGGCTTCCGCGTCCGCCGCAGTCAGGGCCAACGGGCTGAGGTGGAGTTGCAGCGAGGCCGCAAACGGATCGGGCTGAACCATTTCCACGAGCCCCTTGGCATAGAGCAGATCGAGCGTGCCGTCTACTGTGGCACTGCCTGCTTCACCCATGCTCTGCCGGATCTGCGCGACCGTCAGGATGCCATCAAGGCGCACCAGTAATTCAATCTCAGGCTGCGAAATCGAAGTGGCGGCACTGCGCAGTTCCTGTTGACCTTTGGGTGTAACCGCATAAACGTTGTTTGGATGCACTGTGGATGTCCTTTCGCGGGTAACAGTCGTGGCATGCGCCTGAATGCATTCTGATTCTAGTGGCTTGCGATGTAAGGAAACGATACACCTGCAGGCCCGGCCCCTCATGGGCCGCTTCGCTAGGGGCTTGCGGTGGCCGGGTCTGCAGGTGGTAACCCTGACTGCAGCGCAGCAATCAGCTCGCCCAGGGATGACTCCAGTTTCCCCAGTAAATCGTCCAGACTTTGGCGCGGCAGGCCCTCATTGATGGCCTGCTCAAGCGCGGCCGCATCCGCCGGCACGCGAATGGCGCCGATCTGGGCCGAAACGCCGCGCAGGGAATGGCTCAGCAGTTCGGCGTTCTTCAGGTCGCCCGCATCCAGCGCTTCGCGGATATGCCGGGGAGTATCCCGGCGGCCGTCGAGATAGCGGCGCAGCATCGACAGGTAAAACCCCTTCATGCCCATTGCACGGGTCAGGCCGATGCTGAGATCCAGTCCGGCAATGCTCTCAGGCAAGGTGGCGTCTGCGGCACCCGCCATGGGAATTCCCGTGCCCGGCGTTTTGACGGTATCCCGCGGCGGCGGCTGCAACGTTGGCGGAGCCGCTGTCGCAACAGCCTGCGGCAGGCGCGCCGGTTTCAGCACCGCATAAACCGGAATGGGCTCCGCAAATCCCTTGGCCGTAACGGCAGGCCGCGCTTCGGCCTGGATTTCCGCCTGGACCAGTGCATGGGTTTCGCGGGAGATCAGCATCTGGCCGGGCTCTGCGGCCTGCTCAAGCCGCGCGGCAAGGTTCACCTCCCGGCCAATGATGGTGTAGTCCATGCGCAGCTTGCTGCCGAAATTTCCGACATCGCAAAACCCGGAATGGATGCCGATGCGTATTTCAAACGCCTTGTCGATGCCCATCGCCTTCCACCGTACCTGGAGCTCGTCAAGCCGCACCAGCATGGCCACAGCCATCCGGACGCACTGCACGGCATCCTGCTGCCGGCCGAGGGTGTGCGGGTCCCCGAAAAAAATCACGATGGCATCGCCGATGAATTTGTCCAGCGTGGCTCCATAGTCGGCCGCGATTTGCGACATCTCTTCGAAATAGCTGTTCAGCAGGAACGTGACTTCTTCGGGCTGCCACTTACCGGTCGATTCGGTGAAGTTCTTGATGTCCGAAAAAAACACCGTGAGCCATTTGCGCTGCGTCTCGATTTCGGCCTGGCGTGACCCGTCAAACAGGGACTGGTAGACCTGCGGTGCCAGGTAACGCGACAGTTGTTCTGACAGGGTCTTCAGGCGCTTGGCATTGGCGCTGCGTTCAAGATGCATCCTGACGCGCGCCAACAGGATGGGCGGGCTGACGGGTTTGGTGATGTAGTCGGTGGCCCCCAGATCCAGCCCATATTGCTCCTCCTCCACGCTGGCAAGCGCCGTCAGGAAGATCACCGGGATATCAGCCGTGCGCGGATCGCCTGCCAGTTGCCGCATCACCTCGTAGCCGTCCATGCCGGGCATCATCACATCCAGCAGGATGATCTCGGGGCGCACACCTGAAGTTGCCGCCTGCAGCCCGGCCTCACCTGACGCTGCGGCAATCACTTCGTACTTGTCCTGCAGCAGCGTCGCGAGGAAATAGCGTATGTCCTCGGTATCGTCCACCACCAGGATGCGCGCCCTCCGCACGGAGGGCGTGTCGCTAACCGGCGGCTTCACAGGTTCAGTCATGATGCGGCTCTTCCATGAATGCCGGGCCAGTCGCGGCCCTACCGGTTTTCGGGCAGGGAGATAGGGGTCTGCATCGCTGCAGTTTGCCTTATTTCACCAGCTCTACCCGCATGGCGTCAATCACCGCCCTGTAGTCGGGTTTCCCGAAAATCGCACTGCCGGCGACAAAGGTATCGGCACCGGCCGATGCCACGCGCGCGATATTGTCGGTCTTGATGCCCCCATCGACTTCCAGGCGAATGTCTTTTCCCGACGTGTCAATGCGTTTTCTCGCATCTTCTATTTTGCGCAACGCGGAGTCAATAAAGCTTTGTCCGCCAAAGCCCGGATTGACGCTCATGATCAGGATGAGATCAATATCCTCAATCACCCAGTCCAGCACATCCAGCGGAGAAGCCGGGTTGAACACCAGCCCTGCTTTGCAGCCTTTTGCCTTGATGGCCTGCACGCTGCGGTGCACATGGCCCGACGCGTCGGGGTGAAAACTGATGAAGTCGGCACCCGCATCGGCAAAGGCCGCAGCCAGTGCATCGACGGGCTGCACCATCAGGTGGACATCCACCGGCACGGCAGTGCCGTCAGCTTTTTTTGCATGGGGCTTGAGCGCCTGGCAAATCATCGGCCCAAAGGTCAGGTTGGGCACATAGTGGTTGTCCATGACGTCGAAGTGGATCCAGTCGGCTCCTGCAGCAATCACGGCTTTGACCTCGTCACCCAGCCGGGCAAAGTCGGCGGACAAAATAGAGGGGGCGATCCGGTAAGTGGGTGGCGTGTTTTTAGGCATGGCCGGATTGTCGCAGCAAGCCCCCTCCGCGTCATGCCCGCACGCATGACAGCCTCCCGGGCAGGCGGTTAACATGGATGCCAACCGTTTACCTGCCATGCCCAAATACCAGTTCTCCTGCGAAGTCGTTCCGCAATACCAGCCTGACCAGTCGGCCCCGGAAGACCACATCTACGGTTTTTCCTATACCGTGACGGTAACCAACACCGGCGATGTGACCGCCCAGCTGATTTCCCGCCACTGGATCATCAGCGACGCCAACGGCCACAACGAGGAAGTCAAGGGGCTTGGTGTTGTGGGTCACCAGCCGCTGCTCAAGCCGGGCGAGTCCTTCCAGTACACCAGCGGATCGCGCCTGCGCACTCCCACCGGCACCATGCACGGCAGCTATTTTTGTGTGGCTGAAGATGGCGAACGTTTTGATGTACCCATTGCCATGTTCGTTCTGGAAGCACACGACGGCAGCGCCCCGCACGGCCGGGTGCTGCACTGAACGGATGGGTTTGACCGGCTGATGAAGGATCTTGCTTCCCTCCTGAAGGCGCTCGACCCCGACGCCGACCTGGCCCAGCGCCATGTCTGGCTGATCAAGCTTTTCGAGTGGATTCGCGGCGACCAGACTTCCGTGCCTGCGGCCGTGTCACGGGTACAGGCGTTGATGGATGCGGTGGAGATGCAGCCCGAAGTGCGCACACGGCTGCAAGCCTGGTGGCAAACGCTGATGCAGACCGTTGACATCACCACCTTGCTGGCCGACTTCGGCTTTGCTCCGCGCACGGCGTTTGTCAGCGAGCTGGCCGAACGCCTGCGTCGCAAGCTGCTGCCCGGAACGCCCGAAACCACCGATGCTTCGGAGCTTTTCCCACTGGTCGCCCCCACACGTTTTGATGCCCAGTGGATGGGCGCACTGGAAGACGCCCAGATCAGCCGCCTCACGCAGCTGTTATCGGCCAGCCCAAAGCTCGATGCACTGCACTGGCAATACAGCCTGATGGACGCCTTGACGTATTGCACTGCGCAGATTCGCGCCACCGGTTTTGCGCCGGAGCTGCGCCTGCGCATGAACCGCGCCACGCCACACGCCCGGGCCTTCCATGCCTTGCCCGCTGATATTGACGAGCTGCGCAACGCGTTCTTCAAGCCTGACCGGAACGAAGCCCAGCTGCAATCCGCCATCGCACAGTACCGTGAGCGACTGGACGCCTGCCGCCAGGCCGTCAACAGCATTTATGTGCACCTCGAAGACCACGGTATCTCCGTCGGCATGGTGTTTCGCCTGCGCCAGTTGCGCGAACGCATCCTGCGCGTGCGCGAACTGCTGGACGCCCTGCTTTCGGCCAAACCCGGCATGGCTGCGCTGAAACTGCTGACGCGCCGCGTCATCACGGCGCAGGAGAGTAAAAGCATAGGCGCGCTGATCAGCGCCAACTCCACGCTGCTGTCGGCCAAGATGGCTGAGCGCAGCGCGGAGACCGGGGAAACCTACATCACCCGTACCCGCGAGGAGTACCGTGAAATGCTGGGCAAGGCCATGGGCGGCGGAGCGATCACCGCTTTCACCACGCTCCTGAAATTCATGGTCGTCGCCGTTGGTCTTTCTGCCTTCTGGGGGGGCTTCTGGTCCAGCGTCGTCTATGCCGGCAGCTTTGTTGTCATCCAGCTTCTGCATTTCACATTGGCCACCAAGCAGCCTGCCATGACCGCACCGGCGATGGCGGCCAAGCTCAAGGACATCGGTTCGGTCGATACGACCAGCCCCATTGAAGCGTTTGTCGACGAGGTGACGCACCTGGTGCGTTCGCAAGTTGCGGCGGTGTGCGGCAATGTATTCATGGTCGTGCCGGCCGTGCTGCTCGTCAACACGCTGATCCAGGTCGTTCTGGGCCGGCCCATGATCAGCGTGGCCGACGCGCATCATGTGCTGGAAACCCTCACCGTGATGGGCCCCGCCCTGCTGTGGGCCGGGTTCACCGGCGGCATCCTGTTCGCAGCCAGCATGATCGGGGGCTGGACCGAGAACTGGTTTGTACTGCATCATCTTGATTCGGCGATGCGCCACAACCCGCGCATCACTTCCGTGCTGGGCGGCGAGCGCGCTGCGCGCTGGTCCGGCTTCATGCGCGACAACATTTCGGGTTTCGCGTCCAACATCGCACTGGGTTTCATGCTCGGCCTCATACCGGCCTTCACCGGTTTCTTCGGGGTTGAACTCCAGGCCCGCCACGTCACCCTGTCAACCGGACAACTGGCAGCGGCCGGCGCCTCTCTCGGGCTCGAAGCATTCCGACACTGGCAAATCTGGTCCTGCATTCTTGCCATTCCCCTGATAGGCGCGCTCAACCTCGGCGTGAGTTTTTACCTGGCGTTTCGCCTGGCACTGCAAGCCCACAACGTGAGCAACCTCGACCGCGCCCGCATACGCATCGCCATCTGGGCACGCCTGCGCAGCCATCCGCGCAGCTTCTTTATGCCCTAGAAACTGGCTCCCCCCTGTCCAGGCTCACTGCGTGTAGCCTGTTCTCCCCTCAAGGGGACGGCGCCTGGGGCCGGCGAAGCCGGACCCTCGGCCCCCACTGGTGAAATGCCTCCATCACTGATCGCACTCACAGAATCTTCAAGCAAGCAGGGGCCGCGGAACCGGCTTTGCCGGGCCGCAGGCGCCGTCCCCTGCAAGGGGAAAAGGGCTACACGCAGTGAGCCCGATAGGGGTGAGCTTCATGTTCAGGTCTTGTCCTACAGGTCCCGCCGCGAGGCGCCTGTAAATTAATGCAACGTTTCTTTTCAGGAACACCACCGGGCTTGATGCCGCCAAGGCTGGCCACTCAACGCGCAACATGCCGCAGACACAGGGCATGCTTGTAGAAGAAGTCCTGACGACAGTGGAGACAACCCCGTATGAACGAAATCCTGGCCATATGGGCTGAGTGGATCAAGCCGTCGGCAGGTTTGCCGACCGTGCAATGGTCCATCCTGCTGGCGGTGGCCGCCGCCGCCGGCCACCTCGCAAACCGCTACACCGGCCTGCCCAAGGTCATTGGTTATTCACTCGTGGGCGGGCTGGCCGGACTGGCGGGTTTTACCGGCGCCGTGTGGCCATTGCAGGGCACCGGGCTTTTCCTGCTGGAGCTGGGCGTTGCCGTGGTGCTGTTTGAAGCGGGCGGGCGCATTCCGCTGCGCTGGTTTCGCCACAACCCCATGGTGCTGGTGCAAAGCCTGGCTGAATCTGCCCTCACCTATGTTTTTGTCCACTGGGCCCTGAGCAAGCTGGGCGTACGCGAGATCGTTGCGGAGTCGCTCGCGCTGCTGGCCATGGCCGCATCACCGGCCGTTCTCTCGCGCGTGGCGATCGACACAGGTGCCGCCGGACCAGTGACGGAACGCGCCCTGGTGCTGTCAACGCTGGGCACCCTGTATGCCCTCACGCTGTGCAGCGCCCGCGCCGGCCTGATGCCGCGGGGCGAAGCCGCGCTGTCAAGCCCGCTCTACGCAGTGCTGGTGGTGTTGGGCCTGTCTGTCGTGGTTGGCGCTGTGCTCGCGCTCACGTTGCGCATCGCCTTGCGGGTGATGAGCCCCACCAGCGAAAACACCGCCATCCTGCTTCTGGCACTGATCGCCACTGGCGCGGCGCTTGCAGCCCACTTCGGCGGCTCGGCGCCGCTGGCGGCCCTGCTGGGCGGCATGCTGCTCAAGCAACTGAACCCGCGCCCCTGGTCATGGCCGCGGCAGATGGGCACGGCGTCGTCGATGCTGACCATGTTGATGTTTGTGCTGGTCTCCGTGGTGGCTGCGCAGGCAGACTGGAGCGGGCCCGTCGCCGGGCTGGTCATCGGCATGGTGGTGGCCCGCATGGTTGCCAAGATTGCCGGTGTCGCCATCGGCAACGTGGGCAGCGGCGCCAGCTGGAAGCAGGCCCTCTGGGTCGGCTGCGCGATGTCGCCGATGTCATCGGTGGCGCTGCTGCTGGTCTCACAGTTTGCGTCGGCCTCGGGCGCCACGGGGCGCCAGATTGCCAGCGTGGCCTTGCCTGCGATCTTGCTGATGGAAGTGCTGGGCGCCGTGCTCGCCACCGTGGCCATCTACCGCTCGGGCGAAAGCTCCAAACCCTGGGCGCCGCTCACGCGCAGCCCTTCCACAGGACCTGTTCATGAGTCTTGAGCCTTTCCAGAAATCCGCGGCCCTCTCGCTGGGTGTCGAGCTTGAACTGCAGCTCGTCAATACCCACGACTACGACCTCGCGCCATATGCCGAAGACATGCTGCGCCTGATGGCCAAAATTCCACTGCCCGGCGCCGTGGTGCCGGAGATGACGTCCAGCATGATCGAGATCTCGACCGGCGTGTGCCACAACGCCTCGGAGGTGCTGGGCCAGCTTTCGCAGATTCGCGACGCGCTCGTCAAGAGTGCCGACAAGCTCAACATTGCGGTGGTCGGCGGCGGCACGCATCCGTTCCAGCAATGGCACGAGCGCCGCATTTACGACAAACCGCGCTTTCGCGAACTGTCGGAGCTGTACGGCTACCTTTCCAAGCAGTTCACGATTTTCGGCCAGCATGTGCACGTGGGCTGCCCCAACGCCGACAGTGCCTTGCTGACGCTGCACCGCATGTCGCGCTATATCCCGCACTTCATTGCCCTGTCGGCGTCTTCGCCTTATGTGCAGGGGCAAGACACAGCTTTTGATTCGGCGCGGCTCAACTCCGTGTTTGCCTTTCCGCTGTCGGGCCGTGCACCGTTTGCCCTGACGTGGGACGACTTCACCGTGTACTTCGACAAGATGACGCGCACCGGCGTGGTCAAGAGCATGAAGGACTTTTACTGGGACATCCGGCCCAAGCCGGAGTTCGGCACCATCGAGATCCGCGTGTTCGACACGCCGCTCACGGTGGAGCGCGCCACGGCCCTGGCCGGCTTTGTGCAGTCACTGGCCTCCTGGTTCATGCACGAACAGCCCTTCATGCCGGTCGAAGACGATTACCTGGTCTACACCTACAACCGCTTCCAGGCCTGCCGCTTCGGGCTGGACGCGGTCTATGTCGACCCGGCCACCGGCGGGCACATGCCGCTGCGCGAGCACATCCTGCTGACCATGGCGCAGATTGAACGCCATGCCACCGGCATGGGCGCCGGCGCGTCGCTGCACCTGCTGCGCAACAGTGTGGAGCGTGCCGACAATGACGCCCGCTGGCTGCGCGAAAAGCAGGGCGAGGAACACCTGCTGGCCGAAGTCATACGCCAGGCGGCCGACCGTTTCCGCGGTGGCGTCACGCACCAGCAGCACCCCTGATCCGGCTTTGCCGGATACCCGCGGCTCCTGGAACCTGTTCACGGGCCTGTATGCTCGGCGTATGGGTGAATTCGACCTGATCGCACGCTATTTCACGCGCCCCGCCGGCCGGGCCGTCCTGGGTGTCGGTGACGACTGCGCATTGCTGCAGCCCACGCCCGGCACACAGCTGGCCATCTCCAGCGACATGCTGGTCGAGGGCCGGCATTTCTTCGCAGATGTAAATCCTTTTACGCTAGGCCACAAGGCGCTGGCCGTCAACCTCAGCGACCTGGCCGCCTGCGGCGCCCGGCCCCTGGCATTCACGCTGGCCCTGGCCTTGCCCCGCGTCGACGAAGCCTGGCTGGCCGCGTTTTCGCAAGGACTACTGGCGCTGGCCGATGCGCACGGCTGCGAACTGGTGGGCGGCGACACCACCCAGGGGCCGCTCAACATCTGCATCACGGTGTTCGGCGAGGTGCCTGTGGTCGGCGGCAAAAGCCAGGCACTGTTGCGCTCCGGTGCAAAGCCCGGTGACGACATCTATGCCAGCGGCACGCTGGGTGACGCCCGGCTCGCACTGGAAGCGCTGCGCGGCACCCTGGCCCTGCCTGCGGGAATCCTTTCGCAAGCCCGGCAGAGGCTTGAACAGCCCACGCCCCGTATCGCCCTCGGCCTGGCCCTGCGGGGTATTGCTTCTGCCGCCATCGACGTGAGCGACGGCCTGCTGGGTGACTTGCAGCACATCCTCAAGGCGTCCGGCGCCGGCGCTACCATCGATACCTCGCTTACTATCAATTTGATAGCTGACCGCGCTTTGCCTGATTGGGCAGAAGGCACATTTCCCCATGAAAAGCAGCTGGAATGCGCACTGGCCGGCGGGGATGACTATGAGCTCGCCTTCACCGCGCCGCCCTCCGCGCGTGAGGCCGTACGGGCAGCTTCACGGCTTGCCGCGACGCCCGTCACCCGCGTCGGGAAAATCGACTCCCAGCCGGGCCTCCGACTGATTGATGCACAAGGAAAAGCTGTTTCGCAACGCTTCTCCTCGTTTGATCACTTTGCCGGGAAATAAACAAGGGAAGACAAAGCGTCTGCGCGCCGGCACCGGCGTGGTTCAGGTCCCGGTCTGTTTGCGCAGCCGGGCATGGCGCGCCAGACTCTGTACAAACCGGGTTGCGGCCCGCAGGGCGGCCGGGGCGGCCCCATGGCCGAAATTCTCCATGGCCTCGCGGCGCAGTTGCCTGGCACGCTGCCCGGCCAGATCGATCAGCCGGTTGTACTCGTCAAGCTGGTTGGGGTTGTTCATGATGGTTTCCTTCCCCCGGGTTTGTTACGGGGTGAAAGCACTGTAGGAAAAGCACGGCCTGCCGGAAACGGCATGGTCCGCAAATGGGTCTTGCGCTGGCTGCAAAGCCGCCCGCAGGCCTTGTACTGGTTACCATTGGCCCATGCGCAACCTTGGCTTCGACGACATGCTCCTCTTTGCCCGCGTGGCCGAGCTGGGCACCCTCTCGGCTGTTGCCCGCGAACGCGACGTGCCGGTCAGTCAGGTTTCGCGCAGCCTGAGCCGCATCGAAAAAGCCTGCGGCACACGCCTGATCCATCGCTCCACGCACGGTTTGGCGCCCACCGCCGAGGGCGAAACCTTTCTGCAGTACTGCCGCCGCATCGTGGGAACGCTCGACGAGCTGGAAGGCGAATTTGCCAGCCAGTCGCGGCAAGCCACCGGGTGGGTGCGTGTGGCGGCCAGCACGGTGGTCGCCCAGTACCTGCTGGCGCCCAGTTTTGACAGCCTGCACCAGCGCCATCCGCAGCTGTGCGTGGACCTCCAGGTGGAAGACCGCCTGGTGGACATGGCGCGCGACGGCATCGACATCGCGATTCGCACAGGTACACCGGTGACCGACACGGTCGTTGCACGGCAAATCGGTGCGCTGGGCCGGAGGCTGTATGCCGCGCCGGGCTATCTTCAGGCCTACGGAACACCCCGGCACCCCGATGAGTTGCACAGCCACCGGCTGATCACCAACAGCGGCGTGCCCATGCTCAACCACTGGCCCTTCGTGATTGACGGAAAACCCAGCGTGATCGTGCCCAAGGCATCCTGGCGATCCGACAATACCGGCATGACCGCCACGCTGACGCTGCAGGGCCTGGGCATTTCACGTTGCGCCACGCTGGTCGCCGAACCGCTGGTGCGCAAGGGTTTGCTCGTTCCGGTGCTTGCAGACTTTGTCGATGAACAACCCAGCCCGATTTACGCCGTGACGCTCACCAACCGCCACCGCCTGCCCAAAATCAAGGCCTGTATCGACCATTGGGCCGAATGGCTGGAAAAAACCAACGCCGCCCCGGCCTCATGACCCCCATGTCCGAACTCACTCCCCCATCAGAAACCCTCAGCCCACCGCGGTTCCGGCCCAATGTCCGGTTCCTGCTGTCGCATCCTGCGCATTTCATCGCCCTTGGTTTCGGCTCGGGCCTGAGCCCGGTGGCACCCGGCACGGCCGGCACACTGTGGGCATGGCTGGCCTTTCTGGTGCTGCAGCAGTGGCTGTCGCCGGCCGACATGGGCTGGCTGATTGCCGCCTCTACCCTGATTGGCTGGTGGGCCTGCACCGTCACCGCGAAGGCCATGAACGTGCTCGACCCCGGCAACATCGTCTGGGATGAGGTGGTGGCCTTCTGGCTGGTGTTGTGGCTGGTCATGCCGGCGGGCTTCGAAGCGCAACTCGCCGCGTTTTTGCTGTTCCGCTTTTTTGACGCCGTGAAGCCCGGCCCGGTGGCGTGGGCGGACCAGGTTTTCAAAGGCTTTGGCTGGCGCGGCGGCTTCGGCATTTTGTTTGACGATTTTGTGGCGGCGTTCTGCGCCCTGCTGGTGATCGCCTTCTGGAGATTCTGGTGAGCAGTGAATTGCTATCAAAAGAGGAGCTGCTTGCGCAGGATCCCATTGGCTTGGTGGCCGATTTATTGCTCAAAAAAGGCTGGATGCTCGCCACGGCCGAGAGCTGCACGGGCGGCATGATCTCGGCGGCGTGCACCGACCTGGCGGGCTCCAGCGCCTGGTTCGAGCGCGGTTTTGTCACCTATTCCAACGAAGCAAAAATCGAACTGCTGGGCGTGGATGCTGCGCTGATCACCCAGCACGGCGCCGTCAGCGAAGAAGTGGCCCGTGCGATGGCATCCGGAGCCTTGAGCCGCTCTCTCGCACAGGTGTCCGTGGCGGTCACAGGGGTGGCTGGCCCGACGGGCGGCAGTGCCGCCAAGCCTGTCGGCACGGTATGGTTTGGTTTTGCGCTGCCGGGCCGGCTGGTGTCCGAAGTCCGGCGCTTTGACGGCGACCGGGCCGCGGTGCGCAGCGCCACGGTGCAGCATGCGCTGCAGCGGCTGCTGCAATTGCTGCGCGAAGCCGGCTGACGCGTGAGCGACGCCGGCACAAACCGAAGCGCTATAGAGTCGCGAAGCCACCAGGCCACCCGAAAACAACCCAGGAGACACCATGCACCCCAACCAGGCCACACTCGAGAAGTTTTACACCGCCTTCGCACGGCTGGATTCCGACACCATGGCGACCTGTTACGCACCAGACGCCGCCTTTGACGACGCGGCGTTTTCGCTGCGGGGGCACCGCGAGGTCACCGGCATGTGGCACATGCTGTGCGACGCCACAAAAGCCAAGGGCATGGATGTATGGAAGCTCACCTACAGCGGGCTTGAAGCCGGTGCGAGCACGGGAAAGTCGCACTGGGATGCCTACTACCGCTTCAGCGCCACCGGGCGCATGGTGCACAACAGCGTTGACGGTGCGTTTGAATTCAATGAACAGGGCCTGATCACACGGCACCGTGACCGCTTTGATTTCTGGGCCTGGTCGCGCCAGGCGCTGGGCGCGCCCGGCCTGCTGCTGGGCTGGACGCCTTTCCTGCGCAACAAGGTGCGCGCGCAGGCAGCAGCAAATCTGCAAAAATACCTGGTGACGCGACACTAGGCCCGCGCAAGAGTTGATCTGAACGGGAGTTCCCATGTCCTGGTTTGACGGTTTTGAATCATGCAGCTTTGAGGTCAACGGCGCGTCCATCAACGCGCGGTTTTCCCGGGTCGTGCCGGGTGATCCGCTGCGCCCGGCCCTGTTGCTGCTGCATGGTTTTCCGCAGTCGCATGTGATGTGGCACCGCGTAGCGCAGCGCCTGGCAAAACACTACTTCCTGGTCATGCCCGATCTGCGGGGTTATGGAGACTCTTCCAAAACCGCAGGCCTTCCCGACCACAGCAACTACAGCAAACGCAACATGGCGCACGACATGGTCGGGGTGATGGATGCCCTGGGTGTGGACCGCTTTTACCTCTGCGGCCACGACCGCGGCGGGCGTGTGGCGCATCGGCTGGCGCTGGACTACGCGGCACGCGTGCAAAAGCTCTGCATCATCGACATCGCCCCCACACTGGACATGTATGAAGGCCGCAGCATGACGCAGCCCTACATGGCGTTTGCGCGCGCCTATTACCACTGGTTCCATATGTTGCAGCCGGCGCCGCTGCCCGAAATCATGATGGGCGCCAACCACCCCGAAACCGCCAAGGCCTACCTGCATGCCAAGCTCGGCGGCTGGGGCAGCGCGGGCCTCAATTACATCGAGCCTCAGGCCCTGGCCGAATACGAGCGCTGCTTTTGCAACGCCGAAGCGCTGCATTCGGCCTGCGAAGACTACCGGGCCAGCGCCGGGATTGACCTGGACCATGACCGCGAAAGCCGCGCGCAGCACCTGAAGGTGGCCTGCGATTTGCTGCTCCTGTGGGGCGAACGCGGTGTGGTGCACCGGATGTTCGACCCGCTGGCGCTCTGGGAGGCGCAATGCAGCGGCGAGGTCTCGGGCCATGCCATGCCGGCGGGCCATTTCATCCCCGAGGAACAGCCCGTGGCGACGGCCACCGCGCTGCACAACTTCTTTCGCTGACTTCAAGGGGCGGCCATGTCGACTTACACGGCAGAGGTTTTGTGGGAAATCAATGGGGGCGATTTCCCGGGAAACCGCTACAGCCGCAGGCACCTGATCCGCTTCGACGGCGGCCTCGAAGTGCCGGGCTCTTCCTCACCGCATGTGGTGCCCCTGCCGATGTCGGACGCATCGGCCATGGACCCGGAAGAGGCATTCGTCGCCTCGCTGTCGAGCTGCCACATGCTGTGGTTTTTGTCGATCGCAGCCAAACGCAAGTTTTCCGTGACACGCTACTTTGATGCAGCCAGCGGCGTGATGGAAAAGAATGCGGAAGGAAAAATCGCCATGACCACCGTCACCTTGCGGCCCGAGGTGGCGTTTGCCGGTGAACGCATGCCAACACGCGCCGAGATCGACAAGCTGCACCATCAGGCGCACGACGCCTGCTTCATCGCGAACTCGGTGAAAACCGATGTGCGCTGCGAGCCTGTGCATGGCGACGCATGACTGACCGCAGGCCGCTGCTGGTCGCTCTCGGCCTGCTGGTACTGGCCGCGCTGGTGTGGTCGGGTATGGCACCGTATGACCGGGGCACCTGGATGCTCGAGGTGGCGCCCGCCGTCATCGCCGCACCGGTACTGCTGGCCACGGGCCGGCGCTACCCGCTGACGACCTTGCTGTATGTGCTGATTGCGCTGCACATGCTGGTGCTGATCGTGGGTGGCGCCTACACCTATGCCAGGGTGCCGCCGGGTTTCTGGCTGCAGGACATGTTTCACCTGGGCCGCAACCCTTACGACAAGGTCGGCCACTTCATGCAGGGGCTGGTGCCTGCGATGGTGGCGCGCGAGGTATTGCTGCAGCGCGGCTACCTGGGCAGCCGCCGCATGGCGGGGTTTTTGTCGGTGTGCGTGGCCATGGCCATCAGCGCGGTGTATGAACTGGTGGAGTGGTGGGCGGCCTTGGCGCTGGGTCAGGGCGCGGATGAATTTCTGGGAACCCAGGGGGACCCCTGGGACACGCAGTCGGACATGTTCATGGCCTTGATCGGAGCTGCGGTGGCGATCACGCTGCTGGGCCGGTGGCATGACCGGCAAATGCGCAAGCTGTCGGGTTTGTAGGAATTTTGGCCGCAGGGCAATTGGGTCGGGCGCAAGCCGCTATTGAATTCATAGCGCACGGATGGGATCCATCTGGAAGGCGGTTCTTCCTCTTGCGACCTCATGCCCTGGGTGCCAACCCGGCCAGAATCCCCCAATGCAATTTTACAAAGACCTCAAACTCGCCGCCTTCACCGCGGGCTTCGTCGCAGGTGATGGCGCCTTTTGGCGCGTTTGCCCTCAACTGAGCGCCATCACGGCAGCCACCTGCACGGGTGAGGAAGCGCATGAAGACCCGGCCAGGCGCTACACCGCGGCCGTTTGTTGCGCTATTTACATTGCGATCGGCATATTCGGCGCGGCGATCACCGGCCTGCTGACAGCTTTTCCGAAAGAGCTGGTCGTGGCCATTGCCGGACTGGCGCTGCTGGGAGCTATCGGCAACGGCCTGGCCGCGGCGGTGAAGGATGAATCGTACCGGGAAGCGGCGCTTATCACTTTTCCCGTCACCTTGTCGGGCGTCGCAATAGCCGGCGTAGGCTCGGCCTTTTGGGGTGTCGTCGCGGGCGCGATTGCGCTCTTTGTACAACAATACGGCCAACAGCGCCGCGAAGCCCGCTCCGGGGCGGCGCCAAACCCAGGGACACGCTCCACACCATGAACCTTCTTTTTGTTGCCGATCCGCTCGAATCATTCAAGATTTACAAGGACACCACCTTCGCCATGATGCGGGAGGGGCAGCGGCGCGGGCACCGCATCAGCGCTTGCGAGCCGGCCGACATGAGCTGGGAGACCGGCGCGAAAGTCACGGCCCAGGTGCGCCACATCACGCTGACAGGCGACGCAGATGTATGGTTCACGGCCGATGCCGCCCGTCCCGACGGCCGCGAAGCCATTGCGGGTTTTGATGCGGCGGTCATGCGCAAGGACCCGCCTTTTGACAGTGAATACTTTTACAGCACGCACCTGCTGGAGCAGGCCGAGCGCGAAGGCGCCAGGGTCTTCAACAAGCCTGCCGCCTTGCGCGACCATCCTGAAAAACTCGCCATTCTCGAATTCGCGCAATTCAGCGGCCCGACGCTGGTCACGCGCAGCGCGGCCGACATCAAGCGCTTTCACGCCGAGCACAAGGACATCATCCTCAAACCGCTGGATGGCATGGGCGGCATGGGCATCTTCCGCGTGAAGGAAGACGGCCTGAATCTGGGCAGCATCACCGAAACACTGAACAAGAATGGCGCCGAAAGCGTGATGGTGCAGAAATTTCTGCCCGAGATCGTCAAGGGCGACAAGCGCGTGCTGGTCATCGGGGGAAAACCGGTTCCTTTCAGCCTGGCGCGCATTCCCCAAGGCAGCGAAGTGCGCGGCAATCTGGCGGCCGGCGGCGTGGGCGTGGCGCAGCCGCTCTCAAGGCGGGATTTTGAAATTGCCGAAGCGCTGGGCCCGGTGCTGGCCGCACGCGGCCTGCTGCTGGCCGGTGTCGACGTGATCGGCGACTATGTGACCGAGATCAATGTCACCAGCCCGACCTGTTTCCAGGAAATTCACGATCAGGCCGGCTTTGACGTGGCGGCCATGTTCATTGATGCACTGGAACAGGCTGTCACGACAACCGGCGCCTGACAGCCCGATCACACGGGCGGGCTACGCCTGTCAGGCAGCGATGAGTGCGCCGCCTTCAAACACCTTGAGCTCCCCGGGCGTAAATGAGGTCCAGGTTTCATTGGTAGTGAGTGGCGCCGTGACCACCACGGCGACGCGGTCGGTCGGCCTGGTGTGCTCGGCAAAGTTCACGCTCACGTCCTCGTCGCTCAGCGTGGCATGCGCAAAGGGGTGCTTGCGTTCCACGTAATAGAGGTTGGTCGAAGCGTGCGCCCACAAGGCCTGACCGTTGCTGAGCAAAAAGTTGAAAGTGCCGTGGGTGGCGATGTGCGCCGCCAGCTCACGCAGCGTGATGCTCAGTTCCTGCACGCTGGGAACGCCCGCGTGCGACTTGGCCATCTCCTGCATGATCCAGCAAAAAGCGCGCTCACTGTCGGTGGTGCCGACGGGCCGGAAGCTGCCGTGCAGGCGGGGCGAAAAATCTTTCAGGTCGCCGTTGTGCGCAAACACCCAGTAGCGGCCCCACAGCTCGCGCACAAAGGGGTGGCAGTTCTCCAGCGCGACACGGCCCTGCGTGGCCTTGCGGATATGTGAGATGACGTTGCGGCTTTTGATCGGGTAGCGGCTGATCAGCTCGGCCACCGGTGAACTGCAGGCCGGCTGGTGGTCGACAAAATGGCGCAGGCCGCGATCGCTGCCGCCGGCCACGCTGTCGTCACCTTCAAAAAAAGCGATGCCCCAGCCGTCGGCATGGTGGTCGGTGTGGCCGCCCCGCTGCGCGAAGCCCCTGAAACTGAAGGTCACATCCGTTGGGGCATTGCAGTTCATGCCGAGAAGTTGGCACATGTCAGTCCCCTTCCTGCTTGTTATCCGGTAAGTTGTCAGGCTGGGCGGGAGCCGGCACGCGAAGCTGCCATGCGGCCACCACGGCCAGCACGCACAAGGCGGCCAGCATCAGGAAGGCTTCATTGAAAGCAGCCAGCCGCGCCGGGCTGCTGGTGGCGTTGGCCAGCGAGTCGCCATGAACCGCAAGCCGCCACTCCAGCACGATGCCGCACAGGCTCACGCCGATCGCGCCGCCCAGCATGCGCAAAAAGTTGATGGCGCTCGAGCCTTGCGACAGCAGATGCTCATGCAGGGGTCGCAGGGAACCCAGGTTGAGCGAAGGCAGGATGAAGCCCAGCCCGATGCGGCCCAGCATCGCCCACATCACCAGCATCCACAGGCCCGAGGCCAGGCTCACCGTGAGCATCAACGCGAACGAGGCTGCCAGCAAGGCCAGGCCGATGCTGACGAGCAGCCAGGTCGGGTGTTTGTCCGCCAGCCGGCCCACGCCCGCAATCGTGGCGGCCAACACCAGGCCCGCGGGCAACAGGATGGTGCCGACGTGCGAGGCCGAGAGATTCAAGCCCAGTTGCAGGTACACCGGCAGCAGGTAGGTGGAGCCAAACAGCGCGGTGCCGTATATGAAAGCGACGATGCTGCCCATGGCAAAAGGCCGGTAGCCAAAGAGCGCCAGGTTCATCAGCGGTGCACCGCCCGAAGCCGCCAGGCGGCGTTGCCACCAGATGAATGCGGCCAGCGCCGCCAGCGCGGCGCCCAGCAATACGAAGGCATGCGCGCGCCCGGCGCCGTGCAGCTCGACCATGCCGTTGAGCAGGCACAGCGTGCCCACCGCGCCCAGCAGCAGGCCGCGCCAATCGATCATCGCGCCGTTGCGGTTGGGCTCCACGCCACCCGGGGCGGTGTCGGGCACGTAGCGGTAAGCCATCCACAGCGACACCAGGCACAACGGCACCACCATGAAAAAAATCGAGCGCCAGCCAAACAGGTCGACCAGCACACCGCCCACGCTGGGGCCCAGCGCCGGCGCCAGCACCACGCCCATGCCGAAGAGGCCGCTGGCGCGCCCCTGCTCGTGTGGCCCGAAGGCCCGCATGATGATGATCGCGGGAATCGGCTGCACCACACCGGCCGCCAGGCCCTCGGCCACGCGCGAACCCAGCACCAGCCCAAAGCTGTTGGCCAGACCGCCCACAACGCCGCCGGCCATCAGCAGCACCATGGTGCCCACATAGGTGCGGCGATAACCGTAGCGCGAAAGCAGCCAGGGCGTGGTCAGCATGGAGACCGTCATGGCCACCATAAAGCCCGAGCTCACCCACTGCGCGCGCTCCTGCCCCAGCGTGAAGTAGTGGCTCATGTCGGGAATCGCCACGTTCACGATGGTCGACGACATGATGGAAGCCATCGTGCCGATCATGACGGACAGCAGGAGCAACCACCGGTAACGCGGACCGTGGCGCGCCTGCAGGCCGGCAAGGGATGCGGGCATGGCCCGGGTGTCCGTCGTCAGTCTCTCGGCTCGGACCAGAGTTTGCCGCCGGTCGCCCAGTTTTCGCGCTTGATGTCGGTGATCAGGATGTCCACAGAGTCAGGCTGGCCGCCGAGAATTTCGACGCTGACACGGGTAATGGCCTCGACGAGCTTTTTCTTCTGCTCGATGGTCCGGCCTTCCATCATTTCGACGTGGTAAGTGGGCATGGTGTCCTCTGAGGTGTGGTGGTTGATGCGGGTTGAACACAGGGTTTTACGGGTGTCCGGTCAACTGGCCCGCAAACATGTCTGATACCCGATGATAAAAGCAAGAGGCCGGCCTTGTTTTGTCGGCCTCCACTGACAGCGTGACAGGTGTTGGCGCCGGGCGCCGGAGGCTTCGCCGGGCTATCCTGTACCCTTGGGTTCTCCTGCCGGGTGTCCTCCTGCCAGGTGCTTTGCGCTTTCGGCCTTGCGGGCCCACCATTCATTCGGGCAAGCCACTTGTTTTTCACCACGCCATCCAGATCCACCGACCAACCCCTGCCTTTGCTGGCCGGCCGCAACTACCGTTGCCACTGCGGGCAACCTGTTTTTTTTCGCAATAGCAAATGCCTGGCCTGCGGCACGCCACTGGGTTATGACTGCGAGCGCGGCCTGCTGCTGCCGTTGATGCCCGGGCCGCAAGAGGGCACCTGGCAGGAATGGCAGGCCGGCGCACCGGCCGGCGCGCCGCCCGACGATGTGCAGCCGCCTTCGCTCGAAGATATTCCTGGCCAGGAATCTGCGCCCGGCGCTGCGCCTGCCGCACCCGTTGAGGAAGCCGGGATGACTCAGGCACTGCCCGCTCAGCCTGCCGAAAGCGGCGAGCCGCTTTACAGGCGATGCCTCAACCTCTCAACCCCAGCCTCCTGCAACTGGCTCGTTCCGGTGGAGGACCCCGCAGACATGTGCCGCGCCTGCCGCCTCAACCGCACCATTCCGGACCTGACGGACCCAGCCCTGCCCGACAACGGTTACCTGTGGGGGCTGGTCGAGCTGGCCAAGCGCCGCCTGGTGTCCGCACTGATCCTGCTCGGGCTGCCGGTGGCGTCCCGCATGAGCGAAGACACCGAGCGCGGCCTGATGTTCGACTTCCTCCGTTCGCCGGTGAACGGCCCGCACATCATGACGGGCCACAACACCGGCCTCATCACGCTCAACGTGGACGAGGCCGACGACGCCAAGCGCGAAGCGGTGCGCAAGGCCATGCGCGAGCCCTATCGCACGCTGCTTGGGCATTTCCGCCATGAGGTAGGCCACTACTACTGGGACCGCCTGCTCGCCGGCACTGCCTGGATGGACGGCTTTCACGCACTCTTCGGCGACGAAACCCTGGACTACAAGGCCAGCCTGCAGCGCAACTACGACGAAGGCCCGCCCGCGGACTGGCCACTGCATTTTGTGAGCGCCTACGCCAGTACTCACCCCTGGGAGGACTGGGCCGAGTGCTGGGCGCATTACCTGCACATGCGTGACGCGATCGACACCGCTTTAAGTTTCGGCCTGAGCGTCGATCACTTCGACCTGGAGTTCACGCCGTTCACGATCGATGCGCTCTACCAGCCGGCGCACCCGGATGCCGAACAGTTCCTCACCTTCCTGAACCACTGGACGCGGCTGACCACCATGCTCAACGAGATGTCGCGCAGCATGGGCCAACCAGATTTCTATCCCTTCATCCTGCCGACGGAGGCGGTCGCGAAGCTGCATTTCATTCACCTGGTGGTGTCGTCGGGCAGCTGGCTGCAGGAGCAGGCCCCGGATGAGACACAGGCACAGACGCAGACCCAGAGTCCATCAGGGGAAGAGGAAAATAAGGAAGAAAACGGAGAAATAAAGGAATCGCAACAGCAACAGCAAGGCTAGCGCGCGAATTTCAAGCAAAAACAAGCTGTAGCCCAATAAGGGAAAGCGCAAGCAGCTATTTTTTTGATAGCACTTGAATGAATTGCGATGCGTTAAAGTCGGCACAACGCCCACCCCTTCACGCCGCCCATTCATGCCCACCCGACCCAGAGGTCACCACTACAGCGTCTATGTGATCGAGCTTGGGCCCGAAGTGTGGAACGTGGCACGCTTTCGCCGCGCCAATCCGGATTACCAGCTGGGCAAGCCTTTTGTGTATGTGGGCATGACCGGGCTGGACCCGGATGTGCGTTTCGACAAACACAAGGCCGGCATTCAGTCCAACCGTTTCGCCCGTGATTTCGGCCTGCGGCTTTTGCCCCGACTGTACGAGATGTACAACCCCATGCCTTACGACGCTGCGCGCGACATGGAAGTCGAGCTGGGTATTGCCCTGCGCGAAGCGGGTTACGGTGTGTGGCAAGCCTGAGCGGGGCCGCACCAGGGCCGGCTATTCAAGTGCACTCACGGCCACGCCGTGCTGCTTCGAAAACGCCTGGAGTGTTGCGGCGACCTGGGGATCCTGCAGGGTGGTCGTCAACTCAATGATCTTGTTGCCCTCGCCCTTGTGGCTGTCGCTCACCGTCACGGTGGCCGAAGGGTCGTCTGCGGCAAACAGCTTCTGCAGCGAAGGGCCCAGCGAGCCCATCAGGCCGTCGCGTTCATCCTGCGCCGCGCCTGACTGCGCGGCATACTGAACTTCAAAAGAAAAATTCGTCCTGGGATTCATGTCGGGTGTCTTTCTGGGTGCCGGAAAAGCTATCGGCGCAGGGTGGCCGCGAGGGTGATCTCGGGAACGCTGGCCAGGGCCCTGGAGAGCGGGCAGGCCTTTTTGGCGCCTTCGGCGAGTTCCTGGAACTTCGCTTCGTCGATATCCGGAATCACGGCCTCCAGGGTCAGCGCAATGCGGTCGATGAGGAAGCCATCGCCCTGCGGCACCAGGCGGACCTTGGCGCGGGTGTCCACCGAGCTGGTACCGAACCCGGCCTTGTCGCAGGCAAAGGAAAACGCCATGGTGAAACAGGCTGCATGCGCGGCGCCCAGCAACTCTTCAGGATTGGTGCCGCTGCGGTCGTCCTCAAAGCGGCTGCCAAAGCCGTAGGGATACGCCTTGAGCGCGGCGGTGTCGGTGCTGATCTGGCCCTGGCCTTTTTTGCCTCGGCCTTCCCAGTGAACAGATGCGGTTTTTTCAGTCATGGGGTTCTCCAGGTTTGTGCGCGTGCAGGGCATATCCGTGCAGCGCAGTGAAATGAAATGTTGAACGCTCCAGCGTGCCCGCCTTTTTTGTGGCCGGCCGTCGGATAGCGCCGCACGTCGGGGTAAGGCCTTCCCGCCGTGGCCGGAGCTGGTGTGAGCCGGGATGCACCGGTCAGGCGTCGTCTGCGCCCGGGTCTTTCATGTGCCAGGTGATCCGCCCAAGCTCAGCCCTGAGCTGGGCCCGACCCTCGTCGTCCGCCAGTGCGGCAAGAGCTTGCGCCACCGAGAGCCCGCGTGCGGAAAAGGGCTCCCCGCGAGAGGCAAAAATGATGCTGTTGGTTTTTTCCTGGGCAAGAATTTCCACGGAATTGCCATCGAAGCTGCGCGCAATGCGACCCGCCAGCAGCGGATAGTCCGGGTCATCGTAGTGCAGGTTCACCACCAGTACGCCGCCCGGCGACAGCGCGGCAAAACAGTCGTCATAAAAGCGCTGCGAACAGAGGGCCGGTGGTTGCCCCTGGTGGTCAAACCCGTCGATCAGCAGCACGTCGAACCGGGAGGTACCAGCCTGCAGGAAATCGGCCCCGTCTGCGGCGATGACGCGGAAACGCGCGTCATCGTCGGGCACGTGGAATTCGCGTCGCAGCGCCACCACCTGCGGGTTGATCTCCAGCACGGTCATCTGGCTGGACGGCAGCTGCCGGTGGCAGTACTTGGCCAGCGAGCCGCCCCCGAGGCCAATCATTCCGATGTGCAGGGGCGCTGGCCGAAAGAGCAGGAAGCCCATCATCGTCAGTGTGTAGTCCACTTCCAGGCGCCAGGGGCTGTGCATCAGCATGCGGCTTTGCAGTTCACCCATCGTGAAGTGAAGCGACCGGGTGTTTCCGTCGTCGTGCACAAACGGCTGGGCATGCGCTGGCGGCTGCAATTCAGCCGGGCCTGCAGGTACAGCAGCGGCAGGAAATTGATTAAGGTCGGGCCAGGAGGTCATGAGGCTTTAAGCGGTACGGGTGGGTTCCGCCACGTATCCGGCGGCAGGTAACTGCCGCCTCGTGCGGAAACCCCGCCTTCAGACCGGCTGGGATTCCGGTTGCGCAGTGGTTGCGACTTCCGAAGCGACCGCATCCAGGGCCTGCGCCACCACGCCCTGGCTGTCGACCGGCCTGAGCAGGCGTTCGCGGATCAGCCGTTCGCAGCTGCGTTTGGTCATCGAGTGGGGCTGGCCGCCGTGGCTCACGAACATGAACAGCGTGCCCTTGGTGCTGGCCCAGATCAGCTGGGCCCGCAGCCAGCGGCGCCTGGAGTACATATCCACCCAGTGGCCGGAACGCAGGCTGAGCAACAGGCGCTCAGCTTCGCTTTGAGCCATCGCGGGCACCGCATTTGGTGAGGCTGCCGCCGCGGCAAGGTATTCCGGATGGCTGGAGTCGGGCTCATTTGCCGCTTGCATGGGTTCTATCGGCGGCGGCTCGTCTTCCTCGAGCGGAGCGAGTTCTCCGGGCACGGTCGGCAGGGTGTCTTCAAAACCGGCGGCGTCCAGGTCGTCGCGCGCAAGCCAAGGGTGCGCGGCGGCCTTGGCAAGACGCTGTTCAGGCGTGGCCGAATCTTCTTCGGGCTCCAGCGGTACGGCGCCCGATTCTTCGGCGTCACGCCGGCTCTTCAGGCGGCGCAGCTTGAGCACGGGCCGGTGCAGCATCATCAGGCCTTCGAAGAAAGGCTCGCTTTCGCGCGGGTCCTGCCCCAGCAGCTCCAGCCCCTCGTGCAGCTTGCCCAAAAGGCTGGGAATCATCTCGATCAGTTTGGCCGGGCGTTTCAGGGTGACTTCCCGCTTGACGCTCCAGAGCAGGTCAGGCACCACCGAACCGAAGCCCATCGGATCAACCTGGTTGCGTGTATCGGAGAGTCTGGCGTGCGCCATGGCCAGCGCCCAGGGGCCGAACAGGAAGTCCAGCACCAGGCCCGGCACCTTGTCCAGGTCCGAGCGCGTGCTCAGCTCAAAGGCGATCTGGTCCGCCTGCGTCTGGCGCTCTTCGGCGAAACGCAGGGCCTGCAGCACGTTGTTGCGGTTCTCCGCTTCGAACTGGTCCTGCTCGTCCCAGCCGTATTCGAGTTCGGCCAGTGCCATCGCAAAAGGCTGTGCATCTTCAATCGTCAGGCTGTTCAGTCCGTTGAAAGCGCGAGTGACCGGCTCAAAAAACGCCAGGAACTCAGGGCTGAATTCGTCGTTGTACTTGAAGCTGCGCTGTGCCACGCGCTCCATGACGCGGCGCCCGGCGTGGCCTTCGTCGCTGAAAAAGCGCGGATCCACCATGGCCAGGCGCAGCAACGCAGGCTCCAGCGCCACGATGGCTTCCCGCACCGGCACCAGCAGGCGCGGGTCTTGCGCGACCTGTTTGACCAGCTTGCGCACCACTTCCAGGCCGAGCACCTGGCCGACCTGCTTGGCTTCCTTCTTCAGCTGGGTCCGGACGATGGCGCGCTCGCGGGGGCGGGCGTACGAGCCCCAAACCTGCGGGCTGAGCTGGCTGCTCTCATCGACCATCCGCTGCGGACGGTCTACCGCCGGCAGGTTTTGGTATTCATGTGAGGGCGGGGCTTGCGACTCACCCAGCGGCGCGCCGGAAGAGTCGGGCGCTTCCTGCAGGGCGACCAGCTCTTCCTCGACCGTTTCGTAATACGACGGCGCCAGCCCGTGATGGGCGTTGCTGCCGCCATGGAACAGGAAATCCTGGAACAGCTCGTCGCGGATCTCATAGTTGGAGAGGTCGGCATATTGCGGGGGCGGCTGGTGGCGGCCGGATTCGCCGGAGCCCCCACCGTTTCCGCCCTCACCGCCGCCTCCTCCTCCTCCGGTACCGGCGCCCGACCCGGAGCCTGCGCCGCCGGTGCCCCTGCCACGGCCGGGGGCTGCACTCGCAGGGGTCTGCAATACGCGGTAGCTGGCGCCCTGCACGTTGGCAAGTTCGAGCTGGTTAACCAGGCGTTCGTAGACCTGCCCGAGTTCGCGCCCCAGAGGCTCGGCAAGATACCTGAGCCACAGCGAAACGACGGCCGGGCCCGCATTGCTTGCGGTGATCATTTCGCGCAGGGTTTGTGCAAACACTTCAGGGCGCAGCGGATTGAGCTCCGGGCGCACATTCGGCAACCCCTGCACGGTGCTGATCAGCTTGTTGAGTTCGGCGAGGACATGGTCGACCGCCGGCAGCACCAGCTGGAGCAGCCGTGACGATTCAATGGCCTGGGACACGTCCTCGTCATCAACGAGGGCGAAGCTGGCATAAGACAGGGCGGCAAAGGTGCTGGATGCGGCGGCGGCTGAGGCAGCGAGCTGGTCTGGCGATGCTGCCGGCGTGCGCACCGCCTGCACCGCAACAGCCACATTCGCCTTGAAATGCACCAGCAGGTCTGCCGGGTATTGCACGACCCAGACGAGCTTGTTTTGTTGAAGTCCCCGCCAGGCCGCCGCGAGTTCGTCGCGTTCGGCCTGTTTTGGGCTTTGTGACTCGGCAATCTGCAGCCCCGCCACGGCGTCATCAATGCACCGTTCCAGCGCAGGCCGGGCTGCTTTGGCAGCCGCCTGAAGACAGGATTGAAGGACGTCAGGTTGCGAAGCCATCGAGGAGTTCGGGGAAATTGGTATTAATCACATTGACCGGCCAGCTTGCAACCAATCTGTGGCCGGAGAGGGGGGAGACGCTAGCGTAAGGGCCAACCGCGATTTCATTAAAGTAATTGCAAAGTGTTTCACTTGGTTTCCAACGCATACATATGAATTACAGGGCTTTTGTCACGGAACGGTCCGCAACCAGCCCTTAAATCCCGCGAATGGCGATGAGCGGCCGGTTTTGCAAGATCGGCGGCCCTTTGTAAAGGTCAGTTTGGCGCAACACATCGGCAAGCTCACGGCGTTATCAACGCCTGACCGCCAGCCATCCGCCACGAGCACACCGGCGCCAGCGGGCCGCACCCGGATTTCAGGGATATTTGGCCTCCAGGCCAATAACAGCTTGCGCTAGCAGCTATTAATTCAGTAGCAAACTGACCCAGTCAGGCGCTGGCTACAGCAGGCGCAAGCCGCCACCCGCAAGCCTGCCGCGGACTTAACGGCTCACAAGCCGGCTTTTACCTTCAGCCGCCAGGCGTGCAGCAGCGGTTCGGTGTAGCCGCTAGGTTGCTCCAGGCCCTTGAAGACCAGGTCGCACGCAGCCTTGTAGGCCGCTGACGTCTCGAAGTTGCCCGCCATCTTTTTGTAGAGGGGGTCGCCGGCATTCTGGCCGTCTACCACGGCGGCCATGCGCTCGAAGGTTTCCTTGACCTGCGCTTTCGTGACCACGCCATGCAGCAGCCAGTTGGCGATGTGCTGACTGGAAATACGAAGCGTGGCGCGGTCTTCCATCAGGCCGACGTTGTGGATGTCGGGAACCTTGGAGCAACCCACACCCTGGTCGATCCAGCGGACCACGTAGCCGAGGATGCCCTGGGCGTTGTTGTCCAGCTCCTGCTGCTTCTCGGCGGGCGTCCATTGGGCGTCGGGAGAGACCGGCACCAACAGCAGCTCGGGCAGCAGGCGGGCGATTTCCGACTTCAGGTCGACCGTCTTCTCGATGTCTTTCTGCACCGCCGCCACGTTGACCTGGTGGTAGTGCAGCGCGTGCAGCGTGGCGGCCGTGGGCGAGGGGACCCAGGCGGTGTTGGCGCCGGCCTGCGGGTGCGAGATTTTGGCCTTGAGCATGTCGGCCATCAGGTCGGGCATGGCCCACATGCCCTTGCCGATCTGGGCGCGGCCGCGCAGGCCGCAGGCCAGGCCGACCAGCACGTTGCTGCGTTCGTAGGCGCTGAGCCAGGGGCTGATCTTCATGTTGCCCTTGCGGATCATCGGGCCGGCCTGCATGGCCGTGTGCATTTCGTCGCCGGTGCGGTCCAGGAAACCGGTGTTGATGAAGGCCACGCGGCTGGAAGCGGCGGCGATGCAGGCCTTGAGGTTGACGCTGGTGCGGCGCTCTTCGTCCATGATGCCGAGCTTGACGGTGCTGTCCGGCAGGCCCAGCACCTTTTCGACGCGGCGAAAGAGTTCGTCGGCAAGGGCGACTTCGGCGGGGCCGTGCATCTTGGGCTTGACGATATAGACCGAGCCCTTGCGCGAATTCTTGATGCCGGCTTTGCCCTTGCGCTTCAAGTCATGAATCGCAATGGCGGTGGTGACGACGGCGTCGAGGATGCCCTCCGGGATTTCTTTCGTCGTGCCGTCCGCGGCGGTGTACAGCACAGCCGGGTTGGTCATCAGGTGGCCCACATTGCGCACAAACATCAGCGAGCGGCCGTGCAGCGTGACGGGCTTGCCCTTGGGCGAGATGTACTCGCGGTCCGGGTTCAGGCCGCGGGTGAAGGTCTTGCCATCCTTGGTCACGCTTTCGGTCAGCGTGCCCTGCAGGATGCCCAGCCAGTTGCGGTAGGCCAGCACCTTGTCGTCGGCATCCACCACCGCGACTGAATCTTCCAGATCCAGGATGGTCGACAGGGCGGCTTCAACCACCAGGTCACTCACGCCGGCCGCGTCCGTTTTGCCGATGGGCGTTGTGCGGTCAATGCGGATGTCCAGGTGCAGGCCGTTGTGCTGCAGCAGCACTGACGATGGAGCTGATGCCTTGCCTTGGTAGCCGATGAACTGACTTGCGTCTTCCAGCGTGGTGGTCTCCGTGCCCTTCTTGCCGCCCTTGAGCGTGACAACCAGCTTGCCGCCCTTGATGGCATAGCCGGTGGAGTCGATGTGCGAGCCCTTCTTCAGGGGTGCGGTGCGGTCCAGCACGTAGCGTGCGTACTCGATCACCTTGGCGCCGCGCATGGGGTTGTAGCCCTTGCCTTTGGTGGCGCCGCCTTCTTCAGAGAGGACGTCGGTGCCGTACAGCGCGTCATAGAGGCTGCCCCAGCGCGCGTTGGCGGCGTTGAGCGCATAACGTGCGTTCAGGATGGGCACCACCAGCTGCGGGCCGGCCTGTTTGGAGAGTTCGGCATCGACATTCCCGGTGGTGATAGTGACCTTCTTCGGCGAAGGCACGAGGTAGCCGGTTTTTTCGAGGAAAGCGCGGTAGGCCTTCATGTCCGCAATGGGGCCGGGGTTGGCCTTGTGCCAGGCGTCCATCTCGGCCTGCAGGCGGTCGCGCTCTGCCAGCAGGGAGAGGTTCCTGGGCGCCAGATCGGCCACGATGGCGTCAAAGCCCTTCCAGAAAGCGCCGCTGGCCACACCCGTGCCGGGCAACACCTCGTCTTCGATGAAACGGTAAAGCCCGGTAGCGACCTGCAGGCGGTGGCTGGAGGTGCGTGCGTTGGTTGTTGTGTTCATGGTGCGGTCCCTTTTCTCAAAAGCATCAGAAGAGTCAAAAAAACTAAAAAGACAAAAAATGGAACGTGTCTGCGAAATCAGTGCAGCGGCAGCGAGAGCACTTCGCGCAGGCTGCTGCCGGTGTACAGGGGCTGCGTGCCCAGCTCTTCAAACGGCAGCTGGTAACGATTAACCCACAGCGTCTGGTAGCCATACCAGGTGGCCGCCAGCGCGTCCCAACTGTTGCAGCTCACGAAGGCGATCTGTTTCGCCTCCAGCCCGGTGGCTTTCAGCCCGAGCGCATAGGCTTCAGGCGCGGTCTTGTATTTGCGGATGCTGTCCACGCTGATGATGTGGTCCAGCAGGCCTTCAAGCCCTGCCGACTTGACGGCCACATCCAGCATGGAGGGGTCGCCGTTGGACAGGATGCCGGTGGCGATGCCGCGCGCCTTCAGCGCCTGCAGAACCTCCCGGTTCTCGGGAAACGCCGACAGGTGGCGGTACTGGTTCATGAGCTGCTCCTCACGGGCGGCATTCAAATCCAGCCCCAGGCGTTTGCACGCATAACGCAGGCCTGCGCGCGTGAGGTCCCAGAAGGGCCGGTAATGCGCGCCGCCATTGCTGATGGTCACCAGGCGCGTGTACTCAATCTGTTTGTCTCGCCACAGCACGCCCAGCGCTTCGCCTTTGCCCGGAAACAGTTGCTCCGCCAGCAAGCCCACGCTGTACACGTCAAACAGCGTGCCGTAGGCGTCAAACAGCACGGCACGAAGCTTGGGCGTTGGATTGGAGCGAGACTTTTCCATAGACCTCTACTGTATTTGATACATCGAGCATGATTAATTACCCAAGAATCGCTTTATCCATGACATTTACGCACCCAATTGGATAACCAGCAGACATCAAAGTACTTTTCGTCGCTGGTGGTGCCCAGACGGCTCTGCGGATTGGCACAGCTCTTGCATCTCATCTTGTACACAAGTATGGATGCTTTCAATTGGTGCACATCTCTTCATCGCCGAACTCTCCTCAATCGCTTGCTGCACCTGAGCAGGTGACGGCATCTGCGGGCACGGACGCCGGCCGGGCTCCCGAGGCCTGGATTACCAGGACATCGTCTTTCCCGCCCGTCCGCAGCGGCGCGCTGGCCGGGCTCTCATTTGCGGCCAAAGACAATATTGATGTGGCGGGCGTGCCGACCACTGCGGCCTGCCCCGCCTTTGCCTACACCCCCACGGCGCACGCCGCCGTGGTGCAAAAGCTGCTCGATGCGGGTGCGCAACTGCTGGGCAAGACCAACATGGACCAGTTTGCCTGCGGCCTGAACGGCACACGCTCGCCGTATGGTGCGGTGCCCAACGCTATCAACGCCGACTATGTATCTGGCGGGTCCAGTTCCGGCTCCGCCTATGTGGTGGCGACGGGGCAGGCGGACTTTGCGCTGGGCACCGACACCGCGGGCTCAGGGCGCGTACCAGCGGGCCTCAACAATATCGTGGGCCTGAAACCCTCCAAAGGCCTCATCAGTGCGCGCGGCGTGGTGCCTGCCGCGCAAAGCGTGGACTGCGTGTCCATCTTCGCGCGCACCGTAGCCACCGCTGTACGGGTGCTTGAAGCGGCGATGGGCTATGACCCGCTGGATCCGTATTCGCGAACGCTGGCGATGGCCGGGTCAGCCTTGCCTATGGGCTTTCGTTTCGGGGTGCCTTCGGCACTGAGCTTCTATGGCGATGCGCTGGCCGAGCAGGCTTTTGGTGAGGCCGTCCAGCGCATGCAAGCCCTGGGCGGCGTGCCGGTCTCTGTCAACTTCGCGCCGCTGGCCGAGGCGGCCGCGCTGCTCTATGAAAGCGCGCTGGTGGCCGAACGCTATACCGCCGTGCGCGATTTTTTCGACGCACATGAAGACGCGGTGATCGAACCAGTGCGCAGCATCATCGGCGCAGGCCGCCAATACAGCGCCGCCGACCTGTATGCGGCCCAGACGAAACTGCGCGCACTGGGCCAGCAGGCGGCCGCGATGTGGCATGACATCGATGTACTGCTGCTGCCGACCGCGCCCACGCACTACACGCTGCAGGCCATGCAGCGCGACCCCGTCACGCTGAACCGCCACCTGGGCACGTATACCAATTTCGTTAACCTGCTGGACTATGCGGCCCTTTCCGTGCCCAGCAGCCTGCGGCCTGACGGCCTGCCTTTCGGCATCACGCTGGTGGGGCTGGCAGGCAGCGACTGGCAGCTGGCCGAACTCGGGCAGCGCTATCACCACGCCAGCGGCTTGCCGCAGGGCGCATTGAACGAAGCGTTGCCCGCGCTCGTGGCCTTGCCGTGTATCCAGCCGGCGGCCACCATCAGGCTGGCCGTGGTGGGCGCGCACCTTTCGGGCATGCCGCTGAACAGCCAGTTGACAACGCGCGGCGCCACGCTGGTCGGCCCGGCACGCACCGCGCCGGACTACCGCTTCTACGCCTTGCCGGGCACGGTGCCACCCAAACCGGGGCTGCTGCGCGTGGCGGCCAACGAAGGTGCGGGCATCGCGCTGGAAATCTGGGAGATACCAGCGCAGCACTACGGCTCCTTCGTGGCGCTGATTCCCGCGCCGCTGGGCATAGGAACGCTGGCGCTCGAGGACGGCGGCAGTGTCCAGGGTTTTGTCTGCGAAGCGCACGCGCTGCAAGGCGCCGAGGACATCACGCATCTGGGCGGCTGGCGCGCTTACCTCGACTCGCTGAAGCCAGTCGCGCAGGCGTGAAAGCTTTTTGTCCTCTTCACCAACCCATTCCTTCACCACTTATCCATCACCAGCAGGAGCATTTCATGAAGCCCGTTCCCACACCGTCATCCGCCCCCCACGGCCCGGCACGCCGCTCGCTGCTCAAGGCCACGGCCACCGGCGCCACACTGGGCTTGCTGGGCATGCCGGCCTTCCTGCACGCGCAGGGCGGCCCCAAGATACGCATCGGCTACTGGCCCATCGCCGCCGGCCTGCCGTTCTATTCGGCCCTTGAGCTGGGCTACTTCAAGGAGGCCGGCCTGGACGTGGAGCCGCTGAAGTTCGCCGGTGCGCAGCAGGTGATGGAGGCGGTGCTCTCCGGCCGCGCCGACGGCACCGCCAACGGCACCGGTTCGGCCAACATCGCCATCGGCGAGATCGCCCAGCCCGGCACCTTCAAGATCTTCTGCTCCAACCCCAGCAACGCGAAGAATGTGCTCGACGAGGTGATCGTGCCGGCGGCCAGCCCGGCCAAGGTCATGGCCGACCTCAAAGGCAAGCGCGTCGGCTCCGGCCCCGGGATCCAGAACGTGACGCTGGCCAAAACCGTGCTGGAGCGCGGTGGTGCCACCGGCGCGACAGTGGTCGAGTTACCCATAGGCCAGCATGTGGCGGCACTCGCTGCCGGTCAGATCGACGGCGCCTACACGCTGGAGCCCACCGGCACCATAGGCCGCATGAACGGCACCACCCGCGTGCTCGAAGCCGGTGTCATCGCGCGCTATGTGCTGGGTGACCCGATGGCGCCGTGGTTCGGCGGCTCGGCCTCGCTGTCTTCCGACTTCATCAAGAAGAACCCCGACGCGGCGAAAAAATTCGTCGCCGCCTATGGCAAGGGCGTGGCTTACGTGCGCAGCAAATCGGTCGAGGCGCGCCAGTATCTGAAAGGCTATACCGCCATCGAAGGCCCGCTCACCGGCGAGGTGCCGCTGGCCGCCTACACCATGTACAACGAGTTCACCCCGGCCGACGTGGCGCATTTCCAGAAATTCTTCGACCTGTTCTCCGAAAAAGGCATCTTCAGTTCGCGCCTCATCGTGGACACCATGCTCTACAAGGGCTGAACGCGATGGACACCACTTCCGCAGCGGCACCGCCCGCCAAACCCTGGGCACCCCCGGCCGCACCGGCGGCCGCCCTGCAGCGCAAGCCGGCGCTGGACAAGGCCCTGCCTTTCATCGGCCCGGTTGTGCTCTTCATCATCTGGGACCTGGTGGTGCGCCTGGGCTTCATCAAGGCCATCCTGCTGCCACCACCGATCGACGCGCTGGGCGCACTGCTCAGCGGCCTGGCCGGCGGGCCGCTGCTCAAGGACTTTGCGGTCACCGTGTGGCGCACCGTGCAGGCCTTCCTGATCGCCGCCGCGGTCGGCATGCCGCTGGGGGTGCTGCTGGGCAGCAATGAAAAAGCCTACCGCAGCGTCGAGTTCCTGATCGACTTCTTTCGCTCCACGCCATCGTCGGCGCTGATCCCGCTCTTTCTGATGATCTTCGGCGTGTCGGACATCAACAAGGTGGCGATTGCCGCGTTCGGCGCGCTGCTGATTGTGGTGTTCAACAGTGCTTACGGCGTGATCAATGCGCGCAAGCAGCGCGTGATGGCGGCCAGGGTCATGGGCGCCTCGCGCTGGCAGGTGTTCAAGGACGTGCTGATCTGGGAAAGCCTGCAGCCGAGCTTTGTCGGCCTGCGCTCGGCGGTGTCCATGGCACTCGTCATCGTGATCGTCGCCGAGATGTTCATCGGCGCCGACACCGGCCTGGGCAACCGCATCATCAACTCGCAGCAGGTCATGAACGTGAAGGACATGTACGCGTCCATCCTGGCCGCTGGTGCGCTGGGGTATGCACTCAACATTCTTTTCCTGGTGCTTGAGCGCCGCATCGTGCATTGGAGTGGACGGTGATGTCGCCCCCACGTTCGCTCACTGCGTGTAGCTCTCTGCCCCCCGAGGGGGCCGCTGCGCCTGCGGCCTGGCAAAGCCAGTTCCGCGGCCCCTGCTTGAAGGGAAGGTCCGCCTGCCTATTCTTCAATTGTGAAACTTGCTGGAGTGCGTCATGTCCGCTGTAATCAACGCCCCCGTATTCGCCGATGTCCCGGTGCGTGAGTTCCAGCCCGGCCCGGCCGGTACGCACATCACCATACGCGGCCTGACCAAGTACTTCGCCGGCTGGCCGCTGTATGAAGACTTCAACCTGGACATCCCCAAGCACAAGATCGTCTCGGTGTTCGGTCCCAACGGTTGCGGCAAGTCCACGCTGATCAACATGATCGCGGGCCTGATCCCCATTGACGCAGGCGAAATCCTGTTTGACGGTAAATCGCTCAAGGACACCAAGATCGGCTACGTCTTCCAGAACTACCGCGAAGCCATGTTCCCGTGGATGCGCACCATCGACAACATCGCCTACCCGCTCAAGCTTGAAGGCAAATCCAAGGCCGAGGTGGACAGGCGCATGGCCGAGCTCGTTGCCTCTTTCGACGTGAAGTTCGACCTGAACCGCTACCCCTATGAGCTCTCAGGCGGACAGCAGCAGACGGCATCCATCATGCGGGCGCTGGCGCCCAATCCTGAAGTGCTGTTTCTCGATGAACCGTTTTCGGCGCTGGACTTTGAGATGACGCTGTTCATCCGCGAAAAACTGCAGGAGGTGTTCATGCAGACCGGCACTACCATGCTGCTGGTCTCGCACGACCTGGAAGAAGCTGTTTACCTGGCCGACCAGGTGCTGTTGCTGACCAAACGCCCGACACGCGTGGCCGAGATCCTGCCTTATGGCGATGCGCGTCCGCGCACGGTCGAGACACTGTCGGACGCCAGCTTCATCAGCACTAAAAAACTGAGCCTGGAAATTTTCCAGCGCGAAGTCAGGCGCTAAACGGCATGACGCCTGAGCAGATAGAACGCTATGTGGATGCAGCAGCCGCGGCGCTGGATTTGCCGCTGAGTCCCGAGCACCGGCCCGGTGTGCTGCAGTTCTTCGCGCTGGCGGCCGGCTTTGCCGCGCAACTGGACGCTATCACCCTGAGCGCCCATGACGACCCGGCGCCGGTGTTCGTGCCGGTGGAGCCCGCTTCATCGCCTGCCGCTGCAAGGACCGCCGAGTGAGCCGCGCCGACAAGTGCCTGCGTGAGGACGCCACGGCCATGGCGCAGGCGGTGCGCTCGCGCGAGGTCAGCGCCGGCGCGCTGGTCGAGGCCAGCCTGACGCGCATTGCCGCTACCAATTCCAGCGTCAATGCATTTACCGAAGTGACGGCGGCACGCGCGCGGCAACGCGCGGCCCTGCTGGATCAGCAACTGGAGGCCGGCGTGCCCGGCCTTGTGGCGCAGCCGCTGCTGGGCGTGCCGTTCGCCGTGAAGAATTTGTTCGACATCGAAGGTCTGCCCACCCTGGCGGGCTCGGCCATCGAGCGCGAGCGGGCGCCCGCCCGCGCCGACGCACTGCTGGTGCGGCGGCTAGAGGCAGCGGGCGCCGTGCTGGTGGGCGCGCTCAACATGGACGAATACGCCTACGGCTTCACCACCGAAAACAGCCATGCCGGCCCGGCTCGCAACCCGCACGACCTTACGTGCATTGCCGGCGGCTCATCCGGCGGCTCAGGCGCCGCAGTGGCTGCGGGGCAGGTTCCGCTGACGCTGGGGTCGGATACCAATGGTTCCATTCGCGTGCCGGCCTCGCTGTGCGGCGTATTCGGCCTCAAACCCACGTTCGGCCGGCTGCCGCGTACCGGCAGTTACCCCTTTATTTCCGGACTGGACCACCTGGGGCCGTTTGCGCGTTCCGTGCGCGACCTGGCACTGTCTTATGACCTCATGCAAGGCCCGGAAGCCGCCGGGCCATCAACCCTCCGCGACCCGGGTTGCGCACAGCGCACCGCCGAGCCGGTATTGCCATCGCTGGTGCAAGGCATGGGCGGACTGCGCGTGGGTGTGCTGGGCGGCTACTTCCAGGACCACGTCCAGCCCCAGGCCCGGGCCGCCGTGCAGCGTGTGGCCCAGGCGCTGGGCGCCCGCGAAACGGTGTCGCTGCCGATGGTCGAGGCGGGCCGCGCCGCCGCCTTCCTGATCACCAATGCCGAGGGCGGCGCCCTGCACCTGGACGACCTGCGGCGCCGCGCCGGCGATTTTGAGCCCCTGTCGCGTGACCGCTTTCTGGCGGGCAGCCTGCTTCCGGCTGCCTGGGTAGACCGCGCCCAGCGCGTGCGCCGCCTTTATGCCCAGGCCGTGGCCGGGCTGTTTGAACACTTTGATGTGCTGCTCGCCGCCGCCACCCCCTGCGCCGCCACGACCATAGGAACCGAGTGGCTGGAATTGAACGGCAAACGACTGCCGCTGCGCCCAAGCATGGGTTTGTTGACCCAGCCTTTTTCGTGCATAGGCCTGCCGGTCTGCGCGGTGCCGGTGTGGCCAGATGAAGGCCTGCCCGTGGGTGTGCAACTCGTCACCGCACCCTGGCGTGAAGACCACGCGCTGCGCGTGGCAGCCATACTGGAGGCAGCCGGCATCGCCCGCGCTCCGCTGGCTTCGCTGACAATCGGCAAATCATGATCCATGCCATCAACCTGCCCGACGTTCATGCCGAAGTGGCTGCCGCATTTTTTCGCTACGAAGACGCACTGGTCAACAACAACGTGGAAGTGCTCGACGAGCTGTTCTGGAACAGCGAGCACACCCTGCGCTACGGCGTCACCGAGAACCTCCACAGCTATGACGCCATCCGTGCTTTTCGCGCGGGGCGCTCCCCGCAAGGGCTCGCGCGTACCTTGCGCGCCACAGTCATCACAACATACGGACGCGACTTCGCCACGGCCAACACAGAGTTTGCACGTGTAGGCAGCGACAGGACCGGGCGCCAAAGCCAGACCTGGTTGCGTACGCGGGATGGCTGGCGTGTGGTGGCCGCCCACGTGAGCCTGCTGGCATGAGCCGCACGGCCGCCGCCCCGCCTGTTGCCGGCAGCGCCTTTCATTCGCGCGCCGACGAGGCCTATGCCGAACTCAAGCGCGACATTGCCGAGTTCAAGCTGGTGCCGGGCGACCGCTTCACCGAAACCGAAATCAGCGAACGCCTGGGCGTCTCCCGCACGCCGGTGCGCCAGGCGCTGTTTCGCCTGCAGCAGGAAGGCTTCGTCGAAGTGCTGTTTCGCAGCGGCTGGCGCGTGCTGCCTTTTGATTTCGACAAGTTTGAGCAGCTCTACGATCTGCGCATGGTGCTGGAAACCACCGCAGTGCAACGCCTGTGCAGCGGCAGCCAGGCGGTGGACACGGCGCTACTTGATGAACTGGCGGCCATCTGGCTGGCGCCGCCAGCTCAACGCAGTACCGACATGGTGCAGGTTGCACAGTGGGACGAGGCGTTTCATTGCGCGCTGGTGGCGGCCGCCGGCAATGCCGAAATGGCTCGGGTACACCGCGACGTGACCGACCGCATCCGCATCATTCGCCGGCTTGACTTCATCAAGCAGCCGCGCATTGACGCGACCTATGAAGAGCACGCCAAGATTCTCAAGGCGGTACGCGCCAAGCGTGGCGATCAGGCCGCCATGCTGCTGCGCGCCCATATCGAAACCAGCCAGGCCGAGGTGCGGAAAATAACGCTGCACCAGGTGCATCTCGCGCGCCAGATCGGCTCCGGAACGTCGCCCAAGACATAAAAGCGCCTGAAGCCGTTAACCGGTGGGCGCAAGAAGCTATAAAAAAAAGGAGCAACGCGCGGCCCCCCCTGCGGCGTGCCCTGCTCACCGCCCCCAGCGCAGCACAAGCGGATCAAGCCGGCTGGCAGTCGCCAGCAGCCCAGCGCGCGTGTCCGGGTGCATGGCCGGAAAAGGATGACGCGGTGCTTCGCAGGCGATCACGCCGCCCTCCTTCATCAAGGTCTTGGCGGCCAACAGCCCCGCCTGGCGATTTTCATAATTGATCAACGGCAGCCATTGCTGGTAAAGGGCGTAGGCCTTGTCATGATCACCGGCGCGGTGCGCCTCGATGATCGGACGAATGCCATCGGGGTAGCCGCCGCCGGTCATGGAGCCGGTCGCGCCTGCATCGAGGTCGGGCAGCAGCGTGATGGCCTCCTCGCCGTCCCAGGGCCCTTCCACCGCGTCGCCTCCCAAACGGATCAGTTCGCGCAGTTTGGATGCTGCACCGGCGGTTTCGATCTTGAAATAGGCGACGTGTTCAATCTCACGGGCCATACGCGCGAGGAAGCAGGCTGAAAGCACGGTGCCGCTGGCGGGCGCATCCTGGATCATGATGGGAATGTTGGCCGCATCCGACAGGCGCGCATAAAACTCGTAAATCTGCGGCTCGCTCACGCGAAAGGTGGCCCCGTGATACGGCGGCATAACCATCAGCATGGCGGCGCCCATGTCCTGCGCCCGGCGGCTGCGTTCGGCGCAAACCTTCGTGCCGTAGTGTGTGGTGGTCACGATCACCGGCACGCGGCCGGCCACATGTTCGAGGATGGTGCGGGTCAGGGTTTCACGCTCTTCATCCGAAAGCACGAATTGCTCGGAGAAGTTGGCCAGGATGCAGATGCCGTCGGAGCCGGCGTCGATCATGAAGTCGATGCAGCGCTTCTGGCTTTCAAGGTCAAGCTCGCCGGTTTCGGTGAAGGTGGTGGGGGCAACGGGGAAGATACCGCGGTAGCGCGGCTGGCGGAGCGTGTTCATGGGGACTGGATCAGGTTGAATAAAGTTCAGTAATTCACTGCTTGCGCGATTTAATGGGAGTGCCGGGGAACTTCGGAGCCGCGGCAGCCGACCAGAAAATCGAAATCACAGCCCTCGTCGGCCTGCAGCACGTGGTCGACATACAGGCGCTGGTAGCCGCCACGCATGCCTGCAGGGGCCTTCTGCAGGGCAGCAAGGCGCTCAGCCAGCTCGGCATCGCTGATGTCCAGGTGCAGGCGGCCCGCATCGCAGTCGAGCTCGATCCAGTCGCCGTCGCGTACCGCGGCCAGCGGCCCGCCGGCCGCTGCTTCTGGCGCCACATGCAGCACCACGGTGCCGTAAGCGGTGCCGCTCATGCGTGCGTCCGAGATGCGCACCATGTCCTTGACGCCCTGGCGCAGCAGCTTGGGCGGCAGGCCCATGTTGCCGACTTCGGCCATGCCGGGGTAGCCCTTGGGGCCGCAGTTCTTCATCACCATCACGCAGCTGGCATCGATGTCGAGGTTCTCGTCGACGATGCGCTCCTTGTAGTGCTCGAGGTTCTCGAAGACGACCGCGCGGCCGCGGTGCTTGAGCAGTTCGGGCGAGGCCGCGGAGGGCTTGAGCACGGCACCGCGCGGCGCCAGGTTGCCGCGCAGGATGCAGATACCGCCGTCGGCGATCAAGGGGTTGTCGAGGGGGCGGATCACTTCGTCGTTGTACTGCGGCGCCTCGCGTACGTTGTCCCATATCGACCGGCCATTGACGGTGAGCGCATCGGGATGCGGCAGCAAGCTGTTTTCACCCAGACGGCGCAACACGGCGGGCAGGCCGCCAGCGTAGTAGAACTCTTCCATCAGGAAACGGCCGGAGGGCTGCAGGTCGACGAGGGTGGGCGTGTTGCGGCCAATCCGCGTCCAGTCTTCCAGGTCCAGCTGCACACCAATGCGCCCCGCGATCGCCTTCAGGTGAATCACTGCATTGGTGGAGCCGCCAATGGCGGCATTGACGCGGATCGCATTTTCGAAGGCTTCGCGTGTGAGGATTTTCGACAGCGTCAGGCCTTCGCGCGCCATCTCGACGGCTCGCGCGCCCGACATCTGCGCCAGCACATAGCGGCGCGCATCCACCGCGGGAATGGCGGCGTTGTGCGGCAGCGAAGTACCCAGAGCTTCGGCCATGCAGGCCATGGTGGAGGCTGTGCCCATGGTATTGCAGGTGCCGGCGGAACGCGACATGCCGCCCTCGGCCGCCAGGAACTGGTGCAGCTGGATTTCGCCCGCTTTCAGCGACTCGTGCAGCTGCCACACCGCCGTCCCCGAGCCGATATTTTTGCCTTCAAGCTTGCCGTTGAGCATGGGCCCGCCGGTCACCACGATGGCCGGAATGTCGCAACTCGCAGCACCCATCAGCAGTGCGGGCGTAGTCTTGTCGCAACCGGTGAGCAATACCACGGCATCAATGGGGTTTCCGCGAATCGCTTCTTCCACGTCCATGCTGGCAAGGTTGCGTGTGAGCATGGCGGTGGGCCGCAGGTTCGACTCGCCGTTCGAGAACACCGGAAACTCGACCGGAAAGCCGCCCGCCTCTGAAATGCCGCGCTTCACATGCTCGGCGATCTTGCGGAAGTGGGCATTGCAAGGGGTAAGTTCTGACCAGGTGTTGCAGATGCCGATGATGGGGCGGCCGTCGAACTCATGGTCGGGAATGCCCTGGTTCTTCATCCAACTGCGGTACATGAAGCCGTTTTTGTCGGCCGTGCCGAACCACTCGGTGGAACGTAGTTTTCGTTTGGTGCTTGTCATGATGGTCTGGCCAATAAGGTTTCAGGAAGATTTGGGTGTGCGATTTGCCAGCAGCCGTTGCAAGAGGCAAAAAACAAACAGCAACACGCCGACGACAATGCGCGTCCACCAGGAACTCAACGTGCCGTCAAAAGAGATCAGGGTCTGGATGATCCCGAGCATCAACACCCCAAACAGGGTGCCGGCCACATAACCCACGCCGCCGCTGAGCAAGGTGCCGCCAATGACCACGGCGGCAATGGCGTCAAGCTCCATGCCGGTGGCGTGCAAGCCGTAGCCCGAAAGCATGTAGAAGGTGAAGACCACACCGGCCAGCGCCGAGCAAAAGCCCGACAGCGTGTAAACCCCCACCAGCGTGCGGCGCACCGGCAAGCCCATCAGCAGTGCCGATTGCTCGTTGCCGCCGACGGCATACACCGCGCGGCCAAAGGGAGTGCAGTGTGCAATGAACACCGCCGCCAGCAGCACCGCGATGGCGATCACGGCACTGATCGATAGCGAGGCGTCTTCCCACAAGGGAATGCGCAGCTGCGAAACATCTGAATAAAACTCGTTGGTGATGCTGATGGAGTCAACGCTGATCAGGTAGCACAGGCCGCGCGCCAGAAACATGCCGGCCAGCGTCACGATGAAAGGCTGCAGGCGAAAACGCTCAATCAGAAACCCCATGAAGGCGCCGAACGCCGTGCCCATGAGGAGCACGAGCGGAATCACCGCGGCCGGACTCCAGCCGTGGTGCTCCACCAGCGCGGCCGACACCATGGTGGTCAGCGCCACCACGGAGCCTACGGACAGGTCAATGCCGCCCGACAGGATGACAAACGTCATGCCCACGGCGATGATGACCAGAAAGGCGTTGTCAATCAGCAGGTTGAGGAACACCTGGGCCGAAAAGAACCCGCTGTAGAGCACCGAACCCATGGTCGCCATGGCGACGAAGAGCGATATGGTGGCCGCCAGCGGCAGGTATTTGGGGTTAAAACCGGAAGCCGGCGCGGCAGATGGCCGTTGGCTGGAGGCGGCCTCTACGGGGGGCCGGGTGACGGTTGTGCTCATGGCCGCATCCCCCGCGCAGCCGGCCGCCGCATCCAGATACCGATCTCGGCCCGGAATTCAGCCGATTGCAGCAGCATCACCAAAAACACCACCACGGCCTTGACCACCAGATTGATCTCGGGCGGCACACCCAGCGAGTAAATGGCATAAGTCAGCGTCTGGATGATCAGCGCGCCGATGACACTGCCCACGAGGCTGAAACGCCCACCGGTGAGCGCGGTACCGCCCAGCGTCACGGCCAGGATGGCATCCAGCTCGAGCAACTGGCCCGCGTTGTTGCCATCGGCGCTTTTGACGTTGGAGCTGATCAGCAAGCCCGCAATGCCCGCGCACAAGCCACAGAAGGCGTAGGCGGCAACCATCAGGCGCCTGGCCTGCACGCCGGCGACGCGTGCTGCGGTTGGATTAATGCCCACAGCCTGTATGAACAGCCCGAGGGCGGTGCGCGTCACCGCCAGGTACAGCAGCGCAAAGACCACGGCCACGATAGAGAGCGAGAACGGCAGGCCCAGCAGGTAACCGCTGCCCAGGAAGAAAAATGGCGCGTAGTAAATGGTGATGATCTGCCCGCCGGTGATCAGCTGCGCGATGCCCCGGCCCGCCACCATGAGGATCAGTGTGGCGATGATGGGTTGCATGCCTACCCTGGCGACCAGCAGCCCGTTCCACAGCCCGCACAGCAGCGCGATGGCCAATGCCGCCAGAATTGCCAGCGGCATCGGGAAACGGCTCACGCTCCCTGCCACCGACCCGCCAATCATCCAGGCGGCCACTGCGGCAGCAATGGCCACCACGGCGCCCACGGAGATGTCAATGCCGCGGGTAGCGATCACCAACGTCATGCCGAGCGACACCAGCACCAGCGGCGCGGCACGGTTGAGAATATCGATCAGGCTGCCGTACAAATGACCGTCACGCCACTCGACGTGCAGGAAACTGGCGTTAAACACTGTGTTCACAGCCAGCAGCAGGAACAGCGTGATGAGCGGCCAAGCCAAGCGGTGGCGAAACGCTACGGTCCAAACGGAAGATGACATTTCAGTGTTCCATGGCGCTACCCGCCATCCATGGCGCGTGACATCGCGCGAATCGTGCAAGGGCCAGCGCGGAACCGGCTTTGCCGGGCCGCTGGTGGCGCCCCCTTGAGGGGGAGGCGCCGAAGGCGCTTCGGGGGTGTTTCATGGTGTAGCCGCAATCAGTTCATAGATGGTGTCTTCGCTGCTGCCTGCCGGCAGTTCACCCACCTTGCGGCGGTCACGCAGCACCACAATGCGGTGCGCCACGCGGACCACTTCGCTCATTTCGGAAGAGATGAAAATCACGGCCATACCGGCTTCTGCCAGGCGCAGGATCTGCTCCATGATTTCCTGCTTCGCGGCCACGTCGACGCCGCGCGTGGGTTCGTCCAGGATCAGCAGGCGCGGCTCGGTCGCGAGCCAGCGCGCGATCATGGCCTTTTGCTGGTTGCCGCCCGACAGCAGGCCTATGGGGGTGTCCACACTCGCGGTCTTAATGCCCATCGTCTGAACAAAGCGTTCGGCCAATGCTGTTTGTTCGGCACGCGATAAAAACCGGCGCATGCCCATGCGGGCCTGCAGCGCCAGTACGATGTTTTCCCGGACTGAGAGCTCGGCCACGATGCCATCGGTCTTGCGCTCCTCGGGACATAGGGCGAGGCCCTGCCGGATCGCCTCGGCGGGATTGGAAAACGTGACCGCCTCGCCGTCGATTCTGAGCATGCCGCGGTCCGGCGTCTCCAGGCCGAACAGCAGGCGCGCCAGTTCAGTGCGGCCCGAGCCCAGCAGCCCGGCCAGGCCCACGACCTCGCCGGCGCGCACGCGCAGGTCCACAGGCTGCAGCTGGCCGGCCTTGCCCAGGCCTTCAGCTTGCAAAAGTGCCGGCGCAGCAACGTCAAATTCCGGGGGCATGGCGGCGGTGGCGGATTGCGCGGCCAGTTCCCGGCCCAGCATGGCCGCGATCAGTGCCTGCGGCCCCAGTTCACTGGCACGCCACTCGCCGACCCAGCTGCCGTTGCGCAGCACGGTGATGCGATCCGACACCGCGTAGACCTGGTTCAGGAAATGGGTTACAAAAACGATGGCGAGCCCATCGTCGCGCAAGCGGCGCAGCACCCCAAAGAGTTTTTGGACTTCGTCGTCATCCAGGCTGGAAGTCGGCTCGTCAAGGATAAGGACTTTCGATTCGATGCTGATGGCACGCGCGATGGCAACGAGTTGCTGCACCGCGACCGGGTAGCTGGACAACAGGCGCGTGACGTCGATGTCCAGGCCCATGCGCGCGACCAGTTCGCGCGCGCGGCGGTTCACGGTGGTCCAGTCGATGCGAAATCCCTGCGCAAACCCGTACCGCGGATAGCGGCCCGCGAAGATGTTTTCCGCCACGGAGAGGTTGGGGCACAGATTGACTTCCTGATAGACCGTGCTGATGCCCAGACGCTGTGCGGCCAGGGGAGAGCCCGGCCACACCGGTTTGCCGGCCAGCTGCATCTGGCCCCCGCTGGCCTCGAGCACTCCGGTCAGGACCTTGATCAGGGTGGACTTGCCCGCACCGTTTTGCCCCATCAAGGCATGGATTTCACCGGGATACAGACGCAAACGCACATCGCGTAACGCATCAATGCCCGCAAACTGCTTGTGGATGCCCGTGAGTTCCAGCACGGGGGCGATGTCAGTGGCGGTAGTGGCCAGGGTCATAGAACAAGTTCCGTGCTGTGCGCTGCGGTATTGGTCTTCGAAACGGCCGGACGGCTCATGCCTTGTTCTTGTTGTAGACGTCGACAAACACGGCGGCCAGCAACACCACGCCCTTGATGACCTGCTGGTAGTCGATGCCGATGCCCAGGATGGACATGCCGTTGTTCATCACGCCCATCACAAACGCACCGATCACCGCGCCCATGACCTTGCCAACACCGCCCGAGGCCGAGGCCCCGCCGATGAAACAGGCGGCGATGACGTCGAGCTCAAAGCCCAGGCCGGCCTTGGGCGTCGCTGTATTCAGGCGCGCGGCGAACACCAGGCCCGCCAGCGCCGCCAGCACGCCCATGTTCACGAAGGTATAGAAGGCCAGTCGCTCGGTCTTGATGCCCGACAGCTTGGCGGCCTTTTCGTTACCGCCCAGCGCATAGACGCGCCGCCCGATGGTGGTGCGACCTGTGATGAAGTGGAACAGGAAAATAAGCGCGGCCATCACGATCAGCACATTCGGCAGCCCCCTGTAAGAAGCCAGCAGGTAGCTGAAATAGATCAGGAGCGCCGAGAACATCGCCGTTTTGACGAAGAAAATGGCGGCGGGCTCGGCCTGGATGCCGTGCTTGAGCTGCTTGGCCCGCGCGTGTATGCCGGCCACGGCGAGCACAGCGGCCAGCGCCACGCCCAGCAGCAGCGAAGTCATGCGCAGGCCTTCGCTGCTCAGCAGGTCGGGCATGAAACCCGAGCTGAGCATCTGGAATGAATCGGGGAAGGGACCGACCGACTGGCCTTGCAGCAGTGCCAACGCCAGCCCCTTGAACACCAGCATGCCGGCCAGCGTGACGATAAAAGAAGGGATGCGGAAGAACGCGACAAACCAGCCCTGAACCCCGCCTATCAGCGCGCCGCAGAGCAGGCACACCAGCGAGGCCGGCACGAAATGCCAGCCGTACTCCACCATCAGCACGGCCGCCAGTGCGCCTATGAAGCCGCACACCGAACCGACCGACAGGTCGATATGCCCGGCCACGATTACCATCAGCATGCCCAGCGCCATGATGACGATGTAGCTGTTCTGCAGGACCAGGTTGGTGAGGTTGAGGGGCTGCATGAGCGTACCCTCGGTCATGTACTGGAAGAAGCCCATGATGGCCACCAGCGTGATCAGCATGCCGTACTCGCGGAAGTTGTGCTTCAGGTAGTCGAGCGGCGATTTGCCGCTGGCAGCGGCGGTTTTTGCCGCAATCGCGGTGGCGTTGGAGGACTCGTTGTTCATTTCAGCTTGCTTTCATGATCGCGCGCATGATCTTTTCCTGGGAGGCTTCGGCCGTCGGCATCTCGGCGATGAAGCGGCCTTCGTTCATGACGTAGATCCGGTCCGTCATGCCCAGCAATTCCGGCATTTCCGAGGAAATCATGATGATGCATTTCCCTTCTGCCGCGAGCTGGGCCATCAGGGTGTAAATCTCGTACTTGGCGCCCACGTCGATGCCGCGCGTGGGCTCGTCGAGGATGAGCACTTCGGGACTGGTGAACAGCCATTTCCCGAGCACCACTTTCTGCTGGTTCCCGCCCGAGAGGTTGAGGACTTTCTGGCCGACGCTTGAGCACCGGATGCGGAGTTTTTCGCGGTAGCTCTGCGCGACCTGGTATTCGCGGCCGCTGTCGATGACGGAGGCACTTGAAACGCCCTTGAGGTTGGCCAGCGACACATTGAACTGGATGTCTTCGTTCAATATCAGCCCGTTGCCCTTGCGGTCTTCAGTCACATAGGCCAGACCATGGCGAACGGCTTTCTCTACCGTGCCGACATCAACAGGCTGGCCGTTCAGAAGGACGTGGCCGCTGATGCGGCGCCCCCACGAACGGCCGAAGATGCTCATGGCAAGCTCTGTACGCCCCGCCCCCATCAGCCCGGCAATGCCGACGATTTCACCGCGCCGCACCTGCAGGCTGACACCTTTGATGAATTTCCGGTCCGTGTGCAGCGGGTGATAGACGTTCCAGTCGCGCACTTCAAACACGGTCTCGCCAATTTGCGGCTGGCGCTGCGGGTATCGGTCAGCCATCTCGCGGCCCACCATGCCGCGGATCACGCGGTCCTCGCTGATGGCTTCGGCACGGCAGTCCAGTGTTTCGACGGTGCTGCCGTCGCGCAGGATGGTGATCGCGTCCGCCACGCGTGAAATTTCGTTGAGCTTGTGTGAAATAAGGATGCAGGTGATGCCCTGCCCCTTGAGTTCCAGCAACAGGTCCAGCAAGGCCTGGCTGTCGTTTTCGTTGAGGCTCGCCGTCGGCTCGTCGAGGATCAGCAACTTGACCTGCCTGGACAGGGCCTTGGCAATTTCCACCAGTTGCTGCTTGCCCACGCCGATGTCCGTGATCAGCGTGGCGGGTGATTCCTTGAGGCCCACTTTTTTCAGCAGGGCCTGCGTCTTGCTGTGCGCAGCCATCCAGTCGATCACGCCGCGCTGTGCGGTCTCGTTGCCGAGGAAGATGTTCTCCGCAATGGACAGCAGCGGCACCAGCGCCAGCTCCTGGTGGATGATGATGACGCCCAGCTGCTCACTGTCGTGGATGCCGAGGAACTGGCGCTCCTGGCCTTCGTAGACGATGTCCCCGCTGTAGGAGCCATGCGGATAGACCCCCGAGAGCACTTTCATCAAGGTCGATTTTCCGGCGCCGTTTTCACCGACGATGGCATGAATCTCACCCGCGCGCACACGCAGGTTGACCTTGTTCAGCGCGACCACCCCTGGGAAGGTTTTGCGGATGTCGCGCATCTCGAGAATCGTTTCCAATGCCTGTCCTTTGGTACAAAAATCGCTCCGCAGGTGATGGACACCCATGGGCGCAAACAGTCCCGCGCCTCCCCGGCACGGGACCGTCGTGCTTTCAACCTTCAGCCGGGTTACTTGATTTGTGACTCTTTGTAGTAACCGCTGCCAATCAGAACCTGGTTCCAGTTAGACGCATCCACAGCCACCGGCTTGAGCAGATAGGAGGGCACCACTTTCACGCCATTGTTGTAGGTCTTGGTGTCATTGATCTCGGGCTGCTTGCCGGAGAGGGTGGCATCCACCATGTTGGCCGTCACCTTGGCCAGCTCACGCGTGTCCTTGAACACCGTGGAGTACTGCTCGCCTTTCAGGATGGACTTCACCGAAGGAATTTCGGCGTCCTGCCCGCTGACCACCGGGCAAGGCTGCTGCGCCGTGCAGTAGCCGACGCCTTTGAGCGAGGACAGAATGCCGATGGACAGGCCGTCATATGGCGAGAGGACCGCGTGGACTTTTTCCTTGCCGTAGTAGGCCGAGAGAAGGTTGTCCATGCGTGCCTGTGCCACCGCACCGTCCCAGCGCAGCGTGCCGACCTTGTTCATGCCCATTTGCTTGCTACGCACCACCAGCTTGCCGCTGTCGATGTAGGGCTTGAGCACACTCATGGCGCCGTCGTAGAAGAAAAATGCATTGTTGTCATCCGGGGAGCCACCGAAGAGTTCGATGTTGAAAGGGCCCTTGCCCTGCTTCAGGCCCAGCTTGTCGACGATGGAAGTGGCCTGCAGCACGCCAACCTGGAAGTTGTCGAAGGTGGCGTAGTAATCCACGTTCTTCGAACCCTTGATCAGACGGTCATAGGCGATGACCTTGACACCCTTGTCGGCCGCGTTCTGCAACGCCTTGGACAGTGTGGTGCCGTCGATGGAGGCGATCACCAGCACCTTCGCGCCCTTGGTGATCATGTTCTCGATCTGGGCAAGCTGGTTCGGGATGTCGTCATCGGCATACTGCAGGTCGGTTTTGTAGCCGCGCTCCTTGAGCACCTTGACCATGTTGTCGCCGTCGGCGATCCAGCGGGCAGAGGACTTGGTGGGCATCGAAATGCCGATGCTGCCTTTGTCCTGCGCCTGGACTGACGGCGCAATGCCGAGGGTTCCCAGCACGAGGCCGGCAAGCAGGGTCTGGAGAAATGTACGTTTCATGAAATAGTTTCCTTCTGGAGGTTTGAAAGAGCGCCCCAGTATCGGGGCGCCGGCCCGGATGCTGATCAGTATTTACGCTTGGGGAATTCTTTGGCGGCTACTTCCATCGGAAAAATTCCCTCTTCGGTAACGATACGTTTCTGAACGGACTTGCCGGCCTTGATATCCTTGACTGCCGCCATCAGTTGCGGGCCCAGCAAGGGGCTGCACTCCACGGAGACGTTAAGCTTGCCGGCCATCATGGCTTCGAAAGCGCCCTTGACGGCATCGATCGAGATGATGGTGATGTCCTTTGCCGGCTTCATGCCAGCCTCTTCAATCGCCTGGATCGCGCCGATAGCCATGTCGTCGTTGTGCGCGAAAAGCACATTGATCTTCTTGCCTTCGGCCTTGAGGAAGGCTTCCATCACTTCCTTGCCCTTGGCCCGGGTGAAATCACCCGTCTGCGAGCGGATGATCTTGAATTTCGGGTCGGCCTTGATGATTTCTTCAAAACCTTTTTTGCGGTCAATCGCCGGTGCGGAGCCTACGGTTCCCTGCAGCTCAACGATGTTGACCTGGCCGCTTGTGCCCTTCATGTTCTCGACCAGCCAGCGGCCGGCCTTGCGGCCTTCTTCCACGAAGTCGGAACCCATGAAAGAGACATACAGCGAGGTGTCTTTCACGTTGACGGAGCGGTCAGTCAGGACTACCGGAATTTTGGCGGCCTTGGCTTCACGCAAAACGGTTTCCCAGCCCGACTCGACCACGGGCGAGAACGCGATCACGTCGACCTTTTGGGCAATGAAGGAGCGGATCGCCTTGATCTGGTTTTCCTGCTTCTGCTGGGCATCGGAGAATTTAAGTTCGATGCCCGCGTCCTTGGCGGCCGATTTGATGGATTCGGTATTGGCGGTGCGCCATTCGCTCTCCGCGCCGACCTGGCTAAAGCCCAGCACGATGGGCTTTTGTGCCCATACTGAAACCGGCAACAGGCCGGCAAGGGGGGCGCACGCGAGCGCGACGGCGAGGGTGCGGCGATGGATCTTCATTTTGTCTCCTTGGTTGAAATGGAACTGACAGCTCTCTGGTGATCTTCGTTGGCTCAGGCTAGCACGTAACCGGTCTTGACGGTGGTGTAAAACTCGGCGGCGTAGCGGCCCTGTTCGCGTGAGCCGTAGCTCGACCCCTTGCGCCCGCCGAACGGAACGTGAAAGTCGACACCCGCAGTAGGCAGGTTCACCATGGTCATGCCGACTTCCGCGTGACGCTTGAAATGCATGGCGTGCTTGAGGGAAGTCGTGCAGATGCCTGCACAGAGACCGAAAGGTGTGTCGTTGGCCAGGGCCAGCGCGTGTTCAAAGTCATCGGCCTGCAATACACATGCCACGGGCCCGAAAATCTCTTCGCGCGCGATACGGTGCTCAGGCCGGGCCAGGAAAAGCGCCGGGTTCATGTAATGCCCCGGTGTCGGGCGTTCAAGCAACTCCCCGCCCCAGACATGCTCGGCGCCTTCGTTGCGCCCTATGTCCAGATACGACTGGTTCTGTTCGAGCTGGCTGCGGTCAACCACCGGACCCATATCGATGCCCCGCTCCAGCGCGTGGCCCACCTTGAGCCCGGCAATGCGATGGCGCAAGCGCGCAACGAATGCATCGTGTACGGGCGCTTCCACGATGAGCCGACTTGACGCCGTGCAGCGCTGGCCGGTCGAAAAGTACGAGCCTTGCACGGCGCATTCGACGGCCTGGTCAAGATCGGCATCAGCCAATATCACCAGCGGATTTTTGCCCCCCATTTCAAGTTGCACCTTGGCGCGGCGCGCGGAAGCCGACTGAAGGATGCGTTCGCCGGTTGTCACCGAGCCCGTGAAACTCAGCGCATTGACCAGGGGATGGTCGACCAGCGTTTGCCCGACCTCCCGGCCGCTTCCCATGACAAGGTTGAAGACGCCCGCAGGCAGCCCGCAGCGGCTGATGATTTCGGCCAGAGCCCAACCGCAGGTGGGCACCAGCTCGGCCGGTTTGAAAATCACTGTGTTCCCATAGGCCAGTGCCGGCGCGATTTTCCAGGCCGGAATCGCCAGCGGGAAATTCCATGGCGCGATGATTCCCACCACGCCGACAGGTTCACGTGTCACGTCGACCTGAATGCCGGGTCGGACCGATGCCATGGTCTCCCCCTGAACACGCAATGCTTCGCCTGCGAAAAACTTGAATATCTGGCCGGCCCGTGCCGCTTCGCCCACACCTTCAGGCAAGGTTTTTCCTTCTTCACGTGCCAGCAGCATGCCCAGCTCATCCTTGCGCGCCAGGATCTCGCTGCCGATCTGGTCAAGCACATCAGCCCGGCGTTGCGGCGTGCTGTGGCTCCAGTGCGGCAATGCCTCGGCGGCGGCCCGGATCGCAAGTTCGGTCTGATTCCGGTCGGCACGTGCGTACTCGCTGATCACCTCCCGGGTATCCGAGGGGTTGGTGCTGGTGCCTGTGGTGGTGCCGGTTTCCCAGCGCCCATTGATGTAGTGCCGGGCGTTTTGTTGCAGTTCGCCGAATTTCATGAGAGTGAGAGCCTCGTCTTCATAGCGCTGTAGTCTAGAATTAATTTTGATATCAATCCAATCGTTTTTTTGACAAAATAGATATCGTTCTACGCATTCTGGAAAACCCGATGAGCACCTACAACCACTGGTTCATACGCGCGCGGCTCAAAACACGGCAATTGCTGTTGCTGGTTGCACTGGCCGAAGAAGGCAATATTCATCGCGCGGCGCAGGTTCTCAGCATGACCCAGCCGGCTGCGTCCAAGTTGCTCAAGGATCTGGAAGATGTTCTGGAGGTCCAGCTTTTTGAGCGCTTGCCCCGCGGCATGCGGCCAACCTGGTATGGCGAAACCATGATCCGGCACGCGCGCATGGCACTGGCCAGCCTGAACCAGGCGCATGACGAGCTCACCGCGCTCAAAACAGGCCACTTCGGCCAGGTCGGCATCGGCGCCATCACGTCGCCGGGGCTGGCCTTGTTGCCGTCTGCGGTGGCCGTGGTCAAACAGGAGCACCCGAGCCTGCGCATTTCGCTGGACATCGAAACCAGCCCGGTGCTGCTGGAGCGGCTGGAGCAGGGCAAGCTCGACATCCTGGTGGCACGCCTTTTTGCCGAACATGACAAGACCAATTTGCGCTACGAACCCCTGGTCGAGGAGCCGGTGTGCGCCATGGCCAGGCCGGGGCACCCACTGCTGGGTGTGTCAGGCCTCACCCTGCGCGACGTGGTGGCGGCCGCCTGGATTGTGCCGCCCGCGGGCAGCGTCCTGCGGCACCGGTTCGAGCTGATGTTCCGGGAGGATGGGCTTGCACCACCCATCAACGTGGTGGAGTCTTCAGCCCTGCTTTTCATCACGCGCATGCTGCAGCAAAGCGACATGGTGGCCGTGGTCGCGGCCGATGTGGCGCGGTATTACGCCGCGCACGGTATCGTCTCGGTGCTGCCGCTGGACATGCCCTGCCACATGGACGCCTTCGGCATCATCACCCGCACCGACCGGCTGCCATCGCCAGCGGCCAAGGTCATGATGAAAGCGCTGAAGACGGCAAGCCTGACACTCTACGGTCGCAGGCTGGAGATGGACTGACAAAATCGCGCAGCGCAGGCCAGGGACACCGCGGAACCGGCTCTGCCGGGCCGCTGGTGTCGCCCCCTGAGGGGGGAAGCGCCGAGGGCGCCCCGGGTGAGGTTGTTAGACCCAGCCGGCATCCACCGTGAACTCCTGCGCAGTGCACATGGCGGCGTCGTCGGATGCCAGGAACAGCACCATGCGCGCGATGTCGTGGGGCAGCAGTTTGTCGGGCAGGCACTGGTTGCGCTGGAGTTCCTTTTCGCCTTCGGCATCCAGCCAGAGCTTGATCTGCCGCTCGGTCATGACCCAGCCCGGCGACACGGTGTTGATGCGGATGCGGTCCCGGCCCAGCGTTTTCGCGAGGCCGCGCGTCAGGCCGTTCACCGACGATTTGGCGATGGCATAACAGGGGTAGCCTGCGCCCTTGCCTTGCCAGCCGGTGGAACCCAGGTTGATGATGGAGCCGGCACCGAGGCGTTGCATGCCCGGCACCACCGACTGGATTGCAAAGAAGGCGGGTCGTTCATTGATCGCGATGCGGTCGTCGTAGTAGGCGGGCGTTACAGACTCCAGGCTGTGGCGGTCATCGCTGGCAACATTGTTGACCAGCACCGAGAAGTCGCCCAGCGCGCTTGCTGCGTCGGTGATGGCCGACTGCAGCGCGGCCACGTCCCGCACATCGCAGGCACGCCACCATGGGCGTGCGTGCCCCGCATCCGCCAGCTCCTGCGCAAGCGCTTTACTGGCCTCCTTCGCGACATCAATGAAGGCAACGCGCGCGCCCTGCTGCGCAAAGGCTGTCACGATGGCGGCGCCTATGCCACTGCCTCCGCCGGTGACAAACACCGACCGCTTGTTCAGGCTGGGAAAGACGGAGAGGGTCTCGCTTGCGGGAGCGGCACGCATGGGGGCAGAGCTGGGAATGTTTGACATTGCAAGTTATGTATCAATTAATATAAAAAGAATAAGTTTCCAACATCACTATGCATTGATATCATCCACCGCGTCAAGAGGCCACCGCACAGCCCCGCAATACGGAGACATTAGTGACATTGATTCCAGACACGCCCAAGGATAGGCATCAGCAGCGGCTGGCCATGCCGGTCCCAGGCAAGGTGCATTGCGTCCATGCGGCGGGGGCCCTGCTGGGTGAGGGTACCTTGTGGTCGCCGCGGGAGCAATCCCTGTATTGGGTGGACATTCTTGGCTGCCGCCTGCACCGCTTTCACCCCGCCACCGGCGCGCGCAGCAGCTGGGCCTTTGACGAGGAAATTTCCGCGCTGGCCGAGCGGGCGCATGCGCCCGGTCTGATCGTGGCGCTGCGGCGGGGCTTCGCGCTGTTTGACCCCGCTGAGGGCGGCGAACCACACTACCTGCACCAACCCGAGGCTGCGTTGCCGGGCAATCGCTTCAACGATGGCAAGTGCGACAGGCAAGGCCGCTTTTGGGCGGGGACGATGGACTTTGACTGCGTGGCCACCACCGGCGGGCTGTATCGCTATGACCCTGATGGCCGCTGCACGCGCCATGAAGAAGGTTTTGCGGTGACCAACGGCCCCACCTGGTCCGCCGACGGACGCACGCTGTATTTCAACGATACCGTCAACGGCCGCATTCATGCGTATGACTTCGACGGCGCGGCGGGAACCCTGTCAGGCAAGCGGCTGTGGCTGGCTTTTGCGGCCGGCGACGGTGTTCCCGACGGCATGACCACCGACGCCGACGGCCGCCTGTGGATTGCCCACTGGGGCAGTGCCTGCGTCAGCTGCCATGACCCGGTCACTGCGCAGGAACTGTGCCGCGTGCCGCTGCCGACAAGCCATGTGACCAACTGCGCCTTTGGCGGGCCGGACATGCGCACGCTTTTTATCAGCACGGCACGCACCGGGCTCACGCCCGGGCAGCTCGCAGACCAGCCGCTGGCCGGCGGCCTGTTCGCGGTGGCGATTGACAGTCCGGGTGTGCCAGCCGGCTTGTTTGGCGGATGACGCCCGCGCAAAGCGTTTCCTTTAACACCTCGCCATGAAAGTTCTCCCATGACCGATTCAGCACATCCTGTTGTCTGGCTGCGCCACGCCGGCCAACGCCTGGGACTGGTTCCTTCGCTCGGCGGCAGTGTGGCCGCCTGGCAGCTTGACCGTCCGCAAGGGCCGCTGGACCTCTGGCGGCCCTGGGATGGCAAAACGGACGATCTCTACCAGACCGCTTCGTTTGCCATGGTGCCGTGGTCCAACCGCATCGGCGGTGGCGGCTTCACGCATGAGGGGCAATCCCACGCCATGCGCCCGAATCGCGCGGGCGAACCCTATCCCATTCATGGCGACGGCTGGCTGCAGCCGTGGCAGGTTTCACAGCCTGCTGCCGACACGCTGATGATGACGCTGGTGTCGCACGGCTTCGACGGCAACCCGTATGACTACGAGGCCGTGCAAACCTTCCGGCTGGTTGATGGCGGGCTGGACCAGAAGGTGCAGGTGCGCCACCTGGGCATCGCGCCGCTGCCATATGGTTTGGGCGTGCATCCCTGGTTTCCCCGCACCCCGCAAACACGGATTACCGCGCCGGTGGAGGGCCTTTGGCTCTGCGGTGACGACCCCCTGCCGGTTGCGCACACGACCGACTTTCCGGCGGGCTGGGACCTCAATGAAGGCGCGCCGGCCAACGGCCCGCTCATCGACAACGGCTACACAGGCTGGGGCGGCAAGGCCTGCGTTGCCTGGCCCGAGCTGGGCCTGCAGGTCACGGCCAGCATGCCGGACTTTGCGCGCGACGGCGGTGCTGCGCAGCACTTTTGCCTGGTCTACCGGCCGCCGCAGGGGTCCGCGTTTTGTTTTGAGCCCATCACGCAGCCCATCGACGCTTTCCACCTGCCAGGGCAGCCTGGCTTGCGCGTGCTGGGGCCCGGGGAACAGTTTTCGCTCAGCATCCAGTGGCGCATCGAGCCCGTCGCCGCGCAAGGCTGAACAGCGATACAGGCTTAGACCGTGAGCGGGTTCTTAAATCTGGCCCGTCAGGCGGCGCGCTGCTTCCAGTACCGGCTTGACATGGCGTTCGCTGTAACGGTTGCCGGGCATGGTCAGCGTCAGCGCGCCTGCCAGTGCACCGTCGGCCCCAAACACCGGGGCCGAAATGCCTGCCACCTCGGCCAGGCGGTCGCCCACAGCCGTGTAGTACCCCTGTCCGCGGATTTTGGCGTATAGCTGACGGTCTTTTTGGCCTCTAGCCCTTAGCTGTCCTGCGCCGAACGCTATCAAAATGCGAGCACCCGTGCCGCGGTCGGCGGGCAGCAGGTCGCCGGCCTTGATGTGGTCGCGGATCGGGTGCGGCGAGTCCACGCGGTACAGGCACAGGCGGGCCTCGCCCTGGCGCACATGGTAGGCCGCGCTCTCGCCGGTGGCCGCCACCAGCTCACGCAGCACCGGCAGCACCACACGATCCAGCGAAAACGAGGCGGCGTAAACACCATGCAGGCGCGCCACCTCAGCGCCCAGCGCGTAGCGGCCGTCGCCCAGTTTCTGGACCAGCCGCGCATGCTCCAGCGAAGCCAGCAGCCGCAGCACCGTGCTCTTGTATAGCTGCGTGCGCTCCGCCAACTCGCTCAGGCCCAGTGAGATGTCGCCCGCCCTGAAGGCCGACAGCAGCGACAGGGCGCGGTCCACTGCAGCGGCACCGCCGGGCGCGGCATGGACGTCTGCAACGGATTCGGTCTGGGCTTTGCGCGGCATGCCTCTATCTCCTGGACTTTCGTGTCGATTGCCTGCTTGACAGTGCCGGCAACCTGCTTCATCATTTTATGAGAAAGAATATAGTTCTATCTTACAGAATACCAAGAATGATGCAAACCACGCAGCCCAGCCAGGTGCTGATCAGTGAAGTCGGCCCACGCGATGGCCTTCAAAGTGTTGCGCGCACCATGGCGACCGCCGACAAGTTGCGCTGGATCACAGCCCTGCACGCGGCCGGCCTGCACGAAATCGAGGTGGGCTCGTTTGTGCCCGCCAGGCTGCTGCCGCAAATGGCCGATGTGGCGGAGGTGGTGCGGCACGCGCTCACCTTGCCCGGCCTCACCGTGATGGCCCTGGTACCCAATCGCCGCGGCGCTGAAGCAGCACTACAGGCCGGCGTGCACAAGCTGACCATGCCGGTGTCGGCCAGTGCGGCCCATTCGCTGGCCAACGTGCGCAAGATGCGCGAAGAGATGGTCGAAGAAGTGCGGGCCATTGCCGGCCTGCGCCGGGAACTTGCACCACAAGTAAAACTCGAGGCCGCCATCTCCACCGCGTTCGGCTGCACGCTGCAGGGTGAGGTGCCTGAGGATGATGTGATCCGGCTGGCCGCGCAATGTGTTGCCGCCGGCGCGGATGAGTCGGGTTTGTCGGACACCGTGGGTTATGCCAACCCCGCGCAGGTACGCCGCCTCTTCAGGCGCCTGCGTGCCGAGCTTGGCGACAAGGCGGGCGCCGCGCACATGCACAACACGCGCGGCCTGGGCCTGGCCAATTGCCTGGCTGCGTATGAAGAAGGCGTGCGCACCTTCGATGCTTCGCTGGGTGGCCTGGGCGGCTGCCCCTATGCACCGGGGGCGTCAGGCAATGTGGTCACCGAAGACCTGGTCTTCATGTTTGAAGCCATGGGCATTTCCACGGGGGTGGACCTTGCAAAGCTGATGGCTGCGCGCGAGCCGCTCAAGGCCGGATTGCCGGGCGAACCGGTATATGGCATGACGCCCGAGGCGGGCCTCCCCAAAAATTTTGTACAAGGACGTTTGCATGCCTGAAGCCTGCGTATCCGGCGAACAAGGCCTGCCCTATGCAGGCCTGCGTGTCGTCGAATTCACCCATATGGTCATGGGGCCGACCTGCGGCATGCTGCTGGCCGACCTGGGGGCCGAGGTCATCAAGGTCGAGCCAATCGCGGGGGACAACACCCGCAAGCTGCTCGGCTCCGGTGCGGGATTTTTCCCCCTGTTCAACCGCAACAAAAAAAGCATTGCCGTCGACCTGCAGACACCCGAGGGCCGCGAGCTGGTGCTCAAGCTGGTTGCCACCGCCGACATCGTCAGCGAAAACTTCAAGCCCGGCACCATGAAGAAGCTTGGCCTGGATTACGCCAGCCTTTCGCAGCTTAATGAGCGCCTGATTTACGTGAGCCACAAGGGTTTTCTGCCGGGGCCTTACGACCATCGCACTGCGCTCGATGAAGTGGTGCAGATGATGGGCGGCCTGGCTTACATGACGGGCCGCGCCGGTGACCCGCTGCGCGCCGGCAGCAGCGTTAACGACATCATGGGCGGCATGTTCGGCGCCATCGGCGCCATGGCTGCGCTGGCCGCGCGCGAGAAAACGGGCAGGGGCCAGGAAGTGCAGGCCGCGCTGTTTGAAAACAATGTTTTCCTGGTGGCCCAGCACATGATGCAGTTCGCGATGACGGGGCAGCCCGCCGCGCCCATGCCCTGCCGCATTTCGGCCTGGGCGATTTATGACGTGTTCACGGTCAGGGATGGCGAGCAGATTTTCCTGGCCGTGGTCAGCGACACACAGTGGGTTGTCTTCTGCGAGGCTTTTGGATTGCAAGACCTGCGGGCCGACCCGCGGCTGCTGTCCAACAACGAGCGCGTACTTGCGCGCGAGTGGCTGATGCCCCTGCTGCGCTCGCACCTGGCTGGGCACAGCGCCGCCGAACTGGGCGCCGTGTTTGAAAAACATGCACTGCCCTTTGCACCCATCACCCGGCCACAGGATTTGTTTGACGACCCGCACCTCAAGGCCACCGGCGGGCTGGCGCCCATCACCTTGACTGACGGCGCCCGCGCTGGAAAAGAAAGCGCCACCGTGCTGCTGCCGCTGACCCTGGGCGGCAAGCGCCCCGGGGTGCGCCTGAACCCACCCCGGCTGGGCGAGCACACGCGCGAACTGCTGCGGGAGCTCGGTTACGGCGAGGACGCGATCCAGGCGCTGCAGGCCACCGGGGTGACGCGCTGAGTTATGTTGCTATAAAACATATAGCTGCCCGCGCGCGTCTATAAAGGGCTGGAGTCACTTTTCATAAACAACTCGGCGCACACGCTGCGCAGCCAGCGGGAGGCCGGGTCGTGGTGGTAGCGGGCATGCCAGTGTTGCTTCACGGTAAATCCGGGAATCGCCAGCGGGCAGGGCAGCACCTGGAGGCCGGCGGCGCGGGCCAGGGTTTCGCCGATGTGGCGCGGCAGTGTGGCGATCAGGTCGGTGGTCGACAAGATCGCCGAGAGGCCCAGAAAGCCCGGCAGCTCCAGCAACACGCGGCGCGAGATGTTTTGTGACGCCAGGGCGCTGTCCAGCAGCTGGTAGCCGGTGCCGGAACTGATGCCGATGTGCGCCTCGGCCTGGTAAACAGCCAGGCTCCAGTCGGCGCCCAATTCGCTGCCCACCCGCGGATGCCGGGCATTGGCCAGGCAAATCCAGTCCTGGCCGTACAGCGTCTGCTGATAAAAGCCGGTGTCGAGCCAGGGCAAAAAGCCGACAGCCAGATCGGCCTCGCCTGCCTGCAGGGCATGCGACAGGCCGGCATCGATACGCGCGGCTTCCAGCGCCACGCCCGGCGCCACAGCCCGCACATGGGACAGCAGCCGGGGCAACAGCGTGACGTGGCTGGCGTCGGTCATGCAGATGCGAAAGCGCCGCTGCGCCGTAGACGGTTCAAAGGCAGCCTCTGACTGGGCCAGCCGCTGCAACCCGCCCAGCACTTCGCGCACCGTGGCAATCAGCATATCGGTGCGCGGCGTGGGCAGCATGCCGCCTGCCGTGCGCACAAACAGAGGGTCGCCAAGCTGCTTGCGCAGGCGCGCCAGCCAGATGCTGACCGTGGGCTGGCTTTGCCCCAGGGCCTCGGCCGACCGGGTGACGCTGCGGGTGGTGTAGAGCTGGTCCAGCAGCCGCAGCAACTTGATGTCCAGCAGGTCCAGGTCTTTTTCCATACCTCTATTGTTATACGCAATGATTGGTATTGCCTTCATTGCATGGACGACATGGTTGGACCCGCCCAGAATTCGTTCCTGAATCACGAAGGAGTTGTGCAGTGAAGATTTGTGTTCTGGGCGCCGGCGCGCTGGGCTGTGCCCTAGGCGGCGTGCTGACGGAGGCTGGACACGAGGTCTGGCTCATCAACCGCAATGCCGCCCAGGTCGAGGCCCTGAACAGCCGCGGGCTGATCCTGCGCGACGGCGGTGTAGACCGTTGCGTGCAGGTGCATGCAGCGACCTCCGCCGCAGGCGTGGCCATGGACACCGGTGCGGTGCACCTGGTAATCGTGCTGGTCAAGTCCTTCGATACCCGTCCGGCCATGGAGGCAGCCCTGTCGCTGCTGGGGCCGGACACGGTCGTGCTGTCACTGCAAAACGGGCTGGGACACGAAGACATCCTGGGCAGCATCGTGGGCCGCGAACGTGTGCTGGCCGGCAAAACCTATGCGGGCGGCACGCAGCTTGGCGCCGGGCATGTGCTGATTGGAACGCGCGGCAAGGACACCCACCTGGGCGAACTGGACGGCCGCATCACGGAGCGCGTGCAGCGCATCGCCGCCGCCTTCAACGCCGCCGGGCTCGACACCACCGTCAGCCGCAACATCATCGGCACCGTCTGGGACAAGCTGCTGGTCAATGTGGCCACCGGCGCTGTCAGCGCCGCCACGCGCCTGCCCTATGGCGATATGTACCAGGTGCCCGAGCTTGAGGCCTGCGGCATTGCGGCCGTGGCCGAAGCAATGGCGGTGGCGAAAGCCAGCGGCATCACGCTTGCCACCACCGACCCGCGCCAGCCCTGGGTCAATGCGGGCGAAGGCCTGCCCTACGCCTTCAAGACCTCGATGCTGCAAAGCCTGGAGAAAGGCTCCATCACCGAGATCGACTTTGTGAACGGTGCGGTGGTGCGCCAGGGCGCGAAATGCGGCGTGCCCACGCCCGTCAACCAGGCCCTGGTGGCCTGCATCAAGGGTATTGAGCGCGCACAGCCTCGTCAACGCGATTCGAAAGAGCACACCATGGCCCCTCACAAACAAAAATCCTATGTAGAACACGTTGCGGTACGCGTCAAAGACATCCGGTGGCACATCAACTTCTTCCTGGAGGTGCTGGGCATGGATGTGCGCGAGATCGACGGACCCGCCGATGCACCGTACCAGTACTGGACGATTGGCGGCCTGCAACTCATGAGTACGCCCGGCTTTGCGGCGCCGCCGTCCAACGACGCTGGCTGGCTGGCGCATCTGGGCATTATGGTGCAAGACCTGGAAGCCGCACTGGCCGGAGCGAAGGCATGGGGCGTGAAACAACTGCCGCAGGGCCGCAACTGGCTGCAGCTGCCCGATGGCCTGGCCGTCGAGCTGATCCAGGCCAGTGCAGGCAGCGTATCTGCTGTATTGGCCGTCAATCCCAGAGCCGCCACGGCCTGAAAGGCACCTCATGCCCAACCCCAACATCCAGTTCGCCACGCCGGAAAAATACTGGGACGACGCACAGGTCGGCGACGAGTGCACCAGCCCGTCCTACACCTTCACCGCCGCGCGCATTGATGCCTACGCCGAACTCACGGGCGACTTCACGCCGGTGCATGTGGATGAGGCCTACGCCAATGCCTCGCACTTCGGCTGCCGTGTTGCGCACGGCCTGATGGGGCTGTCGGTTGCCGACGGCCTGAAAACCCAGAGCGAATACCGCTTCCTGCCCGGCATGTCGCTGGGCTGGACCTGGGACTTCCTGCTGCCCATCAAGATCAATGACACGCTGCATGTGAAGTTTCGTGTGGACAGCATGCGGCCCTCCAAAAGCAGGCCGGGCTGGGGCATCGTGGTGCTGCCGGCCGAGCTGATCAACCAGGCCGGGCAGGTGGTGCAAAAGGGCGAGCACCGCCTGATGGTGCCACGCCGGCTATCAGTTGAGAAATGATCTGCTATTAAAAGCATAGCTGCTTGCGCCCGCTATACAAGGATGAACTCAGGTTTTTATGGATAAAACTACACAGGCGCTGCCGCTGGCGGGCATCCGCGTCGTCGATTACAGCCATTTCCTGGCTGGGCCCTATTTGTCGCGCTGCCTGGCGGCCATGGGCGCAGACGTCATCAAGGTCGAGCGGCCCAAGGAGGGGGATGCGGGACGCGCCCACGCTTACTTCATCAAGGGACAAAGCGGCTATTTTTTGCAGCAGAACATGGGTAAAAAAGGCCTCTGCATCAACCTCAAGGACCCGCGTGGCCTGGAAATGATGCACAAGCTCACCGACACGGCTGACGTGTTCGTCGAGAACTACCGCCCCGGCGCATTGAAAAAACTCGGCCTGGGCTACGAAGAGCTGTCCGGGCGCAACCCTGGCCTGGTGTACTGCTCGATTTCCGCCTATGGCCATACCGGGCCGGACGCGCACCGTGCCGGCTTCGGCCTGATTGCCGAGGCCAAGAGCGGCATCATGGCCATGGTCGGCGAGCCCGGCAGCGCACCGCCACTGCTGCGCGTTTCACTGGGCGACATGTACACCGGCATCCATGGCGTGGCGGCGGTATGTGCCGCGCTGCTGGGCCGTATCAAGTCGGGCAGGGGCCAGCATATTGACTTGTCCCTGTACGACTGCCTGGTGTCCATGCACGACTATGCGGTGCAGTGCTACACCCTCTCGGGCGGCAAGGAAATTCCGCAGCAAACCGGGCACGACATGCCTCAAAGCACGCTGTACGGCGTGTTTGCCGCCAGCAACGGTTACCTCGTGATTGCCGCGCAGGTCGACGACGCCTGGAAGCGTTTTGCTTTGCTGATAGGCGGCGAAGCGCTGGCGCTTGACGCGCGCTTTCACAGCGCCGCAGGCCGCAACGAAAACGGCACCGAAATACTGGCCCTGGCGAAAGCCTGGGTGGCGGGCCGTACCGTGGCCGAATGCCTGGCCGCGCTGGATGCGATTGACGTGCCCTGCGCCAAGGTGCAGAACATCGAGGAAGTGCTGAATGACCCGCAAATTCAGGCGCGCAACATGGTGATTGAGCAGGACCACCCGGTGCTGGGCAAAATCCGCCTGCCCAACCTGCCTTTCAGGTTTTCGGAGTGCGACACCTCACCCGCCTGCGTTGCACCCGGCATGGGCCAACACAACCGCGAGATCGCCGCGAGCGTTGGTTATAGCGCTGCCGACATTGAGGCGATGGAGCGCGACGGCGTGCTGTATGCAGAGGTGCAGCCATGACCGACCGCTATGCCGTCATCGGCAACCCGATAGGGTTCAGCAAATCGCCGCTGATCCACGGCATGTTCGCGCAGGCTAGCGGGCAGGACATGGAATACACGGCCATCGAAGGGCCGCCAGGCGGATTCACCGGGGCCGTTGATGCCTTCCGCGCCCTGGGCGGCAAAGGCATGAACATTACCGCGCCATTCAAGCTCGACGCCTTTGCCTATGCCACCGAACGCTCGGAGCGGGCGCAGCTGGCGGGGGCGGCCAATGCCATGAGGTTTGACGGCACACGCGTGATTGCCGAAAACTTCGACGGCGTTGGCCTGGTGCGCGACGTCACGCACAACCTGGGCTGCCAGCTGCAAGGCAAACGCGTGCTGCTGCTGGGCGCAGGCGGAGCGGCCCGGGGCGCGTTGCTGCCGTTTCTGGCGCAGGCCCCGGCCGAACTGGTGATTGCCAACCGTACGGTTGCCAGGGCACTTGAACTGCAGGCCATGGGCGCGGCCCAGGCAAACGTCAGCGGCTGCGGCTATCCGGATCTGGCGGGGCACAGCTTTGACGTGGTGTTCAATGCCACCTCGGCAAGCCTGCGCGCCGAACTGCCGCCGGTGCCGGCAAGCGTGTTCGCCCCCGGCTGCCTGGCCTACGAACTGGCGTACGGAAAAGGGCTCACGCCGTTTTTACGCCTGGCGCAAAACGCGGGCACCCGGCGGCTGGCCGATGGCGTGGGCATGCTGGTGGAGCAGGCGGCCGAAGCGTTTGCATGGTGGCGCGGCGTGCGGCCCGACACACGCGCTGCGATTGAACGCATCACCGTTGCGCTGGTATGACATGACCTCGGCCTGCCCCCTATACTGCGCGAATGGACGAAACAGTACATTCGCAGGCAGCCCCGGCCAAGTCGCGTGTGCGCAAAGGCAAAACTCCGGTTGTGCAGACGGCCACGCGCACAAACGACCCGGCACGCACAATGGCCGGCATCCTCGAAGTGGCAACGGCCGAATTCGCCGAGAAGGGCCTGAGCGGCGCACGCATCGACGAGATCGCGGCGGCCACCCGGACCAGCAAGCGCATGATCTATTACTACTTCGGCAGCAAGGAGGGGCTGTACCTCGCCGTGCTGGAGGAGTCGTACCGGCGCATGCGCAGCATCGAAGCGGAACTGCACCTGGAAGACCTGCTGCCGGAAGACGCGCTGCGCCGTCTGGTGGGCTTTACCTTCGACCATCACCACAGCAACCCGGGCTATATCCGGCTGGTGATGTCCGAGAACATGGAGCGCGGCAGCTATCTGGCGCAAAGCAAAATCATCCAGCAGCTCAATGTGCCGGCCATCGATGCCATCCGCAAGCTTTACGAGCGCGGCGTGGCGGCGGGCATATTCCGTACGGGACTGGACCCGATCGACATCCACGCGTCGATTTCCGCGCTGACCTTCTTCAATGTGTCCAACCAGCACACCTTCGGGCTGATCTTCAAGAGCGACACGCAGTCGGGGCGCGCCATGACGGCGCGGCGCGACAGCATCATCGAAATGATCGTGCGCTTCGTGCGCAAGTAACTTCCGGATCGCGCCGGCCAGAGGGCCGGCATGTCGGGTTTCTACCAATTCGTTTAAAACTAACTAGTTCGTACATTATGGGTTAAGGCAATCCTCAACAGACTCAGCGCCTGACGGCTGCGCGCGCAGCCACGCATAAAAAGGAGACAACATGGACAAGTGGATAAACCGGTTTTGCCGGGTGCTGGACGGCGTGATTGCGCTGTTCCTGGCACTGATGGTGGTGCTGGTGTTCGGCAACGTGGTGTTGCGTTATGGCTTCAACTCGGGCATCAATCTGTCAGAGGAGCTGTCCCGCTGGCTGTTCGTCTGGCTGACCTTTCTCGGTGCCGTGGTGGCGATCAACGAGCGCGGGCATCTGGGCACCGACATGCTGGTGGGTCGCCTGGGGCCCAGGGGCAAAAAGATATGCCTCTGCATCAGTTACCTGCTCATGCTTTTTGCCTGCTGGCTGATGTTCCGCGGTGCATGGGAGCAGGTCAAGATCAACTGGACCACCACCAGTGCCGTGATGGAAGTGTCCATGAGCTGGTTCTATGGCTCGGGCATGGTGTTCGCCGTGCTCGGCGGCCTGTTGCTGCTGCGGGACCTGGTCCGGCTGCTCAGCGGCAAGACCGGTGACGGCGAGCTGATGATGATCAGGGAATCCGAAGACACGCCGCATGAAGGAGGTCCGGCATGACCATCGCTATATTCCTCGGATCACTGCTGGCCGCCATGGCGCTGGGCATCCCGATCGCGTTCTCCCTGCTGCTGTGTGGTGCTGCATTGATGTGGCATCTCGACATGTTCGACGCTCAGATCCTGGCGCAGAACGTCGTGAACGGCGCCGACAGCTTTCCGCTGCTGGCCGTGCCCTTCTTCATGCTCGCCGGCGAGGTCATGAACGCAGGCGGCCTGTCGCGCCGCATCGTCAACCTCGCCATGGCCCTGGTCGGCCATATCAAGGGCGGCCTGGGCTATGTCACGATTGTGGCGGCAGTCATCATGGCGGCGCTGTCGGGCTCTGCCGTGGCCGATGCGGCTGCGCTGGCGTCGCTTTTACTGCCCATGATGGTGGCCGCCGGCCATGACAAGGCGCGCTCCGCAGGGCTGATTGCATCGGCGGGCATCATCGCGCCGGTCATCCCGCCTTCGATCGCCTTTGTCATCTTCGGTGTGGCCGCCAATGTGTCAATTTCCAAGTTGTTCCTTGCTGGGATTTTCCCGGGTGTCCTGCTCGGGTTGTCGCTGTGGCTCACCTGGTGGTGGCTGGTGCGCAAGGAAGTGGTGAAAGCCCCGCCGCGCAAGAGCCGCGCAGAGGTGCTGGTTGCGTTGAAGGAGTCGACCTGGGCGCTGGTGCTGCCGCTGATTGTGGTGTTCGGCCTGAAGTTCGGCATCTTCACGCCGACCGAGGCTGCCGTGGTTGCCGCGGTGTACGCAACGCTGGTTTCCGTGCTCGTCTACAAGGAACTCACGCTCAGGAAGCTCTACCCGCTGTTCGTGGGCGCCGCCAAGACCAGCGCGATCGTGATGTTCCTGGTGGCTGCGGCCATGGTGTCGGCCTGGCTGATCACGGTGGCGCAGATACCGGGCCAGGTGGTTGCCCTGCTGCAGCCGCTTCTGGACAGCCCGAAGTTGCTGATGTTGGCCATCATGGTGCTGGTGATGGTGGTGGGAACCGCGCTGGACATGACACCCACCATCTTGCTGCTGACGCCGGTGCTCATGCCGGTCGTCAAGGCCGCCGGCATTGACCCGGTGTACTTTGGCGTGCTGTTCATCATCAACAACGCCATCGGGCTGATCACCCCGCCGGTGGGCACGGTGCTGAACACGGTGGCCGGGGTGGGCAAGGTGAGCATGGACGAAGTCACCAAGGGCGTGTTGCCCTTCATGTGGGCCCAGTTCGCCATCATGTTCCTGATGGTGGCTTTTCCGCAAATCGTCATCATTCCGGCGCGCTGGTTCTACGGCGGCTGACAACTTTCCGCGCTGCCGGGCGTGCTGGGTACGCCACGGCCGGCAGCCACGTCAAAGCGTACCGTGACACCTCATCCCCTCAAAAAACCGGAGACAACCATGAAACGCCTCTTTATCAAATCCGTCCTCGCCACCGTCGCCCTGGCGGCCTTCAGCATGGCCTCGGCCCAGGACATCAAGGAACGCACCGTCAAGTTTGCTACGCAAAACCCGGACGGCCACCCGATTGTGATAGGCATGAAAAAATTCGCTGAAACCGTGGCAGCGAAATCGGGCGGCAAGATCAAGGTCAACCTCTTCCCCGGCGGCGTGCTAGGCGGGGATGCACCGAACATCTCCGCGCTGCAAGGCGGCACGCTGGAAATGGTGGTGATGAATTCCGGCATCCTGGCCAGCCAGGCCAAGGAATTTGCCGTTTTCGATTTTCCGTTCATGTTTGCCAGCTCGCAGGAAGCCGATGCCGTGGTGGACGGCCCCTTCGGGAAAATGATGCTTTCCAGGCTTGACGCCAAAAACATCCACGGGCTGGCTTACTGGGAACTCGGTTTTCGCAACATCACCAACAGCAAGCGCCCCATCACCAAGGTGGACGACATTGCCGGCCTGAAACTGCGCGTGATTCCCAATGCCATCAACATCGACTGGGTGACCGCACTGGGCGCCAACCCGACGCCCATGGCTTTTCCCGAGGTCTATGCCGCGATGGAACAGAAAGCCATTGACGGCCATGAAAACCCGTTCACGGTCATCAACGCGAACAAGTTCTATGAAGTGCAAAAGTACCTGGCGGTGACCAACCACCAGTACAACCCACAAACCGTGATCGTTAGCAAAAAGCTGTGGGACACCCTGAGTAATGATGAGAAAAAAATCTTCTCGGATGCGGCCGCCGAAGCTGCTGTGTACCAGCGCAAGGCCTCGCGTGAACAGTCCGGCACCGCGCTCGAAAACCTGAAGAAGAACGGCATGCAGGTCAGCGAGTTCAGCCCCGCAGAAATGGCCAAATTCCGCGAGAAGATGAAGCCCGTGATCGAGAAGCACTCGGCCATCGTGGGTGCCGATGTGGTCGGCGCACTGCAGGCAGAGCTTGCCAAACTGCGCAAATAAGATTTCACGCCCGGCCGGCCCTGTGCACCGGAGCGCCGGGTGGGCCTGTTCTTTCATTCCGGTTCCGGGTATCTTTCCTTCATGAGCAAAATCCGCATCGCTGTCGCAGGGGCCGGCTACATCGGTCTCGCCCACATGGATGTGGCTCAAGAGAGCCCAACCTGCGTCCTTTCGGCCATTGTCGATCCTGCGCCGGCGGCAAAGGCCATCGCCGCCAAGGCGGGTGTGCCCCTCTACCAATCGCTGGAGGAGCTGTTCACCAGAGACCGGCCCGACGGCGTAATCCTTGCGACGCCGAACCAGCTGCACGTGCCGCAGGCCCTGCAGTGCATCAAGGCGGGCGTTCCCATCCTGCTGGAAAAACCCATCGCACCCACGCTGGCCGAGGGCGAGCAGTTGGTCAAGGCGGTCGCCGAAACCGGCGCCAAGGTACTGATCGGCCACCATCGCGCGCACAGCCCCGTCATGGCCAAGGCGAAAGAAATCGTGGACTCGGGCCAGCTCGGCAAGCTGGTCGCGGTGATGGGCAGTGCCACATTCTTCAAGCCTGACCGCTACTACGACGATGCACCCTGGCGCCGCGAAGTCGGCGGCGGCCCCATTTTGCTGAACATGATCCATGAGGTGCATAACCTGCGCATGCTGTGCGGTGACATTGTGGCCGTGCAGGCTTTTGCCTCCAATGCCACACGCGGTTTTCCGGTGGAAGACACGGTGGCCATCAATCTGCGTTTTGCCAACGGCGCGCTGGGCAGCTTCATGTTGTCGGACACCGCCGCCTGCGCGCGCAGCTGGGAGCAAACCTCCCAGGAAAACAAGGCCTACCCAAGCTATGGCGACGAAGACTGTTACGTGATTTCGGGCACCAACGGAAGCCTGTCGGTTCCGACCATGCGCCTGAAAACCTATTCCACGCCGGAAGACCGTTCCTGGTGGAAGCCATTTGACGAGAGCGTGGCCGACATGGTGCGCGACGATCCACTCAAGCACCAATTGGAGCACTTCGGCGCCGTTATTCGTGGTGAGGCGCCGCCGCTGGTCAGTGCCCGCGACGGCCTGCTGAACCTGCGCGTCACCGAGGCCATCGCGCAGGCCGCCCAAACCGGCCAGGTGATCGATCTGCCCACTTCTTAAGCAATTCAGTCCTCCCAAATACAAACAGCGACAAACAACGTCAACCACCAGGAAAGAAATCACCATGAAAGTGCTCATGCTTCACGGCATCAACCACAACATGTTCGGCAAACGCGACCCGGCACAGTACGGCACCATCACGCTGGACGAAATCAACACCAGCCTGCAGGCTTTGGGCCGGGAGCTCGGCGCCGAGGTGGACCATTTCCAGACCAACAGCGAATGTGACATGTGTGAACGGATTCACCAGGCATTTACCGACAAGGTCGATGCCGTGCTGATCAACGCCGGCGCCTGGACGCATTACAGCTACGGCATCCGCGACGCGCTGGCCATCCTCACCGTGCCGGTGGTCGAGCTGCATATGTCGAACATCCACGCCCGCGAGCCTTTCCGCCATGTGTCAGTGTTCGCCGAAATCGTCAAGGGGCAGATCTGCGGTTTTGGCGCGGACAGCTACCTGCTGGCTCTGCGCGCGGCAGTCTCCGCAGCCAACGCAGCAAAGAAATAGAACCTCATGCTGATCAATGGCCATACCGAACTTATCGCCCACATCGGCTACCCGACGCATTCTTTCAAGGCGCCGATGATCTACAACCCCTACTTTGAACAGGCAGGGGTGAACGCGGTGGTCGTGCCCATGGGTTGCAAGGCCGAAGACTACCCGGCCTTTCTGCGGTCGGTGTCTTGCCTGGAGAATTTCCGCGGCGCGCTGATCACCATGCCGCACAAGGTCACGACAGTCGATTTGCTGGACGAAGCCACACCCACGGTACGCATCGCCGGCGCCTGCAATGCCATCAAGCGTGACGCCAACGGCAAGCTCGTGGGCGACATGTTCGATGGGGAAGGTTTTGTGCGCGGCGTGCAACGCAAGGGCTTTGATCCGCGCGGCAAGCGTGCCCTGGTCGTCGGCAGCGGCGGCGTGGGCTCGGCAATCGCTGCTTCGCTCGCCAAGGCCGGCACGCGCGCGCTGGGGCTGTGCGACGTCAATGCGGGCTCCGCGCAGGCCCTGGCAGGGCGGCTGCGCCAGCACTACGCGACGCTGGAACTTTCCACCGGCTCCAGCGACCCGGCAGGCTACGACCTTGTCGTCAATGCCACGCCCATGGGCATGAACGAAGGCGATCCGCTGCCCATGGATGTTTCACGTATCGCCGCCAGCAGTTTCGTGGGTGAAGTGGTCATGAAGTCGGAAATGACCGCGTTTCTGGCGGCGGCCAAGGCGCGAGGTTGCACCGTGCAGGTGGGTTCGGACATGCTGTTCGAGCAGATCCCGGCCTACCTGGAATTTTTTGGCCTGCCGACCACCACACCGGACGTCTTGCGGTCGGTGGCACGGCTGAGTTATTAAAAAAGTGTAAGAGGACACGCGCACCGTGCCTCCTGGGTGGGAAGTGTCGGAATCAATGCTGAAAACGTCTGATTTCAGACGTTCATGGACATAATCCAGCATGGACAAACTCAAGCAGCTTGAATCCTTCGTGTCGGTTGCGACGCGCGGCAGCCTGACCGCTGCTGCAAATGCCGAAGGCGTGGCGCCGGCCATCATGGGGCGCCGGCTGGATGCACTGGAAGGCCGCCTGGGCGTCAAGCTGCTGGTGCGCACTACCCGGCGCATCACGCTGACACACGAAGGCAGTGCCTTTCTTGAAGACTGCCAGCGCCTGCTGATTGATTTTGCCAATGCCGAAGCCAGCGTGTCGGCCGGCGGCGTCAAGGCCAGCGGGCACTTGCGCATCACGGCGCCTGCCGGCTTTGGCCGCCGCCATGTGGCGCCGCTGGTGACGCGCTTTCGCGAAGTGCATGCCGATGTCACGATCTCGCTGAACCTGAGTGATCGCGTGGTTGATCTGGCTGGCGAGGGTTTTGATTGCGCAGTGCGCGTCGGCGACATGCCGGACTCTTCGCTGGTGAGTGTGCGTATGGCCGACAACCGCCGCCTGTGCGTCGCCACGCCGGCCTACCTGGCTCGCCACGGCACGCCCCAGCACCCCAGCGAGCTGGCGAAATTCGACTGCCTGACGCTGTCCAGCGACGCCTCGCAAACGCGGGGCTGGGCGTTTCGGGTCGAAGGGGAAGTAATCCACCTCAAGCCGGGCGGGCCGCTCGACTGCTCGGACGGCCAGGTCCTGCATGACTGGTGCCTGGGGGGCTACGGCATTGCCTGGCGCAGCACCTGGGAGGTCGAGGCGGAGATCGCCGCCGGCCAGCTGGTGGCGGTGCTGGAGGATTTTGCCGCGCCACCCAATGGTATATACGCCGTATTTCCGCAACGCAAGCACTTGCCGCTGCGGGTTCGTCTATGGCTGGATTTTCTGAAACACCACTACAGCCAACCGGAGTTCTGGTGCTCGTCGCCAGCTGCCACCACCAACACCACCACAAAACCCTGACTGGAAAGGATCCCGACGATGGTTCTCGAATCTCTTTTAGCCTATGCCCACCTGCTGGCGATTCTCACCATGGTGGTTTTTCTGGCGAGCGAGGCGGCACTGTGCCGCACCGAGTGGCTGAACGCCGCTGTGATCGAGAGGCTCGGCAAGATCGACATGGTCTACGGCATCTCGGCCGGCGCGGTGTTCCTGACCGGCCTGGCGCGCGTATTTCTGGGCAGCAAGGGCGCGGCCTGGTACGCCCACAACCCCTTGCTGTACGTCAAGCTCGTCATGTTCCTGGCGATCGGGCTGATTTCCATCAAGCCGACCATGATGTTTTCGCGCTGGCGCCGCGAGCTGCGCGCCGGCGGTGCCCTGCCCGACGCGCTGGAAGTCAAACAAGCGCGGCGGCTGGTGATGGTGCAGGCGCACATCCTGCCGTTCATTCCGCTGGCCGCCGTCTTTCTGGCCCGTGGCTTTGGCTAGGCGCACGCCAGTGCTGCAGCCGAGGTCAGGCTGAAAACAGGCCAAGCACCAGCCAGAAGGCGGTGCCCCACATCATCAGCGCCACCAGCAGGTCCATGGCGCGCCATATGGCCGGCGTGTTGAGCTTGCGCCCCACGCACCACAGCGCCACGCCCAGGCCGGTAAACCACAGCAATGAACCCGTGATGGCGCCCAGGCCGAACACGGCGTTGTCCGGCCGGGCATAAGCCAGCGACGCAGTGCCGATGACGACGGCGGTGTCCAGCCAGGCATGGGGGTTGAGCCATGACAGCGCCAGTGCCAGCCCGATGGCCTTGCGGCGCGGCATGGCTTCGGCGACAAGGGGCGCGCCTTCTGCCGCCTGCGGCGCCGGCTGCACAAAGCGGCGCATCGCGTGTGTTCCGTACACCATCAGCACCAGCGCACCCGCGCCCGTCATGGCGCCCACCAGTTTGTCTGACAGGCCGCCCAGCTGCGCGAGCCCCATCACACCCAGGCCGATGAGCGCCACGTCAGTCAGCACGCAGACGGCAACCGTCAGCCAGAGGTGCTGGCGCAGCAGGCCCATGCGGATCACATGGGCGTTTTGCGGGCCTATGGCCATGATGAGCGAGAGGCTGAGGACCATGCCGGTCAGGAAAGCGGGGGTGATGAGGGGGTTCATGGCCCAAGTGTGTGCCAAGGCTCATAATGATTAAACAAAATTAACTAAAATTAGCTTTTATCAATTAATAATTGATTCCATAACGACCTTACTCCAACAGCATGCTGGACGCCCGACAACTTGAGGCCTTGGCCGCCGTGATCGAACACGGCACTTTCGGCGAAGCCGCCAAGGCCTTGAGCCTGACGCTGGCTGCCGTGTCCCTGCGGATCAAGTCACTTGAGAACGCACTGGGGCAGCGGCTCCTGGTGCGCGGCAAACAGGTACGCGCCACACCGGCCGGCCAGGCTTTGCTCGGGCACACCCGGCAGGTTCGCCTCATGGAAGGCGACCTGCTGGCAGGGCTGCAGGGCGGGGGAAAGCCCGCGCGCCTGCAATGCCTCAGCGTGGCGGTGAACGCTGACTCCCTGAGCACGTGGTTCTTGCCGGGCGTGGCCTCAGCCCTGCACGCTCACGGCCTGCTGCTCGATGTCGTGGTGGACGACCAGGACCACACCCACGAAGCGCTGAAAAGCGGAGATGTCACGGGCTGCGTGACTGCATTGGCGCAGGCCATGCGGGGCTGCGTGGCTGAACCGCTGGGCGTGATGCGTTACCGCTGCATGGCCTCGCCCGCGCTGGTGGCGCAGTGGAACGAGCCTGCGGCGGGGGGCAAGGCTGCACCAAGCCGCCTGGCCCATCGCCTGCTGGCCAGCCCCGCCGTGATCTTCAACCGCAAGGACGCGCTGCAGGACACTTTTCTCGAACAGCATTTCGGGCTGCGCGACGCGCTGTACCCGCGCCACTTCGTGCCGGCGGTGGATGCATTCGAGCTTGCGCTGGAGCTTGGCATGGGCTGGGGCATGGTGCCCGACCTGTTGCTGGCCGCGCGCACCCGCAAGCCGCCGCTGGAGGAAGTGCTGCCGGGCTGCACGGTCGATGTGCGGCTGTACTGGCAGCACTGGGCACGTGAACCCGCTGCGGCGCAACGATTGACGCAGGCGGTCAAGCAGGCGGCACAGGGGCAGCTGCTGCAGGTGTGACGGTGCGTTTATAGACAACAAGTACCGCTTGCGCTTTGTAGACAAGCGCAAGCTGCTATCGAATTAATAGCATCCAGAAAGAATTTTGGCGCAAAAAAGCCCGCCATAACATCCATGGCGGGCTGGTTCGGCTTGATACGGCTGGCTTACTTGCTCAGGCATTCCTTCATGAAGGCTTTGCGCTCGTCGCCCTTTTTGCCCTTGGCTTCGACGTTGCAGGTCTTCATTTTGGTTTGCTGCGTTGGCGCTTCCTTCTTGGCGCTCAGGCACTCTTTCATGAATGCCTTGCGCTCATCGCCCTTCTTGCCTTCAGCGTCCTTGTTGCAGGCGCCCATTTTGGTTTGCTGTGCGGTTTTGGCTGGAGCGTCCGCGGCGTGCGCCACCGGAGACAAGGCCATCGAGACGGCAAAAACGGCGGCGATCAGGGATAACAGCTTTTTCATGGTGGCTCCATTGGGTTGGGGAAACAGGTTTGAGTTCCGGCTGGAATTCCAACACATAACGCCGCGGCGGGCAAATTCGATGACCGGGTATCTGCGGGCTCCGGACGGCACATGGCTTAATCGTAAAATCGGCCCATGCTCTCGATTAAAAAAGACCTGCTCGCGGCTCTGGCCGCGGGGCTGGAAGAACTTTCCCCCGGCGCAGGCGACAAAGCTGCCTTTGAATCCCCCAAGGTGGCGGCCCATGGCGACTTCGCCTGTACGGCCGCCATGCAGCTGGCCAAGCCGCTCAAGCTCAACCCGCGCCAGGTGGCCGAGAGCCTGCGCGCCAACCTGCTCAAGCAGCCCGCGTTTGAACGCTGGGTAGACGCCATCGAAATCGCCGGCCCCGGTTTCATCAACATCCGCCTCAAGCCCGCCGCCAAGCAGGAGACCGTGCGCGAAGTGCTGGCCGCCGGCGCGCAGTTCGGCGTGCAGCCGGCCGACCCGGCACGCAAGATGATCGTCGAGTTCGTCTCGGCCAACCCGACCGGCCCTCTGCATGTGGGCCATGGCCGGCAGGCCGCGCTGGGCGATGCCATCTGCAACCTCTTCGCCACGCAAGGCGCAAAGGTCTGGCGCGAGTTCTATTACAACGACGCGGGCGTGCAGATCCAGACGCTCGCCACCAGCACGCAGGCACGCGCCAAGGGCATCAAGCCCGGCGACGCCGGCTGGCCCGAGTCGGCCTACAACGGCGACTACATCGCCGACATCGCGGCCGACTTCCTGGCCAAAAAAACCGTCAAGTCTGACGACCGCGAATACACCGCTTCGGGCGACGTGGAAGACATCGATTCGATCCGCCAGTTCGCCGTGGCCTACCTGCGCCACGAGCAGGACCTGGACCTCAAGGCCTTCTCAGTCAAGTTCGACAACTACTACCTAGAGTCCAGCCTGTACAGTTCGGGCCGTGTCGACACCGCCGTGGCCAGACTGAAAGACGCCGGCAAGACCTACGAGCAGAACGGCGCGCTGTGGCTGAAGTCGACTGATTACGGCGACGACAAAGACCGCGTGATGAAAAAGAGCGACGGCAGCTATACCTACTTTGTGCCGGACGTGGCCTATCACCTGGCCAAATGGGAACGCGGCTTCGGTAAGGCCATCAACATCCAGGGCATGGACCACCACGGCACCATCGCCCGCGTGCGCGCCGGCTTGCAGGCCGCCGGCGAAGGCATTCCCCAGGGCTACCCCGACTACGTGCTGCATACCATGGTGCGTGTGGTGCGCAATGGCGAAGAGGTCAAGATCTCCAAGCGCGCCGGCAGCTACGTCACCCTGCGTGACCTGATCGAATGGACCAGCGCCGACGCGGTGCGTTTCTTTTTGCTCAGCCGCAAGCCCGACACCGAATACATCTTCGACATCGACCTGGCACTGGCCAAGAACAATGAAAACCCGGTGTACTACGTGCAGTACGCGCATGCGCGCATCTGCTCCATCCTCACCACCTGGGCCGGCCAGGGTGGCGATGAAGCCAGCCTCAAAGCTGTCGACCTCTCGGCGCTGGACAGCCCTCAGGCGCAGTCATTGATGCTGCTGCTGGCCAAGTACCCCGACATGCTGACCAACGCGGCTGATGGTTTTGCACCACACGACGTGGCTTTTTACCTGCGGGAACTGGCGGCAAGTTATCACAGCTATTACGATGCCGAGCGCATCCTGGTGGACGACGAAGCTGTGAAGCTTGCCCGTCTGGCGCTGGTCGCCGCGACCGCGCAGGTGTTGCACAATGGCCTCGCAGTGCTGGGCGTGAGCGCCCCGCGCAAGATGTAAACCATGCGAATTTCAGGACAAGACAATGAACGTGGGCAAGGTATGAATACACAACGAGGCGGAACCCTGTTGGGTTTGATCATTGGCGCGCTGATCGGCCTGGGCGCGGCGCTGGCGGTGGCGGTTTACATCACCAAGGTGCCGGTTCCGTTCATGAACAAGAGCCAGGCACGCAATCCCGACAGCGACGCGGCGGAAGCCAAGAAAAACAAGGACTGGAATCCGAACGCCCCGCTGGCCGGTAAAAACCAGCCCAAGCCGCCGCCTCCGGCAGCGATTGAAGTGCCCGGTGTTCCAGTACCCGACCCCTCCGCCGGGCCCGCACCCAGGGCCGCCGCTTCAGCGCCGGCCAAAGTGGCCAAACCAGCGCCTGCCGATCCGCTGGGCGATCTGGCAAAGGCCAAGGTCGAAGGCCTGTCGTCCGGTCCGGGCGCGGATCCCTTCAGCTATTTCATTCAGGCCGGTGCCTTTCGCACGCCGGAAGATGCGGAACAGCAACGCGCCAAGCTGTTGCTGCTGGGCATGCAGGCCAAAGTGACGGAGCGCGAGCAGGCCGGCCGCACGGTGTACCGCGTGCGCCTTGGCCCTTTCGATAAAAAGGAAGATGCCGACAAGGCCAAGGAGCGCCTGGACAACAATTCGATAGAAACGGCCCTGGTCAGGGTCCAGCGCTGACACTTTGATGGCCGACTGAACTTTTTCAGGGGCCGCAGTACCAACGAGTACGAGTATTCCCGTCATTCAGGAGAAAAATTTGATGCAACGCCGTGAGTTTTCGCTTTCCGCCGCCTCGGTGGCCGCTGCTACGTTGGGCGGCGCCACGCTGTCCACCGCGGCGCATGCCCAAGCCAAGGCTTTCAAGGACGGTACGGATTACCTGACGCTGGACAAGCCCGCGCCGACCGAAGCCCCGGCAGGCCGGATTGAAGTCGTGGAATTCTTCTGGTACAGCTGCCCGCACTGCCACGCCTTTGAGCCTCAGCTCGAAGCCTGGATGAAGCAATTGCCAAAAGACGTCGTGCTCAGGCGCGTGCCTGTGTCCTTCCGCCCGGACTTTGAACCCCAGCAGCGTCTTTATTACGTGCTCGAAGCCATGGGCAAGGTCGAAGAACTGCATAAAAAGGTGTTTAACGCCATTCACGTAGAAAAACAGCCGCTCAATACCGCCGATACGGTCGCCGTCTGGGCCGAAAAGCAAGGCCTCAACAAGGCCAAATTTGTGGAGTTGTACAACTCCTTTTCGGTGACAACCAAGGCACGCAAGGCCACGCAACTGCAGGATGTCTACAAGGTTGACGGCGTTCCCGCGCTGGGCATCGCCGGGCGTTACTACACCACGGGCACCATGACCCAGACCATGGCGCGAGCCCTTCAGGTTACCGATTACCTGATTGGGCAGTCCCGCAACGCGAAAAAATAAGGCCCGGCAAAGCCACGCCGGCGCCGCCCTTTCGAAAACCCGCCCCTTGCACGGCGGGTTTTTTTATGGCTTTTTATGCCCCTACTTTTTCGGAGTAAGTCATTCCCGCAGCTGGCATGGCTACAATGGGCCAACACCAAGCAGCAAGATTCGTGCCTTATGAAACACCCCATTTTTTCCCTCATCCTGTCAGCCATCCTGGCGCTGGGGGCAGCTTTCCCGGTCTGTGCCGAAAAAGCCGACCGGGACAAGCCCATGAACGCGGAGGCAGATGCCCTGCGTTATGACGACCTGAAGCAAACCAGCGTTTTTACCGGCAATGTGGTGATCACCAAGGGCACGACCATCGTGCGCGGCGAGCGCGTTGACGTCATGCAGGATCCCGAGGGCTACCAGCAGGCGGTGTCCATCGCGGCGCCCGGCAAGCTGGCGTTCTACCGGAAAAAGCGTGACGGCGTAGACGAATACATCGAGGGCGAAGGCGAACGCATTGAATATGACAGCCGCGCCGACCTGGTGAAGTTCATCAAGCGGGCCGTGGTGCGCCGCTACAACGGCGCCACCCTGGTGGACGAAACCACCGGCGGCCTGATTGTTTACGACAACAACACCGACGTCTTCACCGTGGATGGCGGCGCGCAAAACCGTACGGCCAGCAACCCCACTGGACGGGTTCGCGCCATGCTGTCACCCCGCGCGACAGCCTCGGCACCCGTCGCGGCGCCGCCCGCAGGCCCCGCCCCGGTTCTGCGCCCCAGCACGACGCTGGGCAATGAAAAGAACTAGAAAGACCTGCACAGATGGATGTGGTGACTGACACTTCAGCGGCCCCGGTCGCTCCTTCCCCGACCCCCAGCCGCCTTGTTGCGCAAGGTCTGCAAAAATCGTACGGCAGTCGCAAGGTGGTGCAGGACGTTTCGCTGTCTGTGCAAAAAGGCGAAGTCGTGGGCCTGCTGGGCCCCAACGGTGCGGGTAAAACGACCTCGTTCTACATGATCGTGGGCCTGGTACGCGCCGATGCAGGCGAAATCTCCATCGATGGCGAGTCGGTCGAGCACATGCCGATTCACCTGCGCGCCCGCCTGGGCCTGAGCTACCTGCCGCAGGAAGCATCTATTTTCCGCAAGCTCACGGTGGAAGAAAACGTGCGTGCCGTTCTGGAGCTGCAGCTCGACAAAGCCGGAAAACCGCTGGGGCGCGCAGACATTGAGTCGCGGCTCGACGCCCTGCTGCAGGATTTGCGGGTAGATCATTTGCGCAATTCACCGGCGCCAGCTCTCTCGGGCGGTGAACGCCGCCGGGTCGAAATTGCGCGGGCGCTGGCAACCCAGCCGCGCTTCATCCTGCTGGATGAGCCCTTTGCCGGTATCGACCCCATTGCCGTGATCGAAATCCAGCGCATCATCGGCTTCCTCAAATCGCGCGGCATCGGCGTGCTGATCACCGACCACAACGTGCGTGAAACACTGGGCATTTGCGACCACGCCTACATCATCAGCGACGGCCATGTGCTGGCGCAAGGCACACCGTCCGAGATCGTGAATAACGCCGATGTGCGCCGCGTCTATCTCGGCGAACACTTCAAGATGTAGAGATGACTCCCCCCCGTTGTCGCTCACTTCGTGTAGCTCCCTCCCCCCTCGAGGGGGCGGCGCCTGCGGCCTGGCAAAGCCAGATCCGCGGCCCCTGCTTGAAAAATTCTTTCCGCTCTTTTATCAACGAGCCAAGTTAAACCTCCAGTGAAACAAGGTCTGTCACTCCGCGTCTCGCAGCATCTTGCGTTGACGCCCCAGTTGCAGCAGTCGATCCGGCTGTTGCAGCTGTCGACGCTCGAGCTGAGCCAGGAGGTCGAGCAGATGCTCGATGAAAACCCGTTTCTGGAAGTGTCGGAAGAGACGGCGGTGCGCGAAGAGTTTGGGCTGGAGCACATCAACACACCGGTGAGCCAGGACAGCCGCGAGTTTGAATCTGCTACGGATTCGATAGCTGGCGGCACAGACGAGACTAGCGCTACAGCCCCAAATGACACCGAAGTCAGTGCGGAGCCCAAGCTCGAGGAAAGCTGGGAAGGCGATGGCACGGTAGAAACCACGCCCGACGACAGCGAGTGGGGCAGCGATGCGCCGCCGCGCAAGAATAACAATGAAGAGAGCGAAGCCGAGGCGTCTGACCTGACCGGCAGCCATGAATCGCTACAGGACCACCTGCACCGTCAGTCGCTGAGCCTGCGCCTGTCGGAAGAAGACCGCGCCGCGCTGCACTTCCTCATTGAGTCGCTCAACGACGACGGCTACCTTGAAGACAGCCTGGCGTCGCTCGCGGCCGGTCTTGCAGGAGATGACATGGCGCAGGCGGAAGAGCTGGAGCAGCGTTTTGCGATGGCGCTCAAGCTGCTGCACCACATGGAGCCGGCCGGTGTCGGTGCGCGCAACCTGGCCGAATGCCTGAGCCTGCAGCTGCTGGACTGCAAGGACTGCGAAGAAACCCGCGCAGCCATTGCCATGTGCAAGCAACCCATGGAGCTGCTGGCCAAGCGCGACGTCAAGCGCCTGTCGCACCTGTGTGGGTTCACCGAAGCCGCCATCAAGGGCGCGATCACGGTGATTGGCCGGCTCGACCCCAAGCCCGGGCGCCGCTTTGTGAACGTGGAGCGCAACCTGATCGTTCCCGACGTCATCGTCATCAAATCGGGCCGGGGCTTCAAGGTTTCGCTCAATGGCGACGTCATGCCGCGCCTGCGCGTGCACGACATTTACGCCAATGCCCTCAAGCAGCACAAGGGCCAGGGTGGCCAGGCCTTGCAGCAGCGCCTGCAGGAAGCCCGCTGGTTCATCAAGAACATCCAGCAGCGCTTTGACACCATCCTGCGCGTGAGCAGCGCGATTGTGGAGCGGCAGAAAAACTTCTTCACACACGGCGAACTCGCCATGCGCCCGCTGGTGCTGCGCGAAATTGCCGACGAGCTGGGCCTGCATGAGTCCACCATCTCACGCGTGACCACGGCCAAGTACATGGGTACGCCCTTCGGCACCTTCGAGCTCAAGTATTTCTTTGGCTCCGCACTCGGCACCGAAACCGGCGGCAATGCCTCCAGCACGGCGGTGCGCGCGCTGATCAAGCAGTTCGTCTCGTCCGAAAGCCTCAAGAAGCCTCTCAGCGACAACCAGATTTCCGAGATGCTGAAAGAGCAGGGCATTGAATGCGCGCGCCGCACCGTGGCCAAGTACCGCGAAGCCCTGCGCATCGCGCCCGCCAATTTGCGCAAATCACTCTAGCCGCCCGATCAGGCCGCGCAGCCCCGCCCCTCAAAGTCAGTCATGAATCAACTCCAACTCTTTCTACCGTGCGCCGCAGGTGTCGAAACCTTGCTGGCCACCGAGGTCAAGCGTGTCACCGGTATCGACGGCAAAGCCTGGCGCGCGGGCGTGCAACTGCAGGCCTCATGGCGCGACGCCCTGCAGCTCAACCTGCACAGCCGCCTGGCGCAGCGCGTGCTGATCGAGCTGCAGCACAACCAGTACCGCAGCGAACAAGACCTCTACAACGCTGCTGCCAACGTGGCCTGGGAAATCTGGTTCACGCCCAAACAGACCTTCAAGGTCGAGATCACCGCCCAGCACAGCCCGCTGCAAAGCCTGAACTTCGCGGCGCTGAAGATCAAGGACGCGATTGCCGACCGCTTTCGCGCCAAGTTCGATGACGTGCGGCCCAGCGTCGACACGCGCTGGCCTGATGTGCGTATCTACGTGCACCTGACGACCGACACCGTTACGGTTTATATCGACACCTCGGGTGAGCCGCTCTTCAAGCGCGGCTGGCGTGAAGACAAGGGCGACGCGCCGCTGAAGGAAACGTTAGCCGCTGCCATGATCGCCGCCAGCGGCTGGGACCAGCTCTGCAAAGACGGCGTGCCGCTGTACGACCCCTGCTGTGGCTCGGGCACCATCGCGATTGAAGCCGCGCAGATCGCCTGCAACATCGCACCCGGTATCAATCGCCGTTTTGCCTTTCAGAAATACTTGCCCTTCCAGGGCCATGTGTGGGACGGCCTGCTCGACCAGGCCGAGGCCGCCATCACGGAACCCACGGCCAAGGTGTTCGGCAGCGACGTGTCTTTCCGCATGGTCGACTTTGCCGAACGCAATGCCGAACGTGCGGGCGTAGCCAATGCGGTGGAATTTCGCGGCGGCGATGCCTTGCAGCGCATGCCGCCCGCGCCGTCGGGCGTGATGCTGGTGAACCCGCCTTACGGCGAACGTATCGATGTGGCAGGCGTGGCCGGCATCACCGGCCTGCAGGGGCGCGACCAGCGCCGCCAGCAAGGACATGCCGGAGGACGCGTGCAGCAGGACCACCGCAACCAGCCGATCGATGAATTTGGCCAGCCGCTGAACCGGGACAGCGGTGACCAAGGCGACACGCGTGAAGAACCCGCCTTCGAAACATCGCGCGACCGTTCTGCCAACCCCGGCCGCGAGCAGGCGCAAAACGCCTGGGGCGAAGAAGCGACCGATTTTTTTCCGCAACTGGCTGCGCACTGGAAGAAAAACTACGCCGGCTGGACCGCTCACGTGCTCACGCCCGACCTCAAGCTGCCGGGCAAGATGCGCCTGAAAGAATCGCGCCGCGTGCCGATGTGGAATGGCCCCATCGAATGCCGCCTGTTCCGCTTTGACATGGTGACGGGCTCCGCACGCGGCAAGCCGGGCGCAGCCACCCCCACCCCACCGAACGAGCCGGCGGCGTGACGGCCTCAGTGCGCCAGCCTGTCGTGCTGGACACCAACATCGTCCTCGACGTGTTTGTTTTCAACGATGCGGCAGCGCAGCCACTGAAAAAAGCGCTGGAGGCCGGCGAGCTCGACTGGCTGGCCACGCAGGCCATGCGCGACGAGCTTGAGCGCGTGCTGGCCTATCCGCAAATCATTCCCCGCCTGGCGTTTTACGAATTAAGCGCCGGTGATGTGCTGGCCGCCTTTGACCGGCATGCACGCCTGACGGAGGTGGCCGCCAAGGCGGGCGTCACCTGCAGCGATGCCGACGACCAGAAGTTCATCGACCTGGCGGTGGCCGCCAAGGCCTTGCTGCTCAGCAAGGACCGGCACGTGCTTTCAATGAAAAAAAGGCTCCTGACCAAGGGAATACGGGCGCAAGCAGCTATTTAATTGATAGCGACCCGTACATGAACCGGAATGCCGTGACAGGCGTTTAACCCGCAGCGCGCTCTGCGGAGGCGCCGGAGGGAACTGCCCCCGATACCGCCGAGGCATCACCCGTCACCGGCACACGGATGCCATTGGCCTGCGCAGGCATGTGGCCCCCGGGCCCTACGCCGTTGGCGCGAAAACTGTGCGCGCTGGCCAGCGGCCAGTAGTAGCTGAACACCGTGTTCTGTTTTTCCAGCGAGCCCAGCAGCGCGCCGGGCTCGACCTGCATGATGAGGTTGCTGAGCAGCCGCACCTCGGTGTCCGTCAGGCGCCGCACGATGTGATGCGCGTTGACTTCGCGCGGGTGGCACAGGCCCGCGGCTTGCACCAGCTCCTGCAGCGCATGCAGCGTGCTGCGGTGAAAGTTGCGCACGCGCTCGGCCTTGTCGGGCACCACCAGTGCCTGCTGGCGCACCGGGTCTTGCGTGGTGACGCCCGTCGGGCATTTACCGGTGTGGCAGCTTTGCGCCTGGATGCAGCCCAGCGCCATCATGAAGCCGCGCCCCGCGTTGCACCAGTCGGCGCCCAGCGCCATCAGGCGCACCATGTCAAAGGCGCTCACCACCTTGCCGGCCGCGCCGATGGACACACGGCTGCGCAGGTTCACACCGATCAGCGTGTTGTGCACCAGCAGCAGGCCCTCTTGCAGCGGCGCGCCCACGTGGTCGGTGAATTCAACCGGCGCTGCGCCCGTGCCGCCCTCGGCGCCGTCCACCACGATGAAGTCCGGCGTGATGCCGGTCTCCAGCATGGCTTTCACAATCGCAAACCATTCCCAGGGGTGGCCGATGCAGAACTTGAAGCCGGTTGGTTTGCCGCCCGACAACTTTCGCAGTTTGGCGATGAAATGCATCATCTCGACCGGCGTGGAAAACGCACTGTGGCTGGAGGGCGAAATGCAGTCCTTGCCCTGCGGCACACCGCGCGCCGCCGAGATTTCCTCGGTGACCTTCGGCCCCGGCAGGATGCCGCCATGGCCGGGCTTGGCGCCCTGGCTCATCTTGAGCTCGATCAGCTTGACCTGCGGGTCTTGCGCGTTGGCCGCGAAGCGCTCTTCGCTGAAGCTGCCGTCCTCATTGCGGCAGCCGAAGTAACCCGAGCCGATTTCCCAGATCAGGTCGCCGCCGTGCAGCCGGTGGTGCTGCGAGATCGAGCCCTCGCCCGTGTCGTGCGCGAAGCCGCCAAGTTTGGCGCCCTTGTTCAGTGCCATGATGGCATTGGCAGAGAGCGATCCGAAGCTCAGCGCCGAGATGTTGAACACGCTGGCGTGGTAAGGCTGTGTGCAGGGCTCCACCGAGGGCGACGGAAGCTCGGGCGTGCCGCCTATCCACACACGGAAGTCGTGGGTTGGCAGTTTGGTTGGCGACATCGAATGGTTGACCCACTCATACCCCTGCGCGCCGACGTCAAGCTGCGTGCCGAAAGGCCGGTTGTCGGGTTCGCCCTTGGCGCGCTGGTACACCAGCGAGCGCTGGGCGCGTGAAAACGGCGTGGCCTCGCTGTCGCTTTCGATGAAGTACTGGCGCATTTCGGGCCGGATGTACTCAAACAGGAAACGCAGGTGGCCGATGACCGGGTAGTTGCGCAGCACGGCATGGCGCGTTTGCCGCAAGTCGCGCACACCGACACACACCAGCACCACGCCGGCCACCAGGGATACCAGGGCCAGCTTCCCGACGCCAAAAACCATCAGGCCGAGCAGCCCCAGCAGCGCAGCAAGCCCGCACAGGGCCATAAAGGTGTAACGGACGGGGAACCAGGCATCCAGGCGTTGAAGAAACATGACAGGGCTTCCGTGGGAGGGGGTCACAAAAGGGCACAAAACACAGGCATACAGCCGCGACGCGCCAGATACACTTTGCATCATAAGAGCCTCACGTGACGCTCAGAACTGTTTTTTCATGAAGCCCACCCCCAAATCCGTCATCCCCTCAAAGCCCTCGCCGGAGCCGGTTTTCCTGGAAGTCGAGGCGTTCGACGAGCTCGATGCCATCCTCGACGACCTGCGCACCCGTTACGACGAAACACCGCAGTGGGAATTCTGCGAAGGCTTCATGGCTGCCGTGATCTGCTCGCGCCGGCCCATCGAGGCAGCCGAATACCTGCCCGTGCTGCTGGCCGTGCCCGCTGAGGGCGAGGCGCCGGATCCGGAAGGCGGTTCGTTCGCCGGCGAGGCGCAACGTGAACGCTTTCTCATGCTCTGGAACCAGCGCTGGCAGGAAGTCGAAACGGCGCTGGACGCTGAAGTGGATTCGCTCGAAGACGACAACTGCTACCACCCCGAGGTCATGGACATACGCGGCGCCGTGGCCGACATGCCGCCCGACGAACGTGCCGCTTTCAAGGGTGAAGACCTGCCCGCCTTCGCGCAGGTCTGGGCGCTGGGCTTCATGTTTGCCGTCGAGAGCTGGCCCGACGAGTGGATGGCGCCGCGTGACAAAGACGCCGCCAGGTGGCTCGATGGCGCCCTGCAGGCCGTGGTCGCCATGACCGAAGACGACAACGCCCAGCCCGAGGTGTCACCCCTGAGCGAAGACGGCACGCCCAGCACCAGCATTGCCAGGCTCAACGCGTTTGGCGAGGCCATCTGGGCGGTGTATGACTTGCGTGAGCTGTGGAAGACCATGGGCCCCAAGGTCGAGACGGTGCGGGTGGAGGCCACGCCCGGGCGCAACGACCTGTGTTATTGCGGTAGCGGGAAGAAATACAAGAAATGTCACGGAGCGGGGTAAAGGCCGTGATCTGAGGGCGGGTGTCCCTTGCCGGGTCCGGACGCACTGAATGATCGCTATCGATTTCATAGCTTGTCGCGCCCGATTTAATTGGCCTCTAGCCACTTCCACCCCTCAAAAAGTACCGCGTCACGCTGGAAGGCGGCTTCTGGACACATTTTTGGGGCAACGGTGTTGGCGTACATGGGCGGCGGCCAGGCGGGCCGCCGCCGGACCGCCGGTTTTCATGAAGTCAGCAATCGCGGAAAACCCGGGTCTTGACGCGCGCGGTCGGCGGCGCAGAATGCATCAGTCGCCCGGACCGTGAACAGGTTCCTGACTTGTATGTACAAGTTACCGGCGGCAACCACCAGCGGCATGGGCATGATTCCTGCTCATCCCTGAGACCCCCGGGCGCGGCCGCCACAAGCGGTCAGGCGCAATGTTTGTTTGACTGTCCAACCGAAGGAAATCATCTTGAACCACATGCTTCCCCTCCTCAGCCGCCGCGTTCTTTGCGCCACTGCCGCAGCCGCCATGCTGGCCTGCAGCGCCGGCGCCGTGCTGGCCGCCACGCCCAAGGACACGCTGGTGCTGGCCTTCGGTTTCGATGACATCATCACCATGGACCCGGCCGAGGCCTTTGAGCTGTCCGCCGGCGAAATCATGGGCAACACCTATGACCGCCTGCTGCGCCTGGATGTGAACGACCCGTCCAAACTGGTGGGCGACGTGGCCAAATCCTGGACCGTCTCGGCCGACGGCAAGACCTATACCTTCGAGCTCAAGCCAGGCCTCAAGTTCGCCTCGGGCAATCCGCTCACGGCCGAAGAAGTGGCGTATTCGCTGCAGCGCGCCGTGGTGCTCGACAAGTCCCCCGCCTTCATCCTGACCCAGTTTGGCTTCACCAAGACCAACGTCAAGGACAAGATCAAGGCCACCAGCCCGACCATGTTGACCCTGGAAACCGACAAGGCCTATGCCCCCACCTTTGTCTTCAACTGCCTGACGGCCAACGTGGCCGGCATTGTCGACATGAAGCTGGTGCAGTCGAAAGAGGTCAACGGTGATTGGGGTTACGCCTGGCTCAAGACCAATTACGCCGGCTCCGGCCCGCTCAAGCTCCGCGAATGGCGTGCCAATGAAATCGTGGCGCTGGAACGCAACGACAACTACTACGGCGCCAAGCCCAAGCTGGCCCGCGTGATCTACCGCCACGTCAAGGAATCGGCCACGCAGCGCCTGCTGCTGGAAAAGGGCGACATCGATATCGCCCGCAACCTGAGCCCGCAGGACATTGCCGCGCTCTCGGCCAACAAGGACGTGAAGATGACCTCCACGCCCAAAGGCACGGTCTACTACATCAGCCTGAACCAGAAGAATGCCAACCTCGCCAAGCCCGAAGTGCGCGAGGCCATGAAGTACCTGGTCGATTACGACGCCATCGGCGACACGCTGGTCAAGAACATCGGCGTGATCAACCAGAACTTTCTGCCGCGGGGTTTGCTGGGCGCCAGCACCGTCAAGCCCTACAAGCTCGACGTGGCCAAGGCCAAGGCACTGCTCGCCAAGGCCGGCTTGCCCAACGGTTTCAAGGTCACCATCGACATGCGCACCCTCCAGCCGGTGCAGGGCATCACCGAGGCCTTCCAGCAGACGGCCAAACAGGCCGGCATCGACGTCGAGATCATTCCCGGCGACGGCAAGCAGACGCTGACCAAGTACCGCGCCCGCACCCACGACATGTACATCGGCCAGTGGGGCGCCGACTACTGGGATCCGCATTCGAACGCCGACACCTTCACGCGCAACCCCGACAACGCCGACGATGCCAAGGCCAAGCCGCTGGCTTGGCGCAATGCCTGGGCGATTCCCGAGCTGACCAAGCAGTCGGACGCGGCGGTGCTCGAGCGCGACGCCGGCAAGCGCAAGAAGATGTATGAAGACCTGCAGGCCGAGTTCCGCAAGACCAGCCCCTTCATCATGCTGTACCAGCAAACTGAGGTGGCGGCTTTCCGGAGCAACGTGGACGGCCTGAAGCTGGGCCCCACCTTCGACAGCAACTACATGTTCAACGCCTCCAAGCGCTGATAGCCCACCGACTTTGGCCATTCCCGACCCCACAGCCGCCGGTGTGGCGCCGCTCAGTGCGGTGACCACGCGCACGGCGGGTCAGCGCTTCACGCCGTACGCCAGGAGCTTAGTCAACTTCCTGGTGGTGATTTTGCTCACCTACCTGGGCCTGCTCGCGGTCACATTTTTCATCGGCCGGGTGATCCCCATTGACCCGGTGCTGGCCATCGTGGGTGATCGCGCGCCGGCCCACGTGATCGAGCGGGTGCGCCAGGAGCTGGGGCTGGACAAGCCGCTGTATGAGCAGTTCTACATCTACATCGGCAAGGTGCTCAAGGGCGACTTCGGCGTCTCGGTGCTGACGGCCAACCCGGTGATGACGGACATCAAGCGCGCCTTTCCCGCCACGCTGGAGCTGGCGAGCCTGGGCATATTGATCGGTGCAGGCCTGGGCGTGCCGCTGGGGGTGTGGGCGGCAGTGCGGCGCGGCAAGCTGGTGGACCAGGTGGTGCGCGTGATCGGCCTGGTGGGCTATTCGGTGCCTATCTTCTGGCTGGGGCTGATGGCGCTGGTGGTGTTTTACGCGCGGCTGGGCTGGGTCTCCGGGCCGGGCCGGATCGACGTGAGTTATGAATACACACTCAAGCCCATCACCGGGCTGCTGCTGCTCGACACGGCCATGACCGGCGAGTGGGAGGCTTTTCGGAATGTGTTTTCGCACCTGATATTGCCGGCTTCGCTGCTCGGCTATTTCGCGCTGGCCTATATCAGCCGCATGACGCGTTCCTTCATGCTCAATGAACTCGCGCAGGAATACGTGATTGCCGCGCGCGCCAAGGGGTTGTCGGAGTCGCGCATCATCTGGCGCCATGCGCTGCGCAATGCCATGGTGCCGCTGGTCACGGTGATCGCGTTGTCATATGCGGGTCTGCTCGAGGGCTCTGTGCTGACGGAGACCGTCTTTGCCTGGCCGGGCCTGGGTCTCTACATCACCAACTCGCTGCAGAACGCCGACATGAATGCGGTGCTGGGCGGCACGATTGTGGTGGGCTCGATCTTTGTCGGCTTGAATTTATTGTCAGATGTCCTGTACAAGCTGCTGGACCCAAGGACGCGTATCCGATGACTTCAAAGGTTGCATCCCTGCGCGACTGGCTGAACACCGACCGCCCTGCCTCGCGCCGCCAGGCCTTCATGGGCCGCGTGTACCACGGCTGCCACGATTTTTCGCGCAACCGGCTGGCGATGCTGGGCCTCTTCATTGTGTTGGGGCTTATCCTCGCGGCGATTTTTGCCGACCTGCTCGCGCCGTATTCGGCCTACACCGGTGACCTGCGCACCACGCGCCTGCTGCCGCCTTCGTGGGCGCACTGGTTCGGCACCGACGACCAGGGACGGGACATCCTCTCACGCATCATCATTGGCTCGCGCATCACGCTGATGGTGGTGATTCTGGTGGCGGTGCTGGCAGCCCCGCTGGGCCTCATTGTGGGCACCGTGGCGGGTTATGCCGGCGGCTGGGTTGATGCGGTGCTTATGCGCATCACCGATATTTTTCTGGCGTTTCCGCGTCTCATTCTGGCGCTGGCGTTTGTGGCGGCGCTTGGCCCCGGCATCCAGAACGCGGTGATCGCCATCGCCATTACCTCCTGGCCGCCCTATGCGCGCATGGCGCGGGCCGAGACATTGACGATACGGCAGACCGACTACATCGCCGCTGTGCAGTTGCTGGGCGCGTCGCCCTGGCGCATCGTGCTGGGCCACATCATGCCGCTGTGCGTGTCGTCGGTGATCGTGCGTGTCACGCTGGACATGGCCGGCATCATCCTGACAGCCGCCGGGCTGGGTTTTCTGGGCCTGGGCGCGCAGCCGCCCATGCCGGAGTGGGGCGCGATGATCGCCAACGGCCGCCTGTATGTGCTGGACCAGTGGTGGGTGGCCGCCGCGCCCGGCGCGGCGATTTTTGTCGTGAGCCTGGCCTTCAACCTGCTGGGTGACGGCCTGCGCGATGCGCTGGACCCGAAGGCCGCCAAATGACGGGCGCCTACAGGCCCCTGCTGGTGGTCGACGACTTGCGCGTGAGCTTTCCGCGCCGTGACGGCGGCATGACCGAGGCGGTGCGCGGTGTGTCCTTTACGCTGGGCCGCGAGCGCCTGGGCATCGTGGGCGAATCGGGCTCAGGCAAATCGCAAACCGGCCGCGCCATCATGGGGCTGACCGCGCCGGAAGGCCGCATCAGCGCCAGGCGTCTTGAGTTCGCCGGCATGGACTTGCTCAGCTGCCCGCCCGCCCAACGCCGCGAACTGCGCGGCGGCCGCATTGCCATGGTGTTGCAGGATCCGAAGTTTTCGCTGAACCCGGTCATGACCATAGGCGCACAGATCGTGGAGACGCTGCAAGCCCATACCCGCGTTTCATCGGCGGAAGCCAAACAGCGGGCCCTCGCCGCGCTGGAGTCCGTGCGCATCGACGACCCGGCGCGCGTCTACAAGCTCTACCCGCATGAGGTGTCGGGCGGCATGGGCCAGCGCGCCATGATCGCGATGATGCTGATCGCCGACCCGGACCTGCTGATCGCCGACGAGCCGACCTCGGCGCTGGATGTGACGGTGCAACTTCAGGTGCTGTCGATCCTCGACACGCTGGTGGCTGAGCGCGGCATGGGCTTGATTTTGGTCTCGCACGACCTGCGGCTGGTGTCCACCTTCTGCGACCGCATTCTGGTGATGTATGCCGGCAAAGTGGTGGAAGAGCTCGCCGCCGGCGGCCTGGCGAACGCGCAGCACCCCTACACACGCGGCTTGATGGCTTGCCTGCCGCAGCTGGGCGCGTCCACGCATCCGCTGGCGACGCTGGACAGGCAACCGGAGTGGGCGCTGTGAACGCCGTGGCTTCATCCGCACCGCTGGGTCTCGAAGTCAGCGGCCTGCGCGTGGTGTACGACAGCTTTGTCGCCGTCGCCGATACCTCCTTCATCGTGAACCCCGGCGAAAGCTTCGGCATCGTCGGCGAATCGGGGTCCGGCAAATCCACCGTGCTGCGCGCCATCTGCGGGCTCGCAACGCGCACGGCCGGCACCGTCAAGTTGCTGGGCCAGGACAGCGCGCCCGGCAGCAAGGCCTTCAGGCGGCAGGTGCAGATGGTGTTCCAGGACCCGTATGGCTCGCTGCACCCGCGCCATACGGTAGACCGCATTCTCGCCGAACCGCTGGCCATTCACGGCATCGGCAACGCAGAGGTGCGCATCGAACGCGCGCTCGATGAAGTCGGACTGGGCACGGGCTTTCGTTTTCGCTACCCGCACCAGCTTTCGGGCGGGCAGCGCCAGCGCATCGCGATTGCGCGGGCTTTGATTCTGGAGCCGCAGATCTTGTTGCTGGATGAACCCACCTCGGCGCTGGACGCCTCGGTGCAGGCGGAGGTTCTCAACCTGCTCGAAGAGCTGCGCCGCCGGCGCGGCCTGACTTTTGTCATGGTGAGCCACGACCTGGCCGTCGTCACGCACCTGTGTGAACGGCTGATGGTGATGCAACGCGGCCGGATGGTGGAGATGCTGCCCTCGGCCGACCTGGCGGCGCACAAGGTCACGAATGCCTACACGCTGAGTTTGATGGAAGCCTCCACCGGGTTCAAACGCCGCGCAGCGGACGACGTGTCCGCTACGGCGTAAATCGTTACCAGGTGGGTCTGGCGCGCCGCAGCGCCGCATGCTTTAATTTCTCTTCAACACCCCACCCCACGCCATGATCCACTGGGAAGCCCACGCCTGCCTGCCATTGCATCCGGCGGCCGATTTCTCGCCGATGGACGCGTTGCGCACCGCGGGCGTGAACTATGTGTCCGTCAATGTCGGCATGGACATGAACCCGGTGGCGCAAATCATGGCGGTCATTGCGGCCTTCCGCGCGAAGATCGCCGCAAACCCCGAGCGCTGGCGGCTGGTGTCCAGTGTGGACGAGATCCGCGAGGCTGCAGCGGCGGGCCAGCTTGCCATCGGCTTTGACCTGGAAGGCGCGATGCCCCTGCAGGAGCGGCCCGAGATGGTGAACTTGTACCGCGAACTCGGCGTGCGGCAAATCCATTTCGCCTACAACCGTAACAACAGCGTGGCCGACGGCTGCCACGACGAAGCGCGCGGCCTCACACCGCTGGGTGTGCGCATGGTGCAGGCCGTCAATGAGGCCGGCCTCTTGATGGACTGCTCCCATACCGGCCGCCGCTGCAGCCTGGACATCATGGCCGCCTCGGTCAAACCGGTGATCTTCAGCCACGCCAACCCGCTTGCGCTGGTGGAGCACGGGCGCAACATCACCGACGAGCAGATACGCGCCTGCGCCGCAACCGGCGGCGTGGTGTGCGTCTCGGGCGTCTCTGCCTTCCTGGGTACGCGTACCCCCACGGCCGACGACATGGCACGGCATGTGGCCTATGTGGCGGGCCTGGTCGGCGCGCAGCATGCGGGCATTGGCCTGGACATCAGCTTCCGGCAAGACGAGCTCAATGACAACCCTCCCGGCGACTACGACCCCACCTACTGGTGGCCCAAATCGGCTGGCTATGACCGCGCCGTACAGCGCATGACTTACACGCCGGTTGAAACCTGGCAACTGCTGCCCGAAGCGCTGCGCCAGGTGGGCCTGAATCCGGTCGAGGTTGAAGCCGTGATGGGCGACAATATGATGCGTGTCGCCGCCATCGCCTGGCAGCACGCCTGAACAACCCACAACACACCGGCAGCCTCCATGTCCTCCATCACCCTCCGCTTCCTGGCCGAACCCAGCACCGTCAACTTCGGCGGCAAAGTGCACGGCGGCACCGTCATGAAATGGATTGACGAAGCCGGCTACGCCTGCGCCACCAGCTGGGCGAAACGTTATTGCGTCACCGTGTCGGTGGGCAGCATACGTTTTCAGCGCCCCATCATGATCGGCGACCTGGTCGAAGTCGAAGCCCGCCTGGCCTATACCGGCACGACCAGCCTGAACATCTCGGTGGAAGTGCGCGCCGGCGACATGAAAGTCGGGCAGATGCAGGTCATCACCGAATGCCTGGTGGTGTTTGTTGCGGTAGACCTGGACGGCAAGGCCTTGCCCGCCCAGGAGTGGCGGCCCGAAACGCCCGGCGACGTCGCGCTGGCCCAGCGTGTGAAGGCGCACCTGGATGCCGCGCGCTCCGTGCAGCTGGTTTGAGCGCCGGCGCACAACGCTACCGGATACGAAGCAACACCCTGAAGGGCCTTGACCTGGCCGCCGCCCCGGCAGCGGCCAGGGTGTGGGGCGTCAATTTTGTCGTGATGAAGTTCGCCCTGCGCGACTTCGCGCCTTAAGAACCTGTTCACGGCCCACTGATCAAGCGGCGCCAGTCCTGCCCGCCACGGTATCGCCATTGCCTTCGCGATGGGCAAAAAACGCCACCAGTAAATCCAGCGTGTGCCGCACCTTGGCCGGCTGCTCGCCGCGGCGCGGTGTCACGGCATATACGGGCACATCCGTCATGTGCCAGCCGGGCAGGATGGGCAGCAAGCGCCCGCCGGCCAGCGCCGCGCGGTCGTCCTCGCTCACGGCCATGCCAATGCCCCAGCCCGCCACGCACAGTGCATGCAGGGCCGTGACCTGTGTGGCCTGCACGCGCGCCTCGAGACGCAAGGCCTGCCGCTCACCGCCCGGGCCTTCGAGCTCCAGCATGTCAACCCCCGGGCTTTGCGGCTTGCTGGCCAGCCAGTCGTGCTGCAGCAGGTCTTGCGGGTGCGCGGGCCAACCGCGTTCAGCGAGGTAAGCCGGAGAAGCACACAGCTGGCGCTTCATGCTGCCGAGCTTGCGCGCCACCAGCGATGAATCCCCCAACGTGCCGACGCGCAGGGCGATATCCACGCGATCCTCGATCAGATCGATCAGGGCGTCGTCCAGCAGCAGGCGCAGCGTGAGTTTGGGGTGGCCGCGCAGCGGCGCCAACGCTGCTGCCAGCAAACTGCCAAAGCCGACGGGCGCGGCCAGGCGCAGTTCGCCTTCGGGTTCGTCACGCAGCCGCACCAGCGCCTGTTCCGCCGAGCGCGCAGCCGCCACCATGGCGGCGCAACCGGCGTGGTAGCGCTCACCCGCTTCTGTCAGCGTCAGGCGCCGGGTGGACCGGTGCAACAGGGCCAGGCCGAGCGACTGCTCAAGTTGCCGCAAATGCTGGCTCACGGCCGAAGGTGTCATGCCCAGCTGCCGCGCAGCCGCAGTCAGGGACCCTTTGGCAACCACCTCGGCAAAAATGGCCATGCGCTTGAGCTGGTCCATGGATTTATCGCTCATTAATTAGCCCTGCTTCACAGTGTTGGTCGATTTTGCCGTCTATTCAGGTTGTGGTGAAGTAATGAAACTAGAGGCTCTTTTAACCCGCAGGAGTTTTTATGAACATCGCACTGATCGGCGCCACAGGTTTTATTGGCGCACCCATTCTTTCCGAACTGCTGGACCGCGGCCACAAAGTCACCGTGCTGGCCCGCAACCCCGGCAAGGTCACCCCACAAACCGGCCTGACGGTGGTCGCCGCCGACGCGCTGAATGCCGGTCAGGTGGCCAAAGCGGCCGCGGGCCACGATGCCGTCATCAGCGCCTACAACCCGGGCTGGAGCGAGCCGAAAATCCACGACCTGCACCTGGAGGCGAGCCAAGCCATCGTGAGCGGCGTCAAGCAGGCGGGCGTCAAACGCCTGCTCGTGGTGGGTGGCGCCGGCAGCCTGTATGTGGCCCCGGGCCTGCAGCTGGTGGACACGCCGGAGTTTCCCGCGCAATACAAGCAGGGCGCGCTAGCCGCACGCGAGGCGCTGAACCAGCTCAAGCTCGAAACCTCGCTGGACTGGAGCTTTGTCTCGCCCCCCATTGGCTTGGCACCCGGCGAACGCACCGGCAAATACCGGCTGGGTGCGGACGAGCTGCTGCCCGGCCAGGGTGACAAGCCGGCCGGTATTTCAGTGCCCGACCTGGCCGTGGCCATCGTGGACGAGATTGAAAACGCGCGACATGTGCGGCGCCGGTTTACGGTTGCCAATTAATAGTCATATTGGCCTTCCAAACAACAGGGACGCTCATCGGCGGCTATTGAATTGATAGCGGTTTTTTTGGAGTGTTGCTGATTTGATGGGCGTGTGCCTTGCTGGGTGTTGCTGGCCGGGGGTTGCCCGGCCMGCAACACCCAGCAAAGGGCGCACCGTCGGCACAAGCAGGAACCGTCGTCAAGCCCCTCCGGCCAGGAGCGCCGCATTCCCCCCCGCCGCCGTCGTATTCACCGTCACCGTCTGCTCGGCACAAAAGCGATACAGGTAATGCGGTCCACCTGCCTTGGGGCCCGTGCCGGACAGGCCTTCTCCGCCGAAGGGTTGCACCCCGACCACCGCGCCGATCATGTTGCGGTTCACATAAATATTGCCCACATGGGCCGCCGCGGCCAGCGCCTGTGCGCGAGAGTCAATGCGGGTCTGTATGCCGAGCGTGAGGCCGTAACCCAGCGCGTTAACCTGCGCGATCACGGCTTCCGGGTCTTTCAGCGCGCCGCTGCCCCAGCGCACCACCTGCAGCACGGGGCCGAAGATTTCGTCTTTCACTTCCGCCAGGCTGGGCACTTCAAAAGCAGCGGGCGGAATGATGTTTGCTATCAAATCAGTAGCCACATGCCCATGCTTTTCTTGGGCTACAAGCACTTTTGACGTAGAACCCAGGCGCTGCAGGTGCTTCAGGATGTTGTCGTAGGCTTCGCGGTCGATCACCGGTCCGACATCGGTGGCGAGGTCCGCGGTCTCGCCCACCACGAGCTCCTGGGCCGCGCCTTTGATCATCTCGATCACATGGTCGGCGATGCCCTCATGCACGCACAGCAGGCGCAGCGCCGAGCAGCGCTGGCCGGCGGAACGGAACGCGCTCTGCACCACCGCGTCGGCCACCTGCTCGGGCAAGGCCGTGCTGTCCACCAGCATGGCGTTGATGCCGCCCGTCTCGGCGATCAGTGGCACGATGGGGCCGTCTTTGGCGGCCAGCGCGCGGTTGATGATTTTCGCGACCTGGGTGGAGCCGGTGAACACCACGCCGGCCACCTGCGGTGCAGCCACCAGCGCGGCGCCTACGGTTTCGCCGGGGCCGTGCGCCAATTGCAGTGCGCCTTCGGGCACGCCCGCTTCATGCAACAGCTTCACGGCTTCAAAGGCCACGCCGGGCGTTTGCTCGGCCGGCTTGGCCATCACGGCGTTGCCGGTGCTCAGGGCGGCCGCAACCTGGCCGGTGAAGATGGCCAGCGGGAAATTCCAGGGGCTGATGCAGACCCAGACGCCGCGCGCTGTGAGGCGCAGCTCGTTGGTTTCACCGGTGGGGCCGGGCAGCATCACCGGCCGCATGATGCGTTCGGCTTCGCCCGCGTAATAGCGCAGGAAGTCGACCGCTTCGCGCACTTCCGACACAGCGTCGCCCCAGGTCTTGAAGGCTTCCTTGACCAGCAGCGCGCAGAACTTCGGCATTTGCCGCTCCATCGCGTCGGCGGCCCGGCGCAACATGGCAGCGCGCTCGGCAACGGCCACTTTGCTCCACTTTTGATAGCTGCTGGCGCATGCCGTTATTGCGCTAGCGGCCGATTTGGCATCAAACTCTGGCACCACGGGCACCTGCGTGGTTGCCAGCGCAGCCAGCAGCGGCGCTCGCATGCTTTGCACCGTCAGGTCCAGCCCCAGGCTGTTGGGCCGGCCGGGGCCGTACAGGGCCGGCGGCAGCGGCAAAGACGATACGGGCTCCAGGCGCATCGGTGAGGTCAGCAGCTCGCCCATGCCGACCGACTCGTCGGCCAGCTGGTGCACAAAGGACGAGTTGGCGCCGTTCTCCAGCAGCCGGCGCACCAGGTAAGCCAGCAAGTCGCGGTGGGCGCCCACGGGCGCGTACACGCGGCAGCTGATCAGCGGGTTCTTCAACACCTCGCGAAACACGCCTTCGCCCATGCCGTGCAGGCGCTGCAGCTCGAACGGTACGGCGTTGCGGGATGCCATCTGCAAAATCGCGGCGATAGTCGCAGCGTTGTGGCCGGCAAACTGCGGGTAGATGGCATCCGGCGCGGCCAGCAGGGCCTGCGCGCAGGCGAGGTAAGACACATCGGTGTGGTGCTTGTGCGTGAACACCGGGTAGTGCGGCAAGCCCATCTCCTGTGCGCGCTTGATTTCCGAATCCCAGTAGGCGCCCTTGACCAGGCGGCACATCAGGCGCAGCCTGTATTTGCGGGCAATGGCGGCGATATGCTCGATCAGCTCCAGCGCGCGGGTCTGGTAGGCCTGCATGGCCAGGCCAAAGCCCTGCCACTGCGGGTGGTGCTTTGCCACCAGGGCGGCCAGGGCTTCAAACACATCCAGCGACAGCTCCAGCCGGTCGACCTCTTCGGCGTCGATGGTGAGGTTGATATTGGCCCGGGCCGACAGCTCGCACAGCCCCCAGACACGCGGCACCAGCTCCGCCATCACGCGTTCGCGCTGGGCATCTTCGTAGCGCGGGTGCAGCGCGCTGAGCTTGATGGATATGCCGTCGTTTTGCTCGGTAGCGCCCGCTGGATCAGCGCCAGAAGCTATGAATTTGATAGCATCCGTATAACTGGCGAGATAACGCAACGCGTCGGCATCGGTACGCGCACCCTCGCCCAGCATGTCGTACGAAAATCTGAGCCCCCACGCTTGCCCTGCGGGCTGCGCTGCCCCCTCAGGGGGCCGTTCCGCCTTGGGGCGGCCCGGCGGCGGAACGCGCAGGTTGGCCATTTTCTTCCGGGAATCGTCGGCCTCGTTCATGGCGTCGCCGATCGTCTGGCCCAGCACAAACTGCCGGCCCAGCAATTGCACGGCGCGCAAGGTCGCCGCCACCACCGTGCGCGCGCCCAGCTTGCTCATGATGTGGGGTTGGCCGCCTTCGGGCAGGAATTTCTTGGACATGGCGATGGCCGAGGCCGACAGGCGGGCCATCACACCGTCGCCGGCGCTGTCGAAATCGGCGCGGCCGAGCTGGTCGGCCGTCAGGGCAATCGCGGTTTCGGCGTCCGGCACACGCAACAAGGCTTCGGCCAGCCGCATCAGGGCCAGGCCCTCCGCGCTGGAGATCGGGTATTCCTTGAGCAGGCTTTCCATCGCCCAGAACGGCGGCGGGTTGTCACGCACGGCGTGCACCCAGGGCTGGGCGGAGTGTGCCGCCGCCGCCCAGTCGAGCGCCCCGTCGAGGCGCTGCAGGTGCGCGGCCACGATGTCGGCTTCAGGGCGGTATGGAACAGGCAGGCGAGGAGATGCAGGCAGATGGTTCATGGAGGTTTTCACGGTAAATAGCGGTTATTCAGTCAATACGGTGATGTTCTGTTGAATGTTGCTGAATTTCCCGCTAAATTTATCTAATTCACCGAATAATTCACTACATATGTTTGAAACCTCACCCGAAATTGACCGCATTGACCTGAAAATCCTGAATGTCCTGCAGCAGGACGGGCGGATTTCCAACCTCAAGCTGGCCGAGAGCGTAGCGCTGTCGCCGACCGCCGTGCTGGCGCGGGTGCAGCGTTTGAGCCGGGACGGCTACATCCTGGGCTACGAAGCCCTGCTCAACCCGCTCAAGCTGGGCGCCGGCATGATGGTGTTTGTCGAAGTGCTGCTGGACCGCACCACGCCCAATGTGTTTGAAGCCTTCAAGGCCGCGGTGCAGGTTCACCCTGAAATTTCCGAATGCCACATGGTGGCCGGCGGCTTTGACTATCTGCTCAAAACCCGCATGGCCGACATGGCGGCCTACCGCTCTTTTGCCGGCACAGTGCTGTGGCAGCTGCCGGGTGTGCGCGAAACCCGCACCTACGCGGTGATGGAAGAGGTGAAAAATACCACCCGGCTGGCGCTGGGGGTCTAGGCCGGCACTTGTTCCCCCTGAAAAGGCCGCGTTAGCGACACTTTTCTCACGGATTCCCGCTCAAATCCAGCCGCACCCGGACTAACCGAGTTGCCAAGCCGTGCGCATTGGACTACCTTGCAGTGCACATATGCAAGAAGTTGCATATGCAATGGCGAAAAACCATCGCCACGAAAAAACGGAGGTCCCTGATGAAAAACAAGCCATGGTGGCGTTTGGGCGTGTTGCTGGGGGTGCTTGTCGCCGCCGCGGCGCAGTCGGCAGAAATCGGCGTGACGGATACCGAAATACGCGTCGGGCAATTCGCCGCCCAGACCGGCCCCGCCGCCGAACTGGGCAAGCGCATGCAACTGGGCATATTGGCGCACTTCAACGCCGTCAACGCCGCCGGCGGCATCAACGGCCGCACCCTCAAGCTGGTTTCGCGGGACGACGGTTATGAACCTGAAAAGGCTGCTGCCGCGGTCAAGGCCCTGATCGAAGAAGACAAGGTGTTCGCGCTGATCGGTTCGGTCGGCACACCCACCACCCTGGCTGCGGTGCCGGCCATCAACGCGGCAGGCATTCCGCTGGTGGGCCCGTTCACCGGCGCACAGGGCCTGCGCGAGCCTTTCAACCGGAACCTGTTCCACGTGCGCGCCAGTTACTTTGACGAGACCGAGCGCATCGTGCAGCACCTGAGCACCGTCGGTATCACCAAAATCGCGGTCTTCTACCAGAACGACTCTTACGGCAAGGCCGGGCTGGAAGGCGTGATGCGGGCGCTGACCCGCCGCAACCTCAAGCCGGCTGCCAGCGTCACGGTCGAGCGCAACAGCGTGGATATTGCCGCACCCCTGGCGGAAATACTCAAGGTCACGCCCGAGGCCGTGATCCAGATCAGTGCCTACAAGTCCTGCGCCGCGCTGATCCGGCAGGCACGGGCCAAGGCCTACGGCGGCCAGTTTTTCAATGTGAGCTTTGTCGGCTCGAAGGCGCTCGCTGAAGAGTTGGGCGACACCGGGGCGGGCGTGACGATTTCGCAGGTGATGCCCTTCCCTTACACGCCCTCATCGGCCATCGTGCGTGAGTATCAGCAACGCATGGCGGAGGGCGGCCACAAGGACTTTGACTTCTCCAGCATGGAAGGCTTTCTGGTGGCCAAGGTCTTTACCGAGGGCCTGCGCCGGGCCGCCGGCAAGAACCTGACCCGTGAGAGCCTGGTGACGGCGCTGGAGTCCATGCGGGACTACAACATGGGTGGCTTCACGGTGAACTACAGCCCCCAGAGCCACGAGGGCTCCCGTTTCACCGACCTCACCATCATCGGGCGCGGCGGAAAATTCATGCGCTGACGGCATCGAAACTTGCAAAACGGCCCATGCTGGCAATAATGCGGGCTCATCCCCTGTTTGCCATTCACCAGGAACACCCATGAAGCTTTCCACCCCTTTTCCAGCCGCCCTTGCTGTTGTCACGCTGGCACTGTCCGCCGGGGTTTCTGCGCAGACCACCAAACCAGGCCTGTGGGAAATGACGAGCAAGATGCAGTCAAGCTCCGGTGAGATGGAAAAAGCCATGGCCAACATGGAAAAGCAGCTGGCCAGCATGTCGCCCGAGCAGCGCAAGCAGATGCAGGACATGATGGGCAAACAGGGCATGTCCATGGGGACCGGCGCCGGCGGTGGCATGAGCATGAAGATGTGCATCACCAGGGAAATGGCCGAGCGCAACGAAATGCCCCAGCAGCAGCAAGGCGACTGCAAAACCACCCAGTCACCGCGCAGCGGCAACACCATGAAGATTTCTTATGTGTGCACCCAACCGCCCTCCAGCGGCGAAGGCGTGATGACCTTCAACGGCGACACCGCCTACACCATGAAGATGAACACCACGACCACCGTCAAAGGCAAGCCCGAGAAGATGACCATGGACGCCTCCGGCAAGTGGCTGTCAGCCGACTGCGGCAATATCAAACCCATCGCGCCACCCAAGAAATAGCCCCCACGGTCGCTCACTGCGTGTAGCTCCCTGCCCCCCGAGGGAGCCGCCCGCCTGCGGTCTGGCAAAGCCAGTCCCGCGGCTCGTGCTGGGGTTAAGAGCCCCTTCGCTAGATAAAGGCTCACCGGCCCCCGAAAATAGCGGTGCCTACGCGCACCATGGTGCTGCCCGAATGGATCGCCGCCTCCAGGTCGGCGGTCATGCCCATTGACAAGGTATCCATGGGTGCAGGCAACGCACCTGAAGCATTAATTTCGTCAAAAATGGCTTTTGTCCGCTCGTGGACAGCGCAAGCAGCTACAAAATCGATAGCAGGTTCGGGTATCGCCATCAAGCCGCGCAAGGTGAGGTTCGGCAGCTGCACAACCGCCTGCGCCAGCGCCAGGACATCCTCAGGCGCCACGCCCGACTTGTTGGCGCCGCCATCCACGTTGACCTGCAGGCAGATCTGGAGCGGCGGCAAACCGGGCGGTCGCTGCTCACTCAGCCGCTGGGCGATTTTGAGGCGATCGACCGACTGCACCCAGTCAAAATGCTCAGCCACGAGACGGGTCTTGTTGCTCTGAACCGGGCCAATGCAATGCCACTCCAGCGTAATCGCAGGGCCCTGTGCCTGAGTGCCTTGCCAGGCGCGGAGGGCGGCAATTTTCTCTACGCCCTCGGTAATGTAGTTTTCGCCGAAGGCACGCTGCCCATCCGACGCGGCGTCGATCACGGCGTCCGCACCGAAGGTTTTGGAGACTGCCAGCAGCCGCACGCTCGCCGGATTACGCCCGGCGGCTACGCAGGCCGTGGTTATCCGGTCACGGACAAGCTGGAGATTGCGCACAATCGTGGTCATAATCGAACTGTAAACTTAGTTTGAAAACCATTTTCAAAGGGTCCCGGGATGGATATCACGCAGTTGCTGGCTTTTAGCGTCAAGAACAAGGCGTCTGACTTGCATTTGTCGGCAGGCTTGCCGCCCATGATCCGGGTTCATGGCGACGTGCGGCGCATCAACATCGATCCGCTGGACCACAAGCAGGTGCATTCCATGGTGTATGACATCATGAACGACACCCAGCGCAAAACCTACGAAGAGTTCCTGGAGGTCGACTTCTCGTTCGAAATCGACGGCCTCGCCCGCTTTCGCGTCAATGCCTTCAACCAGAATCGCGGCGCCGGTGCGGTGCTGCGGACCATTCCATCCAAAATCCTGACGCTGGAGCAGCTCAACGCCCCCAAGATTTTTGGCGATTTGGCCATGAAACCGCGGGGCATGGTGCTGGTCACCGGCCCTACCGGCTCGGGCAAGTCGACCACACTGGCCGCCATGGTCAACTACCTGAACGAAAACGAGTACGGCCACATCCTGACGGTGGAAGACCCGATCGAATTCGTGCACGAATCCAAAAAATGCCTGATCAACCAGCGTGAGGTTGGCCCACACACCCTGAGCTTTAACGCCGCGCTGAAGTCGGCCCTGCGGGAAGATCCGGACGCCATCCTGGTGGGTGAAATGCGTGACCTGGAAACCATCCGGCTGGCCATGTCGGCCGCTGAAACGGGCCACCTTGTCTTCGGCACGCTGCATACTTCCAGCGCCGCGAAAACCATCGACCGGATCATCGACGTGTTTCCGGCCGAGGAAAAGGAAATGATCCGTTCCATGCTGTCCGAGTCGTTGCAGGCCGTGATTTCGCAAACACTGTGCAAAACCAAGGACGGTGCGGGCCGCGTGGCTGCACACGAAATCATGCTGGGCACCAGCGCCATCCGTAATTTGATCCGCGAGGCCAAGGTCGCCCAGATGTATTCATCCATCCAGACCGGCAACAGTGTGGGCATGCAGACGCTGGACCAGAATTTGACGGAGCTGGTGAAACGCAATGTGATTTCTGCTGCGGAAGCTCGCGGCAAAGCCAAGATTCCGGAAAACTTCCCCGGCTAGAGATATGGCCCCCACGCTTTTCACTTCGAGCCTACGGCGCGCTGCCCCTTTCCTTGCGTACGGGGCCGCTGCGCCTGCGGCCCGGCAAAGCCGGTTCCGCGGCCCCTGCTTGATTGAAGAGAGAACCACCGTCACCCATCCTGCCGAGTTTCCGGCAACGACAGAGTTTGTTTGAAAGGAGTCGCAAATGGAACGCGACCAGGCCAGTAAATTCATCAATGATCTGCTGAAACTCATGGTCAGCCGCAATGGCAGTGACCTGTTCATCACAGGCGACTTCCCACCGGCCATGAAAGTCGACGGCAAGGTGACCAAAGTGTCGCCGCAGCCGCTGAACGCCGGCCACACGCTCGCCCTTGCCCGTTCCATCATGAACGACAAGCAGGCCGCCGAATTCGAACGCACCAAGGAATGCAATTTCGCCATCTCGCCACCGGGCGTGGGCCGCTTCCGTGTCAATGCGTTCATCCAGCAGGGCAAGGTCGGCATGGTGATGCGGACGATTCCCGCCGTGCTGCCCACCATCGATGGGCTGGGTGTGCCCCAGGTACTCAAGGAAGTGGTGATGAGCAAGCGCGGCCTGACCATTTTGGTGGGCTCTACCGGCTCGGGTAAATCCACCACGCTGGCGGCCATGGTCGACTGGCGCAACGAGCAGTCGTTCGGCCACATCATCACGATTGAAGATCCGGTGGAATTTGTCCATGCGCACAAGAACTGCGTGATCACGCAACGTGAAGTGGGCCTGGACACCGACAGCTGGGAAGCGGCCCTGAAAAACACGCTGCGCCAGGCGCCCGACGTGATCCTGATGGGGGAGATCCGCGATCGCGAAACCATGGAACACGCCATCGCGTTCGCGGAAACCGGCCACCTGTGCCTGGCCACCTTGCACGCCAACAGCGCCAACCAGGCGCTGGACCGCGTGATCAACTTTTTCCCCGAAGAGCGCCGCACCCAGCTGCTGATGGACCTTTCGCTCAATCTCAAGGCCATGATTTCGCAGCGGCTGGTGCCCAAGCAGGACGGCAAGGGCCGTTTTGCGGCGGTGGAGGTCATGCTCAACTCGCCGCTGATCTCCGACCTGATCTTCAAGGGCGAAGTCTCCGAAATCAAGGAGATCATGAAAAAGAGCCGCAACCTGGGCATGCAGACTTTCGACCAGGCGCTGTACGACGCCTTCGAGAGCCACTTCATCACCTACGAAGATGCCTTGCGCAACGCCGACTCGGTGAACGACCTGCGCCTGCAGATCAAGCTCAACTCGCAACGCGCCAAGTCCGTCGACCTGGCGGCCGGCACCGAAAACTTCGCTATCGTCTAAGCCGCTGAACTGCCGGCGTTGTTCCGGCCAAGGACTGAGTTGGAAGGGCAAAAGGCCGCGAAGCAGACCTGAAGGTAATCGATAGTGGCCCGAATTTTGGGAGCCCGATGGCGTTCGGCCAGAATCACCGCATCAATAGAATAGACATCGCTCACCGTGTGCCGGGCCAGCACTGGCTTTAACCGGCCTTGCGCCACCAGCTCGCGGCCGATAACGTCGTTGATCCGGGCAATGCCGGCTCCCGCCAAGGCCAGTGAAACCACCGCAGCGCTGCTATTGACGCGCAACTGCCCCTGCACCGCGAGTGGGGTGACGACCGCATTTTCTTCGAAGGTCCATTGATTGTGGGTAATCGAAGTGGTATTTGATATCAGGCTGTGCAATTGAAGATCTGCTGGCGCACGCGGAACGCCATGCTTCTTGAGATACACGGGTGAGGCGTACAAAGCACGCCCATGGCTTCCAAGATTACGGGCAATGGCCGTCTGCGCAGGTGCAACACCCGCCCTCACGACGATATCCATCGCCTCATCGGCCATGCTGACAAGGCGATCATCCAGATGCAGGTCCAGCTTCAATTCCGGGTGCAAGGCCCGCAGCTTGCCCAGCCGGGGAATCAGTACATATTCAGCAAGAATCTGGCTGATGCTCAAGCGCACCGTACCCACCACTGAGCGGCTTCTGCTGGCGAAGCTGTTTTGCAATTGCCTGTGTTCGGCAAGGATGCGCTGGGCATATTCGAGGAAGACCTCACCTTCGTCAGTGAGAGAGAGGCTGTGAGTGGTCCGGTGCATCAGCCGCAGGCCGCATTGAGCCTCCATGCGCGCGAGCGAACGCGACATATGGCTGGCCGCAACGTTGCGGTCCCTCGCTACTGTCGAGAGCGACTGGGCAGATGCAAGCTGCGCAAACAGCGAGAAGTCGTCAAGGCTGAGGTTTTTCATGCTTGTGCAGATTTGACACAAGCATTATGCATTCGGGGGGATTTCCAGCCGACGCCATCTTGGGCACAGTTCACTTCGCACGGACATGTTGCGCCGTGGTTCACCAAAGGATTTTTATGCCCATCTCCATCCAGCTATCGCAGGGACTTTTAACGCCGGCCGGCGAGCGGGAGGTTTTCTCCAGAGTTGCAGACGCCTTGCTGCAGGTGCACGGCCTCAGCGGAAACACCTTCATGACTCCCGCAGTCATCGGGCATGTCGACATTTACCCTGAAGAGCACAGCTATGCCGGCGGCAAACCCCAGTCGCTAGCGGTCATAGAGGTTAAGGTCCCTTCTGTCACCTTCCCCGATCAGTCGGTGAAAGACAACTTCGTCAAGGCGGCAACAGACATCATTGACGAGCTCAAGGCGGGAAAACACCCGAGAGCGCGCACCTTCGTCAACGTGACCTATGCGGTGGAGGGCGCCTGGGGAATTGCCGGCAAAGCCTATACCAACGCCGACCTGGGAATGGCCATTGGAGCTGCCGCGGGCTAGCCAAGCGCGGGAACTCACCCTGCCCCCACTCATCTCCGTCTCTCCGCACAGCACACCAACCGATTAAACCCACAGGAAACTTCATGCCTCTCGTACGAATTGACCTTCCTGACACCACGCCGGACGAAGAGCTTTCGGCCGTGTCGGGCCTTGTGCATCAAGCCCTGGTAGACACTTTCAATGTGCCGGGGCCGGATCGCTTCCAGACGCTCACGCGTCATGCACCGCGCCAGCTCATTTGCTCCGAGGAATTCCTTGGGGTCACGCACTCCGCCCACGTGGTTTTTATTCAAATATTCTGCGCCCCCGGCCGATCGCTGGACATGAAGAAGGCGCTCTTCTCGGAAATCGGAAAACAAATCTCGTCGAATTGCAGCTTTAGTCCGGCCGACGTCATCATCAATCTGGTTGAGACGTCGCGTGAGAACTGGTCTTTTGGAAACGGCATGATGCAATTCAGTTAAAAAAAGGGGCAGGACAGCCTGTTTTGCATATCCCCCAACGCGCTGAGATGCGCCATGAATGTGAAGCTGTTCCTTCATGGGAAAACAGGGAGGCTCACTGGGCAAAGCGCGCAATCAAGCCATAATCATTGCTGCAAAACCCCCTTGCCCGACGGGCCTCAAGAGATTTAACTGTGTCATCAATTCACCCCAAAACCTACGAAACTTCCGATTCACGTACTGTCGCCTTCCTGGGCCTCGGTGTCATGGGCTTCCCGATGGCCGGGCACCTGGCGCTGGCGGGCCACGACGTCACGGTCTACAACCGCAGCGCCGCCAAGGCTGCCTCCTGGACGAGCGAGTTCAAGGGCCGTGCAGCCGCCACACCGCGCGAGGCGGCTGCAGGCGCAGACGTCATTTTCTGTTGCGTGGGCAACGATGCCGACCTGCGCAGCGTGGTACTGGGTAACGATGGAGCGCTGGCCGGCATGAAACCGGGCGCCATCTTCGTGGACCACACCACGGCCTCGGCCGATGTGGCGCGTGAACTCTCCGCCGCGGCCTCCAAGATCGGCCTGCACTTCATAGATGCACCCGTCTCGGGTGGCCAGGCTGGTGCGCAAAATGGCGCGCTCACAGTGATGTGCGGCGGAGACGCCGCAGCATTTGAGGCCGTGAAACCAGTGGGCATGGCTTTTTCAAAAGCCTTCACGCTGATGGGGCCAAGCGGCGCGGGGCAACTTACCAAGATGGTCAACCAGATTTGCATTGCCGGCCTGGTACAGGGCCTGAGCGAAGCGGTGGCGTTTGGCCAGAAGGCCGGTCTGGATGTCAACCAGGTCCTGGAGGTGATTGGCAAGGGCGCAGCGCAAAGCTGGCAGCTCGACAACCGCGGCAAAACCATGGTGGCCGACAAGTTTGACTTCGGGTTTGCCGTGGACTGGATGCGCAAGGACCTGGGCCTGGTACTGGACGAAGCCAAGCGCAACGGTGCGCGCCTGCCTGTGACGGCCCTGGTCGACCAGTTTTATGCCGACGTACAAGCCATGGGCGGCCAGCGCTGGGACACATCGAGCCTGATCAAGCGCCTGAAATAGAAACTGGGCCGACCGGAAAAATCGGGTGGAAAGCAGAACGGCAATGCTGCCGAGGCCAGCACTGCCCGCCCCTAACTAACGTCAACTCCCGGCGGGTTTGGCGCCTGCGGGTGGTTCGACGGGTTTTGACGGCAGCATGCGTGCCAGCTCTTCCTCGCTGATGATTTCAAACATGCGGATGACTTTTTGCACACCCGGAGTGGAGCGGACCACTTCGGTGGCGCGATCCGCCTCGCGCTGTGTCACACGCCCCATCAGGTAGGTCGTACCACGCTCGGTCACCACCTTGAAGGCGTTCAACGACAGGTCACGGGCATCCACCAGCATCGCCTTGACACGGCCGGTGACGAGGGTGTCGGACGAGCGCTGTGTCAGGGTGGCGTTGCCCATCACGGCCAGTTCATTGACCACCGAGGTCACATTCTCCACACGCGAAACGATCTGCTCGACCAGCTGCTTGTCTTGCGCGCTGGGCACTTCACCCGTCAGCAACACCTGGCGGTTGTAGCTGGTCAAGTTGACATGCACACGGTCGCCCACGTTGCTGCGAATCCGGCTGGCCGCCCGCAATTCAATGCCCTCGTCTTCCAGCTGCGCACCCGACGTGCGGCGGTCGGTGGCAACAAGCGCGCCGCCCGCCATGCCGCCTACCACCAAAGGAAAGCAGGCTGTCAGGGCACTGCCAAGCAAGACCGACGTACCAACGGCCAGAGTGAGTCGTTTCAACGGGGCATATGTCATACAGAGGTCTCCTGATCGCCAAGTAACTGGGTGTCCACACCGTCGCAAATGCAATGGAGGACAAGAAGGTGCACTTCCTGGATACGCGCGGTCCGCTCATGCGGCACGCAGATATGCACATCGGTTTCGCGCAGGGCATGGGTCATCTTGCCGCCCCCGCGCCCCGTCAGCGCCACCACGGTCATCTCGCGCTCATGGGCGGCTTCGATGGCGGCCAGCACGTTGGCCGAATTGCCGCTGGTGCTGATGGCCAGCAATACGTCGCCGGCGCCGCCCAGGGCACGCACCTGCTTCGAGAAGATGACCGTGAAGTCATAGTCGTTGGCAATGGCGGTAAGGATGGAGCTGTCGGTCGTCAGCGCAATCGCACCCAACTCGGGCCGCTCGCGCTCATAGCGCCCCACGAACTCCGCCGCAAAATGCTGGGCATCCGCTGCCGAGCCACCGTTGCCGCAGGCCAGGACTTTGCCGCCACTGGTGACACTGGCCAGGATGGCCTGCACGGCGGCCGCAATCGGTTTGGACAAGACCTGTGCCGCCTGGTATTTCAGGTCGGCGCTGTCAATGAACTGCTGTTCGATACGTTGTTCAAGCATGGGGTCAATGATAGCGGGTCGGACTGCACCGCCGGTCCCGGAGGGGTTTGCGCAGGCTGGCAATGGATGGTTACAAATTCCGCCATCCATTCCCGGCGCTCAGGACGCGTCGAAGGCCCCGGGCAGCCATTCAATGGCAGGGACCGCCCCGTTCTCCTGCGCTCCGTTGACCAGTACCACGTCGAATCGACAAGGCGGTGGGCTGCCGAAACGCACGAGATAGTGCCTCGCGGCAAAGATGATTCGCCGTTGCTTGGCGGGGCTGATGCTGGCGCCGGCGCCGCCGTGTGAGACGCCGGTGCGCTGGCGCACTTCCACAAACACCAGAGTACCGTCAGGTGCGCGCATGACCAGGTCGATCTCGCCGCCACCGCGGCCCGGCGTCCGATAATTGGTATCGACCAGCATCAGCCCGGCCTTGGCCAGATAGGCTCGCGCGGCAGCTTCCGCAGCATCGCCCTTCGACTTGGTGGTAACCTGCCCGGGCGAGGCTTGAGCCTGAAGGGCCGTCGCTTTTGACACCGTCCCGGCAACCTGTTTTCTGGAAAACCACATTGAACGCTTCCTTCGACCTGGCTCTGGATGCGGCACGCGCCGCAGCAGGCATGCAGCATTATCCGGAAAGCGCGCTTTATGTGGTGGCGACTCCGATCGGGAACCTGGCCGATATCAGCCTGCGCGCCCTGCAAGTACTGCAACTGGTAGACGCCATAGCCTGCGAAGACAAACGACATTCGCAACCCCTGCTGCGTCAATACGGCATCGACAAACCCTTGCTGGCAGTGCACGAACACAATGAAGCTGAGGCCGCAGGCCTGGTGATCGAACGCCTGCAGCGGGGTGAACGCGTGGCCTATATCAGCGACGCCGGCACGCCGGCCGTGAGCGATCCCGGCGCCCGCCTGGTCGCCGCCGTTCGTGCTGCTGGACTGGCCATCATGCCCTTGCCGGGCGCCAGCAGTGTCACCGCGGTGCTCAGCGTGGCCGGGCTCAGCAGCCCGGGCGGTGACACCGGGTTCGTATTTGCCGGTTTCCTGCCGAGCAAGGCCGGCGAACGCGACCAGGCCATCCAGCAGCTGCAAACCAATACCCGGGCCATCGTGATTCTGGAAGCGCCGCACCGCATCGAGGCGCTTGCAAAAGCACTGGCGGTGCTGCAAGACCGCCTGGTCACCGTTGGCCGTGAGCTGACCAAGCAATTCGAGGAAATTGCAACCGTGCCGGCGCAGGATTTTTCCGGCTGGCTGGCGGCTGGCGCCCAGCGTACGCGCGGTGAATTTGCACTGGTACTGCATCCTTGCGCCGTTGCGGACAGCCCTGAGGATGGCACACGGGTGCTGCAGCTGTTGCTGGCAGAGTTGCCACTCAAGACTGCGGTAAAAGTCGCGGCAGAAATCACCGGCGTGGGACGCAACGAGCTTTATGACACCGCACTCAAGCTGAAAAAAGAATGAACCCCAACGCCGACGAACTCTGGCGCGCCCCACGCTGGACGCTCGCCGCCCTGCTGGCTGTGCTCGGGATGCTCGGGCCGTTTTCCATCGACACCTACATTCCCGCCTTTTCCGGCATGGCGCGGTCGCTGGGCGCATCGCCGGTAGAAATGCAGCAGACGCTGTCGGCCTACCTGTTCGGTTTTGCTTTCATGAACCTGTTTCACGGCGCGCTGGCCGACAGTTTTGGCCGCCGGCCGGTGGTATTGTGGGGAATCGCGCTGTTCACTCTGGCGTCGGCCGGTTGTGCGCTGTCGCAAAGCATCGGGCAACTGGTTTTTTTCCGGGCCATGCAGGGCTTGTCGACAGGTGCGGGCATTGTGGTGTCGCGCGCCGTCATACGCGACATGTACCCGCCGGCTCAGGCCCAACAGGTCATGAGCCAGGTCACTATCTATTTCGGAGTGGCCCCAGCCCTGGCGCCCATTGTCGGCGGCTGGCTTTTTGTGCATCTGGGCTGGCACAGCATCTTCTGGTTTCTGACGGGAGTGGGTGTGATCCTGTGGGCTACCAACTTCCGGTTCTTGCCCGAGACACTTCCGCCGCTGGAACGCCAGCCGTTTGAAGTCAGGCACCTGATGCGGGGCTACTGGCAGTTGGGTTCCAGTCCCCGCTTTTTATTGCTGGCGCTGGCCAGCGGCGTGCCATTCAACGGCATGTTTTTGTATGTGCTGTCAGCACCCGCTTTTTTGGGGGAACACCTGGCACTGCAGCCTACCGAATTTTTCTGGTTTTTCATCCTGACAATCTCCGGCATCATGTCCGGCGCGTGGCTGAGCGGCAGCCTGGCAGGAAAGATTGCCCCCAAGCAGCAAATACGGCATGGCTTTGTCATCATGCTGGTCACCTCGGTGCTTAACCTGATTGCCAACATGCTGTTCGCCCCGCATGCTTCGTGGTCCCTCTTTCCGATCGCAGTGTTTGCATTCGGCTGGGCGCTGATGGTGCCGGTCGTCACGCTGCTGGTGCTGGACCTTTATCCTGAACGCCGCGGCATGGCTTCTTCCCTTCAGGCCTTCGTGGGCTCAACCGCCAACGGCATTGTTGCCGGTGTCATTGCCCCGCTCGCAATGCACTCCACCCGGGCATTGGCGGCAGTCTCTCTCGGGATGATGTGCATCGGGTTGGTTGCCTGGGTGTATCTGCATCACCGGTGGCCGGATATCGGCCGCTCCGCAACACCCGACTAACGTGCAATACGCCTTTTAACGATCATTGACTCGCATGGGAAATTCCATGCCCTGCCCGATGCGCTGCACCACGTTATTGCCGTCCAGATAAGCCCAGAAAAACATGGGCTGATCACTGTCTCGCCAGCGGTAAGTCATGATGTCGCCGGGCCATGACGCTACACGGTCAATCTTTGCCGGCCGGCCAAATTCGCGTTCCATATCCGAGCGCGTCCACTCGCCCGGCTGGACTCTTGAGAACTCTGCCGGCGTCAGAACCTCGCGGACGCTGATGACCCTGCCGGCGGCATCCAGATCTACCATCGTAGCGAACTGACCAAGCGGCTGGCCCGAATACTGCAGCCGGGTTCCCGCATCCAGCGGCACCACCCGGGACGGCGTGCCGCGAAGCGCGATGACGTTCTCACGGGTCATGCCGGGCTTTATCGCTGTCAACGCGCAGCCGGCGGCACACAGCGCTGCGACAACAAGAACGGAAACTAATTTAAATACCCTCACGGTTACTCCTGCCTGAAATTGAATTGATCACGAGACTTGGGACTCCATCCCGGCCAAAATGTTCCTGCTGGATGGCACCGTAGTCTCTGCCTTAAGGTTGAGCCCGACCGATCGTCCCTGCGCGGGTCGAATAACGGATTTTTGCATCATGCCGCTCTCACCGAAGCCGTATGGACCGCCGCTATCGTTGTTTCTGGCGTCCATGGCGCAGGGTAACTCACGGTATTGTTGGCAATTCTAGGAAGGCAGTTGCCGTCTGTAAAATATCTTGATTCTTCTATGTTGATACTTTAAAAGTATCCTCCGAGCGAGAATCCAGCCACGGGATCAGCACGACACGCAATGGACGTTCAGCGCACATTCGGCGCGGGACGTGCCTGGGATTCAATGCTGGAATGCAGGCTGGCGCCACCACGTGCGCTGACGCGATTCGACCAGATTCACCGTCAGTTCCAGCGCAACCAACTCAACTTGCATCTACGGATGTTGCTTCAGGAAAACGGACGTCGCAGCAGCCAGGTTTAGGATGCATCGCTATGCCGTTCGGACAAGAAAACCATGCGCGTCCGGTTGCCACTTCGCGTCGCTGAGTTGCTCTCCCCCAAATGGAGGATGGCGTCAACCATCCTGAATGGATAGGCTTCCACCAGAGGGCAAAGCGCGACCAGGCAAGTACATACGTGATCGGGGGTTGGCGCAGCTTCTCGAAGAGGGGGGGAGATGCTCAAGTCAAAATCAAGCGCCCACATCCGGGCCGTCGCTTTCCCTGGCCGCCTGACTATGGGTGGCCTGGTTCAATACATCGCCGACCGCAGGGGCGGTCTTGTCCCGGCACTGCTTATGCTGTTGTCACTGGGTGCGCCACTTGCTTCGGCCAGCGAAGCGGCCAATGGCCAATTCCGCGCCTCCCGTTCCTGTGACGCCTACCTTTCCTTTACCAAAGGTACCAACCCAGGCCTGGTCAAGGTAGCGCCGGGTGCGGACTACGAGATTCGCGAGGTCAACACGCGCGAAGCGCGTTGGTTGCGCATCCAGATTCCGGACGTCAACGAACCGCTGCGCTGGGTGGCCGCGGAGTGCGGCGTAGTCAGCGGTTTCGCGTTCGGCAGCGCACCGACTGCGGGCGGGTCCTGCAGCCACCAGCCAGGCCTGCATGACAGCTACGTGCTGGCCGTGACCTGGCAGCCTGGATTCTGCGAGCACTTCAAGTACAACGGAACGAAACCCGAATGCGACAACATGGCTGACGGCCGCCTGGTGGTTTCCAACCTGACACTGCACGGGCTCTGGCCCAACCGCAAACAGTGCGGCACAACCTATGCGGATTGCGGCAATACACCGCCTGTCCTGTCCGAAGACACGGTGTCCTACATTGCGCCATGGATGCCGAATTTCTTCTTCGAAACGACTTTCGGAAACTACGAATGGAAGAAGCACGGCACCTGCCAGACCACGATGGACGCAAACAGCTATTTCCGACGCGCGGTAAACGCCGTCCGTACGGTTAATGACTCCGTAGTGGGTCAATACATCCGCGCCAACATCGGCGGCAGGATTTCCCATGCCGAGTTCTTGAAGCGCTTCGGGGAAGCAACAGGGCTTCCCGGTCCACGGGATCACGTTGGCCTGCTATGCGCGGGCGAATACCTGCAAGAAGTCCGCATCCGTCTGCCGCTGAACTTCCGAGAAGATGCCGGCATCCGCGAGCTGGTCGGGGCATCAACCAGCGAGGAAGGCATGGGTGCCTCGTGTCCCGAAGACATCCGTATCGAGGCCAGCGGCAGGAACTAAAGCCGCCTGGTACCAAGGCTCAGCACGCGAGAACAAGCATGGCAAGACGTTTCAAAGGAGTCAAGTATGTCCGGTGATTTCCAAATAGTCGCAAAGAACGCCAGCGCCCCGTTTACCTTGAAACTTCACCGCGGCGATGGCATGGTCCTCCTCGCCATGAATTGGAAGCAGGCAAAACCCCCACGCGATTTCGTTGGCTTCGCTCTCGAATACAAAGAGCCTGGCGGCGACCGCTTCTGGACGATCAAGAACCGCATCAACTTTCCGAATCCCGACGGCAGCGTGAATAAGGAGCGCACCTCAAGCCGCCTCTCGCCCATTCAAAAATTCCGCTGGGCCCACTTCCCCGTGAACGCTGAAAAGGAAGGGCAATTCATATACCGGGTCACGCCAGTGTTCATGAGTGCGTCAAACGAGCTCAGCTACGGCGAGGCTCAAGAGACAGGCATTGTCCTGGCTCGTGAAACTTATCCCGGGAAACTGAACGTCGCGTTCACTCGAGGATTCGTCTCTTCACAAGCTTTCGTTGATCACTACGTCACTGCAATCGATGGAATGGAGACTCTCATCCCCGCTACAGCCGACGAGGGTCTCCAATTCGTGCCTACCCATCCGAAAGCAAACGAAGCCCTTGAATGGATGGGATTCGAAGCCCGCGGTGCAATTCTCGAAGTCCTTGATGCCGCCATCGCCGACAGGACCGCACTTGTTCAGGTGGTTTGCTATGACCTCAATGACCCTGCGATAGTTTCTCGCCTGGAGAAACTCAAGAAGCGGTTGCGCATCATCATCGACAACAGCAAGGAGCACAAGCCCGACAGCTCTGCCGAATCCCAATCTGCAGATCGCCTTGTCGTCACGGCCGGAGCCGATCAAGTCAAACGCCAGCACATGAGCAACTTGCAGCACAACAAGACAATTGTGGTCAGCGGCAAGGACGTGAAAGCTGCTATCTGCGGCTCCACCAATTTCACCTGGCGCGGCCAATTTGTGCAGTCCAACAACGCCGTTATCGTACGCGGCAGGAAGGCCATCCAACCGTTCATTGAAGCCTTCGAAAACTATTGGGAGAACGATTTCGTCAAAGGCTTCGGTCCGACGGAGTCCACTGATTGGCACAGCCTCGAGTTCGTCGACATAGATGCCAAAATCACTTTCTCGCCCCACGCCAAGGATGACGGCGTGCTGCAATCCATTGCCGATGACATTCTCAGCGCGAAGTCTTCGGTCTTTTATTCATTGGCATTCCTGAATCAGACTGGCGGTGCCGTGACCGACGCTATTAAGGAGGTTACCAAGAGGCAGGGCATCTTCGTTTATGGCATTTCCGACAAGAGAACTGGGGGCCTGGACGTTCATCTGCCTGACGGCAAAATTGCCCCCGTTTTCGCCGCCAACCTCAGCGAAAATCTTCCTGAGCCTTTCAAGAGTGAGCCCACTGCGCTGAACGCCAAGGGAGGAGGCACGCGCATGCACCACAAGTTTGTCGTCATCGACTTCGATAAACCCACAGCCCGCGTCTATATGGGTTCCTACAACTTCTCGAAGCCTGCCGACAACGAAAACGGCGAAAACCTTCTCCTCATAAAGGACCGCCGCATCGCGGTGTCCTACATGATCCAGGCCTTGACCATCTTTGACCACTACCATTTCCGCGTCCTCCAGGCCAGGGCCCACGCTTCCGGCAAGCCCATCCAATTACAGAAAGCACCAAAGACCGGCCAGAAACCGTGGTGGGATGAAGACTACACGGACCCGCGCAAGGTCCTCGACCGAAAGCTGTTCGCGTGACAACCCCAAAATGGCACTTGGGATTGAAGGCACGTAACAGAGCCTGGGCCTGACGACATTGAGTCTCATCAGCCATTGCGAGAACAGATCGGAACCCGGTTTTCCACCAAAACCCGTCGGAAACATAGCCGTGCCGGTCGAGGACGAAGCATAAGCATGCCGAAATGTCCCTGGAACCATAACCGTGCCGCCTTTGGAAGCATAACCGTGCCGCGAGTAGCCGAATCGCGCAATCGTCCCTGATCGCCTGAGACTCTGCCAAAGTTGTCGCCGATGGCAACCCTTATTTGCTGCACAGCAAATAAGGGGCTATCGCTAACGTATACCGGCAAACCGCTACATTTCTAACATACTAGTCATCCGAAAGTCGAATTTGCATGCTGTCTGAGCTCCATCCCGACCAGCCAACGAGCCTATCAAACGCTGAGACCCCGGCTACGCCAGCCGGCTGGTATATCGCCTGCCGATCTTTCGAATTGAAGCGCTCGCCACTGGGCTTAAGGATTGCCGCTCACTCACTGGTGTTTTTTCGGGATGAACAAGGCCAACCCGCTGCGCTCGACGACCGCTGCGCACACCGCAACGCCCCCTTGTCCGCCGGCAAGGTGTGTGACGGGCGCCTGCGCTGCGCGTACCACGGGTGGGAGTACACAGCGCAAGGTGAGTTGGCACGCATACCTGCATTGCCGACAACTGCTGTAGTAGCACACGTTCGGGTTGCTCACTACGTCGTTGAAGAGAAGCAGGGCTTTGTCTGGGTCTGGTTGCCCAATGCGATACAACCCGCACCACGGGCCGGTGCACCTCTATTTCCCCATTACAAGGAGCCTGGCTGGACCAGCTTTGTCATGCACACCCGGTTTGAAGGGGGCGTCGAGGCCTGTCTGGAGAATTTTCTGGATTGTCCCCATGCAACGTTTGTGCACCGCTACTGGTTTCGTTCCCCGACGGCGAAACCCGTCAAGTGCGTGGTGCGCACATTGGCGGACGGGGCGGAGGCGGAATATTTTGAAGAGCCACGGGAAAAGAGCCTGGTTTGGTGGGCGCTGGCGCCTGCCCGAGGCAACATGCGCCATACCGATCGCTTCATTGCGCCCAATACCAGTCAGGTGGACTATGCATTCCCGGGTGGCCTGCACTACACCATCACCTCTTCTTGTACGCCCATCCATTCGAATGCGACCCAGGTTACGACCGTCATCAGTTTTCGCTATAAGAAGATTGGTTTCGTGGTTCGCTTATTCTTTGAGCCCTTGTCACGTTTGATCATTCGGCAGGATGTCAGAATGTTGCGCTTGCAGGCGCAAAACATTCAACGCTTTGGGAAAGCTGAATTTTGTAGCACCCCTGCAGATCTGCTCGGCCCCCACATTGTTGCCTGGCGTCACGCGCTGTCCCGTGGTGAACCAGTACCCCAGGAAGCAAAAGAACGCGATGTTGAAATTTTCCTCTGAATCGGCGCTACGACTGGCCGTGTGCACTGTGTTGCTACTGCTCGCGGGGCTGACCGTGGGCTTCTACCTCATGCAAAATCACACCGGCTTGATCGGTGGGGAAATCGCTTTATCAAAGGCCGTTTGGCTGGCGCTCGCGATTCTGTTCTGGTTGCTGTTGCCAGCCTTGATACTGATGGACGGAAAAACGGTCAACGCATGTCGGCTGCCGTTTGCCTGGCTGCTGGGTCTCATGACGGCGCGCGGCGTGATTGAAGGCTTGATGCTATATGTTTATAACAATTGGTCGCCGCTGTATGGTATCGCCCACGATGTGATCTGTCTTGTGGTGATGGGCGCAATGGCCTTATCAATGTATGGCCGGGAAAGGCAGCATCAGCCGACGTCGACACGCCGCCTGGGTTTGCACGCCATGGTGACAGGTCTGATGTTTTTGCCGGAAATGTATTACGCTTGGTACATGCGGGCAAACTTCCATACGCAGGGCAACCATGCCATCTATTTTGTGCCGGACAATGGCCAGCATACGCTGGTGCTGGGCGTCACCACAACGGTCAATCTACTGCTGATTGCCTATCTATTCTGGTTCGTGCCTCGTTGGCTTCATGACAAAACTCAAAGCGACAATCCGCAAGCGGCGTGAACTCAACGCGCGGGACGTGGCTGCGATGTATGCACTCTACCGTGCGTATTACGCGCAAACCGATGAACGTCTTTTCGAGCAGGATATGGCTGGCAAAAGCCATGTCATTGAACTGCATGGCGACACTGGGCTGCAGGGTTTTTCCACGCTGGAACTACTGCGCCTGGAATCGGACGGAGCGCGTCAGATGGTAGTTTTTTCCGGTGACACCATCATTGACCAGGCCAGTTGGGGTGAACAGGCGTTGTCGCTGGCGTTTTGTGAGTTTGCCGGGCGCGTCAAAGCCACATGTCCCATTGACCCACTGTACTGGTTTTTGATATCCAAAGGCTATCGCACCTATCGCTATCTGAGTTTGTTTGCGCGTGACTACTATCCCAGTTACACGGCCCCGACACCGCACGCGATGCAATCCCGGTTGGATACCATTGCACGGCATAAATTTCGCAATGCCTACGACGCCGCGTCCGGCCTGATTCGGTTTCAGTCCCCCCACGGACATTTGAAGCCGCAGTGGGCTGGGATTCGTGAAGGATTGCGCCAACGACCCGAAATCCAGTTTTTTCTGGAGCGCAATCCGCACTACGACCAAGGGGATGAACTGGCCTGTCTGACCAAACTTGAAGCCGGCAATCTGCGCTCACTGGCACGGCGCGCTTTTGTGGCAGGTCTGGCCCGCCCGCTGACGCAACTGGATGTCCATTAGTCAAGCGGTAGCGGGTCACGCTGCGCGATTTCGTTATCTGCTGGATGATCCCGCGGCCGTTCAAGCACGCCAACTTGCCGCACTGGTGGCGAACAACGCACAGTCGGCCTGGGGTTTGCTGCACCAATTCGCGACTATTGGGGACTACCGTCAGTACGCGCAGAACGTGCCAATTTCGAAGTGGGACGATCTGGCACCCTGGGTGGACCGTGTCGCAAAGGGAGAGCGAACGGTCTTGACCAGTGCCCCGGTTCTGGTATTTGAGGAAACCGGTGGCAGCTCCGGGGGCGCCAAGTTGGTGCCCTATACAGAAGATGGTCTGGCATCGTTCCGCAAAGGCTTGTTACCTTGGTTGGATGATTTGTTGGTGTCGTACCCAGCCCTTGGGCAGGGAAAGTTCTACTGGGCCATTTCACCGGCCTGCCGCGTCCCTCGAACGACCCCTGGGGGCGTACCGGTGGGCCTGGCCAGTGACGCCGCCTATTTTGGCGCCGAACTGGCACCCTTGGTGCTGGACGCGATGGCGGTGCCGCCCACAGTCGGTGCGATTGCTGACTTTACGCAATGGGTGGCTGCGACGGTTGAGCATCTCATGGCCTGCAGGGAATTGACCATGATTTCCGTTTGGAGCCCGACCTTTTTATCTGAGTTGCTGCGCCTGGCGGGGTCCGGGCTGGACTACAGAACATTGTGGCCCCAGCTGAAAATCATCAGTTGCTGGGATCAGGCCGGCGCGCGGCCGCAAGCCCAGGCATTGCAAGACTTGTTTCCGGGCGTCGTTGTGCAAGGCAAGGGCTTACTGGCGACCGAGGGGCTGGTCTCGATTCCGCTGGTGGGCTTTGAATTTCCGGTGCTGGCAATAGAGTCAGGCTTCTGGGAGTTTCTCGACGCGAGCGGCCGCGCGCTGCGCGCGCACGAAGTCGAGAAAGATGCCGACTATACGTTGGTGATGAGCACCGCGTCTGGCCTGTACCGCTATGTGCTGGGTGACCGTGTCAGAATTCCGGGCTTTGCCGGGCGTACGCCGATGATTGAGTTCATTGGCCGCGGCGACACATCGAGTGACTTGTGTGGCGAAAAGCTGGTTGACGAATTCGTGGCCCGGGCATTGGCGCCGCTGGCCTTGCGCTTCGCGATGCTGCGCCCGGTTTGCGCACTGGGCAACACGCCAGGATACGCATTGTTGTTCGATGTCGATGAGGTGCCGGAGCAGACGGCCGTGGCATTGGCGCACCAGGTTGAGCAAGCGCTGTGTGCCAATCCCCAATATGCCTACGCGCGCAATCTGGGGCAATTGGTGGCTCTGACACCGGTTGGTATCCGCCAACCACTTGCGCGTTGGCTTGCACGCGGGTTGGCACGTGGCCAGCGCCTCGGCGATATCAAGCTGCCCGCGCTAGGACCCGACGATGATTGGTACCGGCCATGAGCCGCTTTGCCTTCGCGCTGGCAACGCCCGATGACGACGCACAACTGCGTGCGCGCATGGCTGCAGACTGGATGGAAGGTGACATTGCCGTGAGCTTTCGCCGCGAACCGTCCTACTTCGCGGGTTGCAGCTTGCAGGGCAGCCTTGCACAGGTGATCAAATGCACCGAGCTGTCCAGCGGACGCATCATCGGGATGGGCGCACGACTGAAGACCATGGCCTTCGTCAATGGCGCGGCGTGCCAGATCGGCTATCTGAGTGACCTGCGGGGTGCGCCAGAGTACAGGCGCGGGACGCTGCTGGCGCGTGGCTACCGTTTTTTGCAAACTTTGCATGAAGTCGATCCGTTGCCTTTCTACTATTCGATCATCTTTGCCGGCAATGACGCAGCCACACGCAATCTAGTAGGTGCGCGCGCGGGATTGCCGGACTACACCGACAGTGGCGCAATTTTGACGCCAGCACTCCACCTCGATCTTCCAAAACGGGTCTTACAGGTCCCTGGCGTTGAATTCAGCCGCGGCAGCGACGCGCAAGGCGACGACATTGTGACCTTCTTGAATCAGCAGATGGCGCGCAGACAGCTGGCACCGTGCTATGCGGTGGCCGACTTTCTAGCCGGGGGTCGTCTTGAGAATTTGTCGTTTTCTAATTTCTTCATCGCCCGGCGTGGCCCGAAGATCGTGGCCGCATTGGCCGCCTGGGACCAAGCGGGCATTCGTCAAACGCATATTGAGCGCTACTCGCCCGGTCTGCGTGCGCTGCGCCCGCTGTACAACGTGTTGAGTGCGCTCACGCCGTTGAAACCTTTGCCAGCGCCCGGCGACAGAGTGCCCTATTTGTACTTCTCCTGCGTTGCAGTGGCAGAAGATGACGGCGCATTGTTTGCTGGCCTGTTGCGCCATGCGTATCGTGCATTGCGCACCGGGCCCTGGCACTATGCGATCATAGGACTGCATGAACGTGATCCGTTGCTTGAGGTTCTCGATGGCTACCGCGCTATTGCAGCCGCGGGTCGTCTCTACGTCGTGCGCTATCCGCAGGCCGCAACGGAAATCATGGCTTTGGACGCCAGGGTTCCGTATGTGGACATGGCGCTTGCCTGAACGGAAGCTGCAATGAAAACTTGGCTGCGTGTACCTGATTGGCGCGACCCACGGCTTGCGGTGGCTGCCATTTTGTTGACCTATGTGCTGTTGGGCATGACGGTGCTGGGCTTTAACCGCAGTCCACTGCAAGTTTGCACCACGGTTGCTGCGGCGGTTCTACTTGACATGGTTTTCCACCGCATTTTTCGCCCTCAAGAACCACCGTTGTTCCCGTTCAGTGCGCTGATCACTGGGTTGGGGCTGAGTATTCTGGTCAACTATGCGCACGGTCTATGGCTGGCAGCAATGCCGGCATTTTTTGCGATCTCGTCCAAGTATGTGTTCACCTGGCGTGGTCGCCATCTGTACAACCCAGCCTTGTTTGGTGTAGTCGCCAGCTTGTTGCTGACCGACGGCTTGATCAGCGACTCACCCGCCTACCAATGGGGTGGCTCCTACGCCATTGCGGCCTTCATCGTCACGCTGGCACTATTTTTCGTGTTTCGGATCCAACGCTTTGCCCTGATTGGCTCGTTCCTGCTGTTCTACGCCATCAGCCTGTGCGTGCGTGCTTGGTTCACGCGTTGGCATATGCCGATGGAAACCTGGTTTCTGGGAACTCTGACCTCGCCACCTTTTTATCTATTCACCTTTTTCATGGTGACGGACCCACAGACTTCACCTGCCACGCGGCGCGGCCAGGTGCTGCTGGCGTTTTGCATTGTTGCAGTCGATTTTCTTCTGCATTTGCGCGAGACCTTGTCGACACTTTTCTATGCGGCGTTTTTGTGCGCAAGCGTGCGATTGCTGTGGACGCACGGCCAGGCCATTCGCGATGGGGTGGGCGCCTTGCGCGTTCGGTTGGCATTCAGCTACAGACGCTGGACGATGGTCGGCTGCATGGGGGCTGCTGCCTGGCTGGGCGTTCACGGCCTGTTGGCCGCAGACAGCGACTTTGTGCCGGATTTTCAATTCAAGGAAGTATCTTCCGAGCAGGCTGGCATCAGCTCCCGGCCGGGGCAGGTACTGCAATCGGTGGACCCGCGCATTGCCCATATCGCCAAATGGGTGCTGTCGGTGGGCGACGCGGTGGCGGTGGCGGACGTCGACAACGATGGCTTGCAGGATATTTTTCTGACCTATCCGCTCAAGGATGGGCGCGACCGGGCGGCGCTGTACCGCAACCTTGGCAACTACCAGTTTGAGCGCGTCGCCATACCTGCATTAGATGGCATCTTCGACCACCCTGAGATTCACGGCCTGCCGTCGGGGGCCATCTTCTTTGACTACGACAATGACGGCGATCAGGACTTGCTGATACTGGTGGGCTACGGCAAGGTACGCCTGCTGCGAAACCGCCTGGTCGAAGATGGACGTTTATCCTTTGTCGATGTCAGCGATGCGATGGGGCTTGGTGACTACGGCATCAGCGTTGCCGCAAATGTGGCGGACTTTGGGCATTCGGGCAAACTCGATGTGGTGATTGGCAATGCATTGAACCCCCTGTTGCCGGACTATGCCAAGCCAACACCGTTCAATATTTTCAAACTGCCGCAGCCCGAGTACCCCGGGGACCGACGGATGTTCAATTTCATGCACCGCAATTGGCACAGTGCCAACAACGGCGGCGGCATGACTTTGTTTCACAACCGCGGCGGGCGCTTTGAAAAGGCCGATGCGCAGGCCTTGGGCCTGGCCGGTGAAATGCGCTGGACCACGGCCATAGGCGCGGCTGACCTCAATGGGGATGGCTGGCCGGACCTGTATGCGGCCAACGACTTTGGACCAGACCAATTGTTGATCAACCAACGCGACGGCACGTTTGCCATGGTCAAGGGTAACGTCGCCGGAGAAATTGGCCGGGACACCTACAAAGGCATGAACGTGTCGGTAGCCGATTTTGATGGTAGCGGTCGGCCTGGTATTTACGTATCCAATGTTCATGAAAAATTGCAGGCCGAAGGCAGCCTGCTGTGGATGAACAACGGCAAAGGTGACACAGCGTCCAGTTGGGTCGACCAGGCCATGCAAAAAAACGTGCTCAACGAAAAGCGTTTTGGCTGGGGCGCGGCTGCCGGCGATCTGGACCTGGATGGTCGGGTCGATATCTTGCAAGCCAACGGCATGGTCGACAACGCCTACGACAAGATCTACCCCGACTGCCCTGACTACTGGTACTGGAACGACAAAATTGCCTTGACGCGGCCCGACGTACATGGCTATGCGGACCGCTGGGCCGACCTGCGCGGCCGCTGTATTTTTCCGTTTGAGCGCAACCGGGTGGAACTGAACCGTGGGCGCTACTTTGTCGACGTCGCCCAACGCGTGGGCTGGGACAAGCTGGGAAATTCGCGTGGCATTGCGCTGGTCGATCTCGACAACCGTGGCAGACTGGACGTGCTGGTGACCCACCAGTTCGCGCCGGTATCCATTTACCGCAACCAGTCCATTGCAGGCGCGGCACCAAAATCCTGGATTGGCCTGTCACTGGCAGGTGATGGCCAGAGCTGCAACCGCGACGCCATCGGCACCCGTGTGGATATTGAATACACCGCCCAGGGCACGCTGCATAAGCAATGGCGTGAAGTATTGGCTGCCAACGGTTTTTCGGCACAAGGTGATAGACGCCTGTTGTTTGGCCTGGGTGATTACCGCGGCGTCGTCAACCTTTCGATTCATTGGTGCGGTGCCCCCACGCCACAAAAACTGACGCTGGAGTCTGGGCGATACCATGCGCTGAAAATTGCCGCGCAAGACACGCTTGCCGCGGTCGGACAGAAGAAGTGAGCATGCTCAAGCACCGTGCCGATGTTCGTAGCCTGGCATTTGTCACGGTGGCGTTGCTGCTGTTGGGGTTGCCGCACGCGTGGCTGCCAACACCGGGCCTGGCTGTGCCGTGGATTGCGTGCGCCAGTCTGGCCTGTTTTATTGCCAGCATCATCAACCACAACCACATGCACCAGCCCGTGTTCACGGATCGCAGGTGGAATATTTGCTTCAACCTGGCCTTGAGTCTTGCGCGTGGACACAGTGCCGGCGGCGTCATCGTTCCGCATAACCTGAACCACCATGTGCAAGCCGGTGCCGAAGACGATTGGATCAGTCCACGACTCGCAGGCCAGGGGCTGGGATGGTGGCGTTTGTTGCGCTACGTCGTCGTGGCAAGCGGCAACATGATGATTCAGCGCCAACGCGCAGATGCCCCGCGTTTACCGAAGTCCATGCGTGCCAGCCTGATACTGGAAAAGCTTGTTTTGGCCATCGTCGTGGCGTTGGCGTGCCTGCATGACTGGCAGATATTTTTGGCCTACAACGTTGTGCCCTGGCTGCTGGGCCTGGCGCTGTTGGTGGGCGTGAATTTGCTGCAACACGATGGTTGCGATCCAGGCTCCGTGCTGGGAGAGTCCCGAAACTTCACCGGAAAATGGGGGAACTGGATGTTTTTCAACAATGGATTTCACAGTGCACACCACTACCAGCCCGCACTGCATTGGAGCCAACTGCCGGCCCTGCATGCCACGCTTGCGCAGCGACTGCCTGGCAATGACCTGACGCATGCCTCGATTGTTGTCTACTTGTGGCATTTTGGTTGGTCACGCGTCGGCGTGCATTGATTCATGGGCAAGCTGTACATCTCCGCTCCGGTTGATGACATTCAATTGGCCACCCACGTCGCGCCAACCGTTGCCGAACTGGCTGGCCGTTTGCCCACCGAACAAGAGCTGTGCCACTTGGCGCGTGCGCAGGGCCTTGATTACGCGACCATGGTGTTGTACCAGGCGCTGCATGCATCGGCACAGCACCGTGCATTTATTGATGCTGTGAACGCCGAGCCGATTCACACATCACATCCGCCATTGGATGCCAAGGTCCTGATCATTCCCGCTTTGTTCCATGGCCACTTTCCGGAAACCGGTGCCAACGCCAAGTTGGTGGCCGATATTGCGCGCCACTGTGGTTTTGCCGTTGAGACGCTGCCCATTCGCAGTGTTGCGTCCAGCACGGTGAATGCGCAGATCATTGCCGAGGCGCTCAGTCGCGAAACGGCTCGCAACCTTTGGATTTTTACGGTAAGCAAGGGCACCGCGGATTTTCGACTCTTCCTGCAACGTCATCCGGACCATCCGGTCATTGCCCGGTTGAGTGGCTGGGTGAACGCCTGTGGCATTGCCGGCGGCTGTGAAATCGCCGACTACGACACCGCAACAGCATGGCGTCGCCTCAAATACTGGTTTATTTGCCGCCTGTTTGGCAATGGCCCGGAGTTGCTGCGAGAAATGCGCACCGACCACCCGTATTGGCAAGTGCCCATTCAACTGCCCAAGAGCATGCAAGTGTTCAATTTTTCCGCTGTACCCTTGGGTGCCCACATACAGACTTCCTTGATTGGCCGCTATCAGGCGATCAGCCAGTTGGGTCCCAACGATGGCATGGTGCTGTGCCGCAATTCCATGTTGGAGCACGGTCCCTGCTATCCTGTGTGGGGATGTGACCATTTCTTTCGCAGCCCATTGGTGGCTCCGTTGTTGTATCGCTTTTTCGGTTTTTTGCGACGGCAGTGATCGTTCGTTATAGTTCACCATCTTCCAACAGGAGAACACTATGCGGCAAATTGGCATTGGGAAACTGACCCGCAACTTTTTGCTGGGTGCGCTGCTGGTGTCCTGTGGGTGGACCTGGGCTGCGACAGCGCCAGTGCTCGATCCCAGTGCGGGCAGGGTCGAAGACCGGCTGCAATTGCGAACGCTACTGGACCAGATGGAAAAATCCATCAGCAATCTGGACGTGGAGGCCGCCATCAAGCAGATGCAGCCGGACGCGGTGGTGACTTGGCAAAACGCCGAAGTGTCACGTGGCCCCGAACAAATTCGCGCGTACTACAACCGCATGCTCAAGGGCGGAGCCCCTATCGTGAAGAAATTCAGCACCAAGGCGACCTTGGGTGGGCCCGCCGTGTTTTACGGCGACAGTGCGGTGGCCTATGGGACCACGGTGGACACCTATGAACTGTCCGATGGACTGAGTTTTCAGTTGAAGGCGGCGTGGAGTACCACCGTCACCAAGACCGATGGGCAGTGGAAAGTGGCGGCACTGCATTTTTCAACCAACCTGTTTGACAACGCGCTGCTCAACAGTGCCGAGCGATTGATCTGGATTGCCGGTGTCGCTGCCTTTGCGGCCGGTCTGCTGCTGGCTTGGCTTGGGCTGCGGCTGACACGCAAGAAATGAATGCGGTGCCGCAGTTCCGCGTGAACAACGCTGACAAAGTGGCGATCCGGCCATGGATGAACCTGGCGATCATCGTCACCGTCTATGCCGCGGCGTTGTCGTTGCTATGGCTGGGATCACGGGTAAACCTGGAAATAACGCTGCCGTTGGGCATCGCTTTTTCGTTTGTGTTGCTCACCAATTACGCGCTGATTCACGAAGCCACGCACGACAACTTGCATCCCAATGCCCGTTGCAACCAATGGCTGGGCGTTGTCACTGCCTTTCTGTTTCCAATACCCTTTTCCATGATCAAGGTGACCCACACGGTGCACCACTGCTGCAACCGCACAGACCATGAGATGTTTGACCTGTACTACCCGGGCGACAACATGTTCCTTAAACTGGGCCAATGGTACGGACTGCTCACGGGGTTTTTTTGGCCCACCATTCCGGTGGGCATGGTCATCCTGGCGACTTGGCCGGCGCTGCTCAAGACCGCACCCTTTCGCAAGGCGCGGACCACGGCCGTGCTGTTCGACGATTTTCAGAAAAAGGGAGTGGGTCGTATTCGCGTCGAAGTGTTGCTGCTGATAGGATTTTGGGTTGCGATGTTCGGGTTGTTGGGTTTGAAATGGCAGAGCGTCTTATTGATGTACGCCTGTTTCGCTTTCAACTGGTCAACAAGGCAGTACGTGACCCATGCCTTCACGCCGCGTGACGTCGTCAACGGGGCCTTGAATCTGCGTGTCAGCGCGCCGATGTCGTGGCTGTTGCTCAAAGGCAATTGGGACTTGGTGCACCACCAAAAACCGTGGCTGCCGTGGACAGCTTTGGCAGAAGAAGGCCGGCGCAGCGTGGCGCCCGTTGGTTTTTGGCGGCAGTATGCGCGCATGTGGGGTGGGCCCGTGCCGACGCGTGAACCCTCGCCCGAGCGTCTGCCGAATACTTCGGCTGTCGCCGACCAAGGGCACCAGTCGCCGCCGGGCCATCCCAAGGCGACGACGAGACCCTCGGGGGCAGCGACCCGCGCAGCGGAGGAGCGTGGGGCCAGCAATCTTCCGGGTTGATGGGCTTGGCCTTCGCCCGTTCGTGGGTTTGCATGGTGCTGCTAGCTTTCGCGGGCAGTACCGCCGCATCGGCCGTACCTGAAGACCATGCGCTCAACGTTGAGCGTATCCATGCCTTGTTGCAGGAAATCGAAGAAGCCACCAATACCCGGGATATCCAGCGCCTGTTGCGCCACGCCACCGACGATATCGTCATGCTGTCCAAGAACGGCGAGACTCTGGTCGGCAAGGCCGCAGTGGACGCCTATGTGAACAAGATGCTGGGCGCAGCGGGGCCAATTCTGACAGGCATGCACACTCGGGTGATACAGGACGGACCACCACTGATCCATGGTGCAGTGGCCATGGCCCACGGAACGTCTGACGATGCGTACGAGTTCCAGGGCGGCATGCGGCTAGTCATCGTGACACGTTGGTCGGCTACCCTGGTGCGCCAGGATGGGGAGTGGAGAATAGCCAGCCTGCATTTTTCCTTCGATCTGTTTGACAACCCCTTGCTCAACGGTGCACGTTACAGTGCCATCGTTGCCGCCGGCATAGGCTTGCTGAGCGGCTTGCTGGCGGGCATGCTTCACGCGCGCTGGGTGGCTAGATTCAGATAGCGGCAGTAGCAGTAGCGGCCCAGCGCCAGGCCTGCCAGCACGTCCAGAAGATGATGTTGATGCACCAGCAATACGGAGGCCACAATCAACCCCAACCAACCCTGCAGTAGCAGGGCCCAAAGTCGACCCTGTGCGCAGCCGGCCAAGGCACTGGCGATAACCCACACAATCAGGCTGCTGTACGCAATGTGCAAGGACGGCACCAGGTTGTGGCTGAGGTCCAATTGGTACATCGCTGCATAGACTGCTGCAAAGTCGGGAACGGTCGTAGGGCGGGTGTGGCCCAAGTGGCCCGGCATCAGCAAGAAACAGACGCCGCCGATGACGGTGGCCAGCGCAAATACTCGGGCCAAGGCGCGCATTTGTGCTGGGCTCAGGCAGAACATCGGAAGCCAGAACAGCGCCGAAATGGAGAAGTAAACGAAGACCATGGACGGAACAAATGGAATGGCCAGTTCCCACTGCGTGTACATTCCCCACGTCGATTCACGTTGTGCCGATAGCCAATTGCAGCCGCCATAGACCAGTACAAACAACACACTCAATTGCACCAACAGGCGCACATATAACAGGGCCGCTGCCCTGTCTGGCCAGCCAAAACCGTTCTTTGTCATTGTGTGCGCCAACGTGCCATGTCACGGCGCAGATGCCGGTCCAGCCAGGCATTGGCGAGGTTCATCGATTGTGTAACCACGGGGTGCCGCGTTGCGACGCGGTGCTGAAAATCCAGCAGGTCGCTACGCTGCTCGGGTCTATACCCCAACAGACCGGCATAGAAGAGTGGCGCATTCAGTGAAATTTTCTCGGCCATGATGCGTTGATGCAGATGGCGCACATGGTTGCCAACGTCAGCGGCCGACATCGTCGCATGTTCCCAGTACGGTGCCACGGTATGGGGGTTGCTGTCCGTGCGCAGGTCGAAGCGGTCGCGGTTGAAACTGTTGAGAATCGGAACACCGGCAACGCGCGTGCTAAAAGTGGCCAAGAAATAGAAATCTGGGGGCGTGGCAGCTAGAAACGCCAAGGTGGTGTCCATGGTTTGCGGCGTTTCGCCCGGGAAGCCGACTATCAGCGACACCACGCTGGTCAAGCCCACGGCGCGACAATTGACCAAGGCCTGGTGATTGGCCTCCACCGTGCATTGCTTGTCCATGTTGTCGAGGATGCCTTGATCGCCGGATTCCACGCCAATCTGCACTTGGTGCGCGCCGGCCTCTTTCATCATGGTGGCAATCTCCGGGTGGGCCAGATCGTCGGCGCGGGCATAGCAGATCCACTTGAGTCCAAGCTGGCGTTTCACCAGTTCATCGCAGAGTTCAACCAGGCGACGCCTAGGCATGGTGAACAGCGAGTCCAGGCAGGTCACATACTGCGCACCAGTTTCCTCGCGATAGCGTTGCCAGTCGTCAGCGATTTTTTTGGCACTTTTATAGCGAAACCGCGTGTCATCGAACAAATACGGATAGTTGCAAAAGTTGCAGCGGTAGGGGCATCCGCGTACGCTTTCGTAATAGACCATGGGGAATTTTCTACCGTGGTCTCGTTCGGCTTGTGCCCAGTCTGGGGTGGGCAGAAAGTCCAGGTCGCTGCCATTGGGTACGCCGCTGCGCAAAACGTGGGTGCTTGCGCGTTTCTCCAGGCTACCCGATGCGGGTGCCACAAGCTTGGTGAATCCTGAGCGGATGTAGCGCACCAGCTCCGGCACCAGCATTTCGCCATAGCCTACTGCCAATACATCGACTTCCGGCATGCCGGCCCAATCGTGCACCAAGGTGCCACCCAGAGCGCCGCCGATGACCACCCGATTGTGCGCACGCTTGAGGCGTTTGACCAGTGGCTCTACCTCACTCAAATCGCGCAATAGCGTCGCCGATAGAAAGACACAACAGCATTCTGCCAACAAGGATCTTGCCTGTTCTGTATTGGCAAATATCTCATCAACAGTGACGGCGCCATAGGCCATGCCTTCTTGCGCCAACAGGGTCAGCAACACCACCTCGGTCAGTTCCGGCGCTGACAGATTTTCTGTGTTGGCGAAATATTCGCGAACCAAAGGCGACAGACGTCGCCTGCCGAGCAGGCGCTCGACTTGACCAGCGATCATGGGCTCGGCCATCACCAGCTTGATTTTCAAATCCAGCCAAGCGGCCTGTGCGGCGCGCCATTGCAGCGACTGCTTGCGCAAGGCGCGCAGCACAGAAGTTTCCTTCTCATTGAGCAGGCCACCAGTCACAACCAATACTTTTTGCATCATCGCACCCTGCGCAGCGTGGGCCCACCCGAGGGCACGATGAGAACCATTTTTCGCACCGGTCTGACCTTTTCCGGCTCTACCGTCTCCATTTGGCTATGTGTCAACAGCGTGGCCGCAATCAAAGTCATTTGCCGTTGGGCCATGGGCATGCCCGCGCACAACCTTTGACCCAGACCGAACGGAAAATAGGCATGGCGCCATTCTGGCTTGGGGTTGAGAAACCGTGTCGGTTGGTATTGCGTAGCTTGCTCAAAGACTGCCGGATTGCGATGCGCCAAATACTGGCATGGCAAGACCCTGGTGCCAGCGTGCACGACGTGCTCGCCGACCGCCGTGTTGGCTGTAGCGTGCCTGGTCAAGTGAACCACGACCGGACACAGCCGCAAACTTTCCTGAATCGCCGACTGCAGCAACGGCAAGTTTTCCGGCAGTACTTCTGCATGGGCGTTGGTCAGGGTGCTGACCTCGTTCTGCACCGCGGCCAGGGCGTCGGCATGGTTCCAAAGATGGTGAAAGACCCAGCCCATGGCCTCAGCGCTGGTGTCGTGGCCGAATAGCAGAAAAGTCACGGTCTCGGAGATGATTTCGTCGTCCGTCAGTGCATGGTCGCCTGCCATGCGGGCACGCAATAGCGCGCCCAACACACCACCGTCGACGGCGTGGGCTGCCTTGCGGGTCATTTGCTCTCGGATAAAGGTGTGCACCTTTTCTCGGTTGATCAAAAAACGGCCCCAGCCCGACCAGGCGCCCAGATTCACATGCAAGGGCTTCAAAAACAGAATGGCCGGATTGCGAAACGATGCCAGCCAGGTTTGGATGTGCGACACCATTGCCTGGTGTTGTTCGGTGTTCAATGCACCAAAGAGGATTTCCACCATGGCATTGAGCGTGATGGTGCTGACCAAGCGACTGCCCTCGAATGTCTGGCCTTGCGATATCTCTTGCAATGCCTGGCAAGCCCATTTGCGCGTGAGTGTGTCGTAGCGCGACAGGTCTCCGTAGAAGAAATGCGGCAGTAGGGCCTTGCGGTGCGCCTGGTGGCGCTCGCCTTCAATGGCTATCAGGCTGTGTTGGCCGACGACCGGTCGCAAGGCCTCGGTCCCGCGACCACCTATGAGATCGCGATTCTTCGTGATCTCGGCAACCAGTGTTGGATCGCCAGTGACCAGACAATGGCCCATCACGGGGAGGCGCAGACGCAGTGTCAATTCTCCGCGCTCCAGCGAACGATCCAGCAGCGCGTAGGGTGAGCGCAACCACGCCAGCGCGTTTCCAAGCGGGCCGAACAGGTCGGCGTTCAGATAGTGTCCTTATGCATGTCGCGAACCCGCAAAATAAGTGTTATCGTGAAGAACCAAGGTTTGCGCATTCTACGGGGCAGCTTGATTCTGTATCCATGGATTTGTCCCATGGTGACGCAGCCCTGAGCATGGGAGATATTTGCTTCAAGGAGGGGGAATCAAGAGCATGTCGAAAGCGAAACACACATTCACCCCCGATCCTGCGCAAATGGCGTTGTGGCCCACGGTGTCTGGCAATACCATCAATGGTCTGGGTGAAGCAACTGCCGAGCGCCCCCGCCCCATCTATTGGCACGACCCGAACAGCACGCCGCACGGCCCCCTGCAACGGTGGTTCTATGCGCGCAGCGCAGACAACCCCGTGCTGGCCAGCGCCAGAGCGCAACGCCAGGCGATTCTGGATACCCCATTGGCGCCTCTGGCGCAGCAGACCGTGGCGTTACAGGATTGGGAATGGGTCGTCAAGCTGCGGCAAGCCGCCACAGAACTAGGCGCTGACCTGTTTGGCATCACGCCGATGCGGGGGGAGTGGGTTTTCGAGGGCCATACGGTCACGCAGCGTTGGATCATCATGATCGGCGTAGCCCATTCATTTGATGCTATGAAGACGGCTCCTGCTTCACATGCCGCGGCAGAGGTGGTGCGCCAGTACGGTCGCGGAAGTCGCATCGCCAAGGGCATTGCTTCTCTCCTTCGCGAACATGGTCACGAGGCTCAACCGCACGGTGGGCCCATGGCCGGTCCTATGGTTCTAATTCCACCCGCGTTGGCATGCGGTTTTGGCGAACTTGGTAAACATGGCTCCATCATCAACCGGCAATTTGGTTCCAGCTTTCGGCTGGCCTGCGTATTGACTGATATTCCGCTGGTGGCGGATCGATCGGACACCTTTGGCGCCGATGACTTTTGTGTGAATTGCCGTGTCTGCGTTGACGCCTGCCCGCCAGATGCCATCTTCGCGTCAAAACAGCTGGTCCGCGGCGCGCAAAAGTGGTATGTCGACTTTGACAAGTGCCTTCCCTATTTCAATGAAACCATGGGTTGCGGCATTTGTGTTGTCACGTGTCCATGGAGCAGGCCTGGCGTCGCATTGAATCTGGTCGAAAAGATGGCGGCACGACGTCCATCGAAGCCTCTTGTAGAAAGTAGCAGTCCGTGATAACGAAAATGCTGGCTGCGTCCGACGGCTGCGAGCCCGCACCATTCAAAAGAACCTCATGACCGTAATTCCACCCAAAACTGACCCACGTAACCGTGCCCAGCTTTTCGTCAGAAATCGGATGGAAGCATAACCGTGCCGGCCAAAAATGAAGCATAACTGTGCCGCTCCTGGAAGCATAAGTGTGCCGCCGCGATACATCGAACGCGGACTGTGGCCGCGACAGGGCCCCTCTTTTTCTGCCATTTCCGGAGACTCATCTTCTATATTTGCTGTACAGCTAAGAATGGGGCTTTAGCTAATCAAGGCATGGATATCCAATATATTAGCCATTTAAAAGACGAATATATTCGACAATTTCGAAGGTTGCTGCTAGGGTGTGGGGATGGCCATCCTCAGTGAACTTTCACGTGTTGTAAAACGCCAAAGATCCGACATGGGTCTCAGCCAGGAACGTCTTGGAGAGCTGGCAGGTCTATCGCGTGCAACGATCAATGAGCTTGAAACCGGGAAGCTAGCCAATCTAAGTCTCACGCGCGCCGAACGCTTGGCTAACCTGTTGGGTTTCGGCTTGGGGGTGACGGGCATCCGCAAGCCAAGCTCAGATGAACAACTTGGCAACGCGCTGGAAATGGCCGCACGTTCGGGCAGCATTAGCTACAGCGAGCCTATACCGCCCGCCACTCTGCGTCACGCACTGGTCAGCGGCACAATTCCTCCTAAGCACATTGCACAGATACGGGCCGTGCTTGACGAGGCGCCATTGAGCGTGCTGTCTGCGGCCGTGGCTCAAATAGAGTTGGAGAACGGTGAGCCACGCCGGGTAACGTGGCAGAGAATGCGCCAACTAGCAGCGGCAATGGCCTGTACCCGCGATATTTGGTCTTGACTGTCCGCCTAGAATCGTTTGCGGAGTTTGGTCCCTTTTTATCGACCTGAGCGAAACTCAGAATGGGCAATAGATCTTTTAATAACAAACACTTGGCTGAGTTTTCAGCGGCCAGGTTATGCGGCTGGGGCGATGCTATGCCACAGACCTTGCGGTATACATTACCCTGGGCGTCATAGCAGAAGCCCGTCCCACATCCAACGCCCATGAATCCAAACAGCCGCGTCATCGTCGCTCTCGACTTCGAGACTGCTTTGCAGGCGAAGAAGCTTGTAGAGCAGTTGGGAAATTCAGCTCAGTTCTACAAGGTCGGCTTGCAGTTGCTCACAGCGGAAGGCCCATCGATAGCGCTTCAACTCGTCGCGGCTGGCAAGCAGGTATTTCTCGATCTCAAGCTTTTCGAGATACCAAACTCCGTAGCTGGCGCTGTTGCAGCCGCCGGTAGGCTGGGCGTTTCCATGGTTACGGTTCACGCGTCAGCTGGGTTGGCAGTTCTCCGCGCGGCAGTAGAAGCCGCGCGCCCGTTCCCAAAGCTGAAAGTTCTCGCGCTAACCGTCATCACCAGCATGCGCGATCAAGATCTTCAAGAAGTCGGCGTCAACGACACGGTCACAGAGCAAGTAGTCCGGCTCGCACGCCTTGCCACTGAGGCCGGTTGTCATGGCGTCGTGGCTTCGCCTCTGGAGGCTCAGCTGCTTCGCGGGGTGTTGCCACAGTCAACTCTCATCGTCACGCCGGGCACGCAGTTGGTCGGTGATTCCAAGAATGACCAGGCACGCACTGGCACGCCTTTCGAAGCGATTCGGGCGGGCGCCACGCATTTGGTCGTCGGTCGGGCAGTCTCAAGTTCTCAGAATCCAGCAGCTGCATTTGAAGCCATATGCCTCCAAGTAGCAGAAGCCGATGCACAGTAGAAGCACATGACGCCCAACCTTTCAATCGAGAGGACTTGCCCCGGCAAGCCGGGTCAAGCCTCTCATCTCAAACGATAGACCTCATCTCATGGCAACTTCCTCGTCAAAGCTCAAGGAACTGCGCAATCACTGCGTCGCACTGCAAATGGCGATGGACACAACTCGCACGGCGCGTGCCGATGACGTGTGGCTTCACTCAAGTTTCAAGACCTTCATGCGGAAGTACGACGAGCTTGCACGGGCTACACAGGCACTCATTCCCGTCGATGCACCCATCGACCTGTACAACCTGGACAAAGTGCCTTCCGCAGGCAACACGACGACAATTGAGCAGCGCATCTATTTCGATGAGGTGTACACAAACCTGGTTATTTTGAAAGGGTTTATCGAGGCGAACGGTGGCTTGGGCGAGGTTGAAGCTGAGAACATCCTGAATTTCCTAAGTGCGAACTTACGCAAGGCGATTCACGTTCAGCCACAGAACGAGAAGGAAGTTCAGAACGCGATTGAGGCGCTCCTGATCGGAAAAGGAATGCAAAAGGGCTTGGCCTACGACCGCGAGACCGGACGTGTCAAGCATGCCGGGAAAGAGTCGATCCCAGACTTCCTCTTCAAGAACGAGCAAATGGTCCTCGAGGTCAAGTTCTGCAACCGCCCCGGAAAACTCGCCGAGATCACCGACGAAATGAACGCGGACATCGTCGCCTACTCGACGACCTACGAGAGAGTGTGGTTCCTGGTCTACGACATGGGGTTCATCCGTGACGTAGACGAGATCATCGGAGGCCTGGAGAAGGCCGAGCAAGTCAAGTGCGCCATCGTCAAGCACTAGTGGGCGCCATGAGGTCTAACAGGTCGTTCGACGCGGACATGCACCGGCAGTACGCCGCAAGGCGTGTGGACAAGCCTACCAGGGGCAGGGGCACGGGGAGGCCCCCCTTGACCGCAGGTATGCTTCAATAAGTTACAAACAATCTGAGGGGCGGTATGGCAACAACTCGGTGGTGGAAATGCGACCTGCAGGTCGCCACGCCGGCATGGGATTTCGCCTTCCCCCCCGGCTCGAACTACGACCTCAGATCAGCAGATTCGGCAGTGCGCCAAGCGGAGCGCATTCGCTTCCTGGACGCCTACATGGCTCGACTTAAAGAGCAAGGGGTTGAGCTTATTGCGCTGGCTGACCACAACACAGGTGAGTGGATCGACGACGCAAAGGCCGCTGGTATACGCAACGGCGTGGTCGTCTTTCCCGGCTGTGAGATAACTACCCAAACGGGCGCAGACGGCGTTCATTTGCTGATCATCGGCGACCCATCGAAGACCTCTCAGGACTTTGACAGACTCATTCATGGGACGCTTGGCTTCGGGCAAAACAACCCGCCCTTCCATGAGATTGGAGGGAAAAAGGTTCCCGCCTCGTCTCAGCATACGTTGACGCAAATCCTGGACGGCCTTCCAGACGACTACCTTGCGATCGCACCGCACGTCCTGAATGACAACGGAGTTGCCTCTCCGAAAACAGTTAAAGGCGACATACGCTGGAAAGCACTTCACCACGAGCGTCTGGTGGCCGTTGACCCCGGAGACTGCTCCGACAGCGCAGGCGAAGCATTCGGCCAGCGTTTCAAAAGGCGCGAACTCAGTGACTTCCCCAGGCTTTCTTCAATTGCTTTTGTTCGCACTTCAGATGCCTACTCAATTGAAAGCCTCGGCTCCAAGTTCACATGGATACGCATGGCAGAACCTTCCATTGAGGCGCTTCGGCAAGCCTGTCTAGACCACGAATCCCGAATTATTTGCGATTGGTCGCCCAAGCTGGCGTCTTTTCCCAAACACAACCCGAACAATGTGCGCCATGCGTGGATTGCAAGTGTCACCCTCTCGGGAGAACTTACCAATTCGGCCAAGCCATTGCACCTAGATTTTCATCCAGGGCTGAACGTAATCATTGGTGGCCGCGGGAGTGGCAAGTCCTCAGTCGTTTCCGCACTGCGTCAGCTTTACTCGTCCAGCCAGTCCCTGCCAGAACGATTGAAGAATGAGACAGAGGACTTCTCCAACTCTGTCTTTGCCAAGGCAAGGCTCGACGCGAAGCACCACGTCCAAGAGTCCCAAGAGCAGCAGTGGGCGACGTGGTCACTCGATGCGGGCCCAAATACCATAGCCAAAGGCCAAACAAGCCGCACAACGTTTAGTGCCACGGTTATCAGTCAAAAAGAACTATTCGAACGGGCTGCCGGGGACAGGAACGATCCTGAGCTGACCTCACGAAGCCTGTTGTCACTCATTGATAGTAGCGTGACCGGTAGCGGCGCATTCGGTTTCAAGTCTGGTTTTGGCGTTGGCTTCGGCCAAAACTTTGGCGGTGAGACTCTATCAACCGCTGACTATGCAACTGCCCATGAAGACGCGCGAGCGAACTGGTCGACTGAGCATCGTAAATTTGTGCGGCTCAAAAACGACCTCAAAGAACTTCCCGCTTTGCAGTCCAGGCTGGCAACTCTTCAAGATCAGGTTCACGCATTCTTCTCCGAAGAAGTTACCGAGAGACTCACAGGAATAAAGGCCAGACTTGAAGAGGCCGAAGAACTCACCTCGCTGAAAAAAGTTCTCACCGACCAGATTGAACTCGCCAGGATTCATGCCACCTCGCTGAGTGAAAAATCTGGCGAGGCGATTGAATCTGAATGCTCGCCGGAGTATGGCGCGGTGGCCGACAAGGTCGCACTTGTCCAAGCCAATTTTGCAGTAGATTTGAGCAAGGCTGCGGAAAATGCGCGAGCACAGTTGGAGGAAATCGAGCAGGGCGAAGCGCAGACGCACTGGACCTCAATTCACGACACGGCCAAGGCCGACATGCAGGCGTATGTTGAGAGCCTGGCGGCGCAAGGCTTGTCACCTGACGAGTTCAGTCGTTTGCAAAGCGAGCTCAACCGGACCAAGGCGGCTATCGACCACTTGCAGGACCATGGAAGTCGGTTAGGTGCAGCCGAAACGGCCAATACCCAGGCATGGAATACCTTGGTAGATTTGATAGCGAAGCGGCGAGAGGCTAGAAAGGCCCTGCTTAACCAAGTTGCCGAAGCCAGTGGGAGGCTGCGGTTCAATACTGCAATCATGCGGGATACAACGCCGTGGATTGAATTCACAAGAACGACAGCAGGTTTTCGCGCGGACGCTTTCATTGAGGACACCAAAGCACTCGCCGCTTGGCTTTGGACAGAAGAATCAGCAGTAGTAAGTAGCCGTCTGGACGCCTATCAAGAGTTTCTCGTCAATGGCGATTGCAAGCAGTTTCAGGACCTTTCAAACCTTCGCCTCCAGTTCCTCGAACGAATCGTCAAGATAGACGAAGCTGCGCGCTATCGCATGGCTTCCGAATTACCTGACGACGTGGTTGGCATGGACTTTCTTCGAGAGAATGGGAAAACGAATGTGGAAGCTGATTGGCAGTCAGTCGTGCGCGGTTCGCCAGGTCAGCGCACAGCCGCCATGCTGGCCTTTGTGTTGCACCATGGCCGTGAACCGTTGGTCTTGGACCAGCCAGAAGACGACCTAGATTCGGAGTGGATTTCCAAGCTTGTGGTCAAGGAGCTTCGTCAAAGCCGGTGGCATCGCCAGCTAATAGTGGTTTCTCACAACGCGAATATTCCCGTTCTTGGTGACGCCGAGCAAGTAATTGCACTCGAAAACAGGGACAACTCCCTGTGTGTCAGGTCGAGCGAAGAGTCTCCGACAGACGGCTCAACAAAGCAAATCGAGCATATAGGCCCTGTCGAAAACCCATACGTGAGGCGAGATATCCAGAGCATTATGGAAGGCGGCGTAGCCGCGTTTGTGCTTCGGGAACAGAAATACAACAACGAAACCAAATCGCACAGGGCTCAATGAGATCTGATGTGCTGTCGCGGCTCTTGCGCTTTTTTTACATCGCCTCTTCGCTGTGTAGGGAGAAAGAGTTGAGATGTGTTGAATTCCGTCGAAATCTGATCCACTTATCGCAGTAATTTCCATCCAAAACTGACCCACGTAGGCACTACCCTGCTTGTTTTAAAAGCAGGGGGAATTTAGGAGTGATAGACGTGGCGACATTGAATGTCATCAGACGTTGGGCATTGCGGGATCAGATGTCCATCCGCGAGATCTCAAGGCGTACAGGCCTGGCTCGCAACACAATAAAGAAGCACCTTCGATCGGAAGAGAGCGAGCCCAAGTGT
>NZ_JBFUBT010000007.1:0-209079 GCF_056405615.1 Polaromonas sp. P1_F9 | reverse complement strand
GTTATTGACCAAGCTGCAAAATCAAAAAAACCCATATGAATTCATGTGGGGTTTTTGCATTTGCACCAAGTGCGTAAACCGGGTGCGCCAGGCTCACCAGAGGAGAAGGCGGCTTTGGAGAAATAGCAAAGTGGCAAAAGTGGCTGGCCCGCAGTGATTCAGGTATTCACGATATGCATACCGTCTCTGTTGGCTACGCCGGCAGTCACCAGTTCGTCGCTCAATTGCTCAATCCATGCGCGGGCAGGGATGTCCGCGAAAAATTTGGCTTTGATCTGTATGAAATAGGGTGTTTCCAAGGCCCATTTTGCAAAGTCGTCGAAACCCTGGCGTTGAATTTCGAGTAATTTGAACTTCAGCAGAACCTTGGCCGCATGGTGTGCATGTCTGGGCGGGTTGCCGACAAATGAATTCAACCGCTGGCGCGCTCGCGCTAGCGTTTCGGGCGTATACGCAAAGACACGGCCGTGTCCTGGAATGACGGTTTTGGGGTTCAACTGCTCAATTACGTCCAAGGTCGCGGCGACCTCCGTGAATGCATTGGTACCTTCCAGCTCGGGAAACACCACGCCGAAGCCGTTCTCCCACAAAGCATCGGCAGAAATAAGCACACGGCTTTGGGGTTCAAAGAAAATCAGCGAGTGCGGGTCATGCCCAGGCGCCGCATGAGTCTGCCACATCTCGGACCCGAACCGGATGGAACCTCCCGGCTTCATCGCATCAGTGAAGGTGAACCGTGGGCACAGCTGACCGGTCGGAAAATAAGTCAGCGCCACAGGATCCCAGTCTAATACTTGTTGCGCATGGCCAGGAGGAATAAGGGTATGCAAATCGGGGTAACGCGCCTGCAAAGCAGCATTGCCGCCGCAGTGATCGCTGTGCAGGTGCGTGTTGACGAGAATATCGAGAGGGCGGGACCCAAGGACGGACTCGATCAACGACAGCGTTTGCGGTGCGTGCGTGCAATAACCACTGTCAACCAGCAAGGTTTTTTCACCGCCGGTGAAAAGAATATTGTTTGCAGAGAGCCAGCCGCGCTCAAAAACCTGCATTCCTGGGGGTAAATCAGGCTTTGCCATCAGAAGCCACCAAGCCTTGCAGCGTTTCAGGTCGGCGTTCGCAGTTCACGCCTAAGGATTTTTCCAACGTTGGTTTTGGGCAAGTCATCGCGAAATTCAATGTATTTGGGGCGTTTGTACCCAGTAAGGTGCTGCTTGCAATAGGCGCTCACATCGTCTTCGGTCAGTGTAGGGTCATTTTTCACCACAAAAACCTTGATGGCTTCGCCCTGTTTGTCGTCTGCAATACCGATCGCCGCGCATTCAACAACGCCGGGACACAGGGAAATGACATTCTCGAGCTCATTGGGGAACACATTGAAGCCCGAAACAATGATCATGTCCTTCTTGCGATCGATGATTTTGGTGTAACCGCGCTCGTCCATGATGCCGATATCGCCGGTGCGCATAAAACCGTCCGGGGTGAACGCCTTTCTGTTCTCCTCCGGTTGCTGGTAGTACCCCGTCATGACTTGCGGACCCTTGATACAGATCTCGCCGGATTCGCCAAGAGCCAGCGACAGGCCATCGTCATCCTTGATGGCGATTTCGATGCTGGACAACGGCAGGCCGATGGTGCCGGTGAACTCCTTGTTCATCACCGGATTGTTGGTGCCGATGGCGCAAGTCTCACTCATGCCCCAGCCTTCAATCATGGGGCAACCCGTGACCTGCAACCAGTGTTTCGCCGTACCTTCGGACGCAGCCATGCCTCCCGCCTGCGAAACGCAAAGGGCCGAGAAATCCACCGTCTTGAACTGAGGGTGCTGAAGCAGCGCATTAAAAAGCGTATTGACTGCCGGCAACATGTGGAACGGACGTTTCTTGAGGACTTCGATAAACCGGCCGAAGTCCCGCGGATTGGGGATCAGCGTCAAATGCGCACCCCAGCGAATGGTCAGGAGGCAAAGCGTCAACGCGAAGATGTGATACAGCGGCAATGCTGCGATGTTGTTTGTCTTGCTGACGTCACCTATCCGCTTTAAAGCCGGCGTGAACCATTCTTCGGCCTGCAGAATGGCCGCAACGATATTGCGATGCGTGAGCACGGCGCCTTTTGACAATCCGGTTGTCCCGCCGGTGTATTGCAGAAAGGCGATTGAATCCAGTGTGGTCTGTGCAGGCCTTAGGGGCAGGCGGCTACCTTCGGCGATCGCGCGATTGAAGGCTGTCACGGTGCGCCCGTTTGCAAGCGGCAATTTGTAGGCAGGCACCAGCTTGGCCAGATGGCGGACTGCGAAGGTGATCCATTGGCCATGCCAGAAGCCCAGCAAATCACCCATGGACGCCATGACGACATTCTTCACCGGTGTGCGCTCAATCACTTCAGCCAGTGTGGCCGCGAAGTTTTCCAGAATGACGATGGTAGTGGCTCCGGAGTCGCGTAACTGGTGCTCCAGTTCACGGGCGGTGTACAGCGGGTTGACGTTGACGCAGGTATAGCCTGCCCGCAGAATGGCCGCCATGGTGACTGCAAACTGCGGAACATTGGGCAGCATGATCGCAACCCGCGCCCCGCTCTCAAGACCCAGGCTTTGCAGCCAGGCGCCCAAAGCCGACGACAGTTCATCGAGCTGTCCGTACGTCATCCAGCGATCCATGCAAACCGAAAATGGCTTGGCCGCATTCCTCTTGAACGAGTCTTCCAGCAGATGATTCAACGAGTGGAACTGCTCGGTGTCGATCTCGTGTGAAACGCCTGCGGGATAACTTTTGAGCCAATGCTTGTTCATACACACTCCTTGCAGCCCATTGTGAAAGCCGCGCGGTGGAATCCGTATGGGGCTTGTCCTAATGCCGGCGTGGCATTACGGCCCGGCAGCCAGCAAATGGCTCAATCTGGTCTCGCAGGTGACAGCATCGTCCGCGAACAGGGTATGAATCCAGGCCGTCTCACGGTCCCTTATCAAGCGAACGAACTCGTCGGCCCCACGCATATTGGCAAAGGCATCAAAGCCGGTTTCCAGAAAGTGCTGCAGGGAGTTCAACCCCGCCGCGGCAGCCGGTCCCCTCATCATCTTGAGCAGCGTGCGAAGGCCGAACGTCCGCGTCAGGCGATTGAGTTCGTCCCCAAGGTGCAGGACAACTTCAAGCTGCCGGCTGCGTGCGGCTACATCTCCGACCCGCCGCCAGCAACGGATGTATCTCCCGCAGTCGCTGCTTTCCGGGATGGCTGCAGTGTCCGCCAGCCATTCCCGTGCCATCAGGTCGTCGAGTCTCTCCGTCAACGCGTGCACTTCCGCCAGCGCGGCAGCCGTGCTGACAACCGGTTGCGGGAAGAGTTTGGCGATGGTACTTGCGATACGTGCAAACTGCTGGTCGCGCTCGGCGTAGTCTTTGTCGCTGTACAGCTCCTGCAGAAAGAAGGTGGCAGCAGTTTTATACCGCGGGCTGTGCAGCAGGTCCGAGTAGGTGGCCTGAAAACGGCACGCCTGAAACCGCTTGACCTCCGCACTGGCCCTGGCCAACGGTGGATCTGCCGCGTGTTGCTGCCGAAGCTGCGCAACGGTTTGCAGTGCGCGATGAATTTGTTGTGCGGATGCGTCCATACAAACCCGGAGTTTATCTAGGTACGGCCCCCTATAGAAACCTAAATGCGCATGAGAAACTTCCCGGATGCAAAGAAGAACGCTTCTCAAGCTCGGTGCCGCGTCGGCGGCCGTGCTGGTTGTCGCTGGCGGCGCTGCTGCTTTGCTGCAGCCGGGCCTGACCAGTGGGGTCTTGACTCACTCGGGACGTGAAGTCTTTTCCGCTGTAGGCCGCGCTGTTCTGGATACCACTTTGCCCGCAGACGCCGGCCCGCGCGAGATTGCGCTGCAAGGCTTGCTCAGCCGGGTCGATATCCTGGTGCAATCCCTTCCGCCTCATGCGCAAGGCGAGTTGTCACAACTACTGGCATTGCTGGCCAGTGCTGCCGGCCGGCATGCGCTGGCCCGCTTGAGCCAGCCTTGGCCCGAAGCCTCAGTTGCACAGATCCAGCAGGCGCTTCAGGATATGCGCCTGTCAAGCCTCGCGCTGCGCCAGCAGGCTTATGCCGCCATGCACGACATCACGGCCGGCGCGTATTTTTCCGAACCGTCCAGCTGGGCGATGTTGGGTTATCCCGGCCCCGTCAAAATCTGAAGACACCGAAAGCAGCATGAGTCAATTGAAAGACCCGATCCGCGAAGGCATTGCGCGCGGCTGGAAAGTCATGGGTGGCGCGCTCGGCCCGGTGCCTGAAAAAATCACCTGTGACGTCGCCATCATAGGCAGCGGCGCAGGCGCCGGAGTCACGGCCGAGCTGCTGGCCAAGGCCGGCTTGCAGGTGGTGATCATTGAAGAAGGCCCGCTTAGAAGCAGCTCGGATTTCAACCAGAAAGAGGCCGAAGCTTATCCTTCGCTCTACCAGGAAAGCGCCGCCCGCAAGACGGCGGACAAAGCCATCAACATCCTGCAGGGGCGCTGCGTGGGTGGCTCCACCACGGTGAACTGGACCAGTTCTTTCCGCACGCCCGCTTCCACGCTTCAATTCTGGCGAGACCGGTTTGGCCTGGGTGGCTACACCGTGGAAGCGCTCGCACCGTATTTCGCCCAGGCCGAGCAGCGACTGAACATCACGCCCTGGCTGGTTCCGCCGAACGAGAACAACGACCTGTTGCGCAGGGGTGCCGCCAAACTGGGCATTCCCGCTTCGGCGATCTCCCGCAATGTCAAGGGTTGCTGGAACCTGGGCTCGTGCGGACTGGGTTGCCCCACCAATGCCAAGCAATCCATGCTGGTCACCACCATTCCCGCCGCGCTCGACCGCGGGGCGCAACTGCTCACTGAAACCCGCGCAGAAAGCCTTGAACTGGCCAATGGCAGGGTCACCGCGTTGATATGCCGGGCTGTAGAACCAAATGGGGCTCCAGCCCAATCAGGGCATGCACAGTCAGCTATCAAAATAAGAGCAAAACACTATGTACTGGCCGGCGGCGCCATCAACTCGCCGGCCGTGCTGCTGCGCTCCGGAGCACCCGACCCGCACGGCGTGCTGGGCGCCCGGACATTCCTGCACCCGGTCGTGATGTCCTCCAGTGTGTTTGACCAGAAGGTGGAGGCCTGGAGCGGTGCACCGCAAACCATTTACTCCGACCATTTCCTGGAAACCCAGGCGATTGACGGACCGATCGGCTACAAGCTGGAAGCGCCCCCCCTGCACCCAATCATCTTTGCGTCGACCGTCCCGGGCTTCGGCCAGGGTCAGCACGACCTGCTCAGGTCTTTTCCCTACAACCATACGCTGCTGGCCTTGCTCCGTGACGGCTTTCATGACGAATCGCCAGGCGGCCAGGTGAAGCTGCGCAGCGACAACTCCGCCGTGCTGGACTATCCGCTGACGGACTACGTCATGGAGGGCGGGCGCAGGGCTCTGCTGTCAATGATGGAAATTCAGTTTGCAGCGGGCGCCAAACAGGTTTTGCCGCTGCACGAAATGGCCAGGCCCTATACCTCCTGGGCCGAGGCGCGTGATGCGGTCAATGCCTTGCCCATGAAGCCGATGCTCACGCGGGTGGTGAGCGCCCATGTCATGGGCGGCTGTAGTCTTGCGGGCGCTGAACGACAGGGCGTTACCCGGCCCGACGGTGTGCACTGGCAACTCGAAAATCTTTCGATTCACGATGGGTCGCTTTTCCCCACCAGCATCGGCGCCAATCCGCAACTGTCCATCTACGGCGCCGTGAATCGCCTGGCGCAAGGCCTCGCCAAAAAACTGTCGGGCAAGGATGTCACACTGGCCTGAGATACTGCGGGTTTGATCTCGCGCCGATTCATTCATGCTGGCTCAACTGCAAAGATTCATCACCCTGACCCTGGTCGCCGCGGCTTTCGGCTGGCTGTTCTGGTTCCGCAGCAGCTCTCCCGCGCTGGCCGTCACCGGCTTCCTGCTGATTGCACTGGGGTACACCGGTTTCCTCGCCCTTGAGTTTTTACTCCTTCGGTACATCAACAAGGCAGATCCGGCGCCCCAGCCCACCTGGACAGAACTTCTGCGCGCATGGCTGGGTGAGACATTGACGGCTCCCCGCGTGTTCTGCTGGCGCCAGCCCTTTCGCTCCAATGCTGTCCCGGACAGGGTCCTGCCGGCCGAGACGGCCCAAGGTCGCCGCGGCGTGGTGTTTGTGCATGGGTTCTTCTGCAATCGTGGCCTGTGGACACCTTGGCTCAAGCGGGTTCGAGGCAGTGGACGCGCCTTTGTCGCTGTCAATCTCGAACCCCTGTTCGGCTCTATAGACGGCTACACCCCCCAAATTGACGACGCAGTGGTGCGGGTCACCCAAGCCACCGGCCTTGCCCCCTTGCTGGTATGCCACAGCATGGGCGGGTTGGCCGCCAGGGCCTGGCTCAAGCGCATGAAGGCCGAAGCCCGGGTGCACCATGTCGTCACCATCGGCACACCGCACCGCGGAACCTGGCTGGCCCGCTTTGGGCATGGCCACAATGGTCGCCAGATGCGCTTGTTGTCCGATTGGCAGGCCCAGCTGGACCATGAGATGCCGGCCCACCGGCATACGCTGTTTACCTGCTGGTACTCCAACTGCGACAACATCGTGTTTCCGACCTCCACGGCTACTTTGCCTGATGCCGACAATCGCCTGGTTCGCGGCGCGGCCCATGTGCAGATGGCTTTTTTGCCGGGCGTCATGAACGCTACCCTGGCCATACTGGACAGTGATCCGGCTTGATCCGGCGTAATCGACGCTTGTCGTCAGCCTCTTAAGCCTTCCCAGTCGGCAATCTGCATTGTCTATGTGAATTTCTCACAAAAAAGACCCGGCATATTCACTATCTACATTGACCCGGGCTTTTTATGCTCATCTATTTGTAGGATGGAGCAAGCCCTTGACACTTTATGCAATGCCCAACACCAGCCTGTTAGAGGCTAGCCGACCGCTGCCGCCTCTGCGGGAACCCGAGTCTGATTCCACGCCTGCGCTGCTGGCCCTGCTGGTCGATGAGCTGGCGCACGGAGTGTTCGTTGTCAGCGCCCAGGGGCGGATTTTGCACGCGAATCAAATCGCGCGGCGCGAACTTGAGCGCTCTGTTGTTCTGGGGGTGGACAGGGGAGAGTTGAAGGTCCTCATGCAGGCAGATGCCAAGGCCTTCCAGATTGCCATGGGCAAAGCAGTTGCCGGAAAACGCAGCCTGATCAGGCTGGTGGCCGACGGCGTGGACTTTACTCTGGCCGTGGTGCCACTGCATCGCCAGGAAGGCAGCCCCTGTGAGCGCATTGCCCTCTTTTTGTCTCGAGTGGGCGTAAGCGAGTCGGGTGTTTTCAGCTCCTTTGCCCGCAGTCACGGTCTCACGCATACGGAGGAGCAGGTGCTGGTTTTCCTGTGCCGCTGCCTGAGCACGCCGGAAATCGCCCTCCAGATGAAAGTTGCGGTTTCCACCGTGCGCAGCCACGTGCGCAGCCTTTGCGCCAAGACCGCCTCCAGCGGCGTTCGTGAACTGGTCAATCGCGTGGCGATTTTGCCGCCTATTGCACCGCTGCCGCTCGGACAAATCCACTGATAGATGCCCCGTACGTCCCGGCGACGTGCTAGATTACGGGTGATCATGAGTTCACCACTACCTTCCGATGAGGGGCTGTATGCCCATTTGATTCCCGAATTGCGCACGCTCGCCCTGCGAGGCGTGGTGCGAACTTATCCCAAAAAAGCCGTTGTCATCAACGAAGGGGAAATCGGCGACAACCTGTTTGTTCTGCTCAAGGGCAGTGTCAAGGTGTTCGCCATGGACGAAAGCGGCCGGGAAATCACCTACGGCAGGATTCATTCGGGCGACTATTTTGGGGAAATGTCGCTGGATGGCGGACCCCGCTCGGCTTCGGTCATTACCCTTGAACCTTGCACCTGTGCGGTGCTCAGCCGTACCGATGTGAGCGAACACTTGGGCGATGAGCCAGGATTCGCTATCAATCTTGTGGTTCAAGTGATTCGCAGGGCACGTGCTGCTACAGAAGCGGCGCGCAACATGGCGCTGCTCGACGTGTACGGACGGCTGATTGCCGTGCTTGAAGGACATAGCGACGCGGTGGAGCGCGACCCTGCCAATGAGGCCGTCACCCTTGAATCAATCACCCATCAGGAGATTGCCAGCCGCGTTGGCGCCTCCCGCGAAATGGTCAGCCGCCTTTTAAAGGACCTGGAAAAAGGCGGTTACATCGAAATGGGCACCAAACGCATCACGCTGCTCAAGAAGCTGCCGAGCCGTTGGTAAGTCCTTGCCGAGAGCCTAGAGTTCGTTAAAAATCCGGCGAGCCTCTTGCGGCGACGCATCGCTCGTACCCTGCAAGCGCACCACAGCACTGCTACGCGTCCCTGCGGCACTGACACCCAGCGTGGCCGGGTTTTCGTCGCTGGAGGCGGCTGCATCCGGGATTTTGACGACGCCGGGTCGCTGCGGCCGCGCTGCATCGGGGTCTGGTTTTTGCGGGGAATAGTGCGCCCATTTCGACCCCGTGATACGGGTGCCGCCGACCGACACAGTTTTACTGCCCGTGGCAATGCTGTTGAAGCTGCCGCTGCGCCGGATCAGGCTTGGATTGTCGGGGTGATCGACAAAGGAGCCGGGGTTGCCGCTGGTGTCGTACCACTCGTCCTCAAAGTGCGATTGGCGCGCTCCGGTATAGGTGCCGATGACCACGTCGTCTCGCTCCACGTAGGCATCCACCGTGACCGATTTTGTGGCGGTGTTCGTCAGCTTGATTTGCCATACTCCGCTGGGCGCGGTGACGTCTTTCTTCTCGAAGCTGAAGGTGGGTGACACCGCCAGCAGGGCGCAGGTGCCACGCCGGCCAGTGGCCACCGTCTTTGGATAAATCAGCGCGCAAAGGGGCTGCTTGTCGCTGTTGGCCCACATTCGGGACTGGCCAAACTTCAATGCCGGCAAGGCAGCTTGCCCTGGCGGCGTAATTTCAATCTCCAGGCCTTCGCGGTTCTCCTCAATCCAGAGCTCCACAAAGCTTTGCGTTGTATCGTCGGGCAGTGCACACCAATGCAGCGTGGCGGACTTGTTTTTCGCCAGCGTTGTATTGGCATGCATGCGCAGTTGGTAGTCATTGCCAGCAGCCAGAACAATCTGCAGGCGGCCATGAAGGAGGGTGATCAGCTGGTCCATGGCAGCCTCAAGCAGCGACGTGCCATCATGCGGCCCGGCCAGCGTACCAAAACTCACGTTCACCGTCACCTTGGCCGTGTGGGTGCAGCGAGAGAGGATGTACATAAACCCGTCCAGCACATGCACATTCATCGAGCCGCCCGAGGTGTCTTGCACGGTGTCGTAGTCGAGTTGCACTGCAACCAGCGGCGCGCGGCTGGCATCGTCGTTGGCCAGCGCCCAGCTAGGCGGCGCGTCATACGTAGGCGGCAAGTTGGCCACCTGCGCCAGCAGCTTGCGCGGCCCCACTGCCAGATCCATGACATGTGAGCCGTGACTGATCGACGTGTCCAGCGCGTGAAAAAAGCGCTCGGTCTTGGGCTGTTTCTGGCCCAGGGTAGAAAGCCCCAGTGCGACATACACCGCGCTTTCATCCACCAAGCCGTTATAGACATTGGCCTGCATGGCTGCATTGATGTCGGCGGCGGTTAGTTCGTGCCCATAGCCCAACCCGGTGGGTGTGCGGCCCTTGCCTCGTGCGTCTTGCCGCCAGAAGTAGCGGGTACGGGCCTTGCCCTGATGGAGAAAATTTGCCTGGGCCAATGCCAGGCTATCGTCAATCAGTCCGAACACCTTGCCCGAAAGCAGGCGCTCAGCACTGGCTTCAGCTTGGTACGCCTCGCCGCGCGAATGTGGAGGTGGATTGGTGTGCGGGCTCCCCGCCGGATCGTCAGCGTATTCAGCTGCAGGTAGCCCCAGCTCAAGCCGTAGTACCAGCGGGTGAAGGCTGCCACCCGGCTGAATTGCCTTGAAAAACGCAGGCCTGACCCGCGCGGTGCAAAACCTCAGGCCAGCCGGCGCGACCGTGCCGGCATACACAGGTGGCACATGGAGCCACTTGGGGGAGGCAGCGGCAATAAGCTGGGACACCGTGGTACCCCGCGTCAGCTCAATAGCGATGGGCAACCACTTGGGCTGTGTATCGCCATAGCCGGCAAAGCTGTCGGTTTCGGCCCAGATCAGGTACGGATCAAAACCATTGGTGGCATTGGGCAGGGCCCAGTCAATGCCCGTGAACTCGCCTTTGGGCAGTTTGCTCCAGTTCATGATCGGCCTACTTCAGGGGCAGCCACTCTTTGGCGGCTTTGGTCCACATGAATTGAAGCAGCGGAGAAGCTGCAATGGCGCCAATGGTTGACAGGTACTCGTAGTAGCCGCTTTGGTTGTTCGTCATGGAAACGCGCGGGTCAAAATCAGTCACGGTGCCCAGCGCGCCATGAAACTTAGGACCACTGAAGCCGCGCTCATGTAGCTTCGCATTGCCGGTGCAACGTGCAACAAAAAAATCGGCCAGTGCGGTGCCCAGCAGGCGCCCCGCGGCGCTGTCTACCGGGTAGTGCAAGCCGGCAACGGTGCGGTTGACTGCAATGCGCGCTGCTTGTCGCTCCAGTTGCTCTTTGTACTTGCCGCCGTGCGGCAAGAGTGCTTGCAGAACCGTTGACACCAGGAAAGCTTCAGTGGCGTGACCGCTGGGCCAACTGGCATGGCCAGGGGTGGCAATCATGGGTTGGATTTGGGGCGATAGCTCGATAGGCCGTGGACATGCAAAAGCTTGCTTGAACCGCATTTCCACGTGGGATGCCAATGATAAGGATAAAGCAATAACTTCGACAGTCCATTTGTGCCGCTGAGCCGACAGTCCGATGATGGAGCTCCAAAAAGGAAATTGAGGAACCATTTGCGTCAATATTTCGACGTTCCGACTTTCCCTCAACTCTGCATAGTTAGCCACCAGATCAAGTTGTTGTTTGAAAACCTTTGTCGTGGGACGGGTTAGGCGTACCAAGGATTGATCTTTTAGCGGGTTTTTGTCTAGGTTGACGAATCCCAGAGATACAAGATCTTTGCTTTGATTCACGCGAAAGCGTAGACCGCTCAAAAGCTCCACCTCGCAGACTTGGAGGCGCGGTATGACGTCCCAATGCGCCAACCATTCCGGTTTATCCAGCGGATTGGGCAGGGTGACCGGTAGGGTTGCGCCTTGAAAGGGACCGGCGAGAGCTGCCTGACTCTGCGTTAAGGCGTTTGAAACAAAGTGATTTTCGGCTGCAACAGCATCAGCAGCACCAGCAGCACCAGCAGCACCAGCAGCACCAGCGGCACCAGCAGCACCAGCAGCACCAGCAGCACCAGCAGCACCAGCAGCACCAGCAAGATAACTTTGAATACTCATAAACTCTCCGAGTTAAGAAATTAGTAGGGCAACCCAGCTTGTTGTAACGCGGAAGACCATATTTGGCCGGTCGCGAACTTTCCGCTAGGGTTTCGAGAAAGATATGAGCGAACAGTTAAGTCTGGCTCCAGCTTTAACAGAAGTGCGAGCGTCTCTTCAGCTTGGGTTACTTTTCCAAGTTGAACTTGGGCAATTGTCAGAGCTCGAAGAGTGGACGTATGTGTACGATTAGCCCGCAGTGAGAGCTGTGCCAATTCCAGTGATCGCTGATAATTGCCGGCAGAGAGCGCTGCTGTTGCTGCGAGCGAGTAATAAAAGTATTTCAGTGGATCAAGGGGGGACAGCTTAAGAGCTCTTTCTGAACCTTCCAACGCCTTATGACCTTCTCCTTTAAAGGCGTGGAGTGTTCCCTTTAGAAGCCAAGCCATTGATTCGTTCGGGTTGACTGCGATTGCAGACTCATACCGAGTTAAAGCAGTATCAAAGTCCTTTAACAGATTGGTTCTAACCATGCCATCAATGGTTAGTGCCAAGGCGGAATTTGGTTCGTTATCCAACGCTCTTTTCGTGCAATCAAGCGCAAGTTGAGCTTCTTTCTCTGCATTCTCTGCCCAGCCTTGTTGTACTCTCAAAACATGCCACTTTGCCAACCACGCGTGGGGAACGGGATGCCGCTTACTTCGATCAATGAGGTGCTCCAGCATTTGCCGTGCACGATCAAAATCGCTAAATGCCGTCCGGTGCATGAGGGCGACCGCTCCCAGCAATAAGGTGTAGCCTTCAAGTGTGGGCAAGGAATGGCCGCTCGCCCGCTGCAGCTCCTTTGACATGACCGACGAGCTAACGCCAGCGACGAGGCGAATGACCAGATCATCATCTGTGGAAAACAGGCCTTGCACTGCACCCTTTAGGCTTTCTGCCCAAAGAACGTGACCTGTCTTCGCCTCAATCAACTCAACAAATAACACCAGTTGTGTGCCCGCGCTGCGACAGGTGCCAGACAATACGTAGGTGGCCCCCAGATGAGTTCGAATCTCCTGTAAAGCATCCTTCCGCTCACGGAACACTGTTGTTGACAATCGAGAAATCACATGAAGCTCAGATGTTCTGGAGAGAGCTGCAATAACCTCGTCAGCCAGGGCCTCGCCAAGCAACTCGTGTCCGGGCTCGGTGCTACGCATTGCGAAAGGAATGACGGCGATGGTTGGTCGCAAATTCAATTCAATAGCATTACCTGGGGGGACAACAGGCGAATTGCCCGGCGGCCCGACACGGTAGGCTCGAATCGCCTCTTTGACATGTTTAAGGTGGCATTCGCCAAGGTCTTCAACGTCCGCATCCAGCACTGGCGAAAGTTGATCACGCAGATCGGACGTCACGACTATCTCACCGGGCCCCGCCAACGTACAGACGCGCGCTGTCAAATTTACGTCTGTGCCGTAAATGTCATGCTGGTCGGTCACAAAGCTCGCCAAATGGCCGCCCATGCGCAGATGCATCTGTTGCTCTGGGCGGAAGGCCGCATTGGCACGTTGGCAGAAGTGCTGAATAGCGAAGGCTGCTTTGACAGATCCTTGGGCGTTGGCAAATTCCAGCATTAAACCGTCCCCAAGGCTTTTGACAATGCGACCGCCATGCAGCGGCAGAATTTGCAGCTCAATTTGCTGTACCAGTTCTTGCCACCGCCGCACAAAACCATCTTGATCCTGCTCCATGATTCTGACGGACTCCACCACGTCCATGACCAGCAGCACCTTCGTGCTTCGGTTCATGTGTGCCGGTAATTCCATCAGGGAGTGCATCGTAAGCGGTGTAACAATTTTTTACCTCCTCATTTTGTAGGAGGAAGTGCGTGTAATGAACACCTGATGTGCTATGACCCCCCTTGGTGCGGTTCACTGTTGTATCGGTGCTGAATTACAACATTTTCGACTAAAAGTGCGTCAGTCGTAAGTTCCCATTAGACCGGCGGCATTAAGGGCGGTTAAAAGCAGGCCCTTTGCATGGCGGCTGGTTTTTTGGGTTTATGTGAAGCGGAATCGGGGACTCGCAGTGTGTAAATTCAGAACAGCTCTGGCTGCGACAATGCGCTTCAGTATCTTTTCGTGGCATTGCGCGAGATGAAGCTCTTCCCTGTCAATATAGGGTGTGCCAGTTCAGATCCCGCTGGCGGCGTTGATGGGTTGGCGATTAATTAATCTTGGAATGGCGAGCGTTGGTATGCCCTTGATCGCGGTGAATGATGATGCAGGTGCTCGCATACCGATCGGCGAGGCGCCCGGAAATGAAAGCCATGAGGGGGTTCGTCGGGTTGGAGGGCAAGATCTATGAAATCTGTGTATGGCTGCATTTGTTATGCAGTCCCTTCCAAGCTCTTCAGCAAACTCGCAGAAAAAGCTGGGGAAGATGATCGCACACAGCTCAACGGCCATATTGAGCATAGCGCGCGGCTGCGCACCCACCGCCACGTTTGCTCCAAGCAGGGCGCGCGTGCCGCCCTCCCGGTCTCGTCCCCGATGTCTTTCATGCCGGGCCAAGCCTATCGCCGCAGTATTTTCAATGCCGGCACTGACACCGACCTGCCGGGCAAACCCGTGCGGCATGAAGGGGACAAGCCGGTCAGGGACCGCGCCGTCAACCAGGTGTATGACAACACCGGCATCGCTCTGGATTTCTACCACCAGGTTTTCGGGCGGGACTCCCTCGACGACCGCAGCATGAACGTGGAGTCGGCCGTGCATTTCGGCAAGGATTTTGCCAATGCCATGTGGACCGGTGAACAGATGGTGTACGGGGACGGTGACCAGAATGTCGGCGGCTTCACCGAGGCGCTGGACATCATTGCCCACGAGCTTACCCACGGCGTTCTTCAGCACATGATCCCCGGCGGGCTGGGTGTGTACCGATTGCCATTGAAGGACCGCGAATTCCCGGAGCAAACGCATGCGCTGCAGGGCCAGGCTGGCGCCCTCAATGAATCCTTCTCCGATGTCATGGGCACTATGGTTAAACAGTGGCATGCGGGCCAGACAGTGGGCCAGGCGAACTGGCTGCTGGGCGTGAACATGCTCGCGCCGCAGCATGGCCGGGCCATTCGCTCCTTGAAAGACCCCGGCAACCGCAAGTTGACCTGGTACGACGACGACCAGTTCAAGACCATGGAGGAGTATGTCGATGGCGCGGATGTTCATGACAGCTCGGGTATACCCAATCACGCGTTTTATCTGGCTGCAAAAGAAATAGGCGGATATTCCTGGGGGAAGGCTGGACCTATCTGGTACGAGGCTTTCGCGAAGCTCAAACCCAAGGCCACTTTCCTGGACGCAGCGCGGGCCACAAGCCGCGTCGCGAGCGCGCGTTTCGGCAGTAAGTCGAAAGAGCTCAAGGCCGTCGCCTCCGCTTGGCAAGTCGTCAAAGTGATGCCTTGAGCGCTGACGCCGCTGCCGGAACTAATGCCTTGATTTGTTGATGGGGTCGTGCAACGATTCGTCGTGGGTTTCCTGTCGTGGAGAGGGTTAGAAAAGAGATGTCGTTGCGCTGCGTATCGTGCCTGACCGTGAACCCGGCTGCGAACCGGTTTTGCGGCAACTGTGGCGCCGCCTTCGGGCTTAGTGTGCAAGAGCCTGCCAGTGCCTTGGCTCCCTTGGCATCTGAAATCCAGTGGGGTGCGCTCAAGCACGCCACCATCCTGTTCGCAGACGTTGTCAGCTCCACCGAGCATGTTGCCGGGCTGGACCCGGAGCAGGCCATGGAGCAATTGCGGCCCGCCGTGCAGCGTATGTGCAATGCGGTGGAGCGCTTCGGTGGCACCGTGGTGCGTACGCTGGGTGACGGCATCTTGGCCTTGTTCGGTGTGCCCAGGGCGCTGGAGGGACATGCCAGCCTTGCCTGCGAGGCCGCGCTTGCAATGCAGGCCGCCTTCGAAGGCCCAGACTCGAGCTTGCGCATTCGTGTAGGCCTGCATTCCGGCCAGATCGCTCTGGACTCCGAGGCGATCGATGCCACTCGGGGTGGCGGTGTACATGGCCATGCAATTCATCTTGCCAGCCGCGTGGTGGCACTGGCGGAGCCCGGGGGGATTTGCCTGACGGCTGACTGCCTGGCGCTGGTGCGCTCTTCCTGCGACGTGCGGCCCATGGGCAAGCACTCTTTGCGGGGTATTGCGGAGCCCGTCGAACTGCATGCGCTGCTGGGCATGAAAAACGATGTGCAGCACCACAGCTTTCACGAAGCAGCGCTGTCGCTTTTTCGAGGGCGAGCGCAAGAGTTAAACGTGCTGCAGGATGCGCTGCGCAGCGCCGAAAATGGAGCGGGTTCAGCGATCGGTTTGTGCGGCGCGCCCGGCACGGGCAAGAGCCGGCTTTGCCACGAGTTCGCCCAATGGTGCCATTTGCGCCATGTACCTGTCTTCGAAGTAAGAACCCAGCTGTATGGCCATGCGACGCCTTTGCAGCCGGTACTGCTGCTGCTGCGCAGTTGCTTTTTTCATATCACGCCGGCACACGACGCCGCCGCTGCAAGGGAATGCATTGTTCGGGGGCTGGCAAAGCTCGGCGCCGTGTCGGCGGACGATTTGGCCTTGCTCAGCGAATTTCTTGGCGTGGCCGAGTCCAACAGTCAGCCCTGCTCTCTCAACGCCAAGGCGCGGCGTGCCAGGCTGTTGGGCTTGTTGGATGAACTTGTCAAGCAGGCCGGTGCAACCACTTCCGTCATTGTTTTCGAAGATCTCCACTGGCTGGACGAGGCGAGCGCGGAGTTCCTCTCGGCGCTGGTCGCTGCCGTGGCCGGAACAAAAACGCTGCTGCTGCTCAACTACAGGCCGGGTTACCAGGCTTCCTGGGGGACGATGCCCCACTTCCGGGCGATGTCGCTGGCGGACTTGAGTTTGTCCGATACGGAAGAATTGGTGCGCGAACGGCTGAGCCATCATCCCGAGCTGCTTGGATTTTTCCCGCTCATTGTGGAACGTTCCGCCGGCAATCCTTTTTTTGCCGAGGAGTTGGCGCACTCCCTGATTGAAAAGAACGCCTCGCTGGCAGCTTTGGGCCAGCGGAAGCCGGACGTTGCATCCCTGGCGCATGCTTTGCCCGCGACCGTGCAGGCAGTGATCGGCGAACGCATAGACCGGCTGGTGGTTACCCAGAGAACACTACTGCATGTTTGTGCCGTAATCGGCAAGGAAATTCCGCTGGCCGTGCTGCAAGACGTTGCTGTCTATTTGGTGAGTCAACTGGAGACCGGCTTGGACGGCCTGTGCGAGGCCGAACTGCTGCAGTTGCTGCGCGAGATCGCAGGCGGGCGCCGCTTCGCTTTCCGGCACCCTCTCATCCAGGAGGTGGCTTACAGCACCCAGCTCAAAGCGCGGCGCGCGAATCTGCATGCTGCGGTGGCTATCGCGATGGAGGCGCACTACAGTGCCCAGCCGGGCGAATTCGCCGCGCTGATCGCTTATCACTATGAAGCCGCGGGCCAGCCACTCAATGCGGCGCAGCACGAGGCGCGTGCGGCGAAATGGACAGGCTCCACCAATTCGGCGCAGGCGATCAAGCATTGGCGCAAAGTGTGGATTTTGCTTGACGGGCAGGAGCGGTCGCCGCAAGTCAATAGTTTGCGAGCCCTGGCCGGCGGGCGAATCGTTTACCTTGGCTGGCGGGAAGGGTTGAGCCCTGAAGAAGTTCAGAAAATCAGTCACGAGGCCATAGGCCATGCGAGCGAGGTCGACAGCCGGTTGGTACAACTGTTGCTGTTTGCGCAAGGACGAATTCTGCAGTCCGGCGGTGGCGCGGCAGATGACTATGTAGACTGTGTCCTTAAGGCCTTGGCGCTCACACCGCCGGGCGGGGATGCCGGGCGGGTCGCCATGCTGAATGTTGCCCTGAGTCAGGCGTATGCCTGGGCGGGACTGCTTGAGCAGGGCCTGGCCGCCAACGATGCCGCCATGCAGGGCATGGCGAGCATCGATCAGTTCGACAGGGAGTTCATTGATTTCAGCATTGAGCAATGGGTGCTGGGCATTCGTGCCCGCTTGCTGATCCGGATGGGGCGGTTAGAAGATGCCAGGGAATGCCTGCAAAAAATGCTGTCGGCCGATGAGGGGCTGGATGATCCCGTGATCGGGCAAATCGCCCACCACTTGTCTGTCGAGCTCGCCTCATGCTTCCGAAATGCCATGCTGGCGCATGAGCACTCCACAAAAGTCTCCAAGATCGCGCAGGAGCACAGAAGTCCTTACTCGAGGGTGTTTGCTCTGTGGTGCAATGGACTGGCTGAGGTGACGAGGGGTGACCTGGAGTCTGCGCACCAAAGCTACTCGCAGGCACTGGACCTCGTGATGGTCACGCGTGTGGCCGTGGAGTTCGAAACCGAAATACAGGCCAGCCTCGCCGAGTGCCACTACAGGGCGGGCAAGCAGGACGAAGCGCTGACGCTTGCGAAAGAGGCGGTTGCGCTTTCGCAGAAGCGGAGCAATCGCCTGACGGAGTGCCGAGCGCTGATTGTGTGGGGCGGCGTGCTGCGCCAGGCGGCTGATGCCGGCTCACTGGAAAGCGCGGTGGAGCTTTTTAACCAGGCGGAGCAGTTGATCAAACAGACGGGTGCCAGGGTGTATGAGCAGTCGCTGGTCAGCGAACGTGGCCGACTGGCAGAACTCATGGGGCGTTAACTGGCGCCTGATTCAGGTGCACCAGCAGCGTGAACTCGCGCATGCCGTAGCCTTGTAGCACTTCAACCCGAGCCTGGAAGTTTTTTTCGCAGTAGGACTGCCACACGCGGGACGGCGTTCTGTAGAGCTCCGTCTGAGTCGTCTCCCCCTCAGCCAGAGGCGCCAGAAAATTTACCGCGAAGCCTCGCCGGCTGGTGGCGCGCAGGGTCATCAGCGTCGTCTCGACGAAATGCGTCCAGAGTGCTTCGCTTTGATTCAGCTTGACGTTGAAGATGCCGCTGGCCAGCGAATAGTCCGCTACCCGCGGGCAGGTATTCGCGACGAGAAATTTGGTGGCCAGCTGCTTGCCCCACAAGCTGTGTGCCTCCTTGATCATCTGGGCGGACAGGTCCACGCCCAGATAGTCGATTTTCTTGCGCCGGTGCCGTTTGGCCAGGAACGCCAGTAAAGCCCCGTAGCCGCAGCCGAGGTCATTCAGTGAGAAGGACATTTCCGATTCACATACGCGCAGGAGTTGCACAAAGCGCAACTCCTGCGTTGGCTGGCAGGGCCACGCCACCCCCAAGGGAGTGGCGCCATACGCCATTATTTTCCCGGAGTAGTACCGGTCAATGTCCAGGTACACCTCCGCCAGGTGATCCCCAGCTGGGAGATTCCCGGTCATGGTTCGCAGCCGACCTGCTTATTTTTTGGCTGCAGGCTTCTTGGCAGCAGGTTTGACGGCGGATTTTTTGGTCGCGGAGATTGGCTGCATGGGAATGGAAATCGTCAGGTAGTCCTGCTCCAAGTAATGGACGGGCTGGCTTTTGTCGATGATTTTCACTTCTGCATTTGACTTGTCGCCGCGCATGTCGTGAGAGGTGAAGAAAACCGGCAAAGGCGTTTTGGATGCCAGGTTCTTGATGAGGGCGTTGACGATGGCGGCATCGCCGTTCTGGCCTTTTCTGTTGGACTCGTGCTTGTGCAGGTTGCCCAGGAGGTTTTGCCACAGGTTCTTGACCTCGTTGTTGCGGGCGCCCAGGTTGAGGGCTGCGCAGCTCATTTTGAACGAGCGCCCTTTCTTGAAGAGCTTGAACTCCTTTTGCAGGGCGACCATCTCCAGGATGCCGCCAAAATGTGATTCCTTGCCTTGCGAGGGCGCAAAGCGCAGGTTCAATTCATCCAGCATCGTGCCGATGTAGATGTCGTGTTCTTTCATGAAAAAGCCCATAAATTTCTCCTGCTGTTACGGTTAATGGAATTGCTGCGAGGTTCGAAAACTGCCTGTACGAGTAAAGCTCTTATTTGGTACCCCTTTTTGTAAGGAGCGGCAAACTTCGCGGACCGATGCATCTGGAAGGATATCGTAAGTGAGGTAACAAATATTTACTTCCTCATTTTGTAGGAGGAACGACTTGAACGCAGCACTGATTTGCCAGAAAGTTGCAGCGCCATTCACTGTCGTATCAGTGCAATGTTGGTGTCTTTCGCCAGGCAGGACATTCGTGAGTTCGCAATAGCTTGGCTGCAAATATTGGGGCGGTGGTTGCGACAAGCGGCGCCGATGCTGCCGGTGGCCGGACGAACCGGTAAGGGGCGCCGGGATGCGTGAGGATTTGGGTAAATTAAGACTTAAGACGGTCTACCGGCTTGGGGCGCGTCGGCCAGCGTTTGGTAAAACGGCGTGAAGTCCGGCTCCGTCAGCCGCAGCAGCGCCTCAAAACTGTCGATCACAAAATATTGCTGCTGGAAGCTGTCGATCTTGTAGGTCGACGACATGCAGCGCAGCAGGTCGGCGTTGTCCCGCAGTGAAATGCGCTTGGGCTCTGCAGACTCCACGCTCCAGGCCAGTTCGCCGGGGCTGCTCAGGATGCCGGCGCCGTAGGCCCGGACCTCATCGTTGCCTTGTTTGTCGCGCATCAGGCCGAACTCGATGGTGTACCAATACAGGCGCGATAGCATTTCCACCGCACCGGGGATCGGTTCTTTGCCATTCGCACCATGCTCCAGCGCATGCGCTTTCAACGCGCCCTTGCCGTAGGCCTGAATGTGGTCGGCGTAGCTCGGGTCGAACAGCAGCGGCACGTGGCCGAACAAATCGTGAAAGATGTCGGGCTCGACGATGTAGTCGAATTCGGCCGGCGTGCGTATCCAGTCCGTCACCGGAAACTTGCGATTTGCCAGCAAGGTGAAAAAAGGCACCTCGGGAATCAGCCCGGGCACTCCCACCAACTGCCAGCCGGTGGCTTTGAAGAGCCGTTCGTTCACGTCTTCAAACCGCGGAATGGCATCGCTAGCGCCCAGGCTGGGCAGGGCTTCGATAAATGCGCTGCAGGCCCGGCCCGCCAGCAGCGCCGACTGCCGCGTGTAAAGGCGCCGGTAGGTGTCGTGGTCTTGCGCGGTATAGGCCGCATAGTTTTGGGGGCAGGTGTAGTCCGCGTTGACCTGGCCGCCACGTGCGTAGTCACCCCGCGGCGGGCGGTCAGACTGGCCGTAGACCGCCGGCGGTGGCGTGTTGCTCTCTACTTCAGCCATTGGCTCTCCACGCGCTGGTAGTCACCGCTGGCTTTGGCCAGGTGCAGCCACTGGTCCACGTAAGCTTTGAACGTCACGTCCCCGCGCGGCAACAAGTAAGCCATTTCGCCGTACTGCAGCGGTTTGTCGGGGTTGATCGCGCACAGGCCCGGCTTCAGCCTCTGCTGGGTGATCGCCTCGGCTGATTCGGTGACGAAGACATCCGCGCGGTTGGCCAGGATTTCGTCAAAGATCGTCAGGTTCTCGGGGTTGAGCCGCATCTGCGCCTGCTTGAAGTTGGCGCGGGCAAAACGCTCGTTGCTGCCGCCCGGATTGAAGATGACGCGCGTGGCGGGCTTGTCGATGTCGGCCACGGTCTGGTATTTGGCCACATCGGCGCAGCGCGCAATTGGCGTCTTGCCGTTGACCATGTAGGGCGTGCTGAAGAAGGCGCGCTTTTGCCGCTCGGTGGTTACCGAGATGCCGCCAACAGCCATGTCGCATTTGCCGCCCGCCATGTCGGGCATCAGGTTGGACCAGCTGGTCTTGACCCACTCAGGCTTCACACCCAGGCTGGCCGTGAGGGAGGCCATCAGGTCCACGTCGATACCTTCAAACGTGCCGTCGGGCTTCTGGAAGCTGAAGGGCTTGTAGTCGCCCGGCGTGCAGATGCGCAGCACGCCGGCTTTTTGCACGCTGTCCAGGCTGGAGGCCGGAGCGACGCTGACCGCCGTCTGGGCATATGCCCCCGTCACCGCAAAAAATGCAGCGGTGGCGACACCCAATGCGGCCAGGCGATGGGGCAGTTGCGGGCAAAGTGACATGGCAATCTCCGTGAGGTTGGGGGATGGAAAACTTTATTGTGCGCTTGCCTTGGCGCCCGACAAAACCCCGCGGCGCATCTGGTCCAGCTCGATGCTTTCAAACAGCGCCTTGAAATTGCCTTCGCCGAAACCGTCGTCGCCCTTGCGCTGGATGAACTCGAAGAAGATCGGGCCGAGCTGGTTTTCACTGAAGATCTGCAGCAGCAACGCGCCCTTTTTTCCATCCACCAGTATCTTGCGCTTCTTCAAATCGGCCACGCTCTCGCCGTGTCCGGGGATGCGTTTGTCGACCAGCTCGTAATAGGTGTCGATCGTGTCCAGCAGCTTCACGCCGCTGCTGCGCAATGCATCCACCGTAGTGAACAGGTCGTTGCTGCCCATGGCGATGTGCTGGATGCCTTCGCCCTGGTAGCGGTCCAGGTACTCCTGAATCTGGCCGGCCTTTTCGTTGCCCTCTTCGTTGATCGGGATGCGGATCTTTCCGCAGGGGCTGGTCATGGCCTTGCTCTTCACGCCGGTGACCTGGCCTTCGATGTCGAAGTAGCGGATTTCGCGGAAATTGAAGAGCCGTTCGTAAAAGCCGGCCCATTCGTCCATGCGGCCGCGGTGCACGTTGTGCGTCAGGTGGTCGATATACGTCAGGCCGTGGCCGGCGGGGTTCAGCGCGTCACCCTGCACGCCGGGCAAGGCTTCAAAGTCCACGTCGTAAAAGCCGATGTTGCCGATGTCGCCGGGTTGCGCGCCGTTCTTGCCGCGCCATTTGTCGATGAAGTAGATGATCGAATCGCCAATACCCTTGATGGCCGGAATGTTCAGCTCACCAGGCGCCGATGTGTGGGCATACCCCCAGGCGCCCAGTGAGATTGCGCGTTCATAGGCGGCCTTGGCGTCCTGCACGCGAAAAGCGATGGCGCAGACGCTGGGGCCGTGCTGGCGCGCAAAGCGCTGGGCAAACGAGTCGGGCTCAGCATTGAGGATGAAGTTGATGCCGCCCTGGCGGTACAGCGTGACATTCTTGTGGCGGTGTTTGGCAATCGGCGTGAAGCCCATGCGCTCGAACAACGCACCCATGGCGACAGGGTCGGGTGCCGCATATTCAATGAACTCAAAACCGTCGGTGCCCATGGGGTTGTCCCAGGCCGCGCCCTGTTCAAAGTTCAGGGCAGTGTCGTCGCGTGCATTCATGCGTGTCTCCAGATAGGTGTGCGTATAAACTGACTTTAGCGGCGCTGGCAGTCAGTTTTACTGCGAAATGGGGCGCTTCAATTGTCATTGACGCAGTAAACCTGCAAAATTACTTGAATGGAAACACTCGACAAGCTTGATCGGCATATTTTGCGCAGCCTTCAGGACGATGGCCGCGCCACCTACGATCAGTTAGCCGAGCAGGTGGGCCTCTCGCCCAGCGCGGTGCTGCGGCGCGTGAAACGGCTTGAAGAAAGCGGCGTGATCGACCGCTATGTGGCGCTCGTCAGGCCCGAATCCGTGGGGCTGGGACTCACGGCTTACATCAACGTACGGCTGGAAAAGCACACCGAAAGCCACAAACGCAACCCGATGGACCTGTTCCGGGCCAGTGTGCAGACATGGCCTGAGGTGGCCGAGTGCGCAGCACTGACTGGTGAGATGGACTATCTGCTGCGGGTGCTGGTGCAGGACATGGCGCATTACAGCCGTTTCATCATGGACACCCTGCTCAAACACCCCAGCGTGCAGGACTGCAAAACGAGTTTTGTGCTGGACCGGGTCAAGGCGACGACGGCCGTTCCTTTGTGAGCTGAGCCGGGGCGAGGCCGGGGAACCGGCGTTCCCATGTGCCTGAGTTGCCCGGATACGTGTGCAGAGTGTTGCTGTATTGCAACGATTTACACGCCGGAACAATTGGAAGTGCTGGTTTGCTATATTTTTAATAGCTGCCTGCGCCCTTATTTATTGGGCAAAATCGATATAAGGGCGTTTTTTTGAAACAACCCTCTATTGACGCTGGTTCAGAAGCCCCTAGACTGTTGATTCTAGGGAAAACCCTTATATTGAGATCATGGTTACACCCAGCACGCTTTTAAGAGCATCCTATAACGCAGGCAAGGAATTCTTCCGGCCTCCCGTGGAAGAGCGCACCTCTGCGGCGCCTCCAGCGCGTCATGTCCAGCCCGTCATGGTTCCCATCCGCTCGATCGGTCCCAGCCACGGGAAGCGCATCGCCACCCATTTGCTGGCGCTGGGCCCCCACGACCGTTACCTGCGCTTTGGTTATTCGGCCAACGACGAGCAGATTCACCGCTATGTAGACGGGCTCAACTTCGAGCGCGACGAGATTTTCGGCATCTACAACCGCAAGCTCGAACTGATCGCCATGGCCCACCTGGCGCATAGCACCGACCCCAACCTGAAAAGCTGCGCCGAGTTCGGCGTGTCTGTATTGGCCCAGGCGCGTGGCCGCGGCTACGGCTCGCGTCTTTTTGACCGCGCCGTCATGCACGCCCGCAACAACGGTGTCGACATGATGTTTATCCACGCGCTCAGCGAAAACACCGCCATGCTCAACATCGCACGCAAGGCCGGCGCCACGATCGAACGCGACGGCTCTGAAAGCGAGGCCTACCTGAAGCTGCCACCGGCCGACCTGGACTCGCGCATGACCGAAATGGTCGAAGAGCAGATCGCCCAGACCGACTACCGCCTCAAGGTTCAGGCCAAGCAGTTCTGGGATCTGCTGGCAATGGTCCAGGAGGTGCGGCAGGGCGTGCGCGATGGGCGGGACCGCATGCCGATGTGATGGCCTCAGCCTGGGGCCGGCGCAGGGGCGGCGCAAGAGCCGGCTGCGTGCAGGCTCAAGCCAGGCAGTAGATGCGGTAAAGGCGCGCCTGGCGCTATCAATTCGATAGCTTCTTGCGCTTATTCCCGGTGGCTGGGCGCCTGAAGTCATCCAAACTCCCTGCGCGTGGCCCTGAATGGACACAAACCCAAACAGGAAATACAAAAAGCCAACCGCTTCGGCCCGCGACGGCAAATTACGCCTGCTCACCGCCAAGGATTTCAGCTATCCTTAGCCCCTTCACAACTACCGACCGCCCATCACGTGTCCGACGTTCCCCCCAGTCGGTCTTCCAGGCCAGAAGACAAACGCGGCTTTTTGCAAAAGCTCGCTGAAATGCTCCACCCGGGCCCCGACTCGAAAGACGAGTTGATCGAGACCCTGGTGGAAGCCCAGGACAATGACGTCATCGGAGCCCAGAGCCGCGAGATGCTCGAGGGGGTGATCCGCATGGCCGACATGACGGCGGGCGATGTCATGGTGGCTGCCCCGCGCATGGATGTGATCAACATCGACGCGCCGTTCGACGAACTGCTGCACCTGGTGATCGACACCGCCCACTCGCGCTTTCCCGTCTACGAAGGTGAAAAGGAAAACATCCTCGGCATCCTGATGGCCAAGGATCTGCTCAAGCTGCAGCGCGCGCCCGAACTCAACATCAAGGCCCTGCTCCGGCCCGCCGTCTTTGTGCCGGAGAGCAAGGGGCTGAACGACCTGCTGCGTGAATTCCGCGGCAACCGCAACCACCTGGCCATCGTCATTGACGAATTCGGCCGCGTGGCCGGCCTCATCACCATTGAAGACGTGCTCGAGCAGATCGTCGGCGAGATCGAGGACGAATTCGACATCGCCGAAGACGAGGGCGACATCTTCGGCCTCAGCGACCATACCTACCGCGTCAGCGGCGACACCTCCATCGAGCGTGTCAACGAAGCTTTTGGTGTGACGCTGCCCGAAACCGACTTCGATACGATCGGCGGGCTGGTCGCGCACGAGATGGGCCATGTTCCCAAGCGCGGCGAGCATTACGCGCTGGCCGGCCTGCAGTTCACGGTGCTGCACACCAAAGGTGGGGCCGTGCGCTGGTTCAAGGTGTCGCCGGTCAGCGCCGGCGTCTGACAACGAATTCACGAAAAAAAAGGGCGGGCTGACTATGGGACGGGATTCGATTCAAAGCATGATGTCCCATCTCCCGACCCTGCCCGCGTTGCTTGAGCACGCGCGCAACCCGCCGCCGCGCAAAGGCATTTCCCCGTTCCAGGTCGCTATTATTTTGATAGCTGGTTGCACCCATGCAGTAAGCATGGCCTGGCCTTTTGATTTTGGTTTTGCACAGGGCCAGCCGCTGTGGTGGCTGCAACTTCTGGCGCTTTTCCTGTTTGCCGCGCAACTTGACAGCTGCCGCTCCTGGAAGCGCGCCGCCTGGATGGGCGGCCTTTTCGGCACGGCGATGTTGTGCAGCACCTTCTGGTGGCTGTTCATTTCCATGCACTACTACGGCGGGCTGGCAGCGCCCCTCACCGTACTGGCCATCGTGCTGCTCGCCGCCTTTCTGGGGCTCTACTACGCAGCGGCCTGCGCATTTTTCGTGAAGCTGGCGCCCAGGCGCAGGCTGCCACGTGCCACGGTGTTTGCAGCCCTCTGGCTGCTGGCAGAGCTGGCCCGGGTCGAATTCTTTACCGGCTTTCCCTGGGGGGAGGGCGGCTATGCCCACGTCGACGGCTGGGCCAGGCCGCTGGCCGCGTGGGTGGGCGTGCATGGGCTGACTTTCCTGGCCGCGCTGGTTGCAGCATGGCTGGCGATGACACTGCGCGCATCCCATGTGCAGTGGCTCAATGTGACCGGCATCCTGGTTGTCTGCATAGTGGCGGGTTATCTGCCGGTGCAAAGTGCCTGGCCTGGCGACGCCCCGGCCCAGCCGGCCGAGGCGCTGGGCGTCACGCTGCTGCAGGGGAACATTCCCCAGAACGAAAAATTCCAGCCCGGCACAGGCGTGGCCACGGCGCTGCGCTGGTACGGCCAGCAGCTGCGCGATGCAAAAGCGCCGCTGGTGGTGGCGCCTGAAACCGCCATCCCCGTGCTGCCCCAGCAATTGCCGGAAGGCTATTGGCAAGCGCTGCAGGCAAGGTTTGCCGCCGGCAACCAGGCGGCATTGATCGGCCTGCCGATTGGCAGCTCCCAGGCCGGGTACGCCAACTCTGTGCTGGGCTTCAAGCCTGGGCAAGCAGAGCCATACCGCTTCGACAAGCATCACCTGGTGCCGTTCGGCGAGTTCATACCGCCAGGCTTCAGGTGGTTCATCGACATGATGCACATCCCGCTGGGCGACTTCAACCGCGGCGCGGTCGGGCAGGCCTCCTTCGAATGGAAGGGCCAGCGGCTGGCGCCCAACATCTGCTACGAAGACCTTTTTGGCGAAGAGCTCGGTGCGCGCTTCATCGATCCTGCGCTCGCCCCGACGATCTTTGTCAATGTCAGCAACATCGCCTGGTTCGGCAACACTGTGGCGATTGACCAGCACCTGCAAATTTCGCGCATGCGCGCGCTGGAATTCAGCCGGCCGATGATCCGCGCCACCAACACGGGCGCCACGGTCATCATCGACCACCAGGGCAAGGTCACGCATTCGCTGGAACGCCACACGCGCGGCGTGCTGAACGGCGACGTCCAGGGCCGCAACGGCATCACGCCGTATGCCCAGTGGGTGTCCCGCTACGGCCTCTGGCCGCTGTGGGGTTTCGGGCTGGGCATTGCTGTTCTCGCGTTGGCGTTTCGTCGTCGCCGCTAAAAACAACAGTCTTTTAGGGCTCTAGCCCAAGTAGCATATTGGTTGGTAGCTATTGATTTAATAGCGATGACGAATTGCCAGCAGGGGCCGCGGAACTGGCTTTGCCAGGCCGCAGGCGCCGCCCCATGAGGGGGGAGGAGGCTACACGCAGTGAGCCTCAACGGAGGGGAGTCATTCCCTCGGCCATCACGCCATGCAATAGCTCCGGCAGCATTTCCAGCATGCGTAGCGCATCCTGTCCCGGCGGCGTGCTGCTCGCAAAATACATCTGGAGTGGCGCCTGGGCAAAGTCATGCAGCGGCACCGCTGTCAATGATTGCGGGTCCAGGTTGCTGGCCGTCAGGAAGTCCACCACCGTCCAGCCCATGCCGCGCTTGACCAGCTCCAGCGCCAGCAGCGAGGTATGCACCTGCAACCCTTCGGGGGCGGTCAGGCCCAGGTGGCGCGCCAGGTCGTCGATCGACTGGCACATCGGGTCTTCCCCCACCAGCCGTATCAGCGGCATGCTGGCCAGGAAGGACATCGGGTTCTGGCGCCTTGCCTTCACGGCCCGCTGCCAGATGTCGCGCGTGACGGCCAGGTAAAGCGGGCCGCTCACCAGCGTGGAGCTGGTCAACAACGGGTGTGGGTGTTCATAAAAACCAAGGGCAAAGTCCACGCTGCGAGTCAACAGTGCCTGCACCATCTGGTCCTGGTGCAGCGTGCGGACTTCGATGCGAACGCGCGGGTAGCGCGCCATGTGCCTTTCCAGCACCAGCGGCAGAAACTCGTGGCTGACGGACGGGATGGCCGCAAGCCGTACCTGGCCGCCGGCCGACTGCCGCAGGTTGACGGCAATGCGCTTGAGCCCGTCCAGCTTCTGGTGGATTTGTGAGGATTCTTCAAACAGCACGCGCGCTTCGGGCGTGGGGGCCAGCGTGCCCTTGCCTCGGGTAAAAAGTTTGTAGCCCAGTTGCAATTCCGTGTGCGCAATCGTCTTGCTGACGGCCGAGGGCGTGATGCAGATCAGCCGCGCAGCGGCGCTCATGTTGCCGGTCTGCATCACCGCCTGGAAAACTTCAAGTTGCCTGAGGTTCATGTCGCTGCGGGTATGTCGCTGCCGGGTCGCCGGAGATGCATGGGGCCATGCCGCTGAGGGGTGTGAGTTTTATTCATACCCCTCGTTACATTATGCATCGCTGAGGCGTGCCAGCGTCGCTACGATGAGCCACCTTTGGCCGCAAGGCCAGGGAAATCGCCGCACAGGCTGGTGAAACCGCTGGCTTTGCTCGCTGTGCGCAAAAAATCAGACAAATTCCATTTCCTTGGAGACATACATGCAAATAACCTCAACATTTCGTCATATGGGCGCCGCGCTCGGCCTGGTGGCGCTTACCACGCTCGGCGCGCCCGCGCTGGCGCAAACCGCCGCCAAACCCAATGTCGTGATCCTGGCCACCGGCGGCACCATTGCCGGCGCCGGCGCCTCAGCACTGAACAGCGCGACTTATGCCGCCGCCAAGGTGCCGGTCGACAAGTTGCTGGCCGGCCTGCCCGAGCTGGCCAACGTGGCCAACGTCAAGGGCGAGCAGGTCTCGCAAATCGCTTCCGAGAGTTTCACCAATGACAACCTCATGAAGCTGGGGAAGCGCATCTCGGCGCTGGTCAAGCAACCCGACGTGGACGGCATCGTCGTCACCCACGGCACCGACACCCTGGAAGAAACCGCCTACTTCCTGAACCTCGTGATCCGCACCAGCAAGCCCATCGTGGTGGTGGGTTCCATGCGCCCGGGTACGGCGCTGTCGGCCGACGGCGCGTTGAACCTGTTTAACGCGGTGAGCGTGGCTGCCAGCAAGGATGCCGCAGGAAAAGGCGTGCTGGTCACCATGAATGACGAGCTGCAAAGCGGCCGCGATGTCACCAAAACCATCAACATCAAGACCGAGGCCTTCAAGAGCCAGTGGGGCCCGCTGGGCATGGTGGTGGAAGGCCAGAACTACTGGTTCCGCGCGCCCGTGAAGCGCCACACCGCGCAGTCCGAATTCAACATTGATGAATTCGAAGCGCTGGCCCCCGTCGACATCGTCTATGGCTACGGCAACGTGCCGCGCTCCGCAGTGGACTCTGTTGGCAAGACCGCCATCAAGGCACTGATCCATGGCGGCACAGGCAACGGCTCCGTGGCTGACCGCGTGGTTCCCGCGCTGCAGGAAGTTCGCGCCAAGGGCATCCAGGTTGTGCGTTCCTCGCGTGTGCCTGAAGGTTTTGTGCTGCGCAACGCCGAGCAGCCCGATGACAAGTACGACTGGGTGGTCGCGCATGACCTGAACCCGCAAAAGGCGCGCATCCTGGCCTCCGTCGCCTTGACGAAGAACATTGACAGCAAGGAACTGCAGCGCATCTTCTGGCAATACTGAGTTTTTGCGTAATCAGAAAAAGAGGGCGATGCCGGCAGCGGCGTCGCCCTTTTTCGTTCTAGCTGCGTACGCGGGAAGTGCTTACAGCTGGCTCATGCCGCCGTCGACGATCAGCTCGGTACCGACGATAAAAGCTGCGTCCGGCGATGACAAATACACCACGGCGCTGGCCACTTCGTCGGGTGTGCCGAAGCGTTTCAGCGGCACTTGCGCCTGGATGCCGGCGGCCAGCGCATCGAGCTGGTCTGCAGGCACGCCAAGCTTGCCATACAGCGGCGTCGTGACCGGGCCGGGGCTCACCACATTGACGCGGATGCCACGCGCCACCAGTTCACCCGACAGCGTTTTTGCCAGCGAAATCAGCGCGGCCTTGCTGGCGGCATACACGCTGGAGTTGGGCATGCCGATGTGGGCGTTGATCGAGCCGTTCAGGACGATGGCGGCGCCCGTGTTCAGCAGCGGCGACAGCGCCTGGATCGCAAAGAATGCGCCCTTGACGTTGACGTTGAAGGTGTCGTCCCAGAGTGCTTCGTCCACGCTTTCCAGCGGGGCGAATTTGGCCAGGCCGGCATTGATGAACACGGCGTCCAGCGTGATGCCTTCGGCAGTCAATGCGCTGGCCAGCGCCTGGGCCGAGCCGCTGGCGCCTGCGTCGTTGCGCAGGGCGATGGCGCCTGTGCCCAGTTGGGCTTTGGCCTGGTCCAGTGTGGCCTGGTCGCGGCCAGTAATAACAACGCGAGCGCCTTGTCCGGCGAATTGCAAGGCAGTGGCCAGGCCGATGCCGCTGTTGCCGCCCGTGACCAGCACGGTCTTGTTGGCGAAGCGGGGTGTGAATGAAGTGGTTTGCGTGGTCATGTCGATTCCTTTGTCTTGGTTGGGGTTCCTGGTTCGGTGGCTTCCTGCCTGCCGATGAGTCCAATGTAAGTTTTATCTTCTATTGGAGGAAGGCCGTAAAAATGATCTAATCATTCATCTTTAATGAATGATTGGGGCTGAAATGGACCGGCTGCGTGCGTTCGAGGTGTTTGCCAGCGTGGTGGGCCGCGGCAGTTTCACGCGTGCGGCCGATGCGCTCGACACCTCGCCGGCCAACGTCACCCGCTACATCAATGAGCTGGAAGCCCACCTCGGCACGCGCCTGCTCAACCGCAGCTCGCGCAAGCTCTCGCTCACCGAAAGCGGCGAAGCGCTGTACGAGCGCAGCAAGTCGATTCTTGAAGAAGTGGCCGACGCGGAGGCGCTGGCCTCGTCGGCCACCCTGCAGCCGCGCGGGCGCCTGCGCATCAACGCGCCTGTGAGCTTTGGCATCCGGCACCTGGCGCCGCTGTGGCCGCGCTTCATGCAAAGCTATCCGGAGGTGGAACTCGACATTGCCCTCAGCGACCGCGTGGTGGACATCGTGGAAGAAGGCTACGACCTCGCCATACGCGTTTCACGCGCGGGGCCGGCCACCCATGCGGCGCGCAAGCTGGCGACTTCCTGCAACATCCTCTGTGCCGCACCGGCGTACCTGAAAAAGCACGGTCACCCTGCTGTGCCCGCCGACCTCGCGGGCCACCGCTGCCTGGGCTACACCTATGCGGCCACCGCCAACGAATGGCATTTCATCGACGGCGAGGGGCGCCCGCATGTGGTCAAGGTCAACTACATCATGCACGCCAACAATGGCGATACCGCCCGCGAGGCGGCCGTGGCCGGGCTGGGCATCATCTGGCAGCCGGCCTTCCTGGTCGGGGAGGACCTGCGCGAAGGCCGGCTGGTGCCCCTGCTGCCGGACTACCGCATGCCTGAAATCGACGTGCTGGCGGTGTACCCCAGCCGCCGGCACCTGAGCGCCAAGGTCCGTGTGATGGTGGATTTTCTGGTCGAGGCCTTCAAGACCGGGCCAGGCTGGTACGTGCCGCCCACCCAGATGCCGCACACCAAGGCGCCCGCGCGCCGCCGCGTAAAATGACCGGCTTGGCGGCCGCCACCTGAGGCGCCGCTTCCCGGGCCTGCAAGCAGGTACCCCGCGTTTGGCAAAACTCCACTCTTATGCTTACTTTCCAGCAAATTATTTTGAAGCTGCAGTCCTATTGGGCCGACCAGGGTTGCGCGCTGCTGCAGCCCTACGACATGGAAGTCGGCGCAGGCACCTCGCACACCGCGACGTTTCTGCGCGCGCTGGGCCCCGAGCCCTGGAAAGCCGCCTATGTGCAGCCCAGCCGCCGCCCCAAGGACGGCCGCTACGGCGAGAACCCCAACCGCCTGCAGCATTACTACCAGTACCAGGTCGTGCTCAAGCCGGCACCGGCCAATATCCTTGAGCTCTACCTCGGCTCTCTGGAAGCGCTGGGCTTTGACCTGAAGAAAAACGACATCCGTTTTGTCGAAGACGATTGGGAAAATCCGACGCTGGGCGCCTGGGGCCTGGGCTGGGAAGTCTGGCTCAACGGCATGGAAGTCACGCAGTTCACCTACTTCCAGCAGGTCGGCGGCATCGACTGCAAACCCGCCACCGGCGAAATCACCTACGGCCTGGAACGCCTGGCCATGTACCTGCAAGGCGTGGACAACGTCTACAACCTGACCTGGACCGAAGGGCCTGATGGCTCAAAGCTCAGCTACGGCGACGTCTACAAACAGAACGAGGTGGAGCAGTCGACCTACAACTTCGAACACAGCGACGCCGATTTCCTCTTCACCGCCTTCACCGCGCACGAAAAGCAGGCCAAACACCTGATCGACGTGCAATTGGCCCTGCCGGCCTATGAGCAGGTGCTGAAAGCTGCCCACAGCTTCAACCTGCTGGACGCTCGCGGCGCGATCAGCGTGACCGAGCGCGCCGCCTACATCGGCCGCATCCGCAACCTGGCCCGCGCCGTGGCGCAAAGCTATTACGAAAGCCGCGAGCGCCTGGGTTTCCCGATGGCGCCGCGCGAATGGGTCGAGCAGATGGCGAAGAAGGCGGCGTAATGATTCTGGAAATCGCCCAGTTGCAGGTCAAGCCCGGCGAAGCGCCCGCTTTCGAGGAGGCTTTTGCCCAGGCGCAGGCCATCATCGCGTCAATGGGCGGCTACCTGGGCCACGAGTTGCAGCGCTGCCTGGAAAACGACCACCACTACATGCTGCTGGTGCGCTGGAACACCCTGGAAGACCACACCGTGGGGTTCCGCCAGTCAGAGCCCTACCAGGCATGGCGCAAGCTGCTTCACCATTTTTACGATCCGTTTCCCACGGTGTTGCACTACGCCGATGCCACACCAAAACGGTGAGCTGATCTCCGATGCCCACCATCTTTTCCCACATCGCCGTCCCCATTGCAGCCGCAGTGGCGCTGGGCAGCAAGCGGATACCGCCTTCCATGTTGCTGGCGGGCATGGTCGCGGCCATCCTTCCCGACTTTGACGGAGTCGCTTTCAAGCTCGGCATCCATTACGGCGGTATCTGGGGGCATCGCGGCTTTACCCATACCCTGGGCTTTGCGCTCGTGATGGGCCTCATCGGCTGGTGGCTGGCTCGGCACTGGAAACTGGCGCCATGGCAAGGCTATGCGTGGATCGCGCTTTGCGCGTTCTCGCATCCCCTGCTGGACACTCTGACCAATGGCGGCGTGGCCATTCCACTCTACTGGCCGTTTTCCGATCAGCGGTTTTTCAGCCCCTGGCGGCCCGTTGAGGTGTCGCCGGTCTCCTTTTCCCGGTTCTTCACGCAACGCGGCGCCGACGTGTTGCTCAATGAGATCCAAACCATCTGGCTGCCGCTGATGGTTGCAGCCCTGGCCATTTTTGCGCTCCGACATTCCCGAAAAAACCAATGAACGCCTCCCAAAATCTTCTCGTTGAACTGTTTGTCGAAGAGCTGCCGCCCAAGGCGCTCAAAAAGCTGGGCGATGCCTTTGCTGGCGTGCTGTTCGAGCAGCTCAAGGCCCAGGGCCTGACGGCGGCAGATTCGGCCCTCACGGCATTTGCCTCTCCACGCCGGCTGGCCGCGCATGTTACGGCGGTGGCCGCACAGGCCGCCGACAAGGCCGTTTCGCAAAAACTCATGCCGGTGACGGTGGGGCTGGATGCTTCGGGCAATGCCACACCCGCGCTGCTCAAAAAACTGCAGGCGCTGGGCGCCGATGCGTCGGCCGTGGCTGGCCTCAAGCGTGCGCCCGACGGCAAGGCAGAGGCGCTGTTTTATGACAGCAACGTCAAGGGCGCGACTTTGACGGAAGGCCTGCAAAAGGCGCTGCTCGAAGCAATTGCCAAATTGCCGATCCCCAAAGTCATGACCTATCAGCTGGCCGACGGCTGGAGCGATGTGAAATTTGTGCGCCCGGCGCACGGCCTGGTCGCGCTGCATGGCAGCTCGGTGGTCGCTATCGAGGCTTTGGGCCTGAAGGCCGGCAACATCACACACGGCCACCGCTTTGAAGCGGCCGTCGATCCGGTGGTGCTCAAGGATGCCGACAGCTACGCCGCTACCCTGCAAAAAGACGGCGCCGTGATCGCCAGTTTTGCCGCGCGCAAAGCCGAAATCATCAAGCAGCTTGCTGCAGCCGCAGCCAAAGTTGGCGGCGGTGCCAGGGCGATTGAAGACGACGCCCTGCTCGACGAAGTGACCGCACTGGTCGAACGTCCCAACGTGCTGGTCTGCGAATTCGAAAAAGAATTCCTCGGCGTGCCGCAGGAATGCCTGATCCTCACGATGAAGGCCAACCAGAAGTACTTCCCGCTGCTGGACGCGTCGGGCAAGCTCACCAACAAGTTTCTCGTCGTCAGCAATATCAGCCCAACGGATGCCAGTGCCGTGATTGGCGGCAATGAGCGCGTGGTGCGCCCCCGACTGGCGGATGCCAAATTCTTCTTCGACCAGGACCGCAAGAAGACGCTGGCTTCGCGCGTTGAAGGCCTGGGCAAAGTGGTGTATCACAACAAGCTGGGCACGCAGGGTGAACGTACGCAACGCGTTCGTGCCATCGCTGAAGGCATTGCCAAACAGCTCAACGCCAACGTGGCCGACGTACAGCGCGCAGCCGAACTGGCCAAGACTGATCTGGTGACCGACATGGTGGGCGAGTTCCCCGAACTGCAAGGCACCATGGGCCGTTACTACGCGCTCAACGACGGCCTTAACGCCGACGTGGCCGACGCGATTGAAGACCACTACAAGCCGCGTTTTGCCGGCGACGAGTTGCCGCGCAATACCATCGGCGTGATCGTTGCGCTGGCCGACAAGCTGGAAACGCTGGTCGGCATGTTCGGCATTGGCAATCTGCCGACCGGCGACAAGGACCCGTTCGCGCTGCGCCGCCATGCGCTGGGCGTGATCCGCATGCTGGTCGAGAAAGACCTGCCCCTGGGCTTGCTCGAACTGGTGCAAGGCGCGCAGCCGGTGTTCGGCGACAAGATTCAGGACGCGTCCATCGCATTGGCCGATTTCATCTACGACCGCCTCGCAGGCTCCCTGCGCGAGCAGGGCTACAGCGCGCAAGAGGTCGATGCCGTGCTGGCCCTCAAACCCCAGCGCCTGGGCGATGTGGCCAAACGCCTGTCGGCAGTGCGCGCCTTTGCCGCACTGCCCGAAGCACCGGCTCTCGCTGCGGCCAACAAGCGCGTCGGCAACATCCTGAAGAAGGCTGAAGGCACGGTTGAAGCTGCCGTCAAACCTGAGCTGCTGCAGGAAGCCGCCGAGAAATCCCTCGCTGATGCATTGAATACCGTAGGGCCTAAAGCCGAAGCCGCTTTTGCCTCCGGCGACTACGCGGCCTCGCTGCAGGCCTTGGCCGCGCTCAAGGCGCCGGTTGATGCCTTCTTCGACGGCGTGATGGTCAATGCTGAAGACCCAGCGCTGCGCGCCAACCGCCTCGGCTTGCTGGCGACGCTGCATCAGGCCATGAACCGGGTGGCTGATCTCTCCAAACTAGCCACATGATGAGCCCCCACGCTCCGCACTTCGTATCGTCGCTGCCCCCCGAGGGAGCTGGCCGGCCTTGGGGCGGCCCGGCGGCCGCCCGATCTTTTTTGGTAAGGTAAAACACCATGAAACTCGTCATCCTCGACCGCGACGGCACCATCAACAGCGACAGCGACGACTTCGTCAAGGCACCGGACGAGTGGCTGCCGCTGCCAGGTTCGCTGGAGGCCATTGCGCGCCTGAACCATGCCGGCTGGCACGTCGTGATCGCGTCCAACCAGTCGGGCCTGGGGCGTGGCCTCTTTGACGTGGCGGCGCTCAACGCCATGCACGCCAAGATGCACAAGCTGCTGGCAGCTGTCGGCGGGCGCATCGATGCGGTGTTTTACTGCCCGCACGCCCCCGAAGACAGCTGCACCTGCCGCAAACCGCTGCCCGGGCTTTTCGAGCAGATCGGCGCGCGTTTCGGCGTGCCGCTCAAAGGCGTGCCCACCGCAGGGGATTCTTTGCGTGACCTGCAGGCCGGCGCGGCGGCCGGGTGCGAACCGCACCTGGTGCTGACGGGCAAGTCGGCGCGGTACCGCAGCGGCGGGCAGCCCGAGGGCCTGCCCGAAGGCACGCAGGTGCACACCGATTTATCGGCCTTTGCCGATTTCATCCTGGAACGCAGCGCCCGGCCCCTGCAGGTGGCCCTGTAAGCGGTGCTATAAAAATGCTAGCTGCTTGCGCCCGCCATATAAGGGCTGAAGCCTTAAAACATCGTGAAAATGCTGCGCAGCAGCATCCACAACCTGCCTGATACCGGAAACCTTGACATGCGCCTGATTCGATCAATTCTTCATCTGCTGTGGATGGCCGTCACGGTGATTCCCTGGGCTACTTTCGTCGTGATCGCCTCCCTGTTCGTCAGCAGCAACACCATGTACTGGATGTGCGCGGGCTGGCTGCGCGTGGCGGTCAGCGGTGGCACCTTCATCCTGGGCATCAAGAACCGGGTAACCGGCATGGAAAACCTGCCCACGGGCCAGACCAGCGCCGCCGTGCTGCTGCTCAAGCACCAGAGCACCTGGGAGACCCTGTGCATGCCCACGCTGATGCCGCACCCCCTGGCCTATGTGTTCAAGAAAGAGCTGCTCTACGTGCCGTTCTTCGGCTGGGCCATGGCGCGCATGGACATGATCCACATCGATCGCAGCCAGCGGTCGCAGGCTTTCAACAAGGTCGTCGTGCAGGGCAAGCGCCTGATGGCGCAGGGCACCTGGGTCATCATGTTCCCCGAAGGCACGCGCATCCCGCGCGGCCAGAAGGGTACTTACAAATCCGGCGGTACGCGCCTGGCCATTGAAACCGGCGCTCCCGTCATCCCGATTGCCGTGACCTCGGCCAAATGCTGGCCGCGCAAGGCCTTCATCAAAACCCCGGGCATTGTCGACATCTCGATCGGCAAACCGATCGACAGCACCGGCCGCCAGCCCGACGAGTTGATGCGCGAGGTGGAAACCTGGATCGAGGCCGAAATGCGCCGGCTGGACCCCGAGGCTTATGCCGGTGAAGTGGTCGCCGCGCCCGCCACACCCGTCGCACCCAATACCTGAGCGGCCAGCCTGCCCATGCTGTCAAGCTAAACTGCCATGATGCAACGGCTTCTTCAGTTCACGCTCGACCTGTTTGATTCCGCGCCGGCGCCGCTTGCTGGCGTTCCCGGTGGCTCCAAAACCAGAAAAAACAGGCCAAAAAAGCCTGTAGCCCCCATAAATCCTGCGCCGACCGCTATCGAAAACATAGCGAATGGTGAGTTCGTGGGGCCGCAGCTTCCCGCCCAAACCTTACAGCAGGCCCTGGCACCCGCGACCTTCCGCCACCCGCGTGCCACCCGTGAGACCGTGCTGGACGGCATTTTGGTGGCCTATGAGTTCCGGCGCAGCAAGCGCAAGACCATCGGTTTTTCAGCCGGCGCTGACGGCCTCACGGTGAGTGCGCCCAAATGGGTGCCGCTGTATGAAATCGACAAGGCGGTGCTGGAAAAATCCGGCTGGATCCTGGCCAAGCTGCAGGAAACCCGCGCCCGCCATGAGCGCCTGGAGTCCGCGCGCATTGACTGGAAGGACGGCACCACGCTGCCTTTCCTGGGCGACCAGGTCATTGTGGTGATCGATCCGCGGCACGCTTTTGGCGGTGTCGGCGCCGAACTCAAAACCGGCACCGCCGCCGCCGAAGTCTTGTTGCAGGGCGACGGCGATGCGGCCAATGGCACCTTGCCCGGTGTGGCGCAGCTGACGCTGCATGTGGGCCTGCCCCACCATGCCACGCCCGAGCAGATCCGCGACGCCGTGCAGGCCTGGCTGATGCGCCAGGCCAAGCGCATCTTTACCGAGCGGCTCAATCATTTCGCGCCGCACCTGGGCGTGCAGTGGCACAAGCTCAGCCTTTCCAGTGCCGGCACCCGCTGGGGCAGCGCCAGCGCCGATGGGTCCATCCGGCTGAACTGGCGCTTGATCCATTTCAAGCAGTCGGTGATCGACTACGTGGTGGTTCATGAATTGAGCCATTTGCGTGTCATGGACCACAGCCCGCGTTTTTGGGACACCGTGCGCGCGGTGGTGCCCGACTACGCCGAGCTGCGCGGCCAGCTCAAGGACGAAGCAATTCCCCGCTGGTAGGCCGGCGCCGCTGCGTTTGGCATGCCCCCGTTGAGCCACGTCAAAGGGGGTACAAATCACAGTACTGCGGCGTTTCTTTACTTGGTAATATGAGAAAGGCACAAAAAACACCAAAACGACAGGGATTGACTCCGTGCACCTGAAGTCCACATGAACGACAAACTCATACTTGTAGTTGAAGACAATCCGGACCACCTGGAACTGACCGTGCTGACGCTGGAGGAGCAGGGCGTCACGGCCGAGATTGCCGTCGCCCGGGACGGTGTGCAGGCGCTGGACTTTCTATTCGGCCAGGGTGCCCACGCGGGGCGCGACACGCAAAGGCAGCCGGCTTTCATCCTGCTCGACATGAAGCTGCCCAAACTGTCCGGCCTGGACGTACTGCGCAGCGTGCGGGCCAATCCCCTGACCGCGCTGGTGCCGGTGGTCATGCTGACATCTTCCAGCGAGCGGTCCGACATCGTGGCGTGTTACCAGAGCGGGGCCAACGGATTTGTCCGTAAACCCGTCGATTTTGGGGGGCTGACCGAAAAGCTCAACCGCCTGCAGGCCTACTGGCTGGGCGTCAATGAATCCATCGCGGCCGGCTGACATCCCGTGACGCACCGGTGGCCCAGAAACACCCGGTGCCGGTACCTGCGGCGCTGATGCCATGAAGCTTCATATCACGCTGCGGACCCGCCTTGTCATGCTCGTGCTGGTTGCGATAGTGCCGATGTTTGGCCTGTCCATTTTCAAGGCCGTCTACAACGCCGACACCGCCGTCGAGCGCGCCCAGACCGACCTGCAATTCGCCGCATCGCTGGCCGCATCCAGCCAGCAGCGCCTGGCGGAATCGGCCCGGCAGATACTGACGGCAATTGTTCATGTGCCCGGCCTGCGGGACGGCAACGCCGACCGCTGCAACCGCTACCTTGTAGAGCTCAACAAGCTGTTTCCGCTTTACGCCAATTTCGGCATTGTGGGAACGGACGGCTATGCGCTGTGCAACGGGCAGGAAGGCGTGCGGCTCGGCTACCTGGGCGACCGCGCCTATTTCCGCAATGCCGTTGAGCAGCGCAGCTTTGTGGTGGGTGAATACATTGTGGGGCGTGCCACGGGCCGGCCTTCCATCACATTTGCGTTGCCCCTCCTGGACAAGGACGGGCGCGTTGACATCGTGGCCTTTGCGTCGGTTGACCTGGCCGAGATGGCGAAATCCACCATCGACCTCCAGTTGCCGCCCGGCGCCGCGCTGGGCATACACGACCGCAGCGGCGTGCTGCTGGCGGGCAAGCCCGACCTTCCCATACGCATCGGGCAGGTGGCAAGAAGCCCCGTGCTGAGGGCGGCCGTGCAACAGATGCGTACTGGAACCAGCGATGGGGAGGACGGCACCGGGCAACGCCGCCTGTGGGCTTTCATGCCCAGCAGCCCCGACATACACGCCGCTTTTTTTGTGGCGGTCAGCCTGGACCGCGAACTGGTCGTGGGCGCCAGCCGGGAGCAGCTGTGGCTGGAACTGGTGGTGTTGTTGCTGGTGGCATTTGTGGGCGGCGGCGTCGCCTGGGTCATTGGCGGGCGCGCCATCGTGGAGCCCACCCGAAACATCCTTGAGGCCATCCGGCAGCTTCAGAACGGCCGGCTGGATGTCCGGATACCGCCAGGCTGGCCTGACGACTTCGGGGAGTTTGCGAGGATATCCACGGGCTTTAACCGCATGGCCGAGTCGCTTGAGCAACATCGGAATGTCCTGGAGGCCGAACTGGCAAACAGCGAAGCCATCCAGCAGAAACTGCGGGACGCCCAGCGCCTTGGCCGCATCGGCTACTGGCAGCTGGACACCGGCACCGATGAAAGCTGGTGGTCCGATGAGGTTTACGAGGTGCTCGGTGTTGACCGCGCGACCTTCGACAGGAGTCATGGCGCATTCATGCAGCTGGTCCATCCCGGGGACCGCAAGGCCTTCAAGGAACGGCGCGATCTGTCCGTTCGGACCAACCAGCCGCTGGACATTGAATTCCGCATCGTTACATCCGCCGGCGAGATTCGATGGGTTCACCTGTTTGGCCGCGCTGACGAAGCGCAGCCCGGAGACATCGGGCAGGAGGGGCAAGGCGCGGGCCGCGGCCCGTCGGGACGCCGCCGCTCCGGCGTGATCCAGGAAATTACCGACCGCAAGCGCGCGGAACTGGTGGTTGCCCGCAGCACGGAGCTGCTGAACCGCACCGGTGCGCTGGGGAAAGTCGGCGGATGGGAGGTCGTTGTCGACACCATGACGCCTTACTGGTCCGAAGAGATTTACCGCATCCACGAACTCGATCCGGCGGCCGGCCTGGGGGTTGAGGAGGCGCTCGACTTTTATGCACCCGAAGCGCGGCGCACCATCCGCTCGGTCGCCCTGGCTGCCCTGAAGCAGGCAACGCCATGGGACCTGGAGCTGCCCCTCATCACGGCAAAGGGCCGGCGCATCTGGGTGCGCACACAGGGCCGGGCTTTGCAGCGGGACGGCAAGGTCGTGAGCCTGGTCGGCGTGCTGCAGGACATCACGGAACAGCACGAAGCGCAGGCGCACCTGCGCCTTCTGGAAACCGCCGTATCACGGCTCAATGACATTGTGCTCATCACCGAGGCCGCACCCATCGATGGCGCCGGCCCGCGCATCATCTTTGTCAACGACGCTTTTGAACGCCGTACGGGTTATACGCGTGAAGAGGTGCTGGGAAAAACGCCACGCCTGATGCAGGGCCCCAAAACGCAGCGGGACGAGCTCGACCGCATCAAGGCCGCACTGGAAAAATGGCAGCCCGTACGTGCCGAGCTGATCAATTACACCAAGAGCGGCGAGGAAGTCTGGCTGGAGCTCGACATTGTTCCGATCACCGACACCAAAGGCCACTACACCCACTGGGTCGCGGTGCAGCGCGACATCACCCGGCGCAAGCTGGCGGAGCAGGCGCTGGTAGAAAGCGAGCACCGCTACTCGGCCCTGTTTGAAATGGCGCCGATCCCGATGTGGGTTTTTGACGCCGAGACCTATCGCTTCCTCACGGTCAACGAAGCCGCCGTCAAGAGTTATGGCTATACGATGGAAGAGTTTCTGTCGATGACGATCTACGACATTCGCAGCGAAGCGGAGGCCCAAAACCTGCGGGCCCAGCACGCCGCCTCGCCTTTGATCGTCAAGGAGCGCTGGGAGCATCGCCGCAAGGACGGGTCGTTTTTCACCGCCCGCCCTTTTTCAACCTCAGTGCGGTATGCCGGCCGGCCGGCGCGTTTTGTCCTGGCACTGGATATCTCGGCCCAGGTCAAGGTTGAAAATGAGGTCCAGGAACACCTGTACACCTTGCAGCGCGCCGCTGACGCGGCCCAGGCCATCACCTGGCACCAGACGCTTGAAAGCACCATGCACGAGGCGGCCGAACAGGCCCGGGGGGTGATAGGCGCGCACCAGGCGATCGTCAGCCTCACCGTGAACAGCGACTGGGGGCAGGCCATCAACGCCCTGTCGCTTTCCGAAAAATATGCGAAATACCGGGACATGATCGAGGCGCCCGACGGCACCGGCATTTACGCCCTGGTCTGCCAGACCAACCGGTCCATGCGCATGACACAGGCCGAGTTGGAGGCGCATCCGCGCTGGCGCGGCTTCGGCAGTTATGCCGACAAGCATCCGGCCATGCGCGGCTGGCTGGCCGTGCCACTGACGGGCCGCGACGGCAAGAACATCGGGCTGCTCCAGCTGTCCGACAAATACGAGGGCGAGTTCACGCAGGAGGACGAATATGTGGCGCTCGAACTGGCCCAGCTCGCGTCCATCGCCATCCAGAACTCCCGCCTGATCGAGGAGGTCAGCCAGCTCAACACCGGACTGGAGCAGAAAGTCGCCGAGCGCACACTGGCGCTGGAGCGGCAAGAGGCGCTCTTCCGGGCGCTGGCCGAACAGGCGCCCCAGGTGGTATGGACCAGCGACCCGGACGGCGCGGCCACCTACTTCAACCGCGCCTGGTTTGACCTGGCAGGCGGCAAGATGGAGGACTGGACCGGCACGCAGTGGTTTACGGCCATTCATCCGGACGACCTCCCCGATATCAGGGCCCGCTGGCAGGTCGCCCGGGAGACGCGGTCGCAATATTCGGGCATACGCCGCGTGCTGGCCAGGGACGGCGTGCACACCATGTCCTACCGCGCATCGCCCGTGCTGGACGAACGCGGTGAAGTGGCTTTTTGGGTGGGCATCGACGCGGACATCACCGAGATCAAGGCCATTGAAGCCGCCCTGCGCCTGTCCAACCAGGAACTCGAAGCGTTTTCATACTCCGTGTCGCACGACCTTCGCTCGCCGTTGAACACCGTGGACGGCTTCAGCCGCCTGCTGGGCAAGCATCTGGGGGCCGATGCCGGCGAGAAGGTGACGCACTACCTGGCACGCATCCAGGCCGGCGTGGCGCAGATGGGGCAGCTGATCGAAGACCTGCTGTCGCTGGCGCAGGTGTCGCGCACCCCCCTGAACAACAAGGTGGTGGACCTGTCGGAGCTTGCCCGCATCATCCTGGACGAATGGCAGGTGCGCGACCCCGAGCGCAAGGTTGCGGTGAACATCGAAAAAGGGCTGAAGGCGCATGGCGACAGCCGGCTGGTCCGGGTGGTGATGGAGAACCTGATCGGCAACGCCTGGAAGTTCAGCGCCCAGCAACCCCTCAGCGAAATCACGGTAGGCTGCCAGCTTGATGCCGCGGGGCTGCCGGAGTTTTTCGTCAGGGACAACGGTGCCGGCTTTGACATGGCTTATGCCGACAAGCTCTTCAAGCCGTTTCAGCGCCTGCATGCTGTCGCGGAGTTTCCGGGCACGGGCATCGGGCTGGCCACCGTCAGCCGCGTGATCAAGCGGCATGGCGGCAGGTTGTGGGCCGAGGCGGCGCCCGGCAAGGGGGCAACGTTCTTCTTCACCCTGCCCACAGCACCGCTGTCTCCCTGACGCTGGCAATGCCAGTTGGTGTTAGTTGATGCTTACTATCATTTTCTATGAAGCGATTGAGTCGAATTGATTAAAATGCCCAAAATGAAACACTCCAATCCCCGTTCGGTCTGCCATGGCGCGTGAACCCAAGTCCTTCGAGGCCGCGATCACGGCTGCGGATTTCTCCAGCGAGGATTACTGCGGCACCAGCTATGCAGCCAAGCTTCTGGGGCTCTCCGTTGCGACGGTGCAGTCCCTGGTTGAAAAAGGGGAAATCGAGGCGTGGAAGACGCTGGGTGGGCACCGCCGCATTGCGCTGCAGTCCATCAACGCCTACCTGGCCAAAAACAGCCCACAGCTGTCCCGCGTCGACACCGACCCCAAAAGCCGCCTGCGGGTACTGATGGTGGAAGACGACGAAGACACCCGCGAGCTGTACCGCTGCCAGTTTGAAGACTGGGACCTGCCGGTTGACTGCACCTGGATGCCATCTGCCCTGGAGGCCATGATGGATATCGCCAGCATGCGGCCCGACCTGCTGATCACCGACCTTTCCATGCCCGGCGTGGACGGCATTGAGATGCTCAAGACACTCAAACGCAACGTGCAACTGGCCGACATGCAGATCGTTGTCATCAGCGGCTTGCCTCCCGACGCCATTGCAGCACGCGGAGGCTTGCCCCAGCACGCCCATTTGCTGAAAAAACCTGTCAATTTTGAATGGCTGCACGGTTACCTCACCGCTTTGGTGACGGCTAACCGGAAGTGGAGGGCTTGAGCCCCCACGCTTTTCACTTCGCCTTCGGCTTTGTGTAATGCGCTGCCCCCCGAGGGGGCGCTGCGCCTGCGGTCTGGCAAAGCCAGTCCCGCGGCCCCTGCTGGTAAAGAAGGGGCCCCACAGCCATCCATTGCATTCTTATGTGCTTAATCGGGCTGTGGACCAATCCTAGCGAGCGCGAGCAGCTACTAAAAACATAGCGCCCGGCGTAGCCCGCTTACGGACTAACGCTACTGAAACGGTAAATCCCGTCGGCGTCCAGCCGGCGCGTGAGCTTGCCGCCAAACCACAACGCATGCAGGTGCGCCACCGCTTCGCCCATGGCGAAGGTGGTCTGGTGCAGGTCCAGCTTGCGGGGGAACATGATGGGCAGGATGTCGGCCGCGCTGCAGGGGGCGGCGGTGCAGGCAGCCATCACTTCGGCCAGGCGGTCTCGGTGGTGGTCGTGCAACTGGCCTATGCGTGTGTGCAGGCCGCGAAAGGGTTTGCCGTGCGAGGGCAGCACCAGCGTGTCCTCAGGCAGCGGCAGGAATTTGTCGATGGACTCGAGAAACAGCGTGAGCGCGTTCGATTCCGGCTCCATGTCGTACACGCTGACATTGGTTGAAATGCGCGGCAACACCATATCGCCGCTGATGAGGGTATCCAGCGCTTCGCAGTGCAGCGCGATGTGTTCGGGTGCGTGGCCGTAGCCGCTGATGCAGCGCCAGTCGCGCCCACCGATCCGAACCGCCATGCCGTCCATGATGCGGACGTAGCTGGCCGGCACGGCCGGCACCATACCGGGGTAGTAGCTGGCCCGGCCGCGTATTTTCTCGACGGATTCCGGGTCAACCAGCCCGTGCGCAGCAAAAAAGCGCGCTGCGCTCTCGCCGCCGAAGCCGGTGGTGCTTTGCGAGCCGATGCGGGCCGAAAGGTAGTCGGTCGCACTGATCCACAACATGCACACGTGTTTGGGTGTGGTCCAGCGCTCGCAGAGCCAGTGCGCCAGGCCGACATGGTCGGGGTGCATGTGCGTCACGATGACGCGCAGCACCGGCAGGCCCTCAAGCCGGGTGGCAAAAACCGCTTCCCACTGCGCTTTCGACTCTTCCCGGCTGATGCAGCAGTCCACGATGGTCCAGCCCTGGATCTTCGCGCCCGCCCGGTCCGGGTCGTCCATCTCGTCGCGCAGCAGCCACAGGTTGATGTGGTTCAGCGCAAAAGGCAGGGCCATGCGTATCCACTTGACGCCCGGCGCCACCTCCATGGTCATGCCCGACTCGGGCAGGGTGTCTCCGAAGGGGTAATCCAGTTGCTGTTCAAGGAGGTTCATGTCATCATTCGCGGTATATTTGACGTTTACGTAAACGTCATACACAACCATTGTAGGGACCGCACCTGTTTCGCGCTGTCGCCCGCGTTTGCAAAGATCACATCATGGCCACCACCTACACCATCAGCGACCTGGCAAAAGAGTTTGACCTGACGACGCGCGCCATGCGTTTTTACGAAGACATGGGCCTGTTGCAGCCCCAGCGCGAAGGGGCGGGCGGACGCAACCGCGTGTACACCGCGCGTGACCGCACCCGCCTCAAGCTCACCCTGCGCGCCAAGCGCCTGGGCCTGTCGCTGACCGAGGCCAAGGACATCATCGACATGTACGACAGCCCGCGCGACACCGGGCCGCAGCTGCGCAAGTTCCTTGCCATCCTGGCACAGCATCGCAAGCAGCTGGAGGAGCAGATGACCGAGTTGCAGAGCAACCTCGAGGAGGTGCAGACGCATGAGCGCGAGGCCAAGGCACTGCTGGCGAAACTTGAGAAGGCGAAGCAGGCGGCGTAGCGGTGACCTGCTTTGCGACTAGTCCCATGACGATCGATTCCCTGCGCCGCGCGGCCCTGGTTCTGTTCGCGGTGGGCCTGCCCGCCCTCGCGGCGGCCCAACAGGGATGCACCGGCTCATTCCTCAACCCCCAGCAACGATTTCCATTCAACGAAGCGCGGGCGGCCGCTGCGCCGGCGGTGTTCGGCCATGGCCTGCCATTGGAGAATGTGACGTATCGCGTTACCGGGGATCCGCAAGCCCATTCGCTCGAGGAGTACCTGACGCGTTTTTGCACGACGGGATTTCTCGTCCTTCATGAGGATCGGATCGTCTACGAGCGATACCTCCAGGGAACCGGAAGCCAGGACGCTTTGCTTTCCGCTTCCATGTCGAAGACGATCCTCTCGCTTCTGGTCGGTGTGGTGGTCGCGGAAGGCAAGCTGACCCTGGACACCACCGTCAGACAGGTACTGCCCGACTTCGGGGCCAGCGCATTTGCCGACGACACAGTCGAGGATCTTTTGCGGATGAGCACTGGGGTCCAGCTTCATGCCGCCTACGAGGCGGGTGCGATATCGGACAACCGAGCGACTGACCCTACCGTCTCACCACGCCAGAATATGCGACGCTACCTGAGGGAGAAGACGGACCGGTCACCCACCGGCAAGACCTTCAGCTACAACGGCGCGGTGACCGCGCTGCTCGGCCTCATGCTGAGCGAACGTACCGGCATGAGCAACACCGCGTATCTGGAGGACAGGATATGGTCGCGCCTCGGGGCCGAGGGCAGCGGCTTCTGGATCAAGAACTTCCACGGCGAGGAGGGTGTTCAGGGCCAATTCGTCGCGCGTCTGCGCGACTATGGGCGGCTGGGGGCGCTGGTGCTGAACCGGGGCCAGGTGGCAGGCGGGCAGGTCGTGCCTGCGGCCTGGATCGACGAGATGGTCATGCTGCGGCCCGACAAGCCGCAGCCCAAAGGGGCTCCGTTCTATGGGCTGCACGTCTGGATTCCGCAGGCGGCTGGCGGCCGGTCGTTCTTCTGGGGCGTCGGCGGCCAGAACATCTTCGTCGACCCCGTCGCCCGCATGGTGATTGTCCATACGGGCAATTCACGGGAAGCGCAATTTGCCGGCGATGCGCATCTCTTTCCCCTTCGGGACGCGATCGCACGGACGCTCAGGTCGCGCGCGAAGCTTTCACCACCCTTGGACAGTGCTTCCGTCAGCAGGCATAATTGACGTTTACGTAAACGTCAACTCCGCAAACTCAGCGGAAGCCGCCTCCCCATACGCTTCAAAAAGGGATTTTTCATGGATGCACCCGCCGCACCGTCAGCATTGTTCCAGCGCATCGAAGCCAGCTTTTTGCGCCAGGGCCTGATGCAGCACCTCGGTGCGCGCCTGCTGCGCGTGGAGCCCGGCCTGTGCGAGGTGGCCCTGCCGTATTCGGAGCGCGTGACGCAGCAGCAGGGCAGCTTTCACGGCGGCGCGATGGGGGCGCTGGCCGATATCGCTGGCGGTTACGCCGCGCTGACCATGGCTGCGGAAGATTCCGAGGTCACCACGGTTGAATACAAGATCAACTTCATGGCCGGTTTCAGGGGCGGCGAGCTGCGCGCCCTGGGCCGCGTCGTCAAGGCCGGAAAACGCATCACCGTGACCACCGCAGAAGTGACGCATGTCAACGCCGATGGAAAAGAAAGCGCCTGCGCACTGATGCAACAGACCCTGGTGCCCGTGCCCAAGACCTACTAATCATCATTTCGTCTACAGAAAGCCCACCATGACCAACATGCCCGGACTCAACTTCATGCTCGGTGAAGACATCGACGCCCTGCGCGACGCCGTGCGCGAATTCGCGCAGGCCGAAATCGCCCCGCGTGCCGCCGAAGTCGACCGCAACGACCAGTTCCCGATGGACCTGTGGCAAAAAATGGGCGCGCTCGGCGTGCTCGGCATCACCGTCGGTGAGGAATACGGCGGCGCCAACATGGGCTACCTGGCCCACATGATCGCCATGGAAGAAATCAGCCGCGCCAGCGCCTCGGTGGGGCTGTCCTACGGCGCGCACAGCAACCTCTGCGTCAACCAGATCAAGCGCAATGGCACCGATGAGCAGCGCAAAAAATATTTGCCCAAACTCATCACCGGCGAACATGTGGGGGCGCTTGCCATGAGTGAGCCCGGCGCCGGCAGCGACGTCATTTCGATGAAGCTCAAAGCCGAAGACAAGGGCGGCTACTACCTGCTCAACGGCAGCAAGATGTGGATCACCAACGGCCCCGACGCCGACACCCTGGTGGTCTATGCCAAGACCGAACCCGAGCTTGGCGCGCGCGGCGTCACCGCCTTCCTGATCGAAAAAGGCATGAAGGGCTTTTCCGTCGCGCAAAAGCTCGACAAGCTCGGCATGCGCGGCAGTCACACCGGCGAGCTCGTCTTCAACAACGTCGAAGTCCCGGCCAGCCAGATCCTCGGCGGCCTCAACAGCGGCGCCAAGGTGTTGATGAGCGGGCTCGACTACGAACGTGCCGTGCTCACCGGCGGTCCGCTGGGCATCATGCAGTCCGTCATGGACAACGTCGTTCCCTACATCCACGACCGCAAGCAGTTCGGCCAGAGCATTGGTGAGTTCCAGCTGATCCAGGGCAAGGTCGCCGACATGTACACCGTGCTGCAGGCCGGCCGCTCGTTTGCCTACACCGTGGCCAAAAACCTCGACATGCTCGGCACCGACCACGTGCGCCAGGTCCGCAAGGACTGCGCCTCCGTCATCCTCTGGTGCGCAGAAAAAGCCACCTGGATGGCCGGCGAGGGCGTGCAGATCTACGGCGGCAACGGCTATATCAATGAATACCCGCTGGGCCGCCTCTGGCGCGACGCCAAACTCTATGAAATCGGCGCCGGCACCAGCGAAATCCGCCGCATGCTGATCGGGCGCGAATTGTTCGCCGAGACCATGTAAGGCCAGTACCCATGCCAGTGATACATCAGACGGCGAGATGGTTCCTTGTGCTCGTGCTTGCCGCGCTTCTCGGTGCGTGCGAAAAAGATGAGCCCCCGCCCTACGCAGCAGTGCCGCAAGCCGACGCGACGTTCGAATGCGGCGTCCCCGAATCGCTGCGGGGAAAGGCCGTGAACGTCTTTCTGGATGCCTCAAGGGTGGGGGAGGTCTCCGAGGAAGCTGTGCTCGCCCTGAAGGGGCGTTTCGCGGCCTACGCCGTCGGCCTCACCCTGCGGGACGGCACCACCGTCAGCATCGACCTTGACGAACCCATGGGTTTTACCGCCAAGGGCCTGGCGCATCACACGGGATGTGAGCAGTTCAAGTGGGCAAGCATGGGAAACCTCACACTGTTTGAATACGCCCATGGCGCCGGAAATCCTTATCCCGCGCAGCAGTTGATGTATTCGCACGGCCCGACGCCCGACTTCAAGAACCTGCGCCAGCTTCTCGCGGGGGGCAGCAAGCTGGCATTCTATGAACGCGAAGGGGACCGCTGCCTGACCGGCTCTGTCCAGGGTGACGGTGAGGTAGAACGGTGGTGCTATCAGAGCGGCAAGCTGTACCAGACCAGAAAGATGCTGAGAGGCTCGCTCCCTGACGGGGGGTATCGTTTTGTCTGCGATTTTTCCGGAGAAGGCCCTTTGCTGATTGACGCGTCCGTCGTGAAATCCGGGCCGAATCCCACCCCATCGAGCCCGGAGGAAAGCGCCAGGGCAACGGCCGTATTTACCGACAAATGCCTGGCCGAAAAGGCGCTGCTGAAGGCGAGGGCGATCGATGAAACATGACTTTCTGCCGCTTGCCGGACGGCATCCCCGCGGGCAGGTGAAAATACGACCATGACCACTTCGCTCCAAGACCTCTTCGCCCATAACCGCGCCTGGGCCGCGCAGATGGAAGCCGAGCGCCCAGGCTTCTTCACCAGCCTTGTCAAGCAGCAGACGCCCAGGTATATGTGGATAGGCTGCTCTGACAGCCGCGTGCCCGCCAACCAGATCACCGGCCTGGAGCCCGGCGAGGTGTTCGTTCACCGCAACGTCGCCAACATCGTCGTGCACTCCGACCTCAACGCACTCTCGGCCATCCAGTTCGCCGTCGAGCGCCTCAAAGTCAAGGACATCATGGTGGTCGGGCACTACGGCTGCTCGGGCGTGCAGGCGGCGCTGGAAGGTGCTCGCATTGGCCTGGCCGACAACTGGCTCCGCCACATCCAAGACGTGCGCCACCGCCACCGCCAGCTCCTCGACAGCCTGCCCGAAGAGGTGCGCGCCAAAGCCCTGTGCGATATCAACGTCATCGAGCAGGTGGTCAATGTTTCCGTCAGCACCGTGATGGTTGATGCCTGGGCGCGCGGCCAGGAGGTCACCGTGCACGGCTGGGCCTTCGGTGTGCATGACGGCCTGCTGCAGGACCTGCAGATGAGCGTATCGGCGCCCGAGGAGCTCAACAAGTTCTACGGCAAGGCCATCGACCGTGTGTGGGACACCTGGAACGCCCGCGTCGGCGGCGGTGAACAGCAGCAGCTGGTCTGAACGGCGCAAAGCAAGCCATGTTTCCCCAGCGCCTGGACTCGAGCATTGCCTACGACATCGCCAAGGCGATGATGGACGGCTTCAACCGCCACTACCAGCTTTTTCGCACCGAGTCCGCGCGCGCCAAGCACCGCTTTGAAACGGCAGACTGGCATGGCCAGCAGCGCGCGCAGCGCGAACGCATCGAGTTCTACGACCTGCGCGTGCGCGAAGCGTCCATGCGCCTGGAGCGCGAGTTCAAGGCCGGCGAGCAGCCCATGGACGTCTGGCAGCAGGTCAAACTCCATTACATCGGCCTGCTCGTCAACCACCACCAGCCCGAGCTGGCCGAAACGTTTTTCAATTCGGTCACCACCAAGATCCTGCACCGCAGCTACTTCCAGAACGACTTCATCTTCGTGCGGCCCGCCGTCAGCACCGAATACATCGAGAACGACGAGCTGGCTTCGCAGCCGACCTACCGCGCTTACTACCCCACCCGTGACAACATGCGCGAGGTGCTGCTGCAGCTGGTGCGTGACTTCGACCTGCGCCTGCCGTTTGACGACCTTGAGCGCGACGCGGGTTACGTGCTTGAAGCCATCAGCGGGCGGCTCACCGACGTCAAGCTGCGCGCCAACTTCCAGATCCAGGTGCTCACCAGCCTGTTTTTCCGCAACAAGGGCGCGTACGTCGTCGGCAAGATCATCAACGGCTTCAACGAAGTGCCGTTTGCACTGCCGGTGCTGCACAACAAGGCCGGTAAATTGGTCATCGACGCCGCGCTGTTTGGTGAAGACGACCTGCTCATCTTGTTCAGCTTTGCCCGCGCCTACTTCATGGTCGACATGGGCATCCCATCGGCCTACGTGCAGTTTTTGCGCAGCATGATGCCGCACATGCCGCGCGCTGAAATCTACAACGCGCTGGGCCTGGCCAAGCAGGGCAAGACGCTTTTTTACCGCGACTTTCTGTACCACTTGCGGCATTCCACCGACAAGTTCCGCATCGCGCCCGGCATCAAGGGCATGGTCATGCTGGTGTTCGACTTGCCCTCGTTCCCCTACGTGTTCAAGGTCATCAAGGACTACTACCCGCCGCAAAAAGACACCACGCGCGAGCAGATCAAGGGCAAGTACCTGCTGGTCAAGCAGCATGATCGCGTGGGCCGCATGGCCGACACGCAGGAATACAGCGAAGTGGCCTTCCCGCGCGAGCGCTTTGATGATGAGCTGATCGCCGAAATCGAGAAATTCGCGCCCAGCCAGCTTGAGATCAGCGACCGTGACGGCGACGGTGCCACCGAAGTCATCATCAAGCACGTCTACATCGAGCGGCGCATGATCCCGCTCAACATCTACCTGCAGGAAGCCTTTGACGCCGGCGTGAAAGAGCCCGCCGCCAAGGACCAGATCGAGCGCGCCGTCGTCGAATACGGCAACGCCATCAAGGACCTGGTGGCCGCCAACATCTTCCCCGGCGACATGCTCTGGAAGAACTTCGGCATCACGCGCCACGGCAAGGTCGTGTTCTACGACTACGACGAGATCGAATACATCACCGACTGCAACTTCCGCAAGGTGCCCGCCGCGCGCAACGAGGAAGAAGAGATGAGTGGCGAGGTTTGGTATACCGTAGGCCCCAAGGACGTGTTCCCCGAAACTTTCGGCCCCTTCCTGCTCGGCAATGACGCCGTGCGCGAAGTCTTCATGAAGCACCATGGCGACCTGCTCGACGCCCATTTCTGGCAAAGCCACCAGGCACGCATCCAGGCCGGCCACGTGCACGACGTATTTCCTTATGAACGCGAGAAACGTTTTGTCGCGCTGCACAGCCCCGGCGCTCCCCACGACGAAGTCTTCATGCAACTGCCGCCCGAGCCCGTGCTCACAGGCCTCAGCGGCCTGACGCCCTAGAAGATGTTGGCCCCCACGTTTTTCACTTCGCCTTCGGCTCCGTGTAATGCGCGAGGCCTTGCAGGCCGCGGCTCGCGAGACGCTTCGCCTCTGTCGCCCGTCCAAGCCTGCGCAGGCAGGCTTGGAGCCGCGGGCTCCAGCCCCTCGGTGGCGCTGCGCCTGCGGCCCGCCAAAGCCGGTTCCGCGGCCCCGGCTGGCCTTGCTGCTCACCCTGGGTCTGTTGCGGGCTTGTTCTGAATTTTTTTCATCAATTGAAAGGACCTCCTCATGTCTGATTCCATCGTCATCCTCGGCGCAGCCCGCACCCCCATGGGCGGCTTCCAGGGCGACTTCGCCAGCCTGTCGGCCCATGACCTGGGCGGCTACGCCATCAAGGCCGCCATCGAGCGTTCCGGCATTGCGCCTGAAAAGGTCGACGAAGTGCTGTTCGGCAACTGTCTGATGGCCGGCCAGGGCCAGGCGCCTGCACGCCAGGCCGGTTTCAAGGGCGGGCTGCCTGCCAGCGTGGGTGCCGTCACGCTGTCCAAAATGTGCGGCTCCGGCATGGAAGCCACCATGCTCGCGCACGACCAGCTCATCGCCGGCAGCCGCGACGTGATGGTTTCCGGCGGCATGGAAAGCATGACCAACGCACCCCACCTGCTGCTCAAGGGCCGCAGCGGCATCCGCATCGGGCACGACCGCATTTATGACCACATGATGCTCGACGGCCTGGAAGACGCTTATGAACCCGGCCGCGCCATGGGCACCTTCGGCGAGCAGTGCGCCGACAAGTACAAGTTCACCCGCGAAGCGCAGGACGCTTTTGCCACCGCCAGCGTCAACCGCGCCAAGGCCGCCACCGAATCCGGTGCCTTCAAGGCCGAAATCACGCCCATCACCGTCAAGGGCCGCAGCGGTGAAACGGTGATCTCCATCGACGAAGGCCCGGGCAAGGTCAAGCTCGACAAGATACCCACGCTCAAACCGGCCTTCAAGAAAGACGGCACCATCACCGCCGCCTCCAGCTCGTCCATCAACGACGGCGCCGCCGCCCTGGTGCTGGCGCGCGAATCGACCGCCAAAGAACTGGGCGCCACGCCCATTGCGCGCATCCTAGGCCACGCCACGTTTGCGCAAGACCCTGAATGGTTCACCACCGCCCCTGTCGGCGCCGTCAACAAGCTGCTCAAGAAAATCGGCTGGAGCGCCAAAGACGTGGACCTGTGGGAAGTCAATGAAGCCTTCGCCGTGGTGCCCATGGCGGCCATGAAAGAGCTCGGCATCAGCCACGACATCGTCAACGTCAACGGTGGTGCCTGTGCGCTGGGCCATCCCATCGGCGCGTCCGGTGCCCGTATCCTGGTTACGCTGATCCACGCGCTCAAGGCCCGCGGCCTGAAGAAAGGCGTTGCCACCTTGTGCATCGGCGGCGGTGAAGGCACAGCCATGGCGATCGAGCTGGTATGACGCAAGAAGCACCACAAACGCTTTCACCCGCTGAGCTCGCCCAGCGCATCGATGCCTTCTGGCTGAAATTCCAGGAGGGCGAGGCGGAGCTTGTCCGCCAGCCGGTACGCGACCAGGTCGAGAACATCAATGAAGTTCTCGAGGAGTACCTGGAGGGGCTGGCGCTGGAAATGTCGGCTGACGACGGTGACCAGCAGGTCGAACTGATCGCCACCGCGCACGGCAGTACCGAAACCTTTCCGCTGCTGCTGGACTTCGTCAAGCGCGCACCGCCGCTGAAGCACTACAGCCTCACCGCTTTTCGCGCGCGCACGGAGAGCCCCGACTTCCCCATGCGGATGGACAACTTTGAACTGGCCACCTCCGACGTGCTCATCGGCCACGTCGCCGATGAAGGGCAGGTGGGCATCGAAGTGATGTTTGCGCGTGAACTGCCCAGCGACATGCAGGACCATGCGCGCAACATGACCTTCATCATGCTCGACCATGTGCTGGGCGAGTACGACTTTGCGGTCAAGGTGGGCTTTGTGGATTTCGTCGACGCGTTTTCGGACGAAGTGGCCGGCTCCACGACGCTCGACAAGTTCGGCGCTGTGCTCGACGCGTTCTGGACGAATGAACTGGGGCACACAGGCTTGTTCCCGAGCGGAGAGCATCAGTGGTCTGTCATGACGGTCGTCTTTGGCAACAACCAGGACGGCGACGAAGGCGGCGACGAAGAAGACGACGAAGAGGGCAGCCAGGAAGGCGACAAGGCGATCGTGGCGGTCAACCAGAGCGCTAATGCGATTGCAGCGCGGCCTGACCTGGGCCACGCGATCGAGCTGCGCCTGCCCGTCGATGACCATGCGGCGCTGGAGCGTGCCCGCGAAATCCAGGAGCAGATCGCCACCCGCCTGGAGCTTCAGCATGCCGGCATCCTGTCCCACACCGTGGTCAGGAACGGCCGGCGCCTGGCCAACTATTACGTGGGCGACCTGCCTGCCGCACTCGGCGTGATTGACACCAGCCTGCGCGGCGCATCGTTCGCCGACGTTGAGCTGAGCAATGCGTTCGACCCGTCGTGGTCGAAGTACTTCAATTTTGCGGCTTAGGTCCTGCAAACACAGTGTTAACAGGCCCTGATCCATGAAAGTCCTCGTCATCGGCGCATCACGCGGCATAGGCCTCGAATTCGTCAGGCAGTACCTGGCGGACGGTGCCAACGTCATTGCCACCGCACGCAACGACGAAGGCCTGCAGCACCTCAAGGCCCTGGGTGCCAAGGCCTTGCGGCTTGACGTTGCCCAGCCTGCCAGCATCAGCGGCCTGGCCTGGCTGCTGGACGGCGAAGAGATCGACATCGCCCTCTACGTGGCGGGCGTCTTTCCGCAGGGCGATGCACTGTCGCCGCCGACCCGCGAGGCGTTTGACCACACCCTGCACACCAACGTGCTGGGCGCCATGCAGGCCATTCCGCAGGTCGCGCCCATGGTCGAGGCCGCACGCGGAGGCAAGGGTGGCTGCTTTGCCTTCATCACCAGCGGCATGGGTTGCATTGGCGAGGTACCGTCCAGCAGCAGCTGGACCTACCGCGTCAGCAAGGCTGCGCTGAACATGGCCGTGGCGTCTGCCCAGCATGACTACCCGCGCGCCATCATGGTGGCCTTGTCGCCCGGCTGGGTTCAAACCGACATGGGCGGCCAGGATGCGCCGCTCACCACGGTTCAAAGCGTCTCGGCCATGCGCAAGACCCTGGCTGGGCTGACCGCCGCGCACAAGGGTGCCTTTCTTGACTACGACGGCCGCCGCTTCAGCACATGGTGAGCTTTGCACTCCACTGAAAGATTTCGATGATCCTGACCCAAGACCAAACGATGATCCGCGACGCGGTGCGCGACTTCGCGCAGGCCGAGCTCTGGCCCCACGCCGCACGCTGGGACAAGGAACACCACTTCCCCGTCGAGGCGCACAAAGGCCTGGCCGCGCTGGGCGCTTACGGCATCTGCGTGCCCGAAGAGTTCGGCGGCGCGAACCTGGACTACCTCACGCTTGCACTGGTGCTCGAAGAAATCGCGGCGGGCGACGGCGGCACCAGCACCGCCATCAGCGTCACCAACTGCCCGGTCAATGCCATCCTCATGCGCTACGGCAATGCGCAGCAGAAAAAGCAGTGGCTGACAAAACTCGCGCAGGGCGAAATGCTCGGCGTTTTCTGCCTGACCGAGCCGCATGTGGGCAGCGATGCCTCTTCATTGCGAACCACGGCCGTCAAAGATGGCGACGAATATGTGATCAACGGCGTCAAGCAGTTCATCACCAGCGGAAAAAATGGCCATGCGGCCATCGTGATTGCGGTCACCGACAAGGGCGCCGGCAAAAAAGGCATGAGTGCCTTCATCGTGCCCACCAGCGCACCGGGCTATGTGGTGGCGCGGCTCGAAGACAAGCTGGGCCAGCATTCCAGCGACACCGCGCAAATCAATTTTGACAACTGCCGCATCCCGGCCGACAACCTGATCGGCAGCGAAGGCGAAGGCTACAAGATCGCGCTGGGCGCGCTCGAAGGCGGGCGCATCGGCATCGCCGCGCAAAGCGTGGGCATGGCGCGCAGCGCGTTTGAGTTTGCGCTCAGCTATGCCAAAGAACGCCAGAGCTTCGGCACCGCCATCTTCAACCACCAGGCAGTGGGCTTTCGCCTGGCCGACTGCGCGACGAAGATTGAAGCGGCCCGTCAGTTGATCTGGCACGCCGCCAGCCTGCGCGACGCCGGCTTGCCCTGCCTGAAGGAAGCCGCCATGGCCAAGCTTTTTGCCAGCGAAATGGCCGAAGAGGTTTGCAGCGCCGCCATCCAGACGCTGGGCGGCTATGGCTATGTGAGCGATTTTCCGGTGGAGCGCATCTACCGCGATGTGCGGGTGTGCCAAATTTATGAGGGCACCTCGGACGTGCAAAAGATCATCATTCAACGAACACTTTAGCCCCCACGGTCGCGCACTTCGTGTCGCTCCCTGCCCCCCGAGGGGGCCGCTGCGCCTGCGGTCTGGCAAAGCCAGTCCCGCGGCCCCTGCTGGGTTTTGGTCAGGGATCTGGTTCAACTGCGCGCAGCAAACCGTAAACTTGCTGATTCAGTTGCTATCCACAGCAGGAGACAGAGCATGCCCATCACCAAAGGATTCCGCGCACTGGTCGACGAGGCCATGGCGCAGGTCAAGACTTATTCCGTGGCAGAGGCCAGGTCAAAACTCAACGACCCCAAGGTACAGATCGTCGACATCCGCGATGTGCGCGAGCTGGCAGCCGGCACCGTGGTGGATAGCTTTCACGCACCGCGCGGCATGCTGGAGTTCTGGGTAGACCCGGAGTCGCCGTACCACAAGCCCCTGTTTGCCGATGAGGGCAAAGAGTTCATTCTCTTTTGCGGAGCCGGCTGGCGCAGCGCGCTGGCCACCAAAACCCTGCAGGACATGGGCATGCGCAACGTGGCCCACATCGACGGCGGTTACGCTGAATGGGTGAAGCAGGGCGCCCCCACCGAAACGCTGGAAGAGCGCAAGGCCCGCGCCAACAACAACGCCTGCGGCTGATGCGCGGGTGATGCCGAGCCCATCGTCATCTCAGCCGTGCCCCTGCGGCCGCACAGGCCCGGCCAAAAAGCCGTTGCCGTTCGCAAATTGCTGTGGCCGCTACCTTGGTCACTTCGACACTGTGCCCGCGCCCGACGCCGGGTCCCTCATGCGTTCGCGCTACACCGCCTTTGTGGCCGAACGTGCCGACTACCTGCTCGCTACCTGGCATACCACCCATCGGCCGGCATCGATTGAATTCGGTCCCGATGTGAAATGGCTGGGCCTCGAAGTGCGCAGCCATCACCAGATCGATGACATCCACGCCGAGGTCGAATTCGTCGCCCGCCAGAAAACCCCCGGCAGCCCGGCCGTGCGGCTGCACGAACGCAGCCGCTTTGTTCTCGAGTTAGGCCGTTGGTACTACGTCGACGGCGACCACCTGTGATGAGCTATAAAAGGTGTTGTAAACCCTTAATTGACGGGTTCTCGTTGCTCCTGTATTAATAGCATCTGGGGTAAAGAATGGACTTCATGAAAGAACAGCGCGCAACCCGTTCGGCTTCGTGGCGGCAGTGCAATCCGCTGCTCTGGACCGGTGTGTTGGGGCTGGTGTTTCTGCTCGGGCTGAATTCCCCGCCTGCCGCTGCCGGCAGTCCGGCGTCCTACCCCGCCCCGCTGCAGGTGCTTGAAGGCTTGCCCGCAAGCGCCACCGTTGCGCAGGTTGCGGCCATGGATGCCGCGCTCTTCAAGCCCCTGGTGAGCGGCAAGCGTTATGCCGTGAGTGCGGCCTCGCCGCTTTGGCTGCGCATGACGCTGGCGCCGGGGGGCGTGGTGAATGGCAGCGATTGGCTGCTGGAATTTCCCACCGTGATCGTGGATCGGTATGAGTTCTTTCAGCGCGATGCGGGCGGTGCATGGCGCATGGCTGTGGCCGGCGATTTTGTGGCGCATGTGCGGTGGCCGGTCGATTCGCTGCGGCCGCGTTTTCCGTTGCCGCAGCCCGGCGCGGACGCGCAGGATATTTTTGTCCGTGTGGTACACCGCTTGCCCGTCAATCTGAGTCCCGTGCTGGTAGGTACGGCAGAGGCGTCCCGGCGAGATGTGGTGCAGATGTTGTGGGTGGGCCTGCAGCTGGGGGTGATCATCACGCTGGCTCTCTCCTGCGCCCAGATGGCGCTGGCCTACCGCGACCGCACCTATGCCTGGTATGCCGGCTACCTTGTGTTTACCGTCATGGCCACCCTTTGCTACACCGGCGCGGCCCAGCGTTACCTGTGGCCCCACGCCACAACCTTTGCCAGCCACGCGATTGTGTTGTCCGTGATGGGCGCCCTGGCCTTCAACCTCCAGTTCACCCGGTCCATCTTCGGCGGTCTGCAGGGGCGGAACTTTCACCGCATGGCGCGCGCGCTGGTTGCGCTGTGCCTCGTGTACATGACGGCCAGCCCCTTCGTTGAGCAGTACGACCGCATGGTGCCGATGTTTCACGCCATCACACTCAGCGTCTTTGCCTTCACCATCACCTGCGCCTGGCGTGCCTGGCGGCGTGGTGTGGCCTTCGGCGGCTACTGGCTGCTGGTGTACCTGCCCTACCTTGTTTGCGTGGCCCTCGCCCTTGCCGAAAGCTCGGGGCTTATCAGCGCACCCTGGCTGCCCGGCGAAACTCCGGTCGCCGCCGCCCTGGTGGAGGTGGTGGTCATGATGCTGTGCATCAACGCCTGGAGCCGTCTGCGCCACGCCGATACAGTGCGCGAGCAGGCGGCCAAAGAGCACGATCCGCTCACCGGTTTCCTTAACAGGAAAACCTTTCGCGACCGCGCAGCCCGCATCTGGAACGCCGCGCCAGAGCTCAAGCGTGACCTGGCCATCATCTATGTTTCTGTGGAGCCGGCCGACCCGGACAGGCTGAACATCGTTGAGGCTGAAGAACTGCTGGCCCGCAGCGTGCGGCTGGTACGCACCATCACGCGCGACTTCGACACCGTGGGGCGGCTTGGCCGCAACATGCTGGGCATTGTGATGGAGGGCGTGATGCCGGGTGAAGCGTTCAGGGCCCGTCTGTCCCGGCTGGTGGCCCTGGGGCTGATGCGTGATGCCGACGACCCCACCTCCATGGCGCTGCGGTTCACCGTGGCGGTGGGTAGCCGCCGTAGCGAGGTCGCAGACTTTGCGGCGCTCGACGCAGCGTTGCTGGGCCTGATGGCGGAGGATGACCAGGCCCAACGCGCGATCCGTTTCCTGAGTCCGCCCGAAGCCGATGGCGATTCCATTCCCGTGCGCCGTTTCGGCTCCACACCTGGCCAGTTGCAATGAACCGCCCGCCAGGAGTTCCGGCCCCGTTCGCACGGCAGGCCGTTGGTACCATGTGAGCGGTAGCCTTAACTGGGCGGGGAGCACCAATGTTCAATCAAACCGTGCGCGGCATGTATTGCCTGCGCTGCAGCAGCCGCAAGGTGGTACGCGGAAATTTCGAAGCGGAGCGGTTCTATCCCTTGCGTGGCTTGCTGCGCTCCCTTGTGGGCAAGCCGGTGTTCTTGCAGAACCCGTATGCACATGCCTGCCTGGACTGCGGGCTGGCCTGGAACGAAGTCGATACCGTCGAGCTGCGCAAAAACCTGCGCGCCTACGGTCTGGCGCCACACAGCACCGGCGTGATGAACGCGGTGTACGGCCAAGGCGGCCAACAGAGCCAAGAGCCGGACATCAGCCTGTGACGAAGCTGGCCAACCCCATAGAAAAGAAAGTAGACAGATGAAGTTCGATGCCGTGTTATTTGACTGTGATGGCGTGCTGGTCGACAGCGAGCCGCTGACCAACGGCGTGCTCCGCGACATGCTCGAAGAGCTCGGCTGGAAGCTCGGATCGGCCGAATGCATGGCCCTGTTTGTCGGCAAGGCCGTCAAGGACGAAGCCGCCACCATCGAAGCCCACACCGGCAAGCCGCTGACCGAAGCGTGGATGCTGGAGTTTCGCGCCCGCCGCAACGAGGCCCTGGTCGAGTCGCTGCTGGCCGTGCATGGCGCGGTGGAGGCTGTCAGCCAGATCCACACGGCCTACCAGGGCCGCATCGCCTGCGCGTCCGGCGCCGACCGTTTCAAGGTCGAGCTGCAGCTGGAAAAGTGCGGCCTGATGCCTTTCTTTGAGGGCAACATCTTCAGCGGCCACGAGCTGCCGCGCTCCAAGCCTTTCCCGGATGTGTACCTGGCCGCCGCCGCGGCGCTGGGCGTAGACCCGAAGCGCTGCGCCGTGGTCGAAGACACCGTCACCGGCGTCACGGCCGGCGTGGCAGCCGGCTGCACGGTGTTTGGCTACAGCCCGCCCGAGCTGGGCCACGACGCGCCCGCAGCCCTGCGCGCTGCCGGTGCGGTACATGTGTTCACGGCCATGGCCGACCTGCCGGCGCTGCTGGGCTGATGCGCCGCTTTTTTTTCCAAAAAGATGTCGATTCCGGTCGATTCCGGTCGAAGCCATTCGTCGTAGAGGTGTCAGCAACCACTTTTTGAAGGAAACACCGTGAAATACCTTTGCCTCGCCTATTACAACCCCGCCGAATTCGCCGCCATGCCACCCGCCGACATGCAGGCCCTGGTCAGCCAGTGCCCGCCCAAAGACGCCCAGCTCAAGGCCACCGGCCAGCTGCGCGTCAGCGCCTCGCTGGGCGAGCCCGCCATCCGCCTGCAGCCGCGCGGCAGCAAAACGCAGAAGATCGACGGCCCGTTCACCGAAGCCAAGGAGCTGGTGGGCGGCTTCTTCATCATCGACGCTGCCAACCCGGACGAAGCCGTGAAAACCGCCTCGCTGCACCCCGCGGCCACGCTGGGCGAGCAGGCTGGCTGGCGCATCGACATGCACCCCATCGATTTCTTTGAGCAGTACGACGGCAAAGCCTGAGGTGGCTGGCTGGCGTCTGCAGACCTTCTGGGGCCGTTTTCAGGCATCAAACAGGCCTCTGGCCCAATAAGGATATGCACAGCCAGCTATTGTTTTGATAGCGTTCGGATGTGCCTGAAGCCGGTTGAAATGCCCTGGAGCGGCCAAAAACCAGTAAAACAGGCATTTTCAGGCATTAAAAGTGCCTGCGGCCCAATGAGAATCTGCGCGACCAGCTATCAATTTGATAGTAACTTCGCGCACTTGCTGGCTCCCTCAAATCTGCACCCGCGTTCCCAGTTCAATCACGCAGTTGTTGGGCAGCCTGAAAAACCCCGCCACACTGCCTGCGTTGCGCGACATCAGCGCAAACAGCGCCTCGCGCCAGTGCACCATGCCCGAGCCGCGGGTGGGCACCACGATTTCGCGGCTCAAAAAGTACGAGGTCTCGAACAGGTTGATGGGCAGGCCCTGGGCCTTGCACAGTTCCAGCGCTTTCGGGATGTCGGGCGTGTTCTTGAAGCCGTAGTTCACCTCCACCCGCCAGAAGCCGGGCGCCAGCGGCTGCACCTGCACCCGCTCGGCAAACGGTATCCACGGCACGTCATGAAACACCACCGTCAATATCAGGTTGCGTTCATGCAGCACCTGGTTGTGCTTGAGGTTGTGCATCAGCGCCTGCGGCACTGTGTCGGGGTTGGCCACCGCATACACGGCGGTGCGCTGCACCCGGTTCACGCTGTCGGCCGACAGGGCCGTCACAAAGGGCAACAGCTCCGGGTCGTCATGGCGGATGCTCTCCACCAGCAGCTCGCGTCCGCGCCGCCACGTCGCCATCACGGTGAAGATCGCCACACCCAGCACCAGCGGAAACCAGCCGCCCTGCATGAACTTCAGCATGCAGGACACCACCAGCAGCAGGTCAACCGCCACAAAAGTCACTGTTGCGGCAATCGCCAGCGGCAAGGGGTAGCGCCAGCCCTGGCGTATGACAAAGAAGGTCAGCAAGGTGGTGATCAGCATGGTGATCGTTACCGCAATGCCGTAGGCCGCCGCCATGGCAGACGAGCTGCCAAACCCGACCACCGTCACCAGCACCGCTGCCAGCAGCAGCCAGTTCACGCCCGGCATGTAGATTTGCCCGGCCTCGCGCGCCGAGGTGTGCAGCACGCTCATGCGCGGCAGCAGGCCCAGCTGTATGGCCTGCCGCGTCATTGAATAGGCGCCCGAAATGACGGCCTGCGATGCAATCACGGTGGCCAGCGTGGCCAGCACCACGGCCGGAATCAGCCACGCTTCAGCAAACAGCCGGTAGAAAGGGTTCTCCAGCGCCGCCGGGTCGCGCATCAGCAGCGCGCCCTGGCCCATGTAGTTGATGGCCAGCGCCGGCAGCACCAGGCCGCCCCAGGCAAACTGGATGGGCCGCTTGCCGAAGTGGCCCATGTCGGCGTACAGCGCCTCGGCGCCGGTAAAGGCCAGCACGATGGCGCCCACCGCCACAAACATGTGCCAGCCCTGCGCGCTTAAAAAGCGAATGGCGTTCAGCGGGTTCAGCGCGGCCAGTATGCCGGGCTGCTGCGCAATCTCCAGCGCGCCGGTAAAGGCCAGCACGCCAAACCACAGCACGATGACCGGGCCAAACAGCTTGCCCACCAGGCCTGTGCCAAAACGCTGTACCCCGAACAGCACCACCAGCACCGCCATGCACACCGGCAGCACATAGGGCTTGAGCGCGGGTGTCACCACCTCCAGCCCTTCAACCGCGCTGAGCACCGAGATCGCCGGCGTGATCACGCTGTCGCCGTAAAACAGCGAAGCGCCCAGCACGCCCGTCAGCAGCAGGGCTGTGCGTGCTTTCGGGTTGTGCCCCGCCGCCTTGGCCGCCAGCGCGGTCAGCGCCATGATGCCGCCTTCGCCGTTGTTGTCGGCCCGCAAGATCAGCAGGATGTACTTGAGCGTGACGATCATCATCAGGCCCCAGAAGATCACCGACACCGCGCCGATGAGGTGCTGGGCATCCAGCGGCACGCCTGTGGCCGGGCTGAAGATTTCCTTCATGGTGTAGAGCGGGCTGGTGCCGATGTCACCGTACACCACACCCAGCGCGCCCAGCGTCAGCGCTGCCACGCCTTCGCGGTGGCCTTTTTTACGCGTTGTGTTGTTGGCGGCTGTGGCCTGGCCCTCTGCAGCAGCATTCGCAGTCGTTGCGACATTTCCCATACATTCCATCCCTCAGTGAACAAGGTTTCACTGTCGGCGGGACAGCATCAGGAAAGCATAAGTGGGCGTAAGGAAGTCGCCGTTCAGACCGGTTTCAGTCCGTCGCCAGCCGGTAGCCCACGCCGGTTTCGGTCAGCAAATGCCGGGGCTCGGCCGGTTCCTGCTCAATCTTGGCGCGCAGCTGCGCCATGTACAGGCGCAGGTAATGCACATGCTCGGTGTATTCGGGCCCCCACACATCGGCCAGCAGCTGCCGGTGCGTCACCACGCGGCCGGCGCTGCGCACCAGCCGCGCCAGCAGCTTGAACTCGGTGGGCGTCAGGTGCAGGGTTTCGCCGTGCAGCTGCGCGGTGTGCAGCGTCAGGTCCACGCGCAGGCCGTCCAGCTCGTGCACAGTCACGGCTGCGGCCAGGGCCGTGCCGCGGTGGCGCAGCGCCACGCGTATGCGCGCCAGCAGCTCGCTCACGCTGAAGGGCTTGGTCAGGTAATCGTCGGCACCCGCGTCCAGCAGCTTGATTTTTTGCGCCTCCTGGTGCCGGGCCGACACCACGAGGATGGGCAGCGAATGCTTGCGGCGCACTTCCTGCACCAGCTCGGCGCCGTCACCGTCGGGCAGGCCCAGGTCCAGCAAGATCACGTCGGGCGGGTCGTTGCGCACCAGCGCGGCGGCTTCGCTCAGCGACACGGCTGTCTGTACGTCAAACCCTTCCACCGACAGCGAGGCGCGCATCAGCTCGCGCAGGTCGCGGTCGTCTTCCACCACCAGGATGCGCAGGCTCATGGCTGCATCCCGCCCGGTTGTTGCGTGGCGATGGGCAGCGTCAACGTGAAGACATTGCCTTCACCCGCTTCGCCCGCGTCATCACTGCGCGACGATAAAGTGAGCCGGCCCTGGTGCGCCCCTGCAATGGCGCGGCACAGCGCCAGGCCGAGGCCCGCGCCGCGCGGGCCAGACTGGTCACCACGCGCGTAGGGTGCAAAGATGGCCTCGTACCTGTCTTTTGCAATTTGCGGCCCGCCGTCCTTTACCGCCAGCCGCAGCGTGTTGCCCTGGGCCTCCACCGACAGCGAAATCGCGCCGGTGCTGTACTTCAGCGCGTTGTCCAGCAGGTTGTCGACCAGCTGCGCCAGCAGCACCGGGTCGGCCTTGATCAGCGGCAGCCCGGCCTCCACGGTCGATGTGATGCGGCGCTGCGGGTCGCGCTTGCGCACGCGTGCCAGCACGGTGCCCACAATTTCTTCGGGCGATTCCCATTGCCGCGCCGGCGGCTGCGCGGTGTTGGACAGCTGCACCAGTTGCAGCGTGTTCTCCGTCACGGTTGAAAGGTAAGCCGCCTCGCTCACAATGCTGCCCAGCAGACGCGCCTGCTCGGCCGGGGCCAGCTTGTCACCCTGCGTCTGCAGCGCTGATGCAGCGCCCACCACGGCCGCCAGCGGCGTGCGCAGGTCATGTGAAATGGCCGCCAGAAAAGTGCTTTGCACCTGCTGGCGTTGCGCTTCGCCCTGCGCCGCCTGCATCGACTGGCTGAGCCGCAGCCGCCACAGCGCCTGGCCCAGCAGCGCGCACAGCGCCTCGGCATGTTCGCGCCCGCCGGTGTCGTGCGCCGGTGCAGGCTCTACCCGCGCGGCGCCGTGCATCTGCGCCTTGTCGCCCAGCGGCAGGTACCAGGCGTTCAGCCCCGGCCAGCGCCCGGTGCCGGGGCCCAGCGTGGCCGCTTCGCGCATGCAGCATTTCATGCCGTCCAGCACCGAAGGCTCCAGCACCGCCGCGTTCGAGAGCTCGCCCGCGGCGTCCAGCGTGCCCAGCAGGCAGGGGCCTGCAAAGGCCTCGTCCAGTGCGGCCTGGCCCAGGGCTGCAATGTCGTGTGCCGTTGCCGCGGTCGAAAGCTGCGTGGCCAGGCCCTGCAGCTGGCGCGCGCGCTGTTCGTTCAGCTGCGCCACGGCCGTCTCGCGCCGCAGCCGCGCAGACAGGTGGCTGATGGCCAGCGCCACCAGCAGCATGCTGAAGAGCGCAATCAGGTGTTCCTGGTTTTCGACCTCAAAGGTAAAGCGCGGCGGCACAAAAAAGAAGTTCAGCGCCGTCACAGCCACCAGCGCCGAGGCCACAGATTCCTTCCAGCCCATGGTGTAAGACACCACCACCACGACCAGCACATACAGCATGGCCTGGCTGGCAATCGTCACTTGCCTGTCGAGCAGCAGCCCGCCGCCGGTGGCGGCCGCCAGCAGCAGCGCCACGATGGCCCAGTGGCGAAAATTTGTGCCGGTGACGGGTGTGGCGGGGGTGGGTAGGGCAGCTTTCATCATCAGAAGCCCAGCGTACCATCGGCCGCATCAGGATTGCATCAGGAAGGCCTGGCAGGGTGCGGCGGCGGTATGGCGCGCCCCAGGGCACCCCAAACCGCCCAAATTCTTGATCTGTATCAACTTTTACCTATAAAAAGTGCCTGCAGCCCAATAAGGACGAGCGCAAGCAGCTATCAAATAAATAGCATGCGGCACACCCGGAGCGCCCGCCGCACGGCCCTCCCACGCCCCTCGCACTCCTTACAGCCTCCCGCCGCCACCCATAACCCCACTGCCAAAATCGCCCCATCCTGTTAAGCTGGCTGCCCGACTTTTAATAACGATTTGAGAGACAACACCATGCCCGGACTCCTCCCCAACGTTGACCCTGACGGCCTGCTCGAATTTTCGGTGGTCTACACCGACCGCGCGCTCAACCACATGTCAAAAAGCTTCCAGGGCGTGATGAGCGACATCTCCCGCATCTTGAAAGACGTGTACAAGGCGCACGCCGTGGCCCTGGTGCCCGGCAGCGGCACCTACGGCATGGAAGCCGTGGCCCGCCAGTTTGCGGGCGGCAAACACGTTATGGTCATCCGCAACGGCTGGTTCAGCTACCGCTGGACGCAAATTTTTGACATGGGCCACATCCCCGCGTCGCACACCGTGCTCAAGGCCAAACAGACCGGCCCCGGCGCGCAAGCCCCCTGGGCGCCCGCACCTATCGCCGATGTCGTTGCCGCCATCGCCAAGGAAAAGCCCGCACTTGTCTTTGCCCCGCACGTAGAAACCGCTTCCGGCATGATCCTGCCCGACAGCTACCTCCAGGCCGTGGCCGCGGCGGTGCATGCCGTGGGCGGCCTTTTTGTGCTCGACTGCATTGCCTCCGGCGCCATGTGGGTCGACATGAAAGCCACCGGCGTTGACCTGCTCATCTCTGCCCCGCAAAAAGGCTGGAGCAGCTCACCCTGCTGCGCCATGGTCATGCTCAGCGAGCGCGCCCGCGCCGCCATAGATAGCACCGCCAGCTCCAGCTTTGCCTGCGACCTGAAGAAGTGGATGCAGATCATGGAAACGTATGAAAACGGCGGCCATGCCTACCACGCCACCTTGCCCACCGACGCCCTGACGCGCCTGCGCGCCGCCATGAAAGAAACGCAAGACTACGGCTTTGCCAAAGTCAAAGCCGAGCAGGAGGCCCTGGGCGCCAAGGTGCGCAAACTGTTTGAAAGCCGCGGCCTGCCCAGCGTGGCCGCCGAAGGCTTCAAGGCCCCGGGCGTGGTCGTCAGCTACACCACAGACCCCGACATCCAGTCCGGCAAAAAATTTCTTGCGCAAGGTTTGCAAACCGCCGCCGGTGTACCGCTGCAGTGCGACGAGACTGCCGACTTCAAGACCTTCCGCGTCGGCCTGTTTGGCCTCGAGAAGTGGCACCAGTCTGACCGCACCGTCGGCCAGCTCGCCGCCGCACTCGACGCAATCGGCCTGACCGAGAAGGCGCGCCAGGCTGTCGCGGCCTGAGCGGCTGTTTCCCATCGGGAGCTTCGGCTCCCTTTTTTATGTCCGCTTTTGTTTTAATCCATCCCTTCATCTATTCATTCCTAAAGAGACGTGTCCATGAAATGCGCTTTGGTCGGTTCCCGTTTTTTCGCAGCCTCGGTGTTTGAGGCGCTTCGCAAAGAAGAAGGCATTGAGTTCACCAGCATCGTCGCCCCGGCTGAAGACGACCGGCTGGCCATTGCCGGCCGCGCCGCCGGCATCCCTGTGCATGTGCTGGCCAATCCCAAGATCGTGCCCGGCGAGGCGATTGCCGAAGGCACCGAACTCATCATCGCCGCGCACACGCATGCCCGCGTGAGCGACGACGCGCTCGCCCGCTCCCGCCTGGGCGGCATCGGCTACCACCCCTCGCTGCTGCCACGCCATCGCGGTATCGCGGCCGTTGAGTGGACGATCCTCGAAGGTGACCCGATCGCTGGCGGCTCCGTCTACCACCTGGCCGACGGCTGGGACGCCGGCGCCGTCGCCGCGCAAGACTGGTGCTTTGTCAAAAAAGGCGAAACTGCCCGCGAACTGTGGGAGCGCGCCCTGGCACCCATGGGTCTGGCGCTGCTCAGCAAAGTCGTGCACCACGCCCGCCTGCAGGGCAGCCTGCCCGCTAACGTGCAAGACCCCGCCTTCGCCACCCGCGCACCCATGCTGCGCAAAGCCGTGGTGCTGAAGGAAGAAACCTCCCCCGCCAACACATCGCTGGTCGTCTCCATCGTCGGCACAGACCGGCAAGGCATCGTCAGCGCATTGGCCGACAAAGCCCAACGCTTCGGCGCCAACTGGGCCGCCAGCCGCATGACGCGCCTGGCCGGTGAGTTCGCCGGCATGGTCCACTTCGAAGTGCCCCGCGAGAACGCTGACAACCTGGCCACCTCACTGCGCGGCCTGCAGTCCAGCGGCCTGCAAGTGGTCGTGGCCAAAAGTGACGGCGCCAACACCCCCGCCGCGCTGCGCGTGTTTGAGCTGGAGCTGGTAGGCGAAGACCGCCTGGGCATCGTCAGCAACCTCACCAAGATGCTCGCCGAGCGCGGCATCAGCATCGAGAGCATTCACACGGATATCGTGCGCAGCGGTGTCTCAGGCAAGCAGACCTTCAAGGTCGAGGCGCATTTGCTGGTGCCGGCTAATTTGTCGGTAGAGGCGTTGCAGAAAGAGCTGGGCACCCTGGCCAGCGAGATGATGCTGGATATTGCGCTGGGAGAGCGACAGGTTGCCGGCAAGTGAGTTGAGGGCCGGTCTGCCCGGCGCGGTGGCAGAGAAGTTCAAGGATGCCAGCGCGACACCGCCCGCGGCGTCTGAGCCGACTTGCTTCCGGCGAGCGCATACGACAGCTGGTTCGCCGCGCGGATGACACTCTTTGCGTGCTTCATCAGTTTGGTTTTTGACAGCCGCGCACTCGGGCCCGAGATGCAGATAGACCCCAGCAATCGCCAGTTAAGGCCGAACACCGGCGCCGCGACACTGGCCACTTCGGCTTCGCGTTCGCCCATCGAGATCTGGTACCCCTGTTCACGGATCGACTCGTACGGTTCCCCCGCTGCGCCGCTGAAGGCCAGGATGACACGCCCCGGCGCGCCCTTGTTCAGCGGCAGCCGCTCGCCGACACGCACGTGGTGCCGCACTGATTGCGGCCCTTCGACGCGCGCCACGCAGGCGCGAATGTCGCCTTCGCGCACGTAGAACGACGCGCTCTCGCCGCTTGCCTCGACGAGCTCGTGCAGCGTGGGCTCGACGATACGGTTGACGTCGAACCCGGCCTGGTAGCGCGCCCCCAGCCAGCCGGCGGCCGGCCCCAGCCGCCACTGGCCGTCGTCGGCCTGCACCATGTACTGCGACAGGGCCAGCGTGCGCGCCAGGCGCAGCACCGTCGTCTTGTGCATGTGTGAGCGCCGGCTCAATTCCGCCAGCGAAAGCGTTGACTCGCCCACCTCAAAAGCTTCCATCAGCGAGAGCGCCCGCGTCACCGCGATGACGCCGCCTCCTGTCTCAACTGGCTCATTTGCTGGATCGTTGCGCATGCCGCACCATGGTTCACTGTATGAAACGGTATTGTATGGTGTGCAACGCGCGCCTACAGTCACACCCATACCGCAGCTATTGTTTAAGCGGAGCCTTGGAGACATATTCATGAAACTTTCCCGCCGTTACGCGCTGGCCGCTGCCATCGCGTGCTCCCTGGCCACCAGCGCCTTTGCGCAGGCCTGGCCCACCAAACCCATTCGCCTCGTCGTCCCGTTCCCGGCCGGCGGCGGCACCGACATCATCGCCCGCGAAGTCACGAACAAGCTCGCGGGCCCGGGCTACACCTTCATCGTCGACAACAAGCCGGGCTCGGGCGGCAACCTCGGCGTGGACGCCGTGGCGAAGTCGCCGGCAGACGGCTACACGCTGGTGCTCGGCCAGACCAGCAACCTGGCGATCAACACCAGCCTGTACCCCAAGCTTCCGTACGACCCCGTGAAGGACCTCACGCCCGTGAGCCTCGTGGCGAGTGCGCCGCTGGTCATCGTCGTCGCGGCGGATTCGCCATACAAGACGCTCGCCGACATCGTTGCGGCGTCAAAGGCCAAACCCGGCTTCCTGAACTACGCGACCTCCGGCAACGGCACTGTCGCGCACCTCGCGACCGAATCGTTCCAGAAGGCCGCAGACGTCAAGCTGACGCACGTGCCGTACAAGGGCGCGGCGCAGGGCGCCACCGACCTCATCGGCGGGCAGGTGCAGCTTTATGTGTCTTCCATCCCCACGCTCATCGGCCACATCAAGAACGGAAAAATGCGCGCCATCGCCGTCACGTCGGCCAAACGCACTGAGGATTTGCCGCAGGTGCCGACCATTGCCGAGTCCGGCTACAAGGGCTTCGAGGCCGTGACCTGGTTCGGCATCGCTGGGCCCGCAAACCTGCCGAAGGAAGTCGTCGCCAAACTCAACGCCGACATCAACAAGGCGCTGCAGGCGGCCGACCTGCGCAAGAAGCTGCGCGACCAGGGCGCCAACGTGACGGGCGGTACGCCGGAGCAATTCAGCACGCAGATCCGCGAAGAAACCGCCCGCTGGGGCAAGATTGTTAAAGAATCCGGCGCGAAAGTAGATTGACATGACACAGCAAGACATCATCCGCAAATTTGACCGCGTGCCCGCCGCCATCGTGCGCCAGGCCGCTGCATTCCAGCCCGCCATCCTGGCCGACGTGGCCGGCCGCCGGGGCGCGATGCACGGGCGCATCAAGGCACTGCGCCCCCGCATGAAATTTGCCGGAACGGCCTTCACCGTTGAAGTCCGTCCCGGCGACAACCTGATGATCCACGCCGCCATGTCGCTGGCGCAGCCGGGTGATGTCCTGGTCATTGACGGCAAGGGTGACCTCACTGCCGCGCTGATGGGCACCATCATGATGACCGCCTGCAAACAGCTGGGTATCGTCGGTGTTGTGATCGACGGCGCAGTGCGGGACACCCTCGAGATCGACGAGATGGATTTTCCTGTCTTTACGGCCGGGTACAACCCCAACGGCCCCACCAAAAACTGCCCGGGGCGCATCGGCCACGCTGTGACGGTGGGCGGCGTCACCGTGCAGGCGGGCGACTTCGTGATGGGCGACGCTGACGGCGTTGTCGTGGTTGAACGCGAAAAGATCGAATCCCTGCTGCCTGCCGCTGCGAAAAAAGTGGCCGACGAAAACGCACGGATAGCGGCGATCAAAAAAGGCGACACGGCGGCCAAGTGGCTGGAGTCAGCGCTGCGCAGTGCCGGTGTGTTGAAAGAAGGCGAGTCGCTGTGAGCAACGGGAAGCCATCATGAAACCCGCCATGAAACCCGTCATTCTGGTCACCGCGGCAGACCTTGCACCCGAAGCGCTGGCGCTTCTGCAAGGCTACGAAGTCATCTACGCCGGCAAGACGCCCACAGAAGAAGACATCGTCGCCCTCTGCAAACAACACGACCCGGTGGGCATCATCGTGCGCTACAGCAAGGTGGGATCTGCCGCGATAGCGGCGGCGCCCTCCCTGCGCGTGATCTCCAAGCACGGCAGCGGCACCGACACCATCGACAAGGTGGCAGCCGCCGCGCGGGGTGTCGAAGTGCGTGCCGCGGCCGGCGCCAACGCCAATGCCGTCGCCGAGCAGGCCCTGGCGCTGATGCTCGCCTGTGCAAAATCGATTCCCGTGCTGGACGCGCGCATGCGCGCTGGCCACTGGGACAAGGCCACCCACAAAAGCGTGGAACTGTATGGCAAGACTGTCGGGCTGGTGGGCCTGGGTGCCATCGGGCTGCGCTTTGCACGCATGGCGAGTGCATTGGGCATGGAAGTTTTGGGCTTTGACCCTTACGCCAAAGAGCTGCCGGAATTCATGACACGGGTCGAGCTCGAAACGCTTTGGCAAAACGCCGACGTGATTTCGCTGCATTGCCCGCTGACCGACGAGAACCGCAACCTGCTCAATGGCGCCACGCTGGCAAAGTGCAAGCAAGGCGTGATCATCGTCAACACGGCGCGCGGCGGGCTGGTAGACGAGGCCGCTTTGCTAGAAGGCCTTCGCAGCGGACAAGTCCATTCTGCGGGCCTTGACAGCTTCAGCGTGGAACCCATGGCGCCAGGGCACCCCTTCCAGAACGAGCCGGGTCTCATCCTGAGCCCCCACATCGGCGGTGTCACGAGCAACGCCTACGTGAACATGGGCGTTGCGGCGGCGCGCAATGCACGAAGCGTGATTGAAAGCGTGAACGCTGGGGCTTTGACTTAGCGTTTGATTGATGCTGCCTGGGGCATGCGCCCCAGCCCGGCCAGCGCTTTCCGCTTTTACTGCGGCACCAGGCCGGCGGCTTTCACCAGGTCGGCGTGGATGCGAATCTCTTCTGAAATCACTTGCGCCAGGGGCTTGGCCTCGTCGGGTGCCGGCTCCATGCCGATTTCCAGCAGTTTGGTTTTGGCATCGCCTCTGAGGAAACCTTTCGCAGACTTGCTGATCTTGTCGATCACCGGCTGCGGCGTTTTGGCGGGAACCAGCAGGCCTATCCATGCCGACAGCACCACATTGTTCACGCCGCCTTCGCGCAGCGTGGGAATGTCCGGCGCAGAAATGGCGCGCTTTTCACTCAGCACACCCACCGCATGCAGCTTGCCCGACTTGATGTGCGGAAGCGCCTCTGGCAGCGGCGCAAAGGGCATGTCCACCACGCCGCCAATCAGGTCGGTAATGGCCGGCGCACCGCCCTTGTAGGGAACATGCAGCAGCTTCGCGCCAGTCTGGCTTTCAAACATCAGCCCCGCCAGGTGCTGCGGGCTGCCGTCACCTGAAGACGCATACGTCAGCTTGCCCGGGTTGGCCTTGGCCGCCGCCAGAATGCTCGTCGGCGTTCCGTACTTCGCCTTGTCGTTCACCACCAGCACCATGGCCTGGTTGACCAGCTTGGTCACCGCCACAAAATCGGTTTCCGGGTTGTAGGGCAGCGTCTTGAAGATGCTCTTGTTTGTCGTCAGAAAAGACGCCGGCGACACCATGATGGTGTAGCCATCCGGCGCCGCCTTGGCCACCACCGGCACCCCAATCTGCCCCGAGCCGCCGGCCCGGTTGTCCACCACAAAGGGTTGGCCCAGGTCGGTAGTCAGCTGCTGGCTGACTTGACGGGCCACCATGTCAACACTGCCGCCCGCCGGCAGCGCGACGATGACTTTGACCGGGTGGCTGGGGTACGGCTCTTGCGCGAAGGAGGGGGTGGCGAGCGCCAGGCTGGTCGCGGCGCAAAGTGCCAGACAGGCGGTGCGGGTGAATGACATAGGTCGCTTTCGGAGTTGGAGAGGGTGCCGGGGCGTCGCCAGTTCACTCTCTGCAAAACTTGCTCCGCCGCAATCGTGCGGAACGCAAGTTATATGCCTGAAAGCAGGGTTTAGAACTGGAACTGGTAGGCGAAGACCGCCTGGGCAGCGCAACAACCTGACAAAAATGCTTGCCGAGCGCGGCATCAGCATTGAGAGCATTCACACCGACATCGTGCGCAGTGGCGTCTCAGGCAAACAGACTTTCAAGGTCGAGGCACCTTTGCTGGTGCCGGCTAATTTGTCTGTAGAGGCTTAAGACAGAGTACGAACGTTCAAAGCTCTTCTTCGTCTTGAGTGAGAAGGAGATCAATCTGAGCTTTTAGTCGCTCTTTGTCTCGCTCGTAAAAAAGAGCCGGTACAACTATCCACGCGCGTCGCCCGCCAGGCAGTCTGACCGGAATTCGATCATGCTCAGTTTCATCGGATGTATTAACGTATGGCCCCTCGGTGGGTCCAAAAGCTGGAGCTCTAGGGACAACCGGGGCATTGGGGGCCTCTTCTATTTTTTGCAGAGGCTCGCTTTGGCTGCTGCCGACTGTGGCGGGATGATCAAAACTTAAAGCATCTGCAAAATCGACTGAGCGCTTGAAGGCGGAGGCAACAGTTGCGGCGGTGCCCGGTATGAAGCCGCGCTGAATTAGGTCGTATTTAAGACTTTCATCAGACGGCATTCCAGCTTGAGCGCGATCAAGCAACTCCGCGAACAGTGGCGGCGTGCTTATGAAGCGCAGTAGAAATGCTTTTCGCATGTCTTCCGACGGGGCAAACTTGTATGCCTCTACGTCCTTGCTCACGGCCACGAAGCCGTCCCGAGGGCGCTCCAGCAATCCGAAATATCGCAAGGATGCCAAACATTGAAGCGCTGAGCCGTTGTTCGCGTTCGCGTAGCCCATGTGTTTCGCGGCAATTTCCGTTGGAAGCGCGTGCAGTCTGTCCTTTTCGTAGATTTTGAGAGTGCGTTCTAAGGCTTCATCCAAGGCAATTGTCGGAGCTCTGGGGCTTTTCTTTCGTGTTTCTGCGGGGACAGTGTCGGCCATAAGATGTTCTCCTGGGTGATTGAAAAGTATAAGATCTCATATACGGATAGTCAATTCGAATAACAATTACTGAAAACGTATTTAATCTACGAATTTCAAGATCTTTTGAAATATCTTATATAAAACAACAAGTTATAGAAGAATACCCAGATTTTTCTATTTTCATGAAAATAGAATACTTGTATTTATCGAGATTAAGGGTAAAAATTCAAGATTCATGAAAATGGAAAACAAATGATCTCTGCTGAGAAACAGTTAAGCCTGAAGCCGCAAGATTTGGTCGTTGCCGTCAAGCTGGCAGCAAATCGTCACAGGGACTTCGTCCTGGCCACCTTGGCAGAAGAACTGGGCATGGCTATATCGGCCGTTCACGGTTCAATAAGACGTGCAGAACAGGCGCGTTTGCTGTCGAGGTCTGGAGGATCGGTCAGGGCCATAAGAGGAGCGGTGAAAGAGTTCCTAATCCACGGCGCCAAGTACGCATTTCCCGCCTTTCTCGGATCAACGGGACGTGGAATGCCCACAACCGTCGGCGCTCCCGCCTTAGTCGAGTTCTTCGATCAAACCAAAGTTTTGCCGCCGGTGTGGCCTGATCCAAACGGAGAGATGTGGGGACCGACCGTGGTCCCGCTGCATAGCTCCGTTCCTGGTGCCGCCGGCAGAGATAAGGAGTTCTATGATTTGATGGCTCTCCTGGATGCGATTCGACTGGGGGCTGCGCGAGAACGTGAGCTTGCAGCGGCTGCAATAGAGGAAAGGCTTTCATGAACGCAGCCGACCCGAACATTACGGTGTTGGAGTTGGTTGTTCAGGCCATTGGCTCTTTGCGCGAACAGTTTGTGTTGGTGGGAGGCTGCTCGGTGGGGTTACTGATCTCGGATACGGCTCGTCCTCCGGTCAGGGAAACTGTTGACGTTGATATGGTGGCGCAGATGGCGTCCATAGTTGACTACTACAGCACCAGCGAGCAGCTGAGGCTTTGCGGATTCAGGGAGGCTCCTGACGAACAAAACATGTGTCGATGGAAGCACGGTAATCTGATTTTGGACGTCCTGCCCAGCGATGAGAAAATTCTCGGGCACTCAACAAATCGGTGGTACTCCATCGCTGTATCAACTGCACAGCCATGCGCGCTTCCAAGCGGTCTTCAAATTAGATTGATTACTGCGCCGCTTTTCGTTGCTACGAAATTTGATGCCTTTCATAGCAGAGGCGAAGGTGATTATCTCCGGCATGACATGGAGGACATCGTGAATCTCGTGGATGGGCGCGCGGAGCTTGTAGAGGAGGTCTCCCATTGTCCAGGTGAGGTAAAAAACTACCTCCGTGAGGAGTTTGATGCGCTTACCACGGATGACTCATTTTTGGACGTGCTCCCTGCTCACTTTCGAGGAGATTCGACCAGTCAAGTTCGTGTTGAAGTGGTGATAGAGCGCATGCGAAAACTGGCAGGTCTTTAATTCACGCTACAGGCGCAGCCGGATTCATTTCTGTGCAGTGTCATTCGGTGCATTAGTTCCCCGTGGCAATTCGAAAATCGCCGGGAGAGGTTCCAACCCATTCCGGAAACGCCCGAATAAAACTCTTCTCATTCCAGAACCCTGAAGCTTCTGCCACCCGCTTGATGGGCTTTGAGGTCCGTAGCAACAACTCCTTCATCTTCCAAATCGCACCTCATCCTTGAGCTGCTACAGCGGAGCCCTTTCTTTCCGGCTGGCAACGCAGGGTGCCCCGTCAGCGTTGCAGCGATGTGAACGGGCTACCGGAAGCCAACTGCTCGCCGGCCGATGCTCGCCCAATAGCCCGCACTCAACTATCAAACAGCACCCCATCATCAAAGTAAAACGCATACCTGAAGTCGCGAATCGTCATGAGCTTCCCGTCCCGCCACTCAAGCCCCACGATGTAGTCGCCATTCACCGTGGAATCGCTCTCCTGGTGTATCCAGATGGCCGGCCGGCCTTCGATGTTGGTGGGCGTGACGCGCATCACACCTGTTACGGCTGAATACCTGCCAAAGTATTCGGCCACATGGGCCTTGCCGTCCAGTTGCAAACGTGCCACCAGGTTCAGGTGCACCTGGTCGCCCAGCATGTCGCGCAGGCCGTCAAAGTCTCGCGCGTTAAAGCGGGCCGCGTATTCGGTGAGCAGGGCCTGGTCTGCCGGCGACAAGGCTGGCGGTGGGGCTTTGTCTTGGGGTTGCTGGGCCAGCTCGCGCAGGCGCAGGCGGCCGCGGTGCACTGAGGCCTTGATGGCGGGCAGGCTCACGTTCATCACTTCGGCGGCTTCGTCCATCGCGTAGCCCAGCACGTCGGCCAGGATCACCGCGCTGCGCTGGGCCGGCAACAGCTGCATGAAGGTACGCAGCGCTGCGGTGGTTGCATGGCGCAGCTCGGCGCTGGCGTGGGGGTCGGCGGTGGTGTCGGGCTCTTCATCGGCAAGGTGCACTTCTTCGCGTGCCTTGCTGCGCAAAAAGTCCATGGCGGTGTTGTGCGCAATGCGAAACAGCCAGCCCTCGGCATGCTGCACCGTGGCCGGGTCGTAGGCCTGCGCGGCTTTGGCCAGGGTGTCCTGCACGATGTCTTCGCCGTCAAAGATGGAACCCGTCATGCGCGCGCAGTAGCGGTGCAGCCGGGGCCGCAACTTGCCCATGAGGGTGATGAACTCCGGCAGGGCCGGCTGGGGTGTGCCTGCGGGTGCGGCAGGCAGGGCGGTGGCGTGGGGTGTGGCGTTCATTGAAAGGGCCTTGGCTTGGTGATTGTGCTTCGGAGGTGAGTGGCTTGGGTAGCTTGCCGATGAAAGGCTGCAGCAAACCGGGGGCTTCCTTTTGTGAGACGTTGGGCGGGCCCCAAACGATGCGCGGCCGCGTAAAAATATTTTTGCATCGATTCGCCGGGCGGCGCCGTCTTTGGCATGGAGGCGGACATTTATCCGGATGTGGCATTGGATATGGTGCGCCGCCTCCCAACAAGGAGCGATGAAGTGACGCAGATGAATCAAACAAGTTTTACCGCGCAGCAGCGCTGGGTTCTGGGCCTGGCGGCGGCCGGCTCGTTTATGGCCGCGCTGGACGCGCTGGTGGTGACCACGGCGCTGGACACCCTGAGGCATGAGCTGTCGGCCTCCGTCGAGGCGCTGGAGTGGACGGTCAATGCCTACGGCCTGAGCTTTGCCGTGCTTTTGATGACGGCTGCCGCGCTGGGCGACCGCTTTGGCCGCAAGCGGGTTTACGCCTGCGGGCTGCTGGTGTTTGCCGCCTCGTCGGCGGCTTGTGCGCTGGCGCCGGGCATGGGCTGGCTGATTGCCGGGCGGGCACTACAGGGCCTGGGTGCGGCTATGGTGCTGCCGCTGGCCATGGCCTTGCTGGCGGCGACGTTTGCGCCGGCGCAGCGGGGCAAGGCGCTGGGGCTGTTCAGCGGCATCACCGGCCTGGCGGTGCTGGCCGGGCCGGTGGCAGGCGGTGCGGTCGTGCACGGCCTGGCGTGGCAATGGGTCTTCTGGATCAACGTGCCGTTTGCGCTGGGGGTGGCCGCGCTGGTGTGGCGCAAGGTGCCCGAAAGCAAGGGCACGCCCGGCCAGCTGGACTGGCGGGGCGCGGTGCTCATGGTGCTGTCCTTGCTGGGGCTGGTGTGGGGGCTGATGCGCGGCGCGCATGGCGGGTGGCTCAGCGTGCCTGTGCTGGGCGCGCTGGGCATGGGGGCCGTGCTGGGCGCGGCCTTTGTTGCCTTGCAGCGCCGAGAGGCGTGGGACGCCATGGTGCCGCCCAGGCTTTTTCGCTCGCCGGTGTTTGCGGCGGGTAACGCGGCGGGGTTTTTGATGACGGCGTCGTTGATGGGCACGCTGTTTTTCATGGCGCAGTTCTTCCAGGTGGTGCAGGGCCGCACGCCGCTGGGCGCGGGCCTGAGCATGCTGCCGTGGACGGCCACCCTGTTTTTCGTCGGACCGGTGGCCGGGGCCATGGTGGCGCGCGTTGGCGCACGCAAACTGGTCGTGGTTGGCCTGGCCCTGCAGGGCATTGGCGTGGCGTGGGTGGCACTGCTGGCCGGCCCGCAAACTGCCTACGCGCTGTGGGTGCTGCCCATGGTAGTGACGGGCATGGGTGTTTCCATGGCCATGCCGGCGGTGCAAAGCGCGGTGCTGGCAGAGGTGGAGCCGGGTGACATCGGCAAGGCCTCGGGCTTGTTCCAGACCTTGCGGCAGCTCGGCGGCGTGCTGGGCGTGGCCGTTGCGGCCACAGTGTTTGCGCATGCGGGCGGCTATGGCAGCGCGCAACAGTTCAGTGGCGGCTTTGCCCAGGCGCTGATGGCCTGCGCCCTTCTTTCAATTGCCGGTGCCGCGGTAGCCCTTCGGCTGCGCGGCAAGGCACCCCTTTTCATTCAACCCACAGGAGCAAAAGTATGAGAGCAGTCATCGTTCGTTACCGCGTCAAGCCCGAAATGGCCGCAGAAAATGAGCGCCTCGTTCGCGCCGTGTACGCCGAGCTGCAGGCCGTCAAGCCTGCCGGCCTGAGCTACCAGACACATAAACTGGCTGACGGGGTGAGCTTTGTGCATGTGGCGATGTACGGCGACGGCGTGGTGGAAAGCCCGCTGCCGGGGCTGCCGGCCTTCAAGGCCTTCACGGCAGACATCAAGGCGCGCTGTGACGAATTGCCCGTCACGCAGGAACTGCAGCCCATCGGGTCTTTCAGCAGCTTGGGCTGAAGGGGCGCGTCTGGTGCAATGCCAGGCGCGCATCAAGGCCTGTCAGCCCTGCAGGTTTTTGCGAAACTCTCCGGGGCTGACGCCAGACCACGCGCGAAATGCCCGGGTAAAGCTTTTCTCATTGCCAAAGCCGGCCGCCGCAGCCACTTTTTTTACCGGCTGGCTGGTGCGGTGAAGCAGTTCCGCGGCCTGCTGAAAGCGCACGCCGTCTTTGAGTGTCTGCAGTGAGGCGCCTTCCTCTTTCAGTTGGCGGTGCAGTGTGCGAGCCGACATGTTCAGCGCTGTCGCCAAAGTCTCCGCATTGTGTGAAGCCACCGCGGGGTTCGCCAAGGCCTGACGCACCTGCTCTACCAACAGCCTGTCGCGCCGGTACTGCAGCACCGTCAGCGGCAAAGCCCGCTGCAGCATTTGCTGTAAGGCCTTTTCATCACGCCGTAGCGGCAAGGCCAGGTAGCGCGCGTCAAACCGGATCTCTGCCTGCGCCGCATTGAATTGCAACAGCGGCCCGGGGAACATCAGCCCATACGCCTCTATATGCGGCGGCGCGGCAAACGGAAAGCGTGCACCCTGCAGTGGAATGCGCGAATCCACATACCAGCAGGCCAGGCCGTGGATGTTGCGCAGCACATGCACCAAAGCAAACTCACCGACCTGGCCAGGCACCTTCTCTTCAACGCTGATGGCGGCGGTGTCGCCGGAGGTGCTTAGGCGCAAGGTGATGTCGTCGGCAATCAGTGCGTGGTGGCGGCACCAGCGTTTGAGGGCCACGCCCAGGTTGGGTGAGCTGATGGAGGCGCGGGCCAGCATGCCGTAGCTGCCCCAGGGCAGTTTGCGGTTGAAGGCGCCCAGGCCTTCGTCGTCCAGCTCTTGCATGGCGGCGCCTGAAAGAAGCTCCATCTGGCGGGCGGTGATGTGGGCGTTGGCTTGTTTGAGCTGTGCTGGCGTGATCTGTGCCAGTTTCAGGGCTTCTGCCGGGCTTTGGTTGTAGCGTTTGTAGGCAGAAGCAATGCTTCTGGCAAAGGCCATGGGGGTGGCGGCTTGGGGTGAGCTGACAGGCTTGGCGGGTGCTTTCGTGGGCATGGCGGCAATTTTCCGTGCGAGTGGCAGGATTTGCAACCTCATTGGCTGTGCCTGTGGGGCGGGTTTTCGCTAAGCTGGCTGTTTAGCGCTAATCTGGTGCCAAGGTGGGGCTCACGCACCCGACGGCCTGGCGAAGACCAGCCTCATTTCAGCCTCATTTCAGCGCCTTTCATCCGTATTTCAGGAATTGCCATGCCCGCTCTGGAGACAAAACTCAACGCCCGCTCTGCCGACTTTCAGGCCAATGCCGCCGCCATGCAGGCGCAGGTAGACGACCTGAACGCGCAAGTCGCCAAGGCCGCTCTGGGCGGCGGTGAGGCCACGCGGGCGCGGCACGTATCACGCGGCAAGCTGCTGCCGCGTGACCGTGTGCAGATGCTGCTGGACCCGGGCACGCCTTTCCTTGAGCTCGGCCCCCTGGCCGCCAAAGACATGTACCCCGACCGCGACGGCACCGACAGCGCGCCTTGCGCCGGGGTCATCACCGGTATTGGCCGCGTCAATGGGGTGGACTGCATGATTGTGTGCAACGACGCCACCGTGAAGGGCGGCACCTACTACCCGATGACGGTGAAGAAGCATTTGCGCGCACAAGAAGTGGCAATGCAAAACAACCTCACCTGCATTTACCTGGTCGACTCGGGCGGCGCCAACCTGCCTAATCAAGACGACGTGTTTCCCGACCGCGACCACTTCGGCCGCATCTTCTTTAACCAAGCCAACATGAGCGCGCAGGGCATTGCGCAGATTGCCGTGGTCATGGGCAGCTGCACGGCCGGCGGCGCGTATGTGCCGGCCATGAGCGACGAGACCATCATCGTCAAGAACCAGGGCACCATCTTCTTGGGCGGCCCGCCGCTGGTAAAGGCGGCCATTGGTGAAATCGTTTCAGCTGAAGACCTGGGCGGTGGCGACGTGCACACGCGGCTTTCGGGCGTGGCCGACCACCTGGCGCAAAACGACGCGCATGCGCTGGCGCTGGCCCGCCAGGCCGTGGCCAGCCTGAACAAAACCAAGCGCTTCGACCAGGCCCTGCGCACGCCGGTGCCGCCGCTCTACAACCCGCAAGAGCTGCATGGCGTGATTCCTGTCGACCCCAAAAAGCCGTACGACGTGCGTGAGGTGATTGCCCGCATCGTCGACGGCAGCGAGTTCCATGAGTTCAAGGCGCGCTTTGGCCCCACGCTGGTCTGCGGCTTTGCGCACATTGAGGGCATGCCTGTCGGCATCATCGCCAACAACGGCATTCTGTTCAGCGAATCAGCCCAGAAGGGCGCGCACTTTATCGAGCTGTGCTGCCAGCGCAAGGTGCCGCTGGTGTTTCTGCAGAACATCACCGGCTTCATGATCGGCCGCAAATACGAAGCCGAAGGCATCGCGCGCCACGGCGCCAAGATGGTGACAGCCGTGGCCACGGCCCAGGTGCCCAAGTTCACCGTGATCATTGGCGGCAGCTACGGCGCCGGCAACTACGGCATGTGCGGCCGGGCGTATTCACCGCGCTTCTTGTGGATGTGGCCGAACGCGCGCATCTGCGTGATGGGCGGCGAGCAGGCGGCCGGCGTGCTGGCGACTGTGAAGCGCGACGCGATTGAAGCCAAGGGCGGCAGCTGGAGTGCCGAAGAAGAGGCCACCTTCAAGCAGCCCGTGCTGGACCAGTTTGGCCAGCAGTCGCACCCGTATTACTCCACTGCGCGGGGTTGGGACGACGGGGTGATTGACCCGGCCGATACGCGGCGTGTGCTGGCGCTGGGGCTTTCTGCCACGCTGAACCAGCCGATTCCCGATACGAAGTTTGGCGTCTTCCGGATGTAAATCGGTGACCGGTAAGACCATCAAGGGCAGTTGGGCAAAAAACCTACGTTGTGCTGTTGTTGCGCGTCATATCCAGTGATTCAATAGCCGGCAACCCAACTCAAAAAAAGACAAATGCTGAAATATCACCCCTTATGGCTTGTGGCCCTGATGTTTTGGGGCGCCTCTGACGCAGGTGCGGCGTTGCCCGAGACGCAACCGTCCCGGATGGTGGAGGTGAAGAAAATCAGCGCGCCTGCTGAGCAGCTTCTTTTTCAGCTGGCCTATGCGGCGCAGCCCCTTTGCCAAAAGGAGGACGCCGATTGGACGTGGAGCCTGGGGGGATTTCCCAGGAGCATTCCTCCTTTGCCCAACGACAAATTGCCCAAGAGATCATTGGCGGAATATGAGGAGCTTGCCAGGCACTACAACATGGGGCCCGGCGCCAGTATTTTTCTGGCGGACATCGACAGGACTCCTTGGGGATACGCCGGCTTCAAGGCGCGCGAGCCATTTGAGTTTGCTGAGCAGGGGCAGCTTCTTCGCTTCTTTGGAACCCCCAAGCCGGATTCAGTGGGGCCGCATGTGCGGGAGAAAAATCCGGACGCAGCTCCCCTGGTTGAGTTTTCAGTCAAGCGCAACGGTGAGCCGGCAAAGATTGCGGTGAGGCGGGTCGCGGTTTGCCAGCTCTCACTGAATGTGGTGGATGGGACCTACCGGTACGCCGATTCAGAGGGCGCCAGCGTGATAGTGACGGTGCCGCTGCTGGCCAGGCTTTCCAGGGACGAGCTGGTCGTGGTGCTTGCCCATGAGGTCGCGCATGTTGCCTTGAAACTCAGCCGTGACCGGACAAAAAGCAGGATGCTGGCGCAACTCCTGGTGGGCAGCCTGGCAAGTATTGGCGAGAACCAGGAAAGCGAGCTGAGAGAGCCGAAGTCTGCGGACCTGGTCAGGGCAGACCGGCTTGCCATGCGCTTGTCATCCGGGTTTGGTGTTGATGTACCGGCGTACGCGGCCATCATCCGCAAGCTGGTTCAGGATGAGGATTCTTTTGGCGCGCCAACCTACAGGCGCACGCGTGGAATTGATCTGAACCGTGAGGAAAAACTGCAGCGAAGTGTTGATACCTGGAACAAGAGCAGGACCTTCTACCCTGCCCATGCCGAGGACAGACTGCTGGAGCAGGAGGTGACGCGGCGCGCGAAACAGGTGTATTCGGATCCGGCAAGTGTCTTTTCAGCGAGTGCTGCTGGGCAAAAGCAGCCAGCACCGCAAACTGAACCGGTGGCCGAAACCGCCGCTTCTGAGGTGACTGGTGCGTCGCCCGTTGCCCGTGTGCATGCCGGGCCTGTTCCACCTTCCACGAGCTTTGCGGACCTGGCCAATGCGGACGCTTTGCCCCGCGTGAGCCCAAGGGGCCGAACTTTGTACCTTGAATGGTTAACCGAGCCTTTTCCCAGGGCTGTTGCCCTCTCTGACAAAGGCGCAATCGCACGCGCATACGGTACCGATGCGATGGAAAGAGCCGTCCGCAATTGCGAAAAATTCAAGAATCCCTGCCGCTTGTACGCGGTGGATGACAAAGTCGTATGGACTCAGCCATGAAGCAGTTACCGGGCTTCAATCATGAGTCATTGCGGAGGGGGCCGGCTTCTATCGGGCTGGCAAGCGGAAAGAAGCCATGCGAACAAAGGGGGCGAACGCCATGACTGACATCACCTTTTCTTCGCACGTATGGCGCAGAGCTGCATCGGCCTTTTTGTTGGCGGGGCTCTGCGGCAGCTTCGCGCCCCAGGTGCATGCACAGGAGCCCGAGCTGAATGCGGCGCTCAATGAGTCCGTCGTGCTGGTGTCCAAAAAAGCCTTTGTGGGCAGCACGGAGCTGGAAACCACGATCTACAAGCCCGACGGCCCCGGGCCTTTTCCGGTGGTGATCATCAACCATGGCAAGGCCTATGGTGACCCGCGCTTTCAGTCGCGCTATCGGCCGGCCATTGCGGCGCGGTATTTTTTGCAGCGCGGCTACGTGGTGCTGGTTCCCATGCGTCAGGGGTTTTCGAAATCCAGCGGAAGTTATATCAATGGCGGCTGCAATGTGGAAAGCAATGGCCGCACACAGGCTGAAGACGTCAAGACCGTGCTGGACTATGCGCTTGAGCAGCCGTATGCAGACAAGAGCCGTATTTTGATCGTGGGCCAATCGCATGGCGGCTGGACAACGCTGGCCTTTGGCGCGCTCAATTACCCCGGCGTGAAGGGGCTCGTGAATTTCGCGGGCGGCTTGCGGCAGGAGACCTGCGCTGGATGGGAAACGGGGCTCGCCAGGGGCGCTGCCGGTTATGCGGCAGACACACGCGTTCCTTCGCTCTGGTTTTACGGCGATAACGACAGCTACTTCGCGCCCACCACCTGGCAGGAGATGGCTGCGCGTTACAACGCGGGCGGCGGCAAGGCGCGTGTGGTGGCGTTTGGCACTTTCGGCAGTGATTCGCACAGCATGTTCGGCGCCACCAAAGGTCAAACCATCTGGCAGCCGGAAGTGACGCGTTTCCTTGATGAAATCGGCCTGCCCAGCCAGCCCTCACCGGTTTTTGCCCGGTTTGGCGCTAGCCCGAAAACTGAACGGCCGCCCAAAACAGATTTCGCCGCGATTACTGAAGAGCCAAAGTTGCCTTTCCTGTCGGCGTCGGGCAAGAATGGCTACAAGGTTTTTCTTTCCAAGGATGCTCCCCGCGCGTTTGCCATAGGGCCCACCGGCGGCTGGGGCTGGGCCGAGGGCGGCGACGACCCGGTCAAACGGGCGCTTGACAGCTGCAACCGCAAATCGCCGGAAAAATGCAAACTTTACGCCGTCGACGATGACGTCGTCTGGACACAGCCATGAATCACCTCACCATCACTTTGAGCGGGCCGCTCGCCACCGTCACGCTGAACCGGCCTGACGTGCGCAATGCCTTCAACCAGGAGGTCATCGCCGAGATGACGCAGGCTTTTGTCGAGCTGGGCATGCACGACGAGGTGCGCTGCGTTGTGCTGGCGGCCAACGGCCCGGCCTTTTGTGCCGGCGCCGACCTGAACTGGATGCGCAGCATGGCCGACTACACCCATGCGCAGAACCTGGAAGACGCGGGCCGCCTGGCGACCATGCTGCAGGCCGTTTATGAATGCCCCAAGCCCGTTATTGCCCGCATACAGGGCGACGTGTATGCCGGCGGCATCGGCCTGGTGGCGGCTTGCGACATGGCTGTGTCGGTGGACACGGCAGGGTATTGCCTGAGCGAGGTGAAGCTGGGCCTGATACCCGCCACCATCAGCCCGTATGTGATTCGCGCGATGGGTACGCGGGCGGCGCATCGCTACTTCCTCACGGCTGAACGTTTTGATGCGGCCGAGGCCTTGCGCATTGGTTTTGTTCATGAAGTGGTGACGGCCGAGGCGCTGGACGCCAAGGTGGCCGAGCTAGTGAAGGCCCTTGTCAATTCAGGGCCTGAAGCCGTGAAGCTTTGCAAACAGCTGGTGCAGGACGTGGCCAGCCAGCCCATCACGCCGGAACTCGTGCAGATGACGGTGGAAAGTATTGCCGATGTGCGCGTGAGCCCGGAAGGGCGTGAGGGCGTTCAATCCTTCCTGCAAAAACGCAAACCCTCGTGGCAAATATGACACTCCCCCCCGTTTCTTGCTCACTTCGTGTAGCCGCCTCCCCCCTCGAGGGGGCAACACCAGCGGTCCGGCAAAGCCGGTCCCGCGGCGTTCGCTGGTTTTTGAGCAGTGCCTCGCATGAACAGCGGATGAGCGCCGCGCCGGGCCGCCCCAAGCAAGCTCGCGCCCCCTCGGGGGGCAGCGTATTACACGAAGTGAAAAGCGTGGGGGCTCCATGAGTCTGGACACCGCACAACTGATTGCCCTGGCCGGCGCGCTGGGCTGGGCCAGCGGTGTGCGTCTGTACCTTGTGGTGCTGCTGACCGGGCTGGCCGGTTTCATGGGCTGGGTAGAGCTTCCCCAGGGCCTGCACCTGCTGTCCAACCCGGTGGTGCTGGGTGTCAGCGGCTTCATGGTATTCATTGAATTTTTTGCCGACAAGATTCCGGGTCTTGATTCGCTGTGGGATGTGGTGCACGGCGTGATCCGCATCCCCGCGGGTGCGGCGCTTGCGGCGGCGGTGTTTGGCGCCGACAACGGCCTGGGCGCGCTGGTGGCGGCCCTGCTGGGCGGCACATTGGCCGCTACCAGCTTTGCCGCCAAGGCCACCACGCGGGCAGCCATCAACACCTCGCCCGAGCCTTTCAGCAACATCGGCGCCTCGCTGGTCGAAGACTCGCTGGTGCCGGCCGGCCTGTGGCTGGCGATTGCGCACCCGCTGGTGTTTGTGGTGGTGCTGGCCCTGGTGCTGGCGCTCAGCATCTGGCTGATCCGCATCTGCTGGCGTTTTTTGCGCCAGCTGTTCACCCGTGTGGCCCGCATCTTCAGTGGCCGGCCCGACCCGGGCACCACCTCGGCATTTACCTTGAAGTCTCCTTTCTCAAAGAACGATCATGTTTAAAAAAATTCTTATCGCTAACAGGGGCGAGATCGCCTGCCGGGTAGCTGCTACTGCAAGGCGCATGGCCATTCAATCCGTTGCGGTGTATTCCGACGCCGACGCGGGCGCCAAGCATGTCGGCTTTTGCGATGAGGCCATTCATATAGGCGGCAGCGCGCCCAAAGACAGCTATCTGCGTTGGGAGCGCATCATCGAAGCCGCCAAAGCCACCGGCGCCGAGGCGATTCACCCCGGCTATGGTTTCCTGAGCGAGAACGAGGAATTTGCCCAGGCCTGTGCCGACGCCGGGCTGGTGTTCATTGGCCCACCGGCGTCTGCCATCAAGGCCATGGGCCTGAAGGCCGAGTCCAAACAGCTGATGGAAAAAGCCGGCGTGCCGCTGGTGCCCGGCTACCACGGCAGCGACCAGGACCCGGCATTGCTCAAGCGCGAGGCTGACCGCATTGGTTACCCGGTACTCATCAAGGCCAGCGCGGGCGGCGGCGGCAAGGGCATGCGCGCGGTCGACAAGACGGAAGACTTCGACGCGGCGCTGGCCTCATGCAAGCGCGAGGCCATCAATAGCTTTGGCGACGACGCGGTGCTGGTTGAAAAGTATGCCCAGCGCCCGCGCCACATCGAGATCCAGGTGTTTGGCGACACGCACGGCAATTACGTTTACCTGTTTGAGCGCGACTGTTCGGTGCAGCGCCGCCACCAGAAGGTGCTGGAAGAGGCGCCTGCCCCCGGCATGACGGAAGCCATGCGCAAGCAGATGGGTGAGGCGGCGGTGGCCGCTGCGCGTGCCGTGAATTACGTGGGCGCAGGCACCGTGGAATTCATTGTTGAGCAGCGCGCGGATGGTTCCATGAATTTCTTCTTTATGGAGATGAACACCCGCCTGCAGGTGGAGCACCCGGTGACCGAAGCGATTACCGGGCTGGACCTGGTCGAGTGGCAACTGCGCGTGGCTTCGGGTGAAAAACTGCCGCTGGCGCAAGAGCAACTGCGAATCCACGGCCATGCCATCGAAGCGCGCATCTGCGCCGAAACGCCCGACAACAACTTCCTGCCCGCCACCGGCACGCTGCACGTCTACAAGAAGCCGCTGCATACGGCGTTTGAAAGAGGACAGGTCCGCGTGGATGACGGCGTGCGTGAAGGCGATGCGATCTCGCCTTATTACGACTCCATGGTGGCCAAGCTCATTGTGCATGGCGCCACGCGCGAAGAAGCGCTTGCCCGGCTTGATGATGCGCTGGCGCAGACCCGCATCGTGGGCCTGAGCACCAATGTGCAGTTCTTGCGCTATGTGGTGCGCAGCCCGTCGTTTGCCAAAGCCAACCTCGACACCGCGCTGATCCAGCGCGAAGAAGCCGTGCTCTTCAGGCAGGAGCCGGTGGGCCTGGCTATGGCGGGCGCGGCAGCGGTGGCCAGGGCGTTGCTGGATGAGCGGGCCATGGAGGGCGCAGACCCTTTCAGCCGCCGCGACGGCTGGCGCTCGCATGGTGTGATGGAACGCCGCTTTGAGTTTGAATTTCACGGCGAACCCGCCAAGGCAACGCTTGCCTATCTGCACGACGGTGCGCTGCACCTCACGATTGGCGAGGCATCGGGCCCGCTGGTGTTTGCTGAAACCGCCCAGGGCATTGACGTGCAGTTTGCAGGCCAGCGCATGACGGCCGCCGTGTATGCCCAGGGCGAGCTGGACCATGTGTTCACGGCCAAAGGCGCCACGCAAATCCTTTCCATCGACCTGTTGGCCCATGCGGGCGAAGCACAGGCCGAAGGCGGCCGCCTCACGGCGCCCATGCCCGGCAAGGTGGTGTCGTTTGCCGTCAAGGCGGGCGACAAGGTGAGCAAGGGCCAGCCGCTGGCAGTGATGGAAGCCATGAAGATGGAGCACACCATTGCCGCGCCGGCCGATGGCGTGGTGCAGGAGTTGCTGTATGCGCCGGGCGACCAGGTGAGCGAGGGCTCGGAATTGTTGAAAATAGCCGTTTGATTTTTACTTTGCTTTGATTCAAACGGGATTTTCTTCATGCGCATCAGTTTTTGTTGTTCCGATATCAAACCCCAGCCTTGGGTAGACGGCCTGAAAGCCGAGTTCCCCGATGCGCAGGTGGAGCTGTGGTCCGCCGGCGCGGCGCCGGCCGACTACGCGGTGGTCTGGGCGCCGCCCCAGCAGTTCTTTGACGAGCAGCCAAAGCTCAAGGGCATCTTCAACATTGGCGCCGGTGTCGATGCGCTGATGAAGCTGCGGCTTCCAGCCGGCGTACCGGTGGTGCGGCTGGACGATGCCGGCATGTCCGTGCAGATGGCCGAGTTTGTGTGCCATGCGGTCATTCGCCACTTTCGCGAGCTCGATGGCTATGAGGCCGATATTGCCGAAGGCAAGTGGTCGTACCGCAAGCCGCGCCTGCGCACCGACTATCCCGTTGGCGTGATGGGTCTGGGCGTGCTGGGCGAGCGCGTCGGACGTGCATTGGCGCAGTTCGACTTTCCGGTCAATGGCTGGAGCCGGTCGCCCAAGACGATTGAGGGTGTGCGGTGTTTTTCGGGCGATGCGGGTGGGCAGGGGTTTCAGGATTTCCTGGCGGCCAGCCGCATCCTGGTATGCCTGCTGCCGCTGACGTCTGAAACGCGGGGCATCATGAACCTGGACACCCTGTCGCGGTTGCGGCCCGGCGGCTATGTCATCAACGTGGCGCGCGGCAGCCACCTGGTCGATGGCGACCTGATCACGCTGATCGACAACGGCCACCTGGCGGGCGCCACGCTGGATGTGTTTCATACCGAACCGTTACCGGCAGATCACCCTTTCTGGAAACACCCGAAAGTCACGGTAACCCCGCACACCTCGGCCCGCACGCTGCGTGAGGAAAGCATTGCCCAGATTGCGGGCAAGGTGCGTGCCGTCGAACGCGGGGAGCGGGTTGCTGGTATTGTTGATCCACTGCGTGGCTATTGAAGTGGTTGTTGAAGTGGCTGTTGAAGCGCAGGCCCCGGAGTTTCATTGATGCCATCGTCCATATCTCACCGCCTGCTCAGTGTTTTTGGCTGGCTGTTGCTGGTGCCCAGCGGGCTGACAGCCCTGGGAGCTCTCTGGCTGCTGGCCTCAAGCCTGGGCCTTGGCAGCGACACCCGCACGGTAGTCGGGCGGGTGGTGGGACATGAAGCTTCCCACCTGAAGCTCAGCACGGGCCAGAAAAGCATTGTTGAATTTTCCGCGCACGATGGCCGTACCCTGCGTGTGGCTGACCCCTTGGTGCGCCAGGGCGGCGCCGTTCACAAAGTCGGCGAAACCGTGAAGGTGCGTTACCCGGTGGCAGACCCGGTGCAGGCCCAGATTGTGGGGTCGGTGCTGGTGCAGGGCTTTATCGGTGGGGTTCTTTTGTTGTTCAGTGCGCTGGGTGTGCTGGCCGGCTGGCTGCTTTTGTGGTTGCGCCCGCGCGGCGCGGCACCTGCGGCCGCCTGACACTTGAAATCGAATACGGAAAAAACCATGTCTTTGCCCTCCAAAGTCAAAATTGTCGATGTTGGCCCGCGCGACGGCTTGCAAAATGAAAAAGCCCAGGTGCCGGCCGCGGTGAAGATTGAGCTGGTGCACCGCCTGCAGGACGCGGGGCTGACCGAGATCGAAGTCACAAGTTATGTGTCGCCCAAGTGGGTGCCGCAGATGGCCGACAACGCCGAGGTGATGGCCGGCATCAAGCGCAAGCCGGGTGTGCGCTATTCGGTGCTGACGCCCAACATGAAAGGCTTTGAAGCCGCAATTGCGCCGCCGCGCGAGCTGTGGCCCGACGAGATCGTGGTGTTCGGCGCGGCCAGCGAGGCTTTCAGCCAGAAGAACATCAACTGCTCGATTGCCGAAAGCATTGAGCGCTTTCGCCCCGTGGTCGAGGCCGCGCGAGAAAAAGGTATTTATGTGCGGGGCGCGATGTCTTGCACCGTGGGCTGCCCTTATGAAGGTGAAATTTCACCTGAACGTGTGGACATGCTCGCCGGCCTGATGAAGGGCATTGGTGTGCAGCATGTGGGTGTGGCCGACACGATTGGTGTGGGCACGCCGCTCAAGGTGCGGCGCGCCATGGAGGCGACGCTCAAACATTTCGACATCAACGATGTCTCGGGGCATTTCCACGACACCTACGGCCAGGCGCTGGGCAATACGCTGATGGCATTGCAGATGGGCGTGTGGCAATACGATACCTCGTCGGCGGGCCTGGGCGGCTGCCCGTTTGCCAAGGGCGCTACCGGCAATGTGGCGACCGAAGATGTCGTGTACATGCTGCATGGCATGGGCATTGAGACGGGCATTGACCTGGACAAGCTCATTGATGCGGGAAAATTCATCAGCGATTTCCTGGGGCGCAAGCCGAACTCCCGCGCGGCAACCGCGCTTCTTAACAAACGAATGAATTGAAATGTGTGGATCCGAATTGAAGACGTTGCCAGAGGGTGTGCGGCGGGTTGCCGCTGTGCTGCTGGACAGTGGCCATATGCATGCACCCGTCATGCTCGACGATGCCGCGCGCACCGCGCAGCAGGCGGCCGATGCACTGGGTGTGCAGGTGGGCCAGATTGCCAAGAGCATTATTTTTCGCCGCAAGTCTGACGATGCCGCCGTGCTGGTGGTCACGTCAGGCGACCAGCGGGTCGATGAGAAAAAGGTCGAGGCCATGGTGTGTATCGATGGCAAGCGGCTGGCTCGGGCCGATGCGGAATTTGTGAAGGCGCGCACGGGGTTCTCCATAGGCGGTGTGTCGCCGCTGGCGCATGCCACGCCCTCCGTGACGCTGATTGACCGCTCGCTGTTCCGCTTTGAAACCGTGTGGGCGGCTGCGGGCCATCCGCATGCGGTGTTCCAGCTGTCGCCACAGGAGCTTGAGCTGCTGACGGGCGCGCCGGTGGCGGACTTTGCGGTGAATGTGGACGAAGACAAACTGGCACGCAAGCACGCGATCGAACTGGTCTCTCTGCGCGCGGCCACACTCGATGATGAGCCGGACGCGCCGTCGCCCTGCATTTCCGTGTGCCGCATGAACGCGGCTTCGGGCCTGTGCGAGGGCTGCTTTCGCACGCGCGATGAAATCGCGCAGTGGAGTGGGGCCGACGACACCGCAAAGCGCCATATCTGGACATCCATAGGGCAGCGCATGGCTGCGATGCAGCCATGACCGGCGAGGACACGACGATGAAGCCGGCAGCCGGTGACGCACCCCTGATCAAGCACATCACATGCTACTTCGACGTCATTTCGCCCTATGCCTTTTTGGCTTTTGAGTGCCTCCCAGAAGCGCTGAAGGGTGTGAGCTACAGCGTGGCGTACACGCCGGTGCTGTTCGCGGGCATGCTCAAGCACTATGGCCAGCTGGGCCCTGCGGAGATCGCCCCCAAACGCGACTGGACCTACCGGCAGGTGCTGTGGCTGGCGCACAGCCTGGGTATCGCAATGAAGATGCCGGCCAGCCACCCCTTCAACCCGTTGCCCCTGCTGCGTCTGGCCGTGGCCTGCGGCCCCGAAGGGCAGGGCGGCACGCCCAACCGCTATGCGTGCGAAACCATCTTTCGCCATGTCTGGGGCGAAGGCGGTGAAGCCGGCGATGCGGCCCGTTACGAAGCGCTTGTCAAGCAGCTAGCGCCAGCACGCGATGTGCAGGGCGAGAGCGTCAAGGCGCAGCTCAAAAGCAATACCGAAACGGCGATTGCCAAAGGCGCTTTTGGCGTGCCGGCGTTTGAGGTCGATGGCAAAATTTTCTGGGGCCTGGATGCGTTGCCGATGCTGCGCGAGTACCTGCTCGGCAGCCCGTGGTTTGATGGTGATGGCTGGAATGCCGCGTGTAAGGTTGCGACGGGCATTCGACGCGGGGCCTAAGAAGGTTTTAAGCGTTTTCCCTGAGGTGCTTCGCATGCTGAAAAGTTCTTCAAGGGTTTCCCCTTGACTTGTCAGCCACGCATAAGTTTCGTGAAAGCTCCTGTTAGTTTCACGTCAGAGCTAGGTCAGGCACAACCCAAATAATGAAGGTAGCTTCCATACCGGAAGTCTCATTATTTTGGAGACAACATCATGGCAACAGCCGTCGACAACAGGCCGATGACAGCCGAGCAGAAGAAGGTGATTTTCGCCTCCTCACTCGGCACCGTATTTGAGTGGTACGACTTCTATCTCTACGGTTCATTGGCCGCCATCATCGCCAAGCAGTTCTTCAGCGGACTGGATGCAGGCTCTGCCTTCATCTTTGCGCTGCTCGCTTTTGCAGCCGGTTTCATCGTGCGCCCCTTTGGCGCGCTGGTGTTCGGCCGCCTGGGCGACATGATCGGCCGCAAGTACACCTTCCTGGTCACCATCGTGATCATGGGCTTGTCGACCTTCATCGTGGGCCTCTTGCCCAACTACGCATCCATCGGTGTTGCCGCTCCGGTGATCCTGATTGCCCTGCGCATGCTGCAAGGCCTGGCGCTCGGCGGTGAATACGGCGGTGCAGCTGTCTATGTGGCCGAGCACTCGCCGCAGGGCAAGCGCGGCGCCTACACCTCCTGGATCCAGACCACAGCCACGCTGGGCCTGTTCCTGAGCCTGCTGGTCATCCTGGGTGTGCGTACCGCCATGGGCGAAGTCGCATTTGCCGACTGGGGCTGGCGCGTTCCTTTCATCGTGTCCATCCTGCTGCTGGCCGTGTCGGTCTACATCCGGCTGTCGATGAACGAATCTCCTGCCTTCCAGAAAATGAAGGCTGAGGGCAAGACCTCCAAGGCACCGTTGTCCGAATCTTTCGGCCAGTGGAAAAATCTGAAGATCGTGATCCTGGCGCTGATCGGCCTGACCGCCGGCCAGGCTGTGGTGTGGTATTCCGGCCAGTTCTACGCCCTGTTCTTCCTGACGCAGGCGCTCAAGGTCGACGGCCCCACGGCCAACATCCTGGTGGCTTATTCGCTGATCCTGGGTACGCCTTTCTTCGTGATCTTCGGAACGCTGTCCGACAAGATCGGCCGCAAGCCCATCATCATGGCCGGCTGCCTGCTGGCTGTGGTGACCTACTTCCCCGTGTTCACCGCGCTGACCAAAGCCGCCAACCCTGACCTGGCCGCGGCACAAGCCAAGAACAAGGTGGTGGTGACTGCTGACCCGAATGAGTGCTCGTTCCAGTTCAACCCGACCGGCACCGTCAAGTTCACCAGCTCCTGCGACATCGCCAAGCAAGTGCTGGCAGGCGCTTCGGTGAGCTATGAAAACGTCGCCGCACCCGCCGGCACCGTGGCCACCATCAAGATCGGTGAAACCGCCATCCCCAGCTACACCGCCAAAGGCCTGAGCGCCGACGACGCCAAGAAAAAGGACGCCGAGTTCAAGAAGCTGGTGGCTGATGACCTGAAGACTGCCGGTTATCCCACCAAGGCAGATCCTGCCAAGGTTGACAAGGTCATGGTCACGGCCATCCTGTTCTATCTGGTGGTTCTGGTCACCATGGTGTACGGCCCGATCGCCGCCATGCTGGTGGAGTTGTTCCCGACCCGCATCCGTTATACCTCCATGAGCCTGCCGTACCACATCGGTAACGGCTGGTTCGGCGGCCTGCTGCCCACCACGGCGTTTGCCATCGTGGCGCAGACCGGCAATATGTACAACGGCCTCTGGTACCCGATCATCATCGCCGGCATGACGCTGGTGGTGGGCACCTTGTTCATCAAGGAAACCAAGGACGTGGATATTTACGCCAACGACTGATGGGTATTTGCGCCGGTGCGGGCCAGGAGCCCGCACCGGCTCTTCAGGCTGAAAAGCCTGGTGTTTTTTTCGGGCCCTCGTCATCGATTTGCCGGGGGCTTTTTTTTGGGAGAAAGAAAGATGTGGAAACTTGTTGTGGGGTTTATCGTGATTGCCGGGCTGGCATTATTTCTGTTGAACAAGGGTGGTGATATTGATCTGGGCGGTGAAAAGCATGGTGCTTCGCGGCTGGCCGCGCCTGTTGTTGTCGCTGCTCTGGAAGCGCGTACGCATGGTTGAGTGAAGGGGTCAGGCTGACAGCGAGTGGCGCTTTCGCGTGCAGGACGTCGCCGCGATCATGCCCAGAAAAGGTGCGTTGCCGGTGAAAATGAGTTAAATTGATTTAACAGAGACAAAAACAACGATCACAGCGTCTCTGGAAATCAAGCACCTCATGGTGGCACCCTCGCGCATTTATTTGGAGACCAGCCGATGATTTACACCAAGACGGAAGCCGGCCAGACCGCCGTGCAGAACCGAACCGTCGCATTGACCCCCCGGCAGCGCTCTGCCTTCATCATGTTTGACGGCAAACGCAGCCTGGAGGATGTGGTCAAGGCCACCTCGGGATTCGGCGTAACCGCAGAAGACATCAACCACTTGATTTCGCTGGGCCTGCTGGCGCCGCTGGCAGTGCAGCCGCCTGCCGAGCCAGCCCCTGAGGTGTCGGCGCACAACGCCGACGGCAGTCCCACCCTGAATGCCCAAGAGCATTATTCAAGGGCCTATCCCATCGCCACACGGTTGACGGCCGCCTTGGGCCTTCGGGGTTTCAGGTTGAACCTGGCGGTGGAAGCCGCAGGCGACATTGACAAGCTCAAGGAGCTGGCGCCCAAGATCAAGGAAGCTGTCGGCCCCGAGAAGTTCAAGGAACTCGAAAGCGCGCTTTACGGCTGAGCAAACCGTACGGCTTGGCGCCGCAGGTTTGCGAATTCGCAAGCAGGGGCCGCGATCCGGCTAAGCCGGGCGCAAGGCGCCTGTCCCCCTTGGGGGAGGTGACGCTACACGAAGTGGCGTCGGCAGGGGGGATTCTCTTCCCAAGCAGGGGCCGCGATCCGGCTACGCCGGGCGCGAGGCGCCTGTCCCCCTTGGGGGAGGTGACGCTACACGAAGTGGCGTCGGCAGGGGGGATTCTCTTCCCAAGCAGGGGCCGCGATCCGGCTACGCCGGGCGCAAGGCGCCTGTCCCCCTGGGGGGAGGTGACGCTACACGAAGTGAGCGTCGGCAGGGGGGTGCTATTTACCTCTTGAATTTCCCGTCGGTGCCGATGATGGACAGATCGGCAAAGTCAAGCCCGGTATGGTCCTCGGGGCTGTAGCTCACCTCAAGCCCGCCGATATCCAGCTTGCGCATGCCTTCCAGTGCGGCCTGGATTTTCTCGCGCGTGGGTTTGGCGCCGGCCCGGCGCAAGCCCTCCACCAACACCTTGGCAGCGGCAAAACCCTCCAGCATCGCGGGGCTCACGTCGGCTTGCCCCTTGGCCTTGGACAGCTCCTGCGCCTCCTTCACCATGGGGAAGGCGATGGAGCGCTCATACGGAAACACCTGCGTGACGATCACGCCGCGTGCATTGTCGCCCAGGCTTTTCACAAAGCCGCCCGAGGCATTGTTCGAAAGCGTCACGATCTGCGCCGTGGAGCCGCCCGCGCGGAAGGCCTTGATGCCGTCGACCACCGCCTGCCCCGAGGCCACCATGATGACGGCCTGCGCATTGGACTGGTAGACCTTGGGTGCGATGGGTCCGAAATCGGGTTTGGATCGGTCGAATTTTTCCAGTACTGCGGGCTGCAGCTTGGCAGTCGCAAGCCCTTTTTGCGCGCCCATTACGCCGTCAGCGCCGAAGCTGTCGTCGGCATACACGATGCCGATACGCGTGATGCCCATGGAATGCAGGTGGGTGATCGCTTTTTCGGCTTCACGCTGGTAGGTGGCGCGTACGTTGAACACATTTTTTTTGACGGGCTGGTGCAGCACCATGGCGCCGGTAGAGGGGCCAACCAGCGGCACGCCGTTCTTGTCGAGCAGCGGGATGATGGCTTCGGTGTGCGGTGTGCCGCGGGTGAGGAACATGGCCAGCACGTTTTGTTCTTCGATCAGCTTGCGTGCGTTTTCGACTGCCAGCTTGGGATCGAACTTGTCGTCGAGCGACACCAGCTCAATCTTTTGCCCGCCCACACCGCCCTTGGCATTGACGGCGTCGATGTAGAGCTTGGCGCCTTCCGTGGTTTCCTTGACGCCGGCGCCCACGGGGCCGGTGAATCCCGCGGTCTGCCCGACAAGGAGTTGTGCATGGCTGGCCTGGGCCACGGCCACCATCGCGATGGCGGCGCACCATCGGCTGAGTTTGTTCATGTTGTTCACAGTGTTTCCATCCGGGGTGAAATGATGTAACCATAAGTGAACCATGAAAGCGCAAAAAATGCGATCAGGAAAACCAGAAGCCGCCCTGATTGACGTAGTTGAAAGTGTGCAAAAAGGACATTAATCCCTACATCATGCGCAGCCGGTTGCCCTGTCTAGAATGTTTGACCTCTTCAGGAAAGACTGCACTCATGTCCCAGGGAATCATCCGCATTCGCGGCGCGCGCCAGCACAACCTCAAAAACCTCGATCTGGATATCCGCACCGGTGAAATGACGGTAGTTACAGGCCCCAGCGGCTCGGGGAAATCGTCCCTGGTGTTCGACACCTTGTTTGCCGAAGGCCAGCGCCGCTATGTGGAAACCTTCTCGGCCTATGCGCGGCAGTTCCTGGACCGCATGGACAAGCCGGCCGTCGACAAGGTGGAAGGCGTGCCGCCCGCCATCGCCATCGACCAGACCAACCCGGTGCGCAGCTCGCGCTCCACCGTGGGCACCATGACGGAGCTCAACGACCACCTGAAGCTGCTTTACGCACGCGCCGCGCAGCTCTTTGACAAACAGACGGCGCAGAACGTGCGCCACGACACGCCTGAATCGATTTATGCCGAATTGATGGCGCGCACGAAGGAGGGCGACCCGCGCGTGGTGTTGACCTTCCCGGTCGAGCTGCCCGGCAACACCAGCGCCGAGCAGGTCGAGCAGTGGCTCTCTGTCAGTGGCTTCACGCGCGTGCATGCCCAGCGCGACGTGGCCACGCCGGCCGGCCCGCACAAGCTGCTCGACGTGGTGGCCGACCGTTTTCGCACCCACGCGGTGGAAAAAGCCCGTGTGATGGAAGCGATTGAGACGGCATTGAAGCGTGGCGGGCGACTGAACATTTACGTACAACACGCAGAAGACGGTCAACCGGATGTGATGTGGCGCTTTTCGACGGGCCTGCATTGCCCCGACAGCGACCTGCGCTACACCAACCCCACGCCCTCGCTGTTCTCCTTTAATTCCGCCATGGGCGCCTGCGAAACCTGCCGAGGTTTTGGACGCGTCATCGGCGTCGACTACGGCCTGGTAATTCCCAACGACAAGCTCACCCTTCGCGCCGGCGCCATCAAGACCATCCAGACACCGGCCTGGAAAGAAGCGCAGGACGACCTGCTGCGCCACGCCGAAGCGGCCGGTGTTCCGCGCGACACGCCGTGGTACAAGCTCACGCCAGAGCAGCAGGGCTGGGTCATCAACGGCACGCCGGGCTACAAGGACGGCAACTGGAACAAGCAGTGGTACGGCATCAAGCGTTTCTTCGAATACCTCGAAAGCAAGGCTTACAAGATGCATATTCGTGTGCTGCTGTCCAAGTACCGCAGCTACACGCAATGCGAGACCTGCGGCGGTGCACGCCTCAAGCTAGAGTCTTTGCTCTGGCGCCTGGGCTCGAAGGAAGCCGCCGACGCGGTGCTGCCGCCCAGCCAGCGTTTCATGCCGGTGGGTGTGCAGTGGAGCCGCGAGCAGCTTGAAGCCCTGCCGGGCCTGGCGCTGCACGACCTGATGCGCCTGCCGATCGACAGGCTGCGGCAGTTCTTCAGCGGCCTCTCGCTCGACGTGATGGGCGACGACGCTGAACTGCAGGCGCTGAAGTCGCTGTTCGAAGAAATCCAGACCCGCGTCAAATACCTCTGCGACGTCGGCATCGGCTACCTCACGCTCGACCGGCAAAGCCGCACGCTCTCGGGTGGCGAGGTGCAGCGTATCAACCTCACCACCGCACTCGGCACCTCGCTGGTCAACACGCTGTTTGTGCTCGATGAGCCCTCCATCGGCCTGCACCCGCGCGACATGAACCGCATCACCCAGGCCATGCACCGCCTGCGCGACGCCGGCAACACGCTGGTGGTGGTCGAGCATGACCCCGCCGTCATGCTGGCGGCCGACCGCCTGATCGATATGGGCCCGGGCCCGGGTGAGAAGGGCGGTCAGATCGTGTTTGACGGCACGCCTGACGACATCAAACATGCCGACACGCTGACCGGCGCCTACCTCGGCTCACGCAAGCAGGTGGGCATGGGCTTCAAGCGCGCGGTGACTGACAGCACCCCACGCCTCATCCTTGAAGGCGCGCGAGACCACAACCTGAAGAACCTGACGGTCGACTTTCCGCTGCAACGCCTGGTCTGCGTGACGGGCGTCAGCGGCTCGGGCAAGTCCACACTGATGCAGGACATCCTGGCGCCGGCATTGCTGCGCCAGTTCGGCAAGGCGACGGAGACGCCGGGTCTGCACGACCGCCTCATGGGCGCCGACCACCTGACCGACGTGGTGTTTGTTGACCAGTCGCCCATCGGCAAGACGGCGCGCTCCAACCCGGCCAGCTATGTGGGCGCCTGGGACGCGGTGCGCGACCTGTTCGCGCTGGCGCCGCTGGCGAAACAGCGCAGCTACACCGCCACCAAGTTCAGCTTCAACAACGGCGACGGGCGCTGCCCGACCTGCGGCGGCTCGGGCTTCGAGCACGTCGAGATGCAGTTCCTGAGCGACGTCTACCTGCGCTGTCCCGACTGCGACGGTAAGCGCTACCGCGCCGAGATCCTCGAAGTGACGATTGAGCGCAAGGCCATCGGTGACGTGAAGCCGCGCCTGCTCAATGTGTCCGACGTGCTGGACCTCACCGTGAGCGAGGCGGTGGCCCTCTTTGCGCAAGACCGTGAAGTGGTGCGCGCGCTGCAGCCCATCGTGGACGTGGGCCTGGAATACGTGAAGCTGGGCCAGCCTGTGCCCACGCTGTCGGGCGGCGAGGCGCAGCGCCTCAAGCTCGCGGGTTTCCTTGCCAATGCCAGCAAGACCACCAGCGCCAGCAAGCAAGCGCTCGCGCTCAGGCAGCCGGGCCGCGGCACGCTCTTTTTGTTTGACGAGCCGACCACCGGCCTGCACTTTGACGACATCGCCAAGCTGATGCGCGCGCTGCGCAAGCTGCTCGAAGCCGGGCACTCGCTGATCGTCATCGAGCACAACCTCGACGTGATCCGTTCGGCCGACTGGCTCATCGACCTGGGGCCCGAAGGCGGCGAGGCCGGCGGCCTGCTGGTGGCCCAGGGCACGCCCGAAGAGGTGCGCCAGCACCCGACTTCACACACCGCGCTGGCGCTGCGTGACTACGAGCACGCCATGGGCAAGGTCCACGGCGTTGAAGAGTCGCGACCCAAAGTGTGGGCCAAGCGCCCCGCGTTCTCCAACCTGATCCAGATCGTCAACGCCAAAGAGAACAACCTCAAGAGCCTGTCGGTCGACATTCCGCGCGGCAAGTTCAATGTGGTGACCGGCGTGTCGGGCTCGGGAAAATCCACGCTGGCTTTTGACATTTTGTTCAACGAAGGGCAGCGGCGCTACCTCGAATCACTCAACGCTTACGCGCGCAGCATCGTGCAGCCGGCGGGCCGGCCCGAGGTGGATGCGGTCTATGGCATTCCGCCCACCGTGGCGATCGAGCAGCGCCTCTCGCGCGGCGGCCGCAAGTCGACCGTGGGCACGACCACCGAGGTCTGGCATTTCCTGCGCCTGCTCTACGTGAAGCTGGGCATCCAGCATTGCACCAAAGACGGCGCGGCGGTGATGCCGCAAAGCCCCGAAAGCATTGCCGCGCAGCTGATCAAAACCTACCGCGGCCAGCACATCGGCCTGCTGGCCCCATTGGTGATTGCCCGCAAGGGCGTCTACACCGAGCTGGCCGACTGGGCGCGCCCGCGCGGCTATACGCATTTGCGCATCGACGGCGAGTTTTTACCCACCACCGGCTTTCCGCGCATCGACCGATTCAAGGAACACACGGTCGAATTGCCGATTGCCGACATCCATGTCTCGCCTGACAACGAAGCCGCCTTGCGCGCCGCACTGGCGACCGCGCTGGAACACGGCAAGGGCGTTGTCCATGTGCTGGCCCCGCTTGATGGTTTGCGCGGCGCGATGATGGCTGGCACCAGCGCCAAAAACATTGGCAAGCTGATCGCCTTTTCCACCAAGCGGGCCTGCCCGATTTGCGCCACCTCGTATGCCGAGCTCGACCCGCGCCTCTTCAGCTACAACAGCAAACACGGCTGGTGCCCCGACTGCGTGGGCACGGGCGTCAAGCTCACCAAAGAGCAGCGCAAGGTGTTTGACGACTCGGTGATGGACGACGACAACAAGGGCCGCGAGCAAAGTTTTGCCGAACCCGAGGTGGAAGACGTGGCCGGTACCGCCTGCCCGACCTGCGAAGGCACGCGGCTCAATGCCAAGGCCCGCGCGGTGAAGTTTGCGGGCGTCGGCATTGCCGACATCGCAGCGCTGTCGGTGACGGACGTGCGGGGCTGGGTCGAAAAACTCGCGCTGCTGGGCCGTGAGGCCGGTATCGCGCGCGACCTGATTCCGGAGATCAAGAGCCGGCTCGAATTCCTCGAAGACGTGGGCCTGGGCTACCTCACGCTGGACCGCGGCGCGCCCACGCTATCGGGCGGCGAGGCGCAGCGCATCCGACTGGCGGCGCAACTGGGCTCCAACCTGCAGGGTGTCTGCTACGTGCTCGATGAGCCCACGATTGGCCTGCATCCGCGCGACAACCAGATTTTGCTGAGCGCGCTGGGCAAGCTCAGCGACCGCGGCAACACGCTGGTGGTGGTCGAGCATGACGAAGACACGATTCGCCGCGCCGACAACATCATCGACATCGGCCCCGGCGCAGGCAAGCGCGGCGGCACGCTGGTGGCGCAGGGCACGGCGGCGCAGCTGTCGGCTGTGCCTGAATCGCTGACGGGTCGCTACCTGGCGAACCCCTTGATTCACCCGCTGCAGCTGCGGCGTGAAACGCGCAAGGGCGCGGCACCGGTTGCCGTGGTGAAAGAGGGACCTGTTGACGTCAACGCCAAACCCGTGAGCAAGCAGAAGGCGGCAACGCTGAAAGCTGCGGCGCTCAAGGCTGCTGCGGCCAGTGCCAGCGCGCTGCACAACGCGGCGCCCGCGGCAGCCGGGCCTTTCACCTCCTGGCTCACCGTGGTCAATGCCGACCTGCACAACCTCAAGGACGTGTCGGTGACCGTGCCGTTGTACCGCCTGGTGGCGGTGACGGGTGTGTCGGGTTCGGGCAAGTCAACGCTGGCGCGCGACGTGCTGCTCACCAATGTGCATGCGGGCGTCATGCAGCGCTCCACGAAGTCGGGCCGCGACGCCGACGACAAGGGCAAGACACCCGACTGGACCGGCTGCGAACGCATCGAGGGCTATGCGGCGGTAGACCGCGTGCTGGAAGTCGACCAGACGCCCATCGGCAAGACGCCGCGCTCGTGCCCGGCCACCTACATCGGCTTCTGGGACACGATACGCAAGCTCTTTGCCGACACGCTGGAAGCCCGCGCGCGCGGCTACAGCGCCGGGCGCTTTTCGTTCAACACCGGCGAAGGCCGTTGCCCCACCTGCGAAGGTGCGGGCGTGCGCACCATCGGCATGAGCTTTTTGCCCGACGTGAAAGTGCTGTGCGAAACCTGCCACGGCGCGCGCTTTAACCCCGAAACGCAGGCCGTGACCTGGCGCGGCAAGAACATTGGCGACGTGCTGAAAATGGAAGTGGACGAGGCGGTGGATTTCTTCTCTTCCATGCCCAACATCAGCCACCCGCTGCAATTGCTGAAAGACGTGGGCCTGGGCTACCTCACGCTGGGCCAGCCGTCGCCGACGCTGTCGGGCGGCGAGGCGCAGCGCATCAAGCTGGTGACCGAACTGAGCAAGGTGCGCGACGACATCACGCGCCGCGGCCAGAAGGCGCCGCACACGCTGTATGTACTGGACGAGCCCACGGTGGGCCTGCACATGGCCGACGTCGAAAAGCTGATCCACGTGCTGCACCGCCTGGTCAACGGCGGGCACAGCGTGGTGGTGATCGAACACGACCTGGACGTGATCGCCGAAGCCGACTGGGTGATTGACCTGGGGCCGGACGGCGGCAACGCGGGTGGGCGTGTGGTGGCTTCGGCACCGCCTGAGGCTGTCGTCAAGCTCGGCACGCATACAGGGAAAGCCTTGGGAAGCGTGCTGAACAGATCCACCCCCGTCCAGGCTCACTGCGTGTAGCCTGTTCCCCCCTCAAGGGGGCGGCGCCTCCGGCCTGGCGAAGCCAGTTCCGCGGCCCCTGCTGGCAGAGATGGAGTCAACGCTGCGGCAGGATTTTGCTATTGAATTGATAGCTGTTTGCGCTTGTCCTGTATGGTTGAAACGCTAAAAGTACTTAAAACGCTTTAAGCGCTTTAAGATGAGGCTGACGCCGACGTGACAACCTTTCAGGTGTTGCCCTGATGCAGTATTGGCTTGCTGCACGCATGATATGGGCTTCACGCTCGCCACACCTTCAGGATCAGGAGAACCCCCGATGCAACGCCGTCCTTTACTGCAGATCACCGCCGCCCTGGCCATTTCACTCGCCGGCGCGTGGGGTGCGGCCCATGCGCAAAAATTCCCGGTCAAACCGATCAAGCTGATCGTCGCCTTCCCGGCGGGCGGGCCGACCGACATCACCATGCGTTCGCTGGCCGACAACGCCTCGAAAATCCTGGGCCAGACGGTGATCGTCGAGAACAAGCCCGGCGCGGGCGGCACCCTGCCGGCCCAGCAGCTGCAAAGCGCGCAGCCCGACGGCTACACGCTGGCGCAGATTCCGCTGGGTGTGTTCCGCCTTGGTTACACCACCAAGATCAACTGGGACCCGGTCAAGGACATCAGCTACGTGATCAACGTGACCGGCTACGCCTTCGGCATCGTGGTGCCTGCCGACAGCCCGTTCAAAACCTGGGCTGACTTTGTCGCCTATGCCAAGGCCAACCCGGGCAAGCTGACCTACGGCTCGACGGGCACGCTGACCAGCCCGCACCTGACGACCGAGCTCATCGCGCAAAAGGCCGGCATTGAGCTGCAGCATGTGCCGTACAAAGGCAGTGCCGACCTGATGCTGGCGCTCGTCAGCGGCCAGCTGATGGCGGGCGCCGACAGCACCGGTTTTGCGCCGCAGGTCGAGGCCGGCAAGCTGCGTGTGCTCAATACCTGGGGCGAGAAGCGGCTCGACAAATTCCCGAACGCCCCCACGCTGAAAGAGCTGGGCTATGACATCGTGCAGAACTCGCCCTTTGGCATAGGCGCACCCAAAGGTACGCCGCGCGAGGTGGTCAAGCGCCTGCACGATGCCTTCAAGAAAGCGATGGAAGAACCCAGCTATGTTGCGGCGCTGGGCCGGTACGACATGCTGCCCAACTACCTGAGCTCCGCGGACTACACGAAGTTTGCGCAAGACACAGTTGGGCGCGAAAAAGTGCTGATAGACAAGCTTGGGTTAGCTAAGCCCAACTGAAGATTGGTACACCCCTATCGAGGCTCACTGCGTGTAGCCTCTTTTCCCCTTGCAGGGGACGAAAAAATAGGCACACCCCTATCGAGGCTCACTGCGTGTAGCCTCTTTTCCCCTTCCAGGGGACGAGGCCAGCGGCCCGGCTAAGCCGGTTCCGCGGCCTCTGCTTGCTTTTTGGTTTATTTACTGACGGGGTTGGCTAGTACGAACAGTTCGCTGGCCAATTGGTCGGCTAAGGCTGGTTCTACGCCAGCCCCAAAAATCAACCGGTAAATGATCGGGGCCATCATGTGGTCCAGCACCTGCTGCACGGTGGGTGTGGCGTCGCCGCGGGCCTGGGCGCGTTTGACCAGAACTGTGGCTTCGTTGCGGCGGTTTTTCAGGCAGTTGGTTTCTTCTGATCCCGCCAGCGCCGCCGCGGCCTTCAGCAGGGAGGCATTGCCTGGCTTGTTGAGGTGGTTGATCAGTTCCTTGGCCCAGGCCGTGAGTTCGGCTTTCAGGTCGCCCGTCTCAGGCAAGGGACGGTTCGGGTCCAGCCTCTGCTGGGCGGTTTCGCCGAGCAGGCCGTTCACGTCGCCCCAGCGCCGGTAAATGCTGGAAGCACTCACGCCGGCGCGCTCGGCCACGGCCGGCACGGTGACCTTGTCGCGGCCCTCCTGGGCAATCAGTTCTTCCAGCGCCTTGCGCACCACGGTTTGCACCTGGGCGCTGCGTCCGCCGGGGCGTTTGTTCTGGGGCGTTTGGAGAGTGCTCATCAGGGCGGATTCTAGCCTAAAAGCCACGATGTTTGCGTTAATTTTTGAACGGGTATAGAATTCACAAACGCGAATAAATTAGCTTTAAGAAAGTTGAGCGTTTCCCCATGGCTACCCCTGCTGCTCCCGCCAATCCCTCATTGCAACCATCCCGCTCGACGGCGCCCCGCTGGCAGCTGCCGCCCGCAGCCGCCTTCCCCCTGCTGGCGATCCTGTTGTTCGCGTTCTTCGTGGCGGGCAGCGCGCCGTCGCCGCTGTTCGTCGTCTTCCAGCAGCAGTGGGGGTTTTCACCGGCGCTGCTGACGGTAGCTTTTGCCATTTACGCGATTGCGCTGCTGGCCTCGCTGCTGGTGGCGGGCTCGCTGTCTGACCACATCGGCCGCCGGCCTGTGGTGTTTACCGCCTTGCTGCTGCAGGCGGGCGCGATGCTGACTTTTTTGCTGGCCGGGAGCATCAACGGCATCATTGCCGCGCGCATCGTGCAGGGTATTGCGACCGGCATGGTCAGCGGCGCGCTGACGGCTGCGGTGGTGGAGGCCGCCCCGGCTGCGCAAAAACGCCTGGGCGCGATGATCGGCAGCATCTCGCCGCTGGCGGGGCTGGCCGTGGGCGCGCTGCTCACCGGCATTGCCGTCAAGTTCGCGCTGCACCCGGTGCCGCTGGTGTTTGGCGTGCTGGCCGCGATTTGCGTCGTGGGTGCGGTGGCCACGCTGTTCCTGCCCGAAAGCGCCACGCCGCGCCCCGGCGCGCTGGCTTCGCTGGTACCGCGCATTTCAATACCGGTGCAGGCGCGCGGCGAATTTGTGCGCGGCGTGCCGACGATGCTGGCGGTGTGGTCGCTTGCAGGCCTGTACCTGTCGTTGGTGCCTTCCATGCTGCAGCAAATCTTTGGCATCCATGACGGCATCGTCAACGGCCTCGCCATTGCCACCTTCTTCGGTCTGGGCGCTGCGTCACCGACCTTGCTGAAAAAACTGTCGCCGGTGCGTATGAGCGCCGTCGGCATGAGCTTGCTGGCCGTGGGCGCGGGGCTGGTGGCTGTGTCGCTGGCCACGCGCTCTGTGGCGCTGTTTTTTGCCGGCACGGCGCTGGCCGGTTTTGGCGGCGGCTCGGCTTTCTCTGCGCAAGTGCAGACGCTCGCACCGCTGGCGCAGCCACATCAGCGGGCTGAGTTGTTTGCCGCGCTGTATGCCACCAGCTATCTGGCTTTCAGCGTGCCCGCCATGCTGGCGGGCCGCTTGATTGCGCCGCTGGGCTTGCCCGCTACTGCGGAAGGCTATGCAGCGCTGGTGCTGGCGGTGGCCGCTCTCGGCGCCTGGCTGCGCTGGGGCTCAGTGCGCCGCCAATATAGCTAGCCCCTGCTGACGCTCACTTCGTGTAGCGTCCCCTCCCCTTCAGGGGACGGTGCCTGCGGCCGGGCAAAGCCCGATCCGCGGCACCCGCTGAGGTAACGCGGGGCAGCCGCGCGCTGCGCTGGGTTATCCCAGTAGCGCACGCGTTACCTCAGTGAAACCCGCGCCGCGCTCGCTGCGCGTCACGTAGCGCGGCAGGTGCGCCAGCTGCGGCACAAAGCGCGCGATGTTGGCCACGCCCACGCTGTTGGCAAAGGTCTTGAACATCAGCTGGTCGTTGGTCGAATCGCCCACGTAGACCCATTGGTCCATCTCGGCGTCCAGGTCGCGCTGCCAGAGCTGCCGGACTATCCAGCGCGCGCCTTCGAGCTTGTTGTGGCTGCCATACCAGCCGTTGATATGAATGCTGCTCACGGTGGCGTGCATGCCTTCGCTTTTCATCAGCGCCACCACTGCGGCGATTTGCGCGTCGCTGAGCTGCGTGAACTCGCTGTGGTCGATGGCAATGTCGGTCTCCCGGCCCGGCGAGTCGGTGGCGCGGTGCACGCCCGGCATTTCGCGTTCGATGCGCGCCAGCACGGCCTGCATGCGCGCGAAGTTGGCGCTGCGCGTGGCCGCATCCTGCTGGTAGATCTTGGCCAGCGGCCGCGGCGCGGCGCTTTGGGCATCCGGCAGCAGCGCCACGGCGCCGTTCTCCGCCACGATGGCATCGACAGGCCAGCGGGCCGCGAAAGGCTCGCTCCAACCAACCGGGCGCCCTGTGACCGCCACGATCTTGAAGCCGGCGGCTTTTAACTCACCCAAAGCTTCCAGCGCATCGGGGGTGATCTCCCCCTCGGTGGTCAGTGTGTCGTCAATGTCTGTGAAGAGGCCGGTGACGGCTTTTCGTTGCGCGGTGGGCCAGCGGGAGAGTTCTTGCATGGTGAAATTTTCGCACTGAATGTGGCCCCCACGCTCCTCCACTTTGTGTGGGTCGCTGCCCCCCGAGGGGGCCGCCCCCCTCCGGCCCGGCAAAGCCGAAAAATTGGCACACCCCTATCGGGCTCACTGCGTGTAGCCCTTTTCCCCTTGCAGGGGACTGCGCCTGCGGCCCGGCAAAGCCGGTTCCGCGGCCCATGCGGGTTGAAGAGTTCTGTGGGCGCGATCGGTGATGGCGTATTTCACCAGCGGGGGCCGAGGGTCCGGCTTCGCCGGCCCCAGGCGCCGCCCCCTAGAGGGGGGAGCAGGCTACACGAAGTGAGCCTGAACGGGGGTGAATCTATTTATCCCTTGAGGGGGGGGAACGGACTACACGAAGTGAGTCCGGACGGGGGTGGGTATAATCAGTTTTCCTGAGGAGCGTTGCAAGCCACATCACGTGGACCAGGCTCAGGACTTCATTGCAACCACGCTCACCCGCATGTGCTCTCAAGCCGGGTGAATGACTGAATTCTCCCTTCCCCTGAAAGCCGTGCCCGTGGCGATTTTGCCCAGTTGACGTTTGATATTTGGAGAACCGTATGAGCGCCGTCCTGAAACCTTCCACCGACTACACCATTGCCGATATTTCGCTTGCCGCCTGGGGCCGCAAGGAACTGAACATCGCACAAACCGAAATGCCCGGGCTGATGGCCATCCGCGAAGAATTCGCGAAGGCGCAGCCGCTCAAGGGCGCGCGCATCACCGGTTCGCTGCACATGACGATCCAGACCGGCGTGCTGATCGAAACCCTGCAGGCCCTGGGCGCTGAAGTGCGCTGGGCTTCGTGCAACATCTTCTCGACGCAAGACCACGCCGCCGCCGCGATCGCCGCCGCCGGCACGCCGGTGTTTGCCATCAAGGGCGAAACCCTGGCCGACTACTGGGACTACACCCACAAGATCTTCGAATTCAACGGCGCCAAGGGCACGCCTGAAGAAGGCCCCAACATGATCCTGGACGACGGCGGCGACGCGACGCTGCTGATGCACCTGGGCACCAAGGCCGAAAAAGACGCGAGCCTCATCTCCAAGCCCGGCAGCGAAGAAGAAATCTGCCTCTTCAACTCGATCAAGGCCAAGCTCGCGCAAGACCCGACCTGGTACAGCCGCCGCCTGAAGAACATCGTCGGCGTGACGGAAGAAACCACGACCGGCGTGCTGCGCCTGAACGAAATGTCGGCCAAGGGCACGCTGGCCCTGCGCGCCATCAACGTGAACGATTCCGTCACCAAGAGCAAGTTCGACAACCTGTACGGCTGCCGCGAATCCCTGGTTGACGCCATCAAGCGCGCCACCGACGTGATGGTCGCCGGCAAGGTCGCACTCGTGGCCGGCTACGGCGACGTGGGCAAGGGTTCCGCACAAGCACTGCGCGCCCTGAGCGCCCAGGTGTGGGTGACCGAGATCGACCCGATCAACGCCCTGCAAGCCGCGATGGAAGGCTACAAGGTCGTGACCATGGAATACGCTGCCGACAAGGCCGATATTTTTGTGTCCGCCACCGGCAACAAGAACGTCATCACGTATGACCACATGGCCAAGATGAAAGACCAGGCCATCGTCTGCAACATCGGCCACTTCGACAACGAAATCGACGTTGCCGCACTCGAAAAATGCACCTGGGAAGAGATCAAACCGCAAGTCGACCACGTGATCTTCCCGGACGGCAAGCGCATCATCCTGCTGGCCAAGGGCCGCCTGGTCAACCTCGGCTGCGGCACCGGCCACCCGAGCTTCGTGATGTCTTCGAGCTTTGCGAACCAGACGATCGCGCAGATCGAGCTCTTCACCAAGAAGGACGCGTACGAAGTAGGCAAGGTTTATGTGCTGCCAAAGCATCTTGACGAAAAGGTTGCCCGCTTGCACCTGAAGAAGGTTGGCGCTGTGCTGACCGAGTTGAGCGACGAGCAGGCTGCGTACATCGGTGTCAGCAAAGCAGGCCCGTACAAAGCCAACACCTACCGCTACTGATCCCGCGCTACTGCGCGGCCGTGATGCGTCGTTGCGGGTCCCTCCATGAATCCTCACGTACCTCCAGTACGCTCCGGTTCATGGGTCCTCCCGCGCCTAGCCTGACGGCCGCTCGCGACGCGCTGAGCCCTCTTTTTCTGGAACTACATGCGCGCTGACCTATTCCTCGTCGAACACGGCCATGCCGCCACCCGCTCGCAGGCCCAGCGCCTGATCGCTTCGGGGGTGCAGTGGCGTCCCGAAGCCGATGCTGCCTGGAAGAAGGTCGCCAAGAACGGCGACGAGATTCCGCCCGGCGCTGAGTTGCAGTTGCTGGACACCACTGAAGCCAAGTACATCTCGCGCGGCGGGCTCAAGCTCGAAGGCGCGCTGAAAGCTACCGGCCTGAAGGTGGATGGCTTGCGCTGCCTTGACGTGGGCCAGTCCACCGGCGGCTTTACCGACTGCCTGTTGCAGCACGGCGCCATGCAGGTGGTGGGCGTTGATGTGGGCCACGGCCAGCTGCATGCCAGTCTGCGTGAAGACCCGCGTGTGGTTTGCGTCGAGGGCTTGAATGCCCGTTCCATGACCGCCGCCGACCTCGTGGCCGGCCATGCAGGCGACAGCGATGACATGGGTTTTCCGGATGACTTCGATGGCGATGAGGATGACGCTGACCTGGATGAGGCGAGCCCAGCCGCAGAAGCCAACTTCGACTTCCTGACCGGCGACCTGTCTTTCATCTCGCTCACGCTGGTGTTGCCCGCAGTGGTTCGCCTGCTCAAACCCGGTGGCGACCTGCTCATGCTGGTCAAGCCGCAGTTTGAATTGCAGCCCGGCCAGATCGGCAAGGGCGGCATCGTGCGCGACCCGGTGCATTTCGAGTTTGTCGAAAAGCGCTTGCGCGATGCCTGCACAGCGCTGGGGCTGGAAGTGAAAGCCTGGCTGCAGTCACCCATTGAAGGCGGCGACGGCAATCGCGAATTTTTTATCCAGGGCGTCAAGGGCCGGGACGTGGCGGGCGAAGACCAGCCGCTGCCGGCCGCGCCGCAGCGCAAGGTGGCCAAGCGCGTGCCGCGCAGCGAAATGCGCGCCTCCCGCGCGCCGCACGAAGACTCCGAACTCGCGCATGCCGGCCAGCCTGGCCCTGCGCGTGGCAAGCGGCGTGACAACAAAACCGATACGACAAACAACGACGAGTGAGATCCGTGATGAGCCTGAAACTTCCCCTCAGTTTTGAATTTTTCCCGCCCAAGACACCTGAAGGCGCCGAGAAGCTGCGCGTGGCGCGCCAGGCGCTGTATGCGCACAAGCCCGAGTTCTGCTCGGTGACGTTTGGCGCGGGCGGTTCCACGCAAGACGGCACCTTTGGTACGGTGAGCGAAATCCTGGCTGAAGGCGTGGCGGCGGCCTGCCATTTCTCATGCGTGGGCGCCACCAAGGCCACGGTGCGCCAGCAACTCACCACCTTGCAGATCATGGGCGTGAAACGCCTGGTCGCCCTGCGCGGCGACCTGCCCAGCGGCTACGGCGCGGGCGGCGAGTTTCATTACGCCAGCGACCTGGTGGCCTTCATCCGCGCCGAAACCGGCGACGCTTTCCACATCGAAGTGGCCGCCTACCCGGAAATCCATCCCCAGGCCAGGTCGGCCGATGCCGACCTGCAGGCCTTTGTGCAAAAGGTCAAGGCCGGCGCCAACTCGGCCATCACGCAATACTTCTTCAACGCCGACGCCTACTACCGTTTTGTCGACGACGCGCAGGCTCTGGGCGTTGACGTGCCCATCGTGCCCGGCATCATGCCCATCACGAGCTCCACGCAGCTCATGCGCTTTTCCGATGCCTGCGGCGCCGAGATTCCGCGCTGGATCCGCCTGCGCCTGCAGGGCTTTGGTGACGACACCGCGTCCATCAAGAGCTTCGGCCTTGATGTGATCAGCGGTTTGTGCGAGCAGCTCTATGCAGCCGGTGTGCCCGGAATCCATTTCTACACGATGAACCAGGCCGCAGCGACGACCGAAATCATCGGGCGGCTGCAGCGAGCCTGAGGCCGCCATCCATGCTGCAGGGTGCCCGCCGGTCTGCCGCCACCCTCAGCGCTGCGGTGCTGCTGGCCTTGCTGGCGGCATGTACCACGACGCCACCAAGCAAGCCCTCCACCGCGCCGGGCTCTGGTGCTGCTGCACCGGCGCCGCGTCCTTCACGTCCCGCCACCGATGCATCACCCGCGACCGGTGAGATGGCTGACGAGGTACCGCCTTCCGCCGCTGCACCCAGGCCGTCGCTGCTGGCCGGCGAGGTGCCCCGCGAATTCCAGCGCGGCCAGGCTTCCTGGTACGGCCCGCGTTTTAACGGCCGGCGCACCGCCAGCGGTGAGCGTTTTGACATGCAGGAGTTCACCGCTGCGCACCGCACGCTGCCATTTGGCACCATGGTGCGTGTGCACAGCCTGGTCAACGGCCGCGATGTCGATGTACGCATCACCGACCGCGGCCCCTACAGCGGCAACCGCATCATCGACCTGAGCCGTGCCGCGGCGGAAGAGCTCGGCATGCTGGGCATGGGGCTGAAGGAAGTCGTGCTGCTCGTGCCCGAGTCCACACCGGAGGTCGCGGCGGCACCCGCGCCCGCGGCCCGGAAGCGCCCGCCTGCAAGGCGGCGCCCAGCGGCGCCGCGTGCGCCGCGCTGAATCGCGTCGCTGACCGAGGCGCGCTCGCTCAGTTCACAAAAGTCACATCGTCCCTGGGCTGAGGCGGGATCTTGATGGCCAGTGCCTTGACAGGCCCGCTGGTCACCAAGGTGCCGCCGTGTGCCGTGCCTTTGGGAATGATGATCAGCGTGCCCGGTTTGAACTCCTTGCGCTCGCCGCCCAGCCACATGGCACCGCTGCCTTCGATGATGTACTGGATCTCGTCGGTTTTCGGGTGGATGTGTTTGGCCACGTTACCGGACTGAATGCCGATGGTGGCGTTGTCGGTGATGACCAGTCCCTTCGCATTCATTTCGGGGTTCGGTGTGCCGGGAATGTCGCCGTGCTTGAGCGCTGCGAGGTCAATCATCGCCGGCGCCAGGGGCACGGCCTGCGCATGCGCATCGGGCAGGGCGTGCTGGGCCAGCGGCGACAACGCAATCCCCGCCACAAAGGCAACGGTGACGGAAAAGCCGAGGACGGTGGTGGTATGGCGCATGGAATCCTTTTTGTGGGTGTTGTGTAAGGGCGGGCCAGTATGCCCACGTTGCGATGGGCTTGCCAATAGCGGTGACCCGACCCGGCAACCGGCCTTTTCGCTTGGAAGCAGGTCCGGCTAACACCCCCGCAACACCTCCAGCCCGGAGGCCTTCAGTTGTTGACCGTGTTTGCTATCTATTTGATAGCTATCCGCGCATGATCCAATTGGGCGAGAGGTCGATTTGATGCTGAAAATAGGCCGAAAAATGCTTTCAGGGCCGTTTTTCAGGCTTTTCCGGCCGGTGAGCGATGTTTTGGGGGCCGTTTCGCCTCTTTTTTTGGATGAAAAATGCCCTCGGCCCAATGGGAATCTGCGCGAGCAGCTATGAATTTGATAGTGATTTGGTAGCTGGCAGGTCGGTGGGCCAAGTGCCGTTAGCACTCCGGGCACTGTGCGACTTGTACCGCCGGCAAGTCGAATCCATCACCCGCGCTTGCGGATGGCGCAGCGCAAACGGGATGCTGCTATCGCAGACGGGGAGCGCCCACTCCCGGCACGCGGGTGTTGGCGGGCCGCGCAGCATGATTGAGTCACTCTTTCCTGGAGCGCAACACATCGATCGATGTCCACCGAAAGGTCTCTGGATCTTGCATTTCCCAAAAAGTCCATCCATTTGTATTTGCCGAAATTTTGTGTGTACCAACGGACTCTTTGGCAGCGATCCCTGCTGACGAAGGGTTGTCATACGTACGGCCATTAAATTCGATGCCACTGGACGTGATGGTGGCTTCGAACGAGTGACTCAAATACTTTGACCGCAGCTTCGTTCCCACTGGAAAGCTCTCGCCTCGCGCAGACTTCCAGATTTTTGGGCTCTGCTCTGGTATAGCGATGACCCGGGTGTTTGATCCATGGGGGACCGACTCCCAATGTTTGATGAGCCTGTCAATGACGGAGCTCGCGTCATCAACCAAAGGCTCTGCGAGTCCTTTCAGCCGCTCAAAAACGTCGCGTTTCAGTGGAACCTGGATGATGTCCATATCAACTCCTTATTTACTATGGAGTTACTATATAGCAACTCTAGAGTAAATTAAAAGGAAATTACAAGCCAGTGAGTGGTGAATCAAACCGCCAGCACAAATCGCTTTAATTTATTAGAATTACAGTAATTCCTGAAAATTCAATAACCCAAAGAGGCCCAGCGCCATGAACCTTGCCCCCCTGACCCAGCGATTTGTCCTCCATTTCGGTGAAATGGGCAGCCGTTGGGGCATTAACCGGACTGTCGGGCAGATTTATGCCTTGCTGTACGTCTCGCCGCAGGCCCTGAATGCCGATGAAATCGGTGAGGCGCTGGCGTTTTCGCGCTCCAACGTCAGCATGGGGCTGAAGGAATTGCAGTCGTGGAACCTGGTGCGGCTGCAGCACCTGCCGAACGACAGGCGCGAGTATTTCAGTGCGCCCGAAGACGTCTGGGCGATCTTCCGCACGCTGGCCGAAGAGCGCCGCAAGCGCGAAATCGACCCGACGCTCTCGATGCTGCGCGATGCGCTGATGGAACACCCGGCCAACCAGGACGACATCCACGCCCAGGCGCGCATGAAGCAGATGCACGATTTGATCGAGCTGATGACGGGCTGGCTGGCCGATGTGCAGAAGATGGACTCGGCCACGCTGATGAGCCTGATGAAGATGGGCGCCAAGGTGCAGAAACTGCTGGAGGTGAAGGACAAGGTCGCCAGCAGCATGAAGGCCGGTTTGACAGGCCGCACCGCATCCAGCAAAGTGGCGGCGAAGCCCTCCGGCGAGCTCCCCGGCCCCGCAGCACCCGCTGCCAACCTTCCCGACGAAAACAGGAGTTGATGATGGACGGTTTAGACGCATTCCTGTTGGCCCGCATCCAGTTTGCGGCCAACATCACCTTCCACATCCTGTTTCCCACCATCAGCATCTCGCTGGGCTGGGTGCTGCTGTATTTCAAGCTGCGCTTCGTCAGCACCAAAGACCAGCACTGGATGGACGCCTACCAGTTCTGGGTGAAGATCTTCGCGCTGACCTTTGCCCTCGGTGTGGTCAGCGGCATCACCATGAGCTTTCAGTTCGGCACCAACTGGCCGGGCTACATGCAGAAGGTCGGCAACATCGCCGGGCCGCTGCTGGCCTACGAAGTGCTGACAGCCTTCTTTCTGGAGGCCACCATGCTGGGCGTGATGCTGTTTGCGCGGGAACGCGTGAGCGAGACCATGCACACCATTGCCACGCTGCTGGTGGCGGGCGGCACCACGCTGTCGGCTTTCTGGATTCTGGCGCTCAACTCCTGGATGCAGACGCCCGCGGGCTTTGAAATGATCAACGGCCAGGCGCATGTCACGAGCTGGCTGGCGGTGATCTTCAACCCGTCCTTTCCTTACCGCCTCACGCACATGCTGCTGGCGTCGGGGCTGACGGTGGCTTTTCTGGTGGCGGGCGTTTCGGCCTACCGCTGGCTGCGCAACGATCGCGGCGCAGAAGTCATGGCCGGCCTGAAGACGGGCATCTACATGGCTGCCATGCTGATTCCGCTGCAGATCGTCGCGGGCGACCAGCATGGCCTGAACACGATGGAGCACCAGCCGGCCAAGCTGGCCGCCATGGAAGGCATCTGGGAAACCCAAAAAGGCGTGCCCGCGGTACTGTTTGCGCTGCCCGACCAGGCCACCAAATCCAACCGCTATGAAATCGGCATTCCCAAGCTGGCGTCGCTCTACCTCACGCACAGCCTGGACGGCGAGGTCAAGGGCTTGAACGAGTTCGAGGGAAAACATCCGCCGGTGGCGCCGGTGTTCTGGGCCTTTCGCATCATGGTGGGCGTGGGTATGCTGATGTTGGCCGTGAGCTGGGCCAGTGTGTTGCAACTGGCCCCATGGAAGAAGGACCCGGCGCGGACGCTCACCGTGTGGCATGCCCGTGTGCTGGTGGCCATGACCTTCGCGGGCTGGATCGCACTGATCGCTGGCTGGTATGTGACTGAAATCGGCCGGCAACCCTGGCTGGTGACGGGCGTGCTGACGGCAGCCGATGCCGCCTCAAAAGTGCCGGCGCCACGCATTGCGCTGACGCTGACGCTCTACCTCGCGCTTTACGCGGTGCTGCTGGTGTCTTATGTGTCGGTGGTGTTCTACCTCGCGCGGCACAGGAAACATGCGGACAAGCCGTTCGGCGATGACGACACCGCCGGTGAGCCCGAGAAGGAGCTCAACGTCGTGAACTACCCCGAAAAAGAAGGAGCCTCCCATGCTTGACCTTGCCCCCGACCTGACGCAAGCCGCCGGCTGGATGCCCATCGTCTTCCTGGTGGTAATGGGCCTGGCCATGCTGGCCTACGTGATCCTGGACGGCTACGACCTGGGCGTTGGCGTGTTGATGCGCACCGCCGGCGATGACGACAAGGACACCATGATCGCCAGCATCGGACCCTTCTGGGATGCCAACGAAACCTGGCTGGTGCTGGGTGTCGGTATTTTGCTCACCGTGTTTCCGCTGGCGCACGGCGTCATTCTGGGCGCGCTGTATTTGCCCGTGGCCTTCATGCTCATCGGCCTCACGCTGCGCGGCGTGGCCTTTGACTTCCGCGTGAAGGCACGCGCCAGCCACAAGCCCTTGTGGAACCGCATGTTCTACACCGGCTCGCTGCTGGCAAGCTGGTCGCAGGGCTACATGCTGGGCTCGCTGATCACCGGGTTTGCGGCGACCTGGTGGACGATTGTGTTCAATGCCGTCATCGGCGCAGCGCTGGTCGCGGCGTATTGCCTGCTCGGCGCCGGCTGGCTCATCATCAAATCCGAAGGCGAATTGCAACTGCAGGCCGTGCGCTGGGCCAGGCGCAGCCTGCTGTTCACTGTGATCGGCATCGGCGCCATTTCGGTGGCTACGCCACTGGTGAGCCAGAGCATTTTCGACAAATGGTTTTCGTTTCCGAACATCGTGCTGCTGCTGCCGATCCCGGCGGCCACGGCAGTGCTGTTCGGTGTGATCTTCCGCAGCCTGCAACGCCTGCCGGTGCGGCTGGCACAAGGCAATGAATACGGTGCATGGGTGCCATTCGGCGCGACGGTGGGCGTGTTTTTGCTGGCCTTCTACGGCCTGGCTTACAGCCTCTTTCCGTGGCTGGTGATCGACAAGCTCACGATCTGGCAGTCGGCCAGCGCCCCCGAAGCCATGGGCGTGATCCTGGTCGGTGCAGCGGTGGTGCTGCCGATGATCATTGGGTACACCGTGTTCGCTTATCGTGTGTTCTGGGGCAAGAGCACTGCATTGAAATATTAGCCCCCACGCTTGTCACTGCGTGTACTGCGCTGCCCCCCGAGGGGGCGCTGCGCCTGCGGTCTGGCAAAGCCAGTCCCGCGGCCCCTGCTGGTTGAAGAATTCAGGGCGTTACTAGCGGAGGTATTCATCAGCGGGGGCCGAGGGTCCGGCTTTGCCGGCCCCAGGCGCCGCCCCCTGGAAGGGGGGAACGGGCTACACGAAGTGAGCCTGGACGGGGGTTATAGACTAATCTCAGGCGCGGGCGCGATGGATTCGAGTTCGATCAAAAAGGCTTCGGCGGATTCGTAGCGGTGCTCGGGGTTTTTGGCCATCAGTTTGTTGACCACGCCCTGCAATTCCGCATGCACTTCGGGAAGTGCGGGCGTGTCGGCATTCAGGTGTTTGGCCAGCAGCAGCTCGAGCGATTCGGCAACATAGGGCCTGCGGTTGGCCAGCATTTCGAACAGCATCACGCCCAGGCTGTAGAGGTCGGACTGGGCCGTTACCTTGCGGCCGGTGGCCTGCTCGGGGCTCATGTAGTAGGGCGTTCCCACGACGTCACCGTGGTGGGTTTGGGTCAGGCCCATGCTGGGGGCCTGCAGCATGGATTTGGCGATGCCGAAGTCGGCCAGCGCCACGCTGCCGTCGGCACGCAGCATGACGTTTTCAGGCTTGATGTCGCGGTGGACAATGCCGTGCGCATGGATGGCCGACAGCGCCTGGGCGACCTCGCGCGCCACCGTCAGCGCCTGCGAGCGGGCCAGGTCGGGCCCGAACAGGCTGCGCAGGTCACCGCGTTCGAAGTACTCCATCGCGATGTAAGCGTGCTCGTCGGTGAACCCCTGGTCGTAGATCTTGATCACGTGCGGATGGTCGATCTTGCAAAGCAGGGCGTATTCCTGGATGAAACGCACCAGGTGTTCCGAGGCTTCCTTGCCGCGAGAGTCCAGCACCTTGAGCACGATCGGCAGGCCGTCGGATTCACGTTCGCTCAGGTAGACCTCGGTCATGCCGCCGGCGCCGATCTTGCGCGTGATGCGGTAGCCCTTGAGGCGTACCGCCTCGCTGCTGGCGTCAAAGCGCAGGTCTTTCAGCGCCGAGAGCTTGGCGTCCAGCGCGCCCTTGACCGCGCGTGCGGTGATGTCCGAATTGGCGCGCACGGCGTCGCTGATCTCGCTGGCGCGCTCGGTCAGGCTGGCCATGCCATGGATCTTGTCGTCCATGGTGGTGATGAGGCCTGTGACCTCGGCCACATCGATGGCGAGGTTGCGGCCGGGCAGCGAAAGCGAAGTGTGGATGCCGGTCTGGATACCGGTGCCGGCTTCGCCGAGGGTCTGCTCGCTGGCCATCACCGTCCAGCCCTTTTCTTCGGTGGCATCTTCCAGCCGCGAGGCCAGCGTCACGGTTTCACCCACGGGCGTGAGTTCCTTGGTCTGCTGCGTGCCGAGCTGGCACAGCGTGACGGCGCCGCTGTGGATGCCGATACCCATGGCAAACGGCGGCAGCGCGCGGCCGCCGAAGCGCTGCTCCAGCCAGTCGCGGAATTCATGCGTGGCCAGCGCCATGGCAAGGGCCGCAGAAATGGCGCGGCGCGGGGCCGGCAGCGGCGAACCCGAGGCGGTGTCGACAAACACCGCCATCAATCCATCGCCGACAAACTTGATGTGCCTGCCGCTGTTTTTCAGTACAGGTTCGGAGATGCGCTCAAAATATTCGGTGAGCAGTTGCGATACCTCCGCGGCATTGAGCTTTTCAGCCAGTGAGGTGAAATTGCGGATGCTGGCCACCAGCACAGTGGCATTGGCGATTTCTTCAGTTTGCGCGCTGGCCGGAATATCAACCGGTACGCTGTCGGGGCGGCTGCCACTGATGCGGCTGGCAAAAGCTGCACGCAGGCGTTCTTCGCCGGCTGCTACACCCGAGTCGATGGCTTCACGCACCCGTGCTTTTTTCTTCAGCTGCGCATTGACGGCGTCGAGCAGCTCCGCACGGCTGAAGGGTTTTGACAAATAGTCGTCGGCGCCGGCCGTCATGCCGCGGCGCATGCTTTCGCGGTCGTCCAGCGCGGTCAGCAGCATGAAAGGGGTGTTGACCAGCTGCGGGTCGGCGCGCACGGCCGCCAGCAGTTCAAAGCCGTTCATGCCGGGCATGCCGACGTCGGAGACGATCAGGTCGGGGCGGCTTGTGCGGGCCTGCTCCAGGCCTTGCCGGCCGTCTGCGGCCGCGGCCGTTTCAAAACCTTCAAGTTTGAGCAGCCGCACGATGTTGCTGCGGATGGCGTCGTCGTCCTCAACGATCAGGATCAGGGTCATGGGGTTCCTTGAGAAATGGGCAGGCTGATCGTGAACCGTGTGCCTGCTCCCGGCATGCTTGCCACCTCGATTTTGCCGTGATGCAGGTCAACGGCGTGTTTGACAATGGCCAGGCCCAACCCGGAGCCCTGGCGGTTGCCCACATTGGAGCCGCGGTGAAAGCTCTCGAACAGGCGCGGCAGGTCCGAGGGCGGAATGCCGATGCCTTCGTCACTGACGCGCAGGATCAGGTGGTCCCCGGACTCGTCCTGCCGGCGGTCCAGCGTGAGCACCACCACACTGCCGGCGGGCGAATATTTGCAGGCGTTGGCCAGCAGGTTGCTGGCGATGTGCCGGACCAGCCGTTCGTCGAGCAGGACCAGCTGTGAAAAAGCGTCGTGGCCGATGGGGGCTTCAAATTCAATCGCATGCTGGCCGGCGTCGCTGGTGTGCATTTCGGTCACGAGCTTGCGGCACAGGGCCGCGATATCCAGCGGTTTCAGGTTGAGCTTGAGTTTGCCGGCGTCGGCCTGCCCGACGGTGAGCATGTCTTCGAGCATGCCCTGCATGCGTTTGACCGCGATCACCAGGTCGGCCATGATGTCCTGGCGCTCGCGGTGCGTGATTTTTTCACCGTAGTGTTCGATCAACTCTGCGGACGACAGGATCGTGGCAAGCGGTGTGCGGAATTCATGCGAGGCCATCGACACAAAGCGCGTTTTGAGTTCACCCAGCTCGCGTTCGCGCACCAGGGCTCGCCGGGCTTCCTCGTCGGCTTCCTTGCGGCGGGTGATGTCCACGTAAGTCCACACCGAGCCTTCCTGCGGGCGATTGCGGTCGAGGGCCGAGCCGTCAAGCTGAACCCAGATCAGCTCGCCGCTTTTGCGGCGCATGCGCGTCTCCAGCGAGAACGATCCGGTTTGCGCGATCTGCGCGTAGGCGAGTTCGCCGGTGCGTTCGAAGTCCTCGTCACTGGGATAGTGAACGCGCGTTTCCTGGCCCAGCAATTCGGCTGGGCTGTAGCCGAGCATGGCCGCCAGCGTGCGGTTGAGCCACTGGTGGCGCCGGCTTTTGAGGAAGGTCACGCCGACGGCAGTGGTCTCGAGGATGGCTTCGCGCTGCATCAGCGCGGTCTTGAGTTCTTCGTCCAGCCGGCGGCGCTCGCTGATGTCGGACATGAGCACCAGCAGGGCGGGTTCGCCGTCCCACTCAATGCGCGTGCCGTAGATGCTGGCCCAGCCGGTGCGCAGGTCCGGCGCCATCGTCTCGCGCGGTGGCGTGATGAAGCGGGCCTCGTAGGCGCTGACCATGGTGCCTGACTGCATGAGCTCGCGCTGGCGCTGCACCATGCCGCGGTCGTCAGGGTGGATCAGGTGCATGGACGGCAGTCCGGTGAGCGTCAGGCCGAACATGGCCTGGGCGCTGGTATTGGAAAAGCGCACGATGCCTTTTTGCACCACCAGGATCACGTCGTTGACGTTTTCCACGACCGCCCGGTAGCGCTCGGCGGCTGATCGGGTCAGGGCCTCGAGCCTTTTGCGCTCGGTGACATCCTTCAGGAAAAAAAGGTCCGCCGGCGCACCTTCCCAGTCCACCAGCACGCCATTGATTTCCACCAGGGAAATCGTGCCGTCGTCGCGCTGGAATCTCGCCTCAAAGGCCGGCACGACGTTGCCGGCGGCGCGCAGCTTGTGCTTGCCGGAAACAAAGTTGCGGTCTTCCGGATGGATGAATTCGATCATGGGCCGGTCGGCCATGGTGCCGGCCTCTGTACCCAGCAAGGCCAGGCACGGCGGATTGGCAAAGCGCAGCAGGCCTTCCTGCCCGACGCAGATGTTTTCGGTCGCGAGGTCCACCATGGTCTGGTAGCGCGCCAGCGATGCACGAAGCTCCTGGGTGCGAAGCGCCACCCGGCGCTCGATTTCATGCTCCATGTCCTCTGGCGTACCCATCGGCATGTCGCTTGCTGTGCCGGCGTTGAGTCCCTTTTCCGCTGGCCTGGCCGTTTTCCCACGCGCGCGCTGTCCGAGGCCCGGCGTATCCGGGGCGGCGGATGGGAGCGCTTGAGCCTGGACGGGCATGTTTAGTGGTGGAGCACCGAGGGAGCGTGGAAAGCCAGGAGAAAAAGGAGAAAAGAAAGCGGAAATCAGGACACAGGAAGCAGGGGAAACACGGCGGGAAAATGAAGGCGCAGACTCTGGGAAAGCTTACGGGGCAACCTTGCCACAACTCACCGTGGCGGTAAAGACAGGAAAGTCTGGGCGCACAACACAGCCAACATGGCATAACCGGTTGGCGGTGCCGGCTGCCATGCTCCCCTTGCAGGGGGTCGTCCTGAAAGCCCTAGCCGCCATGCTCCAGCGTGAAGCCGGCATTGCGGTCTTGCCCCAGCAGGGCCACCATTTGCGGCAAGGCCGCTTGCAGCTCTGCCTTGAGGGTGTGGGGCGGGTTGATGACAAACATGCCGCTGGCAGGAAGGCCTGGCCGCACGACGTCACCGGCGGCATCTGTTGTTAACTTACTCGATTTCACCGTTAAAGTGGCATTCAACCAGCTTCGGCTGGCTTTGACGGCCAGCGTCTTGAGTTTGCGGGGCAAGTCATGGGCCTCCGGCCGCGGAATGATGGGGTACCAGACGACATAGGTGCCGGTGGCGAAGCGCTTGACGGCGTCTGCCATGCAGGCGGACACACGCGCGTAGTCGCTCTTCATTTCATAGCTGGGGTCACACAGGACCATCGCCCGGCGGGCAGGTGGGGGCAAAAAGGTTTTCAGGGCTTCAAAGCCGTCTTCGCGTGAAACCGCCACCTGGCGGCCGACACCCAACTGTTCAATGTTGCCGGAAAGCGACTTGAAATCGGTGGGATGCAATTCAAACAACTTGAGCTTGTCGCGCCCGCTCAGGAATTGCTGCTCGATGAAAGGGGAGCCCGGATAGATCTTCAGGTGCGCGATGTCGCCGCTTTCGGCGAATTGCAGGTTCAGGCCGCGCAACAGGTCGATGTAGTCCTGCAGGGCAGGCGCCCAGCCGCCTGCGGCTGGTTTGCCGGCAGCGGGTTTTGCTACAGTTTTAGGAGCTGCTTGCGCACGCTGTGCTTGGGCTGGAGCCGTTTTTGATTCGGAAATGGGTTGGGTAAGCAGCCTGAAAATGCCTTCCTGGGCCTCACCGCTGGTTTCGGTGTAGTCGCCGTCAAGCCGGTACAGGCCCGCGCCCGCATGCGTGTCGATCACGGTCAGCGCCGTGTCTTTCTGGGTCAAATACTTCATCAACGCGATCAGCGTGGTGTGCTTGAGCACGTCGGCGTGGTTGCCTGCGTGGAAGGCGTGGCGATAGGAAAACATGGGCCTATCCTACCTTCTTGCCGGGGAGAAATGCCTTAAAGCCGGCTGAATATTGACGCAAGTCCTTGATTTTTCATATAATCGTGGGCTCTGCAGCGCCTAGTGGTTCCGCGGCAGAGCTTGAAATACTGCCTAAGAGGTTCTCATCAGAAGAACACCGACCGCAGAAAAGAACCCGACAAACCATTTTTTCGAAAGAAAACTCATGAAAACGTTCAGCGCAAAACCCGCTGACGTGACGCACGAGTGGTTTGTGATTGACGCGACCGACAAGGTCCTCGGACGAGTAGCCAGCGAAGTTGCTCTCCGTTTGCGCGGCAAACACAAGGCCATTTATACGCCTCACGTCGATACCGGTGACTTCATCGTCATCATCAATGCAGCCCAGCTGCGCGTCACCGGCGCCAAGTCGACTGACAAGATCTACTATCGCCATTCCGGTTATCCAGGCGGCATCACTGCCACCAATTTCCGCGACATGCAAGCCAAGCACCCCGGCCGCGCTTTGGAAAAAGCCGTCAAGGGCATGCTGCCCAAGGGCCCGCTCGGCTACGCCATGATCAAGAAACTCAAGGTGTACGGTGGTGCAGAGCACCCGCATACCGCCCAACAGCCTAAAGTGCTGGACATCTAAGGAGCCATTGATGATTGGTGAATGGAACAATGGCACCGGCCGTCGCAAATCCAGCGTCGCCCGTGTGTTTATCAAAAAAGGCACCGGCAAGATCACGATCAATGACCGTGACATCCAGGTGTTCTTCGGTCGTGAAACCTCGATCATGATCTGCCGCCAACCCCTGTTTCTGACGAACCACGTCGAGACGTTTGACATCATGGTCAACGTCCACGGCGGCGGCGAGTCCGGCCAGGCCGGCGCAGTGCGCCACGGTATCACCCGTGCGCTGATCGATTACGACGCAACGCTCAAGCCGGCCCTGAGCCAGGCTGGCTTTGTGACCCGCGATGCACGTGAAGTCGAACGTAAAAAAGTCGGTTTCCGTTCAGCTCGCCGCCGCAAGCAGTTCAGCAAGCGCTAAATCGACATTTAGCCGCTTTCGCTGTCCCCGAAAAGCCGCCTGGTTCACCTGGCGGCTTTTTTCATGGGCGGGTATTTGTGTGAAGCCCGCAACGCCCTGTCAATGCTTTGTAAGCGTTTAGTTTTCCTGATGCAAAGCCTTACCCGGCTTTACGGCTGAATCGGGCGGTTCAGCGGGTGTCTGCGTGCACAATGCAGCTCCCCGAACCGAAAACTGCAGGGCCCCCGATTTGAAATTTCGCCTGTTTCGCCGCCGCCTGACGATCAGCTCCCCGCGCATGTCGGTGCGCAGCTCGCTCCCCTGGCCCTTGCGGTGGATCGCCGGTGCCCTGATGCTGGGGTTTTCCGCAGCGGTCGCCCTCTGGGCCTTCGAGTTCGGCAAGGGGATTGCGGGCGTGGATACCGATGCCAGGGAAGAGATCAGCGTATTGCGTCAGGAAGTGGTCACTTTGCGTGCAGACCGCGACAGGGCGCAATCGATTGCCAATACTTCAGGCAGCCTGCTCACGGCCGAAAAAGCGGTGCAGGAAAAGATGATGAGCCAGATCCGGCAGCTGGAGAGCGACAACCGCAGCCTGCGTGACGACCTGGGATTTTTTCAGAAGCTTTTGCCGGCGAGCAGCGCCGAGGTGGTTGCCATCCGCAGCCTGCAGGCCGAGGTGTTGTCGGGAACCCAGCTCAAATGGCAGGTCCTGGTGATCCAGCCCGTCAAGGGTGCGCCTAATTTCAACGGGAAACTGGATCTGACGGTTCATGGCACGCAGGACGGAAAACCCTGGACGATGACTTTGCCCGGCGGACCGCAAACTTTACAGTTCAAACAGTACCTTCGTGTGGAAGGTGTCCTCGACTTGCCCCCCCAAGCCATGGTACAAACAGTTACAGCTAAAGTCATTGAGGGGACAGCGGTCAGATCTGCCCAGACCTTCAAGCTTTGAGAATTCCCCCCGATTTCCCCTCCCACCGCCACACCCCCAGCACAGGAATCTTTGTATGTTTGGAAAAAAGAAGCAGCCGCCCATCAAAAGCCTGATCGCCCAAGGCAGCTGCATTGAGGGCAACCTGAAATTCACCGACGGCCTGCGGATCGACGGTGAAGTGATCGGCGACATCCGCGCCGCCGAAGGCAGCTCCAGCATTCTGGTGATCAGCGAGTCCGCCACCGTGACCGGCCATATTCACGCCGACCATGTGATCATCAATGGCCGGGTGATGGGCCCTGTCCACGCATCCGAGCTGCTTGAATTGCAGCCCAAAGCCAAAATCGAGGGCGACGTGTCTTACAAGGCGCTTGAAATGCACCAAGGTGCCGTCATCTTTGGACAGTTGCGCGCGACAAGCCACGCGGAACTGGAAGAAAAGCCCACGCTCAAACTGGCCGCCAACAACATCTGATTAGTTGAGGTGAATTGAGCGAGTGAGCGCTTACAAGTAAACCATACGGCCTAACACGCATGGGCGTTATGGTTGATTGAATTGCTGTACTATTTGCCAATAAGTGCCGCCAGAGGCTTGAACGCCTCGAATCGCGAACCCTGATTCGCTTTATGTATTGGAGTCCCCATGAGTGCCGTTGCCGAAAATATCCAGACCGAAATGCCCGCGCCCTTTGTCTTCACCGACAGCGCCGCGTCCAAAGTGGCTGAGCTGATTGCCGAAGAAGGCAACCCGGATCTGAAGCTGCGCGTCTTTGTGCAGGGCGGCGGCTGCTCTGGTTTCCAGTACGGTTTCACCTTCGATGAAATCACCAACGAAGATGACACCACCATGACCAAAAATGGCGTGTCACTGCTGATCGACGCCATGAGCTACCAGTACCTGGTGGGCGCCGAAATCGACTACAAGGACGACCTTGAAGGCGCGCAATTCGTCATCAAGAACCCCAACGCCACCAGCACCTGCGGCTGCGGATCCAGCTTCTCGGCCTGAGGCGGAACTCAACGCCTTCGCTTTAAAAGCCGCCTTCGAGGCGGCTTTTTGCTGTCCGGCCATCTTCTTGTTTTCTTCAATCCCCGTGCGGTGAACCAAGTTCGCCCTTTCGCATCTCTCATCCATGCAGGCAGAAGAAAAATCATTGCGCATGCTGCTCTGGCTCGTAGCCATCGGCTTTTTCATGCAGACGCTGGACGCCACCATCGTCAACACCACCTTGCCGGCCATGGCCCGCAGCTTCGGCGAAAGCCCTTTGCGCATGCAGTCGGTGGTGGTTGCCTATTCCCTCACGATGGCCATGCTGATTCCCGCGTCCGGCTGGATCGCCGACCGCTTCGGTACGCGGCGGGTGTATGTGGGGGCGATTTCACTGTTCGTTATTGGCTCCATCGCCTGCGCGCTGTCCGGCAACCTGGTGCAACTGGTGGCGGCGCGTGTGGTGCAGGGCATGGGTGGGGCGCTGCTGTTGCCGGTGGGCCGGCTGGCCGTGCTGCGCGCCTTTCCGCGCGAGCGGTTTTTGCAGGCCATGAGCTTCATCGCCATTCCGGGCCTGGTTGGCCCACTGATCGGCCCCACGCTGGGCGGCTGGCTGGTCCAGGTGGCTTCCTGGCACTGGGTATTCCTCATCAACATTCCGGTGGGAGTGCTGGGCTGCATGGCGACGCTTTTTTACATGGAGGACAACCCACGGCTTCAAATGCCGCGCTTCGACCTGCCGGGCTATCTGCTGCTGGCCTTCGGCATGGTGGCCGTATCGCTGGCCGTCGATGGGCTGTCGGGCCTGGGCCTGAAGCAGGCCAGTGTGCTGGTGCTGCTGGTCTTCGGCATGGCCAGCCTCAGCGCCTACTGGCTGCATGCCGCCAAACGGCCCGACCCGCTGTTTTCGCCGAAGCTGTTTTCCATTCCCACGCTCAGCATTGGTTTGCTGGGCAACTTGTTTTCACGCCTGGGCAGTTCGTGCATGCCTTTTCTCGTGCCGCTCCTGTTGCAGGTCAGCCTGGACTATTCGCCGCTGCAAGCCGGGATGATGATGGTGCCGGTTGCCGTGGCCAGCATGCTGGTCAAGCGTGTCACCACACCGCTGATCACGCGCTACGGCTATCGCAGGGTGCTGGTGACCAACACCGCACTGGTCGGGCTCACCATGGCAAGCTTCGCATTCGTGACACCGGTGCAGCCGCTGTGGCTGCACATCCTTCAGCTGGCGTGTTTTGGCGCGGTCAACTCGATGCAATTCACCGCGATGAACACCGTGACCCTGCGCGACCTGGACAGCAGCATGGCCAGCAGCGGCAACAGTTTGCTGTCGATGGTGCAAATGCTGGCGATGAGCATGGGCGTGGCCGCCGCGGGCGCGGTGCTGGGCGCTTTCACGGGCTTTTTCGGCGCTGGCGAGGCCGTGCAGACGCTGCATTCCTTCCAGGCAACGTTTGCCGCGATGGGTCTGATCACCCTCGCGTCAGCGGGCATTTTCTGGCAGCTGTCGCCGCAGGTGAGGGTGGTGAAGAAGGCTGAAGCGACCGAGGCTTCGGGGCAGGGCTAGTTTTTTCTGCCGGCAGCCGCGTCAACTCACCAGTGCCAAAGCTGCAAAATCCCCGACCCGTTCGCCCAGCCCTGCTGCCACCAGCTCAAAATCATCCGTCAGGGCGGGCAACTTGCCGTGAATCTGTGAACGCAGACGCGGCAAAAGGTAATCGCGATGATTCCAGAACACGCCGCCGCCCATGCTGATGCGCTCCAGGTCCAGCGTGACGACGAGGTTGTAGAGACCGCGCCCCAGGACCCGGCACAGTTCATCCACGATCGTGATGGCGGTCACGTCGCCCGCCTGTGCAGCGGCGAACAATGCGGAAGCACCGGGGTAACCCGCACCGGCAAAGCGCCGCGCAATCGCGTTGCCAGCCACAACGCCTTCCAGGTCGCCCATATTGCCGCAGCCGCACAGCGCATCGCTGCTGTCGCTGACAAAGGAATGGCCTGCATGGCCCGCGTTGCCGTGCTTGCCGCGCAGGATTCTGCCATCTACACACAGACCAAAGCCGATACCGGTGCTCCATGTCACGTAAGCGCAGTGGCTGGAGCCTTGCAGTGCGCCCCAGCGGCGTTCGGCCTGCAGGGCGCCCACGCCGTCGTTCTCGATGCGGAGTTTTTCGGCAAAGCGCCGGCGCAGAGGCGCTTCCAGCGGAACGCTCACCCAGTCGTTAGGCAGGCCGCGCGCCGGGCCTGCCATGCCGCCGCAGATATTGGGGTTGGATATCTCCAGCATGCCGTCCCTCATCACGAAAGGGCCGCAGGACGAAACGCCCACAGCATCGAGATCCTGTACGCGGATGCCGGCCGCATGGCAGGCCTCGTCCAGCATGCGCAACACCTGGCATGCCAGTGTGTCGCGCGGGCCTTCTTTTCCGGTGGGTTCCGTGCGCCGGGACTGCAGGGCCAATGAGGCATGGGCGAGGGTTATCTCGGGCGCCGAGGGAATCAGGCTGACGGCAATCTTGGTGCCGCCCAGGTCGACGCAGGCTTTCATGTGCAGGGCCTTATTCTCAAATGAGCTTGGCGATCAGGCTGGCGATAAAGCTCAGCAGGACCGTGGTGGTGAGCGGGATGAACCATTCGCGCCCGAACAGGCGAAAACGCAAATCGCCGGGCAGCTTGCCGAAGCCTAACTTCTGCAGCAGCGGGCTGAACCAGCTAATGAGCATCAGGGCCAGGAAGATAACGATGAACCAGCGGATCATGGGGTTAGTTTAGCCCCCACGATGGAAGTAAGCCCCCACGCTTTTCACTTCGTGTAATGCGCTGCCCCCGAGGGGGCCGCCCGCCTGCAGTCCGGCAAAGCCGGCCCTGCGGCTCATGCTGGCTTGAAGAGTTCAGGGCGTGACCCATGAGGGCTGGTGGTAAGTCACCAGTAGGGCCGAGGGTCCGGCTTCGCCGGCCCCAGGTGCCGTCCCCTTGAGGGGGAAGGCGCTACACGAAGTGAGCGTCCGACGGGGGTGCTACAAAGTGTTTATGCGATCGCCGGCGGTGAAACCCATGGGCTCCCACGGAAGGCTTCCCCTCGCGCCAAAGCCGATCACCTTGAACAGCTCGCCCATTTCATGCTCGTTCACCAGCTTTTGCAACATCACCCGGTCTGGCAGGCTGGCGTTTTCCATGCCGTCCAGCAAGCCGCAATTGAGTAAAAAACGCCCCTGGCTGGTGTAGCCCAGCACCTGCAGGCCGGCTTCCTGCCCTGCCAGGGCAACGCCGGTGAAGTTGACATGCGCCGTGATGTCCTTGTCGCCCACGTCCGCCAGCGTATCGGCATCGGCCAGGTGGCCGCGGTGGCACATCAGCGTGCCCATGCTGCGTTGCGGATGGTAGTACTCGTGTTCGGGGAAGCCGTAGTCGAGCAGGAACACAGCGCCGGCGTCCAGCCGGTCGGCCAGTGTCCGCATGAAGCCTTCCGCCTGCGGATGGATTTCTGTGACGTAATCGTGTTCGCCTTCCACTTCAATGGGAGGCCGGAGATCGGTCGGGCTGTCGGCATGGACAAATTCTCCCTCAAGGCGGGCCACGCCGCGCTCATGCCAGAGGTTGTTGAGCCGCGCGAGCAGCTTCACCGGCATGGCATCCAGCACTTCGTTGCCCACCACCACGCCCCGCATCTGCGCCGGGAGCTCCGCTACCCAGTCCACCTTGCCGGCAAAAGCCTGCAACCGTTCCTGCTGGCGCTCGCGCAGGCTGCCCGACAAATCGACGATGCGGTACTGCGTGACCGAGTCGCCCAGCGCATCCAGCAACTGGTGCGCCAGGGCGCCCGAGCCGGCGCCGAATTCCCAGATTTCCGTGGTGCCGGTTGCCGCCAGCGCTTCTTTCACCTGCCGGGCCAGCGCCCGGCCAAAGTGGGCGGACATCTCCGGGGCCGTCGCAAAATCGCTGCCCGACTGCGGCATCAGGCCGAATTTGCGCGAGGCATTGGCGTAATAACCCCAGCCGGGCGTGTAAAGCGCCATCTCCATGAAACGGTCAAACCCGATCCAGCCGCCGGCAGCGTCAATGGCCCTGGCGATGTGGTCGGCAAGGCCGGTCGGTAAAATGGGGGGATTGGTCGTCTGGGTCATGTTTGTCACCGCCTGCAATTGTCGGCGATACGTCCCTGACCTTTTTTGCCAACCCTCACCACCCATGACCCCAACCCCGCCATCATCCCGACCCGTTGTCCTCGTGACCGGCGCCGCCAGGCGGCTGGGCCGCGACATCGCGCTGGCGCTCGCGGCCGGCGGCTGGCAGGTGGCGGTGCATTACCGCAGCTCCGAAGAAGATGCTATTAAAACAGTAGCTGCCTGCGCACAACTGTCGGGCGCTGCAGCCGCTTTTCATGCAGATTTAAACGACGAAACGGCGGTGCGTGGCCTGTTGCCGGCCGTGGTGGAGCGCATGGGCCAGGTCGATGCCGTGGTGAACAACGCCTCGACCTTTGAGCAAGACAGCGCCGCCAGCTTCGGTTTCGCCGCCATGGACCGGCATCTGCACAGCAACACCGGCGCCGCCATCGTGCTGGCCCAGGCCCTGCATGCGCATGTGGCCTCGCGCGGCGCCCAAGGCGCTGTCGTCAACCTGCTGGACCAGAAACTCTGGAACCAGAACCCCGACTTTTTCAGCTACACGCTTTCCAAGGCTGCACTGGAAGCAGCCGGCACCATGTTGGCACTGGCGCTGGCGCCGCAGGTTCGTGTGGTCGGCGTTGCGCCGGGGCTGACGCTGACCAGCCACCTGCTGACCGACGAACAATTCGAGGCCCGTCACAAACTGTCGCCGCTGGGTCGATCGTCCACCCCCGCCGACGTGGCGGCCACGGTGAAGTTTGCACTGGAGAACAGCTCCATCACCGGCACCACGCTGCTGGTGGATGGTGGCCAGCACCTGATGAAGTTCGAGCGCGATTTTTCGCTGATGTAAGCCATCGGCAACGGCTTACACATCACCACAACCGACCCACTACAGACTGGCACCATGTTCAATTCCCGGGGCACCCAGATCCTGAACCTCACCGGTTTGCGCTTTGACGCCAACCTGGGCATTCTGGATCACGAAAAAACCGCGCCGCAACCGATCCAGGTCGATGCCGAACTGAACCTGGGCGCTCAGCCGCTGCTGCCCCATGACGACGACATCCACCATGTGCTGGATTACCGCAAGGTGCGGCAGATCATCATCACCGAATGCACCTCGGAACACGTCAACCTGCTGGAAAGCCTGATCGGCAAGCTGGCGCACCGGCTGATGAAGTTACCCGGCGTGCTGGGCGTGCGGGTGAAGATCGCCAAACTTGAAATTTTTGACGACTGCGAAGTAGCCATTCGCATCGAGACGGGACAGTGGTGAACGATATGGGAGTGAATGATATGAGTGCTGTTTGGGAAGATGCTGTCGCGGAACACGAGCAGCAGGAAAGCTCCGCGCGCGTGCAAAACAGCATGAAGATCGAGCGCGAAGACCACAAGCTTGAAAAACGCCTGTGCCGCGAAGTCGGCCGCGCCATTGTCGACTTCAACATGATTGAAGAAGGCGACAAGGTCATGGTGTGCGTCTCGGGCGGCAAAGACAGCTACGCCATGCTCGACATTTTGCTGAAGCTGCAAAAGCGAGCGCCCATCAATTTCGAACTGGTGGCCGTCAACCTCGACCAGAAACAGCCCGGTTTCCCGGAGCACATCCTGCCGGACTATCTCGGCAAGCTGGGCGTGCCCTTCCACATCGAAAACCAGGACACTTACAGCATCGTCAAGCGCGTGATCCCCGAAGGCAAAACACTGTGCTCGCTGTGCTCACGCCTGCGCCGCGGCATCCTGTACCGCGTGGCGGGTGAGCTCGGCTGCACCAAGGTCGCGCTGGGCCATCACCGCGACGACATGCTGCAGACGTTTTTCCTCAACATGTTTTTTGCGGCCAAGCTCAAGGGCATGCCGCCCAAGCTGGTGAGCGACGACGGCAAGAACGTCGTTATCCGCCCCATGGCCTACGTGACCGAGAAAGACCTGACGCGTTGGGCGCAGGTGCGCGAATTTCCCATCATCCCGTGCACGCTGTGCGGCAGCCAGGAAAACCTGCAGCGCAAGCAGGTCGGCAACATGCTGCGCGAATGGGAGAAAAAATTCCCCGGCCGGCTGGAAAACATGTTCGCGTCACTGCAAAACATCGTGCCCTCGCACCTGATGGACAACAAGCGCCATGATTTCAAGGGCATCAAGGCAACCGGCATTGCCGACCCGGAAGGCGACAAGGCTTTTGATACCGAAGAGTTCCGGGAGCCGGTGCCGCCGGGGCTGTCCGTGATCGGTGTGCATTCGGGCTAAGTGATTTCTCAGCGTTCTTCGTTTTCAACAACTCATTGCTTTGGAGGCCTCATGAAACGTGCGTTCGCGATTTTCTTCGTGGCTGCCATGGCTTTTGTCATGGCGGGCTGTTCCACCGTGCGCCTGGTCGACAGTGACGTCACCGCCTTCTACAACTGGAACGGCGCGCCGCCTGCGCCTGGCACACCGTATCGCTTTGAGCGCCTGCCTTCCCAGCAGGCCGCCGGCTCGCCGCAGGATGCCGTTGAAGGCATGGCACGCAGCGCCCTGGCCAAGGTGGGAATGGAGCTCAATCCGCCCGCCGCACGCTACAGCGTGCAGATTGTGGCCACCACCCAGATCATCGACCGCGGCCCCTATGGTTACAGCCCCTACGGCGGTTTTGGGTTTGGAAGCGGCGTGTTCATGGGCGGCGGCAGCCGCGGCGTCGGGGTCGGCCTGTCGTTCCCAATCGGCGGCGGAATCTCGGAGCCGACCTATTTCAAGCGCGAGCTGAGCATCGTGATGCGCGACCTTCGCACCAACCAGGTCGCCTATGAAACACGGGCGCTGCACGACGGCGTCTGGTCGGACACCCCGGCGGTGCTGCCGGCCATGCTGGACTCGGCTCTGCGCGGCTTCCCGCAGCCGCCGCCGGGGACGCGCCGCATCAATGTCGAGATTCCCCGGTAAGAATGGAATCAACGCGCGTCATTGCCATACGCCACGGTGAAACCACCTGGAATGTGGACACCCGCATCCAGGGCCACCTGGACATCCCCCTCAACGACACCGGCCGCCGGCAGGCCGAACGCATGGCGCTCGCGCTGGCCGACGAACCGATCACCGCGATCTACGCCAGCGACCTGACCCGCGCCTGGGAGACGGCGCAATACCTGGGCCGTGTGCTGGGCATCGAGGTGACGCGCGAAGAAGGCCTGCGCGAACGCGGCTTCGGCGACTTCGAAGGGAAAACCTTTGCGGAGATTGAAGCCCTGCTGCCTGACCAGTCGATGCGCTGGCGCAAGCGGGACCCGGAATTTGCGCCCGCTGGCGGTGAATCATTGCTCGACTTGCGTAGCCGGGTGGTCACCACCGCCGAGCGCCTGGCAGCCGCCCACCCGGGCGAGCTGATCGCCATGGTGGGCCATGGCGGGGTGATGGACGTGCTTTACCGCGCCGCCACGCGACTGGACATCCAGGCCCCGCGTACCTGGGCGCTGGGCAACACGGCCATCAACCGCCTGCTCTGGACGCCCCAGGGCTTTTCCCTGGTGGGCTGGGCCGATACGCAGCACCTGGAAAACGACGCACTGGACGACAACGGATTTTCCGGCAGCGATGCCGGCGCCCGTCTCGGCGCACAATAAGCGCAGAATAAACATCAATGCACTCATGAGCACACAGCCGCCCCGCCTGGCCGAACTGATCGGGAAACCGGTCAACGACATCGACACGCCCGCCCTGGTCATCGACCTGGACGCAATGAAGCGCAACCTTGCGCGCATGGCTGAATTTGCCAAGAAGCACAATGTCCGCTGGCGTCCCCATGCCAAGCTGCACAAAAGCGTCGCGCTGGCCAAGGCGCAGATGCGGGCCGGCGCCATTGGCGTGTGCGTGCAAAAAACGTCCGAAGCCGAAATCATGGTGGCCGGCGGTGTGTACAACGTCTACATCAGCAATGAGGTCATCGCCCCGGCCAAGCTGGCCCGTGTGGCGGCGCTCACCCAAAAAGTCGCTGCCCAAGGCGGCCACCTTGCTATTGCGGTGGACAGCACCGAGGGTGTGATCCGTCTGGCGCAGGCCATGACGGAGGCCCGCATCAACAACAAGAATGCGGGTGCCACCGTGATCGACGTGTTTGTGGAAATCGACGTCGGCCAGGGGCGCTGCGGTGTCGAGCCCGGCGCCGCCGCCGTCACGCTGGTGCTGGAAATCCGCAAACACCCCGCGCTGCGTTTTGCCGGCTTGCAGGCCTACCATGGCAAGGCCCAGCACATGCGCAGTGCCCAGGAAAGGCGCGACGCCATTGCCAAAGCGGTGGAAGCCGTGCTCCTGACGCGCAAACTGATAGAAGCCCAGGGCATCACGGTAGACCTGGTCACGGGCGCCGGCACCGGCAGCCTGATGCTGGAAGCCGCCAGCGGCGTCTACGGCGAACTGCAGGCCGGCTCCTTCATGTTCATGGACGCCGACTACGCCCAAAACGAACGGGACCCGTCGCAGCCGCAGTTCGAACATGCGCTGTTCGTCAAAACCCAGGTGATCAGCACGCACGGCAGCCATGCCGTGTGCGACGCCGGCCACAAAAGCCACGCCATTGATTCCGGCCTGCCGCTGGTGCATGCCTTTGACAGTGAAAGCGAGCTGGCCTATTTCAATGGCGGCGACGAGCACGGTATCTTGCGGCCCGCGGGCGACAGCAAGCGCCTGCCGGGCCTGGGCAGCATGCTGTGGCTGATTCCCGGCCACTGCGACCCTACCGTGAATTTGCACGATGCCATGATCGGCGTGGCCGGTGGCCTGCGCCACGGTACGGTGCAGCGCATTTACCAGGTCGACGCCCGCGGCGCGCTGACCTGACTCCCCTGCGCGTAAAGCAGCGCGTCTAGAAATTCACGCCGTAAACAGCGTACATCGGTGACGGCGCACCATTGATGCGCCCGCCCCGGTACTCCGCTTCGCGTGCCGACTGCAGCACGACCCCATTGAGCTCGGCGTGCGTGGACGACAGCACCCGCGCATCGAGCAGCTTGCCCTCGGCGTCCAGCAATGTGATCACGACGACGCGGCCATGGATGCCCTGCGCACGGTAAGCCTGCAAGGCGTCGAGCGCGCCGGGCTTGCGCACGCGCGCGATGGAAATTTTTTGCCCCATATTGTCGCCGTCCTGCATCTGCGGCGCCTGCGGATGATCAGCGTAGAGTTTTCCCATCTGCCGGAACAGCTCGGGGAATTCCGGCAGGCTGGACGTGGAAGCGAGAGGCACGGCCGGATTGGGCATGCGCGGTCCCGGTGCCGGGACCGCGCAGCCCCCGACAGCCATTGCCCAGCAAAGCATCAGGCACGGCGAAATCAGGGAGCGGCGAGACATGGCTATTTTCTCAAGGGTTGGATTTGGATTTGGGCTTGGCGGCGCTCACACGTTCTGAAATCCGCGACTCAATGGCCTTGAGCTCCGCGCTGATCACCAGCACGCGGGCCTGACCGGCTGAGGCTGTGATATCGCCCTGCACGGCACGTGCAGTGGCCAGCTGGATTTGCATCAGTTCCACCATCAGATTGTTGGCGCGCTTGACGTCGCGCATGCCGGCGCCGACTTTGTCATTGGCAGGGATGTCCAGCGGGGCCAGGGCGCGCTGGACGGCCTGATAACCCGGCAGGTGCCGTGTTTCTATCGCCTGGACAAATTCAGGCTCCGGCATCTTGCCTTCCCGAAAAGCTTTGACGTCGGCCTGAAAGGCTTTTTCCGCGGCTTGCATCGCGGGCAAAATGCGGGTCAACCCGGCCTGGAATTCAAACAGCTGCCGGTGGTGCACGGCAGGGGTGGGCGTTGTGGTCACCAGAGCGGCCACTGCGGTGGCCGACAGCAACGAACCGATAGCCGCCGTTGAAAGCCGCCGCGCCGGTGTGGCAACGGCGGCGATTTTTTCGGTCAGCACCCAGGCCAGCACACATCCTGCCATGAGGCCCCCCACGTGGGCGGCGTTATCGATACCCTGCTTGCTGAAACCCTGAACGAGCGCATACGCCAGAAACACGCCCTGACTGGTCATCACGTTCTTGCTGGTAACGCCGGGTATTTGCCCGCGATGCTGGTGCACCGCCACCAGCAGCGCCCCCAGGACACCAAACACCGCACCGGAAGCACCGACGGAAACGGATTGCTGGGCAGAAAAATGCAGGCTGAGCGCACTGCCGGTGAGCGCACTGGCCAGGTAGATCAACAGGAACTGAAAGTTGCCGTGAAGCCGGTTGAGTTGGACCCCGCCCTGCCACAAGCCCAGCATGTTCAACGCGAGGTGCAGAAAGCCGCCGTGCAGAAAGGTGGCTGTCAACAGACGCCAATACTGGCGGTCTTCCACCACTGACGCCGCCGAATTGGCGCCCCAGGCCAAAAGCTCCGACGGCAAGGGTTTGAACGCGCTGATTCCGGCACCGAGATTCGCCAGCCAGACAGCGACGTTCACGCCGACCACCAGGTAAAGCGCCCAAGTCACAGGCGTGAGCTCCTTCAGGCGGGCGTCGAAATTTTCCACGGCCTTGAGTTCAGCGGTCCGCTGCTCCATCGCCTGCATAAAGCCCCGTCCGCCGTAGGTAGCAAAGGCCTGCGTCGCGGCCATGATCGCGTCGGGGTGGTCTTTGGTCCGTACGCCGTTCAAGAGAATGCAAAGCCGCTTTTTACGGCTGCCCCACCACCATTTGTCTTTCACATGAGGTGCGAGCGACACGTTGATCGACGTGTGGCCCTGCGCAGACTGCGACTCGATATCTGACACCTCAGCCCACGCGATGGTCCTGTTTTTCAGTACGGCGGCGCTGATGCCTTCGGGGCCCACCCGCAAGGCGGGACGTCCGCCGACAAGCTGCCGCCCAAAAAGCCAGACGAACCACAGCAGGCCGCCCAGGCTGGCCAGTCGCCATCCGGGAAAACCGGAAAACGGGACAAACACAAGAATCAAGGCCGGAATGACGGCCAGGAATGAAAAGAGGATCGTCAGGGTTCCCGTGGTGCTGCGCCACGATGAGGGAAACTCACGCACATATTCAGGCGCATCAGGTGCGCCTGCCAGCAAGGCCGACGGAACAGTATCCGGAAATTCCATGCTCCCCTCCTGCCCTTGCCACCTGGCGGGCCGGTTTATTGTTTATTTGCCGGCGCCAAAGAAGTCTTGCCCTTGCTGCGGCGGCGCCACACCCAGATGGCGGTAGGCGGCCAGCGTAGCGATGCGCCCGCGCGGTGTGCGCTGCAGATAGCCCTGCTGGATCAAATAGGGTTCGATCACGTCTTCAATTGTGTCGCGCTCTTCGCCGATACTGGCGGCGATGTTGTCCAGGCCCACAGGCCCGCCGTCGAAGCGGTGAATGACGGCTTCCAGCAACTTGCGGTCCATCACGTCAAAGCCCTGCGGGTCCACGTCGAGCATGGCGAGTGCCTTGTTGGCGATGTCCAGTGAGATGTGGCCGCTGCCTTTGACGTCGGCGTAGTCGCGCACGCGGCGCAGCAGGCGGTTGGCGATGCGCGGCGTGCCGCGTGAACGGCGGGCAATTTCAAAACCGCCTTCTTCGTCCATGGGCGCATTGAGCAACTTGGCGCTGCGCCGCACGATGCGTGCGAGTTCGTCGGGCGTATAAAACTCCAGCCGTGCCACGATGCCGAAACGGTCGCGCAGCGGGTTGGTCAGCATGCCGGCGCGCGTGGTGGCGCCCACCAGCGTGAAGGGCTGCAGGTCGAGCTTGATGCTGCGCGCCGCCGGGCCTTCGCCGATCATGATGTCGATCTGGTAGTCCTCCAGCGCGGGGTAGAGGATTTCTTCGACCACCGGGCTCAGGCGGTGGATTTCGTCGATGAAGAGAACGTCGTTCTTTTCAAGGTTGGTCAGCAGCGCCGCCAGGTCCTTGGGTTTTTCCAGCACCGGGCCCGAGGTCTGTCGCAGGTTCACACCGAGTTCATGCGCAATGATGTGGGACAGCGTGGTCTTGCCCAGACCGGGCGGGCCGAACAGCAGCACGTGGTCCAGCGCCTCGCTGCGCTTTTTGGCCGCGCCAATGAAGATTTCCAGCTGGTCGCGCACCTTGGTCTGGCCGACGTACTCGTCAAACAGTTTGGGGCGCAACGCGCGCTCGATCGCCTCCTCGCCGGGTGAGGCCGGCGCGGCCGACATCACGCGCTTGGCGGGCGGGAAGTCGCCGGGAGCGAAATCGTCGGTTTGTATGCTCATACTGGGTTACCGGCCTATTTCGCCAGCGCCTTCAACGCCAACTTGATGCCGTCACTCACGCCGATATCTTTGGGCAATGCCTTCAGTGCCAGTGCGGCGTCGCGGTCGCTATAGCCCAACGCCACCAGGGCCTGCAGGATGTCGGACTGGGCATCGTTGGCGACGCTGACCTGCACGCCGATGTCGGCGCCCAGCTTGCCTTTGAGTTCAAGCAGCAGGCGCTCGGCAGTCTTCTTGCCGATGCCGGGCACCTTGATGATTCGGCCGGCTTCCTGTTGTGTCACAGCCTGCGACAGTTCTTCAACGCTCATGCCGCTGAGCACGCTGAGCGCGGTGCGTGGGCCCACGCCGGAAATCTTGATGAGCTGGCGGAAGGCGGCACGCTCGGTGGCGCTGCCGAAGCCGTAGAGGATCTGCGCGTCTTCACGCACCACAAAATGCGTCAGCAGGCTGACTTTTTCGCCCAGGCCGGGCAGGTTGTAGAAGGTGCTCATGGGCACCAGCACTTCATAGCCGACACCGTTGCAGTCCACCAGGATTTCCGGGGGATTTTTTTCGGCCAGCTGGCCAGAGAGTCTTCCAATCATGGGCAAATCTTATCAGTCAGACGCAGGCGCCTGTTTGGGCGGACAATTGTGTTTTTCCGCCTTTAACCGCCGTTTTTCCAGGAAAACCACCGCCTTGATTCTTCGCCACACCTTCACGCCGCCGAACAACACCCGCATGGGCCACCTGTGCGGACCCATGGACAGCCACATCCGTACCATCGAAGTGGCGCTGGACGTCACGATTGCCCACCGTTTCGAGCAGTTCAAGATCGACGGCACCAAGGTCAAGGCCAACCAGGCGCTGGAAGTGCTGCAGGCCCTGTACGAAATCGCCCAGCGGCCCATAGAGCCCGAAACCGTGCAGCTGATGCTGGCCGGCGACACCGCGCTCAGCATCGCACCCGACGGCGCCATGGCGTTGTCGACCCGCCGCGCCGACCTGCGCGCCCGCACCACCAACCAGGGCACCTACCTGGAAAACATCGCCACCCACGACATCACTTTCGGTATCGGCCCGGCCGGCACCGGCAAGACCTACCTCGCCGTGGCGTGTGCGGTGGATGCGCTGGAGCGCAGCACGGTGCAGCGCATCGTGCTGACCCGCCCGGCGGTCGAGGCCGGCGAGCGCCTGGGCTTTTTGCCGGGCGACCTGAGCCAGAAGGTGGACCCTTACCTGCGTCCGCTGTATGACGCGCTGCACGAGCTGATGGGCTTCGAGCGCGTGCAAAAGGCCTTTGAGCGCCAGCAGATCGAGATCGCGCCGCTGGCCTTCATGCGCGGCCGCACGCTGAACCATGCCTTCGTCATCCTCGACGAAGCGCAAAACACCACGCCCGAGCAGATGAAGATGTTTTTGACCCGTATCGGCTTTGGCAGCAAGGCCGTGGTGACGGGCGACATCAGCCAGGTTGATTTGCCGCGCACGCAGCTGAGCGGCCTGGTGGACGCCGAGCGCGTGCTCAAGCGCGTCAAAGGCATTGCGATCACGCGCCTGACGAGCGCCGACGTGGTGCGCCACCCGTTGGTGGCCCGCATTGTGGATGCGTACGACAAGACGCGGCCCGGCATCGCGGCAGAAATTGCTACAGATTCGATAGCTGCTCCCGCACGCCGCACCAGCGCCAGGAGCCGGAATGGCTCTTAAAAACCTGAGTTTGTCCCTGCAGTTTGGCGACCTGAAAGACGCCGCCCTCCACCGCGCCGCCCTGCCGCGCCACAGCGTGGCCCGCTGGATCCGCCACGCGCTGGCGCACGACGGCGAGATCACTGTACGCATCGTCGACGCCGAAGAAGGCCAGGCGCTGAACCGCGACTACCGCCAGCGCGACTACGCCACCAACGTGCTGACCTTCGACTACACCCAGGAGCCGGTGGTCACGGCCGACCTGGTGCTGTGCGCGCCGGTGGTGGCCAAAGAGGCGAAAGAGAACAAAAAGACGCTGCAGGCCCACTATGCGCATTTGCTGGTGCACGGCACGCTGCACGCGCAGGGCTGGGACCACGAAACGAACGAGCGCGATGCGCTGGAGATGGAAGCGCTGGAGATCCTGTTGATGGGGTCGCTGGGCTACGCCAACCCCTACTGAAGCGTGGTGGTCAGACGGTCGGCTCGTTCAGGGGCATCCGGAGCTGCTGCAGCACCGGCCGCAGGCGCGTCGGGTCGGCGCAGAGGAACAAGGCCCATTCGCCACTGTCTCCCGGCGCCAGCCAATGTGCACGCTCGGGCCGCTGCACGAGCGCCATAAAGCGGTCGAACGCATGCAGCACCGCCCAGACGTCCATCCAGGTGCCCTGCGGCGCGGCGCGAAAGCTGAATCCCTGTCCGGCGTGGTAGACATGTACCTGCTGCAGGGTGCCTTCCGTCGTATAGACCGGCACGCCGTCGATCTGCTTCTGGAAACCGGGGCGCTCCTCGTGCGGCACGGGTTTGAATTCCACGTTGCCACGCTGCACCACGGCCTCCAGCGCAAGCGGCGGACGCAAGGCGCCCACCAGTTGCCCGAACAACCCGGCGTGGTCATGCTCATAACCGTTGTCGCGAATGCTGAAGAACACCAGCCGGCTTTGTTGCGCGTCGATCAGGTGGCACAGGCTGTCGAAGCCGCCGGGCGGAATGGCCGCGGTGCGTTCCAGCGGCGCGGGGTCGATCGCGCCAGCTTCGGCAAGCAGCTGCGCGGCCTCGGTCCAGGTGGTACCTGTTCGCAGCCAATGCTGATCCATCGCATCCCAGGGGCGCATCGCATTGAGGTCAAGCCGCTCGCCCAGGCCCAGCGCCGTCATGTGCGCCATGACGCCCTGGGCCAACCAGGGCTTCTCCGCGCACTCCCGCGCTGAAGCCAGCGCACGCGCCAGCGATTCGCCGAGGTCGGCGTTGTCCGCCGGCGTGCGGGCCAGCGGGGCCAACACTTCGACGAGGTAGCGGATGCTCTCCGCGGCCCTGGGGTGGCTCGCGACGGGTCCGGCACCGCAATACCCGGCCAGCGCGGTTCGCAGCCCGGCGACGATCTGCGCGTCCGCGTTCGCTTCCCGCGGCCAGGCCTTCAGGAGAGTGGTCGCCCGATAGCACCAGGTGGGTTGCGCCGCAGCCAGCAGCAGCTCCGGCAAGGTGACCAGCCCCGCGTCCGCTACCTGCTGCAAAGACTCACCGAGCGAATCGCCGCCCGACGCCAGCAGGTCGGCGATGACTGTGGGCCGCTCGGGCAGCATGAGGCCGGTCATCGCGTGGAGGTGGGCCATCGCCACCGCGCGCACGATCGCGTCGATGGCGCGAAATGCCGCCACGTCCTGCAAAAGCGCGGCGGCTTCTGCGCTCTTGCGGAAGCTGACGGCAGCGAGCAGGGACTCCGGATAGATCCAGCCATGGCAGGTGGAGCGCAGCCGTTCGGCCGCGTTAGGTGCCGCCATGCACTCGCGCAGTACCTGGGCCGCCAGGGCAGCCGCGCGCTCGCGGTGGCGCTCCTCGCAGGGGGGCTTGGTCCAGACGGACAGGCGCAGGCAGAGGTCCGCCGCCAGTGAGCCGCGATGCATCAGGTCTTTCGCGGCGCGGATGCCGGGCTCGAGCAGGAAGCCTGCGATAGCGTCGAAGGTTCCCACGTCGCGGTCCAGTCCGGCGAAGTACCCGATGGCCCTGCCGCCCAGCACGGCATCCGGGCGCCGCTGTAGCGCCACCAGATGGCGATGCGCCGCCTGTGGCACTTTCCGCGTGAAATAGTCCATCACGGCTTCGGCTTCGTGCTCGCGCATGGGACGGTCCAGCGCGGCCGCGAGCCCGTCCGCCAGCGGCTGCGCCCAATCGTCCGGCAGCGCTGAGGGCCCGTGCGACAGGTGGCGCACCTGGTCCAGCGCGAGCGTGAAGCGGGCGGGGTCGTCGTGCCGCAGCAGCTCGAGGAAGATGGCCAGCCCTTGCTGCTGACCAAGATGCAGCACCACCAAACCCAGATGACTCCGCACCCGGTCGTTGTCCTGTTTTTCCGGCAGGGTGCCAAGGTACTGGACGAGTTCATCCCAGTCTCCGGCGTAATGCGGGCGCAGGTAGCGGACCCAGGTTGGGCTCTGCCCACGCAGGTTGCCCAGCACCTCGGCGCGCGACCAGGTCCGTGGCGCTTCGCGGGCAAGCGCCTCTTCGAGCGGGGTGTCGTCGGGTTGCATGGTCGATTCCTGTGGTTCAGATCTTCAGGGGAATCGTCACCGGCCCGTCGTTGACCAGGTGCACCTGCATGTCAGCGGCGAATTCGCCGGTCTGGACCACTGGATGGACGGCGCGGGCCTGGACCACGAAGTAGTCGTACAGGCGCCGTCCTTCGTCAGGCGGGGCCGCACCGGTGAAGCTGGGCCGGTTGCCGCCCGAGGCGTCTGCGGCCAAGGTGAATTGGCTCACGATGAGCAGGCCGCCTTTGACGTCCTGCACGCTGAGGTTCATTTTTCCGGCTTCGTCGGAAAAAATCCGCAGCTTGAGTATTTTGGCGAGCAGCTTGTCGGCCTGCGCCTCCGCGTCGCCGCGCTCTGCGCACACCAGCACCAGCAGCCCGCCGCCAATCTGGCCGACGGTTTCGCCGGCAATCACCACGCGGGCCTCGGCCACGCGTTGCAGCACCGCCTTCATCAGTCAGTTACACCGGCAGCCACAAACAGCGGCTTGCCGACCGGGCCGGCAAGGAAACTGACAAACTGCTGGGCCACGTCCTGCTGTTTGCCGGAAGCCAGCGGCGCGGCGGTGTAGGACGTGTAGTTCTGCACCTCGGCCGGCACCGGGCCGACGAACCGCAGGCCCTTGTCCTTGTACAGAAGAATCTCGGTCATCGCACCGAAGCCGATCTCGCGCCCCTTGCCCTTGAGCACGTGCTCCATCACCGAGGCGCCGTCGGGGTAACGCGTGGTTTTGCTTTCCACCTGCGCATACACGTCCATCTTCTTGAGCAGGCCCTCCAGGTACAAGCCGGTAGATGCGCGGTTGAACACCAGCGAGTCGGCGGCCAGCACCGAGCCTTTGAGTGCCTCGGCATTGGTGATGTCGGGCACAGGCGCGCCTTCGCGCACAGCCACACCCATGCCGACACGGCCGACGTTGGCGCGCGTTTCCGCCAGCTTGCTAGCCGCGGCAAATTCGCCAATGACCGCGGGCGGTGCGATCACCACGTCAAACGCCGGATTGTTGTCCATGCGTTTTTTCAGCTCGGGCGCGGTGTTGAAGGTGATTTTCGCGGTGTGCCCGGTCTGCTTTTCAAAAGCGGCCGCTGCCGCATTGAGGCCGGGCTCGATGGCGCCGGCGCTCAGCACCTGGAGCTCTGCCGCCTGCGCGGCGGCGCTGAGCAGTGTGAAGGCAACGATACGGGCGGCAAGCGCAAGAGTGGTTTGTTTCATCAAGGCTCCTGGACTCAGGGGTAGAAGGTCGGAAGGTCGGAAGGTCGGAAGGTCGGGGAAATTATCGGCGGCCGGAAGAGGGCGGCAGGCCGTCAAATCAGGTCGGCCGCGTCGTCGAAATGGGCTTCCACATCGGTGGGCAGCAGCTGGATGCTGGCGCGCAGGCCGGGCACGGCGCTCATCAGCGCCTGCTCAACGCTGGTGCGCACGGCCGCCGCGCGGCCCAGCGACCAACTGGCCGGCATGTGCATGTGCATATCGACAAAGCGCCGCTGGCCGGCGCGGCGCGTGCTCAGGTGGTCAAAGCGGATGGTGGGGTGGCTGAAGCCTGCGAGTGTTTTCTGGATCTCGGCCAGCACTTCAGGCTCCACCGCCTCGTCCATCAGGCCCTGTGAGGAGCGCCAGACCAGCCGGCCTCCCTCCCACAGGATATTCAGGGCCACGCCGATCGCCACCACGGCGTCCAGCCAAAGCCAGCCGGTCAATATGACAGCACCTATGCCGACCACCACACCAACGGAGGTCCAGACGTCGGTCACCAGGTGCCTGGCGTCGGCCTCAAGCGCGATGGACCGATGCTGCCGGGCCGCGCGGAACATCGCCCAGGCCAGCAGGCCGTTGAGCGCCGAGCTACCGATGGACAAGGCCAGGCCCCAGCCCAGCTGCTGCAGCGGTCGCGGGTCCAGCACGCGGTGCGCGGCAGCCCAGATGATGGCCAGCGCCGCACCGATGATCAGCGCGCCCTCGAAGCCGGACGAAAAATACTCGGCCTTGTGGTGGCCGTAGGGGTGGTCGTCATCGGCAGGGCGCTGCGCAATCGTGACCATGGCCAGGCCAAAGAGCGCGCTGGCCAGGTTGACGAAAGACTCCATGGCGTCAGACAGCAGTCCGACCGAATCCGTGATGTACCAGGCCGCCGTCTTGAGGGCAATAGTGGCTGCGGCCACGGCTACGGAAGCTCGTAGCAGCTGTTGCGGTGTCAGGGACTGCCAGTCGGGAAAATTCATCTGTGCATTGTGGGGGATGCGGGATGGGGGCATGTGGGGTAAAAGACTGGGAGGAGGGCGGTGGCGGGGTGGTAAGACTCGCCCGGTGAATCGTAACCAAAGGTAATGGATAATCGACCAAAGAGGTCTTCATGAAACATCGCTATCTGACAGCCTTGGCCGGACTGATGCTTGCAGCCGTGCAAGCCACCGCTCAAACCCAGCCGGAATCTGCCGCAGGTGCTCCGGCCACCCCGGCAGCGGCGCCGGCGCCTGTCGCCGAGGCATCGGCCACACCCGCTTCTGTAGCCTTGCCTCCGCCTCCACCCGCCCCCGGGCAGGCCGGTTTTCTGAAAACCCTGCGCGGTGATGTCAGGCTGCTGGAGGCCGGCGGTGCTGCGCGGCCGGCAAAAGCGGGAGACGCCGTATTGCCCGCCGGCCGCATCGTCACAGGCGCCGACTCTGCCGCCAGCCTGGTACTGCGCGACGGCACCACGGTGGTGGTGGGTCCGGCTTCGCAACTGGACATCAAGGGTTTCAGCTTTGATGCCACCACACAAGAGGGCGGCCTGCTGCTCTCCCTGCTGCAAGGTTCGCTGCGCATGATGAGCGGCCTGGTGGGCAAGGCCCACCCCGAGACCGTGCGCATCGAGACCAAGACCGCTTTCATCGGCATTCGCGGTACCGACTTCATCGTGCAGGCGGATCCGCAGCCATGAGAATCCCGCGCTCCTTATCCCTTACTGTCCTTCTTCCCGCTTTTCTTCTGGCCACGCTGCTTGCGGGCTGTTCCACCGGCACCCGTGTCGTCTTGCTGCCGCAGGAGGGTGGTGCGCCTTCCTCGGTGGTGGTACGCGCCCGCGAAGGCAGTGGCGGCGAAGCCGTGCTGTCCGCGCCCTTCCAGCGTGCCACGGCAGCACTGGGTGCGACCGGCGTCCCCAAGGTGGACCAGGCCGATCCGGCCAAGGTGCGCGCCGACAATGCTGCGCTGTTCGATATGGCGCCGCCCAGGGGCAAGCGCTACACGGTGTACTTTGATGCGGGTGGCACGGTGCTGACAGCCGAGTCACAGAAAATCATGGAAGACGTGCTCGCCGATGCGCTGGCCCGAAGTGGCGGCGACATCGTGATCACCGGCCATACCGACACCGTGGGCGCCGGCGCCAGCAATGACGTGCTGTCGGCCCAGCGGGCGCAGCAGGTGCGCCAGATATTGATCGACCGCCAGTTTCCGGCGGAGCGCATCGAAGCGGCGGGCCGGGGTGAGCGCGACCTGGCCGTGCCTACCGCCGATGAAGTGGAAGAACCGCGCAACCGGCGCGTGGCCATCGAGGTTCGGTAACAGGACGGCTGGTATTCAGGTTAAATGGCTGTAGACCAATAGGGATAAGCGCAAGCAGCTATTAAAACCATAGCGTTGATCGCCGTGCCCGGGTCCGCAGAAGCCCGAACAAAGCGCTGGCCAAGTTGACGAAAGCCTCATCGCATCCGACAACAGCCCGACCGAACCGGTGATGATGCAAGAATGCGCCATGCTGAACACCCTAAAACGCCGGTGGCCTTGGCTCCTGGCCTGGTGCCTCATCACGGCCCTGGGCTGCGTGGTCATGGGGCGCCTGGCGCTCACCCAGTTGCGTGAGGCCTTTGAAACCGACATGCGCATCGCCCACCGGCTGCTCAGCCAACGCGTGGTGCAGCATGACGCTGTAATGGCTACGCTGGCCTTGCTGCAGCCCCCGCGTAACGCCTCGCAGCCTGTCCAGCCCGAACGGCGGCTGGTTTCGGTCTATCCGCAAATCCTGGAAGTGCAACGGCGTGATCCCGGGGCCTCCTGGCCGCACGACAGCTTGCGTGTCGCCGAAGAAAAATCACGCCAAAGCCGTCATGCCGAACTGGCCGATGTCGATTTCGGCAAAGGCCGCTATCAGCTGGTGCAGGGCGCTGAACCGACCAGTCATGCGTTGCTGATTGACCTGCGCGGCACCGTGCCCTGGAGCGAATGGCCCATGGCGCCGGAGCAGAGCCCGGTGCGCGTCAGCCTGGACCACGCCGGCCAGAGTTTTCTGCTCCAGCCGGGGCAGGCCGCTGGCGCGGGCTGGCGATTTGACTTTCAAAAACACCTGGCATCGGACAGCCAGCCTTTTGATGTGGTGGCCACGCGCCAGGTAGGTTGGGCCGAGCTGCCGTGGGGTGAAATGCTGGGCTGGGCCGCGTTGGTGGCGGCCCTGCTGGCCACCTGGGCGGCGGTGCTGCGCCAGCGCGCGGCGCGCCGGCGGGCCGAGGAGTTGCTGCGCCTGGGCCAGGTGGCGCGCCTGAACTCGTTGGGCGAACTCGCCGGGGGCATGGCCCATGAGCTGAACCAGCCACTGACCGCCGTGCTGGCCAACACCCAGGCCGCCAGCCGCCTGCTGAATGAAGACCCTCCCGAACTGGCCACGGCGCGTGGCGCGATGCAGCAAGCGGTTGAGCAGGCACGGCGCGCCTCTGAAGTGGTGGGCCGGCTGCGCCGCGCCATAGAGCGGCCCGGCCCGGCCGGGGAAATCCAGCCTGTGCGGCTGCAGCAAGCGGTGCACAACGCGCTTTACCTGCTGGAGCCGGAGTTCAAGCGGCGCGGCGTCGCGCCACCGGACCTCGATCTGGTGGGGCAGCCGGGCGCCGTTCTGGCGGATCCGGTGGCGCTGGAGCAGATCATCCATAACCTGCTGATGAACGCCCTGCAGGCGCTTGAGCAGGTTGCAGCGCCTCAACGTGCGCTGACACTGGCGCTGCGCGAGGACAAAGGGCAGGGCGTGTTGAGCCTGCGCGACAGCGGCCCCGGCATTCCGCCTGAACTGCTGCCGCGTATTTTTGAGCCTTTCTTCACGACCCGGGGCAACGGCCTCGGCCTGGGTCTCAGCCTGTGCGAGACGCTGGCCGGCAACATGGGCGGCACCCTGACGGCCCACAATGCGGCGCCGCGCGGCGCAGAATTCCGGCTGAACCTGCCGCTTGCGCCCGCCGCCGCAGGAAGCACACCATGAGCGACACAAACACCGCAGCCGCCACCTTGTCGCCGCTCATTCACCTGATTGACGACGACGAGGCGGTGCGCAGCAGTCTGGCCTTGCTGATCGGCACCGTCGGCCTGCGCGTGCAGCCCTGGGCCGACCCGCTTGCTTTTGTAGAGGGTTTCGACCGGCAGACGATAGGTGCAATCGTGCTGGACGTGCGCATGCCCGGCGTCAGCGGTCTGACCGTACTCGACACGCTGATCGGTCAGGGTGTGGACCAGCCCATCATCATGCTGACCGGCCACGGTACGGTGGAGATGTGCCGCCGCGCCTTCAAGTCCGGGGCGGCGGAGTTCCTGGAAAAACCCGTCAACGACGAGCAACTGCTGGAAGCCCTGCAAAACGCCGTGCGCCAGCACGTCAGGTCGCGCGAACGGAGCAAGGCGGACCGGAATGCGCAGCTGCGATTTTCACAGTTGACCGAGCGCGAGCGCGAGGTGCTGGGCCTGATCGTTGCGGGGCTGACCAACAAGGAAATCGGCCGCGCGCTGGATGTCTCACCACGCACGGTGGAAACCCATCGGGCCAACCTGTTTGCCAAGCTTGAAGCCGAGTCGCTGGCACAGTTGATCAGGCATTACGCTGCGCTGGTGGACGCCGCTCCGTAGTTATACGGAGAGATTGGCGTAGCCCTACCGATGGGCAAACGCGTGGTCATTTTCTAAAGTTCTTCCACGGTTCTATGTGAACCCCCAGGCTTGCCACTTCGTGTGCTGCGCTGCCCCCAAAGGGGGCGCAGTTGCCTTGGGGCGGCCCGGCGGCAACTGAACCGTTTCAACAAACCAATTATGGAGAACACCATGCGCAACGCCCTCAGGATTTCCGCCCTCGCCCTGTCCCTCGTGGCCGCAGCCGCCAACGCCCAGTCTGTCCGCATCGAGAAAAACATGTCGCTCGAGCTGGCCAACCAGATCGCCACCGCCAGCGTGGCCGCCTGTGCCGCCAACGGCTACGCTGTGGCTGCCACGGTGGTGGACCGCGCAGGCACTGTTCGCGCCGTGCAACGTGCGGACAACGCCGGCCCGCACACGCTGGGTGCCAGCCAGCAAAAGGCATTTACCTCCGCCTCTGCCAAGAACACCACCCTGGCCATGATGGAGGGCGCGCAAAAGAACCCGGCCGCCGCCAACCTGGTGAACATCCCGGGCTACCTGTTGCTCGGCGGCGGTGTGCCGGTCAAGGTGGGCAATGAAGTGATTGGCGCTGTGGGCATCGGCGGTGCACCCGGCGGCCATCTTGACGAACAGTGCGCCATGGTTGCGCTCGACAAGGTCAAGGACCAGCTCAAGTAAGCGCTCAACGGCAAACATCAACGCACCCAAGGAGAACACCATGCGCAGGACATCCTGGTATCCATTGCAAAACCTTGGAGCCATTGCCGTATGGAGCTTTGCCGCGGTAGCAGGCAGCCCCGTCATGGCGCAAACGGCGCCCAGCGCATCGGAGGCGGCGGCCTACACCGGCCTGCATGCCGCGGCTCAGAAAGGTGATGCAGCCAAAGTCGAAAGGCTTGTCGCAGCCAGGGCGGACGTCAACGCGCGTGATGGCAACGGCCGTACGCCGCTGCATGTTGCCGTGTTTGCCAAAAAGCGTGAGGCGATTCGTGCGCTGGCGAGGGCCGGCGCCGACGTCAACTTGCTGGACAAGGACAGGTACGACGGCGTCACGATGGCGTCGGTTGCCGACGATGAGGAAACCCTGCGAACTCTGCTTGCGTCGGGCGCGAGCGCAAAGCTGGTGACCAGCCGCTATGACGGCACGGCGTTGATTGCCGCTGTGCACCTGGGCCACGACGGCGTGGTGAAACAGCTGATCGCCGCCGGCGCACCGCTGGACCATGTGAACAACCTGCACTGGACCGCCGTGATCGAGTCCATCGTGCTGGGCGACGGCGGGCCGCGCCACCAGGAAACCTTGCGTGCACTGATAGCAGCAGGCGCGAATCTGCAGCTCGGCGACCGGCAGGGCAATACGCCGCTGCAGCTTGCGAAGGCGCGCGGCTACCGTGAGATGGAACACATGCTGGTCAAGGCTGGGGCCCGCTAGAGGCGGCGTGAGCCTGCCCCGCAGGGCGCGGCTCAGGCCAGCGTCACACGCGCAAACTTGCGCTTGCCGACCTGCAGTACATAGGTGCCGGCCGCCAGCTTGAGCGCCTTGTCGCTCACCACGCTGGAATCAATCCGCACGCCGCCGCCGTCGATCAGGCGCGTGGCTTCGCTGCCCGAGGGCGCCAGGCCCGCAGCCTTGAGCAGCGCACCAATGCCCATCGGTGCGCCTGACAGCGACACCTCGGGAATCTCGTCGGGCACGCCGCCCTTGCTGCGGTTGATGAAGTCCTGCTCGGCGGCATCGGCCGCGGCGGCCGAGTGAAAGCGCGCGGTGATTTCCTTGGCCAGTGCGACCTTCGCGTCCTTGGGGTTGCGTCCGCCATCCACTTCGGCCTTCAGCGCCGCGATGTCGGCTTCGCTCTTGAACGACAGCAGCGTGTACCACTTCCACATCAATACATCAGAGATCGACAGCACCTTGGCGAACATGGTGTTGGCGTCTTCGCTGATGCCGATGTAGTTGTTCTTGCTCTTGGACATCTTCTCGATGCCGTCCAGGCCCTCGAGCAGCGGCATGGTCAGGATGCACTGGGGCTCCTGGCCGTATTCCTGCTGCAGGTGCCGGCCCATCAGCAGGTTGAATTTCTGGTCGGTGCCGCCGAGCTCCAGGTCGCTCCTGAGCGCCACGGAGTCGTAGCCCTGCATCAGCGGGTACAAAAACTCGTGCACGCTGATGGGCGTGCCGGCCTTGAAGCGGTCATTGAAGTCGTTGCGCTCCATCATGCGGGCCACGGTGTAATGCGAAGCCAGCTTGATCATGCCGGTGGCGCCTAGCGGTTCGCTCCATTCGCTGTTGTAGCGCAGCTCGGTTTTGGTGGGATCCAGGATCTTGTCGGCCTGGGCCCGGTAAGTTTCAGCATTGACCTTGATCTGCTCGGGCGTGAGCGGGGGCCGTGTGGTGTTCCGGCCGGACGGGTCGCCGATCAGGCTGGTGAAGTCGCCTATAAGAAAAATGACTGTATGGCCCAGATCCTGGAGCTGACGCATTTTGTTCAGCACCACGGTATGTCCGACATGAATGTCAGGCGCCGTGGGATCCAGCCCCAGTTTGATGCGTAGCGGGACGCCCGTGGCCTCCGATTTGGCCAGTTTTTGTATCCAATCGTTTTCCGGGATCAACTCATCGCAGCCGCGCAAGGACACAGCCAGGGCCTCCCTGACGCGGTCGGTGACGGGGAATTTTGTAACAAGCTCTTGATTCATAAGGGTTTTTCACATGTCGGGGAATTGTCCGACAGATATACTGGCGGCTCTCCTGCAGCGGCGGAGCCATTTTAGTTGGCCTGCAATTTGCTGATCAGGAAACACATTGTCCGGATGGCTCCGGCCCCACCCCTGCATCCAGGGCTGGCCGCCAAAGCTCTCCACCTTTTATACAGCAGTCCGGTGCTCGCGCAGCGCCCGATGCACTTTTGTTGGGAATACTGCTTTGTCACTGCCATCTCCCTCCCAGATACTGCTTCCCATCGCCGACAGCCTCCGTCGCCATCCCAAACGGGTCACCGCCAGCCTTGCAGCGCTGCTGCTGGGCACAGGCGTCACCGCATTCGGCGTTGCCCCCCTGGCGCCTGATGCGGCCAACCTGCCGGTCCGCCAGATACTGGAAGCGGTCGAGCCCCTGCCCACGCAAATCCAGACCGATTCCCTCACCGATTTCCGCTTCAAGCTGTTCCGCACCGAAAGCACCCGCAGCAGCGATACCGCCGACACCCTGCTCAAGCGCCTGAACATCGACGACAGCGCCGCAGCCGCCTTTTTGCGCAGCGACGCCAATGCGCGCCTGCTGCTGTCGGGCCGTGCCGGAAAGAACGTAACCGCTGAAGCCAGCGACAGTCAGCAACTGCTCAAGCTCAGCATGCGCTGGCCCACTGACGACGAAACGATGTTCAAGCGCCTGGTGGTCGAGCGAGGCGCCGCCGGTTTCAGCTCGCGCATTGAAACCGCCCCGTATGTGGCTACTGCGCGCCTGTCCAGCGGCAGCATCCAGACATCCCTGTTCGCCGCCACCGACGACGCCCGCATCCCCGACGGCGTGGCGGTACAGATCGCCGAAATTTTCTCCAGTGACATCGATTTCCGCCGCGCACTGCGCAAGGGCGACCGCTTCAACGTGGTCTATGAAAGCCTGGAAGCCGACGGCGAGCCGCTGCGCACCGGTCGCGTGCTGTCGGCCGAGTTTGTCAACGCCGGCAGGGCCTACCAGGCCATGTGGTTCCAGCCTCCGGGCGTGGACGCCACGGGCGCTGCCAACAGGGGCGGCTATTACACCCTCGACGGCCAGAGCCTGCGCCGCGCCTACCTGAGCTCGCCCGTCGAGTTCTCGCGCATCAGCAGCGGCTTTTCGATGCGCTTTCACCCCATCCTGCAAAAATGGCGCGCCCACCTGGGCACCGACTTCGCAGCCGCTACGGGAACACCTGCACGTACCGTCGGTGATGGCGTGGTGGAGTTTTCGGGTGTCCAGAACGGTTACGGCAATGTGGTGTTCGTTCGCCACCGCAACGGCCATGAAACTGTTTATGCCCACCTGAGCAAAATCATGGTGCAGCGCGGCCAGAACGTCAGCCAGGGCCAGACCATCGGTCTCGTCGGCTCCACCGGCTGGGCCACCGGCCCACACCTGCATTTCGAGTTCCGCGTCAACGGCACCCAGCAGGACCCGATGACGATCGCCAAGCAGAGCGAGACCATTCCCGTGTCTACGGCTGCCATGCCGGCATTCAGGGAGCTCTCAGCGGGCGTGAAGACTCAGCTGCAAGCGGCCGCCACCATCACCCAAACCCGCGCTGAGTAAGTGGCCCCCACGGTCGCTCACTTCGTGTAGCTCCCTGCCCCCCGAGGGGGCCGCTGCGCCTGCGGTCTGGCAAAGCCAGTCCCGCGGCCCCGGCTGGCAAAAACCGGAATACTTTGCCCACTGCGTGTAGCTCCTGCCTCTTGAAGGTTGCCGTGTCTGCAGCTCCGCTAGATGGGAGCCTTGCGGCAGAATAGGCAAATGTCCGATTACTACATTGGCCTGATGTCAGGCACTTCGCTCGACGGCGCTGATGGCGTGCTGGTCGATCTTTCCGGTGGAAAGCTGCGCGTTCTTGCCGCGGCGACTGAATCTTTTGACGGGGTGTTTCGCGCGGAGCTGCTGGCGCTGAATTCGCCTACGCACAATGAACTGCACCGCGCTGCCATAGCCGCCAACCATATTGCGGCAGCCTACGGCAAAGTCGTCGATGCGCTGCTTGCCCAGGCTGCGGCGCAGGGTGTCGTCGCCTCGCAGGTTCGTGCCATCGGCGCGCACGGCCAGACCGTGCGGCACCAGCCGCAAAGAACATCCCCCGACCCGGCGGGCGCAGGCTACACGCTCCAGCTCAACAACCCGGCTTTGCTGGCAGAGCTCACGGGCATCGATGTGGTGGCTGATCTTCGCAGCCGCGATGTGGCGGCCGGTGGCCAGGGCGCACCTCTGGTGCCGGCATTTCATCAGGGCGTTTTCGGTCATGCTGACGCCACGGTGTCGGTGCTGAACCTGGGCGGCATTTCCAACCTCAGCGTGCTGGCGCCTGGCGCGTCGTCACCCGTGCTGGGTTTTGACTGCGGACCGGGCAACGCCCTGATGGATGCATGGTGCCTGCAACACACCGGTCAGCGTTATGACGCCGGCGGCGCCTGGGCGGCCACGGGCAAGTTGTTGCCGGACCTGCTGGCCAGCCTGCTGGACGAGCCATACTTTGCGCAACCGATTCCCAAAAGCACCGGCCGCGATCTTTTCAGCATGACCTGGCTGGCCGGCAAGCTCGCGCCCTTTTCTGCGGCGCGGCCACAAGACGTCCAGAACACCCTCGCTGAATTCACTGCCAGCGCCTGTGCGGCGGATGTCAACAGCCATGGAAAAGCCAGCAGCCTGCTGATCGTCTGCGGCGGCGGCGCATTCAACACCTATCTGCTCGAGCGCCTGCAGGCCCGGTTGCCGCAGCTCAAGGTTGAGACTTCCGGCCAGCATGGCTTGCCGCCTCTGCAGGTGGAGGCGGCGGCCTTTGCATGGCTGGCACAGCGGGCAGTATTGCGCAGGCCCGGTAATTTGCCAAGCGTGACGGGGGCAAAGGGGTTGCGGGTGCTGGGGGCGATCTACCCGGCTTAGGCTGGACAGAGTTATTTGCCGCCGGGCAACCCCCGGCCAGCAGCATTCAGACGAGAGCGCATCGCCGGAGCGAGACCCGGCCCGATAAAAGCCTACCCCGCCAGCTGCTTTCGCATCACCTCATGCCGGTGCCGGTAAGTTCCCAGCACCTCTTTGAATTGCTCACGCTGCGCACTGATACCGGGCAGTTTTACCTTGGTCGTCTTGGCCCCCAACAGGCCTTTTTCAGTCAAGGTAACCGTGAGGACATCGCCGCCAAAACCGTTTTCATAGCCAAGGTTCTGGATGTCGTCCCACGAGAGTTCATCGGGCTTGCCAGGCAACTGCAGGCCGCTGTATGTCACACCGACAGAGAGGGTGCCCTTTAGCTGAAACAGCACAGGGGGAAAGTAGCGCAGCACCAGCGCCTGCTCCATGTCATTGTCCGGCCCGTAGCGGTAAGCGAGGGTACGTTCATGGTCAGCGGCAAAACCCTGCTCGTATGCCGACCACAGTCGTTGCTCAATTTGCGGCGCGGTCTGTATGTCGTCAGCCCAGTTGCGCAATGGTGGATCAGTCACGATGGCGCCGAAGGCGCCGGGCTTGACCAGGTGACGCACGTTTTTCATGCGGTCCAGCATGGCCGGGTGCGAGTCAAACGGATGAGGCACACTGGCCGTGCCCATGGCCTGCGTGAACTTCACGGAGGCGGCGTAGGGCGCCAGCCCCGAGGCCACAAACTGGGCAATGCCGAGTTGCTGGCCGTGCTGCCGGTCGTGCTCGAATAGTTCACGCTCGATTTCCGAGCGGTAGCTCGCGTAGGCGGTAATCTTGATCAGCGATTCCACAATGGCCTGCGGCGAAACCAGCTTCGCGGCGGCGCGGTCGGCCTTGAATTCGCGCTCGCGGCTGTCACGCATCAGCGCGAACTCAAAGATCACCCGGTACAGGTACATCAGGTGATAGACCGCCACCGTCAGGCCGCCGCCACGCATCAGGCCAAGGTAATGGTCGTACTGCACAAGCTTGGGCCCAAGCCGTGCGCTGCTGGCGGCGTCGCCACCGCGAAAATGTGCGAGCTCATGGCCCAGCACGGCATCGGCCTGCGCACGGTCCAGCAGCCGCAGCAGCGGAAGGCTGACAAACAACGTGCGGCCGGTGAGTGCCTGGCCAGCCACGGTAAGCGGCGCTTCGGTGACAAAAAAATTGGTGTCGATGCCCGCCACGATCTGTTTGGGCGGTGCGGTCTTCAGGCGCGCGGCCAGGGCGCGGGTATTGGCCCACAGGCCCGGCGCGTCGCTGTCGCTGACCAGTTCCCCGTCAATGGTGTTTCCCATGGCGGGGCGCCGCAGCAGCCCGGCAATGGCAAAGAACACCGCGACAGCCACCACAAAGCCGATCAGCGCGATCAGCTTGATGTAATACACGTGAAAGAAGAATGCCGTCACCCAAAAGGACAACCAGACAAGCATGGTGCCCTGCACGAGCATTTGCGCCGCGCTGGCAAGGCTCAGCAGGCGCCAGCCGGTCACAAAACTCAGGTACTGGGCCTTGCGGTTCCAGAAAGCCACGGCGCCCAGCAACAGTTCGAGCAGCAAGATGGCCACACCGCCGGCAATCGTCCATTTGGCGATCATATGCGCTGCGTAAAACTGCCAGACTTCGGAGAACGGCTCGCAGAACATGTCACGGTCTTGCACGAGGTCGGCGTTGGCGTCGGCACATATGCGGGAGACCGGGTTGTCACGGTAAAACTTCTTGGTGTGCGCCTTGCTTTCGGCGGACATGCTCGAGTCCTGGTCAACCTGCCGCTCTATCGACTGGATGATGGTGCGGTCGAGTTGCTGCTGTGCATGCATGGCGAACAGCAAGGTTGAACCCGGAACCAGAAACAGCGTCACCAGCGCAAGGGCCAGAACTTTCAGCAGGTCCTTCCTGATCCTGCTGCTCACCGTATTGCCGTCTTCTCCACTGCCTGCCATGCTCCGCTCCCTGTTTTTAGTCATTAACCGCTTTGCTCGAGTGGCTAATATACCGGGCCCCCGCCTGCTTTCTAAGGCGGGCGAAGCGAGCGCTGAGCGGTCACACCGGCCAGACCACGCCCTTGTCGTTCAGGATGGCATCGAGCGGAATGTCGTGCGGCTCGGGCTCCATGTCGGGCAGCCAGCCCTGGGTATAGCCCAGGCCCACTGTGAAAGGCCGTGGTTGCAGCGTGGCCAGCGTGCGGTCGTAAAAGCCCCCGCCATAGCCCAGCCGATAGCCTCCGGGCCCGTAACCTACACAGGGCACAAACAGCAAAGTGGGAATAATCACCTCTGTATCTTTTGGTTTCGGAATGCCGTAGGCGTCTTCTTCCATGGGGCAGCCCGGGTACCAGGCATGGAAAGTCAATGTCTTGTGCTGCTTGTTGACCACCGGCAGACCGATCTTGCGCGGCGACCGCGCTGCTATGCTTTCAGTAGCTAGTTGCGCACGTTCCACTTGGTCCAGCGCCGGATTTGATGATGAATCCTGGCTCAAAATGGCATCTTCCTGCCAGCGGTACAGCGCAGGCAGCGGATCGAACTCGCCCTTGATGGGCCAATACGCGCCAATCACCTCATGGGGGGAACCTACCAGCCAGATGCGCATCACACGCTGCAGCAGGTCAGCCCGCACCAGGCGGTCAGGCATGTTCAGTCGCGCTTCCACCAGCGCCTTGCGTGTGCTTAATTTGTCCATAATGTCCCGATGCTATACAAATTTCTTAACGGCCCGGTACGTGCGGCCGCCCTGCCTGCCATTTTTTCCGCGATTGCCTCCCTGACGCTGCTCGTCCCTGCAGCCGCCCAAACCACCCTTCCCGCAAGCGCCAGCGCAGCTGACAACGTGATTGTGGAGATGAACAAGGCGTTCAAACGCGGCGACAAGGGCCGGCTGGCGCAACTGCTGCCCCAGGCCCGGGGCCACGCGCTCGAACCCTGGGCCGCCTACTGGGAGCTCAAAGCCCGCCTGGGCGAAGCCAGTGCGCAGGAAGTGCAGGATTTTTTCGGCCGCTACGCCGGCACCTACCAGGAAGACCGCCTGCGCAACGACTGGCTGCTGCTGCTGGGACAGCGCCGCGACTGGGCCGGCTTTGCCGCTGAATACCCCAACTACCGGATGAACGACGACAAGGAAGTGCGTTGTTACGCACTGCTGGTCGAACACCTCAAAAATCCAGTGGCTGATGCGCGCCTGGCCGACGAAGTGAAGAAGAACTGGTTTGCGCAGCGCGAAGCTGACGACGGCTGCAACTCGGCCGCTGAGCGGCTGGTCGGCACCAAAAACCTCACACCGCAGGACGCCTGGATCAAGGCCCGTCTGGCCACTGAAGCCAACCGGCCCCGTGCGGCGACAGGCGCCGTGCAGATCGTTGCCCCCGACGCCGTTGGCTTGGTCAATGAACTGAACGCCAGCCCCATCAGGTTCCTGGCAGGCAAACACCTCGCGTTCAGCAAGGCGCGGCGCGAAATCGTCACGCTGGCGCTGATCAAGATGGCGATCAGCGACACGGACGGAGCGGCATCCCAGATGGAAAACAAATGGGGCATGCAGCTGAATACCGAAGAGCGCAACTGGGTCTGGGGTGTGATCGGCAGGCAGGCCGCCACGCGCCTGGGTGCCACACCGGCCGGTGACGCACTGCAATACTTTGCCAAGGTCACCAAGGACACCGACCTCACCGACGACATGCTGGGCTGGAAAGTCCGGGCGGCATTGCGCGCGGGCACACAGCCCAACTGGACGCTGGTGCTGGCAGCCGTCAACGCCATGAGCGACGACGCGCGCAAGGACCCCGCCTGGAGCTACTGGAAAGCGCGTGCGCTGCTGGCCACCGCGCCGCCTGACGTGGCGCCCAAAGGCCCGATTGTCGTCGCGACCACACCCGGCGTGACGCAGACCATCAGCACCGGCATCACCATTGCGCCGCAGCGGGCCGAGGCCCTGGCCTTGCTGCAGTCCTTTGCGTCGACCCGCGGCTTTTACGAGCAGCTCGCGCTGGAAGAACTGGGCCAGAAAATCACCGTGCCGGCCAGGCCCGCACCGCTGACGGTCGAGGAAAAAGAAACTGCACGGCTGAACCCGGGCTTGAACCGCGCCGCTTATGCCATCGCCATCGGCCTGCGCCCCGAAGGCACGCGCGAATGGAACTACAGCACCAACCTGCACAAGCGCGGCGGCATGGGTGACCGCGACCTGCTGGCAGCCGCCCAGTTCGCCTGCGACCGGCAGATCTGGGACCGCTGCATCAACACCAGCGAACGTACCAAAGGCGAGATCGATTTCGAGCAACGCTTCCCGATGCCGTTTCGCGAAACAGTGACCAAACGCAGCCAGTCCATCAACCTGGACCCAGCCTACGTGTATGGCCTGATCCGCCAGGAAAGCCGCTTCATCATGGATGCCCGCTCGGGCGTGGGCGCTTCGGGCCTGATGCAGGTCATGCCAGCAACCGCGCGCTGGACGGCCAAAAAAATCGGCCTCGAAGGCTTCACGCAAGACCAGCTCAATGACCGCGACACCAATATCGCCATCGGTACGGCCTACCTCAAGTTTGCGCTGGACGACCTGAACGGCTCCATGCCCATGGCCGCCGCCGCCTACAACGCCGGCCCGGGCCGACCACGTACCTGGCGCAACGGGCCGGTGCTGGACGCTGCGATCTGGGCCGAAAGCGTGCCGTTTAGCGAAACGCGCGACTATGTGAAAAAAGTGCTGTCGAACACCACCAATTACGCGGCCATCCTGACGGGACAGCCGCAGTCGCTGAAAGCACGGCTTGGCATCGTGGGGCCGAGGGATGCGGCGCAGCCGGAGCCTTACAAGGATTTGCCTTGAAGTCCTGGCGGCGTCAAAAATGACCTGCCGTTATGCCCGGCAACCCTCCGCAGAGATAACAAGAAACCAGGGCGCGCCCCGGGGACGGGATCAATCTGCCTTGATGTTCGCGAGCTTCACAATCCGCGCCCACATCTTCCGCTCGTTATCTCCCAGGGTCGCCAGTTCGGCGCCGCTCATCACAACCGCCTTCGCGCCTTGCTCCTCGGCGCGCTTCTTGAAGCCTTCCGACTCCACCACCTGCTTGATCGCCAGCGAGAGTCGGCCCTGCAGGTCGGCGGACAGTCCTGTCGGCCCATAGACCGCGAACCACGACGACGCCACCAGCGGCACGCCCGTCTCGATGGCAGTCGGCACATTGGGTTGTGCGGCCAGGCGCGTACGGCCGGTCACCATCAGTGCCTTCAGCTTGCCCGCACGGATGTGCGGCAGCAGCGGCGGCGGTGTGGTGATGGTGAAGTCAACCGTGCCGGCCAGCAAGTCCGTGAGTGCAGGGCCCGTTCCGCGGTAAGGGATGTGAACCATGAAGGTTTTGGTGAGGTCTTTCATCAGCTCGGTCGTCACATGTTGCAGTGAGCCATTGCCGCTGGAAGCATAGTTGACTTTGCCAGGGTTCGCTTTGACGTACTTGATGAAGTCCCCGAAGTTGTCTGCCGGGAAGTTGCCGCGCACTACCAGTAGTTGCGGCGCATCGATCAAATGGCCCAGTGGCTTCAGGTTGGTCGCCGGGTCAAAGCCGGGCACCGGCTGGATCAGCGGCGTGATGCACTGGTAGCCCGAGTACTGCACCAGCAGGCTGCTTCCGTCGGTCGGCGCACGCGCCACCATTTGCCCGGCGATGTTGCCGTTGCCGCCGCCGCGATTGTCCACGACCACCGAGGTTTGCAAAATCTTGCCCAGGGGCTCGGCCAACATGCGTGCCGCGATGTCGGTGGTGCCGCCGGCCGCCGTGGGCACCACCAGCGTGATGGGTTTGCCGGCGAGCTGTGCACGCACCGGGTTGAGCCAGGCGGCCGTGCTCAGGCTGGCGACGGTCATGAGGGTTCTGCGGGAAATAAGGGTCATGGTTGTCTCCGGATAGTATTTTTTCGGGGAAGGGCGGCTCAGGCCGGGCAATGCCCGACCAGGTTTTGGCTGAAAGCCGGTGGATCAGTCGATGCGGGCGCCGGAGTCCTTGACGATCTTGTTCCAGCGCGGCAGGTCGCCCTGGATCAACGCAGCAAACTGCGCCGGGCTGGCGGTCATTACGTCGCAGCCTTGAGCCGCGAGCTTGTCTGCCACGTCCTTGCTGGCCAGGATTTTTTCAAGGGCTGCCTGCAGCTTGACGATGACCTCCCTGGGCGTACCGGCGGGCGCCAACAGCCCATACCACGGCGTCGAGCCGAAGCCTGGCAGGGTTTCGCCAATCGTCGGCGCATTCGGCAAGGAGGCCAGACGCTTTTCGTTCACCACGCCAAGCACCTTGATTTTTCCGGACTGCAGGAAGGGCAGCGCCGACGGCAGGCTCTGCACCGACACCGGAATCTGTCCGCCGGCAACATCGGTGGCCGCGGCGGCCGAAGCCTTATAGGGAACGTGCAGCATGTCCACGCCGGCCGCCCGCTTGAACATTTCGCCGATCAGGTGGTTCAGCGTGCCGTTGCCGGCCGAGGCATAGCTGATCTGGCCGGGGCTGGCTTTCGCCCGGGCAATCAGCTCGGCCACCGAATTGGCCGGAAAGGCCGAGTTGGCAACCAGCACATAGCCGGCGTTGGCCACCAGGCCGACCGGCTCGAAATCCTTCACGGGGTCGAAGCCGGTGCTTTTGTAGATGGCAGGATTGATGACGTGCGCGCTGTTGGTCGTCAGCAGCAGGGTGTAGCCGTCGGGCCTGGCTTTGGCCACCTGGGCGGTACCGACATTACCGCCCGCGCCGGGCCGGTTATCAACCAGAAAGGTCTGGCCCATGATTTCGCCGAGCTTTTGGGACACGATGCGCGCAATGGCATCGTTGGCGCCGCCCGCCGCCTGCGGCACGATGACGGTGACCGGGCGGCCGGGATAGGCCTGCTGCGCCGCGGCAGGCAGTGCTGCCAGGCCGGTCATCGCCCCTGCCAGGATGGCGAGATGGTGGAAGAAATTACGTTTTCTCATGTCGTTGTCTCCGGTCATGGTTTTAGGATGCTGTTTCAGGCGGGTTCGGAAATCTCTATCAAATTCAGGTCGGGGTCGCGCACGTAGACCGAGCGGATTTTTTGCGTGGCGCCGGTGCGCAGCACCGGGCCCCCAATCATTGCCCAGTGCTCACGTTCAAGACGGGTGATCACATCGGAAAGAGGCACGTTCGCCAGAAAGCACAGGTCCAGCGCACCCGGCACCGGCAGGTGGGCCCTGGGTTCAAACTCGCGCCCTTTGACATGCAGGTTGATCTTCTGCCCGCCGAACTTGAAGGCCTTGCGCTCTACAGGTGGTGTGCCGCCGGTGAAGGTTTCCAGCGTCATGCCCTGCACGCGGGTGTAGAAGTCCACGCAAGCTGATTCGTCTCCGGTGGTCAGCACCAGATGGTCCAGCTGCCGAATCATGCCGATGCCGTCCTCAATTCGGCCACATAAGGCGGTGGCTCATGCAGGTCAGTGATGCGGCCGGCCTTGGCAACCTGACCGGGTACGTCATGGCCGACGATGCCGGGCATCTGCCGCGCCACGGCCAGCAGCTTTTCAAGGTCCATTCCGGTGTCGTAGCCCATGGCATCGAGCATGTGTATCGCGTCTTCGCTGCTGATATTGCCGCTGGCGCCGGGCGCGTAGGGGCAGCCGCCCAGGCCGCCCAGTGAGCCATCAAACCGCGTAATGCCGCCCTGCACGGCCGCCAGCACGTTGGCCAGGCCCATGCCGCGCGTGTTATGAAAATGCAGGGTCAGCTGCAGGCCTTCAAAGCGCTGTTGCAGCGCTTTCACCATGCGGCTGACCTGCGCCGGGTGGGCCATGCCGGTGGTGTCGCAAATCGTGAGGCCGCGCACACGGTCTGCGCCGAAGGCGGCAAAGCGGTCGCTCCAGCGCAGCACTTCTTCTTCGGGCACTTCGCCCTCCATCGGGCAGCCGAAGCAGCATGAGAGCGAAATATTGATGGGCGTGCGACAGTCGACATGGTGAATCACGTCAGACAGTGCGGCGAAACTTTTCTCGCGCGGCATGCGCAGGTTGGCCAGGTTGTGCGTCTCCGATACCGACATCACCAGGTTGAGCTCGTCGGCGCGCGATTCCAGCGCGCGCTCGGCGCCGCGCAGGTTGGGCACCAGCACTGTGTACTCCACGCCAGGCACGCGGCGAATGCGGCCCATCACCTCTTCGGCGTCGCGCAGCATGGGGATGGCCTTTGGCGAGGTGAACGACGTCACTTCGATCTTGGCGTAGCCGCATTCGCTGAGGGCGTCGACCAGCGCGACTTTGTCGTCTGTCGGGATGAAGTTGGGTTCGATCTGGAAGCCGTCGCGTGTGGCGACCTCATTGAAATGGATCTTGGCCCCCGCGCTTTTCACTTCGTGTAATACGCTGCCCCCCGAGGGGGCTGTGCCTGCTTGGGGCGGCCCGGCGCCGCGCACTGTGCGTTTCATGGTATTCCTGAATCCTTGCCGGCCACGATGCCTTTGTCTTTCAAAGCCTGGATCTGTTCAAGGGAAAGACCAATCTCGCGCAGCACGGCATCGGTGTCCTGCCCTACCTGCGGCGCATTGCGGCGATGCCCGCCCGGCGTGCGCGAAAGTTTGGGCACGATGCCGGGCACGGCCAGCGTGCTTCCGTCGTCCATCTGAACTTCGTCGAGCATGCCGCGCGCCTGGTAGTGCGGGTCGGCCGCGATATCGGCCACGGTGTAAATGCGGCCTGCGGGCACCGAGACCTTGTCGAGCGCCGCCAGCACTTCATCGACCGTGAGGCCCAAGGTCCACTGGCCGATGGCGGCGTCGATTTCTTCCACGCGCGCCACGCGACCGGCGTTGTCAGCCAGCGCCGGGTCGTTGCCGAGATCGCTACGGCCTATGGTGGCCATCAGCCGTTTAAAGATGCTGTCGCCGTTGCCGGCCACCAGCGCATAGCCGCCGTCCTTGCACAGATAGGCATTGCTGGGCGCAATGCCGGGCAGGGCGCTGCCGGCCGCGCCGCGCACCGCGCCAAATGCGCTGTATTCGGGCAACAGGCTTTCCATGCAGTTGAAGACCGCTTCATACAGAGCCACATCGATCACCTGGCCCTTGCCGGAGCGCTGGCGTTCCTGCATCGCCAGGAGGATGCCAATGACGCCGTGCAGCGCGGCCAGCGTGTCGCCGATGCTCACGCCCACGCGCACCGGCACACGGCCTGGCTCGGCCGTCAGGTGGCGCAGGCCGCTCATGGCCTCGGCCACCACGCCGAAGCCCGGCTTGTCGCGGTAGGGGCCGGTCTGGCCGTAGCCGCTGATGCGCAGCATGATGAGGCGCGGGTTCAGCGCCAGCAATTCATCGGGCCCCAGGCCCCAGCCCTCCATCGCGCCCGGGCGGAAGTTCTCGATCAACACGTCGGCGTCAAGCGCCAACTGGCGCACGATGGCCTGCGCTTCGGGGCTCTTCAGGTCCAGCGCCACCGAGCGTTTGTTGCGCGACTGCACCTGCCACCACACCGAGGTGCCGTTTTTCAACAAGCGCCATTTGCGCAGCGGGTCGCCTGCGCCCGGTGTCTCGATCTTGATGATGTCGGCGCCGAAGTCCGCCAGTGTCTTGGCGGCGAAAGGGCCGGCAATCAGCTGGCCGAGTTCCAGTACTTTCAGCCCGGCGAGCGGACCTTGCGCGGTGGAGATACCGGAAGCTGGAGGGTATTTTTCAGGAGAGGGCATGGCGGGCAGTGTGCCGCCGCCAGCTGGTCCCGTCTATTTGCGCTTTGGGGCCTTGGGTTTCGCGTTTTGCGAAGGCAGGGCCTCTTTTGGGCTGAGGAAGTTCACCAGCGAGGCAATACCCGCATCGGGCTGGCCCGCGATGGTGGCTGTCAGCAGGCGGCGCTGGGCCCATGCGTCTGCCAGCGGCCGCCAGCCGAGCTTCATGCTTTTGACCATGGGCAGCGTGGCGGCCTTGGGCAGGATGGCGACGCCCAGGCCAGAAGCCACCATATGGCATACCGCGTCAAAGCTGCGCACCTGCATGCGCAGTTTCAGCAGCCGGTTGGCGGCTAGCGCGGCCTGTTGCTGTTTTTGCAGCATGGCGGCGCCGGCGGTCAGGCTGATCCATTCCTCATCGAGCGCATCGACAAAGGCCAGCGGTGTCTTGCTGCCTGCCAGCGCGTGGCCGGCGGGCAGGATCAGCACAAGTTCGTCTTCGCGGAACAACCGGGTGTCCAGCCCGGTGGTGTCGGGCCCTTCCACGAACACCGCCACATCGGCCCGGCCTTCACGCAGGGTGGCCGCCACGGCTTCCGATACCTGCTCTTCCAGGTCGATATGCACCTGTGGGTACAACTCGCCATAGCGCGCCAGCAGGGGAGGCAAAAACTGGCTGATGGCGGCGCTGCTGGCGCACAGGCGTAAGTGGCGCGCGATACCGCGCCGCAGATCCGCCAGTTCGCTGCCCAACTGTTCCATGGTCTGCAGCAGCGTGAGCCCGTGCTTGACGAAGACACGGCCTGCAGCTGTGGGCAGCAGGCCGCGCGCATGGCGCTCGAACAGCACGTCGCCCAAAGCATCTTCCAGTTCGCGGATGCGCCGGCTGGCTGCTGCCAGCGCCAGGTGCGAGTCGCGTGCCGCGGCCGTCAGGCTGCCTGTCTGGGCGCAGGCCACCGCCAGGCGCACCGACACCAGATCAAACCGGGCGAGGTTGTAGCTCACGAGGGTGCGCCGGAAAACTCAGGCCGCTTTCTTTTTGGCGGTGGCTTTTTTGGCCGCGGGCTTTTTCGCGATCAGGGTGTCCAGGTTTTTCACGATTTCCTCTTCAATCCTGTCCTTGAAGGCGCCGAGCAGGAAGCCCAGTCTGGCCTGGAGCTCGAAGCGGTCTTTCGTAACGGTCAGTGTGCCGCTGACACCTGAACGGGTAAAGCTGACCAGGTCTTCGTTCTGGCCCTCTTCGTAGGTACATTCCATGTCGAATTTCTCTTCGGCCTGTTCGGCCCATGTGAATGCGATCTTGCGCGCGGAGGGCAGGCCCATACCGTGTTCGCGGATGATGTGGATGTCTGCCATGGGTGTCTCTTTCTGTCTTTATAGGTCGAAATATCGCCTGCGACATGCCATGTCCGGCGGAGCAAAAGTGAAGCGTACAACAGTGTCATGCTGGCGTGCTTGCGGCGCTATACTTTATTTTTCCTTTATTCCCCGGTTTTTCCGTCGACCCATGCTTGATTGGCTGCGTTCAAAATACACGAGAAAACCGGTCGGTCCATGGCAGTTGTACAGGGCGGGGCTAACCGCCCAGGCTGCGGATGCCGTTGCACAGGTTCTAGCCGCCGATCCGGCCCACAGCGAGGGCCTGCTGGTCCAGGGGCTGATCGCCGTTGATGCGGGCTCTGCGGCCACCGCGCTTCCCGTTCTTGAGCGGGCCGCCGTGAATTCCCCTTCAGATCCCCGCTTTCAAAATGCACTGGGCAAGGCTTTGTCTGCACTCGGGCGTCACGGTGCCGCCCGCTCCGCGCTTCAACGAGCCATGGGCATGGACCCGGAAAATGCGGATGCAAGACTTCAGCTCGCGCTGATGGCGCTGTCCGGCCGCCGCGAGGACGAAGCCGTCCGGTGGCTCCAGGAAGCTTTGGTACTCGAGCCAAAATTCGCCGAAGCCCATCTGCACCTGGCCAACCTCTGGATGGGTCGCGGAAGTTTTCCGGCTGCTGAAGAGCACTACCGCCAGGCTGTTGCCGTGCAGCCTGCATACGCCGAGGCGCATGCCAATCTGGGAGGGTTGCTGAAAGACCTGGGCCGCAGGGACGAGGCCGCTGTTCATCTCGCACGCGCCCTGCAACTGAAACCTGAACTCACGCCGGCGTCGTTCAATCTTGCCATGCTGCGTATCGATCAGAACCAGTGGGACGAGGCTCTGGTGCTGCTCCAGCAAACGTTGGCCGGGGACGGGCGGCAGGCCGAGGCCCATTACTGGCTGGGCAATGCCCTGATGCGGCAGGGCAGTGCTGCGCAGGCACGTGAGTCTTACAAGGCCGCCATCGCGTTGAACAGCAACTTTGAGCGCGCGCGTTGGGGTCTGGCCATGGCGCAGTTGCCCGCCGTCCCGCAGGCGGCCGACGAGCAGGCAGAGGGTGTTAAAAGTTTCCGGCAGGAAATCCGCAAGCTTGAAAGCTGGATCACCGCACACCGCCCTCCGAATGCGTACCTTGCTGTTGGTGCTCAGCAACCTTATTACCTGGCGTATGTGCCCGGAAACCACCGCGAGGTGGTGGGTGAGTATGGCGCCCTTTGCGTAAAACTCATGCAGCGATGGACGGGCAAAGCGGGATTGCCGCCGCCGGCAAGGTCTGGCGGTGCCAGGTGCCGCATCGGCATCGTTTCTGCGCACATCTGCAGTCACTCAGTCTGGCATGCCATTGTCCGGGGCTGGGTGGAGCACCTCGACCCGGAGAAATTCGAAATCCATCTGTTCCACACTGGAGATCAACGTGATGCCGAAACGCAATGGGCGGCGGCGCGCGTCAACCAGCTGCATCATGCGGTGGGCGACTGGGGGGCTTGGGCCAAGGCGATATCAGGCGCCCGGCTGGATGCCGTGATTTACCCCGAAATCGGCATGGATACCACCTCGCTACGCCTGGCTTCCATGAAGCTGGCCAGGGTGCAGATGGCGGGGTGGGGCCACCCGATCACCACGGGCCTTCCCACCATGGACGCCTATGTCAGCGCTGCTGCTTTTGAGCCTGAAGATGCCGCCAGCCATTACACCGAGACGCTTCTGGCCTTGCCCCGGCTGGGCTGCTGCTACCGACCTTTTGGTACGCGGCCCGGTTCTGTTGACCTTGCCCGATTGGGCATCCTGCCCGGGCAGAAAATCCTCCTGTGTGCCGGCATGCCATTCAAATACGCGCCGGATCGCGATGCCATTTTGCTGGAGGTCGCCAGGCGGTGCGCACCTTGCAAGCTGGTTTTTTTCCGCACCGCGCCGACGCTTTTGTCGGACATGCTGGAAGGCCGGCTGCGCAAGGCGTTTGTGTCGGCGGGCATGAATTTTGACGAGCATGTGCGGTTTATTCCCTGGCAGTCCCAGGCAGACTTTTTTGGCTTGCTCGACCGGGCGGATGTGTACCTGGACAGCATCGGTTTTTCCGGTTTCAACACCACCATGCAGGCCATGGAAAGGGCAACGCCGATCGTGGCCTGGGAAGGCGATACCCTGCGTTCCCGCTTTGCCAGCGGCATACTGCGCGAAGCCGGCATGAGCGAGTGGATTGCCCGTTCGGGCGAAAGCTATGTGGACAAGGTGGCACAGCTTTGTGCGGATGAATCGCTCAGGCAGCTGTTGAGAAGCCAGATTACCCAAAGAAGGGACGCGCTCTACGATGATGTTGAAACGGTCTCTGCGCTGGGCGCACAGTTGCTGCGGCTGACCTGACCCGGGCCGCATCCCTGTTCAGGGTTTCAGGGCCTTCAGCCGCTCCTCCCTGGGCAGCCTGGCGAGTCGCTTCACTGCATCATAAAACGCTTGCGAGGTACGGCCTTCACGTTCAGGCCGTATTTCGAAGCTGGACCACCGCTTTCGCTCCCATTCATCATGCTGCCTTGTGGTGTGATACTTGGCCTTGGTAGTGCACCACCCTCTTTGCCATGCCCCAAATCTGGCGCAAAGAGCCTCGTCAAACGGGGCGGACAGTTTTTGTCAGGCACGTTTTTGTAACGGTTCCCTCCTTTGAAGAATCCGCATCCCATTCAATTTTGCAAAAGCGCCGACGGAACGACCATTGCCTTCACTGCAACCGGCAGTGGGCCGCCCGTGGTATGGGTCACCCTGCAGTACACCGACAACGACCTGGCGTTGCCCGGACCCGCGAGCAGGCACTGGATGGACGCGCTGGCCGCCCGCCACACCGTGATCAGGCTCGATATGCGGGGGTGTGGGCTTTCGGAGCGCAAGCCTGAGCGCATGTCCCTGGATGCCTGGGTGGAAGACATTGAGGCGGTCGTCAATGCAGCGGGGCTGACGCGCTTTTCCATGGTGGCGGTGTGTACCGGGTCGTATGCAGCAATCGAGTATGCCGCGCGCCATACCGACCGGCTGACACGCATGATGATTTATGGCGGAGCGGTTCGTGGGCGTTTGCGGCGTGAATTGACTGCTGCGCAACGCGACGATGCCATGGCGGCGTTGCAGGTGTATGAATCCGGGCTGGATGGGCGAAGCGAGTTTTCGGTGTCTTTCCGGCGCATATTCACCGCGCAATTTCTTCCGGAGGCTTCGGCCGGGCAGCTTGAAGCCCATGACCGGATCGTCAGCCAGCGCATGAACGGCGCCATCGCTGCCCAGAGTGTCCGGGCCTTTTATGATCTTGACCTCAGCGAAAGCGCAAAGCGGATCGACGCTCCTTGCCTGGTGATGCATGCCCGCCACGACATCTTGTACCCGATGGACGAGGGCCAGAGGCTGGCAGCACTCATTCCTGCCTCACGCTTTGTTCCCGTTGAGTCGCACAACAACATTCCTTTGGCTGAGGAGCCTGCGTGGCCCGGGGTGCGCACCACCGTGCTTGATTTCCTCGCGGGCGGTGAAGGCGCCGCGGCACCTGCCCAGCCTTTCCGGCTGACGGTGCGTCAAACCGATGTGCTGAGGCAGGTAGCGCAAGGGCAGACCGACAAGCAGATCGGACGCACGCTGTCCTTGAGTCCTCGTACGGTTGAAATGCATGTGGGCGCTGCCCTGAAGGCCCTGGGCAGCAAGACGCGGGCTGAAGCAGCGCACCGGGCCGCGCAATACGGGCTCTTTTAGCTGGGTCATGGTCCAGCTTACCTACGGTATGGCTTACCGTGGTTGTATCTTCGGATACCGTAGTTCACACACTGTTCTGCGCCTGGTATGGGTTGGATACTGCCCTCTCGCCAAGCAATACAGGTTCCCTGAAGAATGAAAAACTATCCGCTGCACAGCAGTGAAAAAGAGCGCGAACGATTGAAAATGCAGGCATTGGCGATATTGCCGCTTACCGAGAACATGTTGGCAGGGGCCGGTGTTAAACCCGAGTCGCAGGTTCTGGAGTTGGGCTGCGGAAGCGGCGACGTGACCTTGTTGTTGGCGAGCCGTGTGGGGCCCGGCGGCGAAGTGGTGGCAATGGACCGGGACCAGGCCCAGCTTGACGCTGCCGCGTTGCGCGTCGCTAACGCGGGTTTTCGGAACGTGAAGTTTGTTTTGGCTGAGCTTGACAACTTTGAGCCGGTCCGGACGTTTGACGCCATTGTTGGCCGGTACTTCCTGCTGTATGTCGCAAGTCCCGAGGCCGCCGTTGCACGGGTGGCGAAATGGGTTCGACCGGGAGGGACGCTGGCGTTTCTGGAAATGGATTTTTTCCGCGGTGTGCACAGCAGCATTTGGCCGCCGGCTTCGCCGCAAACACATCAGGCCATTGTGTTCATAGGCGACGTCATGCTGGACGCAGGCATCAATCCGTACATGGCGGCGAGGCTGCCGAGTATTTTGATGCGTTACGGCAGTGTGCAGGTGCAGACATCAGCACCTCAGTATGGTGCACGTTCAATCGAACTGCCCCTGGAGGCGGTCAGGTCGGTCACGCCCATGGCTCGAAAGCTCGGGCGTGCGGACGCGGATCATCACGATGTCGACGCGTTGCTGGCCCGGGAATTGGCGGGCCGGGGCGAGCACACTGTGACCGTGCCGCCCATGTCTGTTGCTGCCTGGGTTCAGCTGGCATGAGGCACGCAGCATCTCCTGTGTGCATTGGCTATCTTGCCGACTACCCGCAGCATCTCGCGGCGCTGGCCGCGTGGCACCAGGCGCAATTCGGCTATCTCAATACCGCGGTCACCCTTGAACAGCGGATGCAAAGGCTGAGGGCATCCGCGCAGAAGGGCACATTGCCGATGACCTTTGTGGCGGTCTGCGAAGACCAGCTCCTGGGGTCGGCGAGCTTGCTGCCACAAACGATTACCCATTCCCACTTGTCTCCCTGGCTGTCCAGTGTTTATGTCGCTCCCGAGCACAGGAACAGGGGGATTGGGTCGGCGCTGGTCCGGCATGTGGTTCGGGAGGCCGCCGGCATGGGCAAAAACAAGATCTACCTGTTTACGCCGAACAGCGAAGCCCTGTATGCCCGGCTCGGCTGGAAAGTCGTCGAACATACGGAACATCAGGGACACCGCCTCACGATCATGTGCGTGTAAGCCTGTAGATACGCCCTCGCCGGATGTGCCGGGATGCTGCCCAGGTTGAACTACTCTTTGGTCTGTCCGGCCTTGCGTGGGTGACTGTGTGCCTGCGCAAGGTTCACCATGTTGTGTTCAAGTGCCTTGCGCCGTTCGTCCTTGGGTAGCCGGGCCAGCTTTTTGACTGCGTCGTAAAACCGTTGCCAGTTACGGCCCTCGCGTTCGAACAAGGCTTCAAAGCCCGGCACCAGTTCGTCATAGGCGGCCTGTGCGCCAAACGAGGCATTGTTGGCGTTCGCCACCCACAGGTCGTAACCGGCAAAGCCGCCCCATGATGCCTTGAGTTCGGCATAGGCGTCGCGAAAGCGCTGGTACGCTATCATTTTGCTAGCTGCTTGCGCAGGTTCTGATTGGGCTGTGGCATCATTTTGATCATAAATTGCGGTCAGTTCGCGGCGCGTGGCCAATGCCAGCGCGCGGAACTGCCGGCGCCGGCCATCGAATACCGCGTAGGCCTTGCGTGCGTCATCGCCGGCCTGCGTGGCCAGCCAGCGCTCGATGCCCAGGCGCTCGACCGCGGTGGCAAACGATTCATTGAACATCGTGTCACCCGGCGCATACACCACCTGGTGCGACAGTTCGTGAAAGATCAGCCGGGCCAGTTCGCCTTCGGGGTAGCCGATGAACGTGTTCAGCAAAGGGTCGCCGCCGGCCCAGTTCATCCAGCCCAGAGTGGAATACGCGGGCACGCCGTAAACGCTGGCTTCCAGGCCTTCGGCCTTGAGCCGCGCCGCTTCGGCGCGGGCGTCGGCCTCGTTGAAGTAGCCGCGGTAGCCTACACAGCCCGTGACCGGGAAGCACCAGGTTTTGAGCGTGAGCGAAAACGCCGGCGCCGCCACCACGTTCCAGACCACGGCGCTGCGGCGCAGGTCGGCATAGCGGCGGTAGCTGGCGTTGTCGGGCAGTTTCAGCTCGGCCACCGCAAAGCTGCGGATGCGCTGCGACAGTTCCAGCCGGCTTTTTAATGAGGCCGATGTTTGCGCATCCCCGAGCCAGTCGTCCACGGGCCGGGCCGCGTTGAGCATCTGCATGTGGCCGCTGACGGACTGCCAGTAATAACCCAGGTCGGCACACCCCGTGAGGCACAGCGCGGCTGCGGCCAGCGCGGCAGCCAGGCCGGTCATTGTCTTGGCGCGCGTTCGGCTCACCGTGCCTCAGGCTGTTTCAGCGTCGCGCTGTACCTGCACCAGGCAGTCGTAGAAGACAGGGCCGCGGCCCATGTCGGTCAGGTGCTGGCTGGTGAGCTGGTTCACGTTGGTGCCGTCCAGGCCCAGCTTGCGCCACCAAATGCCCAGGCCGTTGACCACACCGGGGCGCGCCCGCGCGGAGACCTCGGCCTTGACCCGGTATTCACCGCGCTCGTTGAACACCTTGACGACCGCGCCCGTGGTGATGCCGCGCGGCAGTGCATCATCGGCATGCATTTCCAGCACCGGTTCGGTTTCGATGTCGCGCAGGCTTTTGACATTGACGAAGGTGGAGTTGAGGAAGTTGCGTGCGGGCGGCGAGATCATGGCCAGCGGGAACTGGTCGGATGTGTCGGCTGCTTCGTAATTGGGCACGTGGCCGGGCAGGCCGTCGGCGCCTGTGGCCGCGAGGCGCGCGCTGAAGAACTCGCAGCGCCCCGAGGCGGTGGGGAAGTTGCCGGAGGCAAACGGCGCATCGGGTAGTGCCAGCGTGGCAAAGCCCGTGTCCAGCAGCCGCTCAAAGTCCACCTTGTCGCCAAACGTCGCGCGGCACAGCTGCTCGTCGCTGTCGGCAAAGCAGGGGTCGGTAAAACCCATGTGGGCAGCCAGTTCGCGAAAGATCTGCGTGTTGGGTTTGGCCTGGCCCATGGGCGCGATAGCGGGGCGATTCAGCAACACGTCGGTATGGCCGTAGGAGGCATGCACATCCCAGTGCTCCAGCTGGGTGGTGGCCGGCAGGATGTAGTCTGCGTAATCGGCCGTGTCGGTCTGGAAGTGTTCAAGCACCACAGTGAAGAGGTCTTCACGCGCAAAGCCCTGAACCACTTTTCCGGATTCCGGCGCCACTGCCACCGGGTTGCTGTTGTAGACGATCAGCGCCTCGATCTTCGGACCGAACTGCGGCGATGCAGCTTCGAGCAAGGCGTTGCCGATGGTACTCATGTTGATGGTGCGCGGCTGGCGGGCCTGCAGCAGGTCGGGGCGTTGCAGCGCGGCTTTGTCGACCGGGAACAGGCCCGAGCTGCTGAGCAGCACGCCACCGGCCCGATGCCGCCATGCGCCCGTTAGCGCAGGCAGGCAGGCAATAGCACGCGCCGCATTGCCGCCGCCGCGTACGCGCTGCATGCCGTAGTTCAGGCGGATCGCTGCGGGCTGTTTTTCGACAAAGCATTCGCCATAATCGCGCGCCAGCGAGCGGATCTGTTCCGCCGGCACACCGCAGACCTCGGCCGCCCGTTCAGGCGGCCACTGCAGCGCACGCTCGCGCAGCCCGCCTTCGGGGCTTTGCCAGCCCAGTGTGTGCTGCGCGATGTAGTCATGGTCGAGCCAGTCGTGGGTGATCAGTTCGTGCATCAGGGCCAGCGCCAGCGCGGCGTCGGTGCCCGGCAGCAGCGCGATGTGCTCATGGCATTTTTCGGCCGTTTCGCTTTTGCGCGGGTCGATGCAGACAAGTTTTGCGCCGCCTCTTTTGGCTTGCTGCGCGTAACGCCAGAAGTGCAGGTTGCTACCGATGGAGTTGCTGCCCCAGATGATGACGAGTTTCGATTCTGCAAAAAACTCGACCCGCATGCCAACCTTGCCGCCCAGTGTTTGCGTCAGGGCCTCGCCGCCGGCCGACGAGCAAATGGTACGGTCCAGGAATGACGCGCCGAGCTGGTTGAAAAACCGGCCCGCCATGCTTTCGCCCTGCACCTGGCCCATGGTGCCGGCGTAGCTGTAAGGCACGATGGCTTCCGGGTTGCGTGCGGCGATGGGCTTGAGGCGCGCCGTGATATCGGCAAGAGCCGCTTCCCAGCTCACCGGCTCGAACAGTCCGCTGCCTTTGGGCCCGCTGCGTTTGAGCGGATGCAAAAGGCGCTCAGGGTGGTAGGTGCGTTCGGTGTAACGAGACACCTTGTTGCACAGCACGCCGCCGGTATGCGGGTGGTCCGGGTTGCCCTGCACGCGGGTGGCTACGCCGTCTTCCACAGCAGTCAGCAATGAGCAGGTGTCGGGGCAGTCGTGCGGGCAGGCGCCCAGCACCTGCACGGCGCCAGGCTTCAGCCCGGTGTCAGGTTTGGCCTTGGCTATAGGGGAGATGCTGATGGTATTGCTCATGGTTCAACTTTATATTGGCAGTCACACCGGCCCCCGGGGATGAGGAGACAACATGACAACAAAAACAGGAATGCAGTCATTCCGCGCGCTGGCCAGGATCACCATGGTAGCGGCACTGGCCGCCCTGATGGCGCCGGGGGTGTATGCCGAGGACGGCATCAGCAAAACCGCTGTCACGCTGGGGCAGTCACTGGCCATGACCGGGCCCGGCAGCACGCTGGCTGTGCCGTTTGCCCAGGGCGCGCGCCTTTACTTCGACCACGTCAATGCCGGCGGCGGTGTCAACGGCCGCAAGATCGAGCTGACGACGCTGGACGATGCGGGCAACCCCGAGACCGCCGCGGCCAACACCCGAAAGCTGCTGGACCAGAAGGTGTTTTCGCTGTTCGGCTACTACGGCTCCCCGCAGGTCACGGCCGTCAACCCGTTGCTGAAGGACACCGACATTTTGCTGTTCGCCCCCATGGCCGGCGCCGACGAGCTGCGCGGCTCGCTCTATCCCAACGTGTATTCGGTCCGGCCCGGTTATTCGGAAGAAGCTGCCATGATCACGCGGCACGCCGAAACCCTGGGCATGCGCAAGCTGGCCATCCTGCACGGCAAGGATGCCGAATCGCTGGCGGCGCTGGATTCGGCCGAGCGCACCATGGGCGGGCTGGGCGCCAACCTGGTGGCCAAGTCGGCCCTCTCGGGCGGCAGTGTAGTCACGAGCGTTGAACAGATTCTGGGCAAGAAGCCTGAATCCGTACTGGTCATCAGCGACGCTGCCGGTGCCGCTAACGCCATACGCGATTTGCGCGCCAAAGGCTTTCGCGGGCCCATCTACGGCTTTTCCAGCACTGGCGAAAGCCTGCTGGCCGAGCAGCTGGGTGCGGCCGGTGCCGGTGTGGTGGTGGTGCGCGTCACACCCAAATCAGACAACGCCAAGAGCGTGCTGGTCCGTGAACTGCAGGCCGACGCCGCAGCGGCCAAACTGGGAAAACCCAATGTGTACATGCTCGAAGGCTACATTGCCGCCTGGACCTATGTCGAAGCGCTGCGCAAGGCTGGCAAGGACCCGACCCGCGTCAAGTTGCGCAAGGCGCTGGACACCCTGCAGGAGCTGAGCCTGGGTGGTTTTCGGGTGCACTTTGACGGGGACCGCGTGGGCTCCAAACTGGTGGAGCTCAGCCTGATTGATGCGACCGGACGGGTGCGGGAATAGGAAGAGTGAGATAGCGGAAATTGGCGAGTGTTGTGGGTTGGATGATGCAAAAGGTGACAAATTACCGACTGTTGCGTTGCTGGCTTCCGCTAAAGTAGTGACCTATCTCACGTATTTGTAACTTAGTTTTTACAAATTAAGCTGTTTGTAAACTTTTGTTGCGAAGATTGCGTCATGAACATTACTCGCAGAACCTTTTCCACCGCTGCCGGCGCTTCCGTGCTGGCGGGTTTCAACATCGCGCATGCCCAGACCGACAAGATCATCCTCGGCCAGTCGGCGCCTTTCACCGGCCCGGCTGCGCAGCTGGGCATCCAGTTCTACCAGGGCGCGAAGGTGTACTTCGACCAGGTCAACGAACAGGGCGGCGTCAACAAGCGCCTGATTGAAATCCGCAACCTCGACGACGGCTATGAACCCGCCCGCTGCGCCGAAAACACCCGCAAGCTGATCGACGACGAGGTGTTTGCGCTGTTCGGCTACATCGGCACCCCCACCAGCATCGCTGCCCTGCCGCTGGCCATCAAGGACAAAGTCCCGTTCATCGCGCCGTTCACCGGTGCCATGGCCTTGCGTGACCCTTTCAACAAAAATGTCTTTCATGTGCGCGCCTCCTACAACGACGAAACCGGCCTCATCGTCAAACAGTTGACCGCCCTGGGGCTGAAGAAAATCGCCGTGTTCTATCAGAACGACGCCTACGGCAAGGCCGGGCTGGACGGCGTCACGCTGGCCCTGGCCGCGCAGAACCTCAAGCCCGTGGCGCAGGCGACGGTTGAGCGCAATACGGTGGACGTGGCCAAGGCCGTCACCACGCTGGTGGCCGCGGGCCCCGATGCAGTAGTGCAGATTGGTGCTTACAAGGCCTGCGCCGCTTTCATTCGCGAAGCCCGCAAGGCCGGGTACGGCGGCACGTTCTACAACGTGTCGTTTGTCGGCACGCAGGCGCTGGCCGACGAGCTGGGCAAGGATGGCGCAGGCGTTGTGGTGTCGCAGGTCATGCCTTCGCCCTACAACGGAGCGCGGCCGATTGTGCGCGAGTTTACTGAAGCGGTGAAGGCGGCCGGCAAGGACGCGAAGGTCAATTTCTCGAGCATGGAAGGCTATGTGGCCGCCAGGATTCTGGTGGACGGCCTCAAGCGCGGTGGCGCCAAGATGACCCGTGAGTCGCTGATTTCGGGCATGGAAGCCATCGGCACCCAGTCGGTGGGTGGGTTTTCCGTGACGTTCTCGCCGACCGACCATGTGGCGTCCCACTTCGTGGAACTGTCGATGCTGACGGGTGACGGCCGGATCAGGACGTAACCCCCCGAAGCGGCCTGCGGCCGCCTCCCCCCAAGGGGGGCGCCACTGGCGGCCCGGCAAAGCCGGTTCCGCGGTGGCCTGCGTGAAGAGCCCGCCTCTTAGCGAAGCTAGCTCAATCAGGCAATTTGCCGCGTGGCGATCAGCCCGCGCATGAAATCCTCGCAGCGCGCGAGCTGCTCCAGGCTCACGAACTCGTCGGGCTGGTGCGCCTGGTTGATGCTGCCGGGCCCGCACACCACGGTGGGAATGCCGGCGTTCTTGAAAAGGCCTGCTTCAGTGCCGAAAGCGACCAGCGTGGTCTCTTTCGTGCCGGCCAGGCGCTGGGCCAGCTGGGTCACTGCGTCGCCGGCGGAGCCGAGGAAGGCCGGTACTTCACAAATCGTCTCAAAGCTGAAGCCAGCATCGGGCGCTATCTTTTTCATAGCTGGTTGCGCACGCTCCGCATAGGCTACAAGCTCTTTTTGCATTAAAACCGCATCCGCCGTGGGCAGGTTGCGGAACTCGTAGCGGAACTCCGCGTCGCGCGGCACCACGTTGTCGGCAATGCCGCCGTGGAACTGTCCAACGCTGGCGGTACTGAAGGGTACGTCGAAGCCTTCATAACGCGGCTCGTTGGCCTCAAAGCCTTCGGCCATGTCGCGCAGCTTGCCGACGACACGCGCCGCCATCTCGATGGCGTTGACGGATTGCGGCGTGAGCGAGGAGTGCGCCTCCTTGCCGCGCACGCAGCATTTGTAGCGGTACACGCCCTTGTGCGCGGTGGCCGGCACCATGCTGGTCGGTTCGCCCACGATGCAGGCGAGCGGCTTGATGCCCGCGTCCTTCATGTCGGCAATCAATTCCTTCACGCCCATGCAGCCGACTTCCTCGTCGTAGCTCAGCGCCAGGTGCACCGCAAACGGCGCCTGGCTGTTCAAAAAATCCCCGGCGTGGGCCAGCGCCAGGCCGATAAAACCTTTCATGTCGCAGCTGCCGCGGCCATACAGCCTGCCATCGCTAACCGTGGCCGACAGCGGGTCCAGCGTCCAGTCCTGGCCGTCCCAGGGCACCGTGTCGGTGTGGCCTGACAGGATGATGCCGGCCGGTTTTCCTTGGCCCAGCGTAGCAAAGAGGTTGGCCTTGGTCTTGTCGGCATTGGTGGTGATGCGGCTGGCGACGCCGAGTTTTTGCAGCTCGTCGCGCACGAAGTGAATCAAGGTCAGGTTCGAGTTGTGGCTGACCGTGTTCATGCGGACCAGGGTCTGGACCAGTTGCAGGGCGTGGGGTGAGACGGCGGGCAGGGTGGAAGGAGTGGCAGCGAGGGTGGATGAAAGGGTGGGGGTGGGTGCGAAAGACATGGCTTCATTTTGGCCGTATTCGGCAATGTCCGTTGCCTGTCCGTCAGTTATGCTTGAAGCCCGCTTCCCTGCGGGGTCCCGTGGGGTATTTCCCCTTCCCGATGACATCTTCGTCCTCCTCACCGTTTGAAACAGGCGGTCCTTCAATACGAATCCTGCCTGGGTATTGCCAATTCTCATGAAGATATTGATCGTCAATGACAAGGTTCCCGCGTACATCCGATTTCACTCGGAAACCGTCAATGCGGTCGACTTGCCGGACGGAACTTTCAGCGTCAGGAACAGTTCGTTTCTGGTGCGGAATCTGGCCTACGGTGACCGGGTTAGTGCAAGCGTTAGCGCCGAGTCAGGTCTTGTCTTCGTCAAGCTGGTCGAAGCGGGCGGCTTTTCGTCCTTCAGGGCGTATAGCAAGCATCCCGGGGCTGAAAAGCTGTTGTACGAAGCGTGTCGTGCGACTGATCAGATGGGTGCCGGCAGTAGCCTGTTGAACGATCACCGGCTCGCTTTGGTGACGATTCCTCCAGACGTCGACTGCCTGGGCGTTGCAATCGCATTTCGCGAGTCCTTGAAAGAAGTTCCACTGGTATTCACTTGGATGGCGCTACGCCACAAGGCGACTGGACGCGAAAAAAAGGAAGCCGTGTGACGCTCATGCTGCTATGGATAATCGCCTGTTCCTGTGAACTGCGAGCCTTTTTGTTTAAGGGCGCGAGTCTTGGGAAACTGAGGGGCTACGAATGACAAGAATGGTATGGGAGGCACCGGCTGCATTGATACGGCTCATGCGGCCGCACCAGTGGCTCAAAAACGCCTTTGTGTTTGCCGGCCTGGTGTTCAGCCAGAACTGGCAGGACACCGCGCTGGACCTGCGCGTCTTCTACGCCTTTGCCGCGTTCTGCTGCCTCTCAAGCATGGTCTACATCATCAACGACTGGCATGACCGCGCGAGCGACGCCCTGCACCCCACCAAGCGCCACCGGCCGCTGGCCAGCGGTGCGGTAGCTGCCCCGGTGGCGCTGGTGCTGGCGGGCCTGTTGCTGGTGGCGGGGCTGTTGCTGGCCGCGGGCAACCGCACGCTGCTGGTGCTGCTGGGCCTGTACACGGTGCTCAACCTGGCGTATTCGTGGCGGCTCAAGCAGGTGCCGGTGGTCGACGTGTCCATCATTGCCTCGGGCTTCATGCTGCGCCTGCTGGCCGGCACCGTGGCCGTCGGCATTCCGCCTTCGCGCTGGCTGTTGCTCACCGGCATTTTTGTGGCCCTGTTCCTCGGTTTTTCCAAACGCAAGGCCGAAACTTTTCATGAAGAAGCCAGCCAGCGCGCCGTGCTGGCGCACTACCCCGCGGCCCTGCTCGACACCTTCATGGCCGTGACCATGACGGCCACCCTCACCACCTACAGCCTGTTTGCCACCAGCCCCGAGGCGCAGCTGCAGCACGGCGAACGCCTGCTTTACACCGTGCCGGTGGTCATTTTCGGCATGCTGCGCTACACCTACCAGGTGCACCGTGGCCGCGGCGAAGACGTGGCGCGCGACATGCTGCGGGACCCGTGGATTCTGGCGGCCGGCGCGCTCTGGCTGGCCATTTTCCTGAGCCGCCGCCTGTGATCCCCGGGGGCGCTCCGCCGCCCGCGCGCGGCACCTTGCCGTTCAAGCAGCTGTTGCTGGTACTCGGTGTGGTGGCCACGGCTTATGCGGCCGTGCTGCTGGTCTGGGGTGACAGCCCCAAGGCATCGCTCGCGCTGCTGTGGTCGTGGACGGGTGCCCAGGCAGCAGGCTTGTGCCTGCTCAACTACCTGCTGCGCGGTTTGCGCTGGCGCCTCTGGATGGCCCACTTCGGGCGCCAGTTCGGCTGGCTGCAGGGGCTTCGGCTGTACCTGGCCGGTTATGCCTTCACGCCCACGCCGGGCAATGTCGGGGAAGCTGTGCGCGGTCTGATGCTGGCGCGCCAGCCGCTGGGCGCGGCGCAAAGCCTGGCGATCTTTGGCGCCGAACGCCTGGCCGATTTGCTGTGTCTGGTGCTGCTGTGCCTGCCGGCCCTGAGCTGGGTGCTGCGGCATGGCGCGGTGCAGTCGGCGCCTGCCTTGCTGGTGGTTTTGCTTGCGGCCGGTGCGCTATTGGTGATCCTGGCCGTCGCGTCGCTCTTTATTTACCGGGCGCAACTGCTTGCGCGCTTTGCCTGGCTGCGTGAGGCCTGGCATTGCCTTTCTGTGCGTCCCTGGCTGTGGTTCGGCCTCACGCTGGTGGCCTGGGCCGCGCAAGGCCTGGCGGTCTGGCTGGTCTGCCGTGCCATGAATGTACATCTTGAGCTGCTGACGGCCACCGGGTTTTACGCGGTCGCCATGGTGGCCGGGGCGTTGTCTGCCCTGCCGGCGGGCCTGGGCGGCACCGAAGCCGTGCTGACCGGCTTGCTGGTGGCACAGGGCGCAACGGGGGCCGTAGCGCTGGCCATTACCGTGCTGGTGCGGCTGCTCACGCTGTGGCTGGCCGTTGCGATTGGCGTAGTGGCCTTGCTTTATAGTGCGGCCATCCGCAAGGAAATCAGCTTTCGTTAGGCCCTGTCGGCCTTCGCTCTTGCCTTTGCCCCTCTTGCAGGGCCGCCAGATTACCTGTTCTCCCAGTTTCCATGCCCCAGAACCAAGACACCGCCGCTTTTCCCGTTTCGCTGAGCCGCTGGCTGCTGGGTGCGGGCCTCCTGTCACTGCTGCTGCGGTTCTGGATCGCCGTCACCTTCCCGGTCACCGGCGATGAAGCCTTTTTTTACTGGTGGGGGGTGTACCCCGCGTGGGGTTATTCAGACCACCCGCCCATGGTGGGCTGGCTGATTGCGCTGATGCGCGCCACGCTGGGCGACAGCCTCTGGTCGATACGCCTGCCCATCGTGCTGCTGCCGCTGGCGCTGGGTGCGGCGCTGTGGTGGGCCCTCAAGCCAGTCGACAAGGTGCGCGCCGCCTGGGCTGTGCTGTTTTTCTGGCTGGCGCCGCTGAACTGGCTCAACGTCCTGATCACCACCGACACACCGCTGATTTTCTGGTCGGCTCTGTCCGTTGCCGCCTTGATGCGCGCCGAGCGACGGGCGGCGCTGGACCGTGCCGCCTACGGGCTCTACGCCCTGTCGGGCATCTTCCTGGGCTGTGCCTTTCTTTCGAAGTACTTCTCGGTGGTGCTCGGCTTCAGTTATCTCGTCTACTTCGTGTTGTACCGGCGTGAACGGCTCGCAGGTTTTGCGCTGCTGGTGTTGTGCGCCTTGCCCGGCCCGTCCATCAACATCGCCTACAACATGTCGCACGGCTGGTCGAACATCATGTTCAATGTCTACAACCGCAACGAAGACGCGGTGTTCGAATGGCGCAAGCCGCTGACCTACATCGGCATGATGGTCTACCTGATCACGCCCGTGGCGGTATGGATGGCTGTGCGCTACCGTGATGCGCTGATGGCCGCTGCCCGGAACCAGCGCCTGCTGGCCTGCCTGGTGGTGGTGCCGCTGTTGTTTTTTGCACTGCTGTCAGGCAAGAAGGTGATCGGCCTGCACTGGGTGCTGTCGTTTTATCCCTTCGGTTTCGCATTTTTGGCGTTTGCCTTGCCGGCCGACAGGCTCAAGGCCTGCGCCAAGGGGCTGGCCGTGTTTGCCGGCCTGCATGTGCTGGTGGTGGCCGGGCTGTACATGACGTCGCTGGATACCTGGAAAACGACCAAGCTGTATCCGCAAATCATCCGCAGCTACAAGACGGCCGAAATGCTGCAGCAGGTCGCTGCGCCGGGCGTGGTGCTGATGGGTGAGGCCTACACGCCCGCGTCGATTTTCGGTTTCGAACGCCGCGAATACATGCCGGTGTTCGGCGTCGGCAAGTTCCACGCGCGGCAGGACGACATGCTGGTCGACTTTTCGCTCTACCAGGGCAAGACGGTGCGTGTCATCGTTGCCGACAAGCCGAAGCTGGAAGAGTTTGCGCCTTACTTCGAGTCGGTGCGTGTGCTGAGCTTCGAGCAGGACGGTGTGCCCTTTTACGCGGTCGAAGGCACGGGCTTCAAATACCAGGCCTACCGCGAAGGCGTGCTGGGCACGATTTTCAAACGCTACTTCAACATTCCTTCGTGGCTTCCCATGACGGGCTGCCCGTTCTGTGTGCGCTACTGCGGGCAGGTGCGATGCCCGAGGTGATCGCTGCCGGGGCCGGTCCCGTCGTTGCCGCCTTTGACTTCGACGGCACGCTGACCCGGCGCGACACCTTCACGGTGTTCCTGGCGCGTGGCCTGGGCTGGCCGCGGTTCCTGGGGGCCTTGCTGCGCTGCCTTCCCTGGCTGGCCGGTTATGCGCTGCGCCTGGTGCCCAACCATGTCGCCAAAGGCAAGCTGATGCAGGCCACGCTGGCCGGCCGCAGTCTGGCCGAGATGCAGGACTGGACGGCCCGCTGGCTGGCCCAGGATTTTCCAGGCCAGCTGCGCGAGGACGCCATGGCACGCCTGGCCTGGCACCGCGAAGCCGGGCATTGCTGCGTCATGGTCAGCGCGTCGCCCGACATCTACCTGCAGGTGGTGGCACGTCAGCTGGGGTTTGACGCGCTGCTCTGCACGGAAATGGAAGTGGTGGGCGAGGGTGAGGGCGGGCACCTCACCGGCCGCCTCACTGGTCGCATGAGCACCCCCAACTGCCATGGCGAGCAGAAGGTGCTGCGCCTGCAGGCCTGGGCACTGGCGCGCTATGGGGAAACGGCGCTGGCCGGCGTCACCCTGTATGCCTATGGCGATACCTCCGGCGACAAGCCCATGCTGCGGCTGGCCCAGCATGCGTGGTACCGGGGCAAGCCGTGGGCGGATGCGGCGCGGCGGGGATAAGCCGGATAGCCGGATTGGCCCGGCGCATGATGCGGGCCAGGGCTGTTGCCGTTCCTGTTGCTATTGTTTTGATAGCTGCCCGGGCATGCTCCGCATGCGCCGCAGCCTTGTTTGATACCTAAAAACGGCTCAAAACCCGTCCTGCAGGCAGAAATCGCCAAAAAACGGTTCCAAAACGCCGATGAGAGGCCATTTTGGCTGTTTTTGAGCATCAATTTGGCCTGTGGCCCAATGTTTACTTGCCTCTATTGCTACTAAAACAATAGCAAAAAACAGGCAGGGCCCGCACACCTTGCGACGTGCGAGCCCTGCCGGGAGTGCGGAGGTGAGGTTGCGGCGCCGGCTCAGTCTTCGAGTTCGGCCTTGGCCATCTCCACGTCCAGCCGTTCGGTGGCGTCCAGCGGTTTGCTGGCTGCGGCCTGCTCGTACAGCTTGGTGGCTTCCTTCATTTTTTTGTCGCCTTCCAGCATGACGAGGCCGTTGGCGTATTCGATCATGCCGATGGCCGACCCCGGATGCAGCTTGAGCGCGTCCTTGTAGAGCGCCAGGCCGATGTCTTTTTTGGCGCCGTAGGTCATACCGCCGATCAGCGAACCCACCTTGTCGATCACTTCGGCATGGAAGGCCGCCAGCGCAATGTGCGCGTCTGCGTGTTTGGGTGACAGCTTGATCGCCTGCTCCAGCGAATTCTTCACCTTGGTTCCCAGGCCCTGGGCCAGCGCCTTGGCCACGCTGATGCCCTGGCTGTAGCGGCCCAGCGCATAGGCCTGCCAGTACCAGGCGTTGGCGTTTTTCGGGTCGGATTTTTGCTGGGCTTCGGCGCGTGCGGCCACTTCCATGAACATGTCCAGCTTGGCTTTTTCCTTGGTTTCGAGGTAGGTGGCGTACATGCTGGTGGCCTTGTTGGCCACGGTGATGCCGTCGCCGCCGGCCTTGGTGCCGGCTTCCGCCGCTTTCTGAAAGTCGCCGTTATGAAACAGCACCCAGGCCTGCAGCACATCGGCATCCTTGGGCAGGGGCTCACAGTCGCCCTGGTGCAGTCGGGCCCAGCTCTTTTTCAGGCTGGCAGCATCAAATGTGTAGTCGCCGGCGTGGGGAAAGGCAGTCCATTTGGCCATGTGTGTTGTCTCCTTGGTAAAAATTGTTGGTGTTATGAATGACGGCAGTTTGACGGAATTCAAGCCGGGTTGCTGTAAGCCCCGACCAGCGCCTGCAAGTGCGCGCGCTGGCCTTGCTCCAGGTAGGGAATCAGCAGGTTGAGCACGTGGTGCGCGCCGCGCAGCAGGGCGGCCTGTGCGTTGGCCGGCTCCAGCGCGTTGCGCGGGTCGCGCACGTATTCAAAGCTCAGCCAGTAAGTGAGCACCACCACCATACTGGTGGCCGTGGCCTCGACCTCGCGCGAATCAATCGTCACGGCGCCGGTGCGGCTCATGCCGTCCAGCATCGCTTTCACGGCCCGGGTCTTGTTTTTGAGCACCCACTGGAAGTGGGTTTCGAGGCGGCGGTTCTTGCTCAGCAGGTCATTGAGGTCGCGGTACAAAAAGCGGTACTGCCAGATCAGCTCGAACAGCGTGTGCATGAAAAACCAGGCGTCTTCCACGTCGCGAACGCCGTCGCTGGCATTGAGCAGCTCGCTCAGGGATTTTTCGTAGCGGTCAAACAGCGAGTTGATGAGCTCGTCTTTGGCCGGGTAGTGGTAGTACAGGTTGCCGGGGCTGATGCTGAGCTCGGCGGAGATCAGCGTGGTCGACACATTGGGCTCGCCAAAGCGGTTGAACAGGTCCAGGGTGACCTCCAGGATCCGCTCTGCTGTACGGCGCGGCGCTTTTTTCGCCATAAGTTGTCTACCTTGTGTTGTTCTTTACTCTAACCCAGCGTCTCCCCGGGCGACACTAGGGAAGTCCATCAATCCGCACGGCGGTTTGCAACAAGGTGAACGGCATCGCATGCACCTGGCAAACCTTTGGATTAAGCCCCGGCTGACGCGGGCAGCTTGTGCGCAGCGGGCCGCAGCGCGTGGCTCAGATCTTCCATCACATCTTCGAGCGAGGCAATGGCGCGGCCCACGCGGGTGGCGGCAGGCCTTTCAGCCACCAGGTGGCGCCTGGGGTCTTCCAGCAGGTCCAGGTTCAGCGACACACCGTGCCGCGCCAGCGTGGCCGACAGCGTGGTCTTGCGCGAGCGCAGCATCTGCCGGGTGTTCTGGTAGGCGTGCTCGGCCAGTTCGCGGCGCTGCCGGTAACTGAAGGTATTGGCCAGGAACATCTCGGTGTCGCGGGCGTCTGGCTCCAGCAGCACGATGTCGGTGCCGGGATAGGCGTGCGCGTAGTGCTTCATGCCGAGCTCCAGCCGCGAGTGGATCATCGAGCGAAAGGTCTGGCTCATCACTGCGGGCAGGCCGCCGTTCACGATGCGCGGAATGGCCTGCTTCTCAAGCGGCAGGCCGCGGCGCATGACGCGCTGGTTCATGGCCAGCGCGGGAGCACGGGTTGCGTTGAAAGGCACCAGCGGGTTCAGGCAAAACATCAGGTCAACGCCGTCGTCCAGCGCCACGCCGGCGTGCATGGTTTTCTTCAGTGCGCCGTCCACGTAGTAGTGGCTGTCGATCTCCACCGGTGGAAACAGGCCCGGCAGGGCCGAGCTGGCCTGCACGGCTTTGGAAATGGGCACGTGGTCCCAGCCGGGGCGGCCGAAGGGCGCGGCGTCCCCGCTGTCCAGATTCGTCGCGACCAGCGTCAGCCGTGTGCGAAGCTGGCGGAAATCATTGGTGCGGCCGGGCTTGGAAAACAGCGCGGCCAGGCGCTTGTCGATTTCGTCATTGGAGAAAACGCCGGTCGGCAAGGCCGGGCCCAGCGCCTCCAGCGCATTGACCAGCGACTTGCGCCCGAAGGTGGCGCGCCAGGCCGCCGACGCCAGCAGGCCGGGCAGCATGATGCCGCGCCGCAAAAATTCGCCATAGGCCGGCACCATGAGCCAGGCCGGGTCAAACACCTCCGACGCCTGGTCGCCGTTTTCAATGAAGGCGGCGCACAGTTCGCGCGGTGTCATGCCGTTGGCAAGGCCCGCGGCAATAAAGCCGCCGGCTGACACGCCGACATAGTGGTCCAGTTCGGTGAATGAAAGCCCCTGCAGGGACTCATCAAGCGCGCACAGCGCACCGATTTCGTAGATGGCGCCCAACGGTCCTCCGCCGGAGAGTGCCAGGGCAATGCGCGGCTTATCGAATGAAGGTTTGCTTTTTGAACGCTTGGCTGAAGTCATGAAAAGAAAGTGTAGACGGCGGCTCAAGAAATATTTGCTGCTTTGCAGCAAAACGGCGCAGCGGGCAGGTATGCACGGGCGTAAAAAAAGGGACGGCATGTCCCTTTTTTTGTGAGGTCGCCGTGCTTAAGCCGACTTGCGTGCAGCTGGGCGTTTAGCCGCGGGGCGTGCCGCCTTTTTGGCGGCGGGTTTTGCCGCTGCGGTTTTGGCTGCTGGCTTGCCGCCCATTTTTTGCACATTGCGGTTGAGCTCGTCAATGCGTGCGATCAGGGCGTCCACGTCTTTGGCGGAAGGCACACCGAGTTTGTTCAGGGCCTTGGCCACGCGGTCTTCAAAGATGTTTTCCAGCTTGTCCCACTGGTGGCCGGCCTTGGACTGGATGTCGGTGGCCATGCTGGCCATCTTGTTGGTGGCTTCAGAAATTTTGCCTTCGGCCACGGCCTGGGTCTTGCGCTGGATGGACAGGCCTTCCTTGACCAGGGTCTCAAACACTTTGCCGCCTTCTTCCTGCGCCTTGGAGAAGGCGCCCAGGCCCGCCAGCCAGATTTGCTGGGCGGATTCCTTGACGGCACCGGACAGCTGTGGACCGGACTTCTTGTCGGCGCTCATTTTTTGCAGTTTCTTGACCATGGTTTACTCCAGACAGTTTGTGGTTATGGAACTTCGCGGGCAGTATGCCGCACGCACGGGGAAAATATAAGCCCTCCACGCGGCGGCGTTTAGGTGTTGCGTTCTAGACCGTGAACAGGTTCTAGGCATGCGGCTCTATGGAAAAGCACGCGCGGGCGGGCTGAGCGCGGGTTTCTGCTGAATAGAGAGTCATGCCGTTTAAGCAAGAATCACTTTTTGACTTGGCCGTTCAGCGGAGGAAACACAAAATGCATTATTTCGTTACAGGGGCCACAGGCTTCATTGGCAAGCGCCTGGTAAAAAAACTTCTGGAACGAAAAGGAACGACCGTTCATTTCCTGATCCGCAAGGAAAGCGCCGGCAAAGTGGCGGCGCTGCGCGAGTATTGGGGTGTGCCTGCTGCCCGTGCGGTGGCCGTGCACGGCGACCTGACCAGCAAAAAGCTCGGTGTCAGCAGCGAAGACATCAAAAAACTCAAGGGCCAGGTCGGGCATTTTTACCACCTCGCCGCCGTGTATGACCTGAGCGCCGACGAGGAAAGCCAGGTGGCGGTCAACATTGACGGCACCCGCAACACGGTGGAATTTGCCAAGGCGATTGACGCCGGCCACTTTCACCATGTGAGCTCCATCGCCGCTGCCGGCCTCTATGAAGGCGTGTTCCGCGAGGACATGTTCGAGGAAGCCGAAAACTACGAGCACCCGTACTTCATGACCAAGCACGAGAGCGAAAAAATCGTGCGCAAGGAATGCAAGGTGCCCTGGACAGTGTTTCGCCCCGCCATGGTGGTCGGCGACAGCACCACCGGCGAAATGGACAAGATCGACGGGCCTTATTACTTCTTCAAGCTGATCCAGCGCATGCGGCAGCTGCTGCCGCCCTGGATGCCGGCGGTGGGGCTGGAGGGCGGGCGGGTCAACATCGTTCCGGTCGACTTTGTCGTCGATGCGCTGGACCACCTCAGCCACAAAACCGGCATTGCCAAAAAATGCTTTCACCTGGTGGACCCGGTGGGTTACCGCGTCGGTGATGTGCTGGACATCTTCAGCCGCGCGGCCCATGCGCCCAAGATGAACCTGTTCGTGAATGCCGCCCTGCTGGGCTTCATTCCGCGCGGCGTCAAAAAGAGCCTGATGGCGCTGGCGCCGGTGCGCCGCGTGCGCAATGCGGTGCTGGCCGACCTGGGCCTGCCGGAAGACATGCTGACGTTTGTCAACTACCCAACCCGCTTTGACTGCCGCGACACCCTGGCCGCGCTCAAGGGTTCGAACATCGAATGTCCCAACCTGAAAGACTACGCCTGGCGCCTCTGGGATTACTGGGAACGCCACCTGGACCCCGACCTGCACATCGACCGGTCGCTGCGCGGCACCGTCAACGGCAAGGTGGTGCTGGTCACCGGTGGTTCGTCAGGCATCGGCCTGGCCGCGGCGCACAAGTTTGCTGATGCCGGCGCGATCACCATCATCTGCGGGCGCGACCAGGACAAGCTCGACGAAGCCTGCAAGGAAGCCAAAGCCAAGGGCTATAACTTCGTGGCTTACCCGGCCGACATCGCCGACATGGTGGATTGCGACCGTTTCATCAAGGAGCTGATCGCCAACCATGGCGGCGTCGACTTCCTCATCAACAACGCGGGCCGCTCCATCCGCCGCGCCATTGAGGCCAGCTACGACCGTTTTCACGATTACGAGCGCACCATGCAGCTCAACTACTTCGGCTGCCTGCGCGTGACCATGGGGCTGTTGCCCGGCATGGCGGCCAAGCGCAAGGGCCATGTGGTCAACATCAGCTCCATCGGCGTGCTGACCAACGCACCGCGCTTTTCGGCCTATGTGGCTTCCAAAGCCGCGCTGGACGCCTGGACGCGCTGCGCATCCAGTGAATTTGCCGACGTCGGCATCAGCTTTACCACCATCAACATGCCGCTGGTGCGCACGCCCATGATCGCGCCGACCAACCTGTACAACAACGTGCCCACGCTGTCGCCTGAAGAGGCCGCCGACATGATTGCGCAGGCCTGCATCTTCAAGCCGGTTCGCGTGGCCACGCGCCTGGGCATCACCGGCCAGCTCATGCATGCGCTGGTGCCGCGCATTGCCCAGATCGCCATGAACACCAGCTTTCGCATGTTCCCCGACTCATCGGCCGCCAAGGGCGACAAGAGCGCCAAACCGACGCTGTCGGCCGAAGCGGTGGCGATGCAGCAGATGATGCGCGGGATTCATTTCTGACGCTGGCCAGGCCGGGCCGGCCTGGCCCGGTGCGTGGATTGCCATGGGATAATTCCGGTCCTGGCGAGCGGCCTGCACGGCCGCCTGCAACGTCAAAAAAGGCAATCCCATGATTTTGGTAACTGGCGGCGCCGGTTTCATCGGTTCCAACTTTGTCCTGGACTGGTTGGCGCAATCCGCGGCAGAGCCTGTCGTCAATCTCGACAAGCTGACTTACGCGGGCAACCGGGAAAACCTGGCTTCGCTCGACGGTGACAGCCGCCATCATTTTGTGCAGGGTGACATTGGCGATGCGGCGCTTCTCGGGCAGTTGCTGGCCACCCACCGGCCGCGCGCGGTGGTCCATTTCGCGGCCGAGTCTCATGTCGATCGTTCGATCCTCGGCCCTGAGGAATTTATCCAGACCAATGTCGTCGGCACCTTTCGCCTGCTCGAAGCCGTCAGGGCTTACTGGAACACGCTCGACGGCGCTGCAAAAGCCGGGTTTCGCCTGCTGCATGTTTCAACCGACGAGGTCTATGGCTCGCTCGCGCCCGCCGATGCCGCGTTCACCGAGACCCATCGCTACGAGCCGAACAGCCCGTATTCAGCGTCCAAGGCCGCGAGCGACCACCTTGTGCGCGCCTACCACCACACCTATGGCTTGCCGGTCGTCACGACCAACTGCAGCAACAATTACGGCCCCTATCATTTCCCGGAAAAGCTGATCCCGCTGATGATCGTCAATGCGCTTGCCGGCAAGCCGCTGCCGGTCTATGGTGACGGCCAGCAGGTGCGCGACTGGCTGTATGTCAAGGACCACTGCAGCGCAGTCCGCCGTGTACTGGAGGCCGGCAAGCCCGGAGAGACCTACAACGTCGGTGGCTGGAACGAAAAGCGCAACATCGACATCGTCCATACGGTCTGCGCGCTGTTGGATGAACTGCGTCCGCGCGCCGGCGGTGCTGCGTATGCCGAGCAGGTCACCTACGTGAAGGACCGCCCTGGTCATGACAGGCGCTACGCCATTGACGCCGGGAAAATCCATACCGAGCTGGGTTGGGCACCCGCAGAAACCTTTGAAAGCGGCATTCGCAAAACAGTGGAGTGGTATCTGGCCAATGCCGACTGGGTGGCCCATGTGCAAAGCGGAGCCTACCGGGAATGGACGGCGCGGCACTACGGGCAGCCCCAGGAGGCATCGGCTTGAAGATTCTGCTGTTTGGCGCGAATGGCCAGGTCGGCTGGGAACTGCAGCGCAGCCTGATGCCGCTGGGCGAGCTTCTTGCGCTGGACCGCCACAGCACTGCGTATTGCGGTGACCTGGCCGATGTGACGGGGTTGGCGGGCACCGTGCAAAAGTTTCAACCCGATGTCATCGTCAACGCGGCAGCCTACACCGCTGTCGACAAAGCCGAAAGTGACCGGGAAACTGCGCATGCCGTGAATGCGGTTGCCCCGGGTGTGCTGGCGGAAGCTGCCAACAGTGTGGGGGCCTGGCTGGTGCACTATTCAACCGATTACGTGTTTGACGGCAGCGGCAGCAAGCCCTGGGACGAAACAGACCCCACCGGCCCACTCAGCGTCTATGGCCATACCAAGCTCGAAGGCGAGCAACGCATCGCATCGCGCTGTGCCAAACACCTCGTTTTGCGCACCAGTTGGGTCTACGCCGCGCGGGGTGCCAACTTTGCAAAAACCATGCTTCGGCTGGCCGGCGAGCGCGACAGGCTATCGGTGGTCAATGACCAGTTCGGGGCGCCAACAGGCGCAGACCTGCTTGCCGACGTGACTGCCCACATGGTGCGTAGTGCTGTAGCGGGCACAGTCGAAAACGCGGCTGGCATCTACCATGTTGCTGCAGGCGGCGAAACGTCCTGGCACGGTTATGCGCAATTTGTGGTCGAAACCGTCCTTCAGGCCGGGCACACGCTGAAAGCATCGGCGATGGCGGTGGAACCGGTACCTGCCAGCGCATTCCCTACGCTGGCTGCCCGTCCGCAAAACTCGCGGCTGAACACCGCTAAACTCCGCGCAAGGTTCGGATTGGCCCTTCCTGACTGGCAGCCGGGCGTGGCCCGCATGTTGACCGAAATAACCTGAAAACTCCCATGACACAACGCAAAGGCATTGTCCTGGCCGGCGGGTCCGGCAGCCGGCTACATCCGGCAACGCTGGCCATCAGCAAGCAGTTGCTCCCGGTGTACGACAAACCCATGGTGTATTACCCACTGAGCACGCTGATGGTGGCGGGCATACGTGAGGTGTTGATCATCAGTACGCCACAGGACACCCCGCGCTTTCAGCAACTGCTGGGTGATGGATCCCAGTGGGGCATGAAACTGGAGTACGCCGTGCAGCCCACGCCGGACGGGCTGGCGCAGGCCTTCATCATCGGCGAGAAATTCCTCAATGGCTCGCCCAGTGCGCTGGTGCTCGGCGACAACATCTTTTATGGCCATGACCTGCAAAGCCTGCTGACCCGCGCCGATGCCGGCGATACCGGCGCGACCGTCTTTGCCTATCACGTGCAGGACCCCGCGCGCTATGGCGTTGTGGCTTTCAACGCAGAAGGCAAAGCCATCAGCATTGAAGAAAAGCCGGCCGCACCCAAAAGCAGCTATGCCGTGACAGGCCTTTATTTTTACGATGCACAGGTGGTGGAGATTGCCAAATCCATCCAGCCCAGCGCCCGCGGTGAACTCGAAATCACCGCCGTCAACCAGCATTATCTTGAGCGCGGCCAGCTCAGCGTGCAGATCATGCAGCGCGGCTATGCCTGGCTGGACACCGGCACCCATGACAGCCTGCTGGAGGCGGGGCAATTCATTGCCACGCTGGAGCGCCGGCAGGGGTTGAAGATTGCCTGCCCGGAAGAAATTGCCTGGCGCAACGGGTTCATCAGCGATAGCCAGCTTGCCGCTCTCGCCGAGCCGATGGCAAAGAATGCTTACGGGAAGTATCTTTTGCGTTTGCCTGAAGAAGGCAAATCGTGATGAAGGCTACCGAGACCGGCATCCCGGGCGTCATGGTGATTGAGCCCCGCGTATTTGGGGATTCGCGCGGCTTCTTCCTGGAAAGCTTCAACCAGCGCGACTTCAATGACGCAACCGGCACCAGTTTCAGCTTTGTGCAGGACAACCACAGCCGCTCCACCAAAGGTGTCTTGCGCGGCCTGCACTATCAGCTGGGCCAGCCACAGGGCAAGCTGGTGCGCGTTGTACGTGGCTCGGTTTTTGATGTGGTGGTGGATATCCGTCGGTCGTCGCCCACCTTTGGCAAGTGGTTTGGCCTTGAGCTCAATGAAGAAGCGAACCGGCAGCTTTGGGTGCCTCCCGGCCTGGCCCATGGCTTCATGGTGCTCAGCGAGAGCGCCGATTTTTTGTACAAGACAACAGACTATTACGCCCCGGCTCAGGAGCGCTGCATTGCCTGGAATGACCCGGCTCTGGGCATTACGTGGCCAGCCGGCATCAGCCCAGTGCTGTCTGCCAAAGACCAGCTGGGTTCTTCTCTGGCGAACGCAGAGCTGCCTGCTTGAGGGATGCCTGCAAAGGGGTTGCAAGCGTGACCTGCATCGCGATCCTGGCCCTATTTGCGGATAAGGCTGCTGGCTTCGGCGTACTGGCCCGAATGCCGCCTCGAAATCATGCGGCACAGGATCGTCCGGTTCCAGAGGCTGACCCCAATGTCAAAACTGCGCAGCGCCACGAAAGCCAGTGCCATGCGGGCACGGGCCAGTTTTTCAGGGACCAGGGTTTGAATCCAACGTAGCCGGCTGGCCGGTCCGGCAGGCAGTATGGGTGCGAAATCAGTGAGCATCTGCGCGCGCGATTTGTTGATGGCCGCAAACACAAAGCGCCGGATGCTTCTTTCAATGAAGGGCGCATCAAACAGTTCGGGCGCCACCGCGGGCGCGTTGCGCGACAGCTTGTCAAGAATCTCCATCAGGGATTTGGCCTGTGCAAAGGTAGACGAGAGATAGCTGCCCGCGTGCATCCTGACGACGGCCAGCGGCTCCGGTGAAAACACAGCCCCGGCCTTGGCGGCGACCATGAGTGCGCACACCAGATCTGCCAGGCCGCGGTAGTCAGGATTGAAGGCGCCAACGCTTTCCATCAGCTTCTTGTTGTAAACGACAGAAGGGCCCGCAAACCAGTTGCCGAAACGGTGCGCAAGCTCACGGCACTGCACCGGCGAGAAATACTGGTCATGCATGGACGGCACGGTGATGGCAATCGGCCCCAGCAGCTGGTCCTCTTCATCCACCAGCCATCCCATTGACGACCACAAGCCCACACCTGGATGCTGCCCCAGGCAATCTTTGGCGCGGGCCATCAGCCCTTGCAACAGGAAGTCATTGGCCGCCACGAACATGACATAGTCAGAAACCGTGGCAGCCCTGCCCGTGGCGATGGCGCCATACACTCCCTGGTTGACCTCATGCCGGATCACACGAAGCGCCGGAAACTCCGCAGCCAATGCCCGGATTGTTTCCATACTGTCATCGGTAGAGCAGTCGTCCACCACAATGACTTCATCGGCCGCAACACTCTGGTTCATTACCGAGCGGACCGCCCGCGAAAGGTACTTCGCGTCGTTGTAGTTCGGAATGACGACTGCCACTGATGTGTTCATTTGAATTTGCCTGTGCGAAAGTAGGTCACGTAAATTGGCCTTCTTTTATGTCACTTGCTGCGACAGGATCGCGGAAATTCAACGGTCTTGCCAATGTAGGTTAATGGAAATATTTCGCTTGGGCGCACATTTTCCTCATGGTTCTTCAGGGATGCGCGGGAGTTCTATCTGACACCCTGCAGTAGCTCGGGCACCAACTTCCGTGCGAGATAGGTCGAACCTTCCACGGTCATATGACCTACATCAAATGCGGTCAATTTCGTTCCGCCTTCACCAATTCTCGTAAGGCAACCTTCTTCGTTACACATCACTTGCCAGGGAGACACATACTGAACGCCGAGTTTTGTGGCTAGCGCATGTATTTGAGCATCCTGTCCCATATTGCTTATTCGATACGTTGATCGTTCAGGAATGAGGGTCAATCTGTGTTCGTAGTAGTAATCGACCACGTTTGCCGAGAGACCGGATCCGCTCCATTGAGGCACCGGCCCCAGAAGCACCACCTTCTTGATAGGAATCGCTCTAAGTTCTTTTAGTGTTTCGGCCAAGCCTTTTTCTATCGTCTCTGGGCTGTAGGCCCAATTGGAGTGAAGGATGACCACGTCGGGACGAAGCTCGCGAATCTGCCGCAAGACAAAGTCATTGTTTCCTTTGCAAAATTCTCGCTCGGGATGTGCGAACCCTATGGCTGGCGGGCACGAGGACGACGTGAACTGGGCCACATCAAAGTTTTCTTCGCTGCCTAGCTGTTTAAGTCCAGGATATTGAGCGGCAGCGTGGGAGTCTCCCCACAAAAGGAAAAGCGGCCTGCGCCCAGATCCAGCGCAATCCCTGGTAAACGTATCGGCTCCCTGATTTGGTCCCAGCAAGCACCTGCCGTGGCGCCAGAACTGGCTGGTTTCTTCGCCGGTAAGTACGAAGCCTTGCAGGGCTTTCGGCAAGCGGCTCGGCATTCCTTCGTTCCTGTAAATCGTTACGCCAGCGATAAAAATAACCACCATCAGAAGCAGAGAAGGCAGGACTGCATATTTTCGAGCCGCCCCAAAGCGCAACGGCCTTTCAATGCAGATATAGGTAAGGCAGGCCAGACCGAAGCTGAGAAGAATAGCCAATGTCATATTCAGACTGGACACACCTTCGGGAAGCAGGACGTGGGCATAGGCCAGGATGGGAAAATGCCAGAGATAAAGCGGATAGCTGATCAGGCCGACAAACACCATGGGCCTGGAAGCCAGCACCTTCTGATTCAAGGTGGCTTTGCTACAGCTAATCAAAATGACAGCCGCGACCACCGGAAACAATGCGTAGTACCCGGGATAGCGCAGCGATGGCGAGAACTTCAAAGCAGCGAATGCGATCAACAGAAACGCTGCTCCAGAACCCAGATTCTGCAGTGTCTCTTTGCGTGGCATTTCGCCGGCGGTATAAATCACTGCATGCAGGATGCGCGCCAGGCGGTCTTTCCACTGTTGCATCTGCGTGCTTTTGTGATAGGCAACGGTAAGGATTGCCAACCATGATCCGGCAAGCAATTCCCAGGCGCGTGAGGTTGGAAAATAGAATCCACGGTCAACGTTGTGACGCATGTAGTAAAGACAAACTGCAAAAGACAATGCTGAAAGAAAAGCACATGCGGTAAGTACATTCAATCTGAATCGATGAACGACCAGCAGAATTAGCGGCCACGCAATGTAGTACTGCTCCTCTATACCAAGAGACCAGATATGCAGCAGCGGTTTTTTAACCGCAGCGATGTCAAAGTACCCTATCTCATTAAGTAGTACGAGATTCTGGGCAAATGCTGCGGAGCCCGCGATATTGAGGCCCAGCGACTTGAACTCTTTGACCGAAAACAGGAACCACCCGGCGGCAAGTGTTGCCAGGATGACCAGAATGAGGGCAGGAAAGATCCGCCGTACGCGCTTTGCGTAAAACGCAGATAGCGAAAAACTTGCGCCCTGTATCTGTCCGAAAATAATCTCCGTTATCAAATACCCGGAAATTACAAAGAAGATATCGACACCGATAAACCCCCCCTTGATAGCGGCCGGGAACGCGTGATAGGCGATAACCAGCAGAACTGCAATGGCGCGCAGTCCGTCAATGTCAGCCCGATATTTTTCGGTGCTCCGTGGATCCGAAAGCGCTTTATCCTGGATGTTCAAATCTTCCGCTCCAATGGTTGGCATCTTCTTGGGGGCCTGAGTTGTCGTAGACGACATCAGCCCGCGCCATTATGCTATCCCGGCCGATAACTTCCGATCAAAATGCGTCGCAAATGCTCATCTTTATAAATCCTCCAGATTCGTGCCCGACTGTGGGTGGCATGAGTATCAAATTTGACAAACGTGATTAAGGGTTCAATGTCTAGACGAAATCGGCTTCTCGGATTCTTGAGAAGGGTGCCGCCCGCAATATCAAGGCGTGCCGCCCGGCTTAAGGGGTGGACGTTGACTGCACGGATCCAAAAGCATAAAAAACTAAGCATCGGGTTTTGGGAGAAAGATGAGCTTGCCGAAGCTGTTCCACACCTAGTTGAACTGTGCCGGTTACAACCCTATGAGCATCAGGCCATCGTTGATCTTGCTCAGGCACTTCACCAAATGGGTCGGGATGACCTCATTGAAGACGCGATTACGGGGCCGGTTTTTAAAGTTGGCTTCTTTTGGCATGCCTTGGGGCGCATATTTCCTTCGCGTTTGGATAGCGATGGCGCCGTTAGCAATCTTCACCGCTTGAATGGCGTATTCCTGGGGCCGATCCAAAAAAGCCTTGCCGCAATGGCCAGAGCGCGTTTAAAAGCAGAACTCGTGATTGGATTGACAGGAAATGAAGCGGCTTTTTTCAGGATTCTTACTCAGCGATGGCACATCCAACAGGATTTGTTGAAGTGCCTGGGATTGACTGATGCGCCACGTCGATACCTCACAAACTACTGGGTTCGAAAGATTGGACATATCGGCCAAATAGAATTTCTTTTTAAGGCCATGCAGGTTGGGGTAGTCCCTTCACGGAAACTAACTGTGCTGTGTGCGTCTTACGCAGAGGTTGCAAATCCCACACTCCTGAATTGCTGGAACTCTCATCTTGACGTTTTTATTGATGAAGAGAAAAGCAGAGATCTGGCTTTGGAGGCCCAGATATTGGGGGTGGATATACATTGCTTTGATGCAGCGGACCGTAGTCAGCCCTACTATCACAAAGAGGCTGCCGCCATAGCCTATCGCCGATGGGAAGAAAGATGCCTGCCACCGATTTTTTCTCCGGTAGATTCCCTGGCGGAAAGGGGGAGGGCTGCCTTGTCCGGGGTTGGCATACCTGCGGATGCATGGTTTGTCACCGTTCACGCGCGGGAGTCAGCGTTCACGCGCGACAAAAATGGCTCGCCGCGGAATGCATCAATAGCGAAATACCAGCGTGCGATAGATGAAGTGATCGCTCGGGGCGGGTACGTGATACGTATTGGCGATTCAACCATGCAGGAGTTGCCGGCGAGACCGAATTTATTTGATTACGCCCGGTCCGATATCAAGAGTGACTGGATGGATGTTTTTCTGCTGTCTTGCTGCCGTTTTCTCATCGGCGTAGCCTCCGGTCCGGCACAGGTCCCCCCCTTGTTTTCGATTCCCTGCGTCTATACCAACTGGATGCCCATGGGTGACTATCCTTTCAACCCGTTGGGTATCTTGATACATAAAAGGCATTTGAATCGCGAGACGGGGGAGTCGATCTCCTACAAGGAAATGATGTCTATCTGTTCCGATAGCCAAGCGCTCCTGGATCGCTCCAACATTGTTCTTGAGGAAAATACTGAACTCGAAATTTTCGATGCTGTAAGAGAGATGCTTGACAAGTTGGATGGCATTGCGCCGGTCGACTCAGAAGATGATTTTCTGCAAGGTCAATTCAAGCTTGCGACGGGGCTCGATCGAGGACGGCCCAAGCTTGGCCGCGATTTCATTAAAGCCAACGCCGACCTGCTTCGTTGAAAGATTTCCCCTACGCAGTTATTCCACTCAATACTTTGGGACGGTTATGTTTTCTCGTGGAGCGCAACGTCGCTATTTCACGCAGTTTTCAATAGTCGATTTTGCCTCTGCCAACATCGACTTTGACCATCGTTCGCTATCTTCCGACATAAGGTGGCTATCATCATATGACCTAAGGTCGGTCATGACAGGTGCGAAAAAGGGTAAGCCGTTTTTTCGGGCAAGCGATTCGGCCATAGGCCGCATTGAATGCGGACTTGGAACGGATGTGATGATGATGCAATTTTTTGAGGTCGACACTTCGCGCAAGAAGTCTTTGAGGAGCGGCTCTGCATCGCTTTCGCGTTTTGCGGGTACGTCATGGGGCTCGACGACAGCGCGGATTGGTAGAAATTCAAGAACTTTCTTTTCAAAGCGATCAATCTGCCACAACCCGTGATCAAGAGTTCTGTAAACCGTGGGTCGAGTACCGCAGCCAAAATTGTAGATAGAACAGATATATCGCTGACCTCTTTGAAAGTATTTTTTTGTGAGGTAGTCCATATAAACTGATTGCCTGCCGCTGGTTAAAGTGGCAAGAATGGGCGCGTAGTCATTGGTGAAGAAAGGATCGGCATTGATGACGATTGCCTTTGGCCGAATGTTATATTTTTTCATCAGCAGTAGCGCAATGTGCGAGCTACCTTCGTATCCGAATCCGGCAACGTAATAGTTTTGAACTCCCAAAGTCTGCATTGCCTGTTGAGTGGCTTGCGAAGAAAAGGTATGGCCGGTTCTACTGTTACCCAAGAAGAGTACGTCAGCTTTTTTCAGTGCTTCAATGGCGCGCGGTTCGAGGCCGAAATATAGGGCGCCAAGATCGTATTCAGTGAACGCCCGGGCGTCGCAGTATGAGATGTAGTTGTTGTCGTCGAGACCAAAAGGGTCGCATCGAAACATGGCGTCGGGGCCAAAAGAAACATTCTTCAGAAGAGCCGGGATTCCACCGGCTACGATAAAACATACCACGATCACAAGGTAGGCTCGCCAGCCTATTGTTCTGCGCTGATTCATATCAGAATTGATAGTAGAGGAATCGGCTGGGTTCACCCAGGCGAAGAACGCATGCAAAGGCTACGCCGCCGATGATCAGTGCCCAAAATAGAGAAGGGTGCCACATGCGTTTCATAAAGTTGCCTTCAGCAAGTCTCACGATCTGCTGACTATTGGGCGCGAGCCACACTACTGCCGTCAATACGAAGATAGTCAGAATGTCTCTGAAACCACTGAAGGTTGCACTCATATTGGCGGGGACGATATGCATCTTCGTAAGGAGCGACCAAATACCTCCATTGTTCGAAAACCAATAAGACGGTAGCTCTATGCCATTGAGTCCAGTCATGGCGCGTAAGATGCTCACGGCCACATGGACACTATCTGCGCGGAAGAAAACCCAAGCAACCACGACACATGTCATTGTGAGGCATAGACCTATGATCGGGCGAAGCCGTATGGGACTTAATACTTGCCATGCGGAGTTGACTATCAGGAACAGGCCATGCAAGCCGCCCCAAGCAATGAATGTCCAATTCGCGCCGTGCCAAAGACCTCCTAACAACATCGTCAGCAGCAAATTTATATAGCGTCTTGAGGATCCTTTGCGATTTCCTCCTAATGGGATGTAGAGGTAGTCGCGCAAAAATTGCGAGAGCGTCATATGCCAACGCCGCCAAAAATCGATAATGCTGGTCGCTTTATAAGGCGAGTTAAAGTTGATTGGTAAATCTATATTGAAGATTTTTGAAAGGCCGATAGCCATATCGGAATAACCAGAAAAATCGAAATAGATCTGTAAGGCGTAAGCGATAACGCCGACCCATGAGTCAAGAAGCGTTAGATGTTGGGCGTTGAATGTCCTGTCGGCCATCGGTGCAACACCGTCGGCAATTACTACCTTCTTGAAAAGACCGATAGTAAAGAGTGTTATGCCAATTGACATGTTCTCCGCATTAAGTCGCATCAATTGGCGATTCTCAAACTGCGGCATCATTTGGCGATTGTGAAATAGAGGCCCCGCAATAAGGTGTGGGAAATAGCTCACAAACAGGAGATGATTGGCCAAATGCGTCGGCTGAACCTGTCGTCTATAACAATCTACTAGATAGGCAATTTGCGTGAAGGTATAAAACGAGAGCCCGAGCGGGATTGCGGAATCCATCGCGTGCGCTGATGAGGTGACCAGGTTGCTGGCAAAGAAGTCCCAGTATTTGAAATAGCCTAGCAGCGCGATATTGCTCGCTACGGCAAAGCAAAGAATCCAAAAACCAGATCTTTGGGGCCGCTGAATAATGCGGCCCATCGCGAAGTTGAACAATAACGACGCGAGCAGTAAACCCGTGAACGCGAAGCTCCACCACGCGTAGAACGCCAAGCTTGCAAAGCCTAGCCATATGATCTGCGCAGTGCGGCCAATTCGCCCAGCCAAAGCGAAGCCAGCTATTGCAACTGGCAAAAACAAGAATAAGAATATGTAAGAGTTGAAGAGCACGAGCTTGATTAGTGAGCGTTATGCCGAGCGTGAGAAAGCGCGCTCGGCCGGGGCAGGCCAACCTGCTAAAAGTGTAGTGAGTGAATACTTCATCCAGTCAGCTCTGTGGTCGGTTGACGATAGCTGCTTGCGGATGATCAGGAGTGCTCTAAAAAACTATTTCCATACTTTTCAAGGAAATACGCGCTTGGCAAGGAGCTGCCATAGAAGCCCGGGACCTCGACCTGCGCCTTCCAGCTTTGAATCTCGGAAGCGCTGAGCAACGGTGGTGTGCCACCCGTCGGAGCCGTCAAGCCCAGTACTTCTTTAACGGTCTCAAGAATTTCATCCGAGCTGCTTTCGCTGACCTGAAGCCCTGCGTGTGCCAATGTTTCAAACGTAGGGAATGTCCATCGCCATTTCTCTGATGTCACTTCCCGCTGGGTCAGCAGGCGACCTTCGCGTGTATGCACCGGCTTGAGTGCAAATCGGGTGTCTTTGGACCACAGCAAGCCGACCGAACTGATGGCGTTGACCATGGCGGTCGGGATGCCGAAGCTCGAGGCGACGTAGGCAAACCCGGAAGTGGTACCGATGAACATCCTGGCGTGCCGTACCAGGTGGATATCCATTTCGGGGCTTTGACCCGGGTCGCGCGCATAGTCGATCACGCGTTCCATTTTTGGCAGGGGAGCCACCTTAGGGCTGCCCATTCGCAAGACCCAGCCGCCCTGGCTGGTGATGTAGCGGATTGCCGATTCATAGTTGTCGAAGGACGTGTTTCGGATGGACTCTCCTGCGCCGTGCGTGTCGCCCCTTGTGGCGGCGTCCCTCATGTGCAGGCAAACAAACCAATCTGTTGGGCCCAGTCCCCACCGGCGCCTCAGTGACTGAAATGCTTCCTCGAGTGCCGGCTTGCCCAGTGCGCGCTGGTCATAAATATCGCGCAACGGAAAGCCTTTGTCCTGCGCGTCCCAAGTTTCTACGGCCAGCCCGCCAGCGTCGTTCCAGTACATGGCTCGCCCATCATCGAATTCGAAAATCTGATGCGATACCCCCAGATAGGGGGTCAGGCTGGCCAGTTCACGCCAGACATTTGCGTCCACGTTATCGCCGAGGATAAGGGTGGGTGAAATTTCAGAAAAGAGGTCAAGAAAGGGTCGGTTGGCTATCCGGTCCTTGTATGCAAGCAAGAGGGGCTTGCCTCTCCACCAGTTCATTTCGCGCATCATGAGGTGCACGTTCAGGTGGCCGTTGTGGCCTATGAGTGCGCTCCAGTCTGGCGAAAGAAGTTTGACTTCGGAAAGGTCTTCTATGCCGGCTTTGGCGAGTTCCCTGGCGAGTTCGGGTGACGGCTTGGGCAGTGTGCGCCTTAACCGCGCCTGCGTGGCGAGTGTGGCCTTGCACAGCTTCGGTACAAGGTAGCCTTCACCGCCGTGGTAGGTATGCAATGTCAGGTGCCGTAGCGCATAAAAGAGGCTGATCTCCTGAAAGATTGCCCGGTCAGGAATGTTTTCGGCAAACCCTTCCCAATACTGGCCCTTCGCGTCAAGCTCGGCGATTATTTCTTCGACACCGTTCAGGTCCAGCTCGCGGGCCAGAGACCTCACCAAATCCTTGTCGCGGAAAAAGTAGGCAACGTACTGATTGATATCGTCCGGCTTTTCAAGGTTGGCCTGTTCGAGACGCCCTCTGTAAGAACGCGCTTCATAGTCCGAGTAAATCCTGTGCTCGAGCATGAGCATCAGGACTTTGGTGAATTGTCGATCCACTGGTCCGTCCGACCACCTGAATTTGTGCAAGCGGGCAACCGCATCCATCAGGTATCCGGCCAGCATGCGATCAAAATAGCCAGCAACGCGCGCGGTGAAAAAAGGCCGTGAATCAAGCCAGTTGATTTTTTCAAAATGGCGTAAAAGGCTCGCTGACTTTTCTACCACCAACAGGAAATAGACAACTTCATTGAAGTGGGCGGCAATAAAAGGATCACGAAGCCACTTCTCAAGATTGTCATGGAGCCTGTCACCCAGGAAAAACTTGACATGCTTATCGGCGAGACCGGCAGTAAATTTTTTTCTGACAAGAATCGCGAAAAATAAAATACAGCGCAACGGCAAAAAAGCACAGCAGATAACGGTAGCTCTAAATAGCAATTCAATTGCCATACGCCGTACAAAGCCTTTTGTGCGATTCTTTGCAAGCACAAAACGCGCGGGCCATCCTGTTTTCACTACGTTACTCCTTATTGGTCCCGACGGCCCGGGCCGGCAAATTTAACTTAACGGTATTGATCTAGGGAACCTCAATAGGTGACTTCAGTTCCGTCGCGAAAACTCAATTCACTTGTACCCGAGTGCGGGAAGTTCCAACTCTGCCAGCCTAAGGCTCTCCAAGTTACCAATGTCTCGGTGGTAAACCGCGTTGTGATAGGTCCAGGTTCTGCCTATGTACTTCGGAAGAATCTCTGTGCTCATATCGATGAAGGCCCCGTCGTCGGCCGCCATGTCATCCACCACCTTACGCTCCAGAATATAGACAGCAGCGTTTGCGCGGTTGCCTGGCGGATTGGCAACTTTCTCGTGAAACCCGACGACAACGCCGTCTTTCTCTTCCACAATGCCACAAGTCTGGGGTGCATCGGTGTCAAAAGTCATCATGGTGATGGGACAAGTTGCGGGGCGATTTTGGTGCGCCGCAATGAATGCCCGCACGTCGAACAACGTCAGGTTGTCTGCGTGCGCAACCAGCGTAGGGCCATCATCCATCCATGCGCGGTTTTGCCACAGTGTGCCGGCGGTGCCGAGCAAGGTGGGCTCATAGACCAGGTCGATCTTGTCCTTCCACGGCGACTGGGCAACATGCTCGACGACCCGCTCTGACAGGTAATGTGTATTGACCAGCACGCGTTCGATATCGCCGTTTGCGAAGAGCCTGTCGAGCCAGATGGCCAGCAGCGGTTTGCCCAGGATAGGCACAAGACACTTTGGAATCGTGTTGGTCAGCGGGCGCAGGCGCGTGCCAAAGCCTGCGGAAAGAAGTATCGCTTTCACGCTTCGAGCTCTTCGACGATTTCTGCGGCAGACAGCGGGCGGTTACCGACGCGACCAACCTGGCAGGCAGCCGCGATCGACCCGAGGAACGCCGCTTGCCAGATGTTGGCCCCGGCGACCAGCGCCATAGCTGTGCAGGTGAGCATCGAGTCTCCGGCGCCGGCAACGTCTTTGGGGCTCTGGTTCATGGCTGGCAGTGCGTCGGTAATGATTTTGTGGCTGGGCGCGTTGGGGCTGTGTACAAAAGCGCCCTCCGAACCGAGCGTGATGAATGAGTACTGGCAGCGTGCTTTTTGTGCAAGCTTTTCGGCCAAAACTACCAGGCCTGACGTTGAGTCACCCAATGCCAGGCGTACTTCATGCTCAGTGGGGGTGACCAGCGTCATGCCCTTGAACCGTGTGATGTCGCCCACTTGCGACGATGACTGGCTGTCGGCAAACATGGGCACCTCGTGCTGGTTGCACAGCTCGGCAATCTGGTCGACCAGCGACTGCGGCAGGCAGCCATAGTTGAAGTCAGAAAAAATGACCAGACTGGTGTTTTTGATAATGCCCCGGATCTTGTCGAGCATCTCGTCTCCGATCTCGTCTGAAATCTCATGCTGCTTCAATTCGCTGACCCGCAAAAGCGTCTTGCCCTTGGCGCGGTAGCGCTGCTTGAGGGTTGTCGGCCGGCTGTGGTCTGTCATCAGTTCGGCAGTGACGCCGTAATGCTGGAGGCGATCTTTGGCGAACTCCGCAGACGCATCATTGCCGCAGACCGTGATGTATCGAACATTGGCGCCCAGGCCTTTGGCGTGCGCTGCAACAATGCCTGCGCCGCCTATGAACTTGTCACGGCTGATGGGGGTGACCACAATGGTCGGGTCTTCTTGCGACATGCCCAGCGGGTCGCAATTGATGTATTCATCAACAATCAGGTCGCCGATCACCACCACATTGAGTTTGTTGAATGCGCGGACGGTATCGCTCAATCGGGCGGAATCTATTTCATGCCGCTTGAGGTAGTCGCGCGGCTTCAGAATCGATTTAAAGGCCAGTTCATTGCCTTCGCGGCGCAACAGGTCAATGGACGAAAAGCGCATCTCGCCCGACGAGAAAATCAGCTCACCGCCGTACTGGTCGAGGATGGCCTTTTCAGGGTTGTCGGCGCCCTTGTGCTCCTGGCCCTTGACGACGAATGCAGGCTTGACTTTCTCGATAAATGCCTCGGGTGTCTCGTGGAGCACAAAGGCATGTTTGACCACAGAGATGGACTGCAGGCTTTGCAGCCTGATATCTGCGGGGATGACCACGCTGCTCTCGGCATCAGACCGGATACCGACGATCAAAACGTCGCCGCAATCGGCGGCAAAATTCAGCAGGCGCAAGTGGCCAGGGTGAAGGATATTGAAATCTCCCCAGACGAAGACCAGCGACTTGCCTTCTGTTTTAAGCGCTTCAAAGGTTTTGTAGTTCATTGTTTTCAACCAGATTTGAGGGTGTACTTTGTGACTTCAGTTTGACCGCAATAGCTCAGGATGCCGGTCCAGGTAGCGCCTGCTTGGCGTGGCGCTTCCCCACAGCCAGGAAGGTACGCCCAGATCATGCATGGGGTTGGAGCTTGAGTCTGGCGTCATGGTTTCACCTTGCACGCGCGCAAGCATTTCTTCCGTCGCAACCAGAATATCTTCAGATGCATTTGCACGCGGATAGATGCCTTCTGCTGCCATGCTGCGTGCGTTGAACATGCTGGCACGGACCAGCGGTGCGAAGGTCTCGCGGTAGTTCATGAACCGCCGGTGTTGTATGGACCAAAACGGCTTGAGCACAAACATGACACGCTTGTTCCACGACTGCGCGTAGTTGGATACGCAGTTCACAAGCAATGTCGGCGTGTGAAATGAGATGACAGCGTTGGTAGGGCCTGAGGTCGTGCCCAGAAAAAACCGGCAGCTGGACCACAGGAACACGTCCAGTTTCCTGCTTCTGTAGTCACTATGTGCCATATCTATAACCCGCGTCATGGGTTTGAGCTTTGGCATGGAGGGGTCGCCCATTCGCACAACCCAACCACCACTCTCTACGATGGCATGGACTGCCGGGATGTAGCTGCTCAAGGGAGCATTTCGGTGTTTCTGGATAAACCCAATGCCCTCGCCATAGAAGCCGCTAGACCTGGCGTGAAACACGACAAACCATGCGTCTTTGGGTACACCCATGGCATCGAACTTGGCGCGACCGTATTGCAGCACTTCCTCTGATGCTGCTACCAGCGGCCCCAGTTTTCGGTTGTCCCATTCAATGAAGGCCTGCGCTGCGGCGTCCGACCAATCAATCACCTTGCCGTCATGCTGAACATAGCAATTGAATTGCTCACCGCATGTTCGCTGATACGGAAAAAGACGGTTGATCAGGGCTTCATCACGAACAATCAGGAAATGCGGTTCCCAGCAGCTAAGGTACTCCTGGTTCACAACCTTGTTGTCCGGCGCCAGCAACACCCAGTTCACATCGGGCCGCATACCCAATCTGGACATCTTGATCAGTGCATCCAGCATGCCCAGGTGACCGATCTGCGTGACCCACTCATAGGGCACGATGCGTATGGGTTTTCCAGGCCGGTAACCCACATAGGCAGCAATTGAGGCAACCAGCGCATCGGGCAATGGATACCGCTCGTAGAGTTTCTCCTGGAGCCTCATTGCTGCGCCGAACATTTTCAGTCCATGCACAGCATCGCCGATGTTGACCAGCTGTTGCCCCAGCAAATGGTAGGCGTCATACAAATGGATTTCCGGATCGCCAGCGAGGTCCAAGGGCTCGGGTTTCCAGGACAGCCTGTCGTACTTGGCCGCCATGTTCTGATGCGCCATGGCGCAAGCTGGGTAAAGCTGGATTGCCTCAATGATTCTTTGGCCGGCACTGTCAGCTTCGTTGGTCATCAGATGGGCCAAGGCCAGTTGGTAACGGGTGTCGCCGTCCAGGAACAAGTCGTTCGCAAACTTCAAAAGAACCAGGCGATTGCGTGTTGAATCACTGGTGTTTGTGATGAACTCAACCCGCGACAAGCTGATTGCAAGTGCATTGACGAAGGGCGCGCGTATGCGCGATGCGTTAGTGAAGCAATCAATTGCTGCAGCAAGATCCCCATCTATATGGAATCGTTTCACGCCTAGTACCAACAAGCGAAATCTTTTCCTTGGTAAGAGCAAGACCGCGGCAATTGACAGCCCCAAGCTGTAAAGTAAAGCTAGGCCTCGCAGTTTCAGCGTTACTACCGGGAGCTCGTGCCGATAATATTTGAGTATTTGCGGTACCAGATTGCTGACAAGATCACGAAACCATGTGGACTTCAATACCGCATTGGCAATTTTCCGCTTAATCATTCCTTGCTATCCATTCGCTGATCTGCTGATCCAGTCGAGCTTGGTAAGTGGCAATACCGTCGCCGCCTTCTTTGGGCGCAAAAGCCGCGTACTCTGTTCCGTTGGCTACAAAGGGGCCGTTGGTCACTTCATGGAAGGTGATCCGGTCTGAGCGGACGACGATGGTGTGGAATAACTCCGCTTCCAGTCGGTAGTAGAAGGCGTGTTCCCGGGCAAACCGGATGACTTTACGAATATCGCCGTTGTCTTCGAAGACAACGATGTCAGCACCACCGTCAATCAGGTGAAAAGATTCGCACTTGTTCTTGTGGCGGTGTGGCGCAATGTACGAGCCTTCACGGATGACAATAATCATCTCCTGAATGGCGGCCGAACTGTCTTTGTGCGCGCATATTCTTGCGCGCTTCTTGGGGCTGGTGTCTGCCAGGCGGTTCACCGCATTCAGCGCCGCCTGTTCCAGACCTATGATTTCATCGGTGCACACCAGCACCTCGGCAGACTTTTCAAATAAGCCATTAGTAGTCATGTTGATCCCCTGCTTGTTTTAAAAATAGGCCGGATTTCTCCGCCTTGTTCGAAATACTCCGGCATGGCTCGCCTGACGCCCGCTTCACTGGCTGGGTTCAGGCTTGACAAGCATAGCGTGACGCCAGAGGCGGCAAGCTCAGATGACGGCTTGACCTGTAGCTGGGTGCCCGCAAGGTACATACCGCCCTTGACTGGGTTGTCGTCGGCGACAAACTCGATCAAATCGTCCAGACCGTAAAAATTGATGTACTTGACCGCGTGGTGGCCTGCGCCAAAAACAGCAATCTTTCGGCCCCCCTGCCGAACGGCCAGCAAGCTGTGCCGCAGTGCCACCTTGGCAGCCATGAAGCTGCGGTTAAAGTCTTCCAGCTCCGGGGCCGGATTGACTGAATCTACCTGCTTGACCGGCGTCGAGACCGCGGCAGGCTTTGGTAGCTGGCCTACCTGCAGGATGGCGACCATGGCGTCTTCGTAAGCGTAGGGATAGCTGTTCAAACTGACGACGCTGCAACCTGCAAGCGACGCCAGTTTGAACAGGGTGCCTGAAGTGAAGTAGGTGAAATGGTCTTCCCAGACCAGGGCGTGGTTTTCAAACGCCAGCATTTTGGTGACGTCCGGCACTTCGACCAGGATGTAGCCGCCGGGTTTGACGGCACGCTTCACGGCCTGCAAAAATGCCAGGGCAGATTCGGCGTGCTCCAGAATGAATCGCGCGCAGACCAGATCCGCCAGGCCATGCTGTTGAGTCCAGCGATCTATATGGGTAATGTCTGAAAAAAAGCCTTGCAGCGTTTCCAGGCCGGGCTCCACGGCGCCAGATGGTGGTGGGGGATGTTCAAGGCGTATTGGCGCTGAACAGCCCTGGGCCTGGAGCAAGTCCAGAAGATCCAGGTCGATGTATGACAGTCCGGCGAGCCTGCTGTGCGGGTTGACCACGCCTAGCGACCTGAGGGTTTCGACCACGTCTGGCAAATGCGCGCTGGGCTCGCGAAAGCGCAGCGCCGGCGCCTTGCCCTGCAGCACGGAGACCGGAAACCGGTCGACAAGCTGGATGGCAAGGCACTGCTTGCAATAGCCCAGGCTCAGTGCGTGGCGTGCTGCTGGCGACCGGGCATCAGGCGCTGCAGCAAACCGGGTGGAGAGCGGCTGCGGGCCGAAACTCAGGCTTCGCTCAAGGTCCGCATGGCCGCAGACGGTGCAATGAATGGAGGCCATCGAAGTATTGCAACGCTGGTTCCGTCAGGCGTTCAGGAAATGGTCCAGATTGCTCGCATCGACCGTCATGGGCACAGGCAGGGGAATCACAAACGTACCGCCGGCTTCGACATAGTTGCGATTGCGCTTGATGATGGGCTTTGCATAGACCCAAGCCAGGATGACGATAGCCTTGGGCTTTCGCGACAGGATTTCTTCAGAAGGCGAAACCTCAATATGCGCGCCCGGGCTGAAGGTGCCGTACTTGATGGCGTTATCGTCGTAAATGCGGTCCAGGACGCCTTCGAGCTCATAGTTGTAGAGCAGGGTGGTGGTCGTCGTCGATGCGCCGTAACCCGCAACCTGGCTCATGTCGGCAGACAACTTTCGAATGAGCGCCAGTGTGCTGTTTTTGCAATCGACGATTTTTTGTGCGTAGCGGTGATATGTTTCGATCTGGTCGTAGTGCTGTGCAATTTCGTCGGCCATCAGCTTGTCAAGAGCCGCCGTGCGCGGGCGTTTGCCCGTGCTCTTGGGCTGTGCAAAAGCGCGAATCGAACCGCCCTTGGTCGGGACGCGCTCGACGTCGAACAGACTCAGGTCGAGGGAGTTGAAGAATTTTTCGAGCGGGTTGAGCGTGTGGTACGAAACATGCTCGTGGTAGATAGTGTCGAAGACCATGTTTTCGACCATGTCGGGCAGGTACGACACTTCAAAGACGAAGACGCCGTCGTCGCTCAATACATTGCGGATGCCTTTGGTGATGTCCCGCAGGTTGTCTGCGTGGGCATAAACGTTATTGGCGCACACCAGCCCGGCCTGGCCTTTGTCAGCCTTGATTTTTTGTGACAGGTCGAAAGTGAAGAAGTCACCAATCGTGGGTACGCCGCGTTTGTTGGCGTGGCCGGCAACGGCGGTAGATGCGTCGATACCCTGCACCGTGTGGCCGAGGGCCTGAAACTCGCCGAGCAGTGAGCCGTCGTTGCTGCCGATTTCCATGACGAAGACAGGCTTGTCGATGCCGAGCTTCGACACGACATGTGCCGCGTATTTTTTAAAGTGCTCGACCAGGCCGAGAGAATGGGAGGTCTGGTAGGTGTAGTTACCGAAGAGGATCTTGGGGTCGACGACATCCAGGTTCTGCAGATGCGCGCACGTTTCGCAGATATAGACGTCGAGCGGGAAGAGCTCCTGCTCCGAATTCTTGTCTTTGACGAAAGCGTCGCCGATCGGCGAAGGTTTCATGGGGATTGCCAGTTTGAGTGCGGTCGAATCGCAAAGCCGGCAGTTTGTCCTGCGGTGATAGTTAGCCATTTTATGTATCCCTTAAACGTTAATCTTACGCAATCTCTTCCGGCCAAACGGTGGACACACCACCGTCGACATAAATAATCTGTCCATTCACAAAAGACGCCTGCTCGCTTCCCAGGAATCTGAGCACATTGGCGCATTCATCGGCCAGGGGCATTCTTCCCAGCGGGACCAATTTACGGTACTTGGCGAGCGTTTTTTCGTCACCCAGGTACACGTGTTTGGATTCGTCTTTCAGGTAGGTGAGGGGCGAAATGGCGTTGGACCGTATGCCCCTGGTTCCCAGCGTGACGGCATAGTATCTGATAAGCGCATTCAAACCAGCCTTCACCACGTGGTACGACGAGGGCTGTGACGAACCGACATAGTCGGCATACACCGAACTGACCGTCACGATGGCTTTGTCGCCGGTTTCTGCGAATTGCGGAACGAATGCCTCGACCAGTATTTCGGTTGCAGACACCGCCACAAACAACTCATTGGCCAGATTTCTTTCTGCGCCGCGGTAGCGTTGACAAAAAACCAGATAAGACGGGCGGCCGGTTTGGCGAACGATGTCGTTAACCAATGCGCCGGCACTTTCAGCGGTGATGGTCGAAAGATCCGCACTGTAATGCTTGAAGCCCTCTTTCTCGTCCACAAAGAGGGGCTTGTTTCTTGAAACAATGGCGACCTGGAATCCATCGTCCCGATAACGGTTGGCAATGACCTTGCCAAGGCCGGAACTACCGCCTATGACTACGACGCTATTTGGGGTTGACGGCATATTCAACTTTCAATAATTAATAACAGGCGCAACATGTCAATGCCTGACCAGGCTTTCGACCACGGGTGCCAGCGCCCGGTCGACAACAAAGGCCGCTCCTGCCGCGGTGAGGTGACCGTAGTCCCACACGACGAGGTCTGTCTGGAGGTCTGGGCCTACTCGCGTAAGGCATCCGTTGCTGTCACAAAGTATTTTGACCAATGAGGCATAGGTGAAACCGGTAGGCAGCTGAATCTTCTGCAGGGTTTTATCCATTTCCAGCGACAGGGGATCGAGCTCCAGGGTCGTTCTTTCGGGGACTTCAAATCCCCTCGAAATAAATCTGCGGATCAATACATTGGGGAGGTCGGCTTTCCAGGTCGGCACCTGCCCAACGATGACGACTTTTTTGGCCTGCAGGCTGGCGATATACCTGAACTTGTCTGCCAGGTATTCTGAATATGAAGGCCAGTTGCCCTGATTTTTGAAGAAGACCGGTTCTGACGCATGTAGCCAGTGGGAGTCAATGAGCAGCACATCGGGCTTCACGGCAGGAACAGCTTCGAACGATTTCTTGCTGTAAGCCTGGCAGTCGGGGTCGGAGGCGTCATCACTGAACAAGGAGCAGGAGCCGGAACTCACCTGATAAAAGGTGTATCCCTTTTTGGCGGCCCATGGGCGTAGCCCCAGCGAAAGCGAGGCCGAGTGCGAATCACCAATGAGCATCAGCACAGGTGCGCTGGTTTGAGGCGTCTGCGCCGTAGGGAGGCAATCGTGACTGACAAAGAAATTGAAGTCTTTGCCAGGGGGTAGCTGAAAGCATTTACCGCCACTTACCGCTGTGTCGGTCAATGCCTGTCGTTTGGCGGCGTCCAGTTTTTCGATTTCTTTGGCGCTGGTTTCACGGGTTTGCAAGTACCGAAGTGTCGGGAAGCCGTTGGCCTTGTAATTTGCAAACGAAAAACCTGCGATGGCGAGCATGAGCAGAAGCAGGCCCACGGTTTTGCGGCGGGCGTGGGCGCCGAAGCGCAAGGGTGTTTCGATAAAGCGATAGGTCAGCCAGGACAGCACAACCGCTGCCAGCAGCCCGCCAGTGCGCACAGCCACGGAAGGCGTCTCACTGGCCAATATGCGCAGGTACACCAGGATGACCCAGTGCCACAAATACAGCGGATAGCTGATCTTGCCCACCCACACCATCAGCGGGTTGGCC
>NZ_JBFUBT010000006.1:0-327116 GCF_056405615.1 Polaromonas sp. P1_F9 | reverse complement strand
GAATGGGCCAGTGTCTTTGGTGATGCAAAAATGACGACTGCTCTTCTGGATCGACTCACCCACAGGTGTCATATCCTTGAGACTGGAAACGACAGCTATCGGTTCAAAAACAGCTCTGCAAAGACTCAGCCCAAAAAGGAGAAAACCAAGAACTTATCCACATCGTGAGCACCTTCTGCTCACAAAGAGTGTGGGTCAATATTCGATGGAAAACTCGGGTCAGACTTCAGCGGAATTCAACACCTGATCTGGGAAACACAGGCAACAACGCCAGAACCAGCAGAGGCGCAAAGGCCTTCCGAAACCACCGTCGGCGTAGCTTGCGCGAGTGCGCTTATAGCCGGTGCCACCTGGGGGGCCTGCAGCGCAAGCTCCGTACATTCGTTCCTTGCCGGCGCAGTGATCTTCGTCATAGCCGCGTGGGGATGGGTCTGGTTTGTGGGCGTTACCCAGTCCGCGACGGCCAAGGGGCGAATCTATCTTTGCATTGCCCTTGCAGCATTCGCATTTCCCATCGCTGCGGTGGTCACTCAAACGGTGCTCTAACCCGTCCTTCGAGCAGACCCGCCTTCCGTTTCAGGCACTGGCCATTGCACTCGCGGTGCTGGCCTATTGGATTGCGCATCGGAGCATGGGGCGGCCTGGCCATGCTGCTTAAGCGGAGCGACTGACACCCAAGGCAAGGGACAGTCGGGCCGGGTTATGAGTCGCGATGGTCAAACACAACAGGATTGGCTGTTTGGGCTGCGCTCGTCCACATTGAGGAGGCGGTAACCACACTGTCCGCCTAGAATCGGCTGGCGGGTTTGGTATTCTTTTTATCGACCTGAATGAAACTCAAAATGGACAATATGTCTTTTGATAACAAGCACTTGGCTCGGGTTTCAGTGGCCAGGTTATACCGCAGGCGCGATGTTATACCGCAGACCTTGCGGTATACATTACGTTAGGAGCTTTCCTTGGGTGCCTTCTACACAAACATTACTGTCCGCGCCGCATCTCCAGAAGTCGTACTGCCGCTCTTGAAAGGTCGCCGAGCTTTCCTCACCCCAAGTCGTGACGGGTACATAACCATCTACGATGAGCAGTGTGACGAGGGCGGTTTGTATCCCAATGAGTTTGCATCGCATCTCTCGCAAGCGCTGGGATCAGTTGCATTCCTTGTGACTGTGCACGATGACGACATCTTGTACGTCGACGTCTTCGCGGATGGCGAGCGATTGGATGAATACGATTCTTGCCCGAACTATTTTTCTGAGGAAGATGAGGACGACGACTCGCCAGAGGGTGGAAATCCAGCCTTGCTATGCAGTACGTTCGGTTGCAATGACGAAAAGGCGGTGGCTGACGTCTTGTATTGCCAGGACGAGGACTCAGACATCTGGATATTTGCGACGGACCGACATCGCGCTCTCACGAAGTTGCTTGGTCTCCCCGAGTTCGCGGTCGGCTATGGCTACAAATACTTGGCCAAAGGGGATGTACCGCAAGAGCTACGCAAGGAGGAACTCATTGAAGTACGCTCCTAACAAGTCGATCGACACGGGCCCGCAACTGCAGGAGGTCGCTTTATGCATAGGCTCTACCAGGTCCCAGATGACTTCGAAGCGTCCGTCAGAATCCTTTCTTCCGAAGAAGGTGGAAGACTGTCGCCGCCGTTCAACGGCATTCGTTGGGATCTTTGTTACTCAGAAGACTTGGCAGCAGAACACCTGTGGATGATCTGGCCTGACTTCATCGACGGAAATGGAGACTCGCTCCCAACCGACGAGCCACTTCCCATCGGAGTCAATCTGGTAGCAAGGATGACGATAGTGGTCGACGAGATGAGGGCGAAAGAGCATCGAAAACGTCTCGGCGTCGGCTCTACGTTCTACTGCCACGAGGGCAGCAGGAGGGTAGCTTTCGGCGAGGTAACCAAGATCACAGGCCTGTTCAATGAGCGACCAGCGGCCTAACCCTTCCTTCAAGCGGACATGCCTACGGCAGGCCGCTTAAGTCAAACGTTAAACCGCAACGCAGTTCCAAGAAAGCAATCCTCCATATGAGCAAACCCCTCGCATCTATTGGGCAGAGATTCACTTCCCAATTCCTGGACGATTTGGTTGCAATCGCAGCAGGCGTCATCTTCTACGTTTCCGCCAAAGCCCTCGCGCTTCCCCTGGAGCTAGCACTGCTAGGCTTCTTTCTCTACGTGTTCTTGTGTGATGGATTGCCCGGCGGGCAGAGCGTGGGAAAACGGTTTACGCGCACGGCGGTGGTGCACGTCACAACTGAGGAACCTTGCCGCTACTGGCAATCCTTGGTTAGGAATTTCGCGATGATGCTTGGGGTGATTGATGCCGTCTTTATTCTTGGTAAGCAGCGGCGCCGCCTCGGCGATTATTTGGGCCGCACCAAGGTCGTTCAGTTGGAGTCCAGCAAGTGAAGCGGTTTAACTGGTCAATCGACGCGGACCCACAGCAGCAGGAGGCGGCCCCACCGCTCATGTTGGTGGTCCGGTCATCTCTACGTTAAAGCTCATCTCATGAAAATCCTCAACAAGCTCAAATCCGTGTTTCAGCCGAACGCCGAGAAGCCAGTCGCACCGCAACTCGATCCAGAGCAATTCATCTACGTGAAACTTCCAGGCAATATCCAACCGATCCAGCGCGGTGAGCAATTCGAAGATCGAATTGATCCAGTCCTCGCTGAAGCCGGGCTCGGTGCTGTTTCCGGCGGGGGTTCCTCGCTAGCCGATCCGTTGCCCGACGGTCGACGGTTGGTGGCATTTTGCGGAATAGACATTGACACGCCGAAAAGAGATGCGGCGCTATCTGTGCTGCGTGATCTTCTTCCGAAACTCGAAGCTCCAGTCGGAACAGAGTTGCACTACACGCGTGATGGCGTGAAGCTGCAGGAAGAATTCACTAGTGCCGGGTGGGCTACTGACCGGCCACGCACGTTTCAACATCCAGGTTTTGACGTGTAGGCTAATGAGTTTTGACATTTCAATCGACATGGGCGCACAACAGCAGGGGACGATCTCGCCGCAAAGTGTTGTGATCCGGTCATCTTTACGTTAGGGCGCATGAATGGATGCCGTCGTAGACCTCTACCACAACGTGCGGGAGAGATTCCTTCCAATATCCTTGTCCGCGGATCGCCATTTCCAGAAGAGCTGGGGTGATGGCCTTGATGTCGGAATTGAGTACGTATGGTTCGGGGCGCTTGCGGATGCTCTCAACACCGAAATGCAGCGTGGGGTTCCCTACGGTGTTCATGGGCCGCTCTTTCAGTTCATGGAGGGCGCCTTCTTGCAAGGCAACGATCCCGTCCAGAAATGCATTGACGTCTCCTTTGTGGAAAACTTGTTCTGGCGAGTCCCTAGCCACAAGTGCGAGCCATACTGGAAGCAACTTCCGCCCAAGCTCAGGCAGCTCTACACGGAGTTCCACCATCGTGATCCATGAACCCCAGCTGGGCCGGCATCTTGCCGCCGAACTGCGCCCTATCCCATGGACATCCCGCAAGTGGGCCGCGTCAAACGCGAGGCAGGGTCAGCACTCCGGTCGTTTGTGCGATTGCTTGCGACTTCCCTCGTCCTGGTCTTGCTCCAGGGACCGACGCTGAATGGACGAAATGAGCCCAGCTACTGTCTTTTTCACATGGCTGATCTCCGGAGTCATTCTCGGAATCGCGTTCCTTCTTGCTCTCCCTTTTGGGCACGCAAATTCGCTGGCGTTCTACCTTGCAATCGCGATTGGCGCATTCGGTGGCGCGGTACATGCAAGGCGCCGATCACGCAAAGGCCGGAGCGACAATGCCGCATAACATGTCAGTCGGCGCGACCCCACGCCTGCAGCCAACGTGACACCAAGCGCGGCGACTGGCATCCGAGGGGCAGCAGGGACGGGTTATGGAGAGCGATGGTCAAACACAACGGAATCGGCTGTTTGGTCCGCGCTCGTCCATATTGAGGAGGCGATAACCAAACTGGCCGCCTAGAATCGGTTTGCGGGGTTTGGTCCTTTTTTATCGAGCTGAACGAAACTCAAAATGGGAAATAAGTCTTTTAATAACAAGCACTTGGCTGGGTTTTCAGCGGCCAGGTTATACCGCAAGCGCCAAGTTATACCGCAGACCTTGCGGCATACATTACGTTAGGTCGCTAATGGTGAATCCTCGCCTGGCCAAGCAATGGGGACTGACGGAGACTCTTCTCCGAGACGCGACGGTTCTTCTCGGCGGAGAGGCCATTCCTGAATTTGAGAAATATCTTGCTCACAACGAGCTTGGTCTCGCATTTGATGTCCTCGTCGAGGAAGGCGAGCGACGAAGCGGAAGCGGAGCGTTCTGGCGCAAGCTCAAGCAGGCTGCTGACCAGATGGGCCTCAATGAACATCGCAATGACCTTCGGCGTAGAGTCCGAGAGGCCGAAGAGAAGGAGCGCAACAATGCGATCAAGCGAACCTAACCAGCTAGTCGACACGGACACCCAAGGGCGTCCGGCCGCTACGCGGCCTCCTCTCCTTGGTTGCCGGTCACACGCACGTTAGGCGTCAAGAATGACCACTCCGACGATCAATGACATGATGGCCGCATACGCTGAAGATGCGGTTGATTTCGCGCGCACGAAGTTCGGTATTTCGCTCGACTACGCGGCCGCAAGTATCGAACAAGTTGAGTTCATCGCCGAGCAGCTTGCGCAAGCGCGTCCGAAAGGCTTCATCGGCAAACTGCTACGAAAGGCGCCCTCGGACGAAGAGGTCCAAACGGTCTGCAAGATGTTGGGGGGATACATTGGTGAGGTCTATCGCCGCGCGAAGGGCGGCGACTGGGGAATCAACCAAGAGTTCCAAGCCCTCGGTGTGAGCCAAGGCGAGAACTGGGTCTTTCCACCAGCAAAAGTGCATAAGCGGCTAATCAATGGCGCCGAAGACAACCTCTGGTCCTATTTCAGCGTGCTGATACAAGAGCCGTGGCAACGCAATGACGCCTAACCCTTCCTTCAAGCGGACATGCCTACGGCATGCCGCTTAAGTCAAACGTTAGAACGCAGATGCCTACGATCCCTGAATTTCTAGCACTCTTGCTTATGGCGACATACTTCGCCGGCTTTGGCTGGCATTTATCCCAAGTCGCCAGGCTGTGGTCAACTCCCGAATACGGCGGTGCGCGGTATGGGAGAGAATTTCTGTTGGCCCTTGCGTATGGGGTCTTCCTATTTGCAGCAGCGTTTCTAGCCGACGCCTATGAAATTTCAGATGAAATTCGCAAGAATGGAACACTTATCGCCGCTATCCTTTTGCCTGTTGGGTGGGGTTTGAGGGCCTGGAGCAACAAGCGAAAGGGCGCGGCCTCATCCAATGCTCAGCGGACTCATGGTTGAGGAGAACAAATTGCCTTCTAACCCGGCGTTCAAGCGAACCTGCGCAAAAAGTCGCGCAGGCCGCTTAACTCTACGTTAGAGCGCATATGGACGATCAGGGCGTCGTGGGACTAGTCGATGTGTTTGAGCACTCGGTGGCCGCCGGCATCGCGCTTGCAACGCGGGATCCGCGACTCATCCGAGAACGAACGTCCTTGGGCGAAACGGCGTTGCACTTGCTCGTACTGGGAGAGTCTGAGGAAGCGGTTCGCTCCATCCTGCAATTGGGTGCAGATGTCTCGTCACTGTGCGACTTTGGTGAGTCTCCGTTATCGTTGGCTGCTACTCTCGGACGGGCGAATCTCGTGAGAATTCTTCTTGAAGCCGGTGCACCTCTCAGTCCCAATGATCAGCGGGAACCAACCCTTCACAAGGCAGTTCGTAGCGGTAGCATAGAGACCGTCAGGCTGCTTGTCGATGCAGGAGCCGACGTGAATGAACAGGCCGACTTCGCTGAAGCTCCAATTCACCTCGCGGCAGAAGACGACCTTGTTGCCATCGCGGAATTGCTCATCGCGCACGGAGCGAACCCATTGCTTCGGAGTTCTTTCGACGGAACCGCATTGGATGTCGCACTTCGAGCGGGTAGTACGGCATGTGTAGCATTGCTCGCATCAAAGCACTAGTCGATGAGACTGGGATGCTCTCTAACTTGCTGGTCACCTTCACGTTAGGCTCCTTGGGTTGAAGTATGAGTAGTTCGCAACCCGAGAAACCTATCAATCGGCGCCACTGGTGGCTCCTGTTTGTATCTGCATTCGTGCTTCCCTGGATTGTTGTAGTTGGCTCGAACGGTGCCATGGCGTCGTGGTTCCCAGGCCAGTTCAAGGTAGATCATTGGCGCAATCTGTCGTCAGTTTGCTTTCTGCTGGGGGGCATAGCGGCAGCAGCCCTTCTCCTGCGGCTATCCAGGCCCCTCTCGCTTCGATTGTTTGGAGTCTTCTTCGTGGTTGCGGGCAGCCTATTGCTTGCGTTCTTCATCCAGCTGCGCTCCAAATGCGGTGACGAGGCGATCTACGTTGGTCATCGCCCGAACACAGAGGTTGCGTCATGCAACTAGCGGCAAGCCCAACGCCCCTTCGCTCTTTCGCGCGCAAGGTTTTGGTCCAGGGCTGGTGCGAAGCGCCTGACCTCGCCATTGAGCGGACATGCCCCGGCAAGCCGGGTCATGCAGCTCATATCCAACGTTAGGTCTCACGTGCTCGCTGATGTAGCTGTCCGCCTGGCAGCAGAATCTCACTCAACACAGATTGCGGAAATGTCGCGCGATTACGTCGAGCATGGTCTGGGCTGGAATTGGACGCGAAGCCGCATCTCTCAGTCTCTGCGCGACAGGGACGTAAACGTAGCCGTGGTCGTCGCAGATGACAACGTCCTCGCATTTGGCATCATGCGCTACGGTGAGCGTCATGCCCACCTGGAGTTGCTCGCGGTTCGACCTCAATATCGGCGCAAAGGCTTGGCCAGCGCGATCATCACCTGGTTGGAATCCGTTGCGCGACTTTCGGGGGCTGAGAGAGTCCTGGTTGAGTGTCGGAGAAACAATGACGCGGCTCGATCTCTCTACCTGGAGCACGCGTATCATGAAAGGCTTATCGAACTGGCCATGTACAGGCAGTCCGAGGACGGCATCATGTTGGAGAAGTGGTTGCGCGCACGTGTCGATGGTGGAAGTGAAACCTAACCAGCCAGTCAACACGGACGCCTTGCGGCGTCCGGCCGCAAGGCGCCGGTTACACGCACGTTAGGCGGTACGGCTTGTAGAGGGAGATCGGTTTGAAAAATTGGTTGGATCGTTTGCTAGGTTTTTTGGGGATCGGACGAGCTATACAGGCGGTCCTATTCCTTGTTGTTGTGACTTGTATCGGTGTCGCCTTGTTGGTAAAAGGCTAATGCGTTTTATGGGTCTAAGTAATTCAAGCGGGAGTACTGCAAATGCAGCGGCCTAACAATTCAGTCAACTCGGACACACAAGTAAATCTGAGCGCTACTCGCATCCGGTTCTTGTGCGCCGGTTGCCTTCAACGTTAGGAGTCATAGGCGAAATGTGGGCCGCTGTCGCTGTCATCGCGCTCCTGGTCGTGGCCTGTGCGCTCATGGCTGGCCGAATGGTTCAAGCTCGTGAGCGTGCTGCCAAAGCCAATGACACGTTCGCCCTCAGATTCGTGATGGTCGAAGACGATGGCTCCGCTCGAACGCTTACAGCGGATGAAGTCGCCCACCTCAACACTGAGTTCTATCCTGTCGACGGGGCACGCCCATACATTAAGGCAAGCTATTCAGCGCTCACACCGGATGGTCGTATCGGCGGGTACCTCCTCCGTCGTAAGCTTCCGCCTACGGTCCTCGTCCAGCGTTCAACAGTGGGTGCCGGATGACGCCTAACCCTTCGTTGCACCCGACTCGCTACTGCGGGCTCCCGTCTTGCAAAGTTCGATCTGCTTTCTAGAGAGCAAGGCGTCATGGAACCATCCAAAGTAGCTCCCTGGGAATTCCTGCTAGCCCATATCTCACCAATAGCTGAGCGCGTGCTCGACCCTATTGAGGGTTTGAAGCAGCTAATGGCTGGAATACGGTCCTCGAACTACGATTTTGAAACGCCTGCAAGAGAGCATGTCGGTGATGCGTACGGCATTGAACAACTTCTTGGTCTGTACTGGAGCTACGACGAAGCGCTTGAACAGCCGTATGAATTCGTCTCTCACAACGAGTATGCGAAGTTCAACTTTGCAAAATTGAAGGAAGAAGCAGTGCTTGCATCTGTTAGCTGGGTACAACAATACTCGCCTAATGGTGCAGCATCACCAGCGCCCTAACCCTTCAATCGAGAGGACGTGCCCCGGCAAGCCGGGTCACGGCTCTCATCTCAAACGTTAGGCTTGGCCCGCGGTCGACGTGACACCAAGCGCAGCGACTGGCTCCCAAGGGTGCAGCCAGGCCGGGTTATGGGTAGCGATGGTCAAACACAACGGAATCGGCTGTTTAAGCTGCGCTCGTCTATATTGAGGAGGCGATCACCACACTGTCCGCCTAGAATCGTTTTGCGGGGTTTGATCCCTTTTTCATCGACCTGAGAAAAACTCAAAATGGGAAATAAGTCTTTTAATAACAAGCACTTGGCTGGGTTTTCAGCGGCCAGGTTATACCGCAAGCGCGATGTTATACCGCAGACCTTGCGGTATACATTACGTTAGGCCTCTTTTGGGATCTCCATGTATTTAGGTGGCGCACTAGTAATTGTCGGCGTGGCCATGCAAGTGGTGGCTTGGATCTTCTATCAACGTGACTATCCGAAGTTCTGGGTTTCTAGGCCGGTTTGGTACTTCTTGTATCCCAAAGGAGTGGCGCTCACTGTCGCAGGCGTTCTTATCGCTTTATCCGGAGTCCTGCTCTCTGCCAAATTCCAATGACTATCGCATGCTCGCTATCGGATCTGGAGTGCGCGCCTGCCTATATGCTGATCGCACTGATGAGGCCTAACCCTTCGTTCCAGCGGACTGCCTCCGGCAGCCGCTGAACTCAAACGTTATATGACAGAAGCCACTTCGTGCTCCATCCATGGCTGAAGTCGTGTTCCACGACGTCGCACTGCTGCACATTCGAGCTATGTCGGCTACGTTGCCGTGGATACAGCCAGTTGTCTCCGTAGTGTGGTGGAAAGGGGCTGCGGAAAATTCGCGAAATCCCGAAGGTGGCTCCAGCTGGCGAATGCTCGAACCGGCAGGGTGGCGCACCTTCGTCTCAGACTGGTACGAAAATGTCTCCGATCCAGATCCAGAGCAGTTGCCTCGCATTGATGGAGTTGCTGTGTATCGCGACAAGAAGGCCGACGATGCGCCGGGCAAATTCTTGATCTCACTTACTGAAAAGGGGCTGGCCGTTGAGCACGCTGCCACATAACCTGTCATTCAACCGGACCGCCTTCGGCGGCCGGCCACATTTACGTTAAATGGCATGGGACGATCGCTCAAGCTCATTGCGCGTTGGTCAGCGGCCCTCCTGCTCTCGCTGATGATTGCACTGCCTGGCGCATTCGCTGCTGCAATCTTCGGAGCATCGCTGGCGGAGCAGGAGTACTACGCGGGCAGAGAGCGGCCACCCTTGGGAGAGGACGACTTGGGGTTGGGTCTCGTCGCCGCAGGTGCGATTTTTTTGTACGGTGCCGGTGCTTTCATCGTTGTGTGGCCATTCGCCCTCTGGGGCTCTTACCGGTTTGTCCGCAGGGTTGTCGTCTAACATGTCAATCGATACGGGCCCACAACAGCTGGCTGCGGCTTCGCCACCGGTGTTAGTGGGCCGGTCATCTCTACATTAGCTTGCAATGGCCACGCAATCAATCACGGCAGTGCTCGACTTCTTAATTTCTCAAGCCAGCGCGCGCGCTCGCAAATTCGGTGGAGCAATTCCTCCCTTCTGCGAGGAGAGCACTGCTATCTTTGATGAGCTCGATTCGCTCGCGGCTAGCGAGTTCGAGCAGGTATATGCAATTTACCTGTCAGGCTCAGGCGCCGGCGAATGCATCACCCAAGTGCAGGAGGCAGCGCCGAATACGACGCAGGCTGCCTTGGAGACTATGCTTCGAGACCCAAATCTGCACGACGTGCTGTCTCGCGGGGCAGGAAGGCAACATGCACCGCAAAGCTAACAAACTAATCGATACGGACCCCCACGGACATTCGCTCCCTTTGGTCGCGCCTGCGCCTGGACGCCGGTCACACGCACGTTATGCCTCAGGAGTGAGAAAGTGAGCGCTGAGCGATGTTCCAGTTGTGGTTCGCCGACGTCTGGAGCCTTCGTGGAATACGGGAGCTACTTTCTGCGCTGCTTGACCTGCGGAGATGATGGTCCGGCGACCAGTTGGATTTCAATCGCGCCGCAGCTTCGCGGCAGATTCAAAGCGCTGTTCGCGGAGCCTTGGCCAGATGGTGTGCTGTTCGCGGAGGGCGAGGCTTCAGAAATCGCGGAGGCTGTTGTGTACGCGGCCGCACAGGGGAAACTTGTGAGAATAGTGGCGGCAGGTGCTGATGCATAACTTGTCAATCGACACGGCCCCACAACAGCAGGCCGCGGCTTCGCCGCTCATGTTGGTGGTCCGGTCACTTCTACGTTAAAGCGCATGCAGTTCGATAGTGAAACCTACGCAGCAACGAAAGGCAATGGGCCTGACTGGTCTGAGAATTTCTACCGGTTTTGCACCTTTCAAGCCATATCGACCGAAGGGGCCATGGTGCATGCTTTCTTCTTGGGTTGTGAATTTTCGGAGTGCGAGTGGTATTGGGGCCACTTTAGTCAAGCGGTCTTCGTAAACGTGAAATTCAAAGCCTGCAAATTTCAGGGCAGTTTTTTTGCCGACTGCAAGTTTGTCGAGTGTGAGTTTGAAGACTGTATTGTCACTATCGACAATCTCGGAGCTGGGTGTACCTTCAGAGAAAATAGGTGGTTTGGCTGCAGGCAAACAAACTGTACGGGACTTGAGAATGTGTTCAAAAATGCACTTTAACTGGTCGGCCAACACGGGCCCGCAACTGCAGGAAGCGGCTTCGCCGCAAGTGTTGCGGTCCGGTTGCCTCCAACGTTAAAACTCATGCTTAGTAGTGGCGCCATTGCCCTTATCGGCACCTATCAGCGGTACGTTTCACCACATAAGGGGTTTTGCTGCGCATACCGAGTACACACTGGCAGATCATCCTGCTCGGAATTCGCACGCCGGGCAATTCAGAGGCTCGGCCTTTTTGAGGGGCTTTTGCTTTTGCGCCTGCGTTTTGCGGCATGTACTGTTTCAGCCGCAGTGTTGAGTGAAAATCAAAAAGATGAGGAGGTTAAGAATGAAGCGTGCCCACTGTTTTCCAAGGAAGGTGCGACCTGTATGGGAAGCGGCTGCATCGGGGCATGCCCCTGGCCCTGAAGTGGCGGCACGAGTTTTAACTGGTTGTTCCATCGGATCGCCTGCGGCTCCCGCTGAGCGTCGACGTTAGCCGGCAGATGACACAGCCAGCCCAAACCTTGGAAGCGCATCTGGCCTGCTATGCCGAGGCGGACGCCCTTTATCGAAAAGGCGAGGTACTTCGAGCCCTGAAGTCGTTCCGGGACGCCCTGGTGCTGGCGCCCGGCGACGTCGACACCCTCTGGGCTCTAGGGGATTGCTACACCGATCTTGGGGAGCCAAGGCGGGCGGAGCGGTTCTATCGGAAGGCCCGTGCAGGAGCCGCGTGGCGTGAGCGAGGTGACCTCCTTTACAACATTGCAAATGCACTTCTCGACCAGCGTCGCCCAGCAGCTGCATTGCGTCTCTACAGGCTTGTGCCCCCGAAGGCCAGCTCATTCAAGTTGGCTCGCAAGAACCAAGAGAACGCGCGTGCGCTGCTGGCTAACATAACAGTCGACACGGACGCCCAACTACGTCCGCGCGCTTCGTGCGCTCCTGTCGGTCGCCGGTCATTTCTACGTTAGGCCGCAGCAAGAAGCCCACTCTTTCCACACAGATGAAACCAAGCAATTTCACCTTGCGGTTAGTTGATGCAATCGCTTCTCGCGTGAAAATCAATGAAGCTGACCTTTCAGATTCAGAGATCGTTTCAAGGCTAGAGGAGATACGACAATCCTTCCTTGAAGAGGCTGAAGTCTCCGACGACTTGAAGATTGCAGCGAACAGAACCGTAACCGGCCACATATTCAAAGCTCTGATCTTTCGGGATCCACCGCACGCCGAAGCGAGGCGTCTGTTTGACGAAGTTGAATCGCTCGGATTTTCTGATCTTCTGGAGGAGGGAACGATTGCTATCTTCTACTCCATGCACTGCATTCGCCAGTCCTTCTTCCATGAGGCGCGGCAGATTTTGGAGGCTCTCTTGGCCAAGACTGAGAATGTTTCTGCGGGTCCTCCACGAGTGCGGAAATCACTGCACAGAGATGCGAGTCGCCTGCTCGGCGAGCTCCCGTCATGAAAATCACATACGCATTGGTGAGCCGGAAAGGCTGCGGCCTAACCCTTCCAGCAGACCTGCCTTCGGCAGGCCGCTTAAGTCAAACGGTAAGCCTGGCCCGCGGCCAACGTGACACCAAGCGCAGCGACTGGCACCCAAGGATGCAGCCAGGCCGGGTTACGGGGAGCGATGGTCAAACACAACGGAATCGGTTTGGTCTCCGCTCGTCCATATTGAGGAGGCGGCAAGCACACCGTCCGCCTAGAATCGGTTTGCGGGGTTTGGTATTCTTTTTATCGACCTGACCGAAACTCACAATGGACAATAAGTCTTTTAATAACAAGCACTTGGCTGGTTTTTTGACGGCCAGGTTATACCGCAGGCGCGATGTTATACCGCAGACCTTGCGGTATACATTACGTTAGACCTCATGGCCCGATCTCAATAAAACGCTAGCGGGCCTGTCCCTGCGCGAGAGTTTCCCACCACGCAATTTCTTTGGGCATCAATAAGATGACTGTTCGACGACTAGAAGGCGAGTGCAACCACCCATACGATGCCACTGAGCGCATTCATTATGTTTGTACCTACCAGTTCAAAGCCATCGGCATCGTTTATGAAGTAAATGACTTGTTCGAAGGCAAGCTCACGCGCCTTGAGACCGGAGTCCTGACATGGGGAATCCATTCCTTTCCGCCACGTAGGCGACTTCATAAAATCATCCAGGAATGCATGGAAATTGTCAGCATGGAAAAGCTCTGGCTTGCCCGTCGTGAGGTCTAACATGCCAATCGACGCGGACACACAACATCACGTGGCGGCTTCGCCGCGAAGTGTTGTGCGCCGGTCATCTTCACGTTAGGCCCCGCCAATATGGAGCTAGCCTTCTCGATCGCATATGCCGTGGCAATCTTTGTTGCCTCAAATGTCGTCTCATTCCCCCTGGGCTTCATTAACGGCTTCCTGGAGGTCAGGAAGCAACCGCTAAGTCGGCGGTCTCGGCTCGTCCTCGAGTTCGCAGAAGGAGCCATTGAAGTTCTGGTCTGGATCGTCATCACAGTTCATCTGTTTCGCCAGCAGTTCGAGACTCCTTATTTGGTTGCCACTGGAGCGTACGGACTGGCAGGAGTGGTTGGATATCTCATTGATGTTCGAGTCTTCAAGAAGTCACGAATCACCTTTCTCATCCGCATCCTCTTCACCTCCACGTTCTGCGTTGTCGTGGGCGCATATGTTGCATAGGCCCGTGCGCGCGAGGCCCAACCCTTCCTGCAAGCTGACGTGCCTTCGGCACGCCGTTTAAATCAAACGCTAGGTCGCTATGGCGATGGCGTTGCAAAAAAAACCGCCATAACCGGAAGCCGACCGCTTCGAATTGTCATCCCGACCGGGATATCGCGTGCGATACCATGCCCCATGTGAAGGGGGACGGGCGTTATGCAAATTATCGGAATCGTGTTGGCGATTGGTGTTGGACTCGTGAGTTGGCCGGCAGCATTAGCCTTGGGTGGATGGGGTTCTCCCCTGCGCGCTCTTGATTCACTTTTATTCTGGACTCCCATTGTTGGCGCGGCCATACCAATCGCTTTGCTCCTATTTGCGAAAGGGGCAAAAGTATCTGGGGCGTGGGTGGTGGCGTTGGCTCCGCTTCTCGGTGTACTGAACGTACTTTGGAGTGTCGATTTCTATACGTCTTACCTTGGACCCAGTCTTCCTTCGTCTGACCCAATCCCATGGGCATTCATGGTTTATTCTGCAATGTGGCTGCTGCCCTGGTTGTATGTGATCACTGCATTGAGGAAAAGAAGACTGTCCGCCTAGAATTGGTTTGCGGGGTTTGGTCCTTTTTTATTGACCTGAACAAAACTCAAAATGGAAAATAAACCTTTTAATAACAAGCACTTGGCTGGGTTTTCAGTGGCCAGGTTATACCGCAGGAGCGATGTTATACCGCAGACCTTGCGGTATACATTACGTTAGACCTCACGAGATGGCACTTCACGATCACGGCCGGTGGACAACCCGAAATCGAGCGCTGCGTTGGGTGTCGGGCTGCCTGTACTTATCGGCTTCCCTGAGCCTCCTCGGCCTGCCGGTACCGCGGAACCTTGTGGTTTTTGCTTTTCTCCTGGCTTGCGGCGTGGTGAGCACTTGGTTTTTGCTTCGGGCGCCGTGTCCGGCCTGCGGCTCAAGCTTCAGCGGTCGCGAGGAGTTTGGCTTCTGGCCGCCGCTGAACTCATTACGTTCAAGCTGCAATAGCTGCGGTTTTCCGCGACAGGAGGGGGAGTGAGGTCTAACAGGTCGTTCGACGCGGACACGCACCTGCAGCGCGCCGCAAGGCGCGCGGGTGATCGTGCACCTTGCGGCGCGCTGCCGGTGCGTTCCGGTCAACTCCAACGTTAGGCCGCTTGGAGCGCTATTCCAAATGCCTTCACTTTCACCGTATCAGCTGTCAGTCGCCCAGACGTTTCTCGCGGCAGGTATAGAGTTTCTCGTGATTGGTGGAAAGGCGATGCAAGCACACGGCATGAACCGAGAAACGGAGGATCTCGATCTCGTTGTCTCGCGGGCGGAGGTCAACGCAGACAAGCTTCATCAGGTACTGAGCGCCTTCACACCAGTCCAAAGCAACAAACTCACGGTTGAAACGCTCCAGATGACAAAGAAACTTCTCTGTCTTCCAGATCAGGCCAGTAAAGAAGTCGATGTCCTAACCTCAGTTGGCGCACTCGACTTTGCAGCAGCTACCCAGAACGCCCTTCTCGCAAGCTTCGAGAATTTGGAACTCCGGGTACTAGGGCTCGAAGAGCTCTTGTACACCAAGGTCGTTTCAGCATCGAGCAACTTGGCACAAGAAGCTCAAGCTCGCGACCTAGCAGATGTCGAGGCAATCTTGGCGCACTGGAAGCGGCGGCTTAGCCCTTCAATCGAGAGGACGTCGCCCGGCAGGTCGGGCGCCGCCTCTCATCTCAAACGTTAGGCGGCCCATGCGATACGTTGCCACCGGCAGAGTCCACCCTGAGCGAGCCGACATTCGCTTCGGCCCCGTCGAATGGCAGATGCCAGAGCACGGACGGGTAGTCGCACAGTGCGACTCTTCTCAAGTCACGGTGCTCCTGGACCTCATGTCAATTGACGGTTTCATAACCGCATACATCGCGGCGGAACACTTCGCGCACATTGTTGTGGGCGCGCTCGGATTCTCGTTGGGCTCGGGCTACGCGGTCGAGTTGATTCAAGTTACCGAGGAAGACGGAACGCCCCATGTATTTGGTGTTCGGCCAACGGGCACTGCATCAACCGAAACGCTCGGATTTGATCCGTACGGCCCCGTATTCAACCGAGCGTTCGTGCAGGCGAATCGCGATCTGTTTTTCCGTCTGGCACTGCGAGACTATCTCCGCGCCATCAACGACACAACCGATTGCGCGACCTACTGCTTCCGCGTAGTCGAGAGCCTGAAGTCCGCATTCGCCTTCAAGACGGGCAAGGACACTTGGCAGTCTTTGCATGACGCCTTGGGCACGGAGCGCGCAATCATCGACAACACTATCAAGGCATACGCCGATCCTGTTCGCCACGGAAACTGGGTCAACGCAAAACCTACCGATGGACCAACGCGCTGGAAGATGCTGCTATTAACCCGAGACATTCTGCTCAAATACTTGGAGCATGAGCAACCAACCGACTAACCGTTCCATCGAGGGGATGTCCGCAAGCGGGCTTCGCCCACTTGCGGCCCTGTCATGTCTCGTGAGATATGTTCAAGAAACTTCGCCGAAAGGACCTCGCCATGCGCATGCATTTCCCCAACGCTCTTGTACTTGCCCTACCGATAGCCCTCTCCGCCTGTGCAGGAGGCCCCGCCGCATCAACGCCAGCATCTGCGCCGCCAAGCGGTGCCTGCAACGCCGCACCAGCCCAATTTGCCGTGGGCCGCAACACCAACGCAGCACTTGAAGAAGAAGCCCGCACACGCGCCGGCACCAAAGCCGTCCGGGTGCTGAAACCTGGGCAGATCGTGACGATGGAGTTCAATGCTGATCGGCTGAGCCTGACGGTGGATGCTGCCGGGCGCGTGACGCACGTGAGCTGCGGCTAAAAAAAGGGCCGTCACGGAAGCCGGCAAGCGTTTGCGGTTTTTTTTGACTTCTTTTGTTTTCAAGTTGCCGCGGCTGCTTGCGCCTGGCCTTGCTGAGCAGACTACGTTCGATGGATTGCCAGGTTTGGCAGGCCGACATAACTGCTTGAATGTTGTTGTTGCCTCCCCACGCAAGCCCGCAGTTTGCGGGATGCAAACGACCCGTTGCTGATATTCTTTCTTCGTTCGGCAGCCTCTGCTGGCCACCTGCTCCACTTATCAAAGGCTGCGAATGTCAATCAACAACTGGAATGCCTTCCTGAAGAAAGCTTGCGCGTTTGCCTTGCTGTTTAGCGGATTTCTCACCGCGGCAGTGGCTGCTTCTGAAGCGGTGCCAGCGGGTGGGCCAAGACCCGGGGAATTCAAAAAACTGGGCATTTACCCGTGGAGTTGCTATGGCGTTCAAGGTGACGTCTGCAAGGGCGAAGACTGGCCGGACCTCCCGACCAGTGCAGACCGCCTGAAACTGCTTTATTACCTGAACCCTCAGCTGAAAAGTTTTGGCCTGCTTGAACAGGCGCTCAAAGACCTGTCGGGCTCTGACAAAAACTTTTTGACGGGAGAGCCTTTGTCCAGTACGCCTTACTTTGCTTTCCACCAGATTTTTAAAGGGCCAGGCGCGGGGGAGCATGAGCGCATGCAACTGGCGCAATGGAAAGCCGCGTTTCCGAATTCGCATTTTGTTGCCCTTGCGGAAGCTGCTTACCAGTATGCAGATGCATGGAACGCACGGGGCGGGGGGTATGCCGGCACCGTTTCACCCGAATCGTGGAAGCTGTTCGACAGCAGACTTCGGGCTGCACAGAAGCTTCTCGACAGCGCGCCTGCGGCCGCGAAGAAGACGCCGCTTTGGCATGGCCTGGCCCTTGGTATTGCGCTGGACTCAAGGAACAAGAACAGAGTAGCACCTGTGTTCAAGGCTGCCGTGACGCAATGGCCCCGGCAATTCGAGTTCTACACACATGCTGTGTCACGGTCGACGCCCAAATGGGGCGGCAGCTGGGAGATTGTGGAAGCTTTTATAGATCACTGGAGCAAGCAACAACAGGCTACCGAAGGGTTGTCGATGTATGCGCGTTTGTATATTAGCCTGGCAGGAACAGCTCTTCCGAGCGACACAAAAATGAAGTGGGAGAGGATGCGGGCAAGCCTTGAAGACCTGGCCACACGCTACCCCGACCCTGCATTCAAAAACTACTTTGCTGCGTACGCCTGTTTCGCAAGGGACAAACTGGCATACACAAAAGCCATGAGCCAATTGCCAAAAGAGCAGCTTCTTCACGGTATATGGCTTGAGAGTCATTCGTACGATGTCTGCACGCTATGGGCCTCCAAATAGGGACATAACCGCATGCTGAAACTCATCGATTTGAAGAAGGCGTTGATTCTTTACAACTGGATCAGCCATCTGAAAAAGGGTTGCATTTTTACAGCGCTCGCGGCTGCTCTCGCCGGCCCGGCATCTGCCGCCTCAGGCGACGAAATGCCATGGCGTTGCTACACGCCCCCCGGAGGGCCACCATGCAACAACGACTATTGGCCCAACTATCAGACCGCCGCGTCAAACCTGAAGCTGCTGTACACAATGGAAAGCTTCAAGGCGCTGGAACGGGCACTAAAAGAGTTGATCGCATCGGGCAAGAATTTCCCCGCAGGCGAGCCCATGGCTACCGCTCCTTATATGGCGTTCAAGCTGGCAATGCCCGCACCAGGAACGTCGCCCCAGGAAGAAGAGCGAATCAAACGCTGGAAGGCCGTTGTTCCGAACTCTTACTTCGCCGTTTTTGCCGAGGCGCGTTACCAGTACGCCAGTGCGTGGGAAGCGCGCGGCACGAGCGGGCCGAACTCGATATCTCCGGAAGCCTGGGAGCTCTATGACAGCAGGCTTGCTGCCGCACAAAAAATACTGGATAACGCGCCCACCGAGTTGAAAGCCACACCGATGTGGGACATGCTGACGCTTGCCATTGCACTTGACTCAAGATCACCCAATGCCAATATTGCAGCGACCTTAAAGAACGCCGTCAAGCGTTGGCCGAGGGATTTCTATCTTTATAGAAATACCCTGGACAGCATGGCCCAGGCGGAGGGCGGGAACTGGGAAGCCATTGATGCTTTTATCAATTACTGGAGCGAACAGCAAAAGGCCACGGAAGGTAGCTCAATGTATGCACGGCTTTATATTCACCGGACTCGAGCTTTGCTGCCCGGATCAAAAATGAACTGGCCGCGAATGAAAGCAAGTTTTGAAGACCTGATTGAGCGTTATCCGGATCCGTACTTTAAAAACGTCTATCCGAGCTATGCATGTGCCAAACGAGACAAGCCCGCGTTTGTGAAAGCCATGAAGCAATTGCCGAAGGAAGAACTGAACAGCAGCTATTGGTTGAGCGGAAAATCGTATGAAGCTTGCGCGAAATGGGCAGCCAGATAGGCCGAACACTTATGCGACCCTGGATTTTCTGACGCAATCGCGCCGGAAGATACGGCTTGCGTACCCGGCTTAACGGCCATCACGACCCTTGCTGAGCTTGCCCTGTTGCTGAAGCTGCCGCTTGCGCTTGGCCTTGTTGAGGGACTCGGGCTCTGGGGGGCGGTTGCGCAATGCTTCGGCTTCGCGGGCCTGCAGTTTTTCTTTGCGCTTTTTGTCGCGAAAGTGCACAAACAGCCGGCCCAGGCCGAAGCTGACGGCGCAGCTGATCACCAGAAAAACAACGGCGGATGTTTCCATAAGATTGTGTTGAGTGGCGTTGGCGTTGGCGCTAGTCGACCAAAAACAAGGATTGCAGGTCGTTCAAAAAATCAAATCCGCGCTCGGTGGGCTTGATGCGTACGAAGTCTCGCTCGATCAGGCCCTTGCGTTCGGCTTCTTCCAGGCCGCGCTGAATGGCGGTGACGGGCAGGCCGGTTTTTTCGGTGAACTCCTGCAGCTTGAAGCCGTCGCGCAGGCGCAAGGCGTTGAGCATGAACTCGAACGGCAGGTCGGCGCGGCTGACTTCGGTTTCTTGCGTGACGGCTTCACCGGCCAGGGCCTTTTCCATATAGAGCTTGGGCTCACGGTAACGCACCTGGCGGACCACACGGTGCGCAAAGCTGAGCTTGCTGTGGGCGCCGGCGCCTATGCCGAGGTAGTCGCCAAACTGCCAGTAGTTGAGGTTGTGAAAGCAGCTGTGGCCGGGCTTTGCGTAGGCGGACACTTCATAGCGCTGCAACCCGGCGGCCTGCGTGATCTCGGTGATTTTGTCGAGCATGGCGTAGGCGGTGTCTTCTTCAGGCACCACGGGCGGAAATTTGGCGAAGTAGGTGTTGGGCTCGATGGTGAGGTGGTAAATCGAGATGTGGGGCGGCTGCAGCGCCAGCGCCTGCCGCATGTCCTGCTCGAGGCTTTCCATGGTCTGGCCTGGCAGCGCGTACATGATGTCGAGGTTGAAGGTGTCGAAGGCCTGTGCGGCTTCTTCTACCGCGGCGATGGCCTGGGCGCGGTCGTGCACGCGGCCGAGGGCCTTGAGGTGTTTGTCGTCAAAGCTTTGCACGCCGACGGACAGGCGCGTGACGCCGGCGCTGCGAAAGGCCTTGAAGCGGTCTTTTTCAAAGGTGCCGGGGTTGGCTTCAAGCGTGATTTCGCAGTCGGCTTCCAGCCTGAGGCGTGCGCGGATGTCGGCAAGCAGACGGTCTATGGCTTGGGGCGAAAACAGGCTGGGTGTGCCGCCGCCAATAAAAATGCTGTGCACCATGCGGCCCCAGATCAGGGGCAGCGCGGCCTCCAGGTCGGCCACTACGGCGTCGATGTAGCGCTGCTCTGGCATTTCACCGGCGACCTCGTGCGAATTGAAGTCGCAATAAGGGCATTTCTTGAGGCACCAGGGCAGATGCACATACAGCGACAGCGGCGGCAACGCGGCCAGCTGCAGCGTGCCGCTGCGCATGTAGTGCTGGATGTCTTTCATGATGGGTTCTGATCGCTGAACGAATATGGCAGGGACGAAGCCTCGCATCCGTTGAAGCTCAGGCCAGCAGGCACCGCGGGGCCGGCTTCGCCGGACCGCAGGTGCCGCCCCTTGAGGGGGAGGCCGCGACACGAAGTGCGCGAAGCCACGGGGTGTTTCATGTCAGCCAACGCTCGCGCATGAGTTCGATCATCTGGCGTGCGGCCTTGCCGCGGTGGCTGTTGGCGTTTTTGACTTCAACGGGCAGCTGCGCGAAGGTTTTGCCGAACTCGGGGATGTACATCACAGGGTCAAAGCCGAAGCCGTTGCTGCCGACTGGTGCCGGTGCGATTTCTCCGGCCACGCGGCCTGAGGCGATCAGTGGCTCCGGGTCTTCCGCAGACCGGACCGCCACAAGGGTGCTGACCAGCGCGGCGCGGCGCTGGGCGGGCTGCGTGAACCCGGCCATTTGCTCGAGCAAGGCCTTGACGTTGTTGTCGTCGCCTTTGGCATAGCCAAACTGCGTGGCGTAAAACGCGGTGTCTACGCCCGGGAGGCCGCCAAAGGCATCCACGCACAAACCGGCGTCGTCGGCCAGCGCGGGCAGGCCACTGAGGCGCGACGCCTGGCGGGCTTTGGCAAGTGCGTTTTCCACAAAGGTGCGAAAGGGCTCGTCAGCCTCCGGCAGGCCCAGCTCGGCCTGGCTGACCAGCGTCAGGCCCAGGGGGAGGAACATTGCCTTGAGTTCGGCGAGTTTGCCCTGATTATTCGACGCAAGTACGATTTTCATAAGCAAAAAGGCCTCTAGCCCAATAGAAACATGCCCGAGCAGCTATTAATTTGATAGCGACTGTTTCTGCATGCCGACCAGTTCGACGATGCCTTTTTCGGCCAGCACCAGCAGCGCGTCCATTTCCTTGCGCGAGAACGCCGCACCTTCGGCAGTGCCCTGCACTTCCACATAATTGCCGGCGCCGGTCATGACGACGTTCATGTCGGTGTCGCAGGCGAAGTCTTCGGTGTATTCCAGGTCCAGCAGGGGCGTACCTTGCACGATGCCGACCGAGATTGCGGCCACGTGGTCGATGATGGGGGTTTGCTGGAGCTTGCCGCTGGCCAGCAGGGTATTGACGGCGTCCTGTGCAGCCACAAAAGCGCCGGTGATGCTGGCGGTGCGGGTACCGCCGTCAGCCTGAATCACGTCGCAATCAAGATGGATGGTGCGCTCGCCGAGTTTTTTCAAGTCAAACACCGACCGCATCGACCGGCCGATGAGGCGCTGGATTTCCTGGGTGCGGCCGCTTTGCTTGCCCCGGGCGGCTTCGCGGTCTCCGCGGGTGTGCGTGGCGCGGGGCAGCATGCCGTATTCAGCCGTGACCCAGCCTTCGCCGCTGCCCTTTTTGTGGCCGGGCACTTTTTCTTCAACGGAGGCGGTGCAGAGCACCTTGGTGCCGCCGAACTCGATCAGCACCGAGCCTTCGGCGTAGGCCGTGTAGTGACGGGTGATGCGCACGGGGCGCAGGGCGTCGGCCGCACGCGCGCCGCTTCGTTCAAACTGACTCATGATGGATGGCTTTCTGGCAAGGCGCCGGATTGAATGGCGGAATTGAAGGGAATGGAACTGGAATGGAGCAGGAACGGAAGAGGCAAGCGGCGCCGAAGGCGCAGCCACCGAAACGGCTAAGCCGGGGTATCAGGCTTTTCTTGCGGCCGAGCGGCGAATGGCTTCGTTGATTTCAGCGATGGAGCGTTCAATGGTCGCTTCGTCAAGGTCGTCCACCACGGTATCCAGCACGCCGGCCTGGATGGTCGAGGCGAAAACGCCGTCCATGATGCTGTCGGTAGACACCCCCCGGGTGGATTCGAAGGCGTCAGGCGTTTCCCACTCCATGGCCAGCACGGTGACGTTGTCGCTGTGTTCGCCGCCGGTACGCAAGGCATTTTCAACCAGGTCGGGGACGGCATCCGAAACGCCTTTGCCGGCCAGCTGGCGGACAATTTCCTCGTCGCTCAGGCTGCCCCAGAGACCGTCGGAGCAGAGCAGCAGCTTGTCGCCCTGCTGCAGGGTCACGGGCCCGGCAACGTCAAAAACAGGTTTTGTCGGAGAACCGAGGCAGGTGAACAGGATGTTGCGGTTGATGCGTTCGAGCTTGATGACGCCGGCGCTCTGCTGCTCCAGGTAGGAGTGGTCACGGGTACGCGTCAGCAGTTCGCCGTCTCGCACCACATACAGGCGTGAATCGCCGCAATGGACCCAAGTGGCTCCGGTGCCCTGCAAAATCGCCGCGACCAGCGTGGTGCGGGGCGTGTCGAGCATGCCTTTTTCGCTGGCGTAGCGAATGATCTGGTGATGCGCCGCCATCAGCGCGGTGGAAAGAAATTCGGTGGTGTCTTCAATGACAGGGCGCGCTTCTTTCTGGTACAGCGCGGAAATGGTCTGCAGCGCAAGCTGCGCCGCCACTTCGCCTTCAGGATGGCCGCCCATGCCGTCTGCCAGCACGAACAGGCCCGACTCTCGCGTGTAGCAATAGCCCATCCGGTCTTCGTTCTTCTCGCGCCCGCCTTTTCGGCTTACCTGAAAGACTGAGAATTTCATTTGAATTTAGTCGCGTAGCCAGTGGCCTTGCGCGCGGTTTTTTTCGTGTCAGACACCATGTTGTCAAACTGAAGGCGAACCTTTTCGCTGACGGTGAGTTTGGTGTAACGACGCTCACCTTCCCTGCTTAATTCTTTTTGTAGTGCAAATACCGACTGTGGCCGTGACAAGGGGTCAAGGGACATGCACCACTCGACAACTTCAATCAGGTTGTCGGAATACACGCCACGCAAACGGGACAGGGCTAGCGACAAACGGTCTTTTTCAAGGCGCTGCGGCGCATCATTGGGGGGATAGCCCTGCATGGTGGCGTAAATGCAGGCGCCGATCGCATAGATATCGGTCCAGGGACCCATGGAAGAGTCCCTGCGGTACATCTCGGGGGCAGCAAAGCCCGGGGTGTACATGGGGCGGATGAAGTTGCCTTCCTTGCTCAGCACCTCTCGGGCTGCGCCGAAGTCGATCATGACGGCGCGGTTGTCGTCGGTAATGAAGATGTTGGCGGGCTTGATGTCCAGGTGGAGCATCTTGTGCTGGTGCACGATGCGCAACCCACGAAGGATTTCGTCGAAAAGCGAACGGATGGTTGACTCGCGGAAGACCTTCTGCTTTTTCAGCTCGCGGGCCGTGATGATGAAATCCTGCAGGGTTCCGCCCTCCAGATAGTTCATGACCATGTAAACGGTCTCGTTTTCACGGAAGAAATTCAGCACGCTGACCACGGAGCCGTGTGAAATCTGGGCCAGTGAACGGCCTTCTTCGAAGAAACTTTTGAGTCCCAGGCGGTACAGCGAGAGCTTTTCGGCCTGGACCTGCGGAAGCAATTCCCCCGGTGCGCGGCCAGCCAGGGACGATGGCAGGTATTCCTTGATGGCGACCTGCTGGCCCTCGTTGTCGACGGCCAAGTAAACTACGCCAAAGCCACCGGCTGAAAGCTTTCGCACAACACGATAGCCACCAATCACGGTGTCGGGCGGCAATGGTGCGGGCTTGACCTTTGACATAATTTGGGATGAGCCAGAATGACTTGGTCAGTCTGGGTCTTGTTCTCTCTCTAGTAAAGCGTATTTTTAAATGTCAGTTTACAGCATGACGGGTTATGCAGCCGTGCAATCGAGCATGGCGCAATCCGCCCCGGAAACTGAATCGGGTGCGGATGCCTGCTCCCGTCTGGGCGTCGAAATACGCTCTGTCAACAGCCGGTTTCTTGATTTGGCGTTTCGCCTGCCCGACGAACTGAGGCAGGCCGAGCCCGCATTGCGCGAATTGCTCACCGGCAAGCTCAAGCGCGGCAAGGTGGAAGTGCGGGTTTCGCTGGAAAGTACCTCGGCCAGCACCCTGCGCGCGCCGTCTTCAGCCACCCTGCAACGGCTCGGGTCGCTGGAGGACAGCATCAAATCCTGGCTGCCGCAGGCACCCGCGCTCAGCGTGGCAGATATTCTGCGGATCGCCACCAATGAGGACAAAAAACCACATGACTACAGCGATGAGCTGCTCAAGCTGGCCAAAAAAGCCTTGAAAGAGCTGATGGCGGCCCGCGAACGCGAAGGCGCCCGGCTGGCCGACATGCTGCTTGACCGCACGGGACAGCTGCGTGCGCTGGCAGCGCTGGCGGTGCCCATGGTGCCCAAACTGGTTGAGCAGCAGAAAACCCGCTTCCTGGAACGCTGGAAAGAAGCCATGGCGCTGTCGGACGGCGCCACGCTGCCGGAAGTTGCACAGGACCGGGCGCTGACAGAGGCCACAGCCTTTGCCATCCGCATTGACGTCGCGGAAGAAATCACCCGCCTCTCCTCGCACCTTGATGAAATTGACCGCCTTCTGGCAAACGGCGGGGAACTGGGCAAACGCCTGGATTTCCTGATCCAGGAGCTGCACCGCGAAGCCAATACACTGGGCTCCAAATCGGCATCCCTCGAGCTAACACGCATTTCTGTCGACATGAAAGTGCTGATAGAGCAGATCCGTGAGCAGGTCCAGAACGTCGAATAGCCCCGCCCCAGCCTAAAAACACCGAAATTACCGCCCAGGACGCATGGACTACCCCGGAAACCTCTTTGTTGTAGCCGCCCCCAGCGGGGCCGGCAAATCCAGCCTGGTCAAGGCCCTTCTGGAACTGGATTCACGCATCCAGCCCGCGGTGTCACACACCACACGCCCTCCGCGCGGCCAGGAAAAGCACGGCAGGGAGTACTTTTTCCTCTCGCCCGAGGACTTTGACGGCATGGTGCTGCGCGACTCCTTCCTGGAATGGGCACATGTACACGGCCACCGCTACGGCACCTCGCGGCAGACCATTGAGGAGCGAATCGCCACCGGCGCCGACGTGATTCTGGAAATAGACTTTCAGGGTGCGATCAACATCAAACGGATTTTTGCCAATGCGGTGCTGATTTTCATACTCCCGCCAAGCTGGGAAGAGTTGCGCTCGCGCCTGCAGCGGCGTGGCGAAGACAGTGCCGAAGTCATCGAATTGCGGCTCAAAAACGCGGCCACCGAGATGGCCCAGGCCCGGGAATTCGACTTCGTTATAATTAACGAGTTATTTGAGCGGGCAGTTTTCGACCTGAAAACCATTGTGCATGCCCAACGGCTCAAGTTTTCGGCCCAGCGGCGAGCCCGCGCCGAAACCTTCCAGGCCCTTCAGATTCCCTGATTTCACCGCTTTCCACGTTATCGATCACACCGGAGATCACCATGGCCCGCATTACCGTTGAAGACTGCCTCGAAAAAATTCCGAACCGCTTCCAGCTGGTTCTGGCTGCCACCTACCGTGCACGCATGCTCAGCCAAGGGCACGCCGCCAAGATTGAAAGCAAGAACAAGCCTGGCGTCACCGCTCTGCGCGAGATCGCAGAAGGCAAGATCGGCCTCGAAATGCTGAAAAAAGTGCCCTCCTGAGTCAAATCTGGCACCGAAAAAAAGCACCGCAATGCGGTGCTTTTTGCATTTATGGCCTCATAAAGTCCATTTTCTCCATGATTTATTCATGCCGCGATACATTTAAGGCATGAGCGCCATGCTTTCGCCTGTTGTTTCGAGCAAGTCGACCCCCGCCGCCGCGAACGCGGCAGCGGCAAGCTTTGCTGCGCTCACGGCGAAACTCGACTACATGAGCGCTGCCGACATTGACAATGTCCGTCGCGCCTATCGCTTTGCCGATGAGGCCCATCTAGGCCAGCTGCGCAACAGCGGCGAACCCTATATCACCCACCCTATCGCCGTCGCACAACAATGCGCCGAGTGGAAGCTGGATGCTCAGGCGCTCATGGCCGCCCTGTTGCATGACGCCATCGAAGACTGCGGCGTCACCAAGCCCGAGCTGATTGAGCGTTTCGGCGCGCCGGTGGCTGAACTGGTGGACGGGTTGACCAAACTCGAAAAGCTGGAATTCAACACCCGGGAAGAAAACCAGGCTGAGTCTTTCCGCAAGATGCTGCTGGCCATGGCACGCGACGTGCGGGTCATCCTGATCAAGCTGGCTGACCGGACGCACAACATGCGCACGCTCGGCGATGTCCCGCGCGCCAAATGGACCCGAATCTCGCGCGAAACCCTGGACATTTACGCGCCCATCGCCCACCGCCTGGGCCTGAACACCACCTACCGGGAATTGCAGGACCTTTCCTTCCAGCACCTGCACCCCTGGCGCTATGCCACCTTGACCAAGGCGTTGCAGAAGGCCCGCGGCCGCCGGCGCGACGTGATCAAGCGAGTGCAGGGAGAAGTCGAATCGGCCTTTACCGGCGCCCATGTGCCGGTGATGATCTCTGGGCGGGAAAAGACGCTGTATTCCATCTACCGCAAGATGGATGAAAAGCACCTTTCGTTTGCCCAGGTGACCGATCTCTATGGGTTTCGGGTGATCGTGAAAGACCTGACGGCCTGCTACACGGCCATGGGGGTGTTGCACCAGCTCTACAAACCCCTGCCCGGAAAGTTCAAGGACTACATCGCGATCCCGAAGATCAACGGTTACCAGTCACTGCACACCACACTGGTCGGGCCCTTCGGTACCAACATCGAGTTCCAGATGCGCACCGAAGCCATGCACGTGGTGGCGGAATCAGGGGTCGCGGCGCACTGGCTCTACAAGGCCACCGACCCGGATGGCGACGCTTCGCAGCGGCTGGGGACACAGTGGCTGCAATCGCTGCTCGACATCCAGCAGGAAACACGCGATGCGGCCGAGTTCTGGGATCACGTCAAGATTGACCTGTTTCCCGAGGCGGTCTATGTGTTCACGCCGAAAAGCCAGATCATGGCCATGCCGCGTGGCGCGACCATCGTGGACTTTGCTTACGCCATTCATAGTGACGTGGGGCACCGCGCCGTGGCGGCCAAAGTCAACGGCGAGCAGGTGCCGCTTCGGTCCGAGTTGCACAACGGCGACGTGATCGAAATCATCACGGCTTCGGTCTCCAGCCCCAACCCCGGCTGGCTGGGATTTGTACGCACGGGGAAAGCCCGCTCCAAAATACGCCACCACCTGAAAACCATGGCGCTGTCCGAGTCGCAGGACCTGGGCGAAAAAATGCTCGCGCAGGCGCTGCGTGCCGAGGGCATCGAACGCGAACGCCTCCCCGACGACGATGAAGCCCACCACGCCACCTGGGAAAAGATCCTGCGTTTTACCGGCAACCGGTCACGTGCCGATCTGCTAACCGACATCGGGCTGGGCAAACGGATCGCCAGCATGGTGGCCAAGCGCATCGTCACCCTGCTTGCCGAAACCGGTGAAAAACCCAATGCCCTGCTCATGAGCCGTGAGCGCTACACCGCCCATGAGTCTGTGTCGCAAGGCGCGCTGGTGATCGATGGGAGTGAAGGCGCCTCCGTGCAGTTTGCCCCCTGTTGCCGCCCGATTCCTGGCGACGGAATTGTGGGCTACCTGGGCCGCGGTGAAGGCTTGGTGATACATACCGATGACTGCGCCGTCGCCAAGCGACTGCAGCACCGTGACAGCGAGCGTTTTATCGCCGTGGACTGGTCAGACGAGCCAGTGCGCACGTTTGAAACAAACCTCCTGGTCACCGTCTCCAATGGAAAAGGAGTCCTGGCGCGCGTGGCGGCTGCATTGGCCAGTGCCGAGGCGGACATTACCCATGTCGACATGGGTCAGGAGCCTTCGCATGATGCCACGGACCTGCGCTTCGGCGTTGCCGTGCGCGACCGCATCCACCTGGCTTCCGCCTTGCGCAGCGTGAAACGCACACCTTCCGTACTGCGGGTGCAACGCGCCAAATCGTCCGGCTAATCCGCTGTCGATTTGTTCGGTGCGGGATAGTCCACTTTCAGTACCTCGAGCGCCTGCATGCCCTGCGGAGTCACGAGACTCACTTCATCGCCCACACGCGATTTGAGCAGGGCTCTGGCGACGGGAGATATCCAGCTGATTTGCCCCAAGGCACTGTTGGCTTCATCAATGCCGAGAATGGTCACGACCCGTTCGGCTCCGTCGCTATCGGCGAAGGCCACTGTCGCGCCAAAAAAAACCTGGTCGCTACCGTAATGCACCGACGGGTTGCTGATTTCCGCAATTTCCAGTCTCTGCGTCAAAAACCGGATTCGCCGGTCGATTTCCCGCAGCCGCTTTTTACCGTAGTGATAGTCGCCATTTTCGGAGCGGTCTCCATTGCTGGCAGCCCAATGAACGATTTCCACCATTTTGGGACGCTCGCTGTCGATCAGGTCCAGAAGTTCGCTGCGCAGATGTTCATAGCCCTGCGGTGTGATGTAATTTTTGCCGCCTGCAAGCAGGGGCGCGAGCGTCGGCTCGTCGTCCTCCGGCTCGGTTTCTTTGGTAAACGCTTTGTTCATGCTCCGGCCACCATAGCATTCATGGCAGCCGGCCGCGAATGCACCTAAAAATCTTCCATTTTCAGCACGAGGGGATTTTCAGGCGTGTAGCTCACACCCGCCACGACCAGATCAGCGGCCCGGGCGTGAATCATTTCAGCATCCTGTTCATACGCTTTTTTCAGGGAATCCGGCCCAGGCACGGCGCCGAAGAACTCCTCCATCGCCTCGCGCGAAATCCTGACGGGAATGATGCTGCCCGCGTACGACAAGCCAAAACTGAGCCACTCACCGTGGTCCTCGACATTCAGTGATCCCATGTTTCTCCTCCGGAATTAGGCTTCCAGAATAGCGGAGCTCTTGTTGGACGTACAGCCCGTCCGGCGCCGCCCAGTCCCAGGAAAACCACTATCGCGATGGCAACGGTATGAAAAAGGACCCCAAAAGCGGCCCCCGGAAAGAAAAATAGCCTAGAGGGATGAGCCTCTAAGCTATTGAAATCACTTAAGAAAGTGGTGCGGCTGGCAGGAATTGAACCCACGACCCCTTGGTTCGTAGCCAAGTACTCTATCCAACTGAGCTACAGCCGCTAAGCCTCAAATTATAGCTTATTTAAATGGTAGGGCGTGAGTGACTTGAACACTCGACCAAAGGATTATGAGTCCTCTGCTCTAACCAACTGAGCTAACGCCCCACTCAAGGGATCGATTGTAAGGGCCTACTTGCTATGGCTGAGCGCGGTGCTCACCAGCTTGGAGGTGATGTCGACAATCTGGATCATTTTTTCGTAAGGCATACGCATGGGCCCTATCACGCCCAGGGTTCCCACGACCTGTCCGTCGACTTCATAAGGGGCCGTCACCACAGACAGCTCCTGATACGGAATCACCTGGCTTTCGCCGCCGATGTAAATCCGGACTCCCTCGGCGCGGCTCGAAACATCGAGGAGACGCATCAGCTGCGCCTTTTGCTCGAAGAGATCAAAGAGCTTGCGCAGGTTACCCATATCACCGGAGAAGTCGCTGACGGCCAGCAGATTGCGTTCGCCGGAAATAACCACCTCGTCGCGCGATTCGATGGCCTCCGAGCTGACCTTGACCGCCGCCTGCATCAACGTGGCGATTTCACCGCGAAGGGCTTCCACCTCGTTCTTCAGGCGCTCCCGCACCTCTTCGATCGCCATGCCAGCGTAGTGTGAATTGAGGAAATTGGCCGCTTCAACCAATTGGGACTGCGTGTAGTCCGCTTCGGTGAAGATTACCCGGTTTTGCACATCGCCGTCGGGCGAGACGATGATCACAAGAAAGCGTTTTTCGGACAGGCGCAAAAACTCGATATGGCGAAATACCGACGTCCGGCGTGGCGCCATGACGACACCCACGAATTGCGACAGGCTCGACAGCATGTGTGCCGCATTGCTGAGCACTTTTTGAGGCTGATCAGGTGCCAGGCGGGGCGTTCCGATCTGACCGGATGCGGTGAACGGGTCGCGCTTAGTGGTCAGCATGGTGTCGACAAAAAGCCGGTAACCACGCGCAGTTGGAATACGCCCTGCCGAGGTGTGCGGGCTAACAATCAGGCCAAGCTCCTCGAGGTCGCTCATCACATTGCGTATGGTGGCCGGAGACAGTTCAAGGCCGGAAGCTTTGGAGAGCGTACGCGAACCTACCGGCTGTCCATCGGCAATGTAGCGTTCAACGAGTGCTTTCAGCAGTAATCGGGCACGATCATCAAGCATGGTGCCATTCTACGAAGCTTCGGTTGCCATGTTGTGATGTAATTTGCCGATGAAGTCGCAATTTCGCCATGTCGCATTGATCGGCAAGTACCACGCGCAAGGTTCCCGGTCAGCACTGGAGGAGATCGCACACTTCCTGGGCACCCAGGGTTGCGATGTGGCGATCGAGCAGGACACCGCGAGCAACACTGGCCTGACCCAGTTCCCAACCCTTGACGCAGCTGGCATAGGTGCCCAGTGCGACCTCGCCCTCGTCGTGGGGGGCGACGGCACCATGCTCGGTATAGGCCGGCTGCTGGCCCAATTCGGCATCCCCCTGGTGGGCATCAACCAGGGCAGGCTGGGGTTCATCACCGACATCGCCTTTGAGGACTACCAGAACACACTCATTCCCATGTTGCGTGGCGAGTATGAAGAAGATCGACGCTGGATGATGCAGGCCGAGGTCGTGCGTGACGGCAGGTGCGTCTTCAGCGCCACCGCCATGAACGACGTTGTCGTGAACCGCGGAGCGACCGCCGGCATGGTGGAACTCCGTGTGGAGGTCGATGGTCGCTTTGTGGCAAACCAGCGCGCGGATGGCCTGATCATCGCCTCGCCGACCGGCTCCACGGCCTACGCCCTTTCAGCGGGCGGGCCCTTGCTGCACCCATCGATTGCCGGCTGGGTGTTGGCGCCGATTGCACCGCATACCTTGTCCAACAGGCCCATTGTGTTGTCGGACTCGGGCGAAATTACCATTGAAATCGTCTCTGGCCGCGACGCTAGCGCCAACTTCGACATGCAATCTCTGGCCAGTCTGTTGCATGGCGACCGCATCACCGTCAGGCGCTCCGAACACCAAATGCGTTTCCTGCACCCCAAAGGCTGGAGCTATTTCGACACTCTCCGGAGAAAGCTGCACTGGAATGAAGGCGTAGCCTGACCAGCCAGGATTCAAGTTATGAGCCTCAAAACCATATCGCTTCGCGACTTCGTCATCGTCCACAAGCTTGAGCTGGATTTGTCCGGCGGCTTCTCGGTGCTCACCGGTGAAACCGGTGCGGGTAAATCGATCCTGATTGATGCACTGCAACTGGCGCTGGGCGCTCGAGCCGATGCCGGCGTGGTTCGCGAAGGCGCCGCACGCTGCGAAATCAGCGCAGAGTTTGACAGCCCCGCCGGCCTGGCCCCCTGGCTGGAACAAGCCGGCTTCGACAGCAGCGAAACCCTGCTGCTCAGGCGCACAGTTGACGCGCAGGGCAAAAGCCGGGCCTGGATCAATGGCAGCGCTGCAACAGCCACCCAGCTCAAGGACATCGCCGACCAGCTGGTGGACATCCACGGCCAGCATGCATGGCAAAGTCTGACCCGCCCCGACGCGGTACGCGGCTTGCTCGACTCCTATGCTGAAGTCTCTACCGGCGAGTTGTCACGCCTCTGGCAACAATGGCGGCTCGCCCAGAAAACGTTGAACGACGCACGCGAAGCACAAGACAGCCTGCAGCGTGAACGCGAGCGGCTGGCGTGGCAAATCGGCGAGCTCGACAAGCTGGCACCCGGGGCCACCGAATGGGACGAGCTGAATGCCCAGCATGGACGGTTGTCCAACGCGCAGGCTCTGCGCGACGCGGTGCAGATAGCCGTAGACGCATTGCAGGAGTCCGACGAAAACGCCACCGCACTGCTGGGACGAGCCATTGCATCGTTGCAAGGCCAGGAACACATCGAACCCGAGTTCAAGGGCATCCTTGAGGTGTTAAATGGCGCTCTGGCCCAGATGGAAGATGCGGTGCATTCGCTCAACGGCTACGCACGGCACGCCGAACTGGAACCCCAACGGCTGGCCGAACTCGACGAGCGCCTCTCACTGTGGGTAAGCCTGGCGCGGCGCTACAAACGCACTCCGGCCGAATTGCCCGAATTGCTGGCCTCCTGGCGGGCTGAGCTGCACAAACTCGACGAAGCCGCCGATCTGGTTCAACTTGAAAAAAAAGAAAGCCAGGCAAGGTCAGCCTACCTGGACGAAGCCGGCCAGGTGTCGAAGGCGCGCAGCAAAGCTGCACCCAAACTCGCCAAGGCCATTACCCAGGCCATGCAGGGCTTGGGCATGCAGGGCGGAAAATTCGACGTGGCGCTCAACAAACTGGAGCAACCAGCCCAGCACGGGCTGGAGCAAGCCGAGTTCCTGGTCGCGGGCCATGCCGGCAGCACGCCCCGCCCCGTGGGCAAGGTCGCTTCCGGCGGCGAGTTGTCGCGCATAGCGCTGGCCATCGCCGTCACCACCAGCCAGCTGGGACAGGCGCAAACGCTCATATTTGATGAGGTTGATTCGGGCGTGGGGGGTGCCGTGGCCGAAACCGTCGGACGGCTGATGAAACAACTGGGTAAGGACCGGCAGGTCATGGCAGTCACCCATCTGCCCCAGGTAGCGGCCTGTGCCGACCAGCACCTTGTCGTTGCCAAGCGGGCCGAAAACGGCACCACCCTCAGCACCGTAGACCATGTCAACGGGGAACAGCGCGTGGCTGAAATCGCCCGCATGCTCGGCGGCGAGCGGCTTTCCGGCACTACGCTGGCCCATGCCAAGGAAATGCTGGGACAGTGATGGCAGCACTGGAAATGGTTCTTATCACCGGCATGTCGGGTTCCGGAAAATCGGTTGCCCTGCATGCGCTGGAAGACGCCGGTTATTACTGCGTGGACAACCTTCCGCCGGAATTGCTGACGCCCTTCGTCGCACTGGAGCAGCAGCACGGCGCCCAGAAAGTTGCCATTGCCATGGACGTGCGAAGCGCAGTCTCGCTTCCCCTGGTGCCCCAGCAGCTGCGGCAGTTGCGCGCTTCCGGCGTAGCAGTGCAATCCCTCTTCCTGGATGCCAACACCGAGACCCTGGTGCGCCGCTTTTCCGAAACACGCAGGCTTCACCCTCTGTCGCGTATTGACGCCTCCGACCAGCACCGGGCATTGGTAGACGCCATAGAGCTGGAGCGGGAGTTGCTGGGTGAGATGCGCGAGCAGGCCCACGTGCTCGACACCAGCATGATCCGCTCATCCCAGCTGCAAGGCTATGTGAAGTCGTTGATCTCCGCCCCCAGCACCCAGCTCACGCTGGTGTTCGAGTCCTTTGCCTTCAAGCGGGGTGTGCCGCTGGACGCGGATTACGTGTTTGACGTTCGCATGCTGCCCAACCCTCACTATGAATCGGGCCTGCGCCACCTGACCGGGCTTGATGAGGCCGTGGCAAGCTATCTCAAGACCCATATGGAAGTGGGTGACATGTTCCGTCATATCGAGCAATTTCTCAGTCATTGGCTGCATGCGCTGGTACGTGACCACCGGAGTTATGTAACCGTGGCCATCGGCTGCACCGGGGGCCAACACCGATCCGTCTACCTTGTCGAGGAATTGGCCGCAGCTTTCGGCCAGCAATGGCGAACGCTGAAGCGGCACCGCGAGCTTGATGCCACTTGACCCCAAACAAAGCTGGCGCGGGGGCTTCATCCCCCGGGCACCGCGGTCAGCGGCCTAGGCGTCCCGTTCCAGCAGTTTGCGTATAGGCGCGGGTAGCCCCAATGCCGGCCATTCGGCGGGGCCGAACCACGCACCGGGCCGTTCATCCGAAACCAGAGACCTGGGCATGGTTTGCCCGGCCCGAAAACCTGCGATCCACGGCGACAGGTGCAAGTCCTTGTGTGTCAGCACGTGGACAAAACCTGGCAGTGGATCGAGCCTTTCCCGCAAGGAAGCCGGCAAATCCGCAGCCAATGCCTCATCACTCTCAAAAACCGGCAGGCAGTAAAGCCCACCCCAGATTCCCCGGCTGGGGCGCTTTTCAAGCCAGACCGAACCATCCGGCTTCTGCGCCCACAACAGACTCAGCGCCTGCGCACTGCGCTTGAGCTTTCTTGTCTTCACGGGATACTTGCCGGGATCGCCGGCGGCAAAACCGCGGCACAGGTTTTGTACCGGGCATAACAGGCACTGGGGCTGGCGGCCCACGCAAATCGTGGCACCCAGATCCATCAGTCCCTGCGTATAGCGCGGCATGGTTTCGGGCAGGTCCTGCTCAGGCAGCAGCTCTGCAGCCGTGTCCCATAGCGCACGCTCATTGGCACTTTGGGCCAGATCGGCGGAAAAACCCAGCACCCGCGTGAGCACCCGTTTGACGTTGCCATCCAGAATGGCAACACGTTCACCAAAACAAAACGAGGCGATGGCCGCGGCGGTTGAACGGCCTATGCCTGGCAGGGTCTGGAGCTGCTCGGCCGTCTCCGGGAATTGCCCGGCATGCAATGCCATGACATCCTGAGCGCAGCGGTGCAGATTGCGCGCGCGGCTGTAATAACCCAGCCCGCTCCATAACCCCAGCACCTCGTCCTCCGTAGCAGCAGCCAACTCCCTCACCGTCGGGAAGCGCGAAAGGAATCGCGCGTAATAATCCAGAACCGTTGCGACCTGAGTCTGCTGCAACATGATTTCAGACAGCCACACGCGGTAAGGATCACGTGTGTTCTGCCAGGGAAGGCTGTTGCGTCCGTGCGAAGCCTGCCAGCGCACAATTTCCCCGGAAAATCCGGGCAACTGGCATGAGGCCGCTTGCGTCACAGCAATCGATTTCCGCCCCGCAGGGGTCTTGGTGGATCGCGACCGCGTCAACGCTCAGGCAGCCTCGGGCACCGCGGCATTTTCCGCAGTAGCGGCGCCATCCGGCGTCTTGGCCTGCGCCGAAGAGCCCATGAGATGGGAGGTCAGTTCCGTGAGCTTGTTGTCCAGCTCATCGAGCACACGCTCCTGGATGTCGATTTCAGCGATCCGCTCATCCAGACCAGACGCCGCTTGCTGGATGCGCTCGATAGCTTCAAGCCTGCGGCCGAAATTGCGCCGCCGCTCGCGCAACTGTGCATCAAGCTGCGATGCCGCCGACTTGTTCCAGAGCTCCACTTCGCCAAGGGCGGATTCGTAGACCACCCGCAGGCGTGTGGCCAGGGCTCGCACCAGCCGCTCGGAAAATTCCGGCTGCGAAAGTTTCAGAACATTGCCCACACCAAGATATTGCAAGTGGCTGCGCTCAATTTGCTCCAGGTCGTGTTCATAGCGGATCAGTTCGGGCTCTTTTGGCGCCTGCAGCGAAAAGCTGAACTCGGCATTGAGCTGGCGAAAAGATGCCGTCAACATGGACTGGATTTCACTGCTCATGATCTGCGACTTTTGTAGCCCCTCGCGAAGGCGGGAAAAAGTCTGGCCATAAGCCTTCTTGACACCCAGCTTGATGCCCGGCTGCTTTAGCGCATGCGTCAGCTCGGCCAGTTCAGCCTTGAGCGTCGGAGTGCTGAGCAGATTGAATACGTCACGGAGCAATTTGAGGTGGACAGAACGTACCGCGTGAATCTTCGAGCCACTGGTGTCGAACTCAGCCTGCTCCTGCTCGATGCGGCTGCGCATGTGCTTGATGACCGAAACGTTCTTTCCTCTCAGGCCACGCAACTCAATCATCTGTTCGGCCAGATCGCGCCGGCGGATGTGCATGGCCCGCCCCGCTTCCGTCCGGAGTTCGCTGATACCGCCCGACACCGCTGTACGCAGGATTTTTTGGCGCTGCCCCATCACGCCCTGCCCCAATGCCAGCTCGAGGGCCGGCAGGTGGCTGGCTTCCAGCAAGGCCTTGTCTCGCGTGACCTTGGCCACCAGCCCTTTTTGGGCCGATACGGGAATGACCTGGGATTCGGGCAGGCCCAGGATTTCGGCAGACGTCGCACGCTGCTTATCGATCTGTGCCTGTACTTGTTCGGGCGTGCTTAACGCATCCCAAAGGGTGTCGATCTTGTTGAGCACCACCAGGCGCGCATCGGTGCCGTCACCGTCGGTGATCAAATGCTCGCGCCAGATGGCGAGGTCGGACTTGGTAACACCGGTATCGGCTGCCAGGATGAACACCACGGCATGGGCCTGGGGGATCAGGCTCACCGTCAATTCGGGTTCTGCGCCAATGGCATTGAGACCCGGCGTATCCAGGATGACCAGGCCCTGTTTGAGAAGCGGGTGCGCAATATTAATCAGTGCATGGCGCCACTTGGGCACCTCTATCAGGCCGTCAGCGCCTACGCGCGGGTTGTCTTCCGGACTGCTGTCATGCCAGAACCCAAGAGAACGGGCTTCGTCCTGGGTGACATGGCGAACTTCGGCCACTTTCTCGAGCGCCTGCGCCAGTTGCGCCGGGTCATTCACGTCCAGATCGATCCGCGTCCATTTTTCGGGTACCGCGCGCCACTCCATGAGGGCTTGTTTCTGCAGGCGCGTTTCGATGGGCAGCAGGCGCAGGCAGGGGGGCACATCCGCGTCGTAGCCCAGCTCGGTCGGGCACATGGTGGTACGGCCAGCGCTCGCCGGCATGATGCGGCGGCCATAACCGGCGAAAAATATCGCATTGATCAGCTCGGACTTGCCGCGCGAGAATTCGGCCACAAAGGCGACCATGACCTTGTCGGAACGTACCTGTGACTCGAGTCGCTGCAGGCGCTCCTCAACCGCTGCATCCAGCAGGTCATGGTCCTTCATCCACTCTGCAAGCAGTTTCAGGCGCAATGCGAATTCGCGCCGCCACGTGCCGTGCTGGTCAAATTGTTCGTTAAAAGACATCGGTCTACCGTAAAGTGTGTCGGTCAATATAGCATCGCAAACCCGAAAGAACCATTGGCGCGTCTACGGACTCAAGGTTTCTGGCAATTCGCACAGTAAAAAGTGGACCTTTGCCCCTGCCGGAGGGTCTTCACGGGTGCTGCGCACACCCGGCAGGACAAGCCGGCGCGGTCATAAACCATGGCTTCCAGCTGGAAATAGCCCGATTCACCCTGTGCATTCGAAAAGTCCCTCAGGGTGCTCCCCCCCTTTGCAACAGCTTGGGCCAGTACCTGGCGGATCGCCCCGTGAAGCAAGGCCGCGCGGGGCTTGCTGATCCGGTTTGCCCGGGTGGTCGGCCGGATTCCGGCCAGGAACAGGGCTTCCGACGCATAAATATTGCCGACACCAACCACGGCCTCCCCGCCCAGCAATACCTGCTTGATCGCCGTTTGCCGCAGTTTTAGCGCCTGGTGAAAGCTTTCCGAGTCAAAAGCGTCCGTCAGCGGCTCGACGCCGAGCCGGCCAAGCAGCTTTTGGGCGGCAGGCGCATCTTCATCGCTGGCATACACCACAGCCCCAAACCGGCGCGGGTCGTTCAAACGCAAAGTGCCCCGGCTGGTGGCCATTTCAAAGTGGTCGTGCTTGCCCAAGGCGGGGAAACCGTCGCCGAAAGCCACACTGCCGGACATTCCGAGGTGGATCAGCAGCAGCCCGTTGCTCAGATCCACCAAAAGGTACTTGCCGCGGCGGCGAACCGCCAGCACCTTCTGGCCGGCAAGCTTGTGGGGCGCGCAGCCCAGCGGCCAGCGCAGGGGCTTGCCCATCTGGACGCGCTCAATGACGGCGCCGGCGATACGGTCCGCAAAGCTCAACCGGGTGACTTCAACTTCTGGCAGCTCAGGCATGGTTTTGTAAATAAGGGCGCTGCTGCATGGCGCAAGAAGACAGCGGTGGGCCAGCCGAAGATCAGGGCCACGGCGTAAAGCGGCAGCGCAGCCGGGAAGCTTCAATTATCATGGTTCGATGAAGAAAAAAATTGGCCTTGCCATCAGCGGCCTGTGGCTGGCTGTTCCCCTGGTCCTGGCGCAGACCGAAGAACCGCTCCTGGCTGCGCCCTCAACGCTTGTCGAGGCCAAAGCCGCACAGGAAGCGACTCCATCATCGCAGCTGGATGGTGCCCTTTTTTACCAGCTGCTGGTGGGTGAAATGACCCTGCAGGAAGGCGAGCCCGCCGCAGGGTTTGCACTGATGCTGGACGCCGCCCGAAAGACAGGCGACGCGCAGCTTTACCAGCGCGCCACGGACATCGCACTGCAGTCGCGCTCTGGCGATGCCGCACTGCAGGCAGCCCAGGCCTGGAAGGCAGAGCAGCCCACCTCGCGGGACGCAAACCGTTATGTCCTGCAGATCCTGGTGGCATTGAACCGGATTGCCGATACGACCGAACCCCTGCAAACCGAAATCCGGCTCGCTCCGGAAATGGAACGCGCTGCGGCACTGACTGCGGTACCCCGGATTTACGCGCGTGCGCCCGACAAAAAACTGGCCAGCACGGTGGCCGAAGAAGCGTTGGCCACCTACCTGAACAGCCCTGCCACCGCCAGCGCCGCCTGGACCACGGTGGGGCGCATGCGACTGGCCGCCGGCGACAGCAACGGCGCGCTTGCGGCAGCCAGACGCGCACAGGCTGCAGGCCCGTTCACCGAAGGCCCGGCCCTGGTCGCGCTGGAACTGATGGACCCGAAACAGCCTGAAGCAGAAAACCTGGTCCGCAAATACTTTGAAGGCAACGCCAAAGCCCTGCCCGAAGTGCGGATGGCCTATGCCCGCGCGCTGCTGGATGCCCAGCGCTACGCCGAAGCCGCTGCCCAGCTGCAAGTGGTGACCCGCGAAAAACCCGAGCTTCCTGAAGGCTGGCTGGTGCTGGGTTCCCTGCAATTGCAGGACAACCAGCTGGCACAGGCACAAACCTCGCTGGAGCGCTACGTCACCCTGGCCCAGCAACAGACTTCCGAAGGCGAGCGCACCCGCGGCCTGGCTCAGGCCTATCTCTCGTTGTCCCAACTGGCCGAAAAACGCAAGGACTATGCGGCAGCAGAAAGCTGGCTGGCCAGGATTGAAGATTCCGCTGACCTGACCCAAGCCCAAACCCGGCGCGCCTCCATCCTGGCCAGTCAGGGCAAGCTGGAAGAAGGACGCCAGCTGATCCGCAAGCTCCCCGAACGCAACGCTGCGGACGCAAGGCTGAAATTGAATGCAGAAGTAGGCCTGCTCCGCGAGTTCAAGCAGTACCAGCTGGCCCATGATGTGCTGGCGCAAGCCCTGGCCAAGAACCCCGACGAGACCGAACTCCTGTACGACCAGGCCATGATGGCCGAAAAACTGGGGGCCATGGATGAAATGGAACGCCTGCTGCGGCGTGTCATCCAGCTCAAGCCCGACTACCACCACGCCTACAACGCCCTGGGCTATTCATTTGCGGATCGCAGCGTGCGCCTGCCGGAAGCGCGCGATCTGATTCGCAAAGCACTTGAATATGCGCCCGCCGATCCATTCATCAAGGACAGCCTGGGCTGGGTCGAATTCCGCATGGGTAACACCTCGGAGGCCATCAAGATCTTTGAAGCCGCTTACAAGGCCAAACCCGACGCGGAAATCGCGGCCCACTTCGGTGAAGTGCTCTGGACCACGGGCCAGCGTGACCGCGCCGTGGCCATCTGGAAAGAAGGCCGGCTGCTGAGTCCCGAAAACGAGACCCTGCTAGAGACGCTCAAGCGCCTGCGTGTAAAGCTGTGACGGGAATCCGCGTCCTGCCGTCTGCACTGCGTATGCACCTGACCCGTCTGGGCCTGGTCTGTGCCTGCGCTATTGCTCCTTTTTTAGTAGCTGGTTGCGCACAGCCACCCAGGGCTACAGGCATAAATGGCTTGAAAAACGAGTTGTGGACAGGCCGTATCAGCCTGCAGGTCCAAAGCGAACCCGTGCAGTCTTTTTCGGCCAGCTTCGAGCTCAAGGGCCGGCCCGAGCGCGGCGAACTCTCGCTGATCAGCCCGTTGGGCAGCGTGCTGGGTGTGCTCCGCTGGTCGCCCGGTGAAGCCGTACTCGATTCAGGCAATAGCAAGATCCAGCGGTTTTCTTCGGTGGATGAGCTAATGGCCCAGGCGACAGGCGCAGCTGTTCCGGTGACCGCGCTCTTTGCCTGGCTGCAGGGCGACAATGCCAGCGTCAGCGGCTGGTCTGCAGACCTTTCCCGTTACGCCGAAGGCCGCATCACGGCCAGGCGGGTGCAGCCGGCACCCGCGGCCGACCTGCGTGTGGTCCTTGACCAATAATTTCGGGGTGAATGCCCCGGCTTCCGCAAGGCCTCCCGTCTTTTCATCTTTCCGATTCCTGTTATTGCTTTGGCGCTCCCAGTTCATGACGACTCATACCGCCCCCGCCCCCCATGCCGCGCAGCCGCTCAAGGCCCTGTATGACGTGCCGGCACCCGCCAAACTGAACCTTTTCCTGCACATCACCGGGCGCAGGCCCGACGGCTATCACCTGCTGCAATCCGCGTTCATGCTGATCGACTGGTGCGACACCCTGCACTTTGAACTGCGCTCCGATGGCCGGATCACCCGGGAAGACCTTGGGCAACTCAACGAGAGCGACCCCGGCGAATCCCAGGCCCTGCCCGCCGAGGACTTGTGTGTACGGGCAGCCAGGGCGCTGCAGGCGGCTTGCGGCACGCTTCTGGGCGTCCACATCGGCCTGCAAAAAAAAATTCCCTCGCAAGCCGGCATGGGCGGGGGTTCATCCGACGCCGCCAGCTGCCTGCTGGCGCTGCAGCGGCTTTGGGGGGTGCGCCTGCCGACCCCAACACTGCAAGCCATCGCCCTGTCGCTGGGCGCCGATGTCCCTTTTTTCCTGTCCGGTGGCCACGCCTGGGTGGAAGGCATTGGTGAAAAAATCACGCCGCTGGCCTTGCCGCCTGCCCGTTTTGCGGTGGTTAAGCCCCCTGCTGGTGTCTCCACGCCGGGAATTTTCAGCGCGCCGGGGCTCAAACGCGACACAGAAACTGCTACAATCCAAGGCTTTGCTGCAAATGCTGAAGGCCCTTTGAGATCGGTTGATTTCGGATTCGGTCGCAACGACTTGCAGCCGGTAGCGCAGGAGATGTGCCCGCAGATTGGCCAGTCGATCGACTGGCTGAAAACGAAACATCTTCAAGGACGCATGACCGGCTCCGGAAGTGCTGTATTTGCGCAACTGCCGCATGGCACGGATTTGACGGATCTTTCAGGTTTGCCTGATGACTGGATAGTCCGGACATGCAGCAATTTGGAGGCGCATCCTCTGGCCGGTTGGTAAAATAACCGCTCTTTGAAATGCGCTTTCAAGCGACCATAAATGGAAAAGTTTATAGGTCTGTTGTTGGCAACAACAACTGTCCTGTGTAGGGGTGTCGCCAAGCTGGTTAAGGCACCGGATTTTGATTCCGGCATTCGCAGGTTCGAATCCTTCCACCCCTGCCAAATTACTCGCCGTGGGCCGTAGCCCCGGTGTTGCGGTCCCGCCCGGAGCGGGCCCGTGTGACTCCTGACAGACCCGCGTGATGTGTATCAGCGGGTCTGTGTGTTTTTGGAAACAGGCAAGCGGCGCTCACTGCCAAGCCCCGTTGCAGCGTGTTGTCCCCGTGCGTATTTTGCTTCGATAAAAATTTCAGCCACGTTCAAGTCCTTGTAGCAGCTGGGCCCCACATGCAACCGCACCATCCCGACTTCATGGTTTTCACCGGCAATGCCAATCCGAGCATGGCCTCCGATATCGCCCAGCACCTGGGCATTTCACTGGGTGCAGCCCATGTCGGCCGCTTTTCGGACGGTGAAGTCACCGTCGAGATCCAGCAGAACGTTCGGGCCCGTGATGTGTTTGTGGTGCAGTCGACCTGCGCACCGACCAACGACAACCTGATGGAACTGCTGATCATGGTTGATGCGTTGAAACGGGCTTCGGCCGAGCGCATCGCCGCGGTGATTCCGTATTTCGGCTATGCCCGGCAAGACCGCCGCCCACGTTCGGCGCGGGTGCCGATCACAGCCAAGGTGGTGGCCAACATGCTGCAGGCAGTGGGCGTGTCGCGTGTTTTGACGATGGATCTGCATGCCGACCAGATCCAGGGCTTTTTTGATATTCCGGTCGACAACATTTATGCGTCGCCGGTGTTGCTGGGCGACCTGCGCCAGAAGAATTACACCGACCTGATGGTCGTGTCGCCCGATGTGGGCGGCGTGGTGCGCGCCCGGGCGCTGGCCAAGCAGCTGGGCTGCGACATGGCCATCATCGACAAGCGCCGCCCCAAGGCGAACGTGTCTGAAGTGATGCACGTGATCGGCGACATCGAAGGCCGCAACTGCGTGATCATGGACGACATGATCGACACGGCCGGTACGCTGGTGAAGGCGGCTGAAGTGCTGAAAGAGCGCGGTGCCAAGAAAGTTTACGCATATTGCACGCACCCGATTTTTTCGGGCCCGGCCATTGACCGCATCGCCCAGGGCGACGCACTCGATGAGGTGGTGATTACCAACACCATTCCGTTGAGCCCCAATGCCGTGGGTTGCACAAAGATTCGCCAGCTCTCCGTGGCGCCGTTGATCGCTGAAACCATCCAGCGCATCGCCAAGGGAGAGTCGGTCATGAGTTTGTTTTCGGACCAGGACAACCTGTTCTGATCTGAGGCCAAAAGGTAGCTGCCCTCGCCCCGTGATGTTTGTCATGAGGCAAAAGCAGCTTTTTAAACCAGAACGAGACTGGTCGCGGTCCGTTCTTTATTGGAGTTGATTATGAAATTCGTCGCTTTTGAGCGCGCAAAGCAGGGCACGGGTGCGAGCCGCCGTCTCCGCATCACCGGCCGTACGCCCGGTATTGTTTACGGTGGCACCGGTGAACCCACGCTGATCGAAATCGATCACAACGCGTTGTTCCACGCCATCAAGAAAGAAGCGTTCCATGCTTCCATCCTCCAGATGGAACTGGCTGGCAAAGAACACAAGGTTCTGCTGCGTGACCTGCAAATGCACCCGTACAAACAGCAGATCCTGCACATCGACTTCCAGCGCGTGGAAGCCAAGACCAAGATGACCGTGAAAGTGCCGGTGCACTACAGCGGTGAAGAAGAGTCTCCAGCCGTCAAGACGGAGAACTGCCTGGTCAACCACGTGATCACCGAGTTGACCGTGTCCTGCTTCCCTGCAGACATCCCTGAATTCATCGCCGTCGACCTGAAGGACCTGAAGAAAGGTTCGCCACTGCACATCAAGGACATCACCCTGCCAAAGGGCGTGAAGTTCGTGGCCAAGGGCCAGGACAACCCGGTTCTGGTGTCGGTGTCTGCCGTTTCCGAAGAAGCCGAGGCCGATGCCGCAGCAGCCGCTGCAGCAGCCGCACCGGTGGATCCGAAAGCCGCTAAAGCTGCTGCCGCCAAGGAAGCCAAAGCCGGCGCCAAGGCCGACGCTGCCAAGCCTGCCGCCAAGAAGTAATTCGCTTCCCGCACAGGCCTGAAAAGGCTCACGGCCCTTGTCCTCTTGCAGGACAAGGGCCGTTTTTCTTGGTTAGCGCTTTAATCAGAACCGCCCGCTTGCAAAGACACAAGGCCACGCACCCTAAAATTGGACAGATGGAAATCTCCAAATGATCAAATTGTTTGTCGGCCTGGGCAACCCCGGCCCCGAATACGAAGCCACCCGCCACAACGCCGGTTTCTGGTTTATCGACGCCCTCTCGCAGGAGCTGAAAGCCCCGCTGAGCCTGGACAAGAGCTACCACGGCCAGGTGGCGCGCATCACCCTCAACGGCCAGAACGTCTGGCTGCTCAAGCCGCTGACCTTCATGAATGTCTCCGGCAAGTCGGTGGCGGCCCTGGCACGCTTCTTCAAGGTCGCGCCTGAAGAGGTGTTGGTGGCGCACGACGAAATGGACATCGTGCCCGGCCAGGTCAAGCTCAAGTTCAGCGGCAGCCACGCCGGCCACAACGGCCTGCGCGACATCCATGCGCAACTGGGCACGGCCGACTACTGGCGCCTGCGCATCGGCGTGGGCCATCCGGGCGTGAAGTCCGAGGTGGTCAACTGGGTGCTGAAAAAACCTTCGCAAGAGCACCGCGTGGCGATTGAAGACTGCATTGCCCGCTGCATCAAGGCCGTGCCTGAACTGCTCAAGGGCGAGATGGAAAAAGCCACGATGATGATCCACACCAGCACGCCGCCGCGGCCGAAACCGCCGCGCAAAGTGGATATCGAAGATTAAGATTCCGCGATTCCGGGCGCGCCATACAGAAGGAGAGCGCTACTATTTTTATAGCTGCCCGCGCTTGTTCTCATTGGGCTTGATGCCAATTTGGCTCTAAATTTCGGCTTCCAGGACCTGTCCAGACCCGAAAACCCACATCCCCCGATGGGATCAGGTCACCGGGCTGTGACCACCGGAATGATGGTCTGCAGCCGCTGGTATTTTTCCCACAGGGTTTCCCGCGTTTCAATGTGCTGCGGGTTGATGGGGATGCAGGCGACAGGGCAAACCTGCACGCACTGGGGCTCATCGAAATGGCCCACGCATTCCGTGCATTTGTGCGGGTCGATCTCGTAAATTTCCTTGCCCAGGTAAATCGCCTGGTTGGGGCATTCAGGTTCGCACACGTCGCAGTTGATGCACTCGTCAGTGATCATCAGGGCCATGTCAGTTCCCCTTGCCGGCTTTGTTGACCTGGTGCGCCGCCGCCAGTGCCGACGCCACCGCCGGGCTCACCATCTGGCTGATGTCGCCCCCCAGCTTGCTGATCTCGCGCACCAGTGTGCTGCTGATGCATTGCAGCGGTGCGTCGGGTAGCAGAAACACGGTTTCCACCTCGGAGCGCAGTTTGCGATTCATGGCTGCCATCTGCGCTTCGTAGTCAAAGTCGGTGATGTTACGGATTCCGCGCACCACGGCTGAGGCCTTTTGCGCTGCGCAAAAATCCATGATCAGGCCGTCAAACGGCAGCACCGTGACACCGGCGATGCCTTGGGTTGCCGCCTGCACCTGCGCCACACGCGTTTCCAGTGAAAACAGGGTTTTCTTGTGGTGGGCAGTGGCCACGGCAATGACAAGCCGGTCAAACAGCCCTGCCGCGCGGCGCACGACGTCGTCATGGCCCAGCGTGAACGGGTCAAACGTGCCGGAATAAACAGCGGTGCGGGAGGTAGCCATAGGGGGAATTATGCCCGCCCCTCCCTTTTAACCGCCAATTGCCGCCCTGTAACCACGAGACGGGCAAGGCTGGGCCGCGGTTCAGCCCGCTGGCGTACCCAGAGCGGCCAGCAAGTGGAAATGCACGGCGCCGGCCTTGCCACTGCGGTGCACCTGCAAACCCAGCGGCAGCAGTTCCTCATCCGTCCAGGGTTTGGGCGCCTCCAGATAAATCACGCCGGTCGGGCCGATGGCCTGCGCTGCGGCCTTGAGCGTGGATTCGTACAGGGTGGACTCAAAAGGCGGGTCGAGCAGCACCAGTTGCAGGCTGCCCGGCGCGACGCGTTTCAAGGCGCTCAGTCCGTCGCCGCGCTCGATGCGGCACATGTCTGCCTTGAGCCTGGCCTGCACCGTCTTGAGCTGTTGCGCCAGCGCCGGGTCCTGCTCGCACAGCAGCACGTCGGCGGCACCGCGCGACGCGGCCTCAAAGCCCAGCGCGCCGGTACCGGCAAACACGTCGATACAGCGCCAGCCCGTCAGGTCCTGGCCCAGCCAGTTGAAAAGGGTTTCGCGCACGCGGTCTGGCGTGGGCCGCAGGCCCGGCTTGCTGGGCACCGGCAATTTGGTGCGTTTGTACAAGCCGCCGATGATGCGGATTTCGCCGGGCGGCACGGTTTTGCGAGCCACCACCTTGCCGCTTTTGGCGCGCATTTTTTTTGGGGTGGCGGGAGTTGGGGCAGGAGCGGGCGTGTACTTCATGGTGCGGCGCCAAGGATAACAGTGACCATTTTTTCAGGCTGCAGCTTGCGTGCAAAAGCCGCCTTGACATCGGCCACCGTGACTTTGTCGACCTGCTGCGTCCAGGTATCCAGGTAGTTCAACGGCAGATCGTTCCAGGCAATGCTCGACACGTTGTCTAGGAGCTTGCGGTTGCTGTCGATGCGCAAGGCAAAGCCGCCGACCAGATTGTCCTTCGCCGCCTTGAGTTCCGTCTCCAGCGGGCCGCTGGCCACAAAGTCAGCCACCACTTTGCGCACCAGGTCCACGGCCTGCACAGCTTGGTCGGGCCGGGTCTGCATGCTGATGGTGAAGGCGCCCGCATGCAGGGCCGGTGAGAAATAACTCGACACGCCATACGTCAGGCCGCGCTTCTCACGCACTTCACTCGTCAGGCGCGAGACAAAACCGCCACCGCCCAGGATGTAATTGCCCACCGTCAGGGCGAAGTAGTCCGGGTCCGAGCGTTTGTAGCCCGGCTGGCCGATCAGCACCTGCGCCTGCGCCGAGGCAAAAGGGATGCGTTTTTCAACCGGTGCGGCCAGCGGCGCGACCTCGGCCACGGCCGGCAATGGCGGCAGGCTGGCGCAAGCCGTTTGCGGCAGGCGCGAGAGCAATTTTGCGGCGATGGCATCGGCCTGTGCGCGCGTCACCGCGCCCACCATGCTGATGCGCGCACGGCAAGCTGTCACGCCGGTGGCGTGCACGGCACGCATGTCGGCCACGCTGATGCGCGCCAGGCTTTCTTCCGTGACCTCATAGCCGTAGGGATGCGTGCCGTACACCGCCGGTGTGTAGGCGCGGCCGGCAACACTGGCCGGGCGGGTATAGGACTCGCGGATCGAGGCCTGCAGGCGTGCGCGTTCGCGTTGCCAAACGGCTTCGGGAAAAGCCGGCTCGGCGATCTCACGGGCGGCCAGCGCCGCGGCTTTGTCCAGCAGCGCCGGGTCGGTCAGGGTTCGCAGTGAAAAGCTCAGGCGGTCGGACGTGGTGCCGGCGCCAAACTGCGCACCCAGATCAGCCCAGGCTTCGCTGAGGGCGTTTTCGTCGAGCGCCGGCTCGGGAACACACAGCCCTCCACAAATGACTTCAGGCCCCAAGCCATTACTGGCACGCACCCCTTTTTCCAGCAGGCCGGCCATCATGCTGGCCAGGCCTGCCTTGTCAGCAGGGTCACGCCGGTTGCCGGCGTCCAGGTCGATCTGCACGTCCAGCATGGCAATCGCCGGGCTTTCGACCAGGTAAACCCTGGCGCCATTAGGCTGCGTCCAGTGCTGGATCGGCAGGGCAGCCAGCACCAGCGAGTGAGAAAACAAGCCAAAAAGTCCTGCAGCCCATATATTCCTTGCGCGAGCCGCTCTCGTTTTTATAGCAATCATGATGTTGTCAACAATTCTGGATGAGAGGGCAGCTCAATGCTGCAGGTCACCGGCGGGCGCTGTGCCCTGGCGCGGCTTGCGGTTTGGGTCCAGCGGCTGCGGCAACAGCGTTGCCATCGTCATCTGGTCGTCACCAAAATATTTCGCGGCCACGGCCTGCACCTCGGCGCCCGTGATGCTGCGCAGGGCGGCAATGATGCGTTCGCTGGCATCCAGCGGCAAGCCTTGCACCCAGTGGGAGCCTAGCTCGCGCGCCTGGTTGAACACCGAGTCGAGCTTGTAGGTCTCGCTGGCCACCCACTGCGTCTTGACGCGGTTGAGCTCGGCCTCGCTCACGCCCTCGCGCGCCACCTTGGCCACCTGCTCGCGCAGCGCGTCGGCCACCTGCTGGGCCGTTTTGCCGGCTGCGGGCACGCCGTCGAGCGAAAAAACCTGCGGCCCGCGGCCCATCAGGCCATTGGACGCACCGGCGCTGTCGGCCACACGGGACTGCTGCACCAGCGCGCGGTCAAGCCTGGCGCCGGTGTAGCCGTCCAGCACGGCGGCCAGCACCGTCAGCGCCAGCGCGTCGCGGCTGGCGCCCGCGGCCGGCGCGGCCAGGTCTGCCGGTTCCAGCTTGGGCACCTTGAAAACCATGCTGACATAGGCCTGGCTGGCCGGCGCCTTGAAGTCCATGCGGCGCACGCCGGCCTGTACGGGCTCAACGCGCGGCTTGCGCACCGGGACGGCGCGCGCGGGGATGCCGCCGTAGTATTTCTCAGCCAGCTTTTTGACCTGCGCGACATCCACATCACCGGCAATGACCACGGCGGCATTGGCCGGCACATACCAGCGGCGGTAAAAATCGCGCGCATCGTCGGGTGTCATGGCCTCGATGTCGCTCATCCAGCCGATCACCGGGCGCCGGTAAGGCGAGGCGGTAAACGTCATGGCGGTCATCTGCTCATACAGCATCGCGCGCGGCGAATCTTCGGTGCGCAGGCGCCGCTCTTCCTTGACAACCTCGATCTCGCGCTTGAACTCGTCGTCCGCCCACTGGTTACCCGTAAAACGGTCAGCCTCCAGGCGCATGACGTCCTCCAGCTTGCCGGCCGGAATCTGCTGGTGGTAGGCCGTGTTGTCGCGGGCGGTGAAGGCGTTGTCGCGTCCGCCCAGGGCGGCTACGCGCCTTGAAAACTCACCCGGTTTGACCTTCGCCGTGCCCTTGAACATCATGTGTTCCAGCACATGGGCCACGCCCGACGTGCCGTCGACCTCGTCCATGGAGCCCACGCGCACCCACAGCATGTGGGCCACGGTGGGGGCGCGGTGGTCGGGCTTGACGATGACCGTGAGGCCATTGGCCAGCGTGAACTGCCCCACCGGCACGGGCACTTGCGCAAGGGCGGCCGTGCCCAGGCACAGGGTCAGCACCAGGGCGGGCAGGTGCCAGGCGGCCGACGGGCGAAGTATGGAAGATAGGGGTACTGAGGTTGTCAAAAGGGCTGGCCTGGGGTGTTTCATAGAATAGCTGGGTGGCGCCGCACGGCACTGCAGAGTGCAATTGCCCACTAGGACTCCACAAGCATACCCAATGTTCAGTTTTTTCAAGAAAAAATCCCCCCCTCCTGCCGCACCGGCGTCTTCTGCGCCGGATGCAGCCGTCCCGGCCGGACCGGCCCCTGAACCAGTGACAACCGTACCCTCGCCGGCCTCCATGGGCAGCGGCCTGATCGGCAGTGCGCTGGTCACCCCCATCACCATTCCGGTTCCCGGCGCCGTGGCCCCGGAGCGGGAACGCTGGCTCGGCAAGCTGCAGGCCGGGCTGCGCAAGACCGGCTCCAGCATCTCGACCGTGTTCATCGGCAGCCGCATCGACGATGCGCTTTATGAAGACCTGGAGACCGCGTTATTGATGGCGGACGCCGGCAGCAAGGCCACCGAACACCTGCTGGCCGACGTCAAACGCCGCGTCAAGGAAGGCGGCATGACACACCCCGTCGCCGTCAAGAATGCCTTGGTGGATTCCATCGCGCAGCTGCTCAAGCCGCTGGAACAACCGCTGGTGATCGGCCAGTACCAGCCCACCGTGATCATGGTGACCGGTGTCAACGGCGCCGGCAAGACCACGTCCATCGGCAAACTCACGCGGCACCTGGCCACCGAGGGCGCCTCGGTGCTGCTGGCAGCGGCCGATACCTTTCGCGCCGCGGCGCGCGAGCAGCTCAGCGTCTGGGCCGACCGCAATACGGTCGAGATCGTGAGCCAGGAAGGCGGCGACCCGGCTGCCGTGAGTTTTGACGCTGTGAGCGCAGGCAAGGCGCGCGGCAAGGACGTGGTACTGGTCGACACGGCCGGCCGTCTGCCCACGCAGCTGCACCTGATGGAAGAGCTGCGCAAGATCAAGCGCGTAGTGCAGAAGGCGGATGCCACGGCACCCCACGAGGTGCTGCTGGTCATTGACGGCAACACGGGGCAAAACGCGTTGGCCCAGGTCAAGGCTTTCGACGACACGCTGCAGTTGACCGGCCTCATCGTGACCAAGCTGGACGGCACAGCCAAGGGCGGCGTTTTGGCGGCCATTGCGCTGTGGGCCCGTGAACGTGCCATTGCCTCACCCACACTGCGACCGGTGTCGGTGTACTTCATCGGCGTGGGTGAGCAGCTGGAAGACCTGGAAACCTTCAACGCCCGTGAATTTGCGCAGGCTTTGCTGGGTTAAACCAGCGAAGTTGCCGCCTGCGGTTTACGGTATCCCGAGTTTCAGCAGCAGCACCGAGATCACCACAAAGGCCACGATAAAAACGGTTTCGGCCAGCAGCAGGGCCACGGGCTTCCAGCCCAGCTTGAGCAAGTCTTCAAAACTGGTCTTCACGCCCGCAGCGGCAATGGCCGTCACCAGCATCCAGCGCGACGCATCACTGGCCAGCTGAACCACGGGCGCCGAGATCAGGCCCGCGCTGGCCAGCATGACCAGCACGACAAAAGCGATCAGGAAGCCCGGTACCAGCGGCACTTCCGTTTCAGGCACCTTGACGGCCGGATGGTTGCGGTACAGCACCGCAATGAACAGCACGATGGGCATCAGCATCATGACGCGAAACAGCTTGACCACGGTGGCCGTGTCACCCGCCTGCGGGCCGAGCATCATGCCGGCCGCCACCACCTGCGCGACATCGTGGATCGAGCCTCCCAGCACAATACCGGCCTGACCCGGCAGGAGCCCGATGGCCTGCAGACTGAAAGGGTAGACCACCATCGCCAGCGTTGACAGCACCGTGACACCGACAACAGCCAGAAGTGTGAAGCGTTCGTTTTCTTTCGTCTGGGGCAACACGGAAGACACGGCCAGCGCCGCCGACGCACCGCAGATGGCCACCGCGCTGCCCGACAGCAGGCCTTCATCACGCGAACACTTCAGCCAGCGCGCCAGCAGCACGCCCAGCAAAATCGTCAATGCCACCGCCAGCACGATGACCACGGCGGTACCGGCGCCCAGTTGGGCCACTTGCGCAAACGTGATGCGGGCGCCCAGCAGCGCCACACCCACACGCAGCACCACGCGGCCGCAAAAGCCGATGCCTTTGGCCGCCTTGGGGTGGCTGTTGAGAAAATGGAACGCCAGGCCGATCAGCAAGGCATAGAGCAGTTGGGGGCCGCCATAGTGCTCGGAAATGAAAGTCGCGGCCAGTGCAATCACCATGCACACCAGCACGCCTGGAAAATGGGAAACCAGCGCCAGGCGCCATTTGAGAATCATGGAGGTATCAGACAGAAATATTGAAAGAAGAGTGCGAAGAATTTTGGCCATCGCTGTGGTGCAAGAGGCTTTTTTCCAGCAGCGCCGCACCGGCGGGGCTTCCCGCTACCAGCATCCGGCTTTGCAGCAGCGGCAAGCCGTCCAGGGATCGCATCGTGGCGCCAGCCTCGCGCAGTAGCACCAACCCGGCAGCAGCGTCCCACGCGCCCATACCGCGTTCCCAGAAGGCATCAGCCCGCCCGGCCGCCACATAAGCCAGTTCCAGCGCCATGGAGCCGCTTCGCCGAACCTGCCCAAACGTTCTCAGCACATCACCGAATTCGCGCAGGTAGTCGTCCATGAAAGGCGCGCCCGGTTTGGGAAACACCGTCGAAACCAGGCATTGCCCCGCGGGGCGCGCAGCTGCGCAGGCCAGGCGCCCCTCATTCAGGTATGCACCGAGGCCCGATGCCGCGGTAAAAATTTCGTGGCGGGACGGATCCACGATCACGCCCAGCACCGGCTGCCGGTCCACACACAGGGCAATCGATACCGCGTACTGGGGGTAGCCGCGCGCAAAGTTTGCCGTGCCATCAATCGGGTCGACCAGCCAGGTGGGCTGCTCCGTCAATTCGCCTCCGCTTTCTTCACCGACAAAACCACTCTGCGGCAGGGCTTGCAGCAGTGCGCTGCGCAAGCCCTCCTCCACTTCGCAGTCAAACCGCGTAACCCAGTCACCCGGCGCCTTCTGGCGGACATCCGCCGGCTGCAGTTGTGCCTGCGCCTTCCGGATGCGGGCGGCAGCCTCCATGCCCGCGAGCCGGGCTTTCTCCAGCACCACAACAAGGTCCATGTTCATGCCTTCTTGGACAGCACACTGACATAGTCATGCGCCTGGGTATTGATGGTGGAGACCCGGTATTCCACGGGCTTGTCGCCGAATGTCAGGGCCAGCCGGTGCACCTCCATCACCGGAGAACCCACCGCCAGTCCCAGCAGGCGCGCCTGGGTCCGGTCGGCCGCCGCGGCCCGTGCACGCTCCTGTGCCCGCAGCACGGTGATGCCGAAGTCCGTCTGGTACAAGGCATAGATCGTGCCGGGTCTTTCGACAAAACGTTTTTCGGTGAGGTTGCGGAACAGCGCCGCCGCGATGGTCAGCCGGTCATGCATGACCACACGGCCATGCAGGGCGAGGCGGTTTTCCGCCCTGAACACGGGCTCGCCCGGCTTGATGCGCAACGCGGCCGCTTCTTGCTCCGTGGCCCGCTCGCGCCCAAAAGCGATGCAGTCAATTTCCGGGTAGTCGCGGTCCCGCGCCGCATCGTCGTCACCGAAGTTCCAGCGCGGCTCCACGTGAAAAAACTGGAACATGAAGCGGGCATTGTTGTGCGGCGCCACAAAAGTTCCCTTGCCCTGCCGCCGCACCAGCACATGCTCGTGTACCAGTTCGTCAACGGCGTGGCGCAGGGTGCCAATGCTCACCTGCAGGCTCGCGGCAATATTCGCCTCGCTGGGCAAGGGTTTACCCGGGCCGTAATGCCCGGCTTCGATGAGTTTTTGCAGCTCGCGCTTCACCTGGCGGTAGAGCGGCATGGCCTCTTCGCTCATCAACGGACGCATTGGAGCCGATGTGTTTTTGAGATTCACGGCCGCCATTGAAACACCAACGGGCAAGTCGTTCAAGTCATATATATGAGTCAATTGACAAGGTGTTGCCGACCCATAAAACTGGCAACTCGATTCAACTCAGGCCATTCGGAGACCCCATGATTCATTTTGTATTACATGACGCCAAAGACACCGTGGCCGTTGTGGTGGTGGAAGGTGTGAAGGCAGGAACCGCCATGACCGGCTGGATCATGGACGAGGACCGCATGATCAATGTGCAGGCCCAGCAGGACATCCCGATCGGCCACAAGGTGGCCCTCAAGGACATGGCTGTCGGCGACACCGTGCTGAAGTACGGCATCGACATGGGCAAGGTCGTCGCCAACATCAAGGCCGGCCAGCACGCCCATGTGCACAACATCAAAACAAAGAGGTGGTAACCCCCCGAAGCAGCCTGCGGCCGCCTCCCCCTGAGGGGGCATCGCCTGTGGCCTGGCGAAGCCAGATCCACGTCGATTGCTGGAACAAACAACTCATCTAGGAACATAGCAATGTCAGTCATCGATAAAAACACCACATTTTTGGGCTACCGCCGCGAAAACGGCCGCGTCGGCGTGCGCAACCACGTCATCATCCTGCCGCTGGACGACCTCTCCAATGCAGCGGCCGAAGCGGTGGCCCACAACATCAAGGGCTGCATGGCGATTCCGCACCCCTATGGGCGGCTGCAATTCGGCGCCGACCTGGAGCTGCACTTTCGCACCCTGATCGGTGCCGGCTGCAACCCCAATGTCGCCGCCGTCGTGGTGATCGGCATTGAAGACAGCTGGACCAAAAAAGTGGTGGACGGCATCGCCAAAACCGGCAAACCGGTGGTGGGCTTCGGCATTGAAGGCCACGGCGACCATGAGACCATCATGAAGGCATCCAAAGCCGCGCGTGAATACGTGCAATGGGCCAGCGAAAAGCAGCGCGAGGTCTGCGGCATCTCCGAACTCTGGGTCTCCACCAAGTGCGGCGAGTCCGACACCACGTCCGGCTGCGGCGCCAATCCCACCGTCGGCAACGCCTTCGACAAGCTGCACCCGCTTGGCAACTACCTGTGCTTCGGCGAAACCTCCGAGATCACCGGTGGTGAAAAAATCGTGGCCGACCGCTGCGCCACCGATGCCGTGCGCGACCAGTTCATGTTCATGTTCAACCGCTACCAGGACATGATCAACCGCCACAAGACCAGCGACCTGTCGGACTCGCAGCCCACCAAGGGCAACATCGCCGGAGGCCTCACGACCATCGAGGAAAAAGCGCTGGGCAATATCCAGAAGATCGGCAAGGTCTGCACGGTCGACGGCGTCATCGACAAGGCCGAGATGCCCACGCACCCGGGCCTGTGGTTCATGGACTCGTCCAGTGCCGCCGCCGAAATGGTGACCCTGTGCGCCGCCTCGGGTTACGCCGTGCACTTCTTCCCCACCGGCCAGGGCAACGTGATCGGCAATGCGATTGTTCCCGTGATCAAGATCTGCTCGAACCCGCGCACCGTGCGCCTGATGAGCGAACACATCGACGTGGACACGTCCGGGTTGCTGCAGCGCGAGATCACGCTCGACCAGGCCGGCGACAAGCTGCTGGAGAACATGCTGCGCACCGCCAACGGCCGGCTCACAGCGGCCGAAGCGTTGGGTCACCGTGAGTTCGTGCTGACACGCCTGTTTGAATCAGCCTAGAACATGGCCCCCACGCTTTTCACTTCGTGTAATGCGCTGCCCCCCGAGGGGGCTAATTTTCCTTGGGGCGGCCCGGCGGAAAATTGTGCCCACATGTTGGTGGCACTGTCATGACGCGGGCGCGCATTGTCATCTGTGAATTCATGGACGAGCGCGCAGTGGCGCAGCTTGAAGCGGCACATGACGTGCTCTATGACCCGCAGCTGGTGGGCGACGCCACCCGCCTGCGGGCCGAGGCGGGCCAAGCCGATGTGTTGATCGTGCGCAACCTGACGCAGGTGCGTGGCGAACTGCTCGACGCGATGGCCCGCTGCAAGGTGGTGGGCCGGCTCGGCGTGGGGCTGGACAACATTGACGTGCCGGCCTGCGAAGCACGCGGCATCAAGGTCATCCCCGCCTCGGGCGCCAATGCGCTCAGCGTCGCCGAATACGTCGTTGCCAGCACCCTGCTGCTGCTGCGCGGCGCGTTTGCTTCCACCGAAGCCGTGGCAGCCGGCCAATGGCCGCGCGCTGCGTTGAGCAGCGGCCGTGAAGCTGCCGGGCAAACGCTGGGCATCATCGGTTTTGGCTCTATAGGCCAGACCACCGCGCGCCTGGCACGTGGCCTGGGCATGCACGTGATTGCCTATGACCCCGCGCTTGCACCCGATGCCCCGGTTTTCGCGCAGACCGGTGTGCAGTACGCCAGCCTTGACGACCTCATCAGCAGCGCAGATGCTGTCACATTGCATGTGCCCCTGGTGGATGCGACGCGCGGGCTGTTCAGCGCGGCACGCATTGGACAGATGAAAAAAGGCGCAGTTCTGATCAATACCTCGCGGGGCCACATCGTGGACATCGCGGCAGTCAGTGCGGCACTGCGGTCGGGGCAACTAGGCGGTGCGGCCATCGATGTATTCGACGTCGAACCCATGCCCGCGAGCGCGGTGTTGCAAGGATGCCCCAACCTGTTGCTTACACCACACATTTCAGGTCTCAGCATGCAGTCAAATGAACGTGTATCGTTCATGATTGCCGACAAGGTGCTGAAAAATCTGAAGTAATGGTCCAACTGTCTATTGATGAAGCAACCCGTCTTGCCACGCAGGCGCTGCGCAAGGCGGGCGCGGCAGAGGCCACGGCGGTCACCACCGCGAGAGCACTGGTCCGCGCCGAAGCGCAAGGGCTCGCTTCGCATGGCCTGAGCCGCGTGCCGCAATATGCCACCCATCTTCGCAACGGCCGGGCCGACGGCCATGCCGTCGCCGTCGTGGCGCACAAAAAAGGGGCGGCAGTGGTGGTGGATGCAAAGCAGGGTCTGGCTTTTCCCGCCTGCGACCTGGCGATCTCCACGGCGATTGCAACCGCCCGGGAACTGGGCGTGTGTTTTGTCGGCGTGATCAACAGCCACCATTGCGGGGTATTGGTGGATCATCTGCGCCCCGCAACCGATGCGGGCCTGGTAGGCCTTGGTTTTGCGAACGCACCGGCGGCCATGCCCGCGGCAGGCGGCAAGCATCCGATCTTTGGAACCAACCCGATTGCTGCCGCGTTTCCCCGGAGAAACGCCGATCCACTGTTGATTGACCTGTCACTGAGCGAAGTTGCGCGCGGCAAGGTGATGGTTGCAGCCAAGGAAGGCAAATCCATTCCGCTGGGCTGGGCGCTGGACACGCAAGGCCGGCCCACAACGGACGCACAGGCGGCTCTGGAGGGCTCCATGCTGCCGCTGGGTGCCGTGAGCAGCCCCAAAGGTTCCATGCTGGCATTGATGGTTGAGCTGCTGGTGACAGCCGTGATTGGCGCGCAGTTTGCTTTTGAGGCATCATCGTTTTTTGTGGATGAAGGAAATCAGCCGCGGATCGGCCAGGCTTTCATCCTGATCGACCCGGGCGCGCTTGCAGGCACAGACACTTACTTTGAACGCATGGAAATCGTGATCGCCGAAATGCTGTTGGACGAAGGTGTACGTCTGGCAGGTGCGAGGCGCATCGCACTTCAAACGAAAGCACTACAGTCAGGAATCAGCATTCCCGACGCACTCAAATCACAGTTGGATCAGTTAGTGGGTTAACAATCATTCAATCAACAGAGGAGTAGGCATGAAACGTCGTGACATCGTATTGGCATCAACAGGTGCAGCCCTGACGGGCATTCCGGGTCTGGGGCTGGCCCAGCAGACCTTTCCCAAACCAGGCAGCACCATCAAGTATGTGGTCCCGTTCACGCCCGGCGGCCTGACCGACATGATGGCCCGCACGGTCGCCCAAAAGCTGTCTGAAGCGTGGAAAACTTCAGTGATTGTCGAAAACAAGGCTGGCGGAAACGCGCAGATCGGCGCCGAGCTGGTCGCCAAATCGGCGCCCGACGGCAATACGCTGCTGGCCATCACGTTGACACATGCCGCGAACGTGTCCCTGTATCCGAATGCGGCTTACAGCTTCACCAAAGACCTGCGCCCGGTCGCCCTGATGGCCAATTCGCCGATGCTGGTCGTGGTTCCCACCGCCAGTCCCATCAAGGACTTCAAGGACCTGATGGCCGTGTCCAAAACCAAACAGCTGAGCGCGGGCTCGAGCGGCAACGGCACCCCGGCACACCTGACCATGGCTTTGTTCTGCGAGTTGAACAAAACAAAGATGATCCATGTGCCCTACCGCGGCGGCGCGCCCTCGATGGTCGACCTGATCGGTGGCCAGCTGGACGTGATTTTTTCCAACTATCCGGAATCGATCGCTCACGTCAAAGCTGGAAAACTGCGCGCGATCGCGATCTGCAGCCTGGGCCGGCACCCGGGGGTGCCTGAAGTCCCGACTGCTTTCGAGGCCGGTATGACTGGCCTCTTTGTCGAAAACTGGACAGGGGCCATGCTCCCGGCCAAGACGCCGGACGACATTGTGGACAAATACTCGCGCGAGATCATCAAGATCATGTACAGCGCTGACGTGGAAGAGCGCGCCAAGCAGCAAGGCTTTCGTGTCTCACAAAAGGGTTCAGAAGAGTTCGGCCGCTTCCTGAAAAGCGAAATAGACCGCTGGAGCCGGATTATCAAGACCGCGAAAATCACGCCGACCTGATCGGCAAGCACACCCGGTAAGCACAAAGTTCGCAGGCCGCTCGCGGTCTGCGTTACGTTTTGTAAAACACCGCTCCGGTTCTGGTGGCCTGGCGGAAAATCCGCCCAGAGGCGATCCCCGCCAATGGAGACATACATGAACGACATAGCGGATATTCCCGATACCGTTACCGGGCCGCGCAAGGTTGACCAGCTGCTGGCGCACTACGGCGAAAGCCACCGGAACCCGCGCAACGAACTGATCCATTTCATCGCCATCCCGCTCATCATGCTGAGCCTGGTGGGCATGTTGTTTGCGCTTCACCCCTATGTTGCGTATGTGTTCGTCGCGGCCAGCATGGTCTACTACGCCCGCCTGTCGGCGGTGTTCTTTATGACCATGGCGGTCTGGTCGGTGCTGTTTCTGGGCCTGGTGTTCGCCATGGGACCACTGGTATTGCCGATCTGTGTCGGCATTTTTGTGGGCGCCTGGATCCTGCAATTCATCGGCCACAAGATCGAGGGCAAGAAGCCTTCTTTCTTTGAAGACATCCAGTACCTCTGGGTCGGGCCGCTGTTTGTGCTGAGCAAGCTATTTGGCAAGCTGGGTATACGCTGGTGATTCATCCAGCTTGAAAACACCCGGGCGGCCTCCATGTGGGAGGTCTAAACCTTTTCACAGGCACCTCGCTTGATCAGCAAAATTCTGCGTTTTTTCCTCAAGCTCCTGTTTGGCATCTTCGCGGCGGTGTTTGCCGTCAGCCTGCTGGTCGCGGCCCTGATCGTCGTGGCACTGAGCCTCCTGAAGTCGCTCGTCACCGGCCGCAAGCCGGCGCCGGCGATGGTGTTTGGCCGCTTCCAGCGCTATTCGCCCCAGGGCATGTGGCCGGGCGGGGCCGCCCAAGGCAACCCGGCCCGCCCCCGTACCGGCGACGTGGTGGACGTCGAAGTCCGCGAAGTGCGTGACGACAAGCGCCTGCCGTAAATCCATACCTTCAAGCGCCGCTTCAGGTGGTGGGAGCGAAAAGCATGGAACTGCTATTAAATTCGTAGCTGCTAGCGCTTGTCCTATCTGGATGAAAGGCCAATTTCACTCCATAAGATTGGCAATAAAGCTGATGCGCAGCCCACCTGGATTTGGCGTCAAATATGGCTTCAACCCAACAAGAACTTGCGCAGGTAGCTATCAAATAGATAGCAAACTCGCCCTTGAAGCGCAACGAGCCCCTACAAATCGATACCGCGCATTTACAAGGCGGAAACCAATCCCCCTGAACCAATGGCCCACAATGCGGCTCATACCAAGGGTTTTCACTGATTAGCCTTGCGCTATCTGAGTCATTGAACTTATTGCTTAGCACTCTCTCCAACAGAGTGCTAATATTTAGCACCAGACGAAAGGAGTCTTGCTGTGTCTTATGCTCTTTCCCCCGCTTCCCTGACCGCTGTCGTGCCGAAATCGGGCGCGTCCACAGCCGTCAACCCCTGGTCGCTGGTGCCCCCGCTGGGCAACCTGGACGCTTATATTTCCGCCGTGAACCGTCTCCCCATGCTCACTCTGGAGCAGGAGCAGGAATTTGCCAAAAACCTCAAGGAAAACAACGATCTCGACTCAGCCGGTAAGTTAGTGCTCTCTCACTTGCGTCTGGTGGTTTCGATTTCGCGCAAATACCTGGGTTACGGACTGCCGCACGGCGACTTGATCCAGGAAGGCAACATCGGCCTGATGAAGGCGGTCAAGCGCTTCGACCCGGACCAGAATGTGCGCCTGGTGAGCTATGCCATGCACTGGATCAAGGCCGAGATTCATGAGTACATCCTGAAAAACTGGCGCATGGTCAAGGTCGCGACGACCAAAGCCCAGCGCAAGCTGTTTTTCAACCTGCGCTCGATGAAGCAAGGCTACAAGGACGACGCCGACGTGGCGACGCACCGCGACACGCTGACTGAAGGCCAAATTGATTCGATGGCCAAGACGTTGAACGTCAAGCGTGAGGAAGTCATCGAGATGGAGCAGCGCATGTCGGGCGGCGACGTGCTTCTGGACCCAAGCCCGAGCGACGACGGCGAAGACGCCTTTGGCCCGATCGCCTACCTGGCCGACGCGACGCAAGAGCCGACGGCACTGATGGAGTCTCGCCAGCGCGACAACCTGGCTTCAGACGGCATCACCGCTGCGCTGGAAGATCTCGACCCGCGTTCGCGCCGCATTGTGGAAGAGCGCTGGCTCAAGGTGAACGACGACGGTTCAGGCGGCATGACGCTGCACGACCTGGCCGACGAGTACAAGGTAAGCGCCGAGCGGATCCGCCAGATTGAGGTGGCGGCCATGAAGAAGATGAAGAAGGTGCTGGCCGCCTACGCTTAAACCCCGCAGGCTTACGCTCTTTCAAAAAGCCCGCACAGCAATGTGCGGGCTTTTTTCTTTTCCGATTGCAGCCGTGCGAAACAGATTCGCTCAGGACTTGAGCAACAGGCGGATGTCGGACGCCAGCGCCTCAGAGCCGCTGCCGTAGCGGTTGTAAAGACGGATACGCCCCTGGCCGTCGAAGATATAGCTGCCGGCGGAATGGTCCATGGTGTAGCTGCCCGGCGTTTTGCCGTCGACCTTTTTGTAATACACCTTGAAGTCCTTGGCGACCTGGGGCAGCTGGTCCAGTGTGGGCCGCAGCGCCACAAAGGTCGGGTCAAAATTGCCCATGTAGGCCTTGAGCAGTTCGGGCGTGTCCCGCTCCGGGTCGACCGTGATGAAGATCGCTTGCAACTTGCTGCCATCGACTCCCAGCAACTGCTTGACCTGTGCCAGCTCAGCCATGGAGGTCGGGCAAACGTCGGGACACTGCGTGAAGCCGAAGAACACCACCACCACCTTGCCGGCAAAGTCTTTCAGCGTGCGCACCTGTCCATTGTGGTCGGCCAGCGTGAAGCCCTGCGCGTAGTCGGCGCCGGTGAGGTCAATGCTCTTGAACTGCGGTTTGTCCGGTGCGCATGCAGTAAAAATGCCTGTGGCGCCCACCGCAAGAGCGCAAGCAGCTATTGTTTTAATAGCAGATCGTCGAACGGATGAGGCAGCCTGCGGCGTGCAGTGGGACTTCATGGTGGGAGCCTAAAGATAGTGGTCAAGCAGCAGCGCTGCGAACAGCACCGAAAGATGAATCAGCGAAAACCGGAAAGTCTTGCGCGCCAGCGCATCGGAGTAATTGCGCCACAGGCGAAAGCCATACCAGCTGAAGCCGATGCTGAGCGCAACAGCGGCAACCAAGTAGGGCCAGCCGCTCATCTTGAAAATAAAGGGCATCAGGCAGGCAGGGAACAACACCAGCGTGTAGAGGAACACTTGCAGCCGGGTGAACTCATTGCCATGGGTCACGGGCAGCATGGGCAGGCCAGACTTGCGGTAGTCTTCCACGCGGTAGAGGGCCAGCGCCCAGAAGTGCGGTGGTGTCCAGAGGAAGATGATCAAAAAGAGGATCAGCGCCTCCGGGCCGACCGAACCCGTCATGGCAGCCCAGCCCAACACCGGCGGCATGGCGCCTGAAGCACCGCCAATCACGATGTTCTGAGGTGTCATCGGTTTGAGGATGACGGTGTAGACCACCGCGTAGCCGATGAAGGTGGCAAAAGTCAGCCACATGGTGAGCGGGTTCACCCATACATAAAGAATCCACGAACCGAGCGCGCACAGTACGGCCGAAAAAGACAGCGTGAGTGGATTGCTGAGCTCGCCCTTGGCGGTGGGCCGCCAGGCGGTGCGCCGCATGCGCGAATCAATCTGCTGCTCGACAAGGCAGTTGAAGGCGGCGGCGGCCCCCGCAACCAGCCAGATGCCGGCGCAGGCGATCAGCGCGAGCCGGACATCCGGCCACGACGGAATACCGGGAACGGCCAGCACCATGCCAATCAAGGCGCAAAACACGATGAGCTGCACCACGCGCGGCTTGGTCAGCGCATAGAACTGCGCGAAACGGGAGGGCGCGCGAGGCAAGGCCGGGGCCGGTGCGGCGGAGGGAGTGCTGGGGTTCATGGGAAGTCGCTAGGCATTCAATTTTGACGCATATGGCGTAGGGGGCCGCTGCGGCTGGAAAAGACCACGCCGCTGAGCACAATGACGAGGGCCGCGGCACCGCCGGTATGCATGACCGCTGCCAGCAAGGGCCAGCCCAGCACGGCGTTGCTGATGCCCGTGGCGGCCTGCAGCAGGATGAGCCCCGCGAGCCAGCGCGCGGAAGTGCGGAATGCCGGAACACGATGAAGGTAAAAGGCCAGCGCAAGGAACACGGCAAACACGAGGTAGGCCACCAGGCGGTGCACATAATGAATCGCGGTGAGCGCCTGGAAGCTGATGTTGGCCCCGTCATGGCCCGCGCCCAGTTCACGCCACAGCGTGAAGCCCTGGCGGAAGTCCATGGCCGGCCACAGCGATCCCTGGCAATCCGGAAAATTAGTGCAAGCCAGCACCGCGTAGTTGGTGCTGACCCAGCCGCCCAGCGCGATCTGCACCCAGAGCAAGGCGAAGGCCACGATCACTGCAAAGCGCAAGCCGGCAGAAAGCGTCGTGGCGTTGACGCCCTGCGCTTGCGCATAACGCACCGCCTGCGCGCGCAACAGGGCTAGCAGAACCAGGCCACCTAGCAGGTGCAGCGTGACGATGGCCGGAAACAACTTCATGGTCACGGTGAGCGCGCCGAACGCACCCTGCAGGCACACCCAGATCAGCGTGACAGCAGGCCACCAGAATGAGACCGGTGCGCGCTTGCGCTCCAGCCAGCTTGTCACCGCGAGCGTAAGAATAAGCACGCCAACGCCGGTCGCCAGATAGCGGTGGATCATCTCGATCCAGGCCTTGGAATGCGTCACGGGGCCGGTCGGCATGGCAGTCTGCGCAGCTTCGATGTGCATCTGGGCGCCGACCGGACTCGCGCTGCCGTAGCAGCCAGGCCAGTCGGGGCAACCCAGACCGGAGTCGGTGAGCCGCGTGAACGCGCCGAAGATCACCAAATCAAATGTGAGGAACAGCGTCACCAGCGTCAGCACCCGCAAACGCTGCGCCACCGGCGCATTCTTGTTGTGCGCCCACACCCAGGCCAAAGGCCCCATCGCGACCACCAGCCCCATGATCATCAGGCGCAGGGCTGGGCTCAGGTCGTAGAGGTTTTGTGGATTCATGTTTAAAGTCAACCACTCACTGCTATGCGCACCGGAATTTCAGGCCAGCATGAGCCGTGGAACCGGCTTTGCCGGGCCACAGGCGGGCGGCCCCCTCGGGGGGCAGCGCATTACACGAAGTGAAAAGCGTGGGGGCCACTATCTGCCTTCCTTGTCCCAGCTGCTCGAGGCGCGCAGCAGGCGCTCCAGGTCGCGCTTGGCCTTGGCCGCTGCGATGACGTCCATGTCGGCCGGGAAACGCATCATCCAGTTGCCGATGGGGTCGACCAGATAGAGATGATCCTCCAGGCGCTGGCCCGCAGCGGGTTCCAGCCACTTCGCGAGTTCGGCTGGCGCCACACGCAGCACCGCCGACGAAGCCAGCGCGGGGAGCAAGGCATCACCCACCGGCGCTTCGTCCACCACCAGCCAGACACGGTCCAGGCGCTCTTTTTCCTTGCCGAGCGACTCGCGCAGCTGGCGCTGGAAATACAGGTTCTGCTCGCACCGCGCACCGCAGGCGCCGCCGGCCACACTGATGAGCAGCCACTGGTCCTTCAGCGCCGTCAGCGTGCCGGCGCGGCCGTCCAGCGAGCGCGTGGCCATCGGCGGCAGCGGACGCTGCGGGTCAATCAACTCACCAAAGTTGCGGCGGCCTTCGGGCCGGATCAGGTAGTAGGTGACGTAAGACGCGATGACCGGTGCCGCGCACACCAGCAGCACGGCCAGCATTTTCCAGCGGCCCGCCACGGTGCTGGGTGCGCGCGTACTGGACTGGTCCAGCACGGGCATGGCATGCACGGTCAGGCCCAGGGGCTGGTCTTGCAGTCCGGCTGCAGCAGCGCGGACGGGAGGAGTATCAGGGGTAGCAGGCGTATCGTTTGTCACGGCAATTGATCGCGGCGTTTGCCGCGCATATGGGTACGAAAAGGAAGGACCAGCTGAAACCAGCCATACAAAAGAACCACCAGACCGCAAAGGCCGAACCACTGGAAGGCATAACCGTAGTGCTTGTCCACGCCCAGGTTGGGCGCGGCCCACTCACGCAGCAGGCCTTCGCTGGGTGCCCCGGTCTGCAGCAATGAGACATCCAGCAGCGGCAGGCCGGTTTGCACCCGGAAAGCAGGCAAGTCGAGATTTTGCCGTATGCGCCCGCTCCCGGTACCCTGGAACTCATAGAGCCTGGAAGGCGGCGGGGCCATACGGCCCTCAACCGTCACGGTGCCTGTCGGGGTTGTGACCTCCGGAAGGCGTGTGCGGTCGGCAAAGTTGCGCGGCACCCAGCCCCGCTGCACCAGGATGGCCTGCTGGCTGCCTTCCAGCACCAGCGGTGTCACCACCACAAAACCCGTCTTGCCGCTCATGGGCCTGTTGTCGAGATACACCGTGTGCTCAGCGCGCCAGCTGCCCTTGAGGGTGGCTGGCCGGTAAATGTTCTCAGCGAGGTTCTGGCTCGCCAGCAGCGAGCGCACCTCCAGCGCGGGCAGCCGGCCTTTGGAATCGACAGCTGCCTGCAGTGCTTCTTTTTGCGCGGCGCGGCGCAGCTGCCATTGCCCCAGCGAAGAGGTCGTGCCGGCCACCACCAGTGCGGCCACCGTGAGAATCCAGAAGCGTGGGGAGTGCAAAGCACGTGTCATGAGCCGATAATCCTGTTCATGACTTACCTGATCGCACTGGCGTTTATCGCCATTTTTGCCAGCCTGGCCTCCGCACTGTTTTTCATGCTCAGGGGCGGCAAGGGCAGTGAAGGCGCCGAAAGCAGCAAACGCAAAAACAGCAACATGGCGCGTGCACTGGCGTTCCGTATCGGGTTTTCTGTGTTGCTGTTTGTTTGCATTCTCATTGCGTGGAAGCTTGGTTATATCCAGCCCACCGGCATCCCTGCTGGTAAATAACAGCCACGCTGAGTGGCGAAATAAATAACAAAGGCCGCATCAAGCGGCCTTTGGTTGAGCGGCCCAGGCCGCGATTGGTTCCAGAGAACCTGTTCACGGTCTAAACGGAGCCGCGTTGGGGTGCAATCGGGATGAGTGGGCCGACCGGGCACGCCGCATGGGCTAATGCCCATGCAAGGGCCTGGGTGGCTCAATCGCCCGACCGCCCAGCCGGCCGGCTGGGCGTCGTGCAGCTGCCCCAATGGGGATGCAAACGCGACCGCGTTTGCGTCACCCCAACCCGGAGGGCAAGCGCATTCTCGGGCGGTCTGCGGCGTTGCGGCGCTTGCCCATAGGTGAACTATGGGCGGCGCACCGCACCTTGGATCCCATCCCGAGAAGGGGCTTGCGCGGCCCCGTTTAGACCGCGAACAGGTTCTTACAGCCAATAAACCAGGATGTAGAGGCCCAGCCACACCACGTCCACAAAGTGCCAGTACCAGGCGGCGCCTTCAAAGCCGAAATGCTTTTCAGGGGTGAAATGGCCTTTTTGCAGGCGCAGCGTGATGAAGAACAGCATCAGCATACCGACGAAAACGTGAAAACCGTGAAAGCCCGTGAGCAGGAAGAAGGTCGAGCCGTACACGCCGGACGACAGCTTCAGGTTCATCTCATGATAGGCATGGAAATACTCGTAGCCTTGCACGAACAGGAAGACCAGGCCGAGCAGCACCGTCGCCCACATAAAGGCAATGGTTCGTGCGCGCTTGCCTTCGATCAAGGCATGGTGGGCGATGGTGATAGTGACACCGGAGCTCAGCAGCAGCGCCGTGTTGACGGTGGGCAAGGAACCCATGATGCTGGCCCAGATGCCGCCGCCTATCACCAGCGGCTTCATGGCCGTGAAGGGCTCAACGATGTCCGCGGGCGACGTCGTAGCGCCGGCCACGATAGAAGGCCAGGCCGCCTTGAAATCAGGCCAGAGCAGCGCGTTTTCCAGGCTGCCCAGTGCAGGCAACGAGTGCGAACGGGCCCACCACAACGCAGTGAAGAACGCACCGAAGAACATGACTTCCGAGAAAATGAACCAGCTCATGCTCCAGCGGAAGGACATGTCGATCTTGCGGCCGTACATGCCGCCTTCGCTTTCGGCGATGGATTGGCTGAACCAGCGGAACAACGTGATCAACCACCACACCATACCGAAGGCCAACGACCATTTTCCCCAGTCGGCGCCATTGATCCACTGACCGGCACCCAAGATGACAAAAAACAGGCCAATAGATGCCATCACCGGATGGCTCGATGGGCTGGGGACGAAGTAGTGGGGGGTTGACCCGTGGGTTGCTGATGACATCGCTCGACTCCTGTTTTTCTCTCGAATTTCCAAATAATCTTTTAACTTGTACCGTGGGGCATTGTGAGGATGCCGCGCTTTAGCGCGCGACCATCCACTTCGCCAGCAGTACCAGGACTGCAACAAACACGACCACGGCAATCAGCCCCACCACAATGATGTGGAGAGGGCTCAAATTCTTCACGTCTTCTTCGTAGTCGCCGCGTGCACGCAGGCCTACAAAGGACCAGGCCACAGCCTTGACCGTGCGCCAAAAAGAGGGTTTGCGGGGGGTTGCGGCCATGCTCATGCGCCTGCCTGTTTTTCAGGTGGCACGGCGGCAGTCGTTGCCTTGGGCGTGACGGGCGCAGCCGGCGTCTTGCCGCCCACTTCAAAGAAGGTGTAGGACAGCGTGATCGTGCTCACGTCTTTCGACAGTTTCGGGTCGATCACGAAGGCCACGGGCCACTGCTTTTTCTCACCGGGCGCCAGGGTGTACTGGCTGAAGCAGAAGCACTCAAGCTTGTTGAAATGCGCACCGGCCTGCGCGGGAGCGTAGCTGGGGATGGCCTGGGCGGACATGGTTCGGTCCTGCACATTCTGGAATTCGTACATCACAGTGGTCAGCTCGCCCGGGTGAACCTGCAGCGTGTTCTGCGCGGGCTTGAAATGCCAGGGGCCGCGCGTGTTCGCATCAAACTCAACCGTGATGGTGCGCGTGCGGTCTACCTGCGTATTGGCCGGCAAATTGGGCGTCGCACCAGGGATCTGGCGGTCAGACAGGGCCAGCACGTTGATGCCGGTCATCTCGCAAATCGCCTTGTAGATGGGCACCAGCGCATAACCGAAGCCGAACATGCCGAGCACGATCACGGCCAGCTTGCCCATCATGTTGAAGTTTTCGCGCTTGAGCCGCATTACGTTGGTACCGCTTTATGCCTGAACTTTGTGCATGGAGTCAGTCAGGCCGGCTCAGCGGGCCAGAAAAATCATCTTGGCCATGAAGCCGGCAAAAAAGACCAGAGCGACCGAAGCCAGTATCAGTGCCAGCTTCAGGTTGCTTTTCTTTTGCTCGGGTGTCATGTGTCGTTACCTGTCAGTTCAATCAGCCGATCACGCGGGTTGCCGAGGCATCCAGCTTGGGCGGTGTTTCATAGGTATGAAAAGGTGCGGGAGAAGGAACTTCCCACTCGAGGCCTTCGGCGCCCTTGCCGCCTTCGTCCACCCAGGGATTCTGCCTAGCAGGTGCGCCCTTGCCGCGCATCGTGGGAACCACAATGAACAGGAAGAAGTACAGCTGGGCAAATCCGAAGAAGAACGCGCCCACGCTGGCCACGGCATTGAAGTCCGCGAACTGCATGGGGTAGTCGGCATAGCGGCGCGGCATGCCGGCCAGGCCCAGGAAGTGCATCGGGAAGAAGGTCACGTTGAAGGAAATCAGCGACCACCAGAAGTGGATCTTGCCGCGGGTTTCGTTGTACATAACGCCGGTCCATTTGGGCGACCAGTAGTAGTAGCCGGCAAACAGGGCATAGAGCGAACCAGCCACCAGCACGTAGTGAAAGTGGGCCACCACGTAGTAGGTGTCCTGCAGCTGCGTGTCGATCGGTGCGACCGAAAGAATCACACCCGTCAGGCCGCCGATGGTGAACACGAAGATGAAGCCCACTGCAAACAGCATGGGGGTTTCAAAGGTCATGGAGCCGCGCCACATCGTGGCGATCCAGTTGAACACCTTCACGCCCGTGGGCACGGCGATCAGCATGGTGGAGTACATGAAGAACAGCTGGCCCGTGACTGGCATGCCGGTGGTGAACATGTGGTGTGCCCACACAACGAAGCTCAGGATGGCGATGGAGCCGGTGGCGTACACCATGGAGGCGTAGCCGAACAGGCGCTTGCGCGAGAAAGCCGGGATGATCTGGCTGATGATGCCGAAGGCCGGCAAGATCATGATGTACACCTCGGGGTGGCCGAAGAACCAGAAGATGTGCTGATACATCACCGGGTCGCCGCCGCCGGCGGGGTTGAAGAAGCTGGTGCCGAAGTGGCGGTCAGTCAGCGTCATGGTGATGGCGCCTGCCAGCACGGGCATCACGGCGATCAGCAGGTAGGCGGTGATCAGCCAGGTCCAGCAGAACATCGGCATTTTCATCAGCGTCATGCCGGGAGCGCGCATATTGAGGATGGTGACGATGATGTTGATCGAGCCCATGATGGAGGAGGCGCCCAGAATGTGCATCGCAAAAATGCCGGCATCCATGGACGGGCCCATTTGCAACGTGAGCGGCGCGTAGAGCGTCCAGCCCGCGGCGGGTGCGCCACCAGGCATGAAGAACGACCCCACCAGCATGATGCCGGCCGGGATCAACAGCCAGAAGCTGAAGTTGTTCATGCGGGCAAAAGCCATGTCGGCCGCGCCGATCTGCAGCGGAATCATCCAGTTCGCAAAACCCACGAAGGCCGGCATGATGGCGCCGAACACCATGATCAGGCCATGCATGGTGGTGAGCTGGTTGAACAGTTCGGGGTTGACCAATTGCAGGCCGGGCTGGAACAGCTCAGCGCGGATCAGCAGGGCCAGCACGCCGCCGAACATCAACATGAAGAAACTGAACAGCAGGTAGAGCGTTCCGATGTCTTTATGGTTGGTCGCGAATACCCAGCGACGCCAGCCCGTCGGGGCATGGTCGTGGTGGTCATCATGCGCGTGGTCGTGATGGTCTAGAACTGCACTCATCTTGGCTTCCTTTGGTGGCTTGTGCCTGTAGCTTGTCTTTTGCGGCCGGCAAAGTCACGCCGGCAAAATGATGGAATCTGCGGGTAACGCCTGAGGCTTACTTGCGAGCCGCCTGTATTTCAGCGGGCTGGACGATCTGGCCGGTCTGGTTGGACCAGTTGTTCTTGGAGTAGCTGATCACGGCTGCGAGGTCGGTGTCACTCAACGCCTTCCACGAAGGCATCGCGCCGCCGGCAGCGCCGTTCAGCACAGTCATGATCTGCTTCTTGTGGTCGGCATCCAGCACGATGGCCGAGCCGTCCAGCGGCTTGATCGGGCCGGCGCCCTTGCCGTTGGCCTGGTGGCAGGCGGCGCAATTGGCGGCGTACACTTTTTCGCCGCGCGCCTTCAGGTCAACCAGCGTCCAGACCTTGGAAGGATCATCCGCCTTGGCTGCGGCTTCCTTGGCCTTGACGGCCACCCACGCGCTGTAATCGGCTGCGGACACAACCTTCACGTGAATGGGCATGTAGGCGTGCTCCTTGCCACAGAGCTCCTGGCACTGGCCGTAGAAGTCGCCGACTTGCTCGGCACGGAACCAGGTGTCACGCACAAAGCCGGGAATCGCGTCCTGCTTAATGCCGAAGGCCGGCACGGCAAAGGCGTGGATCACGTCGCTGGCGGTGGTGATAATGCGGATTTTCTTGTTGACGGGAACGACCAGCGGGTTGTCGACCTTGAGCAGGTAGTTGTCGGGAGCTTCGCCGGCCTTGGGGCCGCCGTTGTCGGACATTTCGCGGTGCGTGTTGTCAAGCGTGGAGACAAAGCCGATGCCTTCGCCTTCGCCCTTGATGTAGTCGTAGCCCCATTTCCACTGGATGCCGGTGGCCTTGATGGTGAGGTCGGCGGCGGTGGTGTCCTTCTGGGCGACCAGCACCTTGGTGGCCGGCAGGGCCATGGCGATCACGATGATGAAGGGGACGATGGTCCAGGCAATTTCAACAGCTGTGGATTCGTGGAAATTGGCTGATTTGTGGCCGACCGACTTGCGATGTTTCAGGATGGAATAGAACATCACCCCGAAAACAGCCACAAAAATCACGAGGCAAATGGCCATCATGAACCAGTGCAGCCATTGCTGCTCGGCGGCGATCTTGGTGGCAGCCGGATGCAGGTTCAGCTGGTTGACGGCAGGGCCGCCCTTCAGGTCGTTGACGGCGTAAGCGGCGGTGCTGACCCAGGCGGCCGCAGATGCCAGAATTGCGCCTGCATGCTGCATGCCAAGCCGTGTCATTTTGCTCATGGTGTTGCTTACGTTCATCGTGATCACTTTTTCTGCTTCAATTACCGACCAAATTAACCGGCTGATTATAAAGTTAGCGGCAAGCCCTCCTGCCGCACCTGAACTGACACAAGTCTTTCAGGAACTGTCAAACACTCCGCAACGCCATGCGAATCTCGCGTGCCAGCGCGGGCCGCAGCTCTGGCCGTACATGCCGCCCGACCTGGACAGACCGCCCCTGCCCGGACACCTCAATCAGAGACCCATCCCCATCCTTGGGCTCGATCCGGACCCATTCGCGGTTGAATTCAGCCCACTCCGTGCGCCCTGCCGTTTCCAGCTCCACCACCAGCCGCTCGCCCTGAAGGACGATTTTTTCACCGTCCCCCGCATGCCGGGCATATGCCACAAAGGCGACGCCCACCGCGACCAGCTCGATCCAGGCAAAAGGCATCACCATGGTGGCGCCTTGCAACCAGAAAAATCCGGCAATACCCAATGAAACACCGCACAAAGACACATACAGCCAGCCCAGTTGGGCCGGTGTGAGTGAACAGTGACGCTTGAGAAGCCACTGCACAGCATCGTGGCTGTAAGCGCCCTGTGCGGGCAAGGTGGCAAAACGAAACGCTGGTGTTGGCTGCAGCATGTGGCAACCCTCAAAAAAACTGCGGTTAACGCCGGGCATTGACCGCATGAGGCTTGGGAACATACCCAAAAATTCAGCTTTGAATTGTAGCCGGGTTTACCTTGCCGCCCCTCCCGAAAACCCGTCGACACCGGGGATTGGGAGCGCCTGCGCAACACCTGTCGGCACCTAGCCGCCGGATCGCTGGCCCTGCAGCATGCTGCGCATATCGGCGACCGACACCGCGCTGAGCGAACTGACCTTGATCCGCGGCGGCGCCTTGAGCGCGTGGCCATAAATGATTTCAAAGGTGAGGCTGAGCCGCCCGTCTTCGCCCCTAACGAGATGGCGGGACAGCGCACTTTCAAGCTGCGCCTTCCAGGCCCGCCCCCTCAGGGCAGGAAACCGCGCCGGGTGAAAATTGCGGCCCAGTTCCCTGATGTCTTCCAGCAGCCGCGCCGGGGTCGCATAGGTGAGGGTGATGCGCTCCATGTCCATCACGGGTTCGGCAAACCCCGTCTGCACCAGCATATCACCCCAGTCATGCATGTCGGTCAGCTCATGGCCGGCCGGCGGCCAGCCCAGTTGCGCATAAACCTCGCGCAACTCCTTCGCGGTATCCGGGCCCAGGCAGGAAAACATCAGGAAACCGTCTACCTTCAGCGTTTGGTGCCAGTGCGCCAGCAGGGCCTGCGGATCGGCCGATTCATGCAGCGCCATGTTGGCCCAGAGCATGTCGGCAGTTCCTGCCGGTGGCACCTCAAAGCGTACGGGATCCGCCAGCCACCGGCGCGGATTCCACCACGGTTTTGCTATATTTTTGATAGCCGCTTGCACTCGTTCGGAGCTGCCCTCAACCACAAAACACCTTGATTTTGGGTATGCCCCGGCCAGTTTTTCCTGCGCCTGGATCCCTCCGCGCAATGCTCCCCAGTGCACCCACGCACGCGGCTGCAGCTTGATCCACTGCAACCGGTCCATCATGCGCCGCGCCACTTCTTCATGAAGCCACGGTGAGGCCAGCGGAGCGGTGCGGTCCCAGCGGCTGACGGCGATCGGGTCAAGCGTGGGTGGGCGCTGTGTAGGGGTCATGGAAGGAGCAAAGAGGGCAAGGGAGCGCGGAGGCCAGCCAAGGCAAGCAGGGAAGGTACGCGAGTATATTGACACGGTGTTCACACGTCTGCTTGCTCCCGCCGCATTCCTGTCTTGGCCGACCGGCCGCTCCGGCGGCGTCCCAGGCCTGGCCAGCCAGTGCGCTGTATGCCGCAGTTGGCCGGCGCGCCAGGTGTGCGCCGCCTGCGTGGCCCGGTTTGCCTTGGCCGTCCCGCGTTGCCCCCGCTGCGCTCTCGCCTTGCCCGGTGACCTTTCCATGGGCCTTCGGGTTGGGCCGCAGCCGTGCGGCGCCTGTGTCAGCCACCCGCCACCGCTGGACGGCGCCTTTGCCGCGGTGCACTATGCCTACCCCTGGTCCGCCTTGATTGCGGGCTACAAATTCGGCGAGCAGCACGGCTGGGCCGCTTTTTTTGCCAACCTGCTGGCCCAGTCGCCAGGCATAGCCGGGCTCATGGCAGAACTGGCCCCCGGCGACTGGATCGTTCCGGTGCCGCTGTCGGCGGAGCGCCTGCAGGTGCGCGGCTTCAACCAGGCCTGGGAGTTGTGTGTGGCACTGGCCCGGCAAACACGCACAGAGGGCCAAACCGATGCCAGGCTGCTGCTGCGGGTAAAGCACACGCGCCCGCAAAGCCAGCTCAAACGCAAGGACCGGCTGGCCAACGTCAAGGGTGCTTTCCAGGTGGATCCGCTGCGCACGGCGGAACTGCAGGGACGGCGCGTGGTGCTGGTGGATGACGTGATGACCAGCGGCGCCTCGCTGTATACGGCCGCACAGTCCTTGCGGGATGCGGGCGCTGCACGCGTTAGCGCCGTTGTCCTTGCGCGAACTCAATAGCCCCCACGGTCGCTCACTGCGTGTAGCCTGCGGCTTCTCCCTGCCCCTTTCATCACGAGAGGGCCGCTGCGCCTGCGGTCTGGCAAAGCCAGTCTCGCGGCCCCTGCTGGTACAAAGCCCACACCCGGTTCCGGTCACCCGCAGGGATCGGAAACGGAAAGGCTCGCGACTCGACAGAAAACCTGCGTCCGCCGCACGACAATCCAGTCATGTTCAATATTGTTCTGGTCGAACCTGAGATCCCCCCCAACACCGGCAACGTCATCCGCCTGGCGGCCAATACGGGCTGCCGCTTGCACCTGGTGGAACCGCTGGGGTTTTCGATGGACGACAAACACATGCGCCGGGCGGGGCTCGATTACCACGAGTACGCCCAGGTGCTGCGGCATGTCAGCTGGCAAGCCTTCCTTGAAAGTGAGCAACCACCCTCTGGCAGGCTCTTTGCCATGACCACACACGGCTCCGGCAGCGTCTACGACGCGCACTTCCTGCCTGGCGACTGGCTGGTTTTCGGCGCCGAAACCCGCGGCCTGGCGCCGGAGTTACGTGAATCCTTTGCGCCACCGCAGCGCCTCAAAGTGCCCATGCTGCCGGGCCAGCGCAGCCTGAACCTCTCCAATACCGTGGCCGTTACCGTGTTTGAGGCCTGGCGGCAAAACGGGTTTTCAGGGTCGCCCGGCATGCCCGGATGAGACATATGTCCGCTTTTGCCAACCTTTGGACCAGCGCCCCTTGCCAGGACCTAAGTAAAAACCCTAAACTCCAATCCTTCAAGCCTAAAGTTCTCGCTGCAGGCCCGAACGTGCGGATTGCCACTACCCGGCCTTTCCTGCGTTATCCCTTCCCACCGCCCAGTCCACAAGACTGGAAGGAAAAACACAGTGAATATGGTCATCCAGCGTATTTTCGGCAACAGCACGTCCCGTCTTTCCAGCACCGCCAAAGCAGCCAACCGGCTCTCGGTCGAGCAGATCCAGGAAAGCCTGCGCACCCTTTTGCATGATTGTGAAGATCCGCGCACCCCGCGGGTGATCTACAAGATCAACCTGGCCAAAACGCCCTCCGACCTGTGGCTGCTGCGCAGCGACCTGCACCAATGCATCGCACATGCGCATTCCCAGACGGAAGCTGCCGAACGCATCAATGGCCTGATCGGTGTTTTTGAGGGCTGGCTGCCGGCCAGCCAGCTGACGCGCATCTAGCGCCAGCGGCGCGTTCAAGGGTATCGCCGCACCAGCGATTCCGCCACGCAAACCGGCTTGGGCGAACCTTCGCGTTCCACAGTCACTTCCCAGGTCATCTGCATGCCGTCGTTGTCAATGACCTGGGCCGCCAGCAGTTTCATGCGTGCCCGCAGACGGCTGCCGACGGGCACCGGCGCGGTAAATCGCACCTTGTTGAGCCCGTAATTCACGCCCATGCGCGAGCCGGTAATCTCAAACGACGACTCGAAAAAACGCGGCAGCAGTGACAAGGTCAGGAACCCATGGGCGATCGGCCCGCCGAACGGGCCGGCCGCCGCCTTTTCAGGGTCCACATGAATCCACTGGTGGTCGCCCGTCGCTTCGGCAAACAGGTTGACCTGTTGCTGCGTGATGGTGATCCAGTCGCTGACGGCGACTTCCTGGCCGGTGCAGGCGGCCAGGTCGGCCAGGGTTTCAAAGGTTTTCATGCCGCCACTGTAGCGACACGTAGGGGCGCGGCATGTCGGCTCAGCGACAAACCGGCGCGATGCTCAGAGGTTCAGCGGTCAAGCCACCGGCAGATGCCCTGCCACTGTTCCATGTCTTTTTCAACACGGCTGGGTGCCACGTCAAACACCGTCAGCCCCCGCGCGGCCAGGTGAATGTAGTTCTGCGTGTCGCGCAGGTAACCCAGCACCGGCAAACCCAGCCCTTCAACGAAACTGCGCAGCTTGTCGGCGGCAATCGTGCGTGAATCCACGCGCATGCCGACAATACCCACCTGCATCTTGCCGGCGTGCTTGTGTTCGGCCAGCTGGTCCAGGAAGGTGCGCGTGGCAAAGATGTCGAAGACGCTGGGCTGCAGCGGCACGATGACCTTGTCGGCCAGCTTCAAGACATCGTTAAAGCGCGAGCCGTGCAACCCGCCGGGCGTGTCGAGCACCACATGCGTCGTGCCCTTGGGGGGTTTGACGATCAGGTCCGCATTCACATCCCAGGTGGCAATCGGCCGGGCGGCGGGCGGCCGCAGCCCCAGCCACAACCGTGAAGACTGCTGCCGGTCGGCGTCTCCCAGCATGACCGCATGGCCCTGGCTGGCAAAGTATCCGGCAACGTTGGTGGCCAACGTCGTTTTGCCGACGCCCCCCTTCGGATTGGCGATCACAACCACGGGCATGCGAATCTCCTCGGTTTGGAACTTGTCGTTCCTGGGAACTCTTGGTCTTGCTTTTCCGCTATGGTAACGGCATGGACACAGTTCTCACAACCACTGATAAATCGGCGGGCAACACGGCAAATCCAGATATTTATGTCATTGCGGCCCATCCCGCCTGGCGCGAATCACGGGTCAACCGCCCACTGATGGAGGCCGCGAAGGCCCTGCCCCGTGTCCAGGTGCAGGATCTGTACTCGAGCTATCCCGACTACGCCATCGACGTGCCCAAAGAGCAGGCTGCCCTGGAACGCGCGCAACTGGTGGTGCTGCTCCACCCCATGCATTGGTACTCGATGCCCGCTCTGCAAAAGCTCTGGCTGGACGACGTGCTCACCTACGGCTGGGCCTACGGCGAAGGTGAGGAGGAAGGCGCAAAGGGCCGGGCACTGCAGGGCAAGGACCTGTGGCTGGTCGCCACCACAGGCGGCCCTGAAACGTCCTATCACCCACAAGGCTACAACCGCTACTTTTTTGATGCCTTCCTGCCGCCGTACGAGCAAAGCGCCGCGCTGTGCGGCATGCGTTTTTTGCCGCCTCTGGTGTTGCACGGCGCCCACAGCGTTGACAGGCAAACCGTTGCCGATCACATCGCAACCTTCCGCCAGCGCCTGCAAAGCTACCCCGACTGGCCTGAACTGGAAGACCTGGAGCAATGCGCCGCCTGCGTGGTTCCCATGAAGGATCGGCCAGTGGAGCACACTGACCATGTCAAAGCCGAGAGCCAATTTTCCGCCGGGCCGCCCCAAGGAAAACTAGCCCCTATTGATAGTGAAAGGGGCAGCGTAACGCCGAAGGCACACGAAGTGAAAAGCGTGGGGGCCCGATAACTATGGAGCATGCACCCGCCTGGCTGACCAACAGCTTCATCTACCTGGCCGCCGCCGTCATTGCCGTGCCCCTGGCCAAAAAACTCGGCCTCGGCTCCATCATCGGCTACCTCGCCGCCGGCATCGCCATAGGCCCCTGGGGCCTGGGCCTGGTTACCAATGTGCAGGACATCCTTCACTTCGCCGAGTTTGGCGTGGTGTTGATGCTGTTCCTGGTGGGGCTGGAGCTGGAGCCCAAACGCCTGTGGAATTTACGCCGCCCTATCTTCGGCTGGGGCAGTGCCCAGGTGCTGGGGTGCGCCGCCCTGCTCACGGGCGTCGCGATGGCATTCGGCGTGAGCTGGCAAATAGCGCTCGTGGCCGGCCTCGGGCTGGCGCTGTCGTCCACCGCCATCGCGCTGCAGGCCATCGGCGAGCGCCACCTGATGCCGACATCGAGCGGCCAGGCGGGGTTTTCCATCCTGCTGTTCCAGGACGTGGCGGCCATCCCGATTCTCGCGCTGTTGCCCCTGTTGGGTGCAATCGGTGGAGAAAATGAGGCTGTAGCGCACACCAGTCGTGCACTGGAGGCTATCAAAATCGTAGCAGCCATCGCCGGCATCATCCTGGGCGGCCGCCTGTTGCTGCGGCCCCTGCTGCGCTGGATCGCCAACAGCGGCACACCCGAAATTTTCACCGCAGCCTCGCTGCTGCTGGTGGTGGGCATTGCGGCGCTGATGCAGTTCGTCGGCCTGTCGATGGCCCTGGGCGCTTTTCTGGCGGGTGTGCTGCTGGCGGAAAGTGAATACCGCCGCGAACTCGAAACCGATATCGAGCCTTTCAAGGGCCTGCTGCTGGGCCTCTTCTTCATTGCCGTCGGCATGAGCATCGACTTTGGCGTGCTCTGGAAGTCGCCCGGGCTGATGGCCGCCATTCTGGTGGGCTTCCTCGGCCTGAAACTGGTCGTGATCTACGGCCTGGCGCGCCTCATGAAGCTGCCTTTCCAGGAACGCCCGGTGTTCGCGGTGCTGCTGGCGCAGGGCGGCGAGTTCGCCTTCGTGGTGTTCCAGGCAGCAGCCGGGGCGCATGTGTTTTCCGCTGAGATCGCCTCACTGCTGATCGGCGCGGTGGCGCTGTCCATGCTGCTGAGCCCGCTGCTGCTGGTGGCCGTCGACAAGCTGCTGCTGCCGCGCTGGGCCGGCTGCGACACGCCGCAACTCGAAGAGATTTCCGAGCAGCAGGAGGCGCCCATCATCATTGCCGGTTTTGGCCGCTACGGCCAGATCATCGGCCGCATGCTGCTGGCCCAGGGCATTCCGGCCACCGTGCTGGACCACGACGCGGAAATGGTCGAAACCGTGCGGGCTTTCGGCTACCGGGTGTTTTATGGCGATGCGACGCGGCTGGACCTGTTGCGCACGGCCGGCGCGGCCACAGCCAAAATCCTGGTGTTGTCGGTCGACGACATGGAGCAATCGCTCAAGATCGTCGACCTGGCGCGCGAGCATTTTCCGCAGATGCAGATCGTCGCCCGCGCGCGTGACGTGACGCACTGGAACGCGCTGCGTGACCGCGGCGTGATGCAGGTGGAACGTGAGGTGTTCGAGTCCAGCCTGCGCAGCGCGCGCACGGTGCTGGAACTGCTGGGCCAGCCGCCGCACGAAGCGCGCCAGGCAGCCATGCGCTTTCGCCGGCACAACCTGGAGCTGTTCGAACGCATGTACCCGCACCGCAAGGACCGCACCAAGGTCATCGCCGTGGCCACCCAGGGGCGTTTACAACTGGAAGAGCAACTGGCCCAAGAGCGCCAGCAACAGGCACAGCGCCGGCCTGCTGCCTGGCACGCCCAGGAATCCGAATAAAAAAAGGCGCCAGCCCTTTAACAACAAGCGCGAGCAGCTATTGATTTTATAGCGCTCGCCTGTCCAGGGATATTGAACGGTGATTACCGGTTCGACTGTTGCTCGGCGTCACGCCGCCGCTGCTCCATGGCACGCCGCTCCACACAAACCGGGTGCTGGGCGAAGCCCGGCTTGGCACATTGCTCAGACATGCAGATCTGGAAACCAAGGAGGATGCGCCCTTCACAGGCCTGCCGCGGATTGCCGGCCACCGCCTGCGGCGCCGGTGTGGCAGCGTGGTCAGTCGCCGCAGGGGAAGGGGTAGCAACGGATTTGGGCTGAACCTGTTTGGCCTGCCGTTCTTTTTCCAATGCGGCTTTTCGGGTGGCGGCCGCAGCCGCAAGCGCCGCCCTGGAGGCCGCAGACAGGGGTGCCCGCGCCACAGAAGAGGAAGCAGCCGAGGCCGCAGGCTGGGCCTGCGCAGCTTGCACTGTGGTTGCGGGTGCAGCAGGCGCTGCAGACACCACGGGCGAAGTGGAAGCTGCCGGCGTGGCCATCGCCGTGCCGGGCGCTGCCTTGGCCGCGATATTGGCCGGCATGGCAGACGGGGCGGCAGGGGCCCCGCGGCCAGAAAGGGATTTCCATCCAAGGCCGATCACGGCCAGCGCCACCAGGCCCGCCAGACCCCACACCAGGTAGCGGTAGGGTACAGGTGAAGCTGCCTTTGCAGGTGCCGTTGCGACCCCGGGCGACGCCAGGGGGCTGCGCCGCCGTGCCGATTTTGACTTTATCGGCGGCCGTGCGGCGTCGTTGTTATTCGCGGCTGGGCCCATGGCGGGAATTGTGGCTGCACCCTGCGTTGGCCGCCCGCTGGCAGGCTCAGGTGCTGCCGGGCTCACGGGTGCCTCGCTGAACACGGTCTCCGGCCAGTCGGTGGATGCGTCATGCGCTTCCTGGTCCGGCTGAGCCGCCGCAGCGACCACCGGTGTCCCCAGGCGCGTGGCATCCGGGTCATCGGCGGCGGGTTTCACCGGCACATGAGGCGGCAAAGGTGCCTTGGCTGCCGCCTCTTCAAGGGCCTTCCAGGCCATGTCGGTGTCGGTCCCGGAGGCGGATACGCTGGCCGGCGCTGGAGGGGCTGGCGGGGCTGGTTGTGTATCGGGACGCGGAACAATCAGCGTTCCGGTACCCAGGCGCCGGCCGATGTCCGAGTCGTCTGCGCCAGGCACGCCGAGTTTTTTGAGACGGCGGCGCGCCAGGTCGGCATAGATACCCGACGGGAACTTGGCCAGAAAGCCCTGGATGTCTTCCACATCCATGGACTCCTTGATGTCTTTCCAGTAGACGAGCTCGAGCTCCTGCGTCACGACCGAGATGTTGGCGCTGGTGCCCGACGGCTGGTCAACCAGCGCTTCGCCGGACAGCATGGTGGAAGTCCAGGTTGAATTGCTGCCGGGCCCGGGCGCCACGGCGGACGGAACCACCGAGATATCGGGCGCCTCGCGTGCTGCGGCCTGCAGCGCGGCAAGGAACTCCTGCGCGCTGGCATAACGCTGGTCGCGCGATTTGGCCAGGGCCTTGGCCACCACGGCATCCAGAGCAGCGGGCAAACGGGCATTGAACGCACCCGGCATGACCGGGGTATGCCCGACGATCTGCTGGATGGTGGCGAAGTCGGTGTCGCCGTCAAACGGCCGCTTCCCGGTAAGTAACTGATACAGCACGATGCCGGCAGCAAACAGGTCTGCGCGGGCATCAATCGGCCGGCCCTGCACCTGCTCGGGCGACATGTATTTCAGCGTTCCGACCATGGAACCCTGCGTACGGGTCGCTTCGCCGGAATCCTGGATGCGCGCCACACCGAAGTCGGTGAGCTTGACACGTCCGCTCGTCTCGATCAGCAGGTTGGCCGGTTTGATGTCGCGGTGGACGATGCTTTGCCTGTGCGCGTAATCCAGCGCCGAAAGCAGGTCGCCCATGATGCCCAAGGTTTGCTCCAGGGTGTAGAGGTTGCCCTTGTCCAGGTGGTGCTTGAGGTCGTCGCCGTCGACGAATTCCATGACCAGGAAGGCAATGTCGCCGTCACGGTCGGAGTCATAAACGCTGACGATGTGGGGATGCTGCAGGCGCGCCGCAGACCGGGCCTCGGTGCGAAAACGCACTTCGTACTCTGCGGCGGCTTCTTCCGACAGATTTTCGACCTTGATGGTCTTGATCGCCACGCGGCGGTCAAGGTTGGGATCCCGCCCCTCATACACCAGCCCCATCGCCCCCTTGCCGAGGACGCGGATGAGATCGTAACGGCCAAGTTTCTTGAGACTCATGAGGGAATTGAAATGGACGTAACAGGCGGAAACCGTGCTGCGGGCCTGAGGGGGACGCCTACGTCTTGAAACAAAAAACGATTCTAGCCTGCATCATGCAGCGAAAAAGGTCCGGAATACCCCCTCCTCCGCGGATCAGGTCCTGATGGAAAACGTGACAAGCGGGGCATTTTCGTCGGTACGCTCGCAGCCAGGCACGATCTGGCCGCTGCCAACCAGGTAGCACTCGGTGCGCCGCAGCACCACCGCCTCACTCTGGTTGCCCAGGTACACCCAGGTTCCGTAGCTGGAAGCGTCCGTCAATACAAAATGCCCGCCACGCCATTCGAGGGTGGCATGCATGCGCGAAACACGGGGGTCGTTCAAGGTCAGCGCCGCATCGGCGGCCCGGCCCAGCGCCAGCTTGCTGCTTTTCGAATCCAGCCTGACGGTCTGTTCCGCAAAAATAAGCTCAAGGAAGGCCTGGCTGGGTGAAGAGAACATCGAGCGCCCGGCCATGGTGGCATCCTCGTCGCGGCCAGCCTGCCATTCGACCCGGTAAACATGGCTGGCTTCAGCCCTGCCGCGAAGGTACATGGGGCCCATGCTGCGCAGGGATGCCCTTTGGGCGGGCAACAGGGCGGTCCAGACGTTTTCGGTCGTGAGGATCTGGGCGGCACCCGCAAGGTCTGCGAGCCGGGCAGCGGAATTGACGGTGTCACCGAAACAGTCGCCGTCGATTTCAACCACTTCACCCGACTCGATACCCATCTGCATCTGTACCGGGGTGCCGCTGCCGCCCGGCTTGATCGGTTTTTCCTGAAGGCGCTTCTGGATGCTGATGCAGGCCGACAGCGCGTCACCCTCATTGGGAAACACCACAAAGAGGCCATCGCCCAGCAACTTGACCACGCGCCCCTGGTGTTGCTGGAACACCTGGCTCAGTACGCCGATGAGTTGGGTCACGAAGTGCGATGCCGTTTCATCGCCCAGCCGTTCGAACATGCTGGTGCTGCCCACAAGATCTGCAAAAACGACGGTAGTCATGAAGGGCGTTAGCCGCGGTGCGCGCTTCTTGTTCTCATGGCAGAGATTCTCACAGAAATTCGCAGTGAAGAGGCCGGTGAAATTCCCGGGCTCCCCGCAAGAACCCAGCGGATACGCCGGGTTTCACGGGCTGCAGTAGACGGGAAAGGGAAATACCGGTAAAGCAATTGGAGGGCGGCATCAGAACCTGCGCCGCCTGCTTCATGCCTTTTAACGAAAAGCATCCCAAAGCAGCTTGCACCCGGTCAGCAGCATGCCGACATACAGCAGACGGTAGAAAAGCACCGGGCTGATGCTCCGGGCCATGCGCACGCCTATCCACACGCCCAGTGGCGCCAGCGGCAGCAAAACCAGCGAAGTCGCCATGTTGCGCAGGTCCAGCAGGCCCAGCCAGGCATACGGAATCCACTTGGAAAGGTTGATGACAAAAAAGAAGGCGGCCATGGTGGCCGTGAACTTCACCGGGCTCAGGCGCATGGGAATCACATAGGCGCTCAGGGGCGGCCCACCTGCGTGAGACACAAAGCTCGTGAAGCCCGAGGTCACCGTCAGGATGGCGCCCAGCCACTTCGGCGGCGGCGGGCTGTCGGGCCGGGGCGGGAACAACAGGCGCTGCGCCAAAAACAACAAGGTGAATATTCCCACCACCCCGGCCACAACCCTGGCGTCCAGCACCTTGAACAACAGTGCCCCCACCACGGTCCCCACCAAACCAAAAGGAATCAGGAATTTCAGAAACTTCACATCGAAGTCCCGGCGAAAAGCCGCCAGCCCCAGCAAGTCCATCAGCAGCAGGACGGGCATCAGGATGGCCGCCGCCTGGGGCACCGTGACGGCCAGCGCCATGACGGGAACCGCAAGAGACCCGAAGCCGGCCCCAAAACCACTTTTGCTGATGCCCAGCATCAGCACGGCAGGAATCGCCACCGCATAGAAAAAGGGGTTGGTGATCAGCGGGAAATCCATGGATTTATGTGAAAAACATCGGTTACCCAGAAGGGACGGGCGCAAGCAGCTATTAAAACAATAGCAGACTGGAACCGAGGATGTATTTCACCACAGGCCGTCCATGCAATGGCGATTGCCTCAGGCACCCCCGTGCGCGAGGGGATGCCAGCCACGGTTTGGGCTAGACACGCTCCAGAATCACCGCGATGCCCTGTCCCACGCCAATGCACATGGTGGCCAGCGCATAACGCCCGCCGCCCCTGTGCAGCTGGTTGACGGCCGTGGTCGCCAGCCGCGCGCCCGAGGCGCCCAGCGGGTGGCCCAGCGCGATCGCGCCGCCGTTGGGGTTGACGCGCGGGTCGTCGTCCTCCACGCCCAGCATGCGCAGCACGGCCAGGCCTTGCGCGGCGAAGGCTTCGTTGAGTTCGATCACGTCCATCTGCGCCATCGTGAGGCCGGTGAGCGCCAGCACTTTTTGTGTGGCCGGGGCAGGGCCGATGCCCATGATGCGCGGCGCCACACCGGCAGTGGCCATGCCGACCACGCGTGCCTTGGGCGTAAGGCCGTTTTTGGCGGCAGTGGCTTCGTCGGCCAGCAGCAACGCGCAGGCGCCGTCATTCACGCCGCTGGCGTTGCCGGCGGTCACCGTGCCATCAGGGCGCACCACACCCTTGAGCTTGGTCAGCGCTTCGAGTGAGGTTTCACGCGGGTGTTCATCCTTGCTCACCACAATGGGGTCGCCCTTCTTCTGGGCAATCGTCACCGGCGTGATTTCAGCGTCGAAGTAGCCTGCCTTCTGCGCGGCCACGGCCTTGAGCTGGCTGGCCAGCGCCATCTTGTCCTGGTCTTCGCGGCTGATCTTGTAGTCGGTCGCCACGTTCTCGGCGGTTTCCGGCATGGCATCAACGCCGTATTTTTCTTTCATCAGCTTGTTGATGAAACGCCAGCCAATGGTGGTGTCATACACCGCGTTTGCGCGGCTGAAGGCGCTCTCGGCCTTGGGCATGACAAAGGGCGCGCGGCTCATGCTCTCAACGCCGCCGGCGATCATCAGGGTGGCCTCGCCCGACTTGATGGCACGCGCGGCGCTGCCCAAGGCATCCAGGCCCGAGCCGCACAGGCGGTTGATGGTGGCGCCCGGCACGTCCATGGGCAGGCCCGCCAGCAAGGCGGCCATGCGTGCCACGTTGCGATTGTCTTCCCCGGCCTGGTTGGCGCAGCCGTAGAGCACATCCGTGACGGCCTGCCAATCCACGTTCGGGTTGCGCGCCATCAGCGCCTTGATCGGGATCGCGCCCAGGTCGTCGGTGCGCACACTGCTGAGGGCACCGCCGTAGCGGCCGAAAGGGGTGCGGATGGCGTCGCAGATAAAAGCTTGGGTCATGGTGTGTGCTTTGAAAGAAGTGAGATCAACGATCAGCCGCCGCAATCGGCAGGCCCACCAGTTTTTCAAGTTCGGCGTGCTTGAGGCCTTCGACGGTGTCGATCAGCTTCAGGCCCTGTGGCGTGCACTCCAGCGTGGCGATATCGGAGTACACGCGCTTGACGCAGGCGATGCCGGTCAGCGGATAGGTGCATTGCTGCACCAGCTTGCTGGCGCCCTGCTTGGTCAGCAAATCCATCATCACCCAGGTTTGCCGCGCGCCTATGGCCAGGTCCATGGCGCCACCTACTGCGGGAATCGCACCTGGCTCGCCGGTGCTCCAGTTGGCCAGGTCGCCCGTGGCCGAGACCTGAAACGCGCCCAGTACGCAGATGTCGAGGTGGCCCCCGCGCATCATCGCGAAACTGTCGGCATGGTGGAAGAAGGAGCCACCCTTGAGCAGCGTCACCGGCTGCTTGCCGGCGTTGATCAGGTCGTAATCTTCCTCGCCTTCGGCAGGCGCAGGCCCCATGCCGAGAATGCCGTTTTCGCTTTGGAGAATAACCTCGCGCCCGGCCGGCAAATGGTTGGCCACCAGCGTGGGCTGGCCGATGCCGAGGTTGACGACGGCCCCGTCAAAAATGTCCTGTGCGACGCGGGCTGCAAGCTGGTCTTTGGTGCGGCGTTGGTAGGTCATGGTCATGCCGCCTTCTTGAAGCCGCCAGCCTGGGTGGCGGTGCGCGGGATTTGAACGATGTGATGTATGAAGATGCCCGGCGTCACGACGGCTTCGGGGTCCAGCGCGCCGAGCTCGACGATCTCGTGCACAGTGGCAATCGTCTTTTTTGACGCGGTCGCCATCACTGGGCCGAAATTACGCGCGGCCATGCGGTAAGTGAGGTTGCCCCAGCGGTCACCGCGCTCAGCCTTGATGAGGGCTACATCGCCGTGGATCGGCATCTCGAGCACATACTGCTTGCCGTTGATTTCGCGGGTTTCTTTAGCGCTGCCGTCGGCGTTGCGTGCCAGCTCGGTGCCGTACCCTGTGGGGCAGAAGAAGGCGCCTATGCCGGCGCCGGCAGCGCGGATGCGCTCGGCCAGGTTGCCTTGGGGCACCAGTTCGAGTTCCAGTTTGCCGCTGCGGTAGAGGCCGTCAAACACCTGGCTGTCGGCTTGACGCGGGAAGCTGCAGATGATCTTGCGCACGCGCCCGGCCTTGAGCAGAGCCGCCAGGCCCGTTTCGGCATTGCCCGCGTTGTTGTTCACCACCGTCAGGTCTTTGGCGCCCTGCTCAATCAGGCCATCGATCAGCTCGTTGGGGATACCGGCGGTGCCGAATCCACCTATCAGCACGGTTGAGCCGTCTTTCACATCCGCCAGCGCGTCGGCGACGGAGGCGGCAATTTTGTTGATCATTAAAAAGTCTCCAGCTGCGGGCGGTTTGCAGAAATTACCACGCCATCGCCTAAATGTTGTTCGACATAAGAACAAGAGTTCGTATAATGAATTCTAGGAGATTTTGATCACCATGGCAAACGCCGCATCCACGCCCATTGCCGGCCCGAAGCCCGGAGACGCCTACGTCCAGTCGTTTGCGCGTGGGCTGGAGGTCATACGCTCGTTCAACACCGAAGCACCGCGGCAAACGCTGACCGAAGTGGCGGGGCGCAGTGGCTTGAGCCGTGCGGGCGCCCGCCGCATTTTGCTGACGCTGGAGACGCTGGGCTACGTGCACAACGACGGCAAGCTGTTCAGCCTCACGCCGCGCATCCTGGACCTGGGCTTTGCCTATCTCTCCTCGATGCCGATCTGGAACCTGGCTGAGCCGGTGATGGAAGCGCTGGTTGCAGAGGTCAAGGAGTCGTGTTCGGCCGCGGCGCTGGACGGCACGGACATCGTCTACGTGCTGCGTGTGCCGACGCACAAGATCATGAGCATCAGCCTGGGCGTGGGCTCACGCCTGCCGGCTTACTGCACGTCGATGGGGCGGATGCTGCTGTCGGCCCTGCCTGAGGCCGAAATCATGAAATGCCTGCAGGCCTCAGAGCTGACGGCGCGCACCAAGTACACCGTGACCGACATCAAGGAGCTGATGGCCAAGGTCGCGCAAGTCCGCAAGCAGGGGTGGTCGCTGGTGAATCAGGAGCTGGAGGAAGGACTGGTGTCGATGGCGGCGCCCATCACCAACAGGGCTGGTCAAACAGTGGCGGCGCTCAATATCAGCGGCCAGGCCAACCGCACCAGCGCCAAAGCCATGCAGGAAACGATGCTGCAGCAACTGCTGGCGGCGGCACAGGCAATCTCGCGCATGTTGATCTAGACACACCCCCGTCCAAGCTCACTGCGTGTAGCTTGTTCCCCCCTCGAGGGGGCGGCGCCTGCGGCCCGGCAAAGCCGGTTCCGCGGCCCCTGCTGGGGTGGGACGGAGCGTGGGGCTATGACTTTTTAAAGCCAACGACCAGGACTACTGCGCCCAGCACGATGGCCCCCAGGCTGAGCCACTGGGGAATGTTGACGGACTCTTTTTCTTTCACGGTCAGCTGGATGGGGCCGAGCTTGGCGGCGGTCGTGTCTTTGGTGAAGCTGAAGCCGCCGGTGAAGAAACCGGCCAGGCCCAAAACGATCAGGACAATGCCTGTGATGCGTGCTGCGTTCATGTGAAATCTCCTCGCCGGGCTTGTGGATGGTTGTGGAATGGCCTTACCCCGGAACTGCGCCACCGTGCCTCGTAATGTAGGCAGGAGCAGGAAAACTGTCTGTAGGACGCAACCAGCGAGCGCTGTGGCCCAAGCGCTGATAAGCAAACCATCACGCCGGCAACGGGAACCGCCTGCGTGATAACCTTTCACCATGTTCACGCCCTCTCAAGCCGACGTACGCCGGTTTTTCTGCTCTGTTTATGCCAAAGCCCTCGCCGGACAACCGATGGAAGCTATCGAAACCATAGCAAGCCAATGGATCGAAGAGCATCCCGAATACCATGCGGACTTTGCCGACGCCGACAGCGCGCTCGAAAAAATGTACGACGTGGAAGCCGGCAAGACCAACCCGTTTCTGCACCTGTCCATGCATTTGTCGATCAGCGAGCAATGCTCCATCGACCAGCCGCGCGGCATTCGCCAGGCCGTCGAACTGCTGACGGCCAAACGCAACTCGCTGCACGATGCGCACCACGAAACCATGGACTGCCTGGGGCAGATGGTCTGGGAAAGTCAGCGGGCCGGACGGCCACCCGACGGCGCGGCGTATATCGACTGCGTGCAACGCAGAGCGACCTCGGACTAAAGCGCCACCGTCGCCCGGTGCTTAAAACTTGTTTACGATCTAAACGAAGCCGCGTTGGGGTGCAATCGGGATGAGTGGGCCGCCCGGGCACGCCGCATGGGCTCATGCCCATGCAAGGGCTCGGGTGGCTCAATCGCCCGATTTCACCCCAACCCCGGGGGGGCAAGCGCCTTCTCGGGCGGTCTGCGGCGTTGCGGCGCTTGCCCATAGCCGGGCTATGGGCAGCGCGCCGCGCCTTGCATCCCATCCCGAGAAGGCGCTTGCGCGGCCCCGTTTAGATCGTAAACAAGTTCTTAGACCAGGGCCTGGCAGACGGCGCTCACGCGCCGGTAGAGAATTTCGCCGGTGTAGAGGCCAAGCACGTCTTCGCGCTTGCAGCGCTGGGACAGGCTGCCCCGGCCTGGCCCGCTCAGAGTGACGACCGTTTCATAGCTGGCCGCAGCCTGGCTACCGTCAGCGTTCAGGCTGATGGCGATCTTGTCAACTTTGAAGACTGCACGCAGGTTGGCAGCCATGAGGCTTTGAGCCCCCTCGCGCTGCAGGGCACAGATTTCCTTGCGTCCACCCTGCACCACCAAGGCTGGCGAGACCGAGTGGTCCACCACCTTGAAACTCACGTCGCGTGCCGCCAGAGCGCATTGCGCTTCGTAGTCGTTCCGGTTGCCCAGCTCCATAGCGTGACGCAGCAGCTTGTCGACCACTGGCTCGGTGAGCCTGCCGCCGGCGCTGACCTTGTTAGGAGCGGGCTGCGCCTTTGCGACCGCAGGAGCGGGGGCCTGCATACAGGGCCGGTCAGAGTAGGTGATGCGTCCCGTCTCATCGGCGCATTTCTGCGGGCTGGCCAGCGCGTGGGGCGTGGCCAAAATCGCGCCAGCCAGCAACGCAACGCGACGTAGGTACCTGTGCATGCTGGCTAGGCGCGAAGCTTTAGCGGAACTTGGCTTGTGGCACAACCTTCAGGTCGCCGTCCACCGACGACAGGTAGTTGGCTAATTGCTTCAGCTCAACATTGGTGTACTGCTTGGCCATGCCGGACATGATGGCATTGCCGCGGCCAACCTTGGGGTTGTTTTCTGTCTTATAGGCCTTGAGCGCCACGAACAGGTAGTCAGCGTGCTGACCACCAATCTTGGGATAGGCCGGATCAATCGGTTTGCTGAAGTTGGCGCCATGGCAAGACGCGCAGTTGGCCTTGTTCAACAGGGCCTGGACTTCCGCGCTTGGTTCTTTGGCCGGCTTGGCCGGCAGCTCTGCGGCGCCGGCAACCACACCGTCAGCACTGTAGTGCGCGGCGAGGTCGGCGATGTCCTGGTCGGTCAGCGAATCGGCAATGGCGCGCATGGTGGGATGTTTGCGGTCGCCTTTTTTGTATTCTTTGAGCGCGGCGACGATGTATTTGGCGCCCTGGCCTGAAATCATCGGGACCTTGTAGACCTCGGGGAAAGAGGCCTGGTAGCCCTTGATGCCGTGGCAACCGATGCACATGGCATTCTTGGTTTCGCCGGCTTTGGCATCGCCCTTGATCTCCTGGGCAAGGCTTGCAACCGTCACGCAAGAGACAGTTACGGCGAATATCGTGGTGAACAGCTTATTCATTTTGCGCGCACAATCAGGTGGGAATTCATCGTATAAAACAACCTTGGATTATATCTGGGCCTGCCGAGACCGGGCACCCCTTGCCGGCAACCCGCGCAAACGCCCTTTCAATTTTCACCTCCTCCCCCCAAGAACATGAAATTTCTAGGTTCCAAGAACTACGTCGCCACCCAGGATCTGATGCTGGCCGTGAATGCCGCCGCCGCCCTGAAAAAGCCGCTGCTCGTGAAGGGTGAGCCGGGCACCGGCAAGACCATGCTGGCCGAGGAAGTGGCCGAGGCGCTCAATCTGCCGCTGTTGCAATGGCACATCAAGTCCACCACCAAGGCGCAGCAGGGCCTGTACGAATACGACGCGGTGTCGCGGCTGCGCGACTCGCAGTTGTCGACCGTGGACGGCGGCATAGACGGGCGATCAAGGGTCAACGACATCCACAACTACATCGTCAAGGGCGTTCTGTGGCAGGCTTTCACCTCGGAAACACCGGTCGCGCTGCTGATCGACGAGATCGACAAGGCCGACATCGAGTTCCCGAACGACCTGCTGCGCGAAATTGACCGCATGGAGTTCTATGTGTATGAAACGCGTGAGCTCATTAAGGCCAAGCACCGGCCGCTGGTGTTCATCACCTCCAACAATGAAAAGGAACTGCCCGACGCGTTTTTGCGCCGCTGCTTCTTCCACTACATCAAGTTCCCCGATGCCGACACCATGAAGCAGATCGTGGACGTGCACTTCCCCGACCTGAAGAAAGAGTTGCTGACCGCAGCCATGAAGACGTTTTACGACGTACGCAACCTGCCTGGCCTGAAGAAAAAGCCGTCGACCTCCGAGTTGCTGGACTGGCTCAAACTGCTGGTCGCCGAAGACATTCCGCTGGACGCCCTGCAAAGCAAGGACGACAAGGTCGCTGTGCCGCCGCTCGTGGGCGCGCTGCTCAAGAACGAGCAGGACGTGACCCTGTTCGAGAAACTGGTTTTCATGCAGCGCAACAATCGCTGAACGCAGGGCTAGGGTCTATTAACACTATGTTTGCAAATGCGAATGGGGCGAGAAAGCCGCCAATCAAGACGCGTGACGACGCCCAGACTCCCGTCTGGGCTAGGAGCGCAACGCCGAGTGGCGGCTTTCTCGCCCCATTCCCTCCGGGTTGCGATCAAAAAGGCCCTGCGCGGCGTTGCAAAGCCTTGACGGAGTTCACCCCGCCTGCGTTTTGCGCCTTGCCCAAGGCCTTTTTGACTCGCAACGCATCTTGCAAACATAGTATTAATAGGCCCTAACATGAGTCAAAAATCCATGCTGATCGAAGGCCTGTCGGACGCGGTCGGCTTTGTCGGCGGCGCGCTTCTCGGTTTTTGGGCCGGCCACCTGTTCGGCTTCGATATTTTTGAAGCCGGCTACGGCAACGGCGCCATCGCCGGCATTGTGCTGGTAGGCCTGGGAGGCGGCTTGGGCCTGCAAGTGGCCAGGCGCTGGAGGAACCGGCAAAAAACCGAGGGGGAAAAGTGAGCATGGCGTTTGTCGAACCCGTGACCCTGGAAGCGCGAGGCGTACGCCTCGTACCGCTGGCGCTGTCGCACGAAGCAGGCCTGAAGGCCGCAGCAGCCGACGGCGAACTCTGGAAGCTGCGCATCACCTCCGTGCCCGAGCCCCAGGAAACCCGCGGCTATATTGAAACTGCGCTGGCCACCGCCAACCGCTTCGCTTTTGCCGTAACCGACGCGGCCACCGGCGAGGTGCTCGGCTCCACCAGTTACCACGACATCGTGCCCAACCTCAAGCGCGTCGAGATTGGCTACACCTGGTACGCCGCGCGCTGTCAGCGCACCCACGTCAACACCACCTGCAAATTGCTGATGCTCACGCATTCGTTTGAAACCCTGGGCTGCAATATCGTGGGGTGGCGCACCGACAACTTCAACCACGCCTCCCAGCGCGCCATCGAGCGATTGGGCGCGCGCAAGGACGGCGTTTTGCGCGGCCACGCCCTGCGCCGCGACGGCACGATACGCGACACCGTGATGTACAGCCTCGCAGCCGGCGAATGGCCTGAAGTCAAGGCGCAATTGCTTTATCTTCTGGATAAGCCAAGAGCCTGAGGCGCGCGCCAAGGAGTTTCCATGCTGATCGATTTCTTCTACACCCTGCGTTCGGCCAAGTTACCGGTCTCCGTCAAGGAATACCTGATGCTGCTCGAGGCGCTACAGGTCGGCGTCGTCGGCCCAAACAGCGACAAACTCGACGCCCATGACGGCGAAGGCGCCTGGAAGATCGATGACTTCTATTACCTCAGCCGCACGGTGCTGGTGAAAGACGAGAAAAACTACGACAAGTTCGACCGCGCCTTTTCTGCCTACTTCAAGGGCGTGGAGATGCTGGCTGACTTCACCAAAGACATCCCGCTCGAGTGGTTGCGCAAAAACCTCGAACTCGAACTCAGCCCCGAGGAAAAAGCCAAGATCGAAAAAATGGGCTGGGACGAGCTCATGGAAACGCTCAAAAAACGTTTTGAAGAACAGAAGGAACGCCACGAAGGCGGCAGCAAATGGATAGGCACCGGCGGCACCTCGCCCTTTGGCGCCAACGGCTTCAACCCGCAAGGCATACGCATTGGCCAGGAAAAAAGCCGCAACAAGAGCGCAGTGAAAGTCTGGGACCAGCGCGCCTACAAGGACTACGACGACACGCAAGAGCTGGGCACACGCAACATCAAGGTCGCACTGCGGCGCCTGCGCAAGTTCGCGCGCCAGGGCAATGTCGAAGAGCTGGATCTGGACGACACCATACGTTCCACTGCGGCCAACGCCGGCTGGCTGGACATCAAGATGGTGCCCGAGCGCCATAACAACGTGAAGGTGCTGCTGCTGATGGACGTGGGCGGCACCATGGACGAGCACATCCACCGCGTCGAGGAAATGTTCTCGGCCGTCAAAGCCGAGTTCAAGCACCTGGAGTTTTATTACTTCCACAACTGCGTCTATGACTTCATGTGGAAGAACAACCGCCGCCGCTTCAGCGAGAAGTTCCCGACCTGGGACATCATCCGCAAGTACAACAAGGATTACAAACTCATCTTCGTCGGCGACGCGACCATGAGCCCTTACGAAATCCTGCAGCCCGGCGGCAGCGTGGAATACAACAACGAAGAAGCCGGCGCCGAATGGATGCAGCGCCTGACCAACGCATTTCCCAAGTTCGCCTGGATCAACCCCGAGCCGCAGGGTGTCTGGCAATACCGCCAGAGCATCAGCGTGATCCAGCAACTGGTGAATCAGCGCATGTACCCCCTGACCATCAAGGGCCTTGAAGAGGCCATGCGAATGCTCTCGAAGTAGCGTTCGCCTCCTACGCCTGAGCGCTGGGGCGCTCAAGTAAACTGCCTTCGTGACCCATCCAAGTACCCATTGCGCACGGACGGCCACTCCGGCAGGATTGCCTACAAATGCCGGCTTCATCCCTGCTTTCGCCCTCTTTGCGATGCTCCTCGCGCCGCTGGCCGCCGCGCAGACAGCCGCGCCCATGAGCAGCACAACCACGCCACCCTCCGACGTGACGCAGACCGCCCCCGCCCCGCCGCCTCCACCCCAAAAGGTCACGCCCGAACCCACCCCGCAAGGCGCCACAGGCCCCACCAGCGCCGAACCCGAAGTCACCGCCTTCGACATTGCCGTGCGCGCGCCGGGGGCCGTCAAGGAACTGCTCGAAAGACACCTTGAGTTGCAGCGCTACCGCGCAGTGACCGACCTGGACGAGGCGGAACTGGCGCGCCTGATCGTGCTGGCCGAGCGCAATGTGCGCAACCTGGTGGGCACGCTGGGCTACTTCAGCCCGACCATCACCATCACACGCGAAGGCGGTACTGCCGTGGGGTCGGGTCAGCGGCCGACCATTGTGGTGGCGGTGGAGCCGGGCCAGGCCACCACGGTCGGGCCGGTAGCCATCGACTTTGCAGGCGATATAGCCGAATCGCCCGATCCGGACGCGCAGGCCCAGCGCGCGGAAATCCAGCGCGACTGGCGTCTGCCCACGGGTCAACGCTTTACGCAGGACGCCTGGGATGGCGCCAAGACACAGGCCTTGCGCGACCTGGTTGCCCGCCGCTACCCGGCCGGCAAGCTGGCGGGCAGCCTGGCCGATGTGGACGCGCCAGAGCACAGCGTAGCCCTGAGCCTCAAGCTCGACTCCGGCCCTCTCTACCGCCTGGGCTCCATGCAGGTCACAGGTGTCGAGCGCTACGACCCGGTGCTGGTGCCGCGCCTGGCACGCCTCAATGCCGGCGCCGTGTACGACCAGAGGCAGCTGACCGAAGCGCAGCAGCGGTTGGCCTCCAGCGGTTATTTCGATTCGGCTTATATCTTTGTCGATCCCGAAAGCGACCCTCGGGCAGCACCCGTCCAGGTACAGGTGCGCGAAGCCAAACTGCAGAAGGTCATTCTGGGCGTGGGCGTTACCACCGACAGCGGGCCGCGTGCCTCGATTGAGCACACACACCTGCGTGTGCCGGGCACCAATTGGCGCGCCGTCACCAAACTGCAACTCGAAAAAAAATCCCCTTTCGCCCAGACCGAGTGGACATCGATTCCCGATGAGGCCAGCTGGCGCTGGGTGGCACTGGCGCGCAGCGAACGTGTCGACGACGACGAGCTCGTCACCCGCTCCGGGCGCCTGCGCTTTGGCCGCACGCAGGCCGGCGAACGCATAGACCGCAACATCTATTTGCAATACGACAGGGCGAGCGTAAGCGGCAGCGGCCAGATCAACAGCTCCGCCGCCGACATCGGCGACGGCTCGGCCCTCACGGCCAACTACGTCTGGACCGGGCGTTACTTCGACAGTCTGCCTTTCCCAAACAAGGGCTACGGCCTGGGCTTTGAACTCGGCGCCGGCAGCACCATGGGGTCGCAGCACCTGCCTCTCGCCCGTGCCGTGGGCCGTTGGCTCGGCATTGTGCCGCTGGAGCGGGGTCGCATTGCCATGCGCGCCGAGGGCGGCGCCGTGCTGGCAAAAGACTCAGCGCGCATTCCCGGTGCCCTGCTGTTCCGCACCGGTGGCGACACCACGGTGCGCGGCTACGGCTACCGCGACATCGGTATCAAACTGGACAACGGCGTGACTGGGCCGGGTCGCTACATGGCCGTGGGCAGCGTGGAATACCAGCGCCCCATGCTGCGCGACGGCCGGCCCAGCGAATGGGAGAACACTTTCTTCATCGACGCGGGCGCCGTGGCCGACAACCCCAAAGACATGAAACCCTCCGTCGGTGTCGGTACCGGCGTGCGCTGGAAAAGCCCTATCGGGCCGCTGCAGATTGACCTGGCCTATGGTGTGAAAGTCAAACAGCTGCGCCTGCACGTCAGCGTGGGATTTGTTTTCTGATGAACGCGCCTGATACCCCCGTCACGCCCGTTGCCGTACCCAAACCGGCACGCCCGCCACGTCGTTGGCTGCGCGCCATTGCATGGGCCGCCTGCAGCGTGGTGGTGCTGGCCATAGCCGCCACGACAGGCGCCTGGTGGTGGGCCGGCACCGACGGCTCGCTGGCCACCGCGCTGGCCTGGATAGCCCGAACCCAGCCACTCAGCGCCGAACGCGTCACGGGTTCGCTGCGCGAAGGCGGCCATATTGACCAGTTGATGTGGCAGCAGGACGGCCTGCGCGTGGATGTCAGAGATGTCACCCTGGCCTGGCAGCCCTGGTCCTTGCTGCACGGCACGCTGGAGGTCAACCGGCTGGCCGCGGCCAGCGTGCAGGTGAACGACCAGCGCCCGCCTTCAACAACGCCGTCGGTGCCGCCCTCAGCGCTGGGCTTGCCGCTGCCGGTGGTGCTTGACGGGTTTTCAATCGGGCAGTTTCAATGGACGGGCGGCGCGGCGTTTTCAGCCTCCACCATCACGGGCAACTATGCGTTCAAGGGCATAGACCACCAGCTGGAATTGCTCAGCGCGCAGGTAGCACACGGCCGCTATAACGGGCGCGCGACCTTGTCGTCACGCAGCCCCTTAAAGCTTGATGCCAGTCTGGCGGGTGCGCTGGACACACAAATTCCCGGCACCAAAGCGCCCGTGCCGCTGGCTTTCAAAGCCACGGCTCGCGGCCCCCTTACCGAACTACTGGTGAAGGCCGAGTTGCAAATGAGCGCTCAGCCTTCCAACACATCACCCCGCAAAACCCAGCGGCAACCACAGGCAATTGCAACAGCACGCGTGATGCCCTGGGCCCCACAACCCCTGCCGCAGGCTGATGCGAATTTTCGCGACCTGGATGTAGCGGCCTTCTGGCCCGAAGGACCACAAACCTTGCTGACGGGCAGCGCCAACGTGCGGCCAACACCTTCTGCAAGTTCACCGGCAAGCGCTTCATCGACGTCCGCCTGGCAGCTGCAACTGCAACTGGCCAATTCCCTGCCCGGCCCCTGGGACCAGCACAAGCTGCCGCTGGATCGGCTGGAAACACAAGGCGAATGGCGCAGCGGCATGGCCATGGTGCGCACACTCAAGGCCCAGTTGGGCGGCGGCGAGCTGCTGGCCAGCGGCGAGTGGGCTGATGCGCCCGCCACATCCCCTGCAACATCCGCCTGGAAGCTGCAAGCGACGCTCCAACACGTCAACCCGGCTCTCTTGCACAGTCAGCTGGCGCCGCTGCCGCTGGACGGCAAAGCCGGCATCCGCAGCCAGGGCGCGGCCATAGACTTCGACGCGAACTTGCAGGCAGCACGCAGCGACGCTAGCGCCCGGAGCAATCCGCTGGGCCAGTTGCGCCTGCGCGATGCCAGCGCCACCGGCAGCTGGAATGCCGAACAGGCCGGCGGCACGCTGGCGTTGTCGGCCCTGCAGATACGCACCGACGACGCCGAGCTGGCAGGCCAGCTTGAGGCCCAGCCCAATGCCAAAGGCGGCAAGGGGAAACTCACACTGACAGCACCCGGACTGGACGCGCAACTGCAAGGGGAACTGCGGCAAACCAGCGGCAAAGGCGACGTGAGCCTGCGCAGCCGCGACATGGCGCAAGCCCTGCGCTGGCTGCAAAAATTCCCGGGCCTGCCCGCAGCATTGAAGAGCGCATCGGCGAGTGGCAACGCTGAGCTGCAAGCCAGCTGGCAAGGTGGTTGGCAGGACCCGGCATTGCAGGCACGGCTGGACCTGCCTTCGCTTGACTGGCGTATAGCGGCACCCGCACCCGCACCTGCGCCCACGCCGGCCACGGCCAGCGCAGCAGGCACCGCAGCACCCGCCACCGCAGAAGTGCTGAAAATCCGCGCCTCCCAGGCAACGCTTTCCGGCCGCTTGAGCCAGGCACAGCTGACCACGCAAGGCCGCATGGAAGCAGGCCAGCGCCGCTACACCCTGCAGCTGGCAGCAGAAGGCGGGCGGCTCAACACCGGTACCGTGCTGAACGCCCCGCTCGTTGAATCCGCATGGCAAGGCCTGGTCAAGCAGCTCAGCGTGAGCGTGGAAGACCCCACACTGGGCAAGGGTGCCTGGCAGCTCAAGACCCGCAGCACCGTGCCGCTCAAGTGGACGCCTGCGCGCAATGGTGGCCTGTTTGAAAGCGGCGCGGGAGAAGCCCTTCTGGTCGCGCCGCCTTCGGGCGCATCCACCAGTGCGCCTTCGCAGGCCACGCTGGCGTGGCAGCCGGTTCGCTGGCGGCCGGGCCGTGAGATCATCACCGCCGGCAAGCTCAGCGGCCTGCCGCTGGCCTGGATAGAACTGTTGGCCGGCCCGCAAATGGCGGGCGCAGGCCTGGGCGGCACCCTGCTGCTGGATGGCGACTGGGACGCCACGCTGGGTGACACGCTGCGCCTGAAAGCCAGCCTCGCACGCAGCAGCGGCGACATCACCGTGCAAGCCGAAACCGTGCAAGGCGTGTCGGCGCACGTGGCAGCCGGCGTCAAGGAAGCGCGCCTCTCGCTGGTCAGCGAAGGCGAAGCGCTCACGCTGGCCTTGCGCTGGGACAGCGAACGCGCGGGCACGGCAGACGGCCAACTCCGCACACGGCTGGCCCGCGCGCCAGCCACGGCCGGCGGTGGCTGGCTCTGGCCGGCCAATGCACCGCTGGCCGGCCAGCTGCGTGCGCAGCTACCGCGCATCGGTGTGTGGTCGGTGCTGGCGCCGCCGGGCTGGCGGCTGCGCGGCTCGCTGGGTGCTGACGTCGCCATCAGCGGTACCCGCGACGCGCCACAACTGGCCGGAGACCTGCAGGCCAATGACCTGGCGCTGCGCTCGGTGGTGGACGGCATCGAGTTCGGCAACGGCCGCTTGCGCGCCAAACTCGACGGCACACGCATGCGCATCACCGAATTCACGCTGCAGGGCGCGGGCGACAAAGGCACAGGCGGCGTCATCAACGCCCAAGGCGAAGCCGGCTGGGTGGAAGGCAAGCCGCAGGTGCAGCTCACGGCCAGGCTCGAACGCCTGCGCGCCAGCATACGTACCGACCGGCAACTGACGGTCTCGGGCGAGGTGCAAGCCGGCCTCAAGGGACAACAGACTGAACTCACCGGCAAGCTGGTGATCGACCAGGCCCGCATCATCCTGCCCGACGAAGGTACGCCGCAACTCGGCGACGACGTGGTGGTGCGCACCACCCGCGGCGCGGCGGCCGGCCAAAAGGCGCCAGCGCAGACCAGCGACGAAATCGCCGACCGCGACGCTCGCCCCGTCAAACTGGCAGTGGAGCTCGACCTGGGCCGCGACTTCCGCATCCAGGGCAAGGGCATAGACACGCGCGTGCGCGGCACACTGGCCCTGAGCGGTGAAACGCTGCGCGAGCCCCGCCTCAACGGCACCATCAACACGGCAGGCGGCCAGTACCGCGCCTACGGCCAGCGCCTCGATGTAGAGCAAGGCATGCTGCGCTTTACCGGCGCCATCGACAACCCCTCGCTCGACATCCTGGCGATTCGCCCCAACCTCACGCAGCGCGTGGGCGTGCAAATTACCGGCACTGCCCTGCTGCCGCGCGTGCGCCTGTACGCGCAGCCCGAGCTGCCCGACGCCGAAAAACTCTCGTGGCTGGTGGTGGGCCGCTCGTCGGCTTCGGGTGGCGCCGAAGCCGCGCTGCTGCAGCAGGCCGCCCTGGCCCTGCTGGGCAGCAAGGGCGGCGGCATGTCGGGCGGTCTGGCTGCCTCGCTGGGACTGGACGAGCTTTCCTACCGCGGCGCATCAAGCAATACCGACGGCAGCACCACTGAAAGCGCCGTCACCCTGGGCAAACGCTTTTCGCGCAATTTCTATGCCGCCTATGAGCGGACCGTGACTGGCGCCTTGGGCACGCTCTACGTGTTCTACGATCTCTCGCAGCGCTTCACGGTGCGCGCCCAGGCCGGCCAGCAAAGTGCGGTGGATTTGATCTTCACGGTGCCTTACGACTGAAGCGCCGGCGCGTATGCAGAAGCGGCGTTCGTCACCGAATACAATTGCAGCATCTCCAAGAGAAGTGCCGCCATAGTTCAATGGATAGAACGAGTGCCTCCTAAGCGCTAGATACAGGTTCGATTCCTGTTGGTGGTACCAGACTCATTACAGCTCCAGGGCATCCACCGCATCTCGGGGTGCCCCGGGAGGCGTTGGTTTCCCGCCCTGCCTTGTCGAGCCGCTCTTAGAACACTAAAAAATGTCCGGTGAGTTTCAACATATCCTGCTGCTGGATACCAAGAAAAACCGGCTGAACGCCGGCCCTAAGGCACGGCTGGACACGGCGCATTTCCTGCGGCAGAGCGGTTTTTCCATTCAGAACATCCCGGGCAGCCGATCCAAATACTGGCGCCGGTTGATCGCGTTTTTCCTGTCATATGCCAGGCTGCGGTTCCAGAAGACTGATGTGCTGTGGTGCCAGTTTCCGCCCGAGTTGCCGACTCGCGCAGTGCTGGAAAAAGCCCGGCGGAAAAACATCCCCACCGTCGCATTCATTCACGACCTGGAAGGGCTCCGAATGGACCCACCCCGTCTTGATCTCGTTGAAAAGGAAGCCAACGAGCTCAGGCAGTTCACGCACATTCTGAGTCTGAATGACACCGTCAGCGAACTCCTCAGGCGCTACGGGCTGGAGCCTGCCGCTACCCTGAACTGTTGGGATTATTTTTGTCCGGAACCGGAAGCCGGTGCCGTTGACGCTCCTGCGCCCGATCTGCAGACCTTTCATAAACGGCTGGTGTATGCAGGTAACCTGTCCGCCGGCAAATCGGGTTTTATCTACCGGCTGGGTGAACTCACCGGCCTGGACTTCGAGCTTTACGGCGCCGGCCTGGACACCGGCTTCGGCGTCCAGGAAAACATACAGTACCGGGGCACCTTTTCTCCGGACTACCCGCCGTTCCAGGCTAACGGGGCCTTCGGCCTGGTCTGGGATGGGGCCACGCTTGATGGATGTTCGGGTGACTACGGGGCCTACCTGAAATTCAACACACCTCACAAGGCTTCTCTGTACCTCAGCCAGGGTCTGCCGGTGGTGGTGTGGCGACAGGCCTGCATCGCGCCGCTGATAGACGCCCATGGCGCAGGTATTCTGGTCTCGTCGCTTCATGAGCTGGAAGAGGTGTTCGCTGGCCTGAACCAGGCCGACTACAAAAGACTGGGCAAGGGTGCGGAGAAACTGGGCCGGAAAATCCGGGCTGGCCACTTCATCAAAACTGCCGCCGCCCAGGTTCAGACGGCATTCGGCTGAGCAGCTTCCCTCTACGCGACGGTGCGGTAGACATACACCTGAGCTCGGCATTGGTTTGCTATATTTTTAATAGCTGCTTGCGCCCGACCACAAAGGCTCCAAGAGGTTTTTCTCATACATTCGGTGAAATTCCTCAACACCGGGACCAGCGGGAGCTCAGCTGCGCCAGAGGTCCTGCATGGTACGGCGAAAACGCTCACCCGGCCGGTCCACTCCCGGCGCGACGGCCTTGTCTTCTCCGATGACGGCCACACCAGCCACATACACCTCGGTAAAAGCGACGTTTGGGCTCGAAAACACCAGCGCATCGAGCCGGTGATCAGCCGGCACACCCAGCAACGCGGGTGAATCGGGATCCAGCATCACGAAGTCCGCCCGATGCCCGGGCGCCAGACCGCCTTGTATCTGACCTGTGGCCGGGAAACCGCCCGCCAGTGCGGCTTCGAACAAGCCGGCCGCGCTGCTCTCCTGGCCCAGGATGCGTGCGGCGATGTTGCGCTGGCGCAGGGTGAGGCGCTGTGAATATTCGAGCAGGCGCAGCTCTTCGGGCCAGCAGCGGGTGATATGGCTGTCTGAGCCTATGGACCACTTGCCGCCTGCGGCCGCGTAGGCCGGCAAATCAAACACACCGTCGCCCAGATTTGCTTCAGTTGCGGGGCAAATCACGATGGAGGCGCCTGTGCCCTGCACGCCCTGCAGCTCGGCCGGCGTGGCATGGGTGGCGTGCACCAGGTTCCAGCGGGCATCGACGTCAGCGTTGTTGAGTAGCCATTCAATCGGGCGCTGGCCCGTGTGTTCTATGCAGTCATCGACTTCCTGCGTCTGCTCGGCGATATGGATGTGCACCGGGAGACCCGCTGCTTTGGCCGCGCCTGTGAGTTCATTCAGTGCAGTCGGGCTGGCCGCACGCAAGGAATGCACGGCCACACCTGCGTTGATGCGCGCATCGCCCTTTGTCTGGCGCTGAATATCTTCGACCATGCGCATCACGCTCTCTGGCGTGGACGAAAACCGGCGCTGGTCTTCACGCAGGCCAATGGCCTTGAACCCCGAGCGCATGTAGAGCGTAGGCAGCAAGGTGAGGCCAATACCCGTGCGCTGCGCGGCGCGCACCAACGCCAGCGACATTTCTACCGGGTTGGCATAGGGCGCGCCGCTGATGTCGTTGTGCAGGTAATGGAAGTCACAGACCTGGGTATAGCCGCCGGCCAGCAGCTCGGCATAGAGGTGGCTTGCAATCGCTTCGAGCTGTTCGGGCGTGATGCGGTTGGCCGCGGTATACATGCGGTCGCGCCAGCTCCAGAAATCGTCGGATGCATGGGCGCCGGCACTGCGGCGCTCCGTCAGGCCCGCCATCGCGCGCTGAAAGGCATGGCTGTGCGCATTGACCAAACCAGGCAGGATCGGGCCAGGCAGACGCGTGGCGCCTTCTTGCTGCTGCGCCGTGGCCCCCGGCTCCACACTTTGCCAGGTGCCGTTGCCGGCGACCGTCAACAGTACATCTTTGGACCACGCACCCCGCACCCAGGCTTGGGCAGAAAAAAATCGCTTTACTTCACTTTTCATAGCAGCTCGTGCATGCCAGCAGCGCACTGGAGACCATTTTCTCTAACAAAGGCTGAACCTGAGAGGCCAGTGTTTCGTCATAGGCATAGGGCGGCGTTTCCTGCATGTAGAGGCTCTGGCACATCTCCAGCTGAATCGCATGCACATCGCCAGCGGGCTGGCCGTAGTGGCGCGTGATGTAGCCGCCCTTGAAGCGGCCGTTTGTGGCGGTGGTGATGTGGGGCGCGTTGGCGCAGGCCTGCACCACAGCGACGGTGATCGCTTCACGTGCGCTGGCCCCGCTGGCCGTGCCGATGTTGAGGTCAGGCAGCTTGCCTTCAAACAACCAGGGAATTTGTGAACGGATGCTGTGCGCGTCCCACAGCAGCGCAAAGCCATGCTGCGCCCTAAGCCGGACGAGCTCATCGGCCAGCGCCGAGTGGTAAGGCTGCCAATAAGCTTCGCGGCGCCGCGCGCGTTCTTCGGGGGCGGGCTCGTAACCTGGTTTGTAGAGCGGCGCACCGCTGAAAAAGCGTGTCGGGCACAGCTCGGTGTTCGACGCGCCCGGGTACATGGGCGCATCGTCGGGCGGACGGTTCAGGTCAATCACGTAACGCGAATAACGCGGCCGCAACACGCTGGCGCCCAGCGCAGGCAGAAAGTTGTAGAGCAGGTGCAGGTGCCAGTCGGTATCTTCAACCCGGAGGGCTTCGTCGGTGTAGCCACCCTTCAGTTCAGCCGGGATCTCGGTGCCGATGTGCGGCATGCTGACCAGCAACGGCACGGTGCCTCTGTGCAAGGAAAAAACTTCACTCATGTGATCTGGCCCTTGAAAACAGTCTGAAGGCGCGGGTTCGCGCCAAAGGCATAGCTCAGCTCCGCCGGCCGCTCCACGCTCCACAACACAAAATCAGCCCGCATGCCGGCCGCCAGCACGCCCCGGTCGCGCAGGCCCAGCGCTGCCGCCGCATGGCGCGTGACGCCGGCCAGCGCTTCTTCAGGCGTCAGGCGAAACAGCGTGCAGGCCATGTTGAGCATCAGCAGCAAGGAGGTGCACGGCGAGCTGCCCGGGTTGCAGTCAGTAGAGATCGCCATCGGCACACCGTGTTCGCGCAGCAAGGCCATGGGCGGCAATCTGGTTTCACGCAAAAAGTAAAACGCGCCGGGCAGCAACACCGCCACAGAGCCGGCGGCGGCCATCGCCTGCGCGCCCTCGGCTGACAACCATTCGAGATGGTCACAGCTGAGCGCACCGTAGCGCGCCGCCAGCTGCGCACCGCCGCTGTCGCTGAGCTGCTCGGCATGCAGCTTGACCGGAATGCCCAAGGTCTTGGCTGCAGCGAAAACACGCTCGGTCTGCGCAATACCGAAAGCAATGCGTTCGCAAAAGGCATCAACGGCATCAACCAGGCCTGCGGCGTGCAGTACGGGCAACATTTCCAGCACGGCATCGACATACGCGTCGGTGCGGCCAGCAAATTCGGCCGGCACGGCGTGCGCACCCAAGAAGGTGGTGCGAATGTCGACCGCGTAGGTTTGCCCCAGCGCGCGTGCCACCGACAGCGTCTTGCGTTCATGCTCCAGCGCCAGGCCATAGCCGGACTTGATCTCCAGTGTGGTCACGCCTTCGGCAATCAAGCGCTGCAGCCTGGCCGCACTCTGCGTCTGCAATTCCTGCACAGTGGCAGAGCGTGTCGCCTTCACGGTAGAGGCGATGCCGCCGCCGGCGCGGGCAATTTCTTCGTAGGTCGCGCCGTTCAAGCGCAACTCAAATTCGTGCGCGCGGTCACCGCCATAAACAAGATGTGTGTGGCAATCGATCAGGCCGGGAGTGATCAATGCACCACCTGCGTCGTGCTGCGCTGTGCAGCGAGCAAGAAGGTCCGCCGGCGCATCGGCACGCGGGCCAACCCAGGCGATGGATTCGCCTTCCACCACCAGCGCGGCATCTTCGACCAATCCATAAGGTTGCTCGGCACCGGCTTGCAGCGTGGCTGCGCGGCAGTTGGACCAGAGTTGCAGGCTCATGCGGGTATCTCCATCCAGAGGGCTTGCTCTGCGGCGATGCGCACCGCCGCACTGCCCGTCACCGTGCGCCAGGCCAGGCTGGCGGGCTCCAGCTGCAGAACTTCTTCATCAAATAGCACTGTAGCGCTTGATCCGTATGCATATACAGCTATCGTTTTGATAGCGTTCAGGGCTTCTGCGAACCGTCCTTCCACACGGACCATGCGGGAAGGCTTGCTGCCCCGGCGCACCATCAGGTTGAAATCGCGCGTCTTGCCATCAATCAGTTCGCAGCCGGTTTCCGAAGCACCATCAAAAAATAGCGGCGCATCGTCAGAAGTTACGCGGTAAGGCACACCCGACACGTCCAGCTGCACACCCGCGCCTTCAAGCACCGCGAACCAGCGCTCGATGCCGTCGAATTTCGAAAAGGGTCCGCTCTTGTCGACATCGGCCACCGACATGCGCCAGGACCAGTCACCCGCATCGGGCCACGTGGCCAGCTCGCGCGTGACGCCGCCGCCATTACGCCACGGCGTCGCGGGAATGTCGGCCAGCCGCACAACATTCCAGCCGGAGTAGTCCGCCGAGGTCATGGATGTCACGCCTGAAACTTCCCCGCAAAGCTGTAGCGCGAGCCCGGGTACACCAGGCGCGCCACACTGGCGATGTTGCTGCCGCTCACGGTGCGCCGCATCATGGCAAGGCAGGCCTCTGCGGGCTTGATGTCCAGGTGTTTGGCCTCCAGCGCCGAGGGCAGGCAAGCCTCGATGGAATAGCTGGCCTCGGTGAGCGGCGCCTGCTCCAGCAAGTGGTGCGTGGGCGTGGTCTGGGTGAAGTCGGTCTTCAAGTAATCTGGCGCCGCCGCCGGGTTCACATAGCGGTCTTCATACTGGATCGGCACGCCGTTTTCCAGGTGAATCAATATGGTGTGAAACACCCGCCCGCCCGGCCGCAGGCCCAGGGTACGGGCCAGGTCGGTGCTGGCTCTTTCAGATTCAGCGAGCAGCACCCGCGAGGTGTGCATGTGCCCCCGCTCCACCACTTCCTCATGAATGTCACGAATGGTCAGTGTGGAGGAAATGCGGTGCAGCTCCGCCACAAAGGTGCCGGAGCCCTGGATGCGCGTAACCATGCCCTCGCCCATCAACTCGCGCAGCGCCCGGTTGACCGTCATGCGGCTGACACCGAACTGCTCCATCAGCGCAGCTTCGCTGGGCACCGGGTCGCCGGGCTTCCAGGTGCCGGCGCTGATGCGTTTTTTAATGAATGCCTTGACCTGACCGTAGGCAGGCAGTGGTGTGGTGGCCATGGTTCAGCAGAATGCTCGCGTGTAAAAAATCATTGTCACCGCAAAAGCCGGCCTGGCAACCCTGAACGACCGGCGAACAACCGATAGACGGCCGGGCTTTTGCGCACAAACCGTAGATTACCGCAGTTGACACAAGTTGTATAGACAACTACGATTTATCCCATCGCCGGCTTGTTTTTTTCGGCGCCGTTTGATTTTTCCCGTTCTACTGCCGGAGCAGCCCCATGTCCGATCTTTCACAAACCCCATTTCTCGACAGCAAGGCCCGCCCCGTGCGCGCGCCTCGCGGCAGCACACTCACCTGCGCCAACTGGCAGATCGAGGCGGCCTACCGCATGATCCAGAACAACCTGGATCCGGAAGTTGCCGAAAACCCCGACGAGCTCGTGGTCTACGGCGGCATCGGCAAGGCCGCCCGCAACTGGCCAGCCTTTGACGCCATCCTCGACTCCCTGCGCAAACTCAAGGCCGACGAAACCCTGCTGGTGCAGTCGGGCAAGCCGGTGGGCGTGTTTCGCACCCACACGGGCGCACCGCGCGTACTGATTGCCAACTCCAACCTGGTGCCCAAGTGGGCGACCTGGGAGCATTTCAACGAGCTGGACCGCGCGGGCCTGATGATGTACGGCCAGATGACGGCCGGCAGCTGGATTTACATAGGCACCCAGGGCATCGTTCAGGGCACGTATGAAACCTTCGTGGAAGCGGGCCGCCAGCATTTCAATGGCGACCTGGCCGGCCGTTGGGTGCTGACTGCCGGCCTGGGCGGCATGGGCGGCGCGCAGCCGCTGGCTGCTACCTTTGCCGGCGCCTGCTCGCTCAACATCGAGTGCCAGCAGTCCAGCATCGACTTCCGGCTGCGCACACGTTATGTCGACAAGCAGGCGGCAAATCTCGACGAAGCGCTGGAGATGATCAGGCACCACACCTCGCGCAAGGAGGCCGTTTCCATCGCCCTGTGCGGTAATGCAGCCGAAATTGTTCCCGAGCTGGTCAAGCGCGCCAAGGCGGGCGGCATTCGCCCCGACATCGTGACCGACCAGACCTCGGCGCACGACATCATCAATGGCTACCTGCCTGCAGGCTGGACGGTCGCGCAGTGGCGCGCCGCCCAGAAAGACCCAACCCAGCATGCTGCGTTGACAAAAGCCGCAGGCGAATCCTGCGTGGTCCACGTCAAAGCCATGCTGGCTTTCCACGAGATGGGAATTCCCACGGTGGACTACGGCAACAACCTGCGCCAGGTCGCCAAGGATTTTGGCGTCGAGAACGCCTTTGATTACCCTGGTTTTGTGCCGGCGTACATCCGCCCGCTGTTTTGCCGCGGCGTTGGCCCCTTCCGCTGGGTGGCCCTCTCGGGCGACCCGGAAGACATTCAAAAAACCGACGCGAAGATGAAAGAACTCTTCCCCAACAACAAGCACCTGCACCGCTGGCTGGACATGGCCGAAGAGCGCATCGCCTTCCAGGGCCTTCCGGCGCGCATCTGCTGGATAGGACTTGGTGAGCGCCACCTGGCAGGCTTGGCCTTTAACGAGATGGTCAGGAACGGTGAGCTCAAGGGCCCCATCGTGATTGGCCGTGACCACCTGGACAGCGGCTCTGTCGCCTCCCCCAACCGCGAAACCGAAGCCATGAAAGACGGCAGCGATGCCGTGAGCGACTGGCCGCTGCTGAACGCGCTGCTCAATACCGCCAGCGGCGCGACCTGGGTCAGCCTGCACCATGGCGGCGGCGTCGGCATGGGTTACTCGCAGCACTCGGGCGTGGTCATCGTGTGCGACGGCACTGCCGAGGCAGCGGAGAAACTGGGCCGCGTGCTCTTCAATGACCCGGCTACCGGTGTGATGCGCCACGCCGACGCAGGCTATGACATCGCCAAACAATGCGCCAAAGACAACGGGTTGAACCTGCCCATGCTGGGCGACTGAACAGATGCGCGATAGCGGTAGTCATATCCCTAGCGCCGCCAGGCGCCTATGACACCGCGACCTTCTCCTTTTCCACATAGAACACCATGACGATCACCATCCAACCCGGCCTGCTGACGCTGGCGCAACTGCGCGACATTCACACCACCCGGCAGATACTGGCCATCGATCTCGCCGCCACAGCCGGAATCCGCGCCAGCGCCGCCCTGGTGCAAAAGGCCGCGCATGGCGGAGATGCGGTCTACGGTGTCAATACTGGCTTCGGCAAGCTCGCCAACCAGCGCATTGCGCAGGCCGACCTGGAAACACTACAGCTCAACCTGCTGCGCTCACATGCCGTGGGTGTGGGCGAGCCCATGCCCGAACGCGTGGTGCGCCTGGTGCTGCTGCTCAAGGCCGCGAGTCTGGCGCGCGGCTTCTCAGGCGTGCGTGAGGTCGTCATCGACACCCTGATGGCGCTCTACAACAAGGACCTCACACCCGTGATCCCTTGCCAGGGCTCGGTCGGTGCTTCGGGCGACCTCGCGCCACTGGCCCACCTGTGCCTGCCGCTGATTGGCGAAGGCGAAGTCTTCTACCAGGGCGAGCGCATCGCCGCAGCTGAGGCACTCAAGCAAGCCGCCATCACGCCGGTGAAGCTCTCGGCCAAGGAAGGCCTGGCACTGATCAATGGCACGCAGGTCTCGACCGCGCTGGCGCTGGATGCACTGATCGCTACCGACCGGCTGTTTGAAGCCGCCGTGATCTCGGGCGCTGTCACACTGGACGCTGCGCGCGGCAGCGACGGACCGTTTGATCCGCGCATTCACGCGGTGCGCGGCCAGCCGGGCCAGATCGACTGCGCCGCCGCCTACCGCGCCATCATGGTGGGCAGCGAGATCCGCCGCTCGCACCTCGAGGGCGACGACCGCGTGCAAGACCCTTACTGCCTGCGCTGCCAGCCGCAGGTGATGGGCGCCTGCCTGGACCAGATGCGCTACGCCACGCAGGTGTTGATGCGCGAAGCCAATGCCGTGACTGACAACCCGCTGGTATTTGCATCCAGCCCGGAAGTTGCTGTGCAAGCAGGGGCCGTGGAACCGGCTTTGCCGGGCCACAGGAGCCGCCCCCTTGAGGGGGAGGTGGCCGCAGGCCACTTCGGGGGGGAGCTTTTATCAGGGGGAAATTTTCATGCCGAACCGGTTGCATTGGCTTGCGATGCATTGGCCGTGGCCATTGCAGAGATAGGCGCCATCACAGAGCGCCGCATTGCCATGCTGGTCGATACCGTGGCCTCGCGCCTGCCGGCCTTCCTCACGCCCGAGCCGGGCCTCAACTCCGGCTTCATGATCGTGCATGTCACGGCCGCCGCGTTGGCCTCTGAAAACAAGTCACTCGCCCACCCCGCCAGCGTCGACAGCCTGCCCACCTCGGCCAACCAGGAAGACCATGTGAGCATGGCCACCTTCGCAGCGCGCCGGCTGCAGCCCATGCTGCGCAATACCGAATACATCGTCGCCATCGAACTGTTGGCGGCCGCGCAGGGCATTGAGTTCCTGCGCCCGCTCAAGAGCTCCGCCGTGCTGGAAGGCGTGCTGCAACTGGTGCGTCGGGCTTCGCCGGCCATGATGCAAGACCGAAGCCTCGCACCCGACATGGAGAAGGTGCACCAATTGGTAGCGGGTGGACGCATAGGTCTTGCCGGGGAAGCCCAAATCACCGAGTTGACCGCCTTGCGGCTGGCATGAAGCCTGCATACATTAGCAATACCTCAGTCGATACCCCCAACAGGAGCAACTTCATGAAGAAACAACTCGCCCTTTCGATGCTGGCCGGCGTCGCAGCTCTCGCCATGGGCAGCGCCCACGCGCAAGAAACCAAGGTCGCCGTCGGTATCTCCGGCTGGACAGGTTTTGCCCCGCTGACCCTGGCCAAGGAAGCCAACATCTTCAAGAAAAACGGGCTCGACGTCTCCATCAAAAAGATTCCACAAAAAGACCGCCACCTGGCGATTGCTTCAGGTGACGTGCAGTGCGCCGCCACCACGGTCGAGACCTGGGTGGTGTGGAACGCCAATGGTGTGGCCACCACGCAGATCTTCCAGCTCGACAAGAGCTACGGCGCCGACGGCATGGTGGTCAAGCCCGCCATTACCAAAATCACTGACCTCAAAGGCAAAACCGTGGCCGCCAGCGCGCCCGGCACCTCGCCCTATTTCGCTCTGGCTTGGATGCTGAAGAAAAACGGCATGAGCACCAAAGACGTGAAGGTCGTCAACCTTGAGCCGCAGGCCGCGGCAAACGCCATGATTGCCGGCACCGACGGGGTGGATGCCGCCATGACTTACGAGCCCTACCTGGGCGCAGTGCGCGCCAAGCCCGAGGCCGGCAAGATACTCGCCACCACGCTGGACTACCCCATGGTGATGGACACCTTCGGCTGCACACCCAAGTTCCTGTCTGAAAACCCCAAGGCTGCGAAGGCCCTGGCCGACAGCTACTTTGAGGCCGTCGAGATGATCCAGAAAGAGCCGAAGAAGAGCTTCGAGATCATGGGCGCCGACGTGAAGCAGACCGGCGAAGCCTTTGAGGCCTCTTCCAAATACCTGCGCTGGCAGGACCGCGCGGCCAACCAGAAATTCTTTGCCGGCGAACACGCTGCCTTCAGCAAGGAAGCGGCCGAGCTGTTGATGGAAGCGGGCATCATCAAGTCGCTGCCTGATATGAGCAAGCTCGCCGACACGCGTTTTCTCAAGTAAGCACGCGAAAGCATGCGGCCACTACAACCCGTCTCGCCCGGCGCGCGAATCGCGCTGGGCGTGAGCTTCTTCGTTCTGTTCTTTGTCGTGTGGGCCATCTTCACGCTGGGTGGCTATGTCTCCAAGACATTTCTGGCAGACCCGGTCACCATGGTGAGGTCTGGCTACGACCTGCTGGCCAACCAGGGCTTTATCAAGGACATCGGCATGACAGTCTGGCGGGTGCTGGGGGGCTTTGCCATTGCGGCATTGCTGGCCGTTCCGCTGGGCGTGCTGATGGGTGCCTACAAGCCCGTTGAAGCGTTCTTCGAACCCTTCGTGAGCTTTGCGCGCTACCTGCCCGCCTCAGCCTTCATTCCCTTGTTGATTTTGTGGGCGGGGATTGGTGAGGCACAAAAGCTCGCCGTGATTTTTATCGGCTCTTTCTTCCAACTGGTGCTCATGATTGCCGTGAGCGTCGGCAACACACGGCGCGACCTGGTCGAGGCGGCCTATACGCTGGGTGCGGCCGATCGCGGCATCGTGGTGCGCGTGCTGCTGCCCAGCGCAGCACCCGAGATTGCCGAGACCTTGCGCATGGTGCTGGGTTGGGCCTGGACCTATGTGATCGTCGCGGAGTTGATAGGCGCGTCCAGCGGCATCGGCCACATGATCACCGACAGCCAGGCATTGCTGGCAACCGACCAGATCATCTTCGGCATCATCGTGATTGGCGTGTTTGGTCTGGTCACCGACCTGGCGTTTAAAGCGCTCAATAGAAAACTTTTCCCGTGGGCTCAGTTAGGCCGATGACTTCTTCTTCCTCCACACCGATCCTGACCGTCACCCAGCTGTCGAAAACCTTTGCCGCCAACAAGGGCTCCGGCACCGTAGCGCTGCAAGCAACTGATCTGGCGGTTGCCGAGAACGACTTCATCACCATCCTCGGTCCCTCAGGCTGCGGCAAGTCCACCCTGCTGCGCATGGTCGCCGGGCTGGACATCCCCACAAGCGGCACCATCGTGCTGGACGGTAAACCCATAGCGGGCCCGGGCGCCGACCGCGGCATGGTGTTCCAGAGCTACACACTCTTTCCGTGGCTCACGATTTTGCAAAATGTCTGCTTTGGCCTGCGCGAAAAAGGCATGACGCAGGACGCGCAGCAGGACATCGCGCACCAGTTCATCAAGAAAGTGGGCTTGCAGGGTTTTGAAAACCACTTCCCCAAGCAGCTCTCGGGCGGCATGCAACAACGCACAGCACTCGCTCGCGCCCTTGCCAACAACCCGCGCATCCTGCTGATGGACGAGCCCTTCGGCGCACTCGACCATCAGACGCGCGAGCTGATGCAGGAGCTGCTGCAAGGCATCTGGGAGGCCGAGCAGAAAACCGTGCTGTTCGTGACGCATGACATCGATGAGGCCATCTTTATGGGCAGCCGCGTGGTCGTCATGAGCGCAAGACCGGGCCGCATCAAGTGCGACATTGCGGTGCCGCTGGGGCATCCACGGCATTACTCGGTAAAGACGACGCCGGTTTTCACGGATCTCAAGGCGAAACTTACCGAAGAAATCCGCGTCGAGGTGCACCGGGCGGCGGGCCTGCAGGCGCCCGTCGTTTAATCCGTCTGGGCTTTGGATCGTGCTGCCTGCGTCATGCGCAGGGCGCTGCAAACACCGGCCGTGGCGGCAAAGGCAGCGGCCAGCCAAAGGGCAATCAGGGGACCCTGACCGCCTTCGCCGGGACTGGACACGGCAAAAATCATCGCCAGTAAAACTGCGCCCAATGTCTGTCCCGTCAAACGTGCCGTGCCCAGCATGCCGCTGGCGCCGCCGCTGCGGTGTGCGGGCGCCGAGGTGATGATGGTGTGGTTGTTGGGTGACTGAAAGAGGCCGTAGCCGATTCCGCACAGCGCCATGCGCCAGACGATGTCGGCCTGCGCCGGATGCGCGGGCAACACGGCCAGCAACACCAGGCCCAGGCAGAGCATGGCCATGCCGACGCCGCCCAGCAGGCCGCCTGGATAGCGCCCTATGAGCCGGCCCACCAGCGGCGAAGTGACCACAATCGCCAGCGGCCAGGCGGTGAGCAGCAAGCCCGCCTCGAGGTGGCTGAAGCCGTAGCTTCCCAGCAGCAAAAAGGGCAGGCAGATATAGGCCAGCGTCTGCGCGCAGAAGGCGCCTATCGACGTGCCCATGGACAGCGCGAACACGGGAATGCGCAGCAAATCAAGCGGAAATAGCGGCACGGGCATGGCCAGCTGGCGGCGCACGTAGATCACGCCGATGACGATGCCGGCGGCCAGCTCGGCCAGCGGCAGCCACAAGGATGATGCAGCACCCGGCACAGCTTCCACACGTACACCCAGGCCGTCCACGCCCAGGAACACCAGGCCGAACATCAGGGCATTGAGCACCACATCGACCGGCGAGAGCTTGAGGCTCTCTGCCTTGGCGGTGTTCTCGGGCAGGGCCTTTCGACCCCACCATAACGACATCAGGCCGAATGGCACATTGAGCGCAAACAGCCATGGCCACGAACCGGCGGAAAGAATGCCGGCCGCAATCGACGGGCCGGCCACCGAGGCGGTGGCCACCACCAGCGAATTGATGGCGATGCCGCGGCCGAGCAGGTGTTTGGGGTAGATGAGTCGAACCAGCGCGGTGTTGACGCTCATGAGGCCAGCCGCGCCCAAGCCCTGCAGCGCGCGGGCCAGCGCCAGTGTGGTCAATGAATCAGCCAGCGCACAGAGCAGCGAGGCCAGCGTGAACACGGCCATGCCCGCCAGGTAAACGCGACGGTAACCGATGATGTCGCCCAATGTGGCCAGCGGCAGCAAGAGCGCCAGCGTGGCGACCTGGTAGGCGTTGACGACCCAGATGGACTGGGCGGGCGCGGCATTCAGTTCACGGGCGATGTCCGGCAGCGCCAGGTTAACGATGGTCCCGTCGAGCACCGCCATGACAATACCGAGAACGATGACCAGCAACGCACGCAAGCGCTCACGAGCGGGCAAACCATCCTGAACAATCATGCGTACCTTTGCTGGAACTGATGGGGATCAGGTCAGTCGCCATGAAGGCAGCTTGCTGAATCCCAAAGGCCCCGATTTTACGGGCGCAGCATGGGACGCGCAGCGTGGGGCCGCCGACGGGAAATGCCGCGCCCGCACGCGTCCAGGCGCAGGGCCGGCGATCGGCCGCCTTCGGCGGCCTTCGTGCCACTTTTTTCACCAATGGCCGCCGGATCATTCACATCGTGCGCAAGCAGCTATCCATTTGATAGCAGAGAATAAAAAATCCCGGGCTGCAAATGCAGGACCGGGATTGGGGTTGCCATTCCGGCAGGCCTTGCCGAGGCAAACCGTTGGACAGCTTACTTCATGCCGTACTTCGCCTTGGCATCGTTCTGGCAGCTGTCCTTGGCGGTTCCGGTGAGGGCATCGCAGCGCTCTTTGGCAGCCTTGTACTCGGCTTCACGCTTTTCGGCGCTGGCGTCCTTCCTGGCTTCGGTCACTTTTTCAGTCTTGTTCTTGCTGGTGTCGGCTGAGGTCTTGGCGACCTTGGCGTCTTCCTTGGCTTTCACGTGGGCCGCTTTGGCATCTTTCACGCAGACGTCCTTCTCATTGCCTTTCAGGTCATCGCACTTTTCCTTGGCGACGTCGTAGGCGGCATCGCCTTTGGCGAAGGCTACTTTTTCGGTGCTGCGCGGGCTGGGCTTGTACTGGGCTTCCAGTTCGGCCTTGGCGACTTTTTCATTGCCTTTGGCTTCGGCCACGCAGATGTCTTTGGCATTGTCTTTCAAGGTGGCACACTTATCGCGGCCGGCTTTGTAGTCGGCCGCGATGCGGTCGCTCTCGGCTTTATGTTCCACTTTGGTCATAGCCAGGGCCTGACCGGCAAAAGCACAGGACATCACGGCAGTCAGCATCAGTAATTTGGTTTTCATGGATTTTCCTTTGGATGAGTTGGAGTTATGGATTGGCAGATTGGTTATGGATGGACTCTGGAGCGTTCAACAGCGGATCAATAGCGCTCAAAAAAATCGGTAGGGTTGCGGTCTTTCCAGGCGGCGACCTGCTTCTCAGCCTCATCCTTGCTGAGGCCGTGGCGCTCCTGGATGCGGCCCAGCAGCTGGTCGCGTTTGCCGGCGATCACATCGAGGTCGTCGTCTGTGAGCTTGCCCCACTGTTCTTTGACCTTGCCTTTGAATTGAAGCCAGTTGCCTTCCACGCGGTCTTTGTTCATGGTGTCCTCCTGAACGTCAGTTGATAAATTCGCCCGTGGCACTGATGTTCTCTGTCGTGTCGTCGTGTCATCCTCGTCCGGGCGGCATGGACAAACCATACGTTCGTTGTTTCTCTCCCCCCGTAGGCCCCCGTATTTGATGAACGTAGGCTCATGCTTACAGACTGAGCGCCGACGCAGGAGCACCGCTGCATCAAGGCCAAGGCCTGAGTGCGGGCAAGGTGACGGGAAGTGGCTGGTTGCGCTTACTTTGACCGCAGTGTGCGGCTGAGCAGCGCGACGGGCAGCAAGCCCACCAGTACCAGCGTCAGCGCGGGCAAGGCGGCCTCACCGAGCCGCTCGTCGCGCGCGAGCTGGTAGGTGATCACGGCCAGGGTGTCGCTGTTGAAGGGCCGCAGCACCAGCGTGGCCGGCAGCTCTTTCATCACATCGACAAACACCAGCAGGCCCGCTGCCGCGACCGAACGTTTGAGCAGCGGCCAATGAATGCGGCTGAGGATGCCCAGACCGCTGGTGCCCAGCATGCGCGCACTGTCGTCAAAGCTGGCCGGAATGCGCGAGTAGCCGCTTTGCAGGCTTTGCAGCGCCACGGCGCTGAAGCGGACCAGGTAAGCCCAGACCACACCGATGATGGTGGCGGTAACCCAGTAGCCCGCGCTGGTCTGTGGCGCGGCGGCTTGTAGCCAACCCACGGGCAGCAAGAGGCCGACCACAATCACCGCGCCTGGCACGGCATAACCCAGGCCCGCCAGGTGCACGGCAGCGCGGGTGAGCAGGCCCGGCTGACGGCGTACCGCAAAGGCCAGGCCCAAGGCAAGCGCGGTGGCCAACAGCGCGCTCAAGCCTGCAAGACCAATGCTGCTGAGCGTCCAACCGACGAATTTGTCCCACAGCAAGTTGTCCCAGCCCAGCACCAGCGGGCGCAGCATAAAAAGCACCGGCAGCACAAAGCCCAGTGCAATCGGCACTACGCAGACGAACCACGCCGACACGGCACGCAGGCCGCGCAACTGCACGGGGGCGGCATCCTGCGCGCCAGCGCGCACACCGCGGCCGGTGGCAAAGCGCATGCGCTTTTGCGCGCTGTGCTCTATCCACAGCAGCAGCGCGACGAAGAACAGCAGCACAGTCGCCAGCTGCGCCGCGGCGATGCGGTTGTCCATCGAGAGCCACGCCTTGTAGATGCCGGCGGTGAAAGTCTGAATGCCGAAGTAGCTGGAGACACCAAAGTCGGCCAGGGTCTCCATCAAGGCCAGCGCCACACCGGCGGCCACGGCAGGCCGCGCCAGCGGCAGCGCCACACCGCGGATGCGGCGCGACAACGGTGCGCCCAGCAGGCGTGCGGCTTCCATCAGGTGCACGGCGCGCTCAGACAAGGCTGTGCGCGCCAGCAGGTATACATAGGGGTAGAGCGCGGCGGTGAACACCAGCACCGCGCCGCCCAGGCTGCGCACCTCCGGCAACAGCCGGCCCTGCAGGCCGAAGGTGGCGCGTAGCCATGTTTGCAGCGGGCCGGCGTATTGCAGGAAGTCGGTATAGGCGTAGGCCAGCACATAGGCCGGCATGGCCAGCGGCAGCAGCAGGGCCCACTCAAACGCCCGGCGCCCCGGAAAGTCAAACAAGGTGACCGTGGTGGCGGTCGCCATGCCGACTACCGCCACACCGAACGCCACACAGAGGCACAGCGTCAGTGATGTCCGGGTGTAGTCGGGCAGCACCGTCTGCAGCATCTGCAGCAGGATGGATTGCGCTCCGCCATTGAACTGCAGCCAGGACAGAGCCACAGCCAGCACCGGCAGCGTGAGCAGCCCGACCAGCACAAAGAGCACAACAGGAGGGAAATATCGGCGAAACATGGAGCCCCGGAAAGCCTCAGCAAAAAGGCCTCTCGCGGGGAGGGGCCCTGCCCCGGCCTGCGTTCGCCATGGTCTTGCAGTCAGTCACTGCAAATGAGAATTGTAAGCATCTACAATTGTTTGCATGTTTCTGGATATCTCCCAGCTCGGCGTGCACTACGCCGGCCGCACAAAGCCCGCCGTGGACGGCGTGTCGTTCAGCCTTCAGGCCGGGGAAATCGGGGTCCTGATCGGGCCTTCAGGTTGCGGAAAAACTACCTTGCTGCGTGCAGTGGCAGGCCTGGAGCGGGCCAATGCCGGCAGCATTAAGCTGGCAAAGGATGTGGTGAGCAGCGCCGCCGTGCATGTGCCGGCCGAATCCCGCCGCATCGGCATGGTGTTTCAGGACTACGCGCTGTTCCCGCACCTTGATGCTGCGCACAACGTCGCCTTCGGGCTCACTCATCTTGCACCCGCCCAGCGCAATCAGCGCGTCAGCGACGTGCTAGAGCTGGTCGGACTGGGCAATGTGCACAAACGCTTTCCCCATGAACTTTCAGGCGGCCAGCAGCAACGCGTGGCACTGGCGCGCGCGCTGGCGCCGCAGCCGCGCCTGCTGCTGCTGGATGAACCGTTTTCGAACCTGGACGTGGACCTGCGCGAGCGCCTGGCGCACGAGGTTCGCGGCATCCTGAAGGCGGCCGGCGCCACGGCGCTGTTTGTCACGCATGACCAACTCGAGGCCTTCGCCATCGGCGACCGCATCGGCGTGATACACCAGGGTAAGCTGCACCAGTGGGACGAGGCTTATGCGCTGTACCACCGCCCTGCCACCCGATTTGTGGCTGACTTCATCGGCCATGGAGTATTCGCACAAGCGCATATCGAGCAGCGCGGCGACGACGTGGTGGTGCACACTGCGCTGGGCGACCTGACGGACATGCTCGAATGCCCCTTGCCTGGCGCTTATGCCGGCGGCCTGTGCGACGTGCTGCTGCGCGCCGACGATATCGTCCATGACGACAGCGCGCCGGTGAAGGCACAGATCGTGCGCAAGGCGTTTCGCGGCTCGGAATTTTTGTACACCCTCAAGCTTCAGACGGGCGAGACGGTGATGGCGCATGTGCCTTCGCACCACAACCATGCGCTGGGCGAGTGGATAGGCATTCGCGCCGAGGTCGACCATGTGGTGACCTTTCCGCGCGAAACCTGCGCGGTGCAGGCCTGAAGCCCTGTCCTTAGCACTGCGTCTGCCTCAGGCGCTCAATGTCCTCTCGCAGCGTCTGGGCCCACACCCGGCGGGTCTGGCCCTGCGGCGCCTGCGCCTGGCCAAACGTGACGACTGCCTTGAGTGGCGGCGCGGTCAGGGTGCGCCAGATTGATCCGACCAAGGTTTCGTCGTCCACATAGCTGGGCGCAAAGCTCGTCGCGCCGCTAACGGCGTCGATGAACTTCAGCGCCACCGGCTGCACAGGCACCGAGGCCTCGATGGCAGCCTGAATGAGGTTGGCGTGAAAGTGCTTGAGGGTGATGCCGTCGCCGGTGGTGCCTTCGGGGAACACCGCCAGGATGTCGCCTGCGCGGAGGCGGTCCGCCATTTGCGTGACGACACGGTGAGCGTCGCGCCGCGACTCGCGCTCGATGTAGAGGGAACCCGCACCGTCGGACAGCGTGCGCACAAAGGGCCAGTCCCGCACATCCGCCTTGGAGACAAAGCGGCAGTGCCGCGAGGCATGCATCACCAGTATGTCCAGCCACGAGATATGGTTGGCCACCAGCAGCACCGGGCCGTTGGCCGGTGGTGTGCCCCCGACCACCAGCTCAATACCCACGATGCGCAGCATGGCCCCGGCCCATGCCTGCACGCGGGCCTCTTGCTCAGCCTGGGGCAGTTTGGGGAAAACCGTCTTGATCGTCCAGAAACCCTGGACGGCATGCACGGCGGCGCGCAACAAGGTCCAGCAAAAGCGAAGCCATTTCATGGGAAGCGGGCTGCCTCAATGCGAAGCTTCAGGGGCCTCGTAGGCGAGCTGCCCGCCCACGATTGTCCAGCGCACGCGCGCAGGCATCTGGTGGCCTGAGAACGGTGTGTGCTTGCCCTGGCTGCGCAAGGCGGCGGGCTCGACTGTCCATTCACCGGCGGGGTCAAACACGCAGATATCGGCCACGCCGCCTTTAACGAGCTGCCCCGCGCTGGCCTGCAGCGTGCCAAGCGCATTGCCCAGCACACGGGCGGGTTCACTCGTGAGCACCGCCAGCGCACGCTTCAAACCGGCATCGCTGTCAGCGCCCCATTTGCAGGCCAGGCCCAGCAGCAGCTCAAGCCCTGTGGCGCCCGGCTCGGCTTCGGCAAAGGGCAAGGTTTTGGCGTCTTCGTCGACGGGCGTGTGGTCTGACACCAGCGCGTCGATGGTGCCGTCGGCCAGGCCCTGGCGAATGGCGTCGCGGTCGCGCTGCTGGCGCAGCGGCGGGTCCAGCCGCATGCGGCTGTCGAAATAGCCGATGTCCACGTCGGTCAGGTGCAGGCTGTTGATGCTGACATCGCAGGTCACGGCCAGGCCTTCTGCCTTGGCCTTGGCCACCAGGGCCACACCCGCGGCGCTGCTGATGCGGCACAGGTGCACGCGCGCGCCGGTGGTCCGCACCAGCTCGAAGATGGTGTGCAGCGCAATGGTCTCAGCGGCAACAGAAACGCCGCTCAGGCCCAGGCGCGTGGCCAGTGGGCCGCTGGCGGCCACGCCGCTTCCCAGGTACATCTCTTGCGGGCGCAGCCAGACGGTGTAGCCGAAGGTGGAGGCGTATTGCAGGGCGCGCATCATGACTTGCGTGTTGGCCAGCGGCACTTCAGCTTGGCTGAAGCCCACGCAACCCGATTCCGTCAATTCGACCATCTCGGTCAGCGTCTCGCCCTTGAGGGCGCGGGTGAGCGCGCCCAGCGGAAACACGCGCGACTGGTGCAGCTTTTCAGCGCGGAACTTGAGCATCTCGACCAGGCCGGGTTCATCCAGCACCGGGTCGGTATCAGGCGGGCAGACCAGGCTGGTCACACCGCCGGCAACGGCTGCTGCCAGTTCGCTTTCGAGCATGCCTTCATGCTCGTGGCCGGGTTCGCGCAAACGTGCCGATAAATCGATGAGGCCGGGTGCCACGATGCAGCCGGTCGCATCAATCGTCTTGTTGGGCGCGAAATCGGCGGGTGAGCTTTTGAGCGAGACGATGCGGCCTGCGGCAATCGCCACATCGCAAACTTCGTCGAATTTGGAGGCGGGGTCAATGACGCGGCCGTTTTTGATGAGTATCTTCATTCTTTTTCTCCGCAATACGCGCAAATACGTGTAATGAAATTTTTGTTTTTCCGCCGGGCCGCCCCCAGGAAAAATGCGCCCCCTCGGGGGGCAGCGCAGCACATGCAATGGCAAGCGTGGGGGCTCATTTCTATGCTTCGTTTCCGGCGACTATGCTCATGACCGCCATTCGGACGGCGATGCCGAAAGTCACCTGCGGCAGGATCACACTTTGCGTGCCGTCGACGACAGCCGAGTCAATCTCCACGCCGCGATTGATGGGGCCGGGGTGCATGACGATGGCGTCGGGTTTGGCCAGTTGCAGTTTTTCGGTGGTGAGGCCAAAGCTCTTGAAGAACTCCTGGCTGCTGGGCAGCAGCGCGCCCGACATGCGTTCGTTCTGCAGCCTGAGCATGATGATCACGTCGGCGCCCTTGATGCCTTCTTCGAGTGTGTTGCAGACGCGCACACCCATCTGCGCCATGTCGGCCGGGACCAGAGTCTTGGGTCCAACCACCCTAACCTCAGGGCAACCCAGCGTGGTGAGTGCGTGGATGTCGGAACGCGCCACACGCGAGTGCAGCACATCACCGACAATGGCGACCGTGAGCTTGCTGAAATCTTTCTTGTAGTGCCGGATGGTGTACATGTCGAGCAGGCCCTGCGTGGGGTGCGCATGGCGGCCGTCGCCGGCATTGATGACGTGTACATGCGGTGCGACGTGCTGGGCAATCAGGTAGGGTGCGCCCGATTCGCTGTGACGCACCACAAAGAGATCGGCGGCCATGGCGCTCAGGTTGGCGATGGTGTCGAGCAGCGACTCACCCTTGGAGGCCGAGGAGCGCGCGATGTCGAGGTTGATGACATCGGCCGACAGCCGCGTGGCAGCGATTTCGAAGGTGGTGCGGGTGCGGGTGGAGTTTTCAAAGAAGAGATTGAAGACACTCTTGCCGCGCAGCAACGGGACTTTTTTGACTTCGCGGTTGTTGACGCTGACGAAGTTGGCGGCGGTGTCGAGGATCTGCGTCAAGGTGGCCTTGGGCAGGCCTTCAATCGACAGCAGGTGGATCAGCTCGCCGTTTTTGTTGAGTTGCGGATTTCGTCGGTACAGCATGTGATGGACTCCTTGGGGTCTCTTGATTTTTGTGTCTTGGTTTCTCGATTTTGTTGGCCTATCAGCCCTGAACCTGGAAGCTGAACTTGCCGTCTTCTGCGCGGGCCAGCTCAAGCGACTGCGAAGCGGGCAAGGCCACGCGCGCCACAGCCAGGTCGGGCTGCACCGGCAACTCGCGCCCGCCCCGGTCTACCAGCACGACCAGCTTGACGCTGGCGGGCCGGCCGTAGTCAAACAATTCGTTGAGCACCGCACGGATGGTGCGGCCGGTGTAGAGCACGTCGTCGACCACGACCAGGTGGGCTCCGTTCACGTCAAAAGGCAGCAAAGTCTGACCGCTGGAGGCCAAGCCGCGCTGTGAAAAATCGTCGCGGTGCATGGAGGAGGACAGCACGCCGGCCTCGCCTTCCAGGCCCAGGTCTTTTTGCAGACGCTGCGCCAGCCACGCGCCGCCGGAGGCCACGCCAACCAGTTTGGGCGGCAAGGGGTAAGACGCCAGTTGCTGGCGCATGCCGCGCAGCAGGTCGCTGTACAGCGCCTCGGCGTCGAGGGTCAGGCTGCTCATGGAAAACTCCTTAAAAACTGCTCGAGGATGATGCAGGCCGAGGCCGCGTCGGCATCGACTGCGCTGCCGGCAAGTGCCTCGGTGGTGCTGTAGCGCTCATCCACCTCAAAGACCTGCAGACCGAAGCGCCCGCGAAGCTGGCGGGCGAACTTCTGCGCCCGCGCGGTATTGTCGTGGCTGGCGCCGTCGGGGTGAAAGGGAACACCGACAACGAGGGCGTCAGGCTGCCACTCCTTGATACGCGCCTCGACGGCCTTGAGGCGGGCGTCGCTGCCTTCAGCGGCAATGGTGGGTTGGGGCGTGGCGGTGCGGGTTAGCACGTTGCCGGTGGCCACGCCGGTGCGCTTGAGACCGAAGTCGAAAGCCAGAAAGGTTTGGAGGCCGGTGGCCCGAGGGGAAGGCATGGCCGCAAGGCTCATGCGTGACCGGCCTCGGGTGAGAGCATCCAGCTTTGCAGGCCCAGCAGCATGAGCGCCTTGTCGTAGCGTTGCTCTACCGGTGTATCGAAAATCACACCAACGTCGGCAGCGACCGTGAGCCAGCTGTTGTCCGAGATTTCCGACTCCAGCTGACCTTCACCCCAGGCCGAATATCCGAGGGAGACAAACACCCTGCGCGGGCCAGCGCCCGTGGAGAGCGCTTCCAGCACGTCTTTGGAGGTGGTCATTTCGAGGCCGCCAGGAATCGTCATCGTCGAGGCATAGACCGATTCGTTGCCGGGCATCATGGATTCGTGGAGCACAAAGCCCCGTTCAGTCTGGACGGGGCCGCCCTGGAATACCGGGGACTGGGTCAGGTCGTCGCGCCGCAGAGGCAACTCGACCTTGTCGAACAGGTTCTTGAGGTTTATATCGCTGGGCTTGTTGATGACCAGCCCCAGCGCACCCCGGTCGCTGTGTTCGCACATGTACACCACGCTTTTGGCAAAAGCTTCATCATCCATCCCCGGCATGGCAATGAGGAAGTGGTGCGTGAGGTTGATCGATGCAGAATCCGTGGCCATGGCGGGATTTTACGCCGGACGGGACGGCGCGGGGAGCCCACCCTGCCGGCCACCCGCCAATTCGCGGGGATCTAAGGCCGGATAGCCGCTTTTCGCTACGATGGCCGGATGCACAAGAAGTATGAAACGGGGTTAATGTGGTTCAGGCGCGACCTACGGGTTCAGGACAACGCTGCTCTGTATCACGCGCTGAAGTCATGTAAACAGGTGTATTGCGCGTTTGTTTTTGACAAAGCCATTCTGGAGGCTTTGCCTCGAGTTGACCGCCGCGTGGAATTCATACGGGAATCGGTACTGAGCCTGGACGGCCAGCTGGAGAAGCTGGGCGCTGCGGCTGGCAGCCTCGGCGCCGGCCTGTTGACGGCCCATCACGATGCCGTGGACGCGGTGGTGCGGCTGGCGGCAGAGCTGGGCGCCGATGCCGTCTTTGCCAATCACGATGACGAGCCGCAGTCACTGGCGCGCGACGCCGCAGTACAAGCGGCGCTTGAGGCCGGGGGCAAGGCCTTTTACAGCTTCAAGGACCACGTTATTTTTGAACGCCAGGAGGTGCTGACCCTGGCGGGCAAGCCTTACACCGTGTTCACGCCCTACAAAAATGCCTGGCTGAAGAAGGTGGACGATTTTTACCTCAAAGCTTATCCCGTCGAAAAGTACGGTATGACCTTGGCGGCGGTATCAGCAAGCAGGCGCCCTGTGCCATCGCTGGGCGAGCTGGGGTTTCAGGCCAGCAACCTGTCGGCACTGAAAATCCCCACGGGCAGTGAAGGCGGTGCCCGGCTTTTGGGGGATTTCGTTGGCCGCATGGCGCAGTACAAGGAGGTAAGGGACTTCCCGGCCGTCAAGGGCCCGAGTTACCTGGGCGTGCACCTTCGGTTCGGCACGGTGTCGATACGGCACATGGCTGCGTTCGCTTTAAACGCTGCAAATCGAGGGAATGAAGGTGCCGCCACCTGGCTCAGCGAATTGATCTGGCGTGATTTCTACGCGCAGATCCTTGCCAATTTTCCGCACGCCGGCGGCAGCGCGTTCAAGCCGGACTATGACGCGATTGAATGGGAAAGCGGCGAAAAAGCCGTGGCGCTGTTTCAGGCCTGGTGCGAAGGCCGGACAGGCTATCCGCTGGTGGATGCGGCAATGGCCCAGATCAATCAGACGGGCTACATGCACAACCGCCTGCGCATGGTGACTGCCAGTTTTCTGGTGAAAGACCTCGGCATCGACTGGCGTTGGGGCGAACGCTACTTTGCCGAAAAGCTCAACGACTTTGACCTGTCGGCCAACAACGGCGGCTGGCAGTGGGCGGCAAGCACGGGTTGTGACGCGCAGCCTTATTTCCGCATCTTCAACCCGGTCAGCCAGAGCGAGAAGTTCGACGCCGCGGGTAAATTTATCCGCAAATACCTGCCGGTGCTGACACAGCTGCCAGACAAGGCGCTGCACAATCCCTGGCTTGCGACACCGCTGGAGCTGGCCGCCGCAGGCGTGGCGTTGGGCCAAAACTACCCGATGCCCATCGTGCAGCACGACGAAGCGCGGGCGCTAACGCTGCAGCGCTATGCGGTCGTAAAAAAGGCCTGAGAAGAACTCTCAGGCCTTGCTATTATTTTAGGAGCTGCTTGCGCACGCTCTGCTTGGGTTACAGCCCGTTTTTTCTGTTTTTTTTGCCTCAAGCGGAAGCAACGGTCTCGGCGGCGCAATAGTGACGCACAAGGCTCATCAACTCTTCTTCAGAGAACGGTTTGCCCAAATAGTGGTCAACACCCAGTTCCTTGGCATGCTCACGGTGCTTCTCGGCGATGCGGGACGTGATCATGATGATGGGCAGGTTATTGAGGCGCACGTCAGCCCTGATATTGCGCGCCAGGTCAAAGCCATCCATGCGCGGCATTTCGATGTCTGACAGCACCACGGCCGGCCGCTCTTCCTGCAGGCGTTCAAGCGCCTGCAGACCGTCGGCCGCCATGGAGACACGGTAGCCTTCACGCTGAAGCAGGCGTTGCGTTACCCGGCGAACCGTAATGGAGTCATCGACCACAAGAATCAACGGGATTTGCGGGGCGACAGGTGCCGACATCGTCGTTTTCGCGACGCTGCCGCTGCCGCCGTCGGTGGTTGCCGCGGTAGCGCTGGAGCCTTCAAGCATGTGCGGCTCGGCCCGGTCTGAACTCCATGCGCGCGCCTGCTGGCCATACACGGAAGCCAGCGCAACCGGGTTGTAAATCAGCACGACCGCACCGGAAGCCAGCACTGACATACCGGCTAGGCCAGGCAAACGGGACAATTGCGGGCCCAGGTTCTTGACCACAACCTCCTGGTTGCCCAACACTTCATCGACGTGTAGGGCAATGCGCTGTGCGGCGCTTCGGAAGATCACGACCGGTGTGGTCTTGCCCTGGGCTTCGGCGCTGTGGTGCGAGGCCTGCAGCAATGCGCCGGACCAGAAGAAGGGCATCGACTCGCCGGCAATTTCCAGTGTGCCGGTGTTATAGGCCTGCTGCAGCTCTTTGGCCGAAGCGCGCCTGACGGTTTCCACCACGTTGGCAGGTACGCCGATTGAGAGATTGCCCGAGCGGATCATCACCACCTGCGTCACAGCAGTGGTCAGCGGGAGTACCAGCTTGAAGTGCGTTCCCTGACCGGCGACGGTGGAGGTTTCGATCCGGCCACCGAGCGCGTTGACTTCGGAGCGGACCACATCCATACCGATGCCGCGTCCTGCCAGCTCGGTCACCTGCGCGGCCGTAGAGAAGCCGGGCATGAAAATCAGGTTCGCGGCGTCGCTGTCTTCCAGCGGTTGATCAGCCGTGATCATCCCGAGGCTGATGGCCTTTTCGCGGATACGTGCCAGGTTCAGGCCGGCGCCGTCATCGCTGAAGTCAACCGAAACGTCGTTACCTTCCTGGCGCAAGTGAACGGTGATCAGGCCGACCGGGTCCTTGCCCGCATCGGTGCGAACCTGCGTACTTTCAATACCGTGGGCCACGCAGTTGCGCAGCAAGTGCTCAAAGGCCGGCGTCATACGGTCCAGCATGCCGCGGTCCATTTCCATGGTACCGCCCAGCAAGTCCAGGCGGACCTGCTTGCCGGTTTCCTTGGAAGCCTGGCGCACCACGCGGTACAGGCGCTCGGAGATGCCTTCGAACTCCACCATGCGGGTACGGAGCAGGTCGCGCTGCAGCTCGCGGGTCTGGCGAGCCTGGGCGATCAAATCGTCTTCGGTGGCCTCCACCGTGCGCTGCAAGGTGCGCTGCACAGTTGCCACGTCATTCACCGACTCGGCCATCATTCGCGTCAGTTCCTGTACGCGGGTAAAGCGGTCGAACTCCAGCGGGTCGAACCCTGCCTGGGCTTCCTTGGCTTGAGCCAATCGCGACTGCATCTGGGTTTCAGCTTGCAACTCAATGTCCCGCAGCTGCTGGCGCAAGCGATTCAAGTTACCGCTCATGTCGTTCAGCGAGCCCCGGAGCTGGCTGAGTTCGGCTTCCAGCCGGGAGCGCGTGATCATGACCTCACCAGCCTGGTTCACCATGCGGTCGAGCAACTGGGAGCGCACACGGATCGAGGCGTTGGCCGCCTGTCGCAACGGCTGCATGGCCATGGTCTGCGGCGCGGGCACGGTGAGCTTGCGGCCAGCACCGGCGGCAACCGGAGCGACGTTCTCGGCTGGAGTCTCCGGCGCATCCACTGCTGGAGCGGGCGTGCCTTGCGTGTTCGACTTCAGTACGGGCTCAACGACCGTGATAGGCGCAATAGGCGCAATAGGCGCAAGCGTGACGGGGGCAGCCGCAGCAGCCGCATCAGCACGGCGCAAGGCCTCAAATGTCGCTTCCATGGCGTCAAAACGCGTCATCAGGGGTTCGAATTCCTGGGTTGAAGCCGCATCAGAGCCGAGATGCTCGATTTCGGACTCAATCCGGTGAGCCATTTCGCCTAGCCGCAATGCACCTGCCAGCCGGGCGCTGCCTTTGAGCGTGTGAAGTGCGCGCAGGACTTCCATGCGTGCGCCCTGGTTATCAGGACGTGAAGACCACTGCCGCAGTGCGCCCCCCAGCTGGGGCATGAGTTCTGCAGCCTCTTCTTCAAAAATCGGGAACAGGTCGGGATCGATTGCATCGACCGCATCGATTTCGTCGTCCTCGTCTTCCTCGAAGTTCGAGTTCACTGGTGCAGCCACGGTCGCTACCAGCCGGGCGGGCGTGGAGACGACAGCCGCAGGTGGAGGCACCGGCGTGACCTGAGCGGGGACAGGCGTTTCAATTACCTGAGCCAGAGTCGCTTCTGGTTCCAGTGATCGCAWCGGCTCTACGGAGACCGTTTCAACCTCCACCAATTCGGGGGAGAAGTCGAAGTCGGAAAAATCGTTACCCGGGGGCAAAACCGAATCAGAGAAATCGAGTTGCTTCAGCCTGTCAAGGATGGTTGCATCCGCCTCCTTGAGAAACCCGGCGGCAAACTGATGCAAAAGCCGGCGGATGTCTTCCGCTGCATCAACAAATACCTGGCCATACCTGGCAGCGCCATTGCTGTGATGAACGCTGGATTGCTGCAAAGCCTGTTCAAGCGCCCGAGCCATTCCGGACAGGGCATGGAACCCGACAGTCGCGGAACTTCCCGCGAGGGAATGGGCCAGGGCGACGGTAGAGTCGCTGACCGGTTGGTTCAGCTCGAGCGCCCATTCGGCCACCTCAGTCACAAGCCGGCGTGACCATTCATCGGCTTCATTCAGGTAGACGTTGTAAAGCGGAATTCCAATGCGCAAGGCACCGATGACCTTGACCTGTTCGTCACCATTGCCATCCAATGGCAGCACACTGTCAGCTGCATCGACCGCATCATCCGTCTTCATAACTTCGGCAGCCTGCAAGTGTTGCGGTTGCCCGGCTAGATCGGCGCCTTCGGCCGCTGCCGGCAATTGTTTGTGCCCCTCAGGGGTGAAATCAAAGACCACAGGCGCAGGCTGTTCAGCCGCCACAGACTCAGCCTGAAAGTGCTTGTCGAAATCCGCGTCCGACAGTTCGATCGGTTCTGTTGCATCTATCTCCAGGGATGCGAACGGCTCCGCCGCAGCGGGCTGCGTTGACGCAGGCGTTGTACCAGCCGTCGCAGAAACTGCGGATAAACTGCCGAAATCAATGCCTTCAATTTCTGCCACAGACGGACCTGCAGATTCCACAGGGCTCACGATCGCAGCTGTACCTTCCGCCTCAAACATGAGGTCAAAATCCACATCCGTCATAACGGTCGGGTCGGCAACAGGTTCAGCACCAGCAGCTTCAGGGATACCTGAATCCAGCTCCAGTTCAGGTGCCAACGCTGTTGGCGTTGCCGCAGTCACGGCGACCGCAGGAACCTCGGCAATATCGACTGCAGCAGTCAGCAGGGGGCTGTAACGGCCCTCAGTGCGCATCGCATCGGCACTGGCACGGAAGGTAGATGCCGACCACGATCCATCGCGATTTCCTGCAATGTCTTCAATCCACTTTGCAAAACCGCCCATTGCTTCCAGCGATAACGCCCGGAATTCATCCGTAGCAACTTTTTGATCAGCCAGCCAGCTATTGAGCATTTGCTCGAGCGACCAGGCCGCCTCTCCGAACTCGTTGAGCCCCACCATGCGGGAGCTGCCCTTGAGCGTATGAAAAGCACGCCGCAAAACCGTGAGTTGCGATACATCGGCCGGATCATTGACCAGTGCGGCCAAAGCTTGCTGGCCGTTGCCGACCACTTCGCGTGCCTCTTCAAGAAAGATGTCACGGAGGTCGTCTTCTTCAAAATCATCCGACGCGGCCGGGCTCTCAGGTGCCGCCTGCACCGGCGTTACGGCAAATGCCAAAGTCGTCAGCGCCTCCGCGGCAACACTCGCGTTGCTTCCGGAAACAGCGACAGCGGCTTCGCGCGCACTTTGCGCAAGCGCAGGCTGTTCGGCCAGCGCCGCATGCGTGGCCAACGTGTCAAGTTTGAGCGTGAGGTTGTGGTCAGTTTCGCCAAGACCCGCATCCTGCACAACAGAAATCACTTCCTGTGACAGCACATCATTGTTGACCGTGACAGAGGTCGCCGCACTGGCAGCGTTCTGGGCACGGCCCATCAAAGGCTTGAGTTCGCCTTTTTCCGCGTCAAATACAAACAGTTTTTTCGCCAGCGCCGGCTGGTAATTCAACATATCGATGAGGAAACTCAAGGCGCCAAGGTTGTTTCCGAGATGCTCGAATGTTCCAGCTGCACGCGCACGCTGTTCATCAATTTCAGTGACCAGCATCTGCTCGACGCTGTCTCGCATGCGCAGTACGGCGTGCGAGGCCTGGTCCAGCCCCAGTACCGACAGCACGCCACGCATTTGTGAAAGTTGGCCGGGCACGGATTGAAGCGCGACTTTGTCCTGCGGGTTGCGAAAAAACACATCAAGTGATTTTTCAAGCTCACCCAGCGACACACGCAATTCACCGACGACGCTGCCCATGGTCTGCTTGTCACTGACCCGGCGGTACAGCTCTTCCATCCAGCCTTCCAGAGGCTGAGGCTCGCCGCCTGCACGGACGCCTTCCAGCCGTTCAGCAAGATTGGCTGTTCTCACAGCCAGCTGGGGATCGTTAGGATCCAGGTCATCAAAAGCGGCTTCAAGGTAAAGCACGGAGGTGGCCACTTCCATGGCAAGTTCTATTCCTGGGGCCTGACCAGACCGGACCGTCGTATCCACGGCGCGAGTCAACGCCTGCGCAAGTGGTTCGCTGGGCGGATGAAGCTTGAGCAGAGAATCCGTGACGAGGCTGAACTGGTCGGTCACGGACTTGAATTTATTGGCGTCCCCGGCGGAAAGCGACGACCAGGTTTCTTTCGCAGACGTGATGCGCTTGCGGGCCTGGGCGAGCAGAGCCGGATCAAAACGCCCGAACTGAACGAGCTCATAGTCCACCGGTTTGAATCGGTTGAGACCATAGGCTGACCGGATTGCCGAAAGTGCAGGCGTGTCGCTGGCACGGGGGGAAACAGCCTGCGAACAGAAGAAGAGCAAATCCTGCGCCAGCCGATCCGATACCCCCGTATCACCCTTGGCAAGCGAGGCATACTGCATCAGGATTCGCGATGCAGCTCGCCGTACATAGATGTCCGACCCGAGCAACTCATGCGCGACCGCTTCGAAATAGGCGGCCGCAATCTTCCAGAATATCCTGGGTTGGCGGTCCGCCTGTCTGGCCGCAAATCCGAGGCTGAGCTCCTTCAGTTTTTTGGCTGCCTGCGGCGCCTTACCCTTCATGATTTGAAGCACCGATTGATCCATGACGGCGCGAGCACCATCATCGTAATTGCGAGGCTCAGCTGTCGTCGCCAGTTCCGGCTCCAGCCAGCGCCACTCAAGCGGCCACAGGTCAGCCGGATGAATGCGGTCGGCCCGCACCAATTCCTGCACATCACGGTATTGGGGGAAAAGCGAAACTGGCGACACGGGCTTATCGGCCAGCACACCTTCCAGATACTCGGTCAGCGCAAAACTGGCGCGCTCGATTTTGCCGGCCGCGTCCTGGCTGCATTGCTCAGGTTGTTGCACAAATTTCTGTACCGCAGCTTCCATCGCCCGCAACACCAAGGCTGGCCCGGCAAGGCCTACCATTTCAAGCGCGCCCACGGCCTGGTGCAGTTGCTGCCGTGCGATGCGCAACTGGCTGGCATCAAGCGCCGCAAGATCGGACCCACGCGCAGCTTCCGCGTCCCGCACAAAGCGCTTCAGCGCCTTGGCAGCACCGTCCAGCGACTTGCGAAGTTCGTCAAGCACCCAAGCCAGGGGGCCCAGGTCATTGACAGCGAGATCGAGCTCGGCAGCTGTTGAATTCGGGACGTTGGATTGCATAGATAACGGGCCGGTTCAGGAATCGGTGTCAGGGGCGAAAGCTGCGTTCAGCGCACGACAAGCTGGCATCAGGCGATCTTGAATCGGGACACAGACTGGCGCAGCTCTTCAGCCATGCGGGAAAGGTCTCGCACCTGCTGTGCCGTGGAGCGGGTACCTTCCCCGGTCTGTTCCGTCACCGCAAAAATGTGCTGAATGTTGCCAGCCACCACGTTCGCCGATGCGGCTTCGCGGGAGGCGGAGTTTGAAATCTGCTCAATCAGGTCAGCAAGCCGGCGTGACACCTGGTCAATCTCGGTCAGTGCGGTACCCGCGTTATCGGACAGTTTGGCCCCTTCAACCACACCCTGCGTGGAGCGTTCCATAGCGGCCACGGCATCCTGTGTGTCGGTCTGAATGGCTTTCACCAGGGCTGAAATCTGGCGTGTGGCATCTGCAGAACGTTCAGCCAGTCGCTGCACCTCTTCCGCAACCACCGAGAAGCCTCGCCCGGCTTCACCGGCTGACGCTGCTTGAATGGCTGCGTTTAGCGCCAAAACGTTGGTCTGTTCGGTAATGTCTGAAATCAGTTCGGTAATTTCACCAATCTCCTGCGAAGACTCACCCAGTCGCTTGATCCGCTTGGAGGTCTCCTGAATTTGGTCGCGGATGGAGTTCATACCGCCGATGGCATTCTGCACAGCCTGCAGGCCGGATTCGGCGGCTGTCAGCGATTGGCGCGCCACCTGGGAAGATTCCTGCGCCTGTGTGGACACCTCGTTAATTCGGGATGCCATGTCAAGCACCGACTGGCCGGTTTCACGAATCTCACGCAGCTGTTCGGTAGAAGCCGCCAGCAGTTCGGTTGAAGTGCTTTCCACCTGCGCCGTCGTCTGTGCAACGCGGGTAGCCGTGTTTTGTACGTTACCCACCAGCTGCCGCAACTCTTCCACCGTGTAGTTCACCGAGTCAGCGATAGCACCGGTAATGTCCTCGGTCACGGTCGCTTCCTGCGTCAAGTCGCCCTCAGCCACTGTCTGCAACTCATTCATCAATCGCAAAATGGCGGCCTGGTTGGCGTCATTAACGCGCTTGGCGTCCTGCTCTTGCCCTTTCGCTTCCTGCCGCTGGGTTTCAGCAACAGCCTGACGCTGCTTGCTGTCTTCCACCTGCAGCTTGGCCAAGCCAGCTGCGCACAATAGGGCAAAGGTGGCAGCACCCGCGAGGATGGCCAGCGACAAAACGCTCAGACCGGTCTGCAACGACAACTTGCCCTGCAAATCCTCAAGGCCACGGCGAAGGGGCTCACTGTCCGCAATAATCGAAGATTGCGCTTCACGGGCAGACACCAGGCCCTGCAAGTTACCCAAAATGGCACCAGCTTGCACACGGGTTTGCTCATAGAGCGCCATCAGGGCTTCCAGCCGCTCGCGCGTTTGCGGATCTTTGGAGCCGGCCAGGCGCAACTCGGGGCTGCCTTCCTGCAAACCCTGCGCAATTTCCTTGAACGAGTTCAAATCCTTGCCCAGCAGGAACACGGCTTCAGGGCTCACGCCCTCCATGGTCAGGAACTCATTGGCAGACTTACCAATCCGCTGGGTCAACATCACCAGCTGACCGGATGCCGAAATTTCAGCCGGCGCCGCATTCTGCTGGAGTTTGAGTGACGAAACAGTTTCTGCAATTTCCAGCAGATCCGAAGACTGACGGTTAATGGTGCGCAGGGCGTTGCCCACCTGGGTCAGAATATTTTGCTGGCCCATCACGGTTTTCGCGTTCTTTTCAGCGCGCTCCATGAAAGGAGTGACCTTTTCCACGTCGGATTGCAGGTCATCACTCACTGGCGCCAGACGCAGACTTTCTTCACCGGATTTCAGTCCGCGCACGGTTTTGGCCAGTACATCAGAACTCTCACGCACGTCAGGGAAGGCCTGGGCACTGCCCACCAGCGCCTGAGACACCGATTTCGCCAGACGCTGCGACTGCATCAAAGACTGCCCGGTGGCCGCCACCTGTTGAGCCACTTTATCCGCCTGGCTCAGCGCCAGGAAAGTCACCGTACCCAAGACAGCCACCGCGACGGCGAGGAAAAACACCAGCACCCGCTGATGCTGACCGATGGTCCTGCGGCCCAATAAAGGCAGACGCAGCAGCTCTTGATTTACCGCAGGTGCGCCGTCCTCGGCGGTCGCCATGCGGCTGGGCGCGAAAGCATCGTCATTTCCACCCGGCTGCCGAATCGCTGCGGTCTGAAGCGCAGCCTGATCCATAGCTCCGGTCGCAAGAGGATCTGGCGTACCGACGGAAGCCATGTCCATGCTGTCCTCGGGCTGATCGGGCTTGGTTTTAAATAGCTTCTGGATATTTTCAATAACAGACATGGTGAGCCTTCCGGGAGAGAAACAGTGTGCGCTATGCGCCTATCGTCAAAAAATGCGCTTGCTGGGCAAGCAACTGAAGGTTGATTTCCTGCCAGGTCGCACCATTAAGGTCAACGTACTGGTTGCCAAAGAAATCGGGCGCGTCGGGCGCTTTTTCGGAAAAATCACTGAACGCCTCCTGATTGCGCAGCCCGGACAGCTTGTCGATCAGCAATGCGCAGTTAACTTCCAGTGCACTGTTGAGTGCAACAAGCCTGGAATCCGTGCGTGCAAGTTCGTTTTTGGGAGGGGGTGCTTTGCCGCTGACGTAACTCGCCAGATCCACGACACCAAACAGGCCACCGCGCAAATTGGCAACACCGGCGAACCAGGCTTGCGTATACGGAACAGGCTGCGTACTGACCCACGGGAAAATTTCACCGGATTGGCTCAGGGGAAACAGGTATTTCTTCCCGCCGGCCTCCACGGCCAGCCAGGACGCGGCAACGCCTTGCGTCCGCGCAATCTGCAACCTGTCGGCCAGCCGGGTTTGTAGCTCTCTAAGTGCTTGTCTGTTCGCCATGCTTTGGTTTTACGCCGTAAATCAGCCAAGGGCCTTGATTTTGGCCATCAGCTCATCAGCATCCACAGGCTTGGTGATGTAGTCGCGGGCGCCCTGCCGCATACCCCAGACACGGTCAGTTTCCTGGTTCTTGCTGGTGCACATCATGATGGGGATATCCGAATACAACGGGTCGCGCGTGATGGCGCGCGTCAGCTGGAACCCGTTTTGCCCCGGCATCACCACATCCATCAGGATCAGTTCGGGCTTGTCTTCCGCCAGGCGGCGAAATGCGTCTTCTGCATTTTCAGCAGTTTTGACGGTGAAACCATTTTTGACCAGCAGATCGGTCAAGAACATCAATTCGGTTTTGGAGTCGTCAACTACCAGTATTTTCTTGATTGCCATCACACTACTCCTTGTTTAGCGCTGCCGAGATCCTGTACGGTCTGCAGCAGCTGATCTTTTGTAAAAGGCTTGGTCAGGTAGTCTTGCGAACCCACCATACGACCCCGCGCCTTGTCGAAAACGCCGTCTTTTGAAGACAGCATGACGATCGGGACACCAGCAAACTTTGCGTTGCGCTTGATAATCGCACAGGTTTGATAGCCATCCAGGCGGGGCATCAAAATGTCGCAGAAGATCAGGTTGGGTTCGTAGTCGTTAACCTTGGACAGGSCATCAAACCCGTCTTCGGCCAGCAATACTTCATGTCCGCCCTGCTTCAGGAATATCTCGGCGCTACGCCGAATGGTATTACTGTCATCGATGACCAAAACCTTCAGTCCGGAACTGGGAATACTCACTGCCTATGCTCCTCATGTTGCAGGCCCTCGGCAAATGCCGGCCTGCGATTGTCCAGGCAAGTGCCTAAGACGCTTAAATCTGAACCATTTCAAAGTCTTCCTTGCGGGCTCCGCATTCGGGACAGGTCCAGTTCATGGGCACTTGCGCCCATGGCGTCCCGGCCGCAATCCCATGTTCGGGCGCACCGGCAGCTTCGTCGTAAATCCACCCACAAATTAAACACATCCACGTCATTGATTGAGTCACAGCTTAAGTTGCCTTCGAATAGAATGCAACAATTGTATCGAGGCGGCGTTGCTTATTCGCGTACAAGGCAAAATCGCAGCCTATGGCAAACCCCAAAAATCCTCAGCTGGACAGCCGACAACTCCAAATCGAGGATACCGACGCATCGCCGGCTTGCGTCATGACATTCAACGCCAACGACCCCAGCGGAGCGGGCGGACTGACTGCGGATATTGCATCGATCACCTCTGCCGGAGCCCACGCGCTGGCAGTTGTAACAGGCGCTTATGTGCGCGACACAGCCGAAATTTTCGACCATTTTTCATTCGACGAAGAGGCTGTAACCGACCAGGCGCGTTCAGCGCTGGAGGACATGGCGGTATCCGCCATCAAGGTCGGATTTGTCGGCAGCCCCGAGAACATCAGCACCATTGCCGAGATCGCCTCGGACTATGCCGATGTGCCGCTGATCGCCTATATGCCCAACCTGTCGTGGTGGGAAGAAAGCGAAATCGACAGCTATCTGGACGCCTTTCGCGAGCTGATGCTGCCGCAAACCACAGTGTTGGTCGGCAACCACAGCAGCCTGTGGCGCTGGCTGCTGCCGGACTGGGCCGGGGAGCGCAATCCCTCGGCCCGGGACATTGCCAAGGCCGCCGCCGATCTGGGTGTTCCCTACACGCTGGTCACCGGAATCCCCATGCCCGACCAGTTCATCGACAACGTGCTGGCCACGCCGCAAGCCGTGCTTTACAGCGAGAAATTCGAGCGCTTCGAGGCGGTCTTTGCCGGCGCGGGTGATACGCTGTCTGCGGCCCTTTGCGCACTGCTGGCCAACGGCCACGACCTGCAGGCGGCCACCTCCGAGGCACTGACTTACCTGGACCACAGCCTGGATGCCGGCTTTCATCCCGGCATGGGCAATATCGTGCCGGACCGCCTGTTCTGGGCACAGGCCGACGTCGATGAATCGGAAGACGAAGCGGCCGATGCCGAGGCTGGCGATGATGCCGCCCTGGTTTTGAAGACTGAAATTGACCTTCCCCCCAATGGAACAACCAAACACTAAGCCCCCTGCCAAATCCGTTCCCGCCGGACTTTCCCATAACGACGCGCTGTTCGAGCGCGCCAAAAAACTGATCCCCGGCGGCGTCAATTCCCCGGTCCGCGCTTTCAAGGCGGTCGGTGGCACACCCCGCTTTATCCAGCGCGCCCAAGGCGCCTACTTCTGGGACGCGGACGGCCAGCGTTACATCGACTACATCGGCTCCTGGGGTCCCATGATCCTGGGCCACGGCCATCCGGCGGTGATCGAAGCCGTGCAAAAAGCCGTGCTGGAGGGCTTTTCCTACGGCGCACCGACCGAGCGTGAAGTGGAGCTCGCCGAAGAAATCGTGCGCCTGGTGCCGTCCCTAGAAATGGTGCGGCTGGTGAGCTCGGGCACCGAAGCCGCCATGAGCGCCATCCGCCTGGCGCGCGGCGCCACGGGCCGCAGCAAGATCATCAAGTTCGAGGGCTGCTACCACGGCCATGCGGATGCCCTGCTGGTGAAGGCCGGCTCTGGGCTGGCCACTTTCGGCAACCCGACCAGCGCAGGTGTGCCGCCCGAAGTGGTGCAGCACACCCTGGTGCTTGAATACAACCACCTTGCCCAGCTGGAGGAAGCCTTTGCCTTGCACGGCAAGGACATCGCCTGCCTGATGATCGAACCGATCGCCGGCAACATGAACTTCGTGCGTGCCAGCTTGCCCTTCATGAAACGCTGCCGTGAACTGTGCATGCAATATGGCGCACTGCTGGTGTTCGACGAGGTCATGACCGGTTTTCGCGTGGCGCTGGGCGGCGCCCAAAGCGTTTACGCCCGCAGCATTCCCGGCTTCAAGCCCGACATGACGGTCATGGGCAAGGTGATCGGTGGCGGCATGCCCCTTGCAGCGTTTGGCGGTACCCGCGCCGTGATGGAGCAGCTGGCGCCGCTGGGCCCGGTCTACCAGGCCGGCACGCTCTCAGGCAACCCGGTGGCCACGGCCTGCGGCCTGGCAACCTTGCGCGAGATCGCCAAACCCGGTTTTTACGAAGCGCTTGGCGCCCGCACCCGCAGCCTGATCACCGGCCTGACACAGGCTGCCAGCAAAGCCGGCGTACCGTTTTGCGGCGACAGCGAGGGCGGCATGTTCGGCTTTTTCCTGCTCGACCAGCTGCCGCAGAACTACGCGACCGTGATGACGACCGACAGCCCTGCGTTCAACCGCTTCTTCCATGCCATGCTGGACAGCGGCGTCTACTACGCGCCGGCGCTGTATGAAGCGGGCTTTGTGAGTTCGGCGCATACGGACGCGGATATAGAGGCCACCGTGGCCGCAGCAGCGAAGTTCTTTGCTGCAGGCTGAAGCCGGCTTCACGCCGACTATATTTTGTCTATTCGGGCTCCAGGCCAATGCGGATGTGCGCAAGCAGCTATTAAATCAATAGCAAGCATTCATTCACATGAAGGCTGAGGGCGCCGTGGCAGGTTCTTGCCCCGCCTTTGGTTCGCTCCCAAGAACAGGGAAGAAGCGCCTACCGCTATCAATTCAATATCTGCTCGCGCCCGTCCCTATTGGGTTATCGATCAAAAACCCTTAAAGCGTGATTTAATGCCGGAAATGCCGGACCCCGGTCAGCACCATCACCACTTCGCGCTCATCGGCTGCCGCGATCACCTCGTCGTCCCGCATGCTGCCGCCGGGCTGGATCACGCAGGTCGCGCCGGCATCCACCACCACATCGAGCCCATCGCGGAAGGGGAAAAACGCGTCGCTCGCCACCGCTGAACCCTGCAGCGTGAGGTTGGCATTGGCTGCCTTGATCGACGCAATACGCGCCGAATCGATGCGGCTCATCTGACCGGCCCCCACGCCCATCGTCATGCCGTCCTTGCAGAAGACAATCGCGTTGGACTTGACGTACTTGGCGACCTTCCAGGCAAACAGCAGGTCGTGCAGTTGCTCCTGCGTCGGCTGCGCTTTGCTGACGACTTTCAGGTCGCCGATGGCGAGTTCGTGGTTGTCGGCGGTCTGCATCAACAAACCCGAGCCGACAATTTTCACGTCCACCAGGTTGCGGCCCTGCTTCCACGCGGTGTCGCCACCGGGCGGCAGGTCGATCTGCAGAATGCGCACATTGACCTTGGTCCTGAAGACTTCCAGCGCTTCAGGGCTGAAGGCCGGCGCGATGAGCACCTCGACGAACTGTTTGGAGATCTCGCGCGCGGCGCGCTCGTCGAGCGGACAGTTCAGCGCGATGATGCCGCCGAAAGCCGAGGTCGGATCGGTCTTGAATGCCTTGCTGTAAGCCTCGAGGGCTTCCTTGCCGACCGCCACGCCGCACGGGTTGGCGTGTTTGACGATCACGCAGGCAGCGCCGTCCTTGATCAGGTCGAAACTCTTGACACATTCCCAGGCGGCGTCAGCGTCTGCGATGTTGTTGTAGCTGAGTTCCTTGCCCTGCAGCTGTTTGGACATGACCAGCGAGCCGGGTGCCGGGTGCAGGTTGCGGTACAGCGCGGCTTGCTGGTGCGAGTTTTCGCCGTAACGCAGGTCCTGCACTTTGACAAAACGCCCATTGGCCTGGCCGGGGAACATGCCGTGGCTGCCATCGGCCTGAATGCCGGAGAGATAGTCGCTGATCGCACCGTCGTACTGGCTAATGCGGTTGAATGCCGCTACCGACAAGGCGAACTTGGTCTTGTCGGTCAGTTTGCCGCCGGTTTTCAATTCGGCCAGCACACCTTCATACTGCGAGGCATCAGTCAACACGCCCACGTCTTTCCAGTTCTTGGCCGCGGAGCGCACCATGGCCGGGCCGCCGATGTCGATGTTCTCAATCGCGTCTTCCAGCGTACAACCGGGCTTGGCAACGGTGGACTCAAACGGGTAAAGATTGACCACCAGCAGGTCGATGGTGTCAATGCCGTGGGTTTTCAATGCGGCCATGTGCTCCGGCACATCGCGCCGGGCCAGCAAGCCGCCGTGGATCTTCGGGTGCAGCGTCTTGACACGGCCGTCGAGCATTTCCGGGAAGCCGGTGTGGTCGGCGACTTCGGTCACCGGCAGGCCGGCGTCAGCCAGCAGCTTGGCCGTGCCGCCCGTGGACAGCAGCTTGACGCCCAGGGCATGCAGCGCCTGCGCGAATTCGAGGATGCCGGTTTTGTCCGAAACGGATATCAGTGCGTTCATTTTTGTCTTCTCTAAAGGAGGATGGCCGGCGAAGGAGCCGGGCCATGGGAGCGTGTTTTTTATTTGATGAGCTTGTGCTCAACCAGCTTCTTGCGCAGGGTGTTGCGGTTCAGGCCCAGCCATTCGGCGGCGCGCGACTGGTTTTGCTCGGCATGTTGCATGACAACTTCCAGCAGCGGTTTTTCCACCACCTTGACCATCATCTCGTACATGCCGTCGGGCTCGGTGCCACGCAGGTCCTTGAAATAGCCTTCCAGGCTGGTGCGTACGCACTCTTCGATGTGTTTTTTGCTCATGCAGCAGCTTCTTCCTGATTTTCCTGATTTTCCTGATTTTTATGATTTTTATCTTTGTTCGCCCATGCCTGCGCAGGCACGCCCTCGTCATCAACCTCGACGGCAGCGGCCGGAATCCGGTCCATCTGCGCGCCCAGCCCTTCAAAAAAAACACTCACCGCCTTCAGTTGCGCTTCACAGTCTTCCAGCAGGTTCATCTGCGCGCGAAACCCCTCACCGCCGGGCAAGGTCTTCACATACCAGCCGATGTGTTTGCGCGCCGTGCGCACGCCGGTGTATTCACCGTACAAATCGTAGTGGTCGCGCAAATGGTCCAGCAGCAGGCGTTCAACTTCAGCCACCAGCGGCGGCGCAAGATGCGTGCCGCTTGAAAGGAAATGTGAAATCTCGCGAAAAATCCACGGGCGTCCCTGCGCAGCGCGGCCGATCATCACGGCATCGACACCGGTATACGCCAGCACATCACGCGCTTTTTCAGGACTGGTGATGTCGCCATTGGCCACCACCGGAATGCGCAGCGCGGCTTTCACGGCGGCAATCGTGTCGTATTCGGCATGCCCTTTGTAGCCCTGCTCGCGCGTGCGGCCATGCACGGTGATCATCTGCACGCCGGCACTTTCGGCGGCGCGGGCAATCGCCAGGGCGTTCTTTTCAGCCTGGCACCAGCCGGTGCGCATCTTGAGCGTGACCGGCACGCCGTGCGGCACGCAGGCGGCGACCACAGCATCCAAAATCTGCAGCGCCAGGGGTTCGTCCTGCATCAGCGCCGAGCCCGCCCACTTGTTGCAAACCTTCTTGGCCGGGCAGCCCATGTTGATGTCGATGATCTGCGCGCCGCGGTCGATGTTGTAGGCGGCCGCCTCGGCCATCATCTGCGCGTCGGTGCCGGCGATCTGCACAGCGATCGGCGCGGCCTCACCCTCGTGGTTGGCGCGACGAGAGGTCTTCAGTGTGTTCCACAGCTCGCGGCGAGAGGTCACCATCTCGCTGACCGCATAGCCCGCACCGAGCTTCTTGCTCAGCTGTCGGAACGGCCTGTCCGTGACACCGGCCATGGGCGCGACAAACAGGTTGTTCGCCAAAGCGTAAGGGCCGATGTTCATGGGAAGTGAGCGCTGCGAGGTTGCTGAAAAAGGAGGCACGATTGTACCTGCCCAAAATTTCAGCAATTGAAATTTGCACACGGAGTTGTAAGCGTCTTCCTGACACGGTGACTGGCCCGCCTTGCCTATACTCAAATAGATATATGGAAGCATGGATTCACCGCCTGATAGAACTTTTGGCCCTGCCCGAATACGGCTTGAGCACGGTGTTTGTGGTTTCCTTCATTTCGGCCACACTGCTGCCGCTGGGCTCGGAGCCGGTGGTCTTCGGCCTGGTCAAGCTCAACCCCGCCATGTTCTGGCCCGCTGTGCTGGTAGCAACTGCGGGCAACACGCTGGGCGGCGCGCTCGACTGGTGGATGGGTTACGGCGCCCACAAGGTGGTGGACAAATACCAACATTCATCGCATCACGGCCGTGCAGTGCGATGGCTGGAGACACTCGGCCCGAAAGCCTGCCTGCTGGCCTGGTTGCCGGTGGTCGGAGACCCGCTGTGCGCGGTCGCGGGTTGGCTCAAGTTTCCGTTCTGGCCCTGCCTGGCTTACATGGCGGTCGGTAAATTTTTGCGCTACTTTTTGATGACCGGCAGCCTGATCTGGGCCTTTCCAGGCGTGGTGACCGGATAGGCATCAGAAGAAGGATCAGAAGCGTTCGTGTGGCAGCAGGTAGCGCCACTGGCCGGGTTGCAGCTGGCTCATCGCCACACGGCCGATACGCAGCCGTTTCATGCCTTGCACCTGAAGGCCGACGCTCTCGCACATGTAGGCAATCTGCCCCGGGATTTCACCCTTGAGGGCAAAGCGCAAGCGCTTTTCACTTTGCCAACTCACCTTGGCCGGCGGCAACAGAACACCCTTGAAGGTAAACCCGTGGTCCACGCGGTTCAGCCGGTCCAGCCCGCCGGGTTTGATGTCACCGCTGACATCGACGATCACTTCATGCTCCATCACGCGGGCGTCTTCGCGCAGCTTACGCACCACGCGCCAGTCCTGCGTCAGCACGACCAATCCGCTGGCAGGTGCTGCCAGCGGCGTCACCAGTTCCGCCGTGGAGAAATGCTTCCTGAGCGGCCGGATGCCGGAGCGGTCGTCGGGCGATTGCGTAGCGGCCGACAGCAACCGGACCACCTGCGCCGCGCCGCCATCGGAACTCGCGTCCTGACCGGCCGGCTTGTGCAGCAGCAAAGTCACCGGCGTCATCGCCAGCAGGCTGGCATCCTTGTCCAGCACGATGGCCTGGTCCGATACCCGGAACTGGGGCTCTTCGACAGTCACCCCGTCAACAGTGACCCAGCCGCCTTCGATGTACTGCTCGGCTTCGCGGCGTGAACAGGACAGCATTTCAGCCAGGCGTTTGGCAAGGCGAACGGGTTCTGTCATCGCGGCGTGGCCTTCATGGCGGGTCAAGCGTGGATGAGAGATCAGCCTTGGGCCGCCACCACACCGATTTCCACGTGGTACTGCGGCGCCGCCAGGCGCGGGCTCATGACCGTGGCACGCGCAGGCGTGGCGCCGGGCACCACCCAGGTTTCCCAGGCACGGTTCATTTCACCGAAGCTGTCCATATCGGTCAACCAGATCGTAGCGCTGAGCAGAAGCGACTTGTCGCTGCCGGCTGCTGCCAGCAGGCGGTCGATATTGGCCAGGATGCTGAGGGTCTGCTCGTACACGCCGGAGCCGGCGTCGTTGCCGGCCACCTGGCCTGCCAGGTAAACGGTCTTGTTGTGGATAACGGCCTGGGACATGCGTGGGCCGGTTTCGATGCGCTGGATGGACATGATGTTCTCTTTCTCTCTCAAAGCGAGGGTTTCAGGGGAATGGCCTGCTCTGGCAAGCAGGCAACGGGGCCACCACACGATGGTGCAGGTCGTCGTGAGGTATTGTGGCGCGACTTCTTCCATGATGCCGCCACCGTGATGTCCGGGCGCGCAGTAAATCGGCCCCTCAGGTTGCCCCCGGGGCCTTGGCAGCTCAGCTGCTGAACAGGAAGTTCATCACGTCGCCATCCTTGACGACGTATTCCTTGCCTTCACTGCGCATCTTGCCGGCATCCTTCGCGCCCTGCTCGCCTTTGTAGGCGATGAAATCGGCAAACGCAATCGTCTGGGCGCGGATGTAGCCCTTTTCAAAGTCGGTGTGAATGACGCCCGCGGCTTGCGGGCCGGTGTCGCCCACGTGGATGGTCCAGGCGCGCACTTCTTTCACGCCCGCGGTGAAATAGGTCTGCAGACCCAGCAGCTTGTACGCCGCCAGGATGAGGCGGTTGAGGCCTGGCTCGTCCTGTCCGATCTCCGCGAGGAACATCTTTTTGTCCTCTTCCTCCATGTCGGCCATTTCGGCTTCCATCTTGGCGCAGATCGCCACGACCGGCGCCTTTTGCTCTGCCGCGTAAGCCTTGAGGCGGTCAAGGAAGGGGTTGTTCTCGAAGCCGTCTTCCGCCACATTGGCCACAAACATGGCCGGCTTGGCGGTGATCAGGAAAAACTGGCCGAGCAGCGGCAGTTCTTCCTTGCTGAAGTCCACAGTGCGCACCGGCTTGCCTTCATTGAGCGCGGCCTGGCATTTCTCCAGGATGGCAACCAGCTTGACAGACTCCTTGTCGCCCGAGCGGGCCGTCTTGGTCACGCGGTGCAGGGCTTTTTCAACTGCTGCCAGGTCGGCCAGACAAAGCTCCGTCTGGATGACTTCGATGTCGGAAATCGGGTCCACCTTGCCGGCAACGTGGATCACGTTGTCATCTTCAAAGCAACGCACCACATTGACTGTGGCGTCGGTTTCGCGGATATGGGCCAGGAACTTGTTGCCCAGTCCCTCGCCCGTACTGGCGCCCGCCACCAGGCCTGCAATGTCCACAAATTCGACGATCGCCGGAACAATGCGCTCAGGCTTGACGATTTCAGCCAATTGCGCCAACCTCGGGTCGGGCACTTCCACGATGCCAACATTGGGCTCAATGGTGCAAAAGGGGTAGTTTTCAGCCGCGATCCCCGCTTTGGTCAACGCATTGAAAAGGGTGGATTTACCGACGTTAGGCAAGCCTACAATGCCGCACTTCAAACTCATGAGAAACCTTCAAAAACAGGCTGAGAAGTGTATTCGATGCGCGCCCGGCCGGGGTTGGAGTGCTTTGCGGCAGGTATTCGCCATCTTTGTGCTGGCCGGTTTTTTGGGTACTCTGGCGAATCCTGCACAGGCCCAGCCCATCGTGGCTTTAAGCGACGCCAAGCCGACCCTGGACGTAGCAGCGGCGAGTTTGTCATGGGTTGACAGCGACGGCCAGGCCGGCATCGACCAATTGGCCGGCGGCCATCCAGGGGCCTTGTTCGTCCCCTCGGTTGCCGATACGGTGCATTCGCTCGGCCCGCACGCGGCGCTCTGGCTGCATTACCGTTTTGCCAGGTCATCCGGTTCGCGCCAGGACTGGTTGCTTGAGTTTCCCCTGCCCCTGCTGGACCTGGCGACGGTGTACCAGCGTGCACCGTCGGGAGGGTGGATTGCCGAAACTGCCGGGGACACCGTGCCGGTCTCCAGCTGGCCCGAACCCGGCCGTTACGGGCATTTCCGCCTGAACCTGCCGGACAACGGCGTGCATGACGTGTATGTGCGCATACAGCACCAGACGGAAGTCAGCATTCCGGTTCGGGTCAGCACGCGAGGCAATCTGACGCAGCGGCTTCAGCTGGAATACCTCGCGATTGGCGTGGTATTTGGCGCACTGGTGCTGTTGATCATTGCCTGCGTTGCCCAGAGCTGGGTTTACAGCGACCGGGCCTATGGGTGGTATTCCGTGTACGCCGTCATCATGGTCCTCGTCGTAGCCGCATGGACGGGAGTGGCTGGACATCTTCTCTGGGGCAACTTCAGCACCTGGAACAACATGGCGCAGGGCTTTCTCGCCATGCTGGGCGGCGGCTCGGCGCTGCTGGTCGTGCATCACCTGTGCGGCACCGGTTCACGCCACAAGTGGTTCGAACGGCTGGCCTACTGGACAGGCATGGCCGGAGCGCCGCTGGCGCTGGCTTATCTTGTGCTGGAGCGCGGTCTGGGCATAGGCCTCCTGGGAACTTACCTGGTTGCCGTTGTTGCACTGGGAACAAGCCGGGCCTACATGACGTGGCGACGCCAAGATGTCGTGGGTTTCTGGGTACTGGCGGCTTTCTCTCCGCTGGGGCTGGTAACGCTCCTCACCGTTATCAGCATCCTGGGCCTGTTTTCCCTGTCGTGGCTGTCTCATTACGGCCTGATGGCAGCGCTGACCATTGAGGTGCCCCTGCTGCTGGTGGCGCTAAACACGCGTTCACATGAGCGCCACGCGGTGGAAGCGCGCGAGCAGGCCATGTCCAGCCAGGACGCCCTCACCGGCCTGCTTGCCGCACATCTTTTCCACGACCGCTTCAAACAGGTGGTGGGCCGGGCACAGCGCCACAAGGAGCCGGCGGCTGTGGTGTACATCGAGCTGGTCAACTACCGGTACATCAAGAAAACCTGGGGCACAGCGGTGGCCGAGCAAAGCCTGCTGCGAAGCGTGATCAAGTTGCGCCGGCTTCTGCGCGATGTCAACACCGTGGGTCGCATCGACGAGGCGCGCTTCGGCCTCATTCTTGAAGGCGTCGCATCACGCCCACCCGTCACCGACCTGGCTGCACGCCTGATCGCGGCCGGCCTCATGCCGCTCAAGGGCCTGAAACCGGAGGTCGTTCTGCAATTTCATGTCGCGGGCGTGCTACTGAGCGAGCGCCTTGGCAGCCACGAGGAAATTTCCACGGCCCTGGCCGACCTGCTGCACAGCATGGCGGCTCGCACCCGCCGGCCCATCCGCTTTCTCGAACCGGAGTCGACACACCCCATGCCGCTGGATACCGAATCAACGCTGGACAGCCTCTCAAGCGGCCCGCAGGCACCAGAGGCGCTCCCTGCGTCCACGGCCACCCACGCCCCGCCGCCCCTGCGGGCGGTCAAGAGTCATTCAAACAGATAACTCGCACCCACCGGCTGGCCCACCTTGAGCTGGTGATCAATGCCCGCCAGCACAATGGCATTCATGCCGAACGTCAGAGCGCCGTTTACCCGTGCATCCTGGCGATAGGTTTGCAGCATATCGCCCACTTCCGGGCTGCTGACAGCCGTCGCGGGATCGATATTCGGAATCGGGCAGCGTGGACATGGCTTGACCGGCTTGAGCTGGACGACGCCTTGCGCCGTGGCGACCTGCAGTACCTCGATACGGTCCTCATCGTGCGGCGCCAGACTGTCGGCACCAGCGGCATCGCCCAGGACGATGTTTGGACGAAAGCGCTCCATGCCCACCGCAGGGGTGCCGGCAGCCCCCAGCTTTTCGTTGAAATTCGCCAATGAAGCTTCGCTGAGTACCAGCAACGGGTAACCGTCGCTGAACTGGTTAAGCGCTTCCATATCGCCGGTCCACTGCGGACTGCAAACCCGCTTGTGGTCGGGGTCAAACCGCACCAGGCGTGCAGTCTGGCCCAGGAAGTCGGTGAACCATTGCGCCGCGATGGCACCCATGTCATACGCCTGAACTTCGTCTTTCCAGACCCGCACGCGAACCGGCTCTTCCACCTGGTCCAGCGCAATGTGAAGGGCCAGCATGCCGGGCGCTCGCAGCACCATGTCATGGTGCCTCAGCTGAGGCCTGATCAATGCCATGCGCGGCAACTCACGCTGGGTGAGGAACTCGCCCTTGCTGTCCACCACCATCCAGGCACGGTCAAATTCCAGCCCGGTTTCGGTCAACAGGGCATCCTGCACCTGCACGCCGGCACAGGATTTCACCGGGTACACATAAAGGCGCGAAATCACGGCCCTGAGGTCAGAAGGTGCGTCGTCGGGTAATGTTTCGTTCAATGGATCACTCACTTTTGAAGCCTTTATGTTCAGGAAGCCGGAACGGAAACCGGGCAAGGATTGCGTGCCCCAAAGCACCAATTTTGCCTTGCCTCCTAAAATGGGCCATGTCCAAGACCTTTGATGTCTGTATTCGCGGCGATGGCGTGGTAGGCAGCACGCTGGCCCTGTTGCTGGCGCGGGAGCGCCTGCGCGTAGCGTTGGTCACCCGGCCTGAAAAGCCGCCAGGGGTGCACACCACGCCCGATGTACGTGCTTACGCCCTCAACAGCGCGTCGCGCAGCGTGCTGGAAACCCTGCGCGCCTGGCCCGACGCGGCCTTTGCCACGCCGGTGGTCGAAATGCAGGTTTGGGGAGACAACGGCGGCAAGCTGGATTTCACGGCGCGCAGTGTCGGCCAGGAAGCGCTGGCCTGGATTGTGGACGTCCCGGCGCTGGAGCAGCAATTGAGCCAGGCAGTTCGCTACCAGCCGCAAATCGAGACAGTGGACGCGCCTGCCAAAGCCGCGCTCAATGTGATTTGCGAAGGCCAAAAAAGCGCCAGCCGTGATGAGTTCGCCCGGATCCGGCCGGTCAACTGGACCATCAAGCCCTATCCGCAAAAGGCCGTCGCAGCACGGCTTGAGCTGGACAAGCCCCATGGCGGCATTGCACGCCAGTGGTTTACCAACGGCGACATACTGGCTCTTTTGCCTTTATCGGGTGCCAACGGGAACTTGGCGGCGCTGGTGTGGTCTGTCCCTGTACAGCGCGCTGCGGTGCTTGAAAAAATGCCCCCGGAAGAATTTTGCAATACCCTCAAGGCCGTGTGCGGTGAAGAGACCGGCAACCTGCGCCTGACAAGCGAGCGGGCAAGCTGGCAGCTTTCCCTGTCAAGTGCCGGGCACTGGGTAGGCCCCGGATGGGCTTTGGCGGGCGATGCGGCGCATACGGTACACCCGCTGGCCGGCCAAGGGTTGAACCTGGGCCTGGCCGATGCGGCTTGCCTGGCCGAAGTGATTTCACAACGTGAGTACTGGCGCGGATTGGGTGATGAAAAACTGTTGCGGCGCTACGAAAGAGCCCGCAAGGCCGATGTGGCGGCAATGGGTGCGGTCACCGACGGATTGCACGGGATTTTTGCGCAAACCGATGGGCGCTGGCAGGCCCTGCGTAATTGGGGCATGAAGGGGTTCGAGCGAAGCGGTTTGCTCAAGGCCTGGCTGACGCGGCAAGCCGCGGGTTTATGAACGACTGAGAAACAGACTGGTACCGAAATGAAAATCGCAAAATTGATCGGCGTGCTCAGCCTGGCGGCGTTCAGCCTGGTTCCTGTTTTTGCGCAGGAAGCCGTCATCCGCAAAAACCTGTCCGAACAATTCCCCGATTTTGCAAAAATCGATGAAGTCACCAAAACCCCGATGAACGGCCTCTACGAGGTACGTATCGGCTTCAACATCTTCTACACCGACGAGCAAGGCAATTATTTGCTGGAAGGCCAGCTCCTGGATGTAAAAACCCGCAAAAATCTGACCGAGGAACGTATCGGGAAACTCAGCGCGGTTGCTTTCAAAAAACTCCCTTTGGCTGACGCTGTCAAGATTGTCCGCGGCGATGGCAAGCGCAAGCTGGCGGTGTTCGAAGACCCCAACTGCGGCTACTGCAAGCATTTTGAACGCGACCTGACCAATGTGGACAACGTCACTGTCTATCTTTTTCTGTACCCCGTGCTTGGGGCAGATTCCATCCTCAAGTCGCGCAATATCTGGTGTGCCAGGGACAAGGCGAAATCCTGGAACGACTGGATGCTGCGCAACACCACGCCTGCAACGGCAGAATGCGACATCGCAGCCATCAAGCGAAACCGGGATTTTGGCCAGAAATACAACATCACCGGCACACCCACCCTGATTTTTGCCGACGGATCCCGCGCACCCGGCGCGGTCAGTGCGCAGGAGGTTGAAAAAATGCTGCTGAGCGCGAAAACCCCCTGAAACCGCTTCGAAAATCACGTATTTAATGGAAAATCAGCCGCCAGCCCATACACCGCCTGTGCCAGCTGCTCATCTTTTGATAGCATCCAGGCGTTAACCGGCTCCGCAGCCAGGCGCACGCAGACGGGCAGAGGCGGACCTGGGGTATTCTTTGCACAAGATGCCAGGCACTCACAGAAACACCCCTTTCCCCCTTCACTACCGCGTCGAAACAGGCGACCTGCACACCCACCTCTTTCGTGTGACCCTCACGATCGCACAGCCTGACGCCTTGCAAAGGGTCTCGCTGCCTGTGTGGATCCCCGGCAGCTACCTGGTGCGGGAATTCTCCAAAAACCTGCAGAACCTGGAAGCCCGCCAGACAGGCCGCACGCCGCTTAGGGCAGAGCAGCTCGATAAATGCACCTGGCAGATTCAGTGCTCGCCCGCCAAACCGCTGGTGCTGCGCTATGAGGTGTACGCCTATGACAACTCCGTGCGCAGCGCCTGGCTGGACGCCCATCGCGGCTTTTTCAACGGCACCAGCCTGTGCCTGAAAGTGCAGGGCCAGGAGAAAGCCGTGCATTTACTGGAGATCCCCGCGCCGAAAACCGCCAAGGGCTGGTCACTGGCCACCGGGCTCACGCCGCAGGCAGTCAACAAGCATGGGTTTGGTACCTATCGGGCGGCCGATTACGACGAGCTGGTGGACTGCCCCGTGGAAATGGGCGCTTTCTGGAGCGGTACTTTTACGGCGCGCGGCGTGCCGCATCGCGTGGTGGTGGCGGGTGCAGCGCCAAGCTTCGACAGCGCCAGGCTACTGGCGGACACCCAGAAGATTTGCGAAACAGAAATCCGCTTCTGGCATGGCGCCAAAAAACCGCCCTTCCAGAGCTACCTTTTCATGCTGAACGCGGTAGATGACGGTTATGGCGGGCTCGAGCACCGCAACTCAACGGCGCTGATCTGCAACCGGAAGGACTTGCCGCGCCTGGGTGAATCCCGCACGGCAGAAGGCTACACCACGCTGCGCGGCCTCATCAGCCACGAATATTTCCACACATGGAACGTCAAGCGGCTGCGTCCCGCGGAGTTTGAGCGCTACGACTATGGCGTCGAGAATTACACCGGGCTGTTGTGGTTTTTCGAGGGCTTCACCAGTTACTACGACGACCTGTTGCTGCGCCGCGCGGGCCTGCTGGACAACGCGGGCTACCTCAAGCTGCTCAACAAGACCATCAACCAGGTCATGCAGACCCCGGGCCGGCTGGTTCAGTCCGTCGCCCAAGCGAGCTTCGATGCCTGGGTGAAGTATTACCGGCAGGATGAAAATACGCCCAATGCCACCGTGAGCTACTACACCAAGGGAGCGCTGGTGGCGCTGTGTTTTGACCTGACGCTTCGGTCAGAAGGCGGAGCTGCCAGGGGCGCGACGCTGGACAACGTGATGCGCGCACTCTGGCAGCGCTGTAAAGCCGGCCCCCTGCGCGAGGCAGATTTTGCAGAGGAGCTTGCAGCCGCAGGACACCGCCCATTTGCCACCGAGCTGGCCCAATGGGTGCACGGACGCGAAGAACTCCCGCTCAAAGCCTTGCTGGAACAGCATGGCGTGACAGTCGCCGAAGACCCTGCGCAACTTGCCCAGCGGCTGGGCTTGCGCGCCAGTGAAAACCAGGGCGTCGTGCAGGTCAAGACCGTGCTGCGTGGCGGCGCTGCCGAACGTGCCGGGTTTGCGGCGGGAGATGAATGGCTGGCGGTGGAGCCCATTGCCGCAGGCGCACGGCAGCCGAAGGGTGGTTGGCGCATGAACCGGCTCGATGACCTGCTGCACTACGCAGGCACGGCCAAAAAAGTCATTGCCCTGGTCGCACGCGACAAACGACTGCTGCGGCTGGAGCTGCCCATGCCGCCCGCGCTGACCACCTGGCGCCTGGCGGTGCGGGATGCCGCGCTGATGGACCAGTGGCTCGGCCAGAAAACCTGACCCAGCCTTGTGCGGCGCACCTCCCCGGAAGGTTATTCGCCCTTGAATACGGCGGGACGCTTTTCAAAAAAGGCCGTCACGCCTTCCATGTAATCGTGGCTGCGCCCCGGGGCAGCCTGCATGTCGCGTTCCGCATCGAGTTTCTGGTGCAGCGTGCGTGTGGCGCCTTCACGCTCTGCCGGGTAAAGCTGTTCAGGGCATGGGGACGGTTCAACGTGAGGATGCCCACAGCATCATCGATGGCATACAGAACGGTGGGATCGGCAGCGGAGCCGGTATGGGAAGCAGTCATGGCAGCAGTCTCCTGTTCCCGAATCTGGCATTGCGGCAAGCCATTGGCGGCCACGGCCCGTGGCATCATTGCCGGACGCACTTCCAGCCAAAGGACCTATTTCATGTCTTCCACGACCTACGAAACCATTGAAACCCGCACCGAAGGCCCGGACAGCCGCAAGGTGGGTATCGTCACGCTGAACCGGCCCAAGCAACTCAATGCCCTGAACGACCAGCTCATGGATGAACTGGGCCGGGCGCTAAAGGCGTTTGATGCCGATGACACCGTCGGCTGCATCATCCTGACCGGTAGCGAGAAAGCTTTTGCCGCAGGTGCCGACATCGGCGCCATGGCCACCTACAGTTTTGCCGATGTTTACAACAACGATTACATCACCCGCAACTGGGAGCAAATCCGCGGCATCCGCAAGCCGGTGATTGCTGCCGTCAGCGGCTTTGCACTGGGCGGCGGCTGCGAGCTCGCCATGATGTGCGACTTCATCATCGCCGCCGACAACGCAAAGTTCGGCCAGCCTGAAATCAAGCTGGGCATCATTCCCGGTGCTGGCGGCACGCAGCGCCTGCCCCGTGCCGTGGGCAAGGCCAAAGCCATGGACATGACCCTGACGGGCCGCATGATGGATGCCCAGGAGGCAGAGCGTTCAGGCCTGGTCAGCCGCGTGGTACCGCTGGAAAAGCTCATGGACGAAGCCCTGGGCGCCGCTCTGATGATCTGCAGCTACGGCCAGACCAGCGTTATGGCCGCCAAGGAAGCCCTCAACCGGGCATTTGAAAGCGGCCTCAGCGACGGCGTGATGTTCGAGCGGCGCCTGTTTCATTCGCTGTTTTCGACTGAAGACCAAAAAGAAGGCATGGACGCCTTCGTCAACAAACGAAAGCCAGTGTTCACTCACCGCTAAAATTAGGCCAGAAAACCAAGCAGAAGCCGCGGAACCGGCTTTGCCGGGCCGCAGGCGAACGGCCCCCTCGGGGGGCAGCGAACCACACGAAGTGGAGAGCGTGGGGGCTGCTATAATCTTGGGTTCGGTCGTATAGCTCAGTTGGTTAGAGCGCAGCATTCATAATGCTGATGTCGGTGGTTCAAGTCCACCTACGACCACCAGGAATGCGTCAAAGCCTCAGAGGGTCTTTCCCCCTGAGGCTTTGTTCTTTGTTATTCTTCCGTTTATTCACAGCCTCTGGACACATACCATGAACCGCTGCACTTCCCCTCTGGCCGCACTCCTGATGATGCTGGCTGCTTCTGCCGGCCTGATGAGCCTGCCAGCCCTGGCCCAGACCGATTCGGCCGAAGCCGTCAAGCCCAATATCCGGAAATTCCCCCCCAAGGCCATCCGCGGCGAAATGGTGGTGGTGGCGCCGCCGGTGATCTCCATGGACGGCAAGCAGGACCGGCTCTCCGTAGGCTCGCGCATACACGACATCAACAACAATTTCGTGTTGTCCGGCCCACTCCTGAACCAGAAGCTGGTGGTGAACTACGTGCGCAGCAACACCGGCGAGGTGCATGAGGTCTGGATCCTCAACGCGGAAGAGGCCAAGGAAAAGCGGGCGGGCGGCACCGGCACGATTTTCAATTTCAGCAGCGGCACCCCTGCCAAGGCAGTGGACAACGGCAAGACGCCGTACGACCAGTTACCTGCCTACAAGCAGTAACGTTCACTGCCTCAAGCATCGAATCCGCCTCACGCCCTTTAAACATGGGCGCAGGCAGCTATTAATTCAATAGCAACCGCGGCAGGCCCACAAAAAACGCCAATCGGTCAGCATCATGAGCAAAAAAGTCTTCATTAAAACCTTCGGCTGCCAGATGAACGAGTACGACTCGGACAAGATGTCCGACGTGCTCCATGCCGCTGAAGGCTACGAGCCTACCCAGGACATGGAACAGGCCGACCTGATCCTGTTCAATACCTGCTCCGTGCGCGAAAAAGCACAGGAAAAGGTTTTCAGCGACCTGGGCCGCGTCAAGCACCTGAAGGAAAAGGGCGTGCTGATCGGCGTCGGCGGCTGTGTGGCCAGCCAGGAAGGCGCGGCCATCATCCAGCGTGCGCCCTATGTCGATGTGGTCTTCGGCCCGCAGACGCTGCACCGCCTGCCGCAGCTGCTGGCCAACCGGACCCGGCTGGGCAAGCCGCAGGTCGACATCAGCTTTCCCGAGATCGAAAAATTCGACCACCTGCCGCCGGCGCGCGTCGAGGGCGCCAGCGCCTTCGTGAGCATCATGGAAGGCTGCTCCAAGTACTGCAGCTACTGCGTGGTGCCCTACACCCGCGGCGAAGAGGTCTCCCGGCCCTTTGAGGACGTGCTGGTCGAAGTCGCCGGTCTGGCCGACCAGGGCGTCAAGGAAGTCACCCTGCTCGGGCAAAACGTCAACGCTTACCGTGGCCCCATGGGTGGCACGGCCGAGATCGCCGACTTCGCGACGCTGCTTGAATACGTCTCCGACATCCCCGGCATCGAACGCATCCGCTACGTCACCAGCCACCCCAACGAGTTCACGCAGCGTCTGATCGACGCCTACGCCAGGCTGCCCAAACTGGTCAACCACCTGCATCTGCCGGTGCAACATGGCTCCGACCGCATTTTGATGGCCATGAAGCGCGGCTACACCGCCATGGAATACAAGAGCACCATCCGCAAGCTGCGCGCCATCCGTCCGGATCTGGCCATGAGCAGCGATTTCATCGTGGGTTTCCCCGGCGAGACCGAAGACGACTTCGGCAAGATGATGAAGCTGATCGACGAGATCGGCTACGACACCTCGTTCAGCTTCATTTACAGCCCGCGACCCGGCACCCCCGCCGCCGCGCTGCATGACGACACACCGCACGAGGTCAAGCTCAGGCGCCTGCAGCATTTGCAGGCCACGATTGACGACAGTGTGCGCGCCATCAGCGCCAGCCGTCAGGGCACGGTGCAGCGCATTCTGGTGGAAGGCGCCTCGCGCAAGGACCCGACCGAGCTCATGGGCCGCACGGAGTGCAATCGCGTGGTCAACTTCAAGGGCCAGCCGAGGCTGATCGGCCAGATGCTGGACATCACCATCACCCAGGCCACGCAACGTTCGCTGCGCGGCGAAGTACTGACGCGGGACGTCGCCGTGGCGGCCTGAGACCGCCCGCGTTGCTCAAGCACTCGACGCGCATGCTGCAACGATTTTCGTTCCGGCAACTCCTGGTGATCGCCTTCCTGCTGATTGCTGCCCTGCTGGGCGCTGCCTCATTGCGGGCGCTGTTTACGCTGGAAGACCTTTCGCTGCAAAGCCGCAGCAATGCCGCACGTGCTCTCGAGCTCAGCAGCGCGGCGCAGTCTCTTGCCGAGCGCAGCGTATCGATGGAGCGCACCTCGCGCCAATCGGTCGTCCTCGACGACCGGGTATTGCGCGCGCGCTTCGGTGACGAGGCCCGTGAGGCCGCGGACATCCTGACCAGCCTGGCGCGTGAAGACATACCGGTTGCCAAAGCCCGGGAATGGCGCGCGCACATGCAAAGCATCGGCGACCTGCTGACCGGCCCGACGGGTACAGCGCTGGAGCGGGAGCGCCAGCTGGCGCAGGAATTCCGCGAACTGGAAAGCGTCAACGCCGCCATCGCGGTGCAGGTGCAACAGGCGATTCAGCAACGCAACAAATCGCTGGAGGGCAAGCTTGAGGCCAGCCGCCAGCGGCTGACCCAGCAGGTGACCTGGGCCATCGTGCTGGCCATCGCCATGGCGCTGGCATTCGGCGTGTGGTTCACGTTGCCGCTCAGGCGCCTGGAAAACGCCATCGTGGGCCTGGGCGAAAACCGGCTCGACCAGGTCATCACCATCCAGGGGCCGGCCGACCTGGCCCTGGTGGGGCAGCGGTTGAATTGGCTGCGGCTTCGGCTGGTCGAGCTGGACGCCGACAAATCGCGTTTCCTGCGCCATATCTCGCACGAACTCAAAACGCCGCTGGCATCGCTGCGCGAAGGAGTGTCGCTGCTGGAGGACGGCGTAGCCGGCACGCTGAGCAATGACCAGCGCGAAATAGCACAAATCCTCAGGCACAACACCGGCGTGCTGCAAAGCCAGATTGAAGACCTGCTGCGCTTTAATACGGCCGCGTTCGAGGCACGCCAGTTGAACCGCCAGAATGTCGACCTGTTGCAACTCCTCGAGGAGCAGGTGTACGCGCAGCGCCTGCAGTGGCGCGCACGGGAACTGACGGTCAGCGTCGTCGGCGAACCCGTCGTGATGGAAATCGACCCCGAAAAAGTCGGCACTGCGCTGGCCAACCTGCTGTCCAACGCCATCCGCTATTCACCACCCAAAGGGCAGATCCGGCTGGAACTGAGTCCACTGCGGGGTTTCGTCCGCATCGACATCCACGATCAGGGCGTCGGCGTGGCGCAGGCCGACCGCGAGCGGATTTTCGAACCCTTTTACCGCGGTGAACGCCAGCCGGTCGACGTGGTGCGGGGCAGCGGTATCGGCCTGTCCATCGTTCACGAATACATTGCCGCACATGGCGGAAGCATCGTCCTGATGCCCGATCAACCTGGTGCACACTTCAGAATAGAGCTTCCTCATGTTTCCAAGTACTGATTTTCCCCCTCCTACGCCTGCGGCCCGCTTCTCCGGGCGCGGCCTGTTGCCGGCCCTGGTGACGTCGGCCTTGCTGGCCGCGTGCAGCAGCGGTGGCCCCGCCCCCGAGCGTGGCGCCAACACCGCAGCCGTTCTGGCAGCCCGGGCTGCGGCCTCTGCTGCCGAAGCCGCGAGGGCCAGCGCCAGCCAACCCGCGCCGCTCCCGGAATCGGTCGTTTTTGCCAGCGGCATGACCCTGCGCATGCTGGCTTACGCCGAGCGCGTACGCCTCATGCAGCCGCCGGAACTCACCCAGGAAACCGGACGGCTCGGAGACGCCGCCAGCCCCGAGGCCCAACTCCAGCTCTCACTGGTGCTGGCCCAACTGCGGCAGCTGCCCGAACTGATACGTGCGCAGGAGCTGCTTGCCCGCGTATTGGGCAATGCCGATGCCCAGCCGCTGCATCCTCTGGCAAGGCTGCTGGCGTCGCGCTACGCCGAACAGCGACGTCTGGAAGAGCAGCTTGACAAACAAGGCCAGCAACTGCGCGATGCGCAGCGCAGGCTGGACCAGACCAACGAGCGGCTGGAGGCGCTGAAGGCCATTGAGCGCAGCCTGACCAGCCGGCAGCCGGCGGCAACGGCCTCGGCGCCCACACCCCCTGCCAGCCGGGCCCGCCCCGCCGCACCATGAACGACTCAGCCCTGACAGCGCCCCACCTGCTCGTGGTTGATGATGACGCCGACATGCTGCGCCTGCTCACCATGCGGCTGACCGCAGCGGGCTATCGCGTCACTGCGGTCACGTCGGCCGAAGCGGCGCTGACGCAGCTTCATATTGAACGCCCGCAGCTGGTGCTCAGCGACGTGCGGCTTCCCGGCCGGGACGGCTTGGCGCTCTTCGACGACATCCGCCTGCAGCATCCTTCGCTGCCGGTGATTTTGCTGACCGCGCATGGCACCATTCCCGACGCCGTGGAAGCCACAGAACGCGGCGTGTTCACCTATCTCACCAAACCCTTTGACGGCAAAAGCCTGCTCGACAAGATTGCCCAGGCCCTGGCGCTGAGTGCCCCCGCGAACCCGGCCAAGCGCGGCAGCGCCGAAGCCTGGCAAAACCAGATCATCAGCCGCTCCAGCCGCATGGCGGAAGCACTGGCTGAAGCGCGCATGGTGGCGCAGTCGGACGCCAGCGTGCTGCTGCGCGGTGAAAGCGGCACCGGCAAGGAGCTGCTCGCACAGGCCATCCACCAAGCAGGTGCACGGGCCAGCAAGCCCTTTATTGCCGTGAACTGCGGCGCCATTCCTGAAGCCTTGCTGGAATCCGAGCTGTTTGGCCACGTCAAGGGCGCCTTCACCGATGCAGTGGCCAATCACAAAGGCCTCTTCCAGGCCGCAGACGGCGGCACTTTGCTGCTCGATGAAATCGGTGACATGCCGCCAGCGCTCCAGGTCAAGCTGCTGCGCGTGTTGCAGGAGCGCGTGGTGCGGCCCCTCGGCTCCAGCCAGTCGATCCCCGTGGACGTGCGCATCATCTCGGCCACCCACCGTGACCTGGATGCCGCCATGGCCGATGGCCAGTTCCGCGCCGACCTTTATTACCGGCTCAATGTCGTCACGCTGACCCTGCCCCCGCTGTCGGAGCGCCGCGAAGACATTCCCCTGCTGGCCAACCATTTCCTGCTCAAGCTGGCCACCAAGTACGACAAGCGCCTGAGCGGCTTCGCGCCCGAGGCCCTCAAGGCCCTGACCACGGCCGCCTGGCCGGGCAATGTGCGCCAGCTCTACAACGTGGTGGAGCAGGTTTGCGCGCTGTCCACCACCCCGTTGGTGCCGCTGGCGTTGGTTCAGCGGGCCTTGCGCTCACCCAGCGTGCAAGTGCTCACCTATGCCGAGGCCAGGCAACACTTCGAGCGGGATTACCTGGTCGGGCTGCTCAAACTGACAGATGGCAACGTGGCCGATGCGGCCCGGCTGGCTGACCGGAACCGCACGGAGTTTTACCGCCTGATGCAAAAGCACGGGCTTACGCCGGGCCACTTCAAGGTTTAGACCGTAAACCAGTTCCAAGAGCTCCGGTTCGACCTGAGTTTGTCGCTATGCCGCTGTAGGCCGTCGCTGGTTGGCGACAGGCTTAAACCTTTGATTTAAAACGATTAAATCGAACCATCCGCAGAAGTTGTCGCTCACCGGCGACAAAAACAGCAATTCTGAGCCCTTTTAAGGAGGCTTACATTTGGTTAAATCAAGTATCACGCCCAACCTATTGATTTAAAACAATTTTCTGAAGTTGGCACAGGGTTTGCCCTAGTCATGGCATGCCAGCTTTTTTCCTGCCTTTTTGGGCATCCTCCAGCGCCCCCAAGCGCCGCTTCAATTTTCCCCTGCGGGCCCATATCGCGGCCTGCGCAAGCCTTGCCGCGCTGACGCTTGCGGCGGGCCAGGCTCACGCCTTCGATCTGGAAGATGTGGCCGCCATAGCCCGCCAGCGCTCGCAAGCGCCTTGGCGCGAAGCGTCCCACGCGGTGCCCACCGAGCTCGCCAAGATGGCGTATGACGACTACCGCGACATCCGTTTCAATCCTGTCAGCACGCTCTGGCGCGCCGACAAACTTCCCTTTGAAGCAAATTTTTTCCACGTCGGCCGGCACGGTGATTCGGTTCGCATTCACGAAATCACGACAGCGGGCGTGAAGCGACTGTCCTACGACCCCGCCACATTCAATTTCGGAAAAAACAAACTGTCACCCGAGACCTGGGGCGATCTGGGCCACGGCGGCGTGCGCTTTTTCGCCAACCTCAACTCGCCCACCTACAAGGACGAGCTGGTGGTGTTCACCGGCGCCACGTATTTCCGGGCGCTGGGTTCGGGCCAGCGATACGGCCTTTCGGCACGCGGCCTGGCCGTGGACACCTCAGTCGGCATCGGCGCAGGCAAGGAAGAGTTTCCCCGCTTCACCGATTTCTGGCTGCAAAAACCTGCTGGTGACAGCAGGCAGCTGACGGTGTTTGCGGTGATGGATTCGGAACGCATGACAGGCGCCTACCGCTTTGACATCCAGGTGGGCGAGCAAACCACAACGAACGTGCAGGCGCGCATCTTCATGCGCCCTGCCGCTACCTCCGGCAACAGCGCACCCATGACCTCGCTGGGCATCGCGCCGCTGACGAGCATGTTTTTCTCTGGTGAGAACCAGCCCCGCCCCGGCGACTTCCGGCCGGAAGTGCACGACTCCGACGGCCTGATGATGGCCACCGGTGACGGTGAATGGCTGTGGCGTCCCCTGCAAAACCCGTCCGCCCCGCTGGTGACTTCTTTCGCCATGAAGTCGCTCAAGGGCTTTGGCCTGATGCAGCGTGACCGCACCTTTGCCAATTACCAAGACACCGAAGCCCGCTATGAGATGCGGCCCAGCGCCTGGGTCACGCCCATAGGCGACTGGGGCGGCGGCCGGGTCGAACTGTTTCAATTTGCCACGCCGGACGAGACCCATGACAACGTGGCTGCCTACTGGGTACCCGAAAAAATGCCGGCTCCCGGCCAGTCGCTGGACATCGCGTGGCAAATCAGCTGGCAGGGCAAGAACCAGCAACTGCCGCCCAACGGCTGGGTGACGCAATCGCGCCGCGGCTTCGGTTTTTCAAAACCGGGAACCGACCTCGCGAGCCAGGTCCAGTACGTCATCGACTTTGCCGGCCCGGCGCTGGACGCGCTGCCGGAGGATGCCAGGGTCGAAGCCGTCTCAAGCGCCAACGCCAACGGCCGCGTGCTCGAAAGCATGGCCTACAAGAACCCCGCCACTGGCGCATGGCGCATGACACTGCGCGTGCAGCGGCTGAACGCGGCCCAGCCTGTTGAGCTGCGCGCCTTCCTCAAACATGACAACCACACTGTGAGCGAAACATGGACCAACCTGATCACACTCTGACTCCATCCGCTGCACGCAGCGCCCTGCGCGAGGAACGCCACCCCAATTCGGTGACGGCGCCACCGCTGAATCGCGGCTCCATGGTGCCCCGGCCCTGGCGTGGCTTCTGGAACAGCATGGCCACCGCGCTGCTGCTGCCGATGCTGTCGATATTCCGGGCCGCCGGGCCGGCACCATCCCATCGCCTGCCTGCCGCCCGGCTTGAACGCTGGCAGCACGCAGCCCGGCGCCGGCGCACAGTATTCCTGCTGCTGACGGTCATCAGTACCGTGCTGGCAACCAGCATCTTTGCGGACATGCAGCCCGACTATGACAACGCCTGGTTGCAGTACGGCCAGATCAGCCTGTTTGCCCTTCTGTCAGCCTGGGTAGTGACAGGTTTCATGACGGCGATGATGGGCTTTTACGTCACGATCTTTGGTGACAAACACGCGCTGTCGGCCAAAAAAGTTCAGCACTACCCGCTGGATGCGTCCACGCGCACCGCGATCATCATGCCGATCTGCAATGAAGATGTGCGTACCGTGTTCGCCGGCCTGCGCGCCACCTGCGAGTCGGTCGCCATGACCGGCCATGTGCAGAGTTTCGACGTATTCGTGCTGTCCGACAGCAGCAACCCGGCCATCATCAAAGCCGAGCGCGCCGCGTGGGAAGACCTGCGCACGCTGCTGGCCGGCAACATCAACGAATCCGGCGACCAGCCGCAGATCGAGGTCTATTACCGCCTGCGCAAACGCCGCACCGACCGCAAGGCCGGCAACGTGGCCGACTTCTGCCGCCGCTGGGGCAAGGATTACCGCTATATGGTGGTGCTGGACGCCGACAGCGTGATGAGCGGCGACTGCCTGGTTTCCATGGTCAAGCTGATGGAAGCCAATCCCAGGGCCGGCATCATCCAGACCGCGACCCAGGCCATCGGCCACGTCACGCTGCACGCACGGGCACAGCAGTTCGCCTCACGCGTGACCGGGCGCCTCTTCACGCTGGGCATGCAGTTCTGGCAGATGGGCGAGTCCCACTACTGGGGCCACAACGCCATCATCCGCATTGAGCCCTTCATGAAGCATTGCGCGCTGGCGCATATCAAGGGCACTGGCGGCATGGCCGGCAGCATCATGTCGCACGACTTTGTCGAGGCTGCGCTGATGCGCCGCGCCGGCTACCACGTCTGGCTGGTGGGCGACCTGGTGGGCAGCTACGAGCAGCAGCCGCCCGACCTGCTGGCCGAGCTGCAGCGCGACCGCCGCTGGTGCCAGGGCAACCTGCAGAACTCGCGCCTGATCGCCGAGCCGGGCATTCACCCCGTGCATCGCTCCATGTTCGGCACGGGCGCGATGGCGTATCTGTCGGCGCCGCTATGGTTGTGTTTCCTCACGCTGGGTACGGCGCTGTGGCTGTCGGGCTCGCCCATGATTGCCGACTGGATGCTGTTGCCCGGTGAGCTGATGGCACTCTGGGGCTGGACGCTGTGCATGCTGTTCTTGCCGCGCGTCCTGGGCATTGTGGCCGTGCTGGTCAACCGCCAGCAGCAATCCTATGGCGGCACCGTCGCCCTGCTGCGCAGCGCTTTGCTTGAAACCCTGATCGCGCTGTTGCAGGCGCCCATCCGCATGCTCGCGCATTCGTTGTTTGTGGTGGTGGCCCTCACCGGCCTGAAGCTTGAATGGAAGTCGCCCCCGCGCGAAGCGGCCGCCGTGCCCTGGCGCCATGCGCTGGCGCAGCTGGCGCCGATGTCGGGCGTGGTCGTGCTGCTGGCCGTCGGCATTGCCGTGATCGATGCACGGGCTCTGATCTGGTTGATCCCGGTGGGCCTGCCGCTGTTGCTGTCAATCCCGATGACGGTACTCACCAGCAAGGTCGGCGTGGGCACGGCCCTGCGCGCGCAGAACTACTTGCTCATTCCGGAAGAGACCCGTTCACCGGCGGTGCTGCGCCGTGCCTGGCTGCATGCGAGCCGACTGGCCAAGCCACAGCTGAAGGCGGCGTAAAGGCGATCTACGCTTTTAAAGCCCATGAAAAAAGCCGCTTCGAGCGGCTTTTTTACGGCGGTGCGTGACGGAAACTGCTATTAATTAGATAGCTGAAAGTGCATTCAGATATTGGACCAGAGGCACTTTTTACTTAAAAATCCGGCGAATCAAAACTTCGGCATGCCCTTCATGCCGCCCATGCGCTTCATCATCTTCATCATGCCGCTGCCCTTCATCTTCTTCATCATGCCCTGCATCTGCTCAAACTCGTTGAGCAGGCGGTTCACCTCCTGAACATGCACGCCGGAGCCGGCGGCAATGCGGCGCTTGCGGGTAGCCTTGATGAGCTCGGGCTTGCGGCGCTCCAGCGGCGTCATGCTCTGGATGATGCCTTCCTTGCGCTTGATGTCTTTTTCAGCCTTGTCCATGTCGACCTGGCCGGCCTTGGCGCTCATGTGTGCGGGCAGCTTTTCCAGAAGGCTGGAGAGCCCGCCCATGTTCTTCATTTGCTGCAACTGGCTCAGGAAGTCGTTGAGGTCAAAGCCGTCGCCGGACTTGATCTTGGCGGCGAGCTTCTGGGCAGAGGCCATGTCCACCCCGGCGGCCACCTGCTCGACCAGCGCCAGAATATCGCCCATGCCGAGGATGCGGCCGGCGTGGCGCTCGGCGTCGAACACCTCCAGGCCGTCGATCTTCTCGCTGGTACCGGAGAACTTGATGGGCGCGCCGGTGATCTGGCGCACGCTGAGCGCCGCACCGCCGCGCGAATCGCCGTCGGTCTTGGTCAGGATGATGCCGGTCAGCGGCAGGGCTTCCTTGAAGGCCTTGGCGGTGTTGACCGCATCCTGGCCCTGCATGGCATCGACCACGAACAGCGTTTCAACCGGGTTCAGGATCGCGTGCAGCTCCTTGATTTCGGCCATCAAGGCTTCGTCAATGGCCAGCCGGCCGGCCGTATCGACCAGCAGCACATCAAAAAAGTGTTTGCGGGCGTAGTCAATGGCGGCTCGTGCGATGTCGGCCGGTTTCTGCTCGGGCGTGCTCGGAAACCATTCGGCGCCGGCCTGTTTGGTCACCGTCTTGAGCTGTTCGATGGCGGCAGGGCGGTAGACGTCGCCTGAGACCGTCAGCACTTTTTTCTTGCGCTTTTCAATCAGGTGCTTGGCGAGCTTGGCGGTGGTGGTGGTTTTACCCGCGCCCTGCAGGCCAGCCATCAGGATGACCGCCGGCGGCTGGGCTGCCAGGTTGATATCGCTCACGCCCTCACCCATGGTGGCGGCGAGTTCCTTGTTGACAATGCCCACCAGCGCCTGGCCCGGCGAGAGAGAACCCATCACTTCCTGGCCCAGCGCTTTTTCCTTGACCCGGGCAATGAAGTCGCGCACCACCGGCAGCGCCACGTCGGCCTCCAGCAGCGCCATGCGTACCTCGCGCAGCATGTCCTGCACGTTGGATTCGGTGATGCGGGCCTGGCCTCGCATTTCCTTGACGAGGCGGGATAACTTGTCGGTAAGAGCTGAGGCCATGGGAAGGCGCCACGAGCGCGGCGCAGTTAGGTGGAAAAGAAAGGCTGCAGCGCAAGGCTGCCCGAAAGGGGAAAAGAAGCAGTAAAGGCTAAACTCTAGCCATGATTTTAGCTTTGAGCGACTGGTGGGGTCTTGCAGCGGCAGCCGGTGCTGCCGTCGCCTACGCTGCATTGGCACTGGCCTCCCCGCGCCTGAACCCAGCTGCCATCCGCGGCCTGCTGCTGGCGGCCTGGCTGCTGCACGCGCTGGCTCTGGCCGACGGCCTGCTGGGCGAGCCCCCGCGTTTCGGCTTTGCACCGGCGCTGTCCATGACAGTCTGGCTGGTGCTGACCGTTTACGCCATCGAAAGCCGCCTGTTTCCACAACTCCAGGCCCACTGGGCGTTGGCGGGGCTGGGCAGCGCAGCTGTCATCCTGACGGTCATTTTCCCCGGTACCACCTATCACGCCATCGCGTCCCCCTGGCTGCCGTTGCACTGGGCCCTGGGCATTGCGTCTTATGGGTTGTTTGCTGCCGCAGTAGTGCACGGCTGGCTGATGACGCGCTCCGAGCGCTCCATCCGGCTGGCCGCACAAACCGATGCGGGTGTGCCGCTGTTGACGCTGGAGCGGCTCACCTTCCGTTTCGTGGAGGCCGGCTTTGTATTACTGTCGGCCACGCTGTTTGTAGGCTGGCTATTTGCCGAAACACTCTACGGGCCCGGCCTGGCCTGGAAATGGAATCATAAAACCGTGTTTTCGGTGCTGGCCTGGCTGACGTTTGCCGGCCTCCTGATCGGCCGGGCCCGCCTCGGATGGCGTGGCCGCAAGGCCGTCCGTGTGCTGTACCTGGGCTCCGGCCTCCTGCTGCTGGGCTACGCCGGTTCGCGCTTTGTACTTGAAGTCATTCTGAGGCGGGCATGAAATACCTTCTGGTCATGGGATTCGTGCTGGTGGTTTTCTGGCTCTGGCGCCACAACCGCGATACGGAAAGAAACGATGCGGCGGCTGCCCGCCCCCGCCAGGCACCGGGCCGCGAAACGGCCGTTGCGGAGATGATCGCGTGCGATGTCTGCCACGTGCATTTGCCGAAGTCCGACGCCCTGACAGGCGGCAAGGGGATTTATTGCAGTGACGCGCATCGCCGCCAGGCAGGAGACTAGGGCCTGCTAACACTATGTTTACAAATGCGAATGGGGTGAAAACGGTGCCAATCAAGGCGCGCGACGAATCCCAGACCGGGAGTCTGGGTGAGGAGCGCAACGCATCTTGCAAACATAGTGTTAGCAGGCCCCAATGAGCACGCCATCCCACTGGTTTGAAACGGGGGGCAAGGCGTCAGGCGCGTGGGAGAGCGTGCCCGAACTGGGTTCCTTTGGCCGTTTGTGGCGTGTCTTCATGACGGCACGCGTTGCCATCGCCACGGTGCTCGTCATCCTTCAGGCGGTTATCTACGCGTTGGGCAACATCACCAACCGCTGGTCCATCGCGGTATGCATAGCCTACCTGTGCGCCACGCTGGCCGTGCGGGTTTGGGCCAAGCCGCGGCCGCCGGGCAGTACCTTTGACGCACAGTGGGCATTGACCATCGGCGTGGACGTCATCACGTTCTCGACGCTCAATGTCCTGCAATCGAGCGGCATCAATTACACGCCGCTGTTTGCCCTGCCGGTGCTCCTCGCCTCCATCCTCGGGCCGATTTTGCTGGCCTTCGGAACCGCTGCCAGCGTGACGTTGCTGCTGCTGGCCGACGCCTGGTGGAGCTCACTCCAGGCGCTGGGCGATTTCAATGCACGATTCCTTCAGTCGGGCTTGAGCGGTTCCGGTTTTTTCCTGGTTGCGCTGCTTGCGAACCACCTGGCGTTGCGGCTGGCCCGTGAAGAACAGCTGGCAAAACGCAGCCAGTCCGCCGCGCGCATGCAGACGCAGGTGAACGAACTGGTCATTGAAACCCTGGCCGACGGTGTGCTGGTGGTTGATATCAACGGCATCGTCCGGTCGGCCAATCCGGCATCCAGGCGTCTGCTGGGAGCCCGGGGTTCAGTTCGCAGCGCGCCTTTCATCCTCGTCATGGAAGCGGCCTGGTCACCCCTGGCAGAGTTGATGCACAGCACGTTCAGCACGCAAACCCCCCAGGAAGCCGACATCAGCCTTGAATACCCGGACAGCAATACCCGGCGGCTTCATGTGCGCACCCGCCTTGCCGCCTCGAAAAACGGCACCCATGAAAGCCTTTGTGTGATGTTCCTGGAAGACCTCCGTGAAATGGAAGCACGCGTGAGGACCGAGAAGATGGCCGCCATGGGACGCATGTCGGCCGCAGTGGCACACGAAATCAGGAATCCGTTGGCGGCGATCTCTCAGGCCAATGCCTTGCTGGAAGAAGACCTGCAGGACGAGCCGCACCGCCAGCTCACCGGGATGATCCGGCAAAATGCACAGCGTCTCGCCAGAATCGTCGATGAGGTATTGAATATTTCACGTGCCCAGGCACACCTGCCCTCCCCGCAAACCACCACCCTGGCACTGGACGAAACCGCTCACAAGGTTGCCACGGACTGGGCAGGGCAGACTGCGGCATCCCAACGCATGAAGATCACGGCAGATTCGGGTAACGCCGTTGTGTGCTTTGAGCCCGAGCATTTGCGCCGCCTCATGGTCAACCTCCTTGACAACGCCCTGCGCTATGCCAGCACGTCTTCGCAGGCGATTGAAGTCTCCACCCAGCTTGTTACGCCGGGGCAGGCTCGCCTGTCCGTATGGAGCGATGGCCAGCCCATGGAGCAAACCGTGCAGACACACCTGTTCGAACCATTTTTTTCCTCTGAAAGCCGCTCCAGCGGATTGGGCCTGTACATCTGCCGTGAATTGTGCGAACGCTATGGCGCCCTGATCGGCTACCAGCGCGTGCAGCGCAGCGGCGTTGATGGAAACGAATTTTTTGTCATATTCGCACCCTCCGGCCCGTCTGTGACCTTGCCTGCGGCTTCTTTTGCCACAATGCCAACCTGAAAACCATGAACACCCCCATTCCCGTTTCCCAGCAGGCACGCATCCTTGTCATTGACGATGAACCGGATTTGCGCACCCTGTATGAGCTGACGCTGCTCAGGGAAGGGTATCGGGTGGAGGCGGCCGGTGACCTGCTGCAGGCCCGCGAACAGCTCAAGGCGCATCACTTTGATGCCGTGATCACCGATATGCGCCTGCCGGATGGCCTTGGCCTCGAATTGCTGCGCGACATGGTAGACCAGCAAAGACCCGAACGGTGCGTGGTGATTACGGCCCACGGCTCGGCCGAAAATGCGGTAGAAGCCCTCAAGGCCGGCGCGTTTGACTACCTCACGAAACCGGTCGACCTCAAACAGTTCCGCAGCGTGGTGGCGTCGGCCGTGCAGGGTGCCAAGCATCCGGCACAACAGGCCAAAAGCGATCGAAGTGCACCGGAATACGGGGCCCCTGCCTCCGGCCAGAAAAAAAGCGGGGACGGCGCCCAGATTCTGCAAAAACTGGTGGGTGAATCGGCCGTCATGCGCGCCGTCAAGTCGCGTATCGTCAAGGTGGCGGGGAGCATGGCGCCCGTCCTCATTCAGGGGGAGTCGGGCACCGGCAAGGAGCTGGTTGCACGCGCCGTACACGGCTGCAGCCACCGTGCGGCGGGGCCTTTTGTCGCCGTCAATTGCAGCGCCATACCCGAGAACCTCCTCGAAGCGGAGTTTTTCGGTGCACGCAAGGGCGCCTATACCGGATCAGCGCAGGACCGGCAAGGCTACTTCCAGGCAGCCAAGGGCGGAACCCTGTTTCTCGATGAAATCGGCGACCTGCCGCTGGCCATGCAATCCAAACTCCTGCGCGCTATCCAGGAGCGCACCGTCAGGCCGCTGGGTTCGCCGCAGGAAGATACAGTGGATGTGCGCATCGTCAGCGCGACACACAAAAACCTGGCGGCGGAAGCCCAGGAAGGAACATTCCGCCAGGATCTTTATTACCGGCTCAACGTGATTGAAATTGCCGTGCCGGCCCTGCGCGAACGCAGGGAGGATTTGCCGGCACTCTGCACTGCCCTGCTGTCAAGAATCTGCCAGGAGTCCGGGTTCAAGATACCCGAGTTGACGGACGCCGTGATGGAACAGCTGCAGTCCAGGCCCTTTAACGGCAATGTCCGGGAACTGGAAAACATCCTGCACCGGGCGGTGGCGCTCGGCGAAGGAAGCGCACTGCATTTTGATGCGCCGGCCGAAGAACATGTCCCCGTCCCGGAAAACCTGCAGGATTACCTGGACGGGCAAGAGCGAAACATCCTGACCAAGGTTTTGCTGGAAACCGGCTTCAATCGCACGGCCGCCGCCTCGAGGCTGGGTTTGAGCCTGCGGCAGATCCGCTACCGCATTGCACGCCTGAATATCGCCACGCCGGGCAATGACGACCTGGCCGACGGACTTGACCCTGCCGATGACCCCGCCTGAAAGACCCAATGCCCTTCCCCGGCCTTTGTGGCAAAACGGCTGGTACCGCTATGCACGCGCACTGGCTTCGCCCAACTTTGGTCCACGCCCTCCCGGCACACAAATCGACCTGATCGTCATCCACTCCATCAGCCTGCCGCCAGGTGAGTTCGGCAATGACAACGTCCAGCGCCTTTTCACCAACCAGCTCGACTGGGAGGCACACGCTTACTTTCAGGGCATTCGCGGCCTGCAGGTTTCATCGCACTTTTTCATCGCCCGAACCGGCGCGCTGTGGCAATTTGTGAGCGGTGACGACCGCGCCTGGCATGCCGGGGAGTCCAGCTACCGCGGACGCACCAACTGCAACGACGATTCCATCGGCATCGAACTGGAAGGCCTTGAAGGAGATGCCTTTGAAGCATCCCAGTACGAAACCCTGACCGGGCTGTGCGCCTCGCTCCTGCAGCGCTATCCCATTGAGCACATTGCCGGGCACGAGCACATTGCACCCGGCCGCAAGCGAGACCCCGGCCCTGGCTTCAACTGGCCTCTGCTGCAAAACTCGCTGTCGTCACCGGCTAGGTGTTTTCCCGAAATCATTTGACCGGTGCGCCCGGACGCACTCACCATTGCGGTGCGCCCTGCTGTTGAAATTCCGGTTATTTTTACCACGCCAGCGGTGACCGGCGCACCCAATCAAAGCCCGCGAAAAGCCGCGCCACAACGCTGCATCAGCTTCGCAAGCCTCATGGCATCAGGATTGCCGCGAGGGTTGAACCAGCCACCATCAAGCCCTGATCAAGGCGCCTGGAATGGGGCCCAAAAAAGCCACAAAACGTAACGGTGCATTCAGTCAGCGATACACTACCTGTAGTGGCTTGTATTCCCTCCATACCCTAGGTATAGTGTCTAAGCCCTAATTCAGTTTGATGTAATTCGGGTCAGGAAATGAAGGAGCAGGTTGATAGACCTGTGCAATACCTCAATATATCCAGAGACCCCGAACAGCACATCAAACCACCCATAAAACAAAGCAAAGAGGAAGTCATGCAAACTGCACAACACGCGGTGCCCGTCACGTCGAGCGTTCTGGCAAGCAACCCAGCAACCGGCGATACCAACGCGCAAAGCAACCCGCTCGCCCATTACCAGATCATCCGCCGCAATGGCGGTGTGGTGCCGTTCGAACCCAACAAGATCGCCGTGGCCATGATGAAGGCTTTCCTGGCCGTGCACGGCACGCAGGGCGCTGCATCGGCCAGCGTTCGCGAAACGGTTGACGGCTTGACCCAGGCGGTCATTCGCGCCCTGATGCGTTCGCGCCCGGGCGGCGGCACCTTCCATATAGAAGACGTGCAGGACCAGGTCGAGCTGGGCCTGATGCGCGGCGGCCACCATGAAATTGCCCGTGCTTACGTGCTGTACCGCGAAAAGCGCACGCAAGAGCGCGCACGCCAGCCGCAAACCCAGGCGCCCGCGGCGCCGCTGATCCATGTGACCGACCGCGGCAACCGCGTCGCGCTGGACATCCGCAACCTGCAGGCTCTGATTGAGGCGTCTTGTGCCAACCTGGGTGCGGATATCAAGCCCGACCCGATCGTTGCGGAAACCATGCGCAACCTCTACGACGGCGTCCCCATCGACGAGGTCTACAAGGCATCCATTCTGGCAGCGCGCACCCTGATCGAGAAAGACCCTGATTACACCTACGCCACCGCACGCCTGCTGATGCACACCATCCGCCGCGAAGTGCTGGGTGAAGAAGTCAGCCAGGAAGACATGGCGATTCGCTACGCCGAGTATTTTCCGCAGTTCATCGCCAAGGGCGTGCAAAACGAGTTGCTCGACGAAAAGCTCCAGCAGTTCGACCTGACCCGCCTGGGAGCCGCGCTCAAGCCCGAGCGCGACCTGAAATTCGACTACCTCGGCCTGCAAACCCTGTTTGACCGCTATTTCCTGCACGTGCGCAAGCAGCGCATCGAGTTGCCACAGGCCTTCTTCATGCGCGTGGCCATGGGCCTGTCGCTCAACGAGATCAACCGTGAAGAGCGCGCGATCGAGTTCTACGAAATCCTGTCGTCCTTCGACTTCATGTCGAGCACGCCCACCCTGTTCAACGCCGGCACCCTGCGCTCGCAGCTGTCGTCGTGCTACCTGACGACCGTCGCCGACGACCTGGGCGGCATCTACGACGCCATCAAGGAAAACGCCCTGCTGTCCAAATTTGCCGGCGGCCTGGGCAATGACTGGACGCCCGTTCGCGCCCTGGGCGCTCATATCAAGGGCACCAACGGGGAATCACAAGGCGTTGTGCCTTTCCTCAAAGTCGTCAACGACACCGCCGTGGCGGTTAACCAGGGCGGCAAGCGCAAGGGCGCCGTCTGCGCCTACCTGGAAACCTGGCACCTGGATATTGAAGAGTTCCTGGAACTGCGCAAGAACACCGGCGACGACCGACGCCGTACGCACGACATGAACACCGCCAACTGGATTCCCGATCTCTTCATGCGCCGCGTGATGGAAAAGGGCAGCTGGACGCTGTTCTCGCCGTCCGACACACCCGACCTGCACGACAAGTTCGGCAAGGACTTCGAAAAGATCTATACCGCCTACGAAGCCAAGGCCGAGCGCGGCGAGATCAAGCCATCCCGTAAGCTGCAGGCCACCGACATGTGGCGCAAGATGCTGTCCATGCTGTTTGAAACCGGCCATCCCTGGATCACGTTCAAGGATGCCTGCAACGTGCGCTCGCCGCAGCAGCACACCGGCGTTGTGCATTCGTCCAACCTGTGCACCGAGATTACCCTCAACACCAGCGACACCGAAACCGCTGTCTGCAATCTGGGCTCGGTCAACCTCGTCCAGCACTTGAAAGACGGCGCAGTCGACCACGAGAAGCTTAAAAAGACCATCACCACGGCCATGCGCATGCTGGACAACGTGATCGACATCAACTACTACGCCGTCAAAAAGGCCCGTGATTCCAACATGCGCCATCGCCCTGTGGGCCTGGGCATCATGGGTTTCCAGGACTGCCTGTATGAACTGCGTGTTCCCTATGCTTCCCAGGAAGCCGTCGAGTTCGCCGACAAGTCCATGGAAGCCGTCTGCTACCACGCCTATTGGGCGTCGACCGAACTGGCCAAAGAGCGCGGCAAGTACGCCACGTACAAAGGCTCACTCTGGGACAAGGGCATCCTGCCGCTGGACACGCTGGACATGCTGGCCGAGCAGCGCGGTGGCTATGTGGAAGTCGACCGCTCCGCCAGCCTTGACTGGGACGCCTTGCGCAAGAAAATTGCCAAAGACGGCATGCGCAATTCCAACTGCGTGGCCATTGCGCCCACAGCCACCATCTCCAACATCATCGGAGTGGATGCCTGTATCGAACCCTGCTTCGGCAACCTGTCGGTCAAGTCCAACCTGTCCGGCGAATTCACGGTCATCAATCACTACCTGGTCCGCGACCTGAAGCGCCTCGGGCTGTGGGACGACGTGATGGTGGTGGATCTGAAGCACTTTGACGGCTCCCTGCGTCCGATCGATCGCGTGCCGCAGGACGTCAAGGCGCTCTACGCCACGGCGTTTGAGATTGAAACTTCCTGGATTGTCGAAGCGGCAGCGCGCCGCCAGAAGTGGATTGACCAGGCACAGTCGCTCAACATCTATATGGCGGGCGCTTCGGGCAAAAAGCTCGACGACACCTACAAACTGGCCTGGCTGCGCGGCCTCAAGACGACTTACTACCTGCGCACGCAAAGCGCTACTCATGCCGAGAAGTCGACTGTGACGGCCGGAAAAATGAACTCGGTTTCTTCCGGCACGGCAACTTCGGGCGGCGGCATGAGCGCGCTTGAAGCAGCCGCCGCTGCAGCTCAGGCTCAGATGAGTGCATCACCTGCGACCGACATCAAGTTCTGCGCAATCGATGACCCCGGTTGCGAGGCTTGCCAATAAAAAGTCGAATCGTGCGCTGAGCTTCATCGCACGATTCGATGTAATTGAGCAACACAATTTTGTAGCGATGTGAATGAACACTTTTCATTTTGTATCGCTGCTTTCATAATCCCAAAGTATTGGAAACCTCTATGTTGACCTGGGACGAAGAAGTCAAACCATCTTTGCAAACATCTCACAACAGCGGCTTGCCTGAAGGCCGCTCGATGGAACTTCCGCCTCTTTCTTTGAACACTGCCGAGCAGCCCCAGGCGCAAGTGCGCATGCTCAACGACGGCGCGTTCGCACCTGTGCAAGCTGCAGCACCTTCTACGCCTGCCGCTGCACCCGCCAAGGCGCAACGCGTCAAGGCCTCCGACAAACGCATCATCAATGGCCAGACCGACGTCAACCAGCTGGTGCCGTTCAAATACAAGTGGGCCTGGGAAAAATACCTTGCCACCTGCGCCAACCACTGGATGCCGCAGGAAGTGAACATGACACGCGACATCGCGCTCTGGAAGGACCCGAACGGCCTGACCGAAGACGAACGCCGCCTGGTCAAGCGCAACCTGGGTTTCTTCGTGACCGCCGACTCGCTGGCTGCCAACAACATCGTGCTGGGCACTTACCGCCACATCACAGCACCCGAATGCCGCCAGTTCCTGCTCCGCCAGGCTTTTGAAGAGGCCATCCACACCCATGCCTACCAGTACATCACTGAATCGCTGGGCCTGGACGAAGCCGAAATCTTCAACGCCTATAACGAGGTGCAATCCATCAAGGACAAGGACCAGTTCCTGATTCCTTTCATTGAAGTGATTTCCGACCCCCACTTCAAGACCGGTACCACCGAAGCCGACCAGACCCTGCTCAAGTCGCTGATCGTGTTTGCCTGCCTGATGGAAGGCCTGTTCTTCTATGTGGGCTTCACGCAGATTCTTGCCCTGGGCCGCCAGAACAAGATGACCGGCGCCGCAGAGCAGTACCAGTACATCCTGCGCGACGAGTCCATGCACTGCAACTTCGGCATCGACCTGATCAACCAGCTCAAGCTGGAAAACCCCCATCTCTGGACGGCGGAGTTCAAGGCCGAGATCAAGGCATTGTTCATGAAAGCCGTCGAACTGGAGTACCGCTACGCCGAAGACACCATGCCGCGCGGCGTGCTCGGCCTCAATGCGTCCATGTTCAAAGGCTACCTCCGCTACATTGCCAATCGCCGTGCCACACAGATCGGACTTGAAACTCTCTTCCCCAACGAGGAGAATCCGTTCCCATGGATGAGCGAAATGATCGACCTGAAAAAAGAGCGTAACTTCTTTGAAACCCGTGTGATCGAGTACCAGTCCGGTGGTGCCCTTTCCTGGGATTGATTGACCAGAAAAATACGCGAGACAAGCGAACAATGATTTCAAGAATTGCAATGACCAGTGACAGCACCGAAGAGTGCGCGTTGGGCTTTGCTCCTGTGTTCGCGGCGCTGGGACCGGTTTATCCGGGGCCCAACGCCGTGAATCGCTTTACGTACTCCAACCGTGAAGTGCTCTTTGCAACGTGATCAAGGAGAAAACTATGGCAACTGCGAAAAAAACTGCGGCTAAAAAAGCTGCTCCAAAGAAAGCCCCTGCGAAAAAAGTAGCGGCTAAGAAGGCTCCTGCGAAAAAAGCAGCAGCGAAAAAAGCTCCGGCTAAAAAAGCTCCAGCGAAAAAAGTAGCGGCCAAAAAGCCAGCTGCGAAAAAATCGCCAGCGAAAAAGCCAGCAGCCAAGAAAGTAGCGGCCAAGAAGCCAGCAGCGAAGAAAGCTGCAGCGAAAAAGCCAGCAGCCAAGAAGGCCGCGAAAAAGGTAGCGAAGAAACCAGCGGCGAAGAAAGCCGCTGCGAAAAAGCCTGCCGCCAAGAAAGCAGCGAAAAAGCCCGCTGCGAAGAAAGCCGCGAAAAAACCTGCTGCCAAAGCTGCGAAAGCACCCGCTGCAGCGGCTGCCCCTGCGGCTCAGACTACTCTGAACCCGCAAGCTGCCTGGCCGTTTCCGACAGCCAGCAAGCCGTAAGCAGTAAGGTAATTCTGCTTAGAGCCCGATATCGAAAGATGTCGGGCTTTTTTCATGGCTTGGCCGTTCCTGAGGCCATCCACAATTGACACCCCTGACCCCTGTTTATCGCCGCCGGACCATTCCAGCCATGAAGCCATTCCGCGCACTGCCCGAACTTCCTTTTCTGCGACGGGAAAAGAATGGGGACGTTCTGATCGACATCCATGTGGTGCCCAATGCCGCCAAAACCGAGATGATGGGCCTGCACGGAGAAACCGGCCAGCAGGCGCCGCGCCTGCGGCTGCAGGCACCGCCAGTGGACGGCAAAGCCAATCAAGCGCTGGTGAAGTGGCTGGCCGGTTGCCTTGGCGTTCCGCAGCAGGCGATCACCCTGGCTCGCGGAGAGGCTTCAAGGCGCAAACAGTTGCGCGTCAGCGCTGCAGCGGCAAGCCAGGCCGCATGGAATGAATGGCTGAAAGCGCTGGGCCACCGCGAGTCTTAGCCCCGCGCAAAGCGCCGCGAGAAATAGGAGAAAGGGAGCGCCGATCGCTATTAATTTGATAGCTGCTTTCGCCTACACCGTCTTATTCAATCGCCGATTTGTTCTAAATTCAGCGTATAGTTCTGCCCGCCGCGCGTCGCGATCTTGTGTGCACCTACCCGGTTGCCCAGCGCGGCGCAGCGGTCCAGCGCCCAGCCTTTTTCCAGGCCAAACAGCAAAGCGCCGCGAAAGGCATCACCGCATCCCGTCGGGTCGACCACGGTTTCGGCTTTCACCGGCGGCACCAGGGTTTTCTCGCCGCCAATCCAGACTTCGCAACCTTCCGCGCCCAGCGTCACCACCAGGCCCTGCACCCGCCGGGACAATTCGGCACATGACAGGCCCGTACGGTCGCACAGCATTTTGGCCTCGTAATCATTGACAGTCACCCAGGTTGAAAGCGCCACAAAATGCGAAAGCTCCTTGCCGTCAAACATCGGCAAGCCCTGGCCTGGATCAAAAACAAATGGAATGCCGGCCGCCTTGAACTGCTCGGCGTGCTGCAGCATGGCATCACGCCCGTCCGGCGAAATAATGCCCAGCTTGATGTCATTGCGTGCGTCAATGCGGGTGATGTGGGCCTGCATCATGGCGCCTGGGTGAAAAGCCGTGATCTGGTTGTTGTCGCGGTCGGTCATGATCATCGCCTGGGCCGTATAGGTGTCCCCCACCTGCCGCACAAATTCCGTGCTGATGCCCAGCGTCTTCATGCGCTCCACATACTCGGCACCGTCGCTGCCAACCGTGGCCATGGGCAACGGCTTGCCGCCGAGCTGCTGCAGGCTGTAGGCGATGTTGCCGGCGCAGCCACCGAATTCGCGGCGCAGCGCCGGCACCAGAAACGACACATTCAGGATATGCAGCTGGTCGGGCAGTATCTGCTCCGAAAAGCGTCCCTCAAAGGTCATGATGGTGTCAAACGCCAGGGAGCCACAAATAACAGCAGACATTCAGTTCTCTCGCTTTAATCAGGGGTAAAAAACCAGGACACGGTAGCCGGCCACCCGCAGGGGAGCCGCCGGCGCGGAAGACGACGGCGACGCTGCAGCCGCGGCGTCCGCATCACCGGATATTTTCATGATGACCAGGCCCGGCACTTCGGAGCGGGCGGCCAGGGTCGGCGATTTGACGCCAAACTGCGACGGCGCAAGGATACGGCGCACCACGGCCTGGTCCTGCGAATCGGTCAGGGTGACTTCCAGGGACGGCATTTCCAGCAGCGTCACACCCGTGTTTTTGAGCGTAAAACTGAGGCGATAGGCATCAGGGCCGATGCGGTTGAAGGTGGAGCTGTCTATGACCAGCGACTCAATGTGCCGCGGCGCACGAATATCACAGTGCAACTGGCCACAAATGCCCTGAAGCGCCGGCACGAGCCGGGGCTCCAGCGCGGCCAGCGTGTCCCTTTGCTGAACAGTCCACTGCAAGACCAGCACGGCCAGCAGCAGCAGGGACAACAAGGCCATGGTCCACCGGGCCAGCGGCCGTTTCCAGAAAGCCTTGCGCCTGGCCTCCCGCACAAAAGACACATCGTGCTCCACGCGCGAATCCGGCATGCCGGAGTCCACGTCCGAAAAGGCAAAACTGGAATCATCATCGACCGCCGGACGCACCATCACCGGCCGGCGGGCTGGCGGCTCATTCGGCAATACGCTATCGGGCAGGTCCAGCGGATCCTGCTGGCGCTCCTGTTGCGCCCGCTTCCAGCGCACAGGGTCGAAATCAGCCGCACTGTCCTGCGCATCGACAAAACCAGTGCTGGAAGGCCTCAGCGGCACCCGGTCGGCAAATGACCTGGCCGGCGCCCATTCCTGCGAGTCAGCAACGGCGGCAACAGCCACGACCGGCGGTGGCGGCGCAGAAGGGACAAATTCCGGCAGCGGCATGGGCTCGGTGTCCGCGACCGCAAACGGTACGGCGGGCACGGGCGACGCCATGTCACGCGGCAGCAGATGCGCGGACGCATCAAAGACTTCAGCGCAATGCCCGCATCGCACCCAGCCCTGTGAGACTTTGAGTTGGTCGGTCACGACTTTGAACATCGTGCCGCATGCGGGACAGCGCGTAATCAGGCTCATTTAGCGCTGTATTGTAGGGGCGTGACCCCCGCTGACGGCCTGAAAACCGCCATGCGGAGGATTGGGCCGGCTCAGAAGCCAGCGATCATCAAAATCCAGCCTTCTTGCGTATCGTGCACGGTGAGCTGGCAATAGGGTGCGTAGGCTTCCTTGAGCTCCTCAGCCTGGCGATCCAAGATGCCGGCGAGTACCAGATGGCCGCCCTTTTCGACATGCGCGCACAGCAGCGGTGCCAGCACTTTCAGCGGCGTGGCCAGGATGTTGGCCAACACGGTCTGATATTTGCCAGACGCCTTCTCCGGGAGCCCGGCATTGAGTGCCACATGGTTGGCTTCAGCATTGGCGCGCGTCGACTCAACAGCAGCCGGGTCGATATCGACGGCATCGATGTCCCGTGCGCCGAACTTCGCAGCGCCAATGGCCAGGATGCCCGAGCCACAGCCGTAATCCAGGACGCGGCCCAGATTTTTACCGGCGGAGCCCTGGCTTGCAATCCAGCGCAAGCACATGCGTGTGGTGGGGTGAGTCCCGGTACCGAAGGCCAAGCCCGGGTCCAGGCGAATCACCTGCCGGGCCTCGACGGGCGGCTCATGCCAGGTAGGTACGATCCAGAATTCAGGGGTGATGCCGACTGGCGAGAACTGCGACTGCGTGAGACGCACCCAGTCTTGTTCCGGCACGGGCTGAACAGCGACCACGCTGCAGCCAGCAAAAAAATCCTGGGCAGCCAACACCTCAGCCGCATCACGCGCCAGGACTTCGGTGGCAAACAGCGACACGATACGCGAACGCTCCCAACCCGCCCTGGGCGGCGGCATGCCGGGTTCACCGAACAAAGCCTGCTCGGCCGGCGTCTGCGCGTCGGCATCTTCCACCGACACACTGAGCGCGTCGAGCGCGTCGAGCGCCTCGCTCAGGGTTTCGACTTCGTCGACGGGGGCCAGCAGGATCAGTTCAAACATCGTTCATTGCCTCGCGGGGAGCTGTACGCCGGGGCGACAGGGTATTCAATTCAAGCCGGGGCCGCGGATCTGGCTTCGCCAGTCCGCAGGCGCAGCGGCCCCCTCGGGGGGCAGGAAGCTACACGAAGTGAGCGACCGTGGGGGTCATCTTTCGCGTTTGGACAGCCACTCTTCAAGATAGTGGATGTTGGTGCCGCCGTCCATGAACTTGGCGTCCACCATCAGTTCACGATGTAGCGGAATATTGGTATTGATGCCTTCGACCACGGTTTCGGCCAGCGCCGTGCTCATGCGGGCTAACGCCTGCTCACGCGTGTCGCCGTGCACGATGATCTTGCCGATCATGGAGTCGTAGTTGGGCGGTACAAAATAGTTGGCATAAATGTGCGAGTCCACCCGCACGCCCGGCCCGCCCGGTGTGTGCCAAGTCGTGATGCGGCCCGGCGAAGGCACGAACTTGTAGGGGTCTTCCGCATTGATGCGGCATTCAATCGAGTGTCCCTTGAGCTGGATGTCACGCTGGGCAAAAGGCAGCTTTTCACCGGCCGCCACCATGATCTGGGTGCGCACGATGTCCACGCCGGTGATCCATTCGGTGACCGGGTGTTCCACCTGGACACGCGTGTTCATCTCGATGAAGTAGAACTCGCCGTTTTCATAAAGAAATTCGAAAGTGCCCGCACCGCGGTAGCCGATTTTCTTGACGGCCGCGACGCAGCGTTCGCCGATGCGCTCGATCAGCTTGCGCGGAATCCCGGGCGCCGGCGCTTCTTCGATGACTTTCTGGTGGCGGCGCTGCATGGAACAGTCGCGCTCACCCAGCCAGACCGCATTCTTGTGCTGGTCGGCCAGGATCTGGATTTCGATGTGCCGCGGGTTCTGCAGGAATTTCTCCATGTAGACCTCGGGGTTGCCAAAAGCCGCGCCGGCTTCGGCCTTGGTGGTCTGCACCGCGTGCAGCAGGGCCGCCTCGGTATGCACCACGCGCATGCCGCGCCCGCCGCCACCGCCGGCCGCCTTGATGATGACGGGATAGCCGACCTGCTTGGCCGTGCGCTTGATGACGACCGGGTCATCGGGCAAGGCGCCTTCGGAGCCAGGTACACAGGGCACACCGGCCTTGATCATGGTCTGCTTGGCCGAGACCTTGTCGCCCATGATGCGGATTGATTCCGGCGTGGGGCCAATGAACTTGAAGCCGCTTTTTTCCACGCGCTCGGCGAAGTCGGCGTTTTCGCTCAGGAAACCGTATCCGGGGTGGATGGCTTCAGCATCCGTCACCTCGGCTGCCGAGATGATGGCGGGCATGTTGAGGTAGCTGTCTTTGGAAGGCGCCGGGCCGATGCAGACCGACTCGTCGGCCAGCTTGATGTATTTGGCCTCGCGGTCGGCTTCGGAATAGACCATCACGGCCTTCACGCCGAGTTCGCGGCAGGCGCGCTGGATGCGCAGGGCAATCTCACCCCTGTTGGCGATCAGTATTTTCTTGAACATGCGTCGGTAAGCCTGGTTTGGAAAGGAGGCAAGGCGCCCGCTTACTCAATGATGAAGAGGGGTTGGCCGTATTCGACAGCCTGGCCGTTTTCCGAAAGAATCTTGGTGACAGTGCCCGATTTGTCGGCTTCGATCTCGTTGAGGATCTTCATGGCCTCGATGATGCAGATGGTTTCGCCTTCCTTGATGACGCTGCCGAGTTCGACAAAGGGCTTGGCGCCGGGGCTGGCAGAGCGGTAGAAAGTGCCCACCATGGGCGACTTGACGGCATGCCCGGCGGGCGCTGCGGGCGCTGCCTCGGCAACCGGTGCGGCAGGCGCGCCGGCCACGGGCGCTGCTGCGGGAGCTGCTACCATGGCAACCGGCTGCTGCATCACCAGGGGGGCGCCGCTGGATTTGACGATGCGCACTTTGCCTTCGGCTTCAGTGATCTCCAGCTCGGAGACGTTAGACTCTGAGACGAGGTCGATCAGGGTCTTGAGTTTTCTTAAATCCATAGGTTCTCTCCAACGACGGTAGATGCTGGCGCGGGATCTCGGCGCAGCTTTTTTGACTGAAAGGCTGGAAACGGAAGGCACTTGACGCGGCCACCGATCTTCCTTCTTTTTTCACTTACTTTCTGCTTTTACGCTTTAAAGCGCTTATCAGGTAATTACTGCGGGGACGAGCCAGGCGGCTTACCCCGGGAAAGCGCAGAGTGTACATCAAGCCGGAGGCCATTCCCCACCGTCTGGCGGCTGGCCGCTCTGCCTCAAAAGCCCCGCGGAAGATGCCGTTAGAAGCTGTTCCCGGCTGTTACCGAAGGTTTCGATGCAGCACGGCCCATCAGCAATGCCTTGCGCCTAATTGAGCTTGGCCCAGAGCGCCAGGTCTTCCGGCAGGACTTTGCCGATCTTGCGGTGAAGCAGTTCACCCGAGGCGCTGAACACCGCGGTAAAAGGCAGGCTGCCGGCGAGATTGCCCAGCGACTTGCTGAGCTCCGTCCCACCCAAGCCGGCCATGCCGACCGGGAAATGGAGCGGTCTGGTTTGCAGCCAGGCTCGCACCGCGCTGGGCTGATCGACAGCCAAACCCAGCACTTGCAGGTTTTTATCGCGATTTTCCTGATAGAAGTAATCCAATAAAGGCAATTCCTCTACGCAGGGCGGGCACCAGGTGGCCCAGAAATTCACCAACAGCAGCTTCCCGCGAAAGCTGCTCAAGGACAGGTTCTTGCCGTCGGGCGTGTCGAAGTTCAGGCTCCAGAATGCGTCCGTCGCACTGCCAGATGGGTTGCCGGGGGTGGGCGCCACCACCTTTTCATCCACTGCATGGGGCTGGAATTTCCACCAGGCGACGCCTGCACCCGCCAGGCCGGCCAAGGCAGCAGCGCTGCCATAAAGCATGTTTCTGCGATTCACGTGTCTGAAGTTCCGGTTTGGGGGGACAGCAATTTTTGCACGGCAGCCAGGTCACCCCGCGGGGTCCGCCCCTTGGCGTCGGGCCGCAGGGCACCGCGCAGGTCGTCATGGTCATAGACCATCAGGTGCACGCCCACCGTCTCATTCAAAGGTTTGCACACACTTCGCAGGCTGAGCGCTTCCACGCCGTCACCGGTAAAACCGGTCACGGTACGCGGCTCGTAGTCCACATTGTGCTCAATCAGGGCAATCTCGGCTGATTTGGGGTCATCGCAGAACAGCTGGATGTAAATGTCGGACAGCCGCGTGGCCGTGCCGTGCCAGACGGCGCCGCCCAGGTAGGGCCGGAATTGCACCAGCCGCTCCATCCAGACCAGCGCCAGCTCACGCAGCGCTGCCAGCTCGGCGGGCTGGGTGTCGGCACAGAAAAGTGCGATGTATTCGCGGACGGCGTCTTCCAGTTCGTCATTGCCCGGCAGCTCGGTACGGGCCGGCAGCGCCATCTGTTTGACGGCGCGGCGTTTGGCCGGGCCATATTCCAGCCCCTCTTCCACCACCAGCGCTGCGGCCGTGGCGGCGATTTCGGATTTAAGGGTATGAGGTGTCAAGATCGGCTGGCTTCGACCAGGAAAGGCCAAATCGAAGGTCAATGAGTGATGCGGATAAATGATGCGGGTGCGGGCGAAGCGATTGTGCCTTGGGTTGGGTTCCCGCCAGACGCTAAAGTTCACCCCGGCCCATGGCACACCCGACCGCTATGAAATCAATAGCCGGCTGCGCTTATCTATATTGGCCGGGAGGCACTTTTCCCTTGAATTTTCGCCTGACCACAGGATCCGGGTGTGTGGGGCCCGCGGGAAGCCCTGCCTAGAATACAGGCCATGCACATACATATTCTGGGAATCTGCGGCACCTTCATGGGCGGCCTGGCCGCCCTGGCGCGGGAGGCGGGGCACAAAGTGACGGGTTGCGACACCGGTGTCTACCCGCCCATGAGCGACCAGCTGCGCGGTTTGGGGATTGAACTGATCGAGGGCTACGGCGCCGACCAGATGGCCTTCGAGCCCGACGTGTTCGTGGTCGGCAACGTGGTATCGCGTGCCAGGCTTGCCGATGGCAGCGCCAAATACCCGCTCATGGAAGCCATCCTGAACAGCGGCAAGCCTTACACCAGCGGCCCACAATGGCTCTCGGGCCATGTGCTGCACCACCCCACTCACCACCCGACCGGGCCACGCCATGTGCTGGCCGTGGCTGGCACGCACGGCAAAACCACCACCACGGCCATGCTGGCCTGGATTCTCGAAGCTGCCGGGCTGAAGCCGGGCTTTCTGGTCGGCGGCGTGCCGCTGAACTTCGGTGTATCCGCCCGGCTGGGCGAAGGCAACACCTTTGTCATCGAGGCCGACGAATACGACACCGCCTTTTTCGACAAGCGCAGCAAGTTCGTGCACTACCGGCCACGCACGGCCATCCTGAACAACCTCGAGTTTGACCACGCCGACATTTTTGACGATCTGGTCGCCATCGAACGGCAGTTTCACCATCTGGTGCGCACCATCCCTTCACAGGGCCGCGTGGTCGTCAATGCCGCCGAGGCCAGCCTGCAGCGCGTGCTGGCCCAAGGCTGCTGGAGTGAGCAACTGCTCTTCGGCAGTGGCCTGCTGAACAAGAGCGGCTTCATGGCCCACGGCGAGCCGCACGACTTTCACGTGCTCAAGGCCGGCGAAGCAGTCGCTCACGTGCAGTGGAGCATCAGCGGCATGCACAACCAGCTCAATGCGCTGGCTGCCATCGCGGCGGCTGAGCACGTCGGCGTGGCGCCCGAGGCTGCGGCGCGGGCACTGGCAGAGTTTCAGAACGTCAAGCGCCGCATGGAAGTGCGCGGCGTGATCCCGCGCAAGGGCGGCGACATCACCGTGTATGACGACTTCGCCCACCACCCCACCGCCATCCACACCACGGTAGACGGCCTGCGCCGCCAGCTGCAAAGCGCCGGCCGGGGCAGCGAACGCATCCTCGCCATCTTTGAGCCGCGCAGCAACACCATGAAGCTCGGCGCCATGACAGCCCAGTTGCCCTGGAGCCTGGAGCAGGCCGACCTGGCGTTTTGCCACGCCGGCGGGCTGGACTGGGATGCACGCGCCGCGCTGGCCCCCATCGGCGAACGCGCCCAGGTGGCCGGCACCATTGACCAGCTGCTCGCGCAGGTGATGGTGGCCGCCCGGCCGGGTGACCATTTGCTGTGCATGAGCAACGGAGGGTTTGGCGGTATTCACGCCAAATTGCTGGAAGCGCTGAAGGTCTGAAAACAAGCCCCGCTGGCCGGGGCCGGTTCAGGGGACGACCCGATACGAAACGAGCAGGCCAGTAGCTTCTTGAGGCCAGCATGAGCCCCGGAACCGGCTTTGCCGGGCCGGAGGGCGGGCGGCCCCCTTGGGGGGCAGCGCATTACACGAAGTGAAAAGCGTGGGGGCTCTAATTAGTAGCTGATGCTCAGCGCATCAACGTCTACATGCACGACGGGCTTGGCCAGCGCCGCGCTGGCGGCGCGGGCAAACTCCTGCGCCCATTGGGCCTCCGCAAATTTCGCCGGCCCGGCGGCCTGGGCGATGACGACCACCTTGTCGGCCGTCAGCAGCTTGCCGGTCGGCCGCAGCGGCTCACATTCCATCCGGGTGAACTCACCGTCCAGCCACACCCTTGCCACATCGTGCGGCATGGGCTGCACTTCATTGAGGTCCAGGCGAATGGGCGGACGGCCCTTGAAGGTCACACTGACTTCGCTGCGCATGATGGGCTCCTGATCAGGGGTTCATGGTCGGCGACTTGCGGGCCCGGCGGCTATTCGCACAAACCCGCGCGTCGGCAAACCCTACTTTTTGGCCCGGCGTGCCTGCACGGCAGTCGAAAGGATTTCCAGCACGTCCAGCGAGTCATTCCAGCCCAGGCAGGCGTCGGTGATGCTTTTGCCGTATTCCAGCGCTTTCGAGTCGTCCTTGCCGGGGGTGAATTTCTGCGCGCCGGAGTTGAGGTGGCTTTCCACCATCAGGCCGAACACATGGCGCGAGCCGCCTGCCACCTGGCCGGCAATGTCGCGCGCCACTTCGACCTGCTTTTCATGCTGCTTGGAGCTGTTGGCGTGGCTGCAGTCGACCATCAGCGTGGCCGGCAGTTTGGAGGCCTCGAGTTCCTTGCAGGCCGCCGCGACGCTGGCCGCGTCGTAGTTGGGCGCCTTGCCACCGCGCAAAATCACGTGGCAATCCTTGTTGCCGTTGGTCTGCACGATGGCGACCTGGCCGTTTTTGTGCACCGACAAAAAGTGGTGGCCGCGCGCCGCCGCCTGGATGGCATCGGTGGCGATGCGGATGTTGCCGTCAGTGCCGTTCTTGAAGCCGATGGGCGCCGAGAGGCCCGAAGCCAGCTCGCGGTGCACCTGGCTTTCGGTGGTGCGTGCACCAATGGCGCCCCAGGAAATCAGGTCACCAATGTATTGCGGTGAAATCACGTCGAGGAACTCGCTGCCGGCAGGGAGGCCCAGGCGGTTGATGTCGATCAGCAGCTGGCGTGCGATGCGCAGGCCTTCATCGATGCGGAAGGTCTCGTCCAGGTACGGGTCATTGATCAGACCCTTCCAGCCGACGGTGGTGCGCGGCTTTTCGAAGTAGACGCGCATGACGATTTCCAGCGTGCCTTCGTACTTCTTGCGCTGCTCCACCAGCTTGCGGGCGTAGTCCAGCGCGGCCATTGGGTCGTGGATGGAGCATGGGCCGACGACGACCAGCAGACGGTCATCCTTGCCCTGGATGATGTTGTGGATGCTTTTGCGGGTTTTGCTGATCAGCGTCTCGACGGCGGTGCCGCGGATCGGGAAAAAGCGGATGAGATGCTCGGGAGGGGGTAACACGGTGATGTCCTTGATGCGTTCGTCGTCGGTCTGGCTGGTCTTTTCGACGGTCGCATACCAGTTGTCGCTGGCGGAGGTGGGCTTGGCATTCATCGCTGTTTTCCTTTTCTTTCGGGATGTCAATCAGGTCGTCACAAGTCAGGTCATTAAAATTGAACGGGTAAAAAAAAACCGCCGGGGGGCCGGCGGTTTTTGGAGAATCGGTGCGTTTTATCGGGTCACGCGTTGATCTCTCTACCGCCGGAAGCGCTTGAGAACCAAAAGTAACCGAAGTAAAACTTGGCCGAATTCATAAGCTGAAATGTAGCACAGGTCAAAAAGAGGCTAATTCAGGCCCGGATCAGGCCGTTCCGCCCACCGTCAGGCCGTCGATGCGCAGCGTCGGTTGGCCGACGCCTACCGGCACGCTCTGGCCTTCCTTGCCGCAGGTGCCTACGCCGCTGTCCAGCGCCATGTCGTTGCCCATCATGGTGACGCGGGTCAGCGCATCGGGGCCGTTGCCGACAATCGTCGCGCCCTTGACGGGGTAGAGGATCTTGCCATTTTCGACCCAGAAGGCTTCGCTGGCCGAAAACACGAACTTGCCGGAGGTGATGTCGACCTGGCCGCCGCCGAAGTTGGTGGCGTACAGGCCCTTTTTGATGCTGGCCACGATTTCTTCAGGCTGTTTGTCGCCGCCCAGCATGTAGGTGTTGGTCATGCGCGGCATGGGCACATGGGCGTAGCTTTCGCGGCGGCCGTTGCCCGTGGGCTTGACCTTCATCAGGCGCGCGTTGAGCGAATCCTGGATGTAGCCCTTCAGGATGCCGTCTTCAATCAGTACGTTGCGCTGGCTGGCGTGGCCTTCGTCGTCCACATTGAGCGAGCCGCGGCGGTCGGCAATTGTGCCGTCGTCCAGCACCGTGACGCCCTTGGCCGCCACGCGCTGGCCGATCTTGCCGGAAAACGCGCTGGAGCCCTTGCGGTTGAAATCGCCTTCCAGGCCGTGGCCGATGGCTTCGTGCAGCAAAATGCCGGGCCAGCCCGAACCCAGCACCACAGTCATTTCACCGGCCGGCGCGGGGCGCGCGTCCAGGTTGGTCAGTGCGGCTTTCACCGCGTCGTTCACATATTCGGCGATCTGCGCGTCGTCAAAGTAGGCCAGGCCAAAGCGCCCGCCGCCGCCGCCCGAGCCGACTTCGCGCCGGCCTTTTTGCTCGGCGATCACCGTCACGCTCAGACGCACCAGCGGGCGCACATCAGCGGCCAGCGTGCCGTCGGCGCGCGCCACCATCACCACGTCGTATTCGCTGGCCAGGCCCGCCATCACCTGCACGATGCGCGGGTCCCTGGCTTTGGCGAGCTTTTCGACCTTCTCCAGCAGCTTGACCTTGGCGGTGCTGTCCAGCGTGGCGATCGGGTCCAGGCCCTGGTAAAGCGAGCGGCTGCCGGCCACCTTGCGGGCGGGAGTCTTGACGCGGGCAGCCTTGCCGCCTGCAGAAATGCTGCGCACGGTGCGCGCCGCATCGAGCAGCGACGCTTCAGAGATGTCATCGGAATAGGCAAAAGCGGTTTTCTCGCCGCTCACGGCACGCACGCCCACGCCCTGGTCGATGCTGAAGGAGCCCGTCTTCACGATGCCTTCTTCCAGGCTCCAGCCTTCGCTGCGGGTGTACTGGAAGTAGAGATCGGCGTCGTCGGCGCCATGGGAGGTGATTTCGCCCAGCGCGCGGCTCAGATGCGCCTGCGTGAGGCCGAAAGGCGCCAGCAGCAGCTTTTCAGCAATCGCCAGCCGCCCCGACGTCGACTCCGCAGTCGGTCGGGCCGTCGATGAGACCGTGGACTTGTTGGAGGCGGAGACGGGGGTGGAGCGAAGTGAGGTCATTGGGCCATTGTAGGCAGTCTGCCCTGCCCCGTCAGGGCCCTTGCACAGGCCGGTACGAGGCGCAGGGCTTTGCCCGCCGAGTTCCGGCCGTCGCAAGGCAAGTCGCGGTCATGATGCCTTGTGCGGGCCCTCAGTAAACTCAGGCAATTAGCGGCTGGTAACGCATTGACAGCGCTTCGCGCACCTGCTCCAGGGGTTGACGCCAGTCCCCAGCCGCGGCCTGGCGAAATATCCTTGCGCTCGGATACCAGGGGCTATCGCTCCTCTCCAGCAGCCAGCGCCAGTCGGGGATGTAGGGAACCAGAATCCATACCGGTTTACCCATGGCACCCGCAAGGTGTGCCACGCTGGTATCCGACGTGACAACCAGGTCCAGTGAGTCGATCACAGCCGCGGTATCGGCGAAAGTCTTCAGCGCCTCGCCCGGACAGAGGATGTGTGGTTGCGTCTTCATGACGGGAACGTCCACTTCACGAAGCATGGGTTGAAGGCATATTGCCGGCATTCCGGCGGGCAGGGCCTGCAGAAATTCCGCAAGCCGCAGGGAGCGTAGCCGGTCGCGCTTCTGATTGGCGTTGCCGGACCAGACAATGCCCACCCGAGGGGTAGCAGATCCAGCCATGGCAGCAAGCCGCTGTTGCCAGACCGCCTTTTTATCGGGATCGGCTTTCAAATAAGACAAGCTCGCCGGCACAAACCCGGTCCGATGATGCCCCAGGGCCAGTGGAAGGCTCATCAGGGGGCAATAGCAATCAAACGGCGGCAAGGGCTCATGCTCCTCCAGAACGCGGATCCCCCCCGGAAGAGTCCCCATAAGCTCTTTAAGTCCCGCCTGCACCTGAAGCACCACGTGGGCACCAAGCGCGGCCACTTCAGTGGCGTATCTGGAAAACTGGATGGTGTCCCCAAACCCCTGTTCACAGGAGAGCAGGATCGTTTGACCGGCGATAGCCTCCCCACCGAGCCAGAGAGGCCTGGCGAAGACCTTGCGCTCTTTCACATCTTTTTCTTTCGCGCTCCTGAGCCGCCACTCGTATTCACTCCAGCCTGTTCCATAGTCGCCATTCAGCAGAGCACTAAACCCGAGATTGAAATGAGCGGCGAAATTCCCGGAGTCCAGCTCAAGGGCCGTCCGGTAACTTTTGATGGCGTCATCGTGGAAGCCCTGTTCACCCAAGGAAATACCGAGGTGAACGAGCGTATTTGCGTCTCCGGGGTTGAGATCCAGCGCCCGCCGCATCAACGGGATCGCCCGCGCGAAATCTCCCGCAGCCTGGTATGCCGCACCCAGATTGCTCATGAATTGGGCATTCTCCGGTTCGAGCGCAAGGGCTTTTTCGTAGGGTTCTATCGCCTTGAATGGCAAATTCTGGGCGCTGTACAGGTTTCCCAGATTGCAGAGAAGCCCGACTGATTCGGGGAATCGGCGAATGCCTTCCTGCATGATCTCTTCCGCCTCCGTCATCTCCTCATGTTGAAAGAGTTCGTAGCCCAACTCACGATAGGCCGGTTCAAACTCTGGAGCAAGCAGCACAACCTGCCTGAATCGGTGAATGGCCTGCAATCTGTTCGCCTCGCACTGGGCGAGCGTTCCCAACATGAAATGCGCGTCATGTTGCGTGGAATCCAGGCTCACAGCCTGTTCCAGTGCCGCCTTGGATTCCAGAAGGTGACCCTGCTCACTTAATACATATCCAAGATTGATCAATGCGAAGACATCTTCTGGATCGGCCTTCGTTGCCTCGCTGTAGCACAAGGCGGCTTCATGGAGCTTGCCTTCTGCCAACAAGGCATTGCCATTCTTTTTGAGCTCAGCGCAACGCCCCTTATCAGGCGCACCGGCGCCGGCTACCACGCTCGACGAGGCCGGCAGGATCTTTTTCAGAAGTCCGAACATGCTGCTCCAGAAACTGCAATAACTACAGCTGCAAGGAAAGCCACCGCGTCAATTCGTCGGCATAGGCATCATTGACGCCGCGGTCTTTCAGCGTCCACAAAAAGGCGTTGCCCAGTTTGGCTTTTTGGTAGGTATTGAGTTTGTTCGCCCGTTTAAAGGCGGCGAGTTCATGCGACATCTTTACCAGCGTTTTTTCTGCTTTTTCTGCAAATTTCTTTTCATTCACCGACTCCTTGGCCGGCAGTTCGCGGATCACCAGTTCCGCCAGCGAAATACCGCACTGACCTGCGGCCCGTGTGTCAAACCAGTCAAAAAATCCCATGTGAACCTCCTTGTTTAGCTCTGCACCAAGCGCTTGGCCTTGGCAATGGACATCAGCATGCCGATGGCCAGCCCCAGCGTCACCATGGCGGTGCCGCCATAGCTGATGAAGGGCAGCGGCACGCCCACCACGGGCAGGATGCCGCTGACCATACCCATATTGACGAAAGCATAGGTGAAAAAAATCATCGTCAGCGCGCCGGCCAGCAGCCGCGAAAACAAGGTCGACGCTTCCAGCGCAATGGCCAGTCCGCGCAAAATCAGGAAGATGAACGCTGCAATCAACAACAGATTGCCCAACAGACCGAACTCTTCGGAGTACGCCGCGAAGATGAAGTCGGTGGTGCGTTCGGGAATGAACTCCAGGTGCGTCTGGGTGCCGGCCATAAAGCCCTTGCCGGTGATGCCGCCCGAGCCAATGGCGATCATGCCCTGGATGATGTGAAAACCCTTGCCCAGCGGGTCGCGCGACGGGTCGAGCAGCGTGCAGATGCGCTGCTGCTGGTAGTCGTGCAGGATGGGCCAGCGCACGCCCTCCGCACAGATTTGCGGCTCGAACCACACCACGACGAACACGCCGATGAGGCCCAGCAACACTGGCGGCAGGATCAGCTTCCAGCTCAACCCGGCAAAAAAAATCACCGCGAGCCCCGCGGCGAGCACCAGCAGGGAGGTTCCCAGATCAGGCTGCTTCATGATGAGCCCGACCGGAACGACCAGCAGCAGCCCGGCGGCCAGGAAGTCCAGCGGGCGCAGCTGGCCTTCGCGTTTCTGGAACCACCAGGCCAGCATCAGCGGCATGGCGATTTTCAGGATTTCGCTGGGCTGGATCACCACGCCCACATTGAGCCAGCGCCGTGCGCCTTTTTTGGTGACGCCAAAGATCGCCACCGCCACCAGCAAGGCCACGCCGGCGATGTACAGCGGCACGGCAAACGCCATCAGGCGCTGGGGTGGAACCTGGGCCACCACAAACATGATGGCGCCGGCAATCAGCATGTTGCGGCCATGGTCAACAAACCGGGTGCCGTGGTCATACCCTGACGAATACATGATCAGGAGGCCTGCACAGGCCAGCAAAAACACCGCAAACGCCAGGAGGCCGTCAAAGCCCTGGAGCAAAGGCAAGGTTCGCTGATAAAGGGAGGGTTTGTCGAAAACGGCGGCCATGCGCGGATTATCCGTCAGCCTTGAAGCCGAAAACGCGCGGCCGGGCATCCCGCGGAGGCGAGTTTTGCTATTAATTACATAGCTGCTTGCGCCCGATTTGATTGGCTTGAAACCCTGTTTTACTTAAAACCGGCAGCAAACACCGCGAAACCCCGGAAATCGGTCCCGGAAAAATCCGGGGGTGGCCGACCCGTCTAACATGCGGCATGCGCACCACCCACCTGCTCTATCTCCACGGATTTCGTTCGTCCCCGCAATCCGTGAAGGCAAAAAAAATGGCCGCTGCCGTGCAGCAGCGCCATCCCGCCGTTCATTGGTGGTGCCCGCAGCTGCCGCCTTCACCGCACGCCGCGCTGCAGATGGTGAAGGACGAAATTGCCGGCTGGCCCAGCAAACCGGGCTACCAAAGCATGGGCGTGATCGGTTCTTCGCTGGGCGGCTTTTACGCCACTGCGGTGGCCGAACAGGCCGCTTGCAAGGCCGTGCTGCTCAACCCGGCCGTGGAGCCGGCGCGCGACCTTGCCCGCTACATCGGCGAGCAAACGGCCTGGAACAACCCGGAAGAACACTTTTTCTTCGAGCCCCACTTTGTGGATGAGCTGAAAGCGCAGCAGGCCGGACCGCTGAAAACGCCACAAAATTACTTCGCCATCGTCGCGAAGGGCGACGAAGTGCTGGACTGGCGTGAAATGACGGCCCGTTATGCGGGCGCTCACATCCGGCTTCTCGAAGGGGGTGACCATGCCCTCAGCGACTTTGACCGCCACCTCCCGGCAATTCTCGACTTCCTGGCATTGGCCTGAAATCCCTCTGAAGCAGCCCTGATTACACTAGTCTCAAGTCATCAAAGACACCAAAGGGATCCCGTTTTGTTTGTATTGTTTGAAGAAGCCGGCAAGTTCCTGGCCGGCCGCATTTTGTCCGAGAGCGATGCGTCGCTGCAGGTTGAGCTCGACTCGGGTAAGCGTGTGAAGGTCAAGGGCGTCAATGCCCTGCTGAGATTTGAAAAACCGTCACCCGCCGACATGATGGCCGCGGGCCAGAAATTGAGCCAGGACATTGAGCTGGACCTGGCCTGGGAATTCGCCAGCGAAGACGAATTCGGCTTTGCCGACCTGGCGCGCGACTACTTCAGCGCCGACGGCAAGGCCGCCTCGCTGGAGCAGCAGGCCGCGGCGCTGTTTCGCCTGTATGACGCGCCGCATTACTTTCGCCGTGCCGGCAAGGGCCGCTTCAGGAAGGCACCGGCGGAAATCCTGCAGCAGGCGTTGGCCGCCATCGAAAAGAAGAAGCAGGTCGCGGCGCAAATAACCGCCTGGGCCGAAGAACTGGGCCGCGGTGAATGCCCGGCGCCGGTGCGCGAGCAGCTCTACAAAATTCTTTTCAAACCCGACAAGAACAGCGCGGAATACAAGGCAGTCGTCGAAGCCTCACGCGCGACGCACACCGCGCCGCTCGATTTGCTGCAAAAGGCCGGCGCCATCGCTTCCCCCTACCAGTTCCACTGGAAGCGGTTTTTGTTCGAGAACTTTCCCAAAGGCACGGGTTTCCCGGCGCTGCAGGCGCCCGAGGTCAAGGACGAGTTGCCGCTGGCTGACGTTAAAGCGTTCTCCATCGACGACTCAGCCACCACCGAGATCGACGATGCGCTGTCCGTGCAAGGCCTGGGTAACTCACGCGGTGATGGCACCGTCACGCTGGGCATCCACATCGCAGCGCCGGGCCTGGCCGTATTGCCTGGCAGCCCGATTGACACCGTGGGCCGAGCGCGGCTTTCCACCGTGTACATGCCCGGCTACAAGCTGACGATGCTGCCGGATGACATCGTCAAAAGCTACACGCTGCAGGAGGGCCGCAACTGCCCGGCTCTGTCGCTGTACCTCACGCTGGATGAGGCCACACTCGAAATCAAGGAAAGCGCCACCCGGCTGGAGCAGGTGCCCATCGTCAGCAACCTGCGCCACGACGTGCTGGACAGCACCTTCACCGAAGCCTTTTTTGAAGCCGCGCAAACCAGCCCCCCCACCGATGTTCAATGGGGTGTGGAACTGAGCTTTTTGCACCGGCTGGCCAAACACCTGAAAGCCCAGCGCGAAATCGTGCGCGGCAAACCCGAGAACTTCAACCGGCCCGACTACAACTTCAGGCTGGACAACCCGACAGGCGCAGAGCCCCAGGGCAACGAGACGGTCAGCATCAGCACACGCCAGCGCGGCGCACCGCTGGATTTGATCGTGGCCGAAGCGATGATTCTGGCCAACAGCACCTGGGGCGAGTGGCTGGCCGAGCACGGCGTGCCGGGCATTTACCGCAGCCAGGCCAGCCTCTTGCCCGGCGTGAAAGTGCGCATGGGCACCAAAGCCCTGCCGCACGCTGGCATCGGCGTCAAAAGCTATGCCTGGAGCACCTCGCCACTGCGCCGCTACACCGACCTGGTCAACCAGTGGCAAATCATTGCCTGTGCATGCCATGGCCGCACGGCGGCACTGGCTGCGCCGTTCAAGCCCAAGGACGCCGAGCTGTTTTCCATCATCTCGGGCTTCGACGCCGCCTACAGCGCCTACAACGGTTTCCAGGCCGGCATCGAGCGCTACTGGACACTCAAATACCTGCAGCAGAACAACATCACCGAGCTGACCGCCACCGCCTTCAAGGACAACCTGGTGCGCGCCGACGAGTTGCCGCTGGTGCTGCCGGCCGTCGGCGCGCAGGGCCTGCCACGCGGCGCGAAAGTGCGTGTAAAGCTGGGCGAGATCGACGAGATCACGCTGGATATTTCCGGCACGGTGGTCGAGCGGCTGGACGTGGAAATCGATGAGTCGCCCGACCCGCTGGGCGAAGAAGACGGCGAGTCCGAGATGGCCGCCGGCCCGATCTCGATTGCCGTCGATGTCAATGAACCACAAACCGACACAGCTGCCGCGGTTCCGGTGGCCGGTTAACGCCGGATTTCGCGCATAAACACCGATAATCTCCTTCTGTGAAATCCCCCAGCACACTGCAAATCGCCTTAGGCGCATCCATCGCCTTCCACGTGGTGTTGCTGACGGTGCGTTTTGTCGACCCAGAGCGCTTTAACCGCGTGTTCCAGGACACTCCGCTTGAGGTGATCCTGGTCAACGCCAAGACCAACGAAAAACCCGACTTCGCCAAGGCCATCGCGCAGGCGTCGCTCGCCGGCGGCGGCGAAGCCGAAAAAGGCCGGGCCACCTCGCCCCTGCCGCCATCGGCCCTGATGGAACTGGGCGACGCCACCGAAGACGCGCAGCGCAAGGTTGACACGCTGCAGGAGCAGCAAACCCAGTTGCTCGCGCAAATCAAAAAGCAGCTGGCCTCCATGCCACCGCCCGACCCGACACAGCCCGCCAACAACCCGGCGCAGGCCGAGCGCGAGGAAAAACGCAAGCAGCTCGTCAAGATCCTGGCGGAAATCGAGCGGCGCATCAACGAGGAAAACGCACGGCCGAAAAAGCGCTACATCAGCCCGGCCACACGCGAAGAGGTCTACGCCGTTTATTACGACGAGCTGCGCCGCAAGATTGAAGACAAGGGGACGGTGAACTTCCCTGAACAGGCCGGCAAAAAACTTTACGGTGAACTCACGATGATCGTGACGGTGAATTTTGACGGCAGCGTGATCGACACGGAAGTCGTGCAGACCTCGGGCAACCTGACGCTGGACCGGCGTGCGCAAAGCATCGTGCGCGGCACGGGGCCTTTCGGCAAGTTCAGCGATGCGATGCGCAGCAAGGCGGACCAGATCGTGGTGGTGTCGCGCTTCAAGTTCACGCGCGATGACACGCTTGAAACCAAACTCACCAGCCGCTAGCCCGACTGCTGCTTTCAGCCCACGCACATGAACACCGGCCCCGCCATGGATAAGTACTGCGTCCTGGGCAATCCGATCGCGCACAGCAAGTCCCCGCTGATTCACGCACGTTTTGCCGAACTCACGGGGCAATCCCTGCAATACGAACGCCTGCTGGTGCCGCTGGAGGCGTTCGGTGCCACACTGGCTGAACTGGTACGGGGCGGCGTAAAAGGGTGCAATGTCACCGTGCCTTTCAAGTCGCAAGCCTTTGAAGCCGCTGCCACGCAGACCGACAGGGCTCAGCTGGCCCAGGCCGCCAACACCCTGGTGTTCCCGGACGGCGCCATCCACGCCGACAACACCGACGGCGTGGGCCTGGTAAACGACATCCAGAACAACGCCGGTGTTTCGCTGGCAGGGCGCGACGTGCTGTTGATCGGCGCAGGCGGCGCGGGCGCGGGCGCGCTGGCCACCCTGCTAGCGGCCGGGCCACGCCGTCTGGTGCTGGTCAACCGCACGCGGGCGAAAGCCGACGCGCTGGTGGCACGGCACCGGGCACACGCCTCCATGCAAGGTCTGCTACAAAAAACGGAGCTGCTTGCGCACGATCTGCAAGGGCTGCAGGGCAATTTTGATGTCATTGTCAATGCCAGCGCAAGCAGCCTGGCGGGTGCGGGTGTGCCGGTTCCGGCGAGCGTTCTCAAGCCCGGCGCCCTGGCCTGCGACATGATGTACGGCCCCCCGGCTGCGGGCTTCATGGCATGGGCCCGGGACAGCGGCGCGACGCCGCGCGACGGGCTGGGCATGCTGGTGGAACAGGCCGCCGAGGCCTTCACGCTGTGGCGCGGGGTTCGTCCGCCCTCTGCCCAGGTATTGCGGGAAATGCGGGCGCAGCTGGCATGAAGGCATGCACGCCATGAAAGCACTCTTCAGGCTCATCGGCCTCGGGCTGCTGGCAGGCCTGGCGCTGCAACTGTTTTTTGTGACGCGCATCGCCATGATGGCCGTGGTGGACCCGGAATCCACCGCTTTTCAGCGCTCGGAAGCCTACCTGGTAGTGCGCAACACCGGATCCCTCAAATGGCGGCAGCAATGGGTGCCTTACGACGACCTGCCGGACAACCTCAAGCGCGCGGTAATCGCATCGGAAGACGCCAGCTTCGCCGAGCATGACGGCGTGGACATGGAGGCACTTGAAAAGGCCTGGGACAAAAACGCCAAGGCCGAGCTGCGCGCCGCACAGTCCGCCAGCCGCCTGGCTCCCGCCAAGGCAGCGGCAACACCCGCCAGACCGGTGAAAATTATTGGCGGCTCCACCATTACCCAGCAGCTCGCCAAAAACCTGTTCCTGTCGGGTGAGCGCACGCTTTTGCGCAAAGGCCAGGAGCTGGTGCTGACGCTGCTGCTTGAAGCCCTGCTCGGCAAGGAGCGCATTCTGGAGATTTACCTCAACAGCGTGGAGTGGGGCGAAGGCATTTTTGGCGCCGAGGCCGCCGCGCAGCATTACTACCGCAAGCCTGCGTCAAAACTGAGTGCCTATGAATCCGCGCGGCTGGCCGTCATGCTGCCGCGACCCAAATACTTTGAAACGCGGCCCGGCTCGGGCTACCTGGCTTCGCGCGCCAGCACCATCACGGCCCGCATGGGCGGTGTGGAACTGCCCTGAATGCTGAACAGCAAAAAGGGCCGAATCCCATGAACGACAAATTTTCTCCCATCCTGGCCAAGCTGATGGGGCTTTTCCTGCTGGGGCTGATCCGCACGCTGACCGGTGCACAGGCCCGCTGGCAAGGCTGCCCGCCCAAGGCGGAACAGCGTATTTATTTCGCCAACCACCAGAGCCATGCCGACCTGGTGCTGATGTGGGCGGCGCTACCGGAAGAACTTCGCAGCATCACCCGGCCGATTGCCGCGAAGGACTACTGGACCAAAACGCCTTTCAAGAAATGGATCACCACGGCGGTCTTCAACGCGATTTACGTGGACCGTGCCAAGACCGGCGACCAGGACCCGCTGGAGCCGCTGATCGATGCCCTGACCAGCGGGGATTCGATCATCCTGTTTCCGGAAGGCACGCGCGGCAATCAGGAAGAGCCGCAAAAATTCAAGGCAGGCCTTTATAACCTGGCGATGAAATTTCCGCAGGTGGTGCTGGTGCCGGCCTGGATCAACAATGTGCAGCGCGTCATGCCCAAGGGTGAAGTCGTACCGGTGCCTATCCTCTGTTCGGTCACTTTTGGCGCCCCCATTGCCCTGGGCGCCGGGGAAGACAGGGCCGAATTCCTGGCGCGCGCCCGTCAGGCCGTCATGGATCTCAGGGAAACCTGATACAAGGCCCGGAATCCTGATGAACACCTTTTTGCGCAACCTTTCCCCCTCACACCAGGTCGGCCTGCTGTTCGTACTCGTGTTCGGCATCCTGACCGTGATCAGCGTGGCTGCGTTCGTGATGGCCCTCAAGGACACGCACGAAGACGACCTGCACACCCAGAAACTCAAGGAATTCAACGGCCTGCTACGCACCTCGTGGTTCATGTCCACGGTGTTCTGGATCGGCTGGACGCTGGGAGAAACCGTGGCGACCATGCTGTTCGGCATGGTGGCTTTTTTTGCGCTGCGCGAATTCATCACGCTTTCACCGACCCGGCAGGGCGACCACCGCAGTCTGGTGCTGGCCTTTTTTGTCGTGCTGCCGGTGCAGTTTGCGCTGGTCATCACGCGGCACTTTGACCTGGTGACCGTATTCATTCCGGTCTACGTGTTCCTGGCGATCCCGGTAGTCAGCGCGCTGGCCGACGACCCGCACCGTTTCCTCGAACGCAACGCCAAGCTGCAATGGGGCATCATGGTCTGCGTCTACGGCATTAGCCATGTGCCCGCCCTGCTGCTGCTGAAGTTTCCCAACTACCAGGGCAAAAACGCCTTTTTGGTGTTCTTCCTGGTGTTTGTGGTGCAAAGCTGCATGATCGTCCAGCACCTGGTGGGCCGCAAACTGCAACGACCGGGTAGCGCGCCCAACGTCAGTAAAAGCTTTAACTGGACCAGCTGGTTGATCGCCGTCATTGGGGCCAGCCTGCTGGGCGGCCTGCTCGCGGGCCTCACGCCCTTCAAGCCGGCGCAGGCGGTGGCCATGGCTTTCATTGCCTGCGTATCGGGCTCGCTCGGGCACCTGGTGATGAAAGCCCTCAAGCGTGACCGCGGCATTCCCAACTGGGGGAACCGCGGCGTGGGCGTCACCGGTGCCAGCGGCCTGCTGGACCGCGTGGATGCGCTGTGCTTCGGCGCACCGGTATTTTTCCATTCTGTTAGATGGTATTTTGGCCTCTAGCCCAATGAAAACATGCGCGGACAGCTATCAAATGCATAGCATATGAGAATCCTCGGCATCGACCCCGGCCTGCAGATCGCTGGCTTCGGCGTAATCGACATGGACGGGCAGCACCTTCGTTATGTGGCCAGCGGCACCATCAAGACCACACATATGGAACGCAGCGATTTGCCGGGCCGGCTGAAAGTGCTGTTTGAGGGCGTGTGCGAAGTGGTCGAGCGCTACCAGCCCGATGCGGCCTCTGTCGAAATCGTTTTTGTCAACGTCAACCCGCAGGCGACGTTGCTACTGGGCCAGGCGCGCGGGGCCTGCATCACAGCCCTGGTCTCGCGCCAGCTGACAGTGGCCGAATACACGGCGCTGCAGCTCAAAAAGGCGGTTGCGGGCTATGGCAAGGCGGGCAAGGCCGAGGTGCAGGAGATGGTGATGCGCCTGCTGAAGCTGCCCTCCCTGCCTGGCAAAGACGCGGCCGATGCGCTGGGGCTGGCGATTACCCACGCCCATGTCGGCACCGCGATGCAGAGGCTGGCTGCGGCGGCGGGAACCGGCGCAAAACCCACAGGAAACTACAGGGACGGACGAAGCCGTTAGACCGTGGTGATCCGCGCCTTAGCGGCCACGGTATTCAGCGATCACCTCATCCAATGAGGGGTTCGACCTGGCTTTTCCGCGCACCAGCACAATGGGCAGTTCGCCGCTCATGATGGACGAAATGCGCTGGGCGTCGGCGGGATCGCCACTTGTCACGGTGAAGCTGATACTGTGGGTGCGGGTAACCGGAATCCCCTTGCCCGAAAGTTGCTCGGCCAGGCTATTCGCGCGCTGGGCCGCCTCTTCCGGGCAATCCTCGGCGGCAATAACCTGTACCGCGCTGGAAGCGGTAGTGCTCGTACCGGGCAGCAAAACAAATCCATTTGAACTTGCGCTTCCTGCGGAGCTGGTTGAGGCCATCATCGGTTGACCTTCACGGTGTTTGGTCCAGTATTGATATCCAAAACCAGCAAGACCCAGCACGATAAGGATTTTGATGAAGCTCATGGGTCAATCTCCGGTGGTTTTTTCAGGTGGTTACGTCATTGAACACCGCAGAGCACCGAATCCGGTGGCTTCCGTGTTGCTCTTCAGCGCCAGGGAAAGTCGTTATGACCGAACTATAACTGCACGGATTCAAGCTCTTGAAACGGGTCGCCGGACAGCTCAGCAGCAAGGAGAAACCCGGAAGGCATCCTGTGGTCACGATGAACCATGGTCGAGCTATGCCAGACGTTCCAGTATCAGTACCGCAAAAAATCCAAAAGCGGCGATCAGCGTCCACTTGAGAATGGTGAGCCCGAACTGCTTGAACCGTGCCTGCCCGGTACCGGCGTAAAACATGAACGACACCACCGCAGCCAGCAAAAACAGCAGGATGAGCCAGCGAAACAGCAGCATGGCGTGTTCCGCCGGCCCTACCAGGCACGCGCCAGCGTGGCGAAGCCCTGCGGTGCTTTTTTCTCGTCCTCGAAGGTAACGACTTCGTAGGCGTCCTGGTGCGACAGCAACTCGCGCAGCAGCTTGTTGTTCATCGCGTGACCGGAGCGGAACGCGCTGTAGGCGGCCAGCAGCGGTTTGCCCAGCAAATAGAGGTCGCCCATGGCATCGAGGATCTTGTGCTTCACGAATTCGTCGTTATAGCGCAGCCCATCGCTGTTGAGCACCTTGTAGTCGTCCATGACGATGGCATTGTCCAGCCCGCCGCCCAGTGCCAGGCCATTGGCGCGCATCATTTCCACATCCTTGGTGAAGCCGAAGGTGCGGGCCCGCGCGATGTCGCGTGTGTAGGCACCGGAACCCATGTCGAACTCCACGCGCTGGCCGGTGGAGTCCACCGCAGGATGGTCGAAATCAATTTCAAAACTGAGTTTGTAGCCTTCGTAGGGACTCAAACGAGCCCACTTCGCGTTGGTGCCCTCGCCCTCACGTACTTCCACGGGCTTGATCACCCGGATAAACCGCTTGGGGGCGGCCTGCAGCGCGATGCCCGCCGATTGCAGTAAAAAAACAAACGACGAAGCTGAACCGTCCAGGATCGGCACTTCTTCGGCCGTGATATCAACATACAGGTTGTCAATGCCCAGGCCCGCGCAGGCCGACATCAGGTGCTCAACGGTGTGCACCTTGGCGCTGCCGCTGGCGATCGTCGACGCCAGCCGCGTATCCGTCACCGCCTGCGCGGAAATAACGATATCCACCGGCTGAGGCAAATCCACACGGCGAAACACGATGCCCGTGTCCGGCGCGGCGGGGCGCAAGGTCAGTTCCACCCGCTGGCCGCTGTGCAGGCCCACGCCCACGGCTTTGGTCAGGGATTTAAGGGTACGTTGCTGAAGCATAGGAGTGATTTTAAGTGTTGCAGCAGATTGCCGCAGTTGGAGTCTTTGATGGCCACCATAGCCAAAGTGCTACAGGTTCTGCCCTGTTACAGGCGCTGCCTGAAGAATGCCGTCCAGTGCGGCACCGCGACGAAGCGATTCTTCCAGTAGCCCGTGTGGAAAACCTTGCTGACACATCGGGCCATCATGGCGTTGACGTCGTCGCCGGGCATGGTGATGCCGCTGTTAAGTTCGGTCACGCCCGTCTCATCGACCAGAACATCGCATTTGGCATAGTGCGGCCCGAAGACATTGCGTTGCCGTTTGTAAGGCGCGTCGAAACTGTGGCCCTCACCTTGCAGTACCACGATCTTCGCGTTGCCGCCGCGCTCGTTCATCCAGCCCACGTGGCGCTCACAGTACCGGCTCGGGGTTTCGTCGTCCACTTCACCCGTGATGAAAAGAAATGGGGAATTTACGTAGGCGTCACGCCGGGCATTGCGGTAACCGCAGTAGCCATACAAACCCACCACCGCGTCGATGGGTTTGAGGTTGAAGTCGCCGGCGTACAAGCGCCGCATGTTGCGCTCAATCAGTGCGTGGGCGAATTTCTGCTGCATCATGACTGCGGCACCGCCACCCTGCGACTCACCGATGCTGCCGACCTTCTCGAAACCTCGGCTGCGCAACCAGCCGGCAGCTGCGAGGCTGTCAACGGCCATATTGAATTCGTTACCGCCTTTGCGCGATGCCGCCGGATAGTCGTTGTGCGTCACGTCGATGCCTCGGGGCTTCCAGTGATCGATCACCGGCGCTGCGAAACCCTCTTTCTGAAGGCTGTCCACATAGTCGAACATGCGGCTGTCGATGCCCTGCGATCCGTGCGAGATCATCACAACCTTCGTCTGTCCAGGCTGACTGAACAGGTAACCCTGCGCATGGAGCTTGCTGCAGACAAAGGGAGTACCCGCACACACCATGCTGGGCCAACTCACTTTTTCGGCTGCTTCGGGCCTGGCGGTCTGGGCAACCGCAGGTTGTGCGAAAAGAACGACCAGCGTGGCGCAAAGCCCTCGCATGTCCATGGCGACCTCTTTCTTCCTGAGATGCTCCGAATTGGAAAGGCCAGAAAAAAGGGCGGACTGCAACCAGTCCACCCTTTTAATGATCCACTTGCGAGAACCTTAATCGGCCTGCTTGCGCAGGAAAGCAGGAATCTCGAAGTCGTCCATTCCGCCGGAGGCCAGGGCGTCGACTTTTGCGGCCGCCTGGGTCCGGTTGGTACGCCACACGCTGGGCACCGACATGTTGCCGTAGTCAGGCTGTGCCGATCCCATGGCCGTCTGCGCCGTGCCGGCGCCATTGGCCGTTGTGTTCAGCGTCGGGACATTGAACGGCACGTTGTCAGTACCCGTGCGCAGCACCTGCAGCGGCGGGGCGTGGCGGCGCACGCCCTGGCGTGAGAGGCCCGTTGCGACCACGGTCACACGGATGTCGTCGCCCAGCTCATCGTCGTAGGCCGTGCCGTAGATCACATGCGCATCGGGGGAAGCGTATGCGCGGATGGTGTTCATCGCCAGCTTGGATTCGCTCAGCTTGAGCGAGCCCTTGGCCGCGGTGATCAGCACCAGCACGCCTTTGGCGCCCGACAGGTCAATGCCTTCCAGAAGCGGGCAAGCTACAGCCTGTTCGGCGGCGATGCGCGCACGATCAGGACCGTTGGCCTTGGCCGTTCCCATCATGGCCTTGCCGGGTTCACCCATCACGGTACGCACGTCTTCAAAGTCGACGTTGACATGGCCGGGCACGTTGATGATTTCGGCAATGCCGCCCACGGCGTTTTTCAGCACGTCGTTGGCATGCGCAAAAGCTTCATCCTGCGTGACGTCGTCACCCAGCACTTCGAGCAGCTTTTCATTGAGCACCACGATTAGCGAGTCAACGTTGGCTTCGAGTTCTGCAAGGCCGAGGTCGGCGTTGGTCATGCGGCGACCGCCTTCAAAATCAAACGGCTTGGTCACCACGCCGACCGTCAGGATGCCCATCTCCTTGGCCACGCGTGCGATCACGGGGGCGGCACCGGTACCGGTGCCGCCGCCCATGCCTGCGGTGATGAACAACATGTGCGCGCCGGCAATGGCGCTGCGAATATCGTCCACCGCCAGCTCTGCCGCATCGCGACCCTTGTCGGGCTTGCTGCCCGCGCCCAGACCGCTGGCGCCCAGCTGGATGGTCTTGTGCGCGCTGCCGCGGCTGAGTGCCTGCGCGTCGGTATTGGCGCAGATGAATTCGACGCCTTGCACGCCGCATTCGATCATGTGCCCCACAGCGTTGCCGCCACCGCCGCCCACGCCGATCACCTTGATCTGTGTGCCCTGGTTAAATTCTTCGATTTCAATCATTTCGATGCTCATTGGGAGCCTCCTAATCAATAAACTGCAGTTGCCAAAATTTTCAGAACGTTGTATTTATGTTTGACATGACAGGCTTACGCGGGAGGATCCGCCCCGCCTGAATGCATACAACGCGAGGGCCTGCCGATAAAAGTGGAATAGGTATTCATGATCAGAAATTCCCCACAAACCAGTCTTTGACCCGGCCGAATGCGTTGTGCACACTGCCTGCCTTTTGCGACACCTTGTAGCCCCGCATTCGCGCCAGCCGGGCTTCTTCGAGCAAGCCCATGACTGTGGCGGCGCGGGCCTGGGCCACCATGTCTGACAGCGCACTGTTGTAGCGCGGTATGCCCCGGCGAACCGGTTTGAGGAAGATGTCCTCACCGAGCTCCACCATGCCGGGCATGACAGCACTGCCACCGGTAATAACGATGCCCGAAGACAACACCTCTTCGTAGCCCGACTCGCGGATCACCTGCTGGACCAGCGAGAAGATTTCCTCGATGCGCGGCTCGATCACGCCCGCCAGTGCCTGCTTGCTCAGCATGCGCGGCCCCCGGTCGCCCAGCCCGGGTACTTCCACCTGCGTGTCGGGATCGGCCAGCAGCTGCTTGGCGTAACCGCTTTCCACCTTGATGTCTTCTGCGTCCTTGGTGGGCGTGCGCAGCGCCATCGCGATGTCGCTGGTGATGAGGTCACCGGCGATCGGGATCACCGCGGTGTGCCGGATGGCGCCACCGGTGAAGATGGCCACGTCGGTGGTGCCGGCACCGATATCGACCATCGCCACACCGAGCTCCTGCTCGTCCTGTGTCAACACGGCCAGGCTCGAAGCCAGCGGGTTGAGCATGAGCTGATCGACTTCAAGCCCACAGCGCCGCACGCATTTGATGATGTTTTCAGCGGCGCTCTGGGCGCCCGTCACGATGTGCACCTTGGCTTCCAGGCGTATGCCGCTCATGCCGATGGGCTCGCGCACGTCCTGTCCGTCAATCACGAACTCCTGCGGCTCCACCAGCAGCAGGCGCTGGTCGGTCGAGATGTTGATGGCCTTGGCCGTCTCGATCACCCGCGCCACGTCGGCCTGCGTGACTTCCTTGTCCTTCACCGCCACCATGCCGCTGGAGTTGATGCCGCGGATATGGCTGCCGGTGATACCGGTGTAGACACGGGCGATCTTGCAGTCGGCCATCAGTTCGGCCTCTTTCAGGGCCTGCTGGATGCTTTGCACCGTGGCGTCAATATTGACGACCACCCCGCGCTTGAGCCCGTTGCTCGCCGCGATGCCCAGGCCGGCAAGCTTGAGCTCTCCGCCCGGCATGACCTCGGCCACCACCGCCATGACCTTGCTGGTTCCGATGTCCAGCCCGACCACCAGATCTTTGTATTCCTTGGCCATATGTTTACCTTTTTTTCTTTCCGTCGTCTTTGTCAGCGGAGCTTCCCGTGGTGACACCCCTGAGCCTGATCGCATACCCATTGCCGTAACGCAGGTCGGCGGATTCCAGGTCCCGCCCGTACCGGGATGACACCTGCGTCACCGTGGCAATAAAGCGGCGGGTGCGTGCCTGGATTTCGTCCAGCGACCCGTGCCCCAGTTCGATCACGGCGCCGCTGTCCAGCTGGGCACGCCAGCCACCCTGGCCGGTCATCTGCAATTGCTCCAGCGTGGCGTCTGTTTCATCGAACATCGGCGCCAGCGCCTGGTAGGCCTGCAGTACCTGCGCCGCCTGACCCGGCGGCCCATTGAGCACCGGCAGGTCTTCCGCCTCGACGTCGCCCTGGTTGGCCTCAAACACTTCACCGAAGCTGTTGACGAGCCGGGCGTCGCCCTCAGCCCCCCAGAACGCCACCGGCTTGTGTTCCTGCAGCACCACCTTCAGCCGGTTGGGAAATTCGCGCTGCACCAGCGCCCTGCGCACCCAGGGAACAGACTCGAACACCGCGCGCGTGGCGCCCAGGTTCACCGTGAAAAAATTGCCGGACAACCTGGGCGCCACATTGGCCCGCAGCGTGACCGCGTTGTTGTGTGCAAGGTCGCCCTCCACATGGATCGCATTCAGGCTGAACAGGGACTGGCGCATGAGCCACGCCACAGCCAGTGACGCAACCATGGCGGCAAACGCCAGGCCCAGAACCACCGAGAAGGTGTTCATGAGCTTGACGTCCAGCGGCAAGGAAGGCGGCAGTGGCAGGGTTCTGCTCAAGCGGCGGCTCCTCCGTGTTTTTGGTGGTCGAGCGAAGCAGTCTTCAGCACTTCGATGCAAAGGTCTTCATAGGAGATACCGGCTGCACGGGCGGACATAGGTACCAGCGAATGCCCGGTCATGCCCGGCGACGTGTTGATTTCCAGCAGGTAGGGCTTGCGCGTGGCCTTGTCTATCATCACGTCGGCGCGGGCCCAGCCGCGGCAATTGAGAATGCGAAAGGTGTCCAGCACAAGCTGCTGGATGACAGCCTCTTCGCCCTCGGGCAGCCCGCAGGGCACCAGGTACTGGGTGCTGTCGGTGAAGTATTTGTTCTGGTAGTCGTAGTTGCCGTCGGGCGCCACGATGCGGATGACCGGCAGTGCGCGCGCACCGGCACCGGTACCCAGCACCGGGCAGGTCACCTCGTCACCGCTGATGAATTGCTCGCACAGGACATCAGCATCGAGTTTTTCGGCCTGTGCCACGGCGCCGGCCATGGCGGAGCGTTCCGTCACCTTGGTCAGCCCGATCGATGAACCTTCGCGTGCCGGCTTGACGATCAGCGGCAGGCCGAGCGCATCCGGCAGGGCGGCAATGTCGGCAGCGCCATAAGTGCCGCGGCGCAACAGACGGTACTGAGGCGTCGGCAATCCTTCGGAAATCATCACGCGCTTGGTCATGACCTTGTCGATGGCCATGCTGGAAGCCATGACGCCGGAACCGGTGTAGGGAATGCCCAGCAATTCGAGCGCGCCTTGCACCGTGCCATCCTCGCCGAAGCGTCCATGCAATGCGATGAAGCAACGCTCGAACCCGTCCCTCTTCAGCTCGCTCAGGTCGCGCTCGGCGGGATCGAAGGCGTGGGCATCCACGCCACGCGAGCGAAGCGCTTTCAGTACCCCGTTACCAGACATCAGCGAGACTTCGCGCTCGGCCGACAGCCCGCCCATCAGGACGGCGACTTTTCGAAAATTCAACATGTCTGCTTTCATGTCCGGACCTCTCTGGAGTCTTCATGCCCTGCCGGCTCCAGCATTTCAGCAACCTTTGCGGGCACCATGCCGATGGATCCGGCACCCATGCACATCACGACGTCCCCATCCAGCGTGTTGTCAAGGATGGCCTGCGGCATGGCATCGATCTCATCCACAAAGACAGGTTCTACCTTGCCCGCCACGCGCAAAGCCCGCGCCAGCGAGCGTCCGTCTGCGGCCACGATAGGTGCTTCACCGGCGGCATATACCTCGGAGAGCAGCACTGCATCGGCGTTGCCGATGACCTTGACGAAATCTTCGAAACAGTCACGTGTGCGGGTGTAGCGGTGCGGCTGGAAGGCCAGTACCAGTCGCCGGCCAGGGAAGGCGCCGCGCGCGGCAGCCAGCGTCGCGGCCATTTCCACCGGGTGATGGCCATAGTCTTCGATCACGGTGAAATGTCCGCCGCCCTTGGCCGGCATGTCCCCGTAACTCTGGAAGCGCCGTCCGACGCCCCGGAATTCAGCCAGCGCTTTCTGTACTGCCGCGTCGGGCACGTTGAGCTCAACGGCAATGGCAATGGCCGACAGGGCATTGAGCACGTTGTGCTCGCCGGCCAGATTGAGCACCACGTCCATGTCTGGCAAGGTCACGCCATTGCGGCGCTGTGCCGTGAAATGCATCTGTGCGCCCACTGGCCGCACGTTGACGGCGCGCACCTGCGCATCTTCGCCGAAACCATAGCTGGTAATGGGACAGGAAACCTGCGGCACGATGTCGCGTACGGCCGGGTCGTCGGTGCACAAGATCGCCGTACCGTAAAAAGGCATGCGGTGCAGGAAGTCGACAAAAGCTTTCTTGAGGTTGCCGAAATCGTGACCGTAAGTCTCCATGTGGTCAGCGTCGATGTTGGTGACGACCGCCATCACGGGCAGCAGGTTCAGGAACGAAGCATCCGATTCGTCAGCTTCGACCACAATGTAGTCGCCCGAGCCGAGTTTGGCGTTGGCACCGGCGCTGTTGAGGCGCCCGCCGATCACAAAAGTTGGGTCCAGGCCGCCCTCGGCCAACACGCTGGCGACCAGGCTGGTGGTGGTAGTTTTGCCATGCGTCCCGGCAATCGCGATGCCCTGTTTCAGGCGCATCAGTTCGGCCAGCATCAGCGCGCGCGGCACCACGGGAATGCGTTTTTCACGCGCCGCCAGAACCTCGGGGTTGTCGGCCTGTACTGCGGTGGATGTCACTACGGCATCGACCATCTCAAGGTTGCCGGCGGCGTGACCGACGAAGGTCTTGATGCCGAGCTTGCCCAGGCGTCGCAACGTCGGGCTGTCCGACAGGTCAGACCCCGAAATGACGTATCCCAGGTTGTGCAGCACCTCTGCAATGCCAGACATGCCGGCGCCGCCCAGACCGATGAAGTGAATGTTTTTGATGGCGTGTTTCATGTCGCCAGATCCTCGCAAGCGGCCACCACGCGGGCCGTGGCTTCAGTTTTTTGCATGGTTTTGGCCTGTAAGGCACTCTGGACGAGCGCAAGCCGCTCTGTTTTTTGCAGCATCTCTGCCAGCATTCCGGCGCTGAGGTCGCGCTGCTGGACCAGCCATCCACCGCCCTGGTCGACCAGGAACTTCGCGTTGACTGTCTGGTGGTCGTCGACCGCCGCGGGAAAAGGCACAAACAGTGCCGCAGCGCCTACAGCAGCGATTTCCGTGACCGTACTGGCGCCGGCGCGGCAAATGACCAGGTCGGCATCGGCGAAGGCCTTCGCGGTGTCTTCAATAAAAGGTGTGAGCTCGGCCGACACGCCAGCCGCTGCATAGTTGGCGCGCAATTCCTCAATCTGCAGCGCGCCGCTTTGGTGGAGAACCTGTGGTCGTTCTGCCTCAGGGATCAGCGCGAGGGCTTTGGGCACCAGCTCGTTCAAGCCCCGGGCGCCCAGGCTGCCGCCGACCACCAGCAGCTTCAGGGGACCGCTGCGTCCGGCAAAGCGCTCTTGCGGGCCGGGCTGCCGGGTAAATGCTGGCCGCAGGGGGTTGCCTATCCATTCGGCTTTGGGCAACACGCCCGGAAATGCGGTGAAGACGCGGTCAGCCACACCCGCCAGCACCTTGTTGACCATACCCGCCACCGAATTCTGCTCGTGCAGAATCAGGGGCTTACCCAACAGCACGCTCATCATCCCGGCCGGAAAACTGATGTAGCCGCCCAGGCCGACCACCACATCGGGCTTGACGCGGCGTACCACCTGGATGCTTTGCCAAAACGCCTTGAGCAGGCGCAGGGGCAAGAATGCCAGCGTGACCGGCCCTTTGCCCCGCACACCGGAAAAATCAATCGATTCGAAGGGAAAACCGCGGGGCGGCACCAGCTGGCTTTCCATGCTGGGGCGAACTGCGCTGCCACGCCCGCCCAGCCAGTGCACCCGCCAGCCGCGCTCCCGCAGGGCCTCAGCCACAGCCAGGCCCGGAAAAATGTGCCCGCCCGTTCCTCCGGCCATCACCAAAGCACAGTGTTGCTTGCTCATGCGCGGCCTCCTCTCATGAGCAGGCGATTCTCATAGTCAATCCTCAGCACCACGGCCAAAGAAATCAGGTTCATCAAAATCGCCGAACCGCCATAACTCATCAGCGGCAGTGTGAGGCCCTTGGTAGGCAGTGCACCGAGGTTCACGCCAATGTTGATGAAGGTCTGGAAACCTATCCAGATGCCCACGCCTTGCGCCACCAGACCGGCAAACAGGCGGTCCAGGGCAATCGACTGGCGACCGATGTGCATGATGCGGCGGGTCATCCACATGAACATGCCGATCACCGCCAGCACGCCCAGCAATCCAAACTCCTCGCCGATCACAGCCATCAGGAAGTCGGTGTGCGCTTCGGGCAGCCAATGCAGCTTCTCAATGCTGCCGCCCAGGCCCACACCGAAAATCTCGCCGCGGCCGAAGGCAATCAGGGAGTGGGAGAGCTGGTAACCCTTGCCCATGGAGTATTTGTCGCTCCACGGGTCGAGATAGGCAAAAATGCGTTCACGTCGCCATTCGCTGAGCATCACCATCAGGCTGAAGGCAACCACCACGACGGCCGCGATGACAAAAAACATGCGGGCGTTGACACCGCCCAGGAAGAGAATGCCCATCGCAATGACCGAGATCACCATGAACGCGCCCATGTCGGGTTCGGCCAGCAATAACAATCCGACAATCGCTATGGCCACAGCCATGGGCATTACCGCGCGGAAGAAGCGCTCTTTCACTTCCATCTTGCGGACCATGTAATCCGCCGCATAAAGGAGTACCGCGAACTTGGCGAGTTCGGAGGGCTGAAAGTTCATGATGCCCAGCGAAATCCAGCGGCGGGCGCCATTCACGCCTTTCCCGATAAAAGGCACCAGGACCAGTATCAGCAGCAGCAGGGAGAGGACAAACAGCCAAGGCGCCAGTTTTTCCCAAGTGGCCAGCGGCACCTGGAATGCCAGGACGGCAACGATGAGAGCGACCACCAGCGACAACACATGGCGCAGCAGGAAATGGGTATGCGCATAGCGCGCGAATTTGGGGTTGTCAGGCATGGCGACGGAAGCTGAATACACCATCACAAGGCCCCACATCAACAAGGCCACGGTGACCCACAGCAGCGCCTGGTCAAAACCTGCCATGCGAACAGGAGGTGCGGCCAGCGTCTGTGGCCGGCTGTGTCCGCCAAGCCGCACGGGAAGGACTTCCGACGCGGCCTTGCCGAAACCGGAGAACCAGCCGAAAAAGCGCACAACAGCCGTCACAGCACGTGCCCCTGTTCTTGCGCCAACGCCTGCACGGCTTCGCAAAAGACCTTGGCCCGGTGCTCGTAGTTGTCGAACATGTCGAAGCTGGCACAGGCCGGCGACATCAGGACGGCGTCACCGGTCTGTGCCTGCTGCGCGGCCAAAGTGACCGCCTCCTCCATGGATACGGCGTCGAACACTGGAATATTGCGCGGCAGGACTTCCTTGATGAGAGGTGCGTCGCGCCCCATCAGCACCACAGCCCGGACGTGGCGCTGCACCGGATCCGCCAGCGGCGAGAAGTCCTGCCCCTTACCTTCGCCGCCCAGAATGAGTACCAGCTTGCGCTCCAGGCCCAACCCCGTCAGAGCTGCCACGGTGGCGCCCACATTGGTGCCCTTGCTGTCGTCGAAGTACTCGATGTCATTGACGACGGCCACTGATTCCACGCGATGCGGCTCACCGCGGTATTCGCGCAGGCCGTGCAGCATGGGGGCCAGATTGCAGCCTGCAGCCACGGCCAGGCCCAGTGCCGCCAGGGCGTTGGTGGCGTTGTGCCGCCCGCGTATGCGAAGGGCTTCAATCGGCATCAGGCGCTGCACATGCAGCTCCACCTCTTCGTCCTTGCGACGCTTGATGGTTTCGTCCGCCTCGGCCGCGCGCACCAGCCAGGTCATGCCATTGACGGTTTCGATGCCGTAGTCGCCGGGGCGCTGCGGCTCGCCGGCACCGAAGGTCGCATGGGCACGCACTTGTGGCGGCTTCAGGCGCACCTTGACGGGCGGCGGCAGCATGGCCATCACGCGAGCGTCATCGCGATTGAGCAGCATGAAGGTGCTGGCACCGAAGACCCTGGCTTTCGCCGCGACGTAAGCGTCCATGTCGCCGTGCCAGTCCAGATGGTCCTGCGTGATGTTGAGCACCGCGGCGGCCGTTGGCTCAAAGCCCTGCACGTCGGCGAGCTGGAAACTGGACAGCTCCAGCACCCAAACTTGCGGCAGGGTTTGCGCATCCATATGGGCCGACAGCGTGTCGAGCAGCGTCGGGCCTATGTTGCCAGCCACGGCCACGGTTTTTCCGGCGCGCTGCACCAGTTGGCCCAGCAGCGAAGTCACCGTGGTTTTGCCGTTGGTTCCCGTGATGGCCAGCACTGCGGGACGGTAGCCCGGCACGGGTTCGACTTGCACCAGGGCCAGCAGAGCCGCGGGCAGTGTGGCATCTTCACCGGTCTCGTCTGGAACAGGCGCGTCGTCCGTGGCATCCGGTGCGGCAATGCCCGTCTCTTGCAGGTCGCGTGAAGCGTCGGCCGCCACAGCGGCCTGGTCTTCGGGTGAATCAGCGACATCGGCTGCAGCGGCTTCGTCAACAGCTTCGGGCACGTCGGGCAAGGGCACTTCAGCCGTTGGCTCGGAAGATGCAGCACCCAGGTCGGATTCCTCGATTGCCTCAACGGTCGGTGGCTCGCGTAGATCTGCCAAAGCCCGCGCGAACAAATCCAGCTCCCCACCCACAGGCAATCCCATGGCGCGCGCGGCATCAGCCACGGGCGCGATGGTCTCGGGCGTCAGGCCGGGCGAGCGATAGACGGCGCGCACGGACGTGCCCTGCACCAGTTCGGGCTTGAAGGCGCCACTTAAAAATTCCATGCCCGGTAGTTCTTCGCGCAAGGTGGCGAGCAAAGGCGGCGCTTCGCGCGTGTCGGCGACCGTCACGTGCGCCCCGTGGCGCGCGCACCAACGCGCCATGGCCAGGCCGGACGCGCCCAGGCCCAGAATCAACACGGTTTGGTCTTGTAAATGCCGCATGCCTGTTACCTGAGCTTCAAGGTGGAAAGGCCGACAAGGCACAACAGCATGGTGATGATCCAGAAACGCACGACCACCTGCGTTTCTTTCCAACCGCTTTTCTCGAAATGATGGTGCAGCGGCGCCATCTTGAGGATGCGGCGGCCTTCGCCGTAGCGCTTCTTGGTGTACTTGAACCAGGTCACCTGCATCATCACGGAGAGCGCCTCGACGACGAAGATGCCGCCCATGATGGCCAGCACGATTTCCTGGCGCACGATGACCGCGATGGTGCCCAGCGCGGCGCCCAGCGCCAGCGCGCCCACGTCGCCCATGAAGACCTGGGCCGGGTGCGTGTTGAACCACAGAAAGGCCAGACCGGCGCCTGCCATGGCCGAACAAAAAATCAGCAGCTCACCCGAGCCGGGGATGTGTGGGAAGAACAGGTATTTGGAGTAGACCGAGCTGCCGGTGACGTAAGCGAACACACCGAGCGCCGAGCCCACCATGACCACCGGCATGATGGCGAGACCGTCCAACCCGTCGGTCAGATTGACAGCATTGCTGGAGCCTACGATCACGAGGTAAGTCAGGATCACGAAGCCGAATACGCCCAGCGGGTAGCTGATTTCCTTGACGAAGGGCACCAGCAGGCCGGCCTTGGGCGGCAGGTTCACGTCAAAGCCCGACTGCACCCAACTGAAGAACAGTTCGAGCACGCGCATGTTGGAGCTCTCGGAGATGCTGAACACCAGATACAGCGCCGCGATGAGGCCGATGATGGACTGCCACAGATATTTCTCGCGTGAGCGCATACCTTCCGGATCCTTGAGTACGACTTTGCGCCAGTCGTCTGCCCAGCCTATGGCGCCAAAGCCCAACGTGACGATGAGGACGATCCAGACGAAACGGTTGGACAAATCGAACCACAGCAACGTGGAAATTCCGATAGACAGCAAAATCAGCACACCGCCCATGGTGGGCGTGCCGCTCTTGCTCAAATGTGTCTGCATCGCGTATTCCCGAATCGGCTGCCCGATTTTCAGCGAGATCAGCCGCCGGATCACAAAGGGGCCAGCCAACAGACCGATCAGCAGTGCTGTGAGCGCGGCCATGACTGCACGGAACGTCAGGTACTGGAATACCCTGAAGGACCCGAATTCGGGGGACATTGACTGGAGCCACTGGGCCAGACTAAGCAGCATGAGGCTCGTCCTTTTGAAGTTGTTGATGTTGTTTTTGATCTTGCGCCTTGGCCGTAATGGTCTGGACCACACGTTCCATCTTCATGAAGCGCGAACCCTTGACCAGCAAGCTGCCGGTGTGAGGCAGCTCGGCCAGCACGGCGGCAGCGAGTTCATCCATGTCACCGAAAATCTGCGCGCCGCCGAAACCGGCCGCGGCATGCTTTGACTGCTCGCCCAATGTGAACAATTTTTCAATACCCAGCGCGCGTGCATGGCGCCCGGCTTCATCGTGGAACTGCGGCCCCTGGTTGCCGACCTCGCCCATGTCACCCATCACCATCAGGCGCGGGCCGGGCAGCTCGGCGAGGACCTCCAGCGCGGCGCGCATGGAGTCAGGATTGGCGTTGTAGCTGTCGTCGACCAGCGTCAACACCCGGCCTGGCAGGGCCACGGCAATGGCACGGGAACGGCCCTTGACCGGCACAAAAGCCGCAAGACCCTCGGAGATGGATGCCAGGGGAACACCCGCAGCCAGCGCACAGGCCGCAGCGGCCAAGGCGTTCTTGACGTTGTGCCGGCCGGCGATGTGCAGAGAGAAATCGGTGTTGCCCGCCGGGGTCGTAGCCACCACCTTCCAGCAGCCGCCCTCCCATTGCGCGGTGCCTGTGATGTCGGCGGGGCCCAAGAGCGCGAAGGTCAGCACCTTGCGCGTGCCGACCAGTTCACGCCACAGCGGAGCGTAGTCGTCGTCGGCCGGAAAGACCGCCGTGCCGCCCGCATCCAGCGACGCAAATACCGAGCCGTTTTCACGCGCCACCGCTTCCACCGTGGCCATGAATTCCAGATGTTCGCGCTGCGCATTGTTGACCAGCGCGACGGTAGGCCCGGTAATTTCGGCCAGATAGGCAATCTCGCCCGGGTGGTTCATACCCAGCTCGACCACCCCCACTTCGTGCGCGGCCGACAGTCGCAGCAGCGTGAGCGGCACGCCGATGTCATTATTAAGATTGCCTTCGGTCGCGAAGGCCTTATCGGCCTTCCAGGCACGCAGTATCGAGGCGATCATCTGCGTGACGGTGGTTTTGCCGTTGCTGCCCGTGACCGCCACCAGCGGCAAGCGGAACTGGGACCGCCAACCAGCCGCCAGCCGCCCCAGCGCCAGGCGCGTGTCGGCCACTTCCAGCCCCGGCAGCCCGGCTTGCGCCAGACCGTGGTGGGCAATCGCAGCGACCGCGCCTTGTGCCTTGGCTTGCGCGAGGAAATCGTGGGCGTCGAAACGCTCGCCCTTGAGCGCCACGAACAGGTCGCCGGCCTGCAGGCTGCGCGTGTCGGTGTTGACGCGCAAGGCCTGCACGCCGCCGTCGCCCACGAGGCGGGCGTCGGGCAGCCAATCGAGGGACTGTTGCAGGCGCATCATGATTGCGTTCCTTGCCGGGGTGCGGCCAAAGCATCGAGCGCCGCCTGCGCATGCTCGCGGTCGGAGAAAGGGAGTTTTACACCGTCCACTTCCTGAAAACTTTCGTGGCCCTTGCCGGCCAGCAACACCACGTCGTCGGAGCCGGCGAGGCTCAGGGCGTGCGTGATGGCAGCGGCGCGGTCGGCCTGCACATGCACGGCATCGCGATGGCTCAGGCCCAGCAGCACCTGGCAGATGATGGCTAGCGGGTTCTCGCTGCGCGGGTTGTCGCTGGTCACCACCACCTGGTCGGCATTTTTTTCGGCTACGGCTGCCATCAACGGACGCTTGGTGGTGTCGCGGTCACCACCGCAACCGAACACGCACCAGAGCTGTCCATTGCGACGTGCCGCTGCCGGCCGCAGCGCGAGCAGCACCTTTTCAAGAGCGTCGGGCGTGTGGGCGTAATCGATCACCACCAGCGGCCGGCCCGGGACGGCCAGCGTCTCGGTGCGCCCGGGCACGGGCAGCAGGCCGGCACAGGCCTTGACCGCGTCGGCCAGCGACACACCCATGGCGCGCAGGGCCGCGAGCACACCGAGCAGGTTGGACACGTTGTACTGGCCCACCAGTCGGGCAGCCAGCGTATGGCTTTCGGCACCCTCCGTCACCTCGAAGCTCAGGGCATCAGTGCCATGCTCGATCTTGCGCGCCTGCAGGCGTGCCGGCTGCGCACAGGACACAGTCCAGAGATCCAGGCCACTCCTCGCGAGCGACTCTTTCAGTTCTGCACCCTTGGCATCGTCAATATTGATGACCGCCGCCTTCAGGCCCGGCCAGCCGAACAGCGCGGCCTTGGCCTCCCAGTAGGCTTGCATGGAAGCGTGGTAGTCGAGGTGATCCTGCGTGAAATTGGTAAAAATTGCGACCTCAATGGCGGTCGCGTCCAGGCGGTGTTCGACCACGCCGATGGAGGAGGCCTCCAGCGCGCAGGCGACAAAACCCTGGTCGGCGAAGCGTCGAAGTTCCTGTTGCAGCAGCACCGGGTCGGGCGTCGTCAGGCCGTTGGAAACCATGGCACCAGGCTCACCTATGCCCAGCGTCCCAATGACGCCGCATTTGTGACCCAGCCGGCCCAGAGCCTGCGCCAGCCACCAGGCGGTGGAGGTCTTGCCGTTGGTGCCGGTCACAGCGGAAACCCGCAACTGCCGGCTCGGTTGATTGAAGTAGACGGCGGCGATAGGCCCGGTCGCAGCCTTGAGACCGGCGTATTCGGCGATCTTTTCGTCCTGGAAACCGAAGGCGGCCGCGCCTTCCTGTTCGACCAGACAGGCAGTGGCGCCCGCATTCAACGCGCTGCCCACAAACTTGCGCCCGTCGGTCGCGGTGCCGGGCCAGGCGATAAAGCCGTCGCCCGGGGTCAGCCTGCGGCTGTCTGTGCACAGGCCGCCGCTCACGCGTTCGCGCAACCACCCGGCGGCTTGTTCAGGGGTGTGGAGTTGCATGCTCAAAACGACTCCTCCACAGCCTGGGTGGTGATTTGCGGCTTGACGCTCATGTCAGGCTGCACGCCCATCATGCGAAGCGTTTGCTGCACCACCTCGCTGAAGACAGGTGCAGCGGCCACACCACCAAAGTAATTGCCGTCACTGGGCTCATCGATCATCACGCCAACGATGATGCGCGGGGCCTCGATAGGCGCCATGCCTGTAAACCATGCGCGGTATTTGTTGGTGGCATAACCTTTGCCGACCTGCTTGTGCGCCGTTCCCGATTTTCCGCCTACCGAATAACCCACCGTTTGCGCCAACGGGCCAGTACCACCGGGTGCGGCGGCCATTTGCAGCATCCGGCGAACGGCATGCGCGTTCTCTGCAGAAAAGACCTGTACACCCACGGCGGGCTCGCTGCTTTTGAGCATGGTGGCAGGAATGATCTGGCCGTCGTGCGCAAACGCGGTGTAGGAGTGCGCCATCTGGAACAGCGAGGCCGACAAGCCGTAACCATAGGCCATGGTCGCCTGCTCGACAGGGCGCCAGGTTTTCCAGGGCCGGACTCGCCCCGTCACGGCACCGGGAAACTGGATTTGCGGTTTTTGCCCGTAACCCAGCGCCATGTAGGTTTCCCACATTTCCTGCGGGCTCATCTTTTGCGCAATCTTCAACGCCCCGACGTTGCTGGATTTCTGGATGACACCTTCAACCGTCAGCGTGCCGTAGTTGTGCGTATCGCTGATGGTGAAGCCGCCGATGCTGTAACGGCCGGGCCCGGTTTCGATGATGGTTTGCGGCTTGATGCGTCCGGCCTCCAACGCCATGGCGACCGTGATAGGCTTCATGGTGGAACCGGGCTCGAATGTGTCGGTCAGGGCGCGGTTGCGCAACTGTTCACCCGTCAGGTTTTTCCGCTTGTCTGGCACGTAGCTGGGATAGTTCGCCAGGGCCAACACCTCGCCGGTCGTGGAGTCCAGCACAACAACGCTGCCGGCCTTGGCCTTGCGCGCGATAACCGCGTCACGCAACTTCTGGTACGCGAAGAATTGCACCTTGCTGTCAATACTGAGCTGAATGTCTTTGCCTTCGACCGGATGCACCTGCTCGCCGACATCTTCGACGACGCGGCCCAGGCGGTCCTTGATCACGCGGCGTGATCCCGCCTTCCCGGCCAGGTCCTTGTTGAAGGTCAGCTCAATGCCTTCCTGGCCACGATCCTCAACATTGGTAAAACCCACCACATGGGCCACAGTTTCACCTTCCGGATACTGGCGCTTGTATTCCTTGCGTTGGTAAATGCCTTTGATGCCCAACGCGTGAATTTTTTGCGCAACGGGCTCATCAACCTGGCGCTTGATCCAGACAAAGGTCTTGTCCTCTTCGCCCAACTTTTTGTTGAGCTCAGCCAATGGCATTTCCAGCAGCCTGGCCAGTTCGGCCAGTTGCGTCTTGCTCGCTTCGACGTCTTCCGGAATGGCCCAGATGCTGGGCGCCGGCACGCTGGAAGCGAGGATCAATCCGTTGCGATCAAGGATGCGGCCGCGATTGGCAGGCAGCTCCAGCGTACGCGCAAATCGCACTTCGCCCTGGCGCTGGAAAAACTCATTGCCGAAAATCTGGATGTAGGCCGCCCGCCCCGCCAGCCCGGCAAAAGCCAGCGCTACGCCGGCCACAATGAATTTACTGCGCCAGACGGGCGTTTTGCTGGCCAGCAAGGGGCTCGACGAGTAAAGCACGCTGCGGCTCATGGCTTGACGCCCCCCGGTGCCGATGCCACAGGCTCGTCCTTGTAGGTCACGTATTGCGTGATGGCAGGCGTCACCGTACGCATTTGCAGGCGCTCTTTGGCCAGCTTCTCCACTTTCAGGGGGGTAGCCTGCGCGCGCTTTTCAACTTGCAGGCGCTCGTTGTCTGTTTCGATTTTCCGACTCTCCGCGGCCGCCTTTTCAAGCTCGACATAAAGGCGGCGCGATTCGTATTGGGTGCGCACAAGATATAGCGCGCTGGCCAACACTGCGAGCAGCAGCACAAGGTTCAGTCTGGCCATGATGTGGCCCCCACGCTTTTCACTGCGTGTAATGCACTGCCCCCCGAGGGGGCCGCTGCGCCTGCGGCCCGGCAAAGCCGGTTCCGCGGCCCTGGCTGGCATGAAATGCCTGTCGCCCTTTGTAGGCCCCCCACGTTTGTCGCTTCGCGTACTACGGGGTTCATGCCGTCACCTCGGTGCGCTCAGCCACGCGCATCACGGCGCTGCGGGAGCGTGGGTTGCCGTCGACCTCTTCTTCGCTGGGCTTGGTGCGGCCAAGCGCCTTGAGCTGCATGGCCTTGGGTTCGGCGAAAGGCGCGCGACGGTCGAACACCTCGCGCGAATGTGCGGCGATGAACTGCTTGACGATGCGGTCTTCGAGCGAATGAAAACTGATCACCACCAGACGGCCTCCCGGTTGGAGAACTTTCAGCGACGCAGCTAGCGCCTGTTGCAGCTCTTCAAGCTCGGCGTTGATGAAAATCCGAAGAGCCTGAAATGTGCGCGTTGCAGGGTCCTTGCCCGGCTCGCGGGTTTTGACCGCGCCAGCCACGACTTCGGCCAGCTCAGCGGTGGTTCGAAGAGGGCCCCGTTCCTGTCGGCGACGATCAATCGCCTTTGCAATCTGTTGAGCAAACCGTTCTTCGCCATATTCACGAATCACCTCCGCCATGGTTTCTATGGATGCATCCACCAGCCACTCGGCCACGCTCTGGCCACGCGTGGTGTCCATGCGCATGTCCAAAGGACCCTCTTGCCGAAAAGAAAAACCGCGCACCGGGTTGTCGATCTGCGGTGAACTCACACCCAGATCCATCAGCACGCCGGCCGCACTGGCGACGGGCAACTGACCCAAATGCATGAAACCCTCGTGACGAATGGAAAAGCGCGGGTCGGTGATGGTGTTTGCCTCGGCAATGGCGTCGAGATCCTTGTCGAAGGCGGTAAGCCGTCCTTGGGGTGAAAGCTGCGACAGCAACAACCGCGAATGCCCGCCGCGCCCGAAGGTCGCGTCGACGTAGTGGCCGTCCGGGTTGACAAGAAGCGCCGCTATGGCTTCGTTCAACAAGACGGTGCGGTGTGTCCATGTGCCGTTCACCGTCTTCTTTCAGAACGAGAAGTCTCTGAAGACATCGGGCATCTCGCCCTTCATTTGCTCGGCCTCCTGGGCTGCATAGGTGGCGGCGTCCCAAAGCTCAAAATAACCACCCATGCCCAGCAGCACCGTATCTTTGCTGATGCCGGCAGCCGCGCGCAATTCGGGCGACACCAGCACACGGCCGGTGGCGTCCATGTCGACGTCCATTGCGTTGCCGAGGAAGATGCGCTTCCACCATTGCGCCTGCATCGGCAACGAAGCGATGCGGTCGCGGAATTTTTCCCACTCGTTGCGGGGAAAAATCATGAGACAACCGTGGGGATGTTTGGTGATGGTGAGTTGGCCGGAAGCGGTGGCGCTCAGCACGTCACGATGCCTGGTAGGCACGGAGAGCCTACCCTTGGTATCGAGAACTAACGATGAAGCGCCCTGAAACACTGCTACAAATCCTTGAAAAACACTTTTCACCACTAAATTGCACTTTTCCCCACTTTAGCAGGAAACCATTTGCAAACAAGGGATTTGAAACAAATTTTTTCAATGAAATCAAGGACTTAGGAGTATCTTCGGATCTAGGGCCTACATTAAAAAGTGTTCTAAATTAAGCACTTAGACGGTGCACTGAAAGTATTGCTTTAAGCACCGGCAACTGGGCGCTCGTCAAAACGGGAAAAAGTGGGACTATTCCCATCCATTCGACCGCTCAGCGACTTGTTTTTGCACAAGGGCAAGCACGGCATAGCTATAAAAAATATAGCAGGTAACGGCCCCCACATAACAAGAATGGGCGTGACCGCAGGAATGGCGTGTTTTTTTGAAGGGTGCGGTGCAGAAAGCACGAGGGGAGACCTGGCGGGCCCAATCCCGGCATAGACGCCGAATGGCATGACAACACTACCCAAATCGGCCAGTAGAAAGGCCGCAAGGTCAGTCGATGCGGACGGTGACCCTTGCGTGCTCAGTGATGCCGATCACATTGAAGAACGCTGCAACGAGGCGGTTGACTTCCGTGAATTGCACTGACCGGTTTTCCTCTTCGCGGGCCGACACCCAGTTCAGCAGCGTTCCCGCAGCCGAAAAATCCACGCGAATGAGCTTGGCACAGGAGATCAGCATCATGTCTGCGCCCATCAGCTTGACTTCCAGTTTGTCCAGCACCGCTATCGCATCACCCTGGATCTGGCCTGACAGTTCGACCGACAGCACATTGCTCATCTGTGAACTCGGGGCATCCATTTGAGTGTCTCCATCAATGGCGCTCAGACTGGAGGACACGGAATCACGGTACACGTCGCCAATGATAGCCTGCCCATCCGTGACGCCGCCCTGCGCATCGATCGGCTTGTATTCGCAACGTGCACTGTCCCAGGCTGGCGGGGAAACCTCGTAGGTGACGCAGAAGTCGAGTGCGGCCAATTCAAAGTCGTCGGGGCGATGCGTTACACGCAGCGCCTCCATGCGCAAAAGCCACCATTGCTGGGCGGTATCGCGGCTGCCTGAAGGGGTGGCGTTCTGCAGCACCTTCTGCAACTGCGTATCACCCATGAAACGCAGCTGAACAGGCTGGGTCGCCCACCCACTGAAGACCTTGTACAAAGGCTCGACAGCATCAGGCTCGATGGTTTTGAGGTTGTTCCAGTTCAGACGCCATGGCATGGGCGCCTTGGCGGTGGCCGCCTTGAGGGCTGCCACGGTCTGTATACCCAGCACAGAGGGACAGACCCAATCAACAGCGGGGCCATTGGCATTGGTGGCAGCCTTGCCCTGCGCCGGAACGCTGAGCATTTTCACCATGTCAGGCATGGAGAACCACTGCGGAGCCGAACGGTCAAACCGCTCGACAAACTGGATGGCCGCCGTTTCAAACTTATCCTGTTGGGCCGTAGCCCGGTACAGGTCAAACAAGGTCAGCCATGTATCCGGGTGGCCCGCGCGTACGGCACCGGGGGCAAGAATCTCCAGCAGGCCGGCTTCGGCACCCGCATCGTCGCCATTGGCAAACCGGATAGCGGCCTCCTCCAGCTCTGCGTCATGGGCAACCACTTCCTCCACGTCCACCGCAGTGAGCTTGGAAGGAGAAAAGCCGGATGAACCGCCGCCGCTGTCGTAACTGCCGCCGATACCCGCCAGGCCGCCAATGGCGGGAGGTTTGGCAGGAGGTTGGGGAGGCGGCGTAGACCGGGCTGCAGCCAGCGCAACAGACAGGGAATCGGGCTGGGTCTGGGAGGGCTCGTGAGCGGCTTCCCTAGCCGCCTGCTGCTCGGCGGCCAACCTGGCTGCGTTCAGCTGCTGCAAACCTGCCGGCGCCGTGGCCCTGTATGCAGTGGGCAATGCATTGTCCAGCATGGGGGGCGCCTGCGTTGAAGGGCTATGCAAGGGCGCGTGCACCGAGTTGTCGGGCATGCCGCCATTCTTGGTTTTCCACCACTGCATGGACATCTGCGCTTCGATCTCGTCGATCTTCTTGAGCGTGGTGGCCCTGTCGTCGGGCTTGGAGGGCATGCTGCTCTGGAAGAACGAGGGCCGGCCACCGGGGTCCTGGCCCACGCCCACCATGGCTTCACGCTTGCGCATCTTGCGCAGCATGTCGAATTCGCGCTTGCGCACGAAGTCGTTTTGCCGCTTGCGCTCAATCATTTCCTTGAGCAATTGCTTGCTCATAGCTTCGTCTCGGTCTGTTTGCGCGCCGTCCAGATCCGACCAGTTCGTGGCCGGATTCCGGACGAACTTCACCATCTTGGAGAGCAAGCCTGAAGCGGTATCTTCTTTGGACATGGCAGGACGATTAAATAAACTTCAACCGGTAATCTGGGATCAATCGCCAAACATCTTCTGTTTGAGTTCCCGGCGTTGCTGTGCTTCCAGGGACAAATTGGCCGTGGGGCGGGCAATCAGCCGGCCCACACCGATGGGTTCGCCGGTTTCATCGCAATAGCCGTAGTCGCCGGAGTCAATGCGGGCAATCGACTGTTCGATCTTCTTGAGCAGTTTGCGTTCCCGGTCGCGGGTGCGCAATTCAAGGGCGTGCTCTTCCTCAATCGTGGCGCGGTCAGCCGGATCGGGAACCACGACGGTGTCTTCGCGCAGGTGCTCGGTGGTTTCGCCGGCACTGTTGTGGATGTCCTGCTTGAGCACCGACAGCTTGTGGCGAAAGAATGCAAGCTGCTTTTCGTTCATGTACTCGGAGTCAGGCATCGCCTTGACTTCGTCGTCGCTCAGCTGCTCAGCGGATTTGGTCTTCCAGTTGTTGGCAAGCTTGGGGTCTTTTTTGGCCGCCGCCTGGGGTGGCGGCGCGATCACGCGTTCGGTCATTGTGGAGTAACTGGCTTTGGCTGCGTCAGGCGCATGGGTTGGCACCATGGGTGCGGGAGGGGGTGATTGAGTGGCCACCCGGGCGGAGCTGCGCCTGCCGGGTTTCAGTGGAGGCGGGGCCATCAGCCCGGCCCTGACCGGTGCCGGGGCGGGTGCAACCACGGCGACGGGGGCCGGTTTTACGGCCGGTTTTGCAACGGACTTGGCAGCTGATTTTGCAACAGGCTTTGCCGCAGGTTTTGGGGGAGATTTGAGCACGGGCTTGACGGGTTTGGCGACGGCCTTTGCTTTGGGCAAGGGCTTGGCAGCGGTTTTCTTGACAGCTGCGGTGGCAGGCTTTTTCGTGGAAGCAGCCTTGACAGCCGGCTTGGCGGCTTTTTTGGCAACGGGTTTGGGTGCCGGCTTGGCTTTGGCAACAGGTTTGGCCGCTTTCTTCACAGCTTTGGCGGCGGCCTTTGGCACCGGCTTGGCTTTCGATGCAGGCTTGGCGGCCGGTTTGGCAGGTGTCTTGGTCTTTTTTGCTTGGGCTTTCACAATGTGTCTCCTCTGGGAAGCAGCCCCGGAATGGCCCATGGCCCCCCGCGGCGGTTTCCTGGCCAAACCGCTACAGCGCAGTTCAACCCTACCTGTTGCCAGATTTCCTGGTTTGTCTGCCGCCTGCCAGCCTCGAAAACCACACCTGGGTGGGTTTCAATCCGCTTTGTAGCCGATTTTGTGCCTGGCTGGCCTCCCGAATCGATTTTCCGGGTATTTTGGTCGGCGCGCGATTGTAGCGGCTGCGCAGCCTGCCGTAGCACCCTTGGAACAAATCGTTGGAGAATCGAGACAAACATGGAGCCCTCCGCCTTTTACAGGCCACAGGCGGACAGCCTACCTCAAACCAGGCATTGCTCCAGGCCCTGCAGAAAAATATCTTTGGGCAAATCGATGCCGATGAAGACCATCTTGCTGTTTTTCTTCTCGCCCTCCGCCCAGGCGGGTCCAAGGTCGCTGCCCATGAGCTGGTGCACCCCCTGGAAAATCACCTTGCGGTCGGTGCCCTCCATATTCAGCACACCCTTGTAGCGCAACATGCGCGGGCCGTAAATGTTGACGACTGCACCCAGAAAATCCTCCAGTTTGGCGGGGCTGAAGGGCTTGTCGGACCGGAACACAAAGCTCTTGACGTCATCGTCGTGGTGGTGATGGTGGCCATGGCCCTCATGCCCGTCTTTGGCATCGTGGGCATGTGAAGGGTGATCACAGTGCTCCCCGTGCTCATGGTCATGATCGTGGTCATGCCCGGCATGGTCATCTTCCTTGAGGAAGTCGGGGTCGATGTCCAGCTTGGCATTGAGGTTAAAGCCGCGCAGGTCAAACACGTCCTTGATGGCGACTTCCCCGAAATGCACCGCTTTCTGGGGCGCGCGCGGGTTCATGTGCTTCAGGCGGTGCATCAGCGCGTCCACTTCGTCCCTGGCCACCAGGTCCGTTTTGCTGATGAATATCTGGTCGGCAAACCCGACCTGGCGGCGCGCCTCCTGGCGGTCGTTGAGCTGGGTTGCGGCATGTTTGGCGTCGACCAGGGTCAGGATCGAATCGAGCAGGTACTGCTCGGCAATTTCCTCGTCCATGAAAAACGTCTGCGCCACCGGGCCCGGGTCGGCCAGCCCGGTGGTTTCAATGACCACGCGCTCAAAGTCGAGCAGGCCCTTGCGCTTTTTGGCGGCCAGCAATTGCAGTGTTTCGCGCAGGTCTTCGCGGATCGAGCAACAGATGCAGCCGTTGTTCATCTGGATGATGTTTTCTTCGGTGTCATTGACCAGGATTTCGTTGTCGATGTTTTCCTCGCCGAATTCGTTTTCAATCACGGCGATCTTCTGGCCGTGGGCTTCGGTCAGCACGCGCTTGAGCAAGGTGGTCTTGCCGGAGCCCAGAAAGCCGGTGAGGATGGTGACGGGGATCAAGCTCATGGTGTTACCTAAATATGGGGGAATCAAGAGGGGCGCGGAGCGGTTCAAGCACCCAAGCTGGGGAGTTTAGCGGTGGGTTCAAGGCCAACCGGGGCGAGCCCGGCAATACCAGCTCGGCCAACAGTTACTTTACAGACCGTGTCAAGCCCCGGTGTCGCGCCCAGTTACTCTCCGGCCCGGATTCCGGCTCGCCGGCCACGCTCATCCCGCGGCCCTGTTTGCTATCTTTTTTGTAGCTTTGTGCCAATATGCAGACTGGGCTACAGGCACTTTTTACTAAAAATCAGCCACCCACCCGCTTCACCAGCACAAGCCCCTTGAGGTATTCGCCCTCGGGAAAAGCCACGGTCATGGGGTGATCCGGCGCGCCGCCCATACGCTCGGAGATGAAAGCGTCCACGTCCGCGTCGATACCGGCCGAGGCCACGATCTTGTGGAACAGGTCGGCGCTGACCCCACCCGAACACGAGTAGGTAAACAGCACGCCGCCGGGCGCCAGAATCGACAACGCCAGCCGGTTGATGTCCTTGTAGGCACGGGCGGCACGTTCGGCATGCGTCACCGTGGGTGCGAATTTGGGTGGATCCAGCACGATGGCGTCGAACATCCGGCCTTCCTTCTGGTACTGGCGCAGCGAGGCGTTGACATCGGCATCCAGCAAGGTAGTGCGGCTGGCGTCAAACCCGTTCAGTGCCACATTGGCCCGGGCCCGCTCAATCGCCGGGCCGGACGAATCAATCGACGTGACGTGCCCGGCGCCGCCAGCCAGCGCGGCCACGGTGAAGCCGCCGGTATAGCAATAGCAGTTGAGCACCTGGCCAAACTGCAAACGGCGCGTGTAGGCGGCAAACTTCTGCCGGCTATCGCGCTGGTCCAGGTAAAAGCCGGTTTTATGGCCCTCGGCCACGTCCAGGCTGAGCTTCCAGCCGTGTTCGGTGATGGTGATGCCGGTTTCACCCGAGCCCGCCAACCATCCGGTGACTTCCGGCAAGCCTTCCAGGGCGCGTGAACTGGCGTCGGATCGTTCATAAAGGCGCGTGAGGCCGGTCTGGGCCAGCAGGGCTTCGACGATCACACTTTTCCATTTTTCTGCGCCACAGCTGGAAAACTGCGCCACCAGCGTGTCTGCATAACGGTCCACCACCAAGCCTGGCAGGCCGTCGGATTCGCCGTGAATGAGCCGCCGTCCGTCGCTCTGGATGTCAAACAGCTCCCGTGCTTTCAGGGCCTGGGCGATGCGCGCTGAAAAGAAGGCCGCGTCGATGCGCTGGGCTTCGTCAAAGCTCCAGACCCGGGCCCGGATCCTGGAGGCCGGGCTGAACGCTGCCCAGCCCAAAAATTCGCCGGCATGGCTTTCCACCCGCACGGTCTCGCCCGCGTCACCGCCCCCTTTGGCGATGGCGCCGTCAAAAATCCAGGGATGGCGCCGCAGCAATGAGCGCTCCTTGCCGTCCCGCAGTCGAATTATTTTCATGCCGCTATTGTCGCGGCTGACGGCATCGCCCCCTTCCTGGGCACGGAGCGTCCACGCTGACAAATGAGCCGGCTGACAGCGGTTTGACAGTTCGATGTAATTTTCGTGAAAGTTTTGCGACAATCGCAGGTTAATGTTTTTGACCTCATTTTCGCGGCAATGGAAGAAACACGGGCCGCCGGCAAGCCCGGCCATGCGCACGCCCGCACCCGCCCGCACCCTGTTGCTGGGGCTGGTTATCAGCCTGTTCATGGGCTCGCTGCTGGCGCTGACCAGCCTGGATGCACGGTCGCGCACCATACTGGACCTGGACACCCAGACAGAACCTGTTGCACTGCAGGACTGGGGCGATTACTGGATAGACACGACCGGCCAGTTCACTCCCGAGCAGGTTGCCGCCACACCCGACCTCCCCTGGAAGCCGACACACGGCAACGCGATCTACCCGGTGACCAGCGGCCAGGCCATGTGGGTGCGCTTTAACGTGCCGCCGGCGCCGGACGCAGAGCGCTGGTACCTTGAGGTTCCCTACCCATCCATCGACCGGGCTTCGCTGTATACCCTGGACGGTGTCGGCCGCTGGAACGAGCAGCGCGCCGGCGACCTGGTGGCGGTAGACAAATGGCCGGTGCCGCACCGCCATCCCCTGCTACCCATCGCGCTGTCGGCCGAGGTACCCACCCATTACCTTTTGCGCCTGGAGAACGGCCATGCGTTCAGCGCGCCGCTGCAGTTCATCAGCGAGGGGCACCTGAGCCACTCAGAACAGCGTGTTTCCCTGATCCTGGGCATCTTCTTCGGGCTGACGGGGCTGGCGGCGCTGATCTCGGCGCTGGGCGCCATTTCACTGCGCGACACCGCGTACGGTTACTACGCCCTCTGCGTGACCTTGATGGGCCTGACACAGGCGACCGTCACCGGCATCGCGGGCTTGCACCTGTGGCCGGCGTGGCCGGGGTGGAGCGACATTTCGACATCCGTGCTGCCCATGCTAGCGGTGTCGGCCACCCTGCTGTTCATTTCCGCGGTGGTGGCCTTGCCCGAACGCTCATTGCGCCTGCATTGGCTGATGGTGGGCCAGGCCGCGCTGGGCGTGCTGGCGGCTGTGGTGCTGGCGCTGGTGCCATCTGCCTCGCGCATGGGGCTGTTCATCCCCATCGTGCTGCTGCTGGAATTCAGCAGCGTGCTGGTCATGGGCTGGGCCTGGCGGCGTGGCGACAGGTTCGCGCCCTGGCTGATGCTGGCGTATGTGCCGGTGTTGGCCGCCGCCGGATGGACCATGGCCCGCAATGCCGAACTGGTGCCCATCGGTTTTCTGACGCAGCACGGCATGCAGCTGGGCGTGGCGCTGCATTTGCCCATCGCCATGCTGGTATTGATGCTGCGCAGCCAGCACCGGCGCGAAAACATCCGCCGCATCCAGGGTCTGGACCGGGTAGACCCGGCCACCGGCCTGATCAACGGCCACGTGTTTGCCGAGCGCCTGATCCGCATGATTGCGCGTTCCGAACGGCTGCGCCACCAAAGCGCTGTGATGATCATCGACCTGGTCAACTCCGAGCAGATCCAGCGCGACTTCGGGCGCAAGGCCGCCGAAGAACTGCCGCTGCACGTGGCTGAGCGCCTTTTGTCCACCGCGCGCGAAATCGACAGCGCCGCGCGGCTGTCGGAGCGGCGTTTCGGCATGCTGGTCGAAGGCCCCTTCAATGCCGAGGACGCCGGCACGCTTGGGCCGCGCATCGTGGCGCGCTGCCTCATGCCCTACAAAGGACTGCACGTGGACTGCGTCGCACAGGTGCATGTCGCGTACGCCCTGGTGCCCTACCAGGGCTCCAACGCCCAGGCCCTGCTGACCCAACTCGAAGAGCGCCTGGCCGCCGCCCCGGCCGACAGCAAGCGGGCGGTGTTCATGCTCGGGGACGTGCCGCCGGCACGGCCGGCAAGGCGCGACCGTCCCAGTCCGGCCTGAGCACCGCCTGGGCACCAGTGCTGGTGCCATGCTCAGGCTTTGTCTTTACCGTCTTTGTCCGCCTTCGCCAGGCTTCCTGGTGATGCCGGCGCGCCTGCGCCGGCCTTTCCGGCTTTCGACAGGGCGCGCGGGTGCGCCGCGTCATACACCTTTGCCAGGTGCTGGAAATCCAGCCGGGTATAGACCTGCGTGGTCGTGATGTTGGCATGTCCCAGCAGCTCCTGAACCGCGCGCAAATCGCCGCTGGACTGCAGCACATGGCTGGCAAAGGAGTGGCGCAGCATGTGCGGGTGCACCGGCGTGGCCAGCCCCGCTTTGAGCGAGCGCTGCTTCAGCCGCACCCGTATGTGCTGTGGCGTCAGTCGGGTGCCGCGCCGGTTGATAAAAAGCGCATGGTCTTCACGCGCCCAGCCGGCCCGCGCGGCAAGCCACTGCTGCAGTGATTGCAGCGCAGCCCGACCGACCGGCACGCTGCGCCTTTTGGACCCCTTGCCCAGCACATGCGCTTCGGCTGCATCCGTGTCGATCCAGCCGCGCGCCTGCGCACTGGCCTTCACATCCAGGCCCACCAGCTCGCCGATGCGCAGCCCGCAGCCGTACAGCAGTTCGGTGATGCATTGGTCGCGCAGTTCCAGCTGCGGGTCGCCATCGGCGGCGCCGGCCTGGTAGCCCGCGAGCTGCACGGCTTCGTCCACGCTCAGGGCTTTGGGCAAGGGCTTGGCGGCTTTGGGCGCCCGCACGTCCTGCACGGGGTTGCCGCTGATCAGGCCTTCGCGGCCCAGCCAAGTGTAAAAGCCGCGCCAGCCTGAAAGGATGAGCGCAATGCCGCGGCCGCTGCGCCCCGCACCATGCATTTGCGCCACCCAGCGCCGCATGTGCACGTTTTGCACCGCCACCAGCGCCACCCTGGCCTGGTGTGCGTTGGCTTCGAGCTTTTGCAGGTCGAGCGCGTAGAGCTCCACGGTGCGCTGGGCCAGGCGCTTTTCCACGCGCACATGCTCCAGGTAACGCTCGACCAGCGGATCGGAAGGCGGCAGCGCCGGCTGCCCACCGCTGGATTCAGAATCGGGAAGCGGTGTCTGCGTCATGGCCGTGGTGCATGGCCCCGGTGCCTATTCGGCAGCAACCGGCTGGGGCCGCAACCGCGTCAGCGCCGCACCGGCCAGTTCACCCAGGCGCTCCAGGAAATCCGTGCCCATGCCGCTGTGAAAGCGCTCCGGGTCGGGCGAGGCCAGCACGAGCAGGCCCGAGACTTCCGCGCCCGCTGCGGCGCGCAGCGGTATCAACGCGATCGACAACGCCACCGCGGGCTCGGGCAGCCAGTTGACCGCCTCGAAGCCCGAATTGACGCCGCAGTAAGGTGCGCTCAATGACGATGCAAAGGTTTTGGCGTCCTCGCTCACATCGGTCGCAAAGCTTTCATCCGAAAAAATCCCGTTCACGTCCCAGACCTTGATGGCGGCCTGCGGGATCAGGAATTCGCCAGTGATGCCTTCAACAATGGCGCCCGGCAGGTCGCGTGCCTGCGTCGCCTGCAACAGCTTGCGTGTCCATCGCTGCATCTTGTCGGCAATGGCCACGTTGTCCTGCCCATGGCGGATCATGTCGACCATCCGCGTTTCCAGACCCTTGATCTTTTCGCGCAGCATGAGCGCCTGGCGTTCCTGCAGGCTGACGGCACGGTTGCCGTGTCCGCTGGACAGCTGCACCGAAGCCAGCAGTTCGGCGTGGCGCTCGAAGAAGTCGGGCGTGTTGGCCAGGAAGTTGGCGATGTCGTCTTCGGTGATGGGGTGTTCGGTTGGATTCATGCAGGCATTGTCCTCAGTTTTGTGGCGGGCGCAAAGGCGCGGGGTGCCCGCGTTACATCCGCTTTCGTCGAAAGGCTGTTTTCAAATCCCGTCGGGAATCTCGATTTCGGACTCGAATACCGTGGTGGCCGGCCCCGTCATCATGACCGGCGCGTCGAGTTTTCCCGGCCATTCGATGGTGAGCTGGCCGCCCCGCGTCATCACGTCGACCCGCGTATCCAGCAGGCCCCAGCGTACGCCCGCCACCACCGCCGCGCAGGCGCCCGTGCCGCAGGCCAGTGTCTCGCCCGCGCCGCGTTCGTAGACCCGCAGGCGGATCTGGCTGCGCGAAACCACCTGCATGAAGCCGGCGTTCACACGGCGCGGAAAACGCACGTGGTTTTCAATCAGCGGGCCGGTTTGCAGCACCGGCGCAGCGTCCACGTCATCCACCAGCTGTACCGCATGCGGGTTACCCATCGACAAAGCCGCTATCAAAAGAGGAGCTGTTTGCGCCCGTCCATCAAGCGCTAACGGCCATTTTTTCCATGAGCCTTGGGCCACGGGCGTGAGGCCAGTCGCATCAAAAGGAATCCGCACCGGGTCAAACACCGGCGCGCCCATGTCGACCGTGACGCGCCCGTCAGCCTGCATGCGCGGCTCGATGATGCCGCCGAGGGTCTTGACCCTCACAACTTCCTTGGCCGTGAGGCCCTGCTCCCGGACAAAGCGCACAAAGCAGCGCGCGCCATTGCCGCACTGCTCAACCTCACCGCCGTCGGCGTTGTGGATCACATACTCGAAGTCGATACCCTCCCCCGCATCCGCAGGCGGCGGCCGCACCGAGAGAATCTGGTCGGCGCCCACGCCGAAGTGGCGGTCAGCCAGGAAACGGTATTGCGCGGTGGAAAGGCCCAGCGGGGCACGGGTTTCATCGAGCATGACAAAGTCATTGCCCGCGCCCTGCATTTTGGTGAATCGGATTCGCATGGGGGAATTATCTGCGGTGCGAAGGCAGCACTTAAAGAGGTGAATCGGCCATTTCGCGCCCACCGGCCGTTGTTTTGAAGGAATTCGGGGCAATACGCCTGGTTTGCCCTGGGCATTGCAGAGCAGAAAACCCTCCAAAACCCGCCCTCAACGCCAACGCAGCCCCGAAGCCATAATTTGCGGATGCCACGTCCTTCCCAACTGCTCCATCCTTCGCGCGAACCCGCGCCTGTACGACCGGCGGCCACCGTGCTGTTGCTGCGCGACACCCCGCACGGCATCGAAGTCCTGATGACACGGCGCTCCATGACCGCCAGTTTTGCGCCGGGGGCCTATGTTTTCCCCGGCGGCGGCATCGACCCGGCCGATGCCCTGGCGCATGCACAGTCCACGCGGCGGGCCACGCAAAGCGATCTGCACCTGACCCAGGCCATCGCCGCCATTCGCGAAAGTTTTGAGGAACTCGGCGTGCTGCTGGCGCGCCATGCCGACGGCAGTTATGCCACGACCGCCGACATCGCTTCGCTGGATCGCAAGGCGCCCTTCGCCGTGCAATGCCGGGAGCGCGGCTTGACGCTGGCCGGTGACCAGGTATTTGTGCTGGCGCACTGGGTCACCGACCGCGACCTGCCGCGCCGCTTTGACGTGCCTTTTCTCGTTGCGCGCATGCCCGAAGGGCAAAGCCCGGTGGCCGACGAGGCTGAGCAGTTTGAGCCGGTCTGGGTGCGGCCGACCGAGGCGCTGGCGCGGCACGCGGCAGGGGGATTCTTCATCATCTTTCCCACCATACGCACACTGGAAAGGCTGCAGCACTATCCCGACGTAGCCTCGGTGCTGGCGGCCTGCGCGTCCGAAGTCCCGCTCTGGACCTCCTGCCCGCGTGCCGGGCTGCTGGCCGGCAAGGAGGCACGCTATATGGAACACGAAGCGCCCTATGGTGAGCTGGCGCTGACCTGCCCCGACGGGCAGATCGTGCACGCACTCGACTGGCAGACATCACAGCCTGTGGCGCTGCTCCACAACGTGATGCGCCTGACGGCGCCCAACCCCGGCGTGATGACCGGGCCGGGCACCAACAGCTACCTGGTCGGCGACCCGGGCAGCGGCTACATCGCCATCGACCCCGGCCCGGCCGATCACGAGCACCTGCAGCGCCTCTGGCGGGCGGCCGGCGGCGACATCCGCATGATTGTGTGCACCCACTCGCACCCCGACCATTCACCCGGCGCCAAACCGCTGCAGGCCATGTGCAGCGTTGCGCCGCCGATTCTGGGCCTGCCCTCGGCACCCACCGCGCGCGCCGCCAGCGCCTTCTCGCCAGACCGACCGCTATCAAATCAGGAGCTGCTCGCGCTCGCCAGCAAAGGGCTGGAAGGAGAAATTACCCATACCCTGAAGGTGCTGCACACACCCGGCCATGCCGCCAACCATGTGTGCCTGGTGCTGGTGGAAGACGGCCTGCTGTTCAGCGGCGACCACATCCTCAACGGCAGCACCACGGTCATTGACCCGCCCGACGGCGACATGAGCGCCTACCTGGATTCCCTGGATGCGCTGAGCGCCGCCTGCGATGAACACCAGATCGGCTTCATTGCCCCGGCGCATGGCTACGTACTGGCGGACGCAAAGAATGCTATTGCCCGGCTCAAGGCGCATCGCCTGCAGCGCGAAGCCAAGATTATGCGCGTGATGCAGGCCCACCCGGAAGGCACGATCGACGACTGGGTCGCAGGCGCCTACGACGACGTGGACCCGCGTATCTGGCCGGTGGCCAAACGCTCGCTGCTGGCGCACGCGGACCGCGTGCGTGAGCTGGGCCTTGTCCATTAGCAATTTCTGAACAGGCGTTGGGCATCGCTATTGATTTGCAAGCCACCACCGAGTACCCGCACTACTGTGGCGTGAAAGTTGCTAAACCTTGGACCGTACGTAAGGGTATATACCGGCGTTAAGGCCTTGAACAGTCACCAAGGCTACTGAAAGGGGCTGTTTGACCCCAGGGCTGCGGTTTATACTTTTTGTTCGTATGCCGGAGGCCGTGCCTGACCGCATGGCTTGACGGGCATCACATTATTTCAACCTTTTTGAGGGACTTCATGTCTTCCTACTCCATTTCAACGCGACGCTTCCTGCAAACCGCCGGCACCCTGGTCGCCGGTATCGTTCTGGCCGCCTGCAGCAAGACCGAGCCGCCGGCACCCGCAGCCAGCGCGCCCGCTCCCGCCGCCTCGGCACCCGCACCCGCAGCCAAGGTGTACGTCGTCGGCACGGACGCCGCGTATGTACCTTTTGAGTCCCAGAACGACAAAGGCGAGATCGTCGGTTTCGACATCGAAGTCGTCAAGGCCGTGGCTCAGAAGGCCGGCATTGAAGTCAAGTTCCTGAACACGCCATGGGAAGGCATCTTTAACTCCCTGAACCAGGGCGACCGCGACCTGCTGGTCTCGGCCATCACGATCACGGCCGAGCGCAAGCAGACCATGGATTTTTCGTCACCTTACTTTGACGCGCAGCAACTGATCGCCGTGAAGAAGGATTCGAAGATCGCCAAGTTCAACGACCTCAAGAAACTCAAGGTCGGCGTGCAGAACGGCACAACGGGTGACGAAGTCATCACCAAGCTGCAGGGCAAGGACAGCGCCAACATCAAGCGCTTTGAAGCGACACCACTGGCACTGAAAGAGCTGGAAGCCGGCGGCGTGGACGCCGTGGTCGCCGACAACGGCGTAGTGGAGCACTACGTCAACAACAACACCGGCTCGAAGTTCAAGACCATCGCCGACGCCAGCTTTGCACCCGAGCAATACGGCCTGGCCGTGAAAAAGGGCAACGCCGAGCTGCTCGCAAAACTGAACAAGGGCCTGGCAGATATCAAGGCCGACGGCACCTACGACAAGATTTTCGCCCAGTACTTCGGTAAGGCTCCTACTGCAGCTGCAGGCACCGCACCGGCACCAGCTGCCGCCGCCTCCCCCGCCAAATAAGGCGGCGCAGGCAGGGCCGGCAAGACCCAAAGAACAAAGCCCCGTTCATCGCTGAACGGGGCTTTTTTTATAAGTGTGAAGCCCGCCGATAAGCCGGATTCTGTGCACCGGGCCCCTTGGAGAAAGCCCGGCGTGACCGCCATTAATCTGGGCCGGGGGTCGCCCCCACGGCTCAATGCTACCTACCCGCCAGCCATTCCTGCGGACCACAGGATGGAGAAGTCGCGGCGAACCGCGCCGCTCCGGGCTGGCCTACTTGGTATTGCTGCGCGTAGAGATTGCCCGTTTCACCCGGCCCCGGGTTGCCCCAGTGCCGACTCGTCTCTGTTGCTCTGATCCTCACCTCACGGTGGAGAGGTGTTACCTCCTACGCTGTCCTATGCAGTCCGGACGTTCCTCCAGTGCCTGGTTTCCCAGATTGCACCAGCGGCGGTCTGGCGTGCTTCACGGGGCCCATTATCCGCCAGGCCTTTAAAATGCGGGTTGCTTGATCAACACGAGCCCCTTTTCATGATTCGCCTGACCGAACTCAAGCTTCCGCTGGACCACGCGGAAAGCGCCCTGCCCGCCCTGGTGACCCAGACACTGGGCGTTGCCGCAGCCGCCCTGCAGAACGTCCACATCCACAAGCGCAGCTTTGATGCCCGCAAGGCAGACCTGCTCAAGGTTTATATCGTCGATGTCACGATGGCCGATGCAGCCCAGGAAGGCGCGCTGCTGGCGAAATTTTCCGGCAACCCGCACATCTTTCCCACACCCGACATGGCCTACCGCAACGTAGGCCAGGCGCCTGCGGCCCTTCCGCTGCGACCGGTCGTCGTCGGCTTCGGCCCCTGCGGCATGTTCGCGGCCTTGCTGCTGGCGCAGATGGGCTTCAAGCCCATCGTGCTGGAGCGCGGCAAGACGGTGCGCCAGCGCACCCGCGACACCTGGGGCCTGTGGCGCAAGAACGTGCTCAACCCGGAATCGAACGTGCAGTTCGGCGAAGGCGGCGCCGGCACCTTTTCCGACGGCAAGCTCTACAGCCAGATCAAGGACCCGCGCCACCTGGGCCGCAAGGTGATGAACGAGTTCGTGAAGGCCGGCGCGCCCGCCGACATCCTGTTCGAGGCGCACCCGCACATCGGCACCTTCAAGCTGGTGAAGGTGGTCGAGAACATGCGTGCGCAGATCGTCGCCCTGGGCGGCGAGATCCGCTTCGAGCAGCGCGTGACCGACGTGCTGATCGAGGACGGCCCGCAAGGCAAACAGCTGCGCGGCCTCACAGTACTGGACCAGGCCACGGGTCAGAGCCACGAGATGCGTGCCGACCAGGTGGTGATGGCGCTGGGCCACAGCTCGCGCGACACCTTTGCCATGCTGTACGAACGCGGCGTGCACATCGAGGCCAAGCCCTTTTCCATCGGCTTTCGGGTCGAACACCCGCAGGGCATCATCGACCGTGCGCGCTGGGGCCGCCATGCTGGCCACCCCTCACTGGGCGCGGCCGAATACAAGCTGGTGCACCACGCCAGCAACGGCCGCTCGGTCTACAGTTTTTGCATGTGCCCAGGCGGCACGGTGGTGGCCGCCACCTCGGAGCCTGGTCGCGTGGTGACCAACGGCATGAGCCAGTATTCACGCAACGAACGCAACGCCAACGCTGGCATCGTGGTGGGCATAGATCCGCGCGACTACCCCGGCTTCGAGGCGGGCGACGCGCTGGCCGGCATCGCGCTGCAGCGCCAGCTCGAATCACACGCGTTTGTGTTGGGCGGCAGCAATTACCAGGCGCCGGCGCAGCTGGTGGGTGACTTCGTGGCGGGCCGTCCCTCGACTGCGCTGGGCAGCATCACCCCATCCTACAAGCCAGGCGTGACCATCGGCGACCTGTCGTCTGCCCTGCCTGCGTATGCGATCGAGGCCATATGCGAAGCCTTTCCAGTATTCGGCAAAAAGATCAAGGGCTTTGACACCCACGATGCGGTGTTGACCGGGGTGGAAACACGCACGTCTTCCCCCATCAAGATCAGCCGCGGCGAGGACCTGCAAAGCGTCAATGTCCGCGGCCTCTACCCCGCAGGCGAGGGCGCCAGTTATGCGGGCGGGATTCTGTCGGCGGGCGTGGACGGCATCAAGGTTGCGGAGGCCCTGGCGCGCAGCGTGCTGCAGGATACCGAACAACAGCGGATGGCCGCGTGATGGGCCAGGACTTTCACTACTACGAGCCCTCGAAAGGCCACGGCCTGCCGCACGATCCCTTCAACGCCATGGTGGGGCCACGCCCCATTGGCTGGATTTCCTCGCAGGACGCCAGGGGGCAGCTCAACCTGGCGCCCTACAGTTTTTTCAATGCCTTCAACTACACGCCGCCCATCATCGGTTTCGCCAGCATTGGCGCCAAAGACAGCCTGCACAACATCCGCGAGACCGGCGAGTTCGGCTGGAACCTGGCGACGCGGCCGCTGGCCGAGGCCATGAACCGCTCCTGCGCGATGGTGCCGCCCGAGGTCAACGAGTTCGAACTCGCCGGCCTCACACCCGTGGCCTCGCAACGCATTGCCGTGCCGCGCGTACAGGAAAGTCCGGTCTCCTTCGAGTGCAAGCTGACCCAAATCCTGCAGCTGCAGGGCGCCAACGGCGTGCCGGTTCCCACCTGGCTGGTCCTGGGTGAAGTCGTCGGCGTGTACATTGCAAGGCATCTGCTCAAAGACGGCATTTACGACACGGCGGCTGCCGAGCCCATTCTTCGCGGCGGCGGCCCGGCCGACTATTTCACCGTCACCCCCGACAACCTCTTTCGCATGTTCAGGCCCCGCTGAGCATTCTGAACACCCCGCCATACCCTCTTTTTTACCCATACACATGACCGAAACCACCACACCCTCCCCGCGCGCCAAGCGCCCCCGCCCCCCGCAGCGCCCGGCCAATCCGCAGCAGCAGCGCACGCGCGAAGTCCATCCCGTGCTGGAAAAGCTGTTCGAGCTCTACCCCAAAATGTTCGGCGCACAGTTCCTGCCGCTCAAGCTGGGCGCCTTCCAGGACCTGCTGGCGGAAAACCCTGAAGCCTTCAAGCGCGACGAACTGAAAGTGGCGCTGGGCCTGCATGCCCGTTCCACGCGCTACCTCGAATGCGTGGCGGCCGGCCACCCGCGCCACAACCTGCAGGGCGAGCCCGTCGAGCCGGTAGCGCCCGAGCATGTGCACCACGCGATCATGGAGGTGTACCGGCGGCGCCAGGCGCGTTCAAAGGAAGACCTGCGTCCCAAAGTGCGTACGCGCCTCATCGAGGCCATTGAAGCATCCGGCTTGAGCCGCGAAGAGTACGCAGAACGCACCCGCACGCAGGATGAGGTGTCGAACACCTTGCTGGACGAGGCTTTTGCGGAGATGGCGGTGCAAACTGCCAAGCGCGAAGCACTGATGCGTGCCTTTGAGGCCAGCGGGAAAACGGCGGCGGAATTTGCCGAGATGTACGGCCTGGACCCGGCGGAAGTGGCACAAGCCATAGAGCGGGTACAGCGAAGCCGCCAGGCCTGAGGCCCCCGCTGCAGCCTCAGTCGATCAGCAGATCAATGGATCAATAGAGCGAGCGGCCAAAACGCTCAAATCGGGGTTGCCACTTCTCCAGGATGTCCGCCGACACGAGGATCCGTTCCGCGCGCCCAATCAGCAGGTTGCGCGGCACCAGGCCTATGTAGCGCGAATCTGCGCTGTTGTCGCGGTTGTCACCCAGCATCAGGTACTGGTCAGCGGGAATCGTGATCGGTCCCCAGCTGTCCTTGGCCTTCACACCGGCCAGCCACTGGATTTCATGTTGCTCCTGGGCTGTGGCTTCTTTCACGTGGGTGGCCACCAGCACGCCAACCGGCCCGGCCGGCTCCAGCACCGTGTCCAGCGCCTCATAGCGGGCTGACTGCCCGTTGATGATGAGCGCCTTGTCGCGCATTTCCACGACGTCGCCCGGCACAGCCACCAGCCGCTTGATCAGGCGGACACCGTCCACCGGCGAGGAAAAAGTGACGACGTCGCCGCGCTGCGGATCGGTGGTGCGCGCCAGCACGGTATCGGTCAGCGGAATCTTGACGTTGTAGGCCAGCCGGTTGACGAAGACCACGTCACCTTCGAGCAGGTTGGGCCGCATGGAGCCCGAGGGAATGGGGTTCCAGTCCGCGATCGCGGTGCGGAACAACCCGAACAACAACAGCAACACCAGAAAACTGCGGTTCTGCCTGATCCAGCTTTTCATGTTCGCGCTCCTTGAAATTTCATGAAAAAAAAGGCGCCCTGTGCGGGGCGCCCTCAGAACCTGCTCACGGCCTAAACGGGGCCGCGTTGGGGGTGCAGTCGGGATGAGTGGGCCGACCGGGCACGCCGCATGGGCTCATGCCCATGCAAGGGCCCGGACGGCTCAATCGCCCGATTGCACCCCAACCCGGAGGGCAAGTGCCTTCTCGGACGGTCTGCGGCGTTGCGGCGCTAGCCCATAGCTGGGCTATGGGCGGTGCACTGCGCCTTGCATCCCATCCCGAGAAGGTGCTTGCGCGGCCCCGTTTAGGCCGTGAGCAGGTTCTCATGCTTAGGCCTGGCTGTTCTGCAATGCGGCGATGCGCTCTTCAATCGGCGGGTGCGTGGCAAACAGCTTGCCGATGCTGCCGGTGATGCCCATGGCTTCCACCGCCTTGGGCAATTCGCCGGGCTGCATGCCGCCCAGGCGGGCCAGTGCGTTCATCATGGGCTGGCGGCGGCCCATCAGCTGCGCGGCGCCGGCATCGGCGCGAAACTCGCGCTGGCGCGAGAACCAGGCCACAACGATGGCGGCGGCGAAACCGAGGACGATGTCCAGCACGATGGTGCTGACGTAGTAGCCGATGCCGGGGCCGGAATTGCTGTCGCTGCCGCGGCGCAAAAAGCTGTCGACGGCGTAGCCGATCACGCGCGAGAGGAAAACCACAAAGGTGTTCATCACGCCCTGGATCAGCGTCATGGTGACCATATCGCCGTTGGCCACGTGGGCGATCTCGTGGCCCAGCACGGCTTCGATTTCTTCCTTGGTCATGCCTTGCAGCAGGCCGGTGGACACGGCCACCAGAGACGAGTTCTTGAATGCGCCGGTGGCAAAGGCGTTGGGCGCGCCTTCAAAGATGCCGACTTCGGGCATGCCGATCTGTGCCTTGTCGGCCAGCTTGCGCACGGTCTCAACGATCCAGGCCTCGTCGGCATTTTGGGGCGACTCGATCACCCGCACGCCGGCGCTCCATTTGGCGACGGGCTTGCTGATCAGCAGCGAGATAAAGGCACCGCCGAAGCCCATGATCAGCGCAAAGCCGAGCAGCGCGGTCAGGTTCAGCCCGTTGGCCGTGAGGAAGCGGTTGACGCCAAGCAGGCTGGCGACAATGCCCAGCACCACCACGACAGCAAGGTTGGTCAGGACAAACAGAAAAATACGTTTCATGGGTTCTCCGTGGGGTCGGTGAAAAAAGCCCGCCTTGCGCAGGATATGAGGGCTTGCCAGCCCAGTTCAAGCTGTGCCGCAAGCCCGTGGCTGATTTCTATCTGTTGTTTTGCAGCCGTGGCGGTCGGAATACAAAGGAGTCATCATAAAAGGAAAAGTTCTCGTTCCCGGGCCACCAGCCGGGCACGCCCAGCACCGGCAAAGGAAAAAACGGCTTGCCGGCCAGCTTGTCAGCGCTCAGGTCGGCAGCAATCCAGCGGTCCAGATCCGCTATTGAATTGATAGCTGCTTGCGCCCGGTACACATGGGCTGTGATCGGCTTTCGTGGATAAATCAGTTTCTCCAGCAGCGCATGGCCAAACAGCACCAGCCGGGCTTGCTGCCAGAGTGGGCGCAAACCCACAAAGAGCCGCTGCCAGTCCCGCGCCGCCAGCGCATCCCACAAGGGTTGCGGCGCCGACAGGAAAGCGGCGTTCTCGTCAAAGAGCGTCAGCGCGTCTCGGACCGGGCCGCGCACCTGTTGCACGCCGGCCTGCGCTATTTCAGCGGCCTGCAGTTGATTGAGCCTCTTTTTGGTTTCGGGGAACTGCATCCAGCACAGGCCATTGAAAAAATCATGCGGACCTTCGCGCGTGGGGCATTCACCTGTCCTGAAAATGAAGCTCTCATAGGCCTCACCGGCGGGTAATGCGCTTTGGGGAACAAAGCGCACCGGGGCGCGTTGCCCGGCATTCAGGGCCTGGTGCAGCGCAGTGCCCGCCGCCATAGCCTGGGCCACACGTTCGCCAGATTCCTGCCAGGGTTCAAGCCAGGGCCGGTTCCATACCAGCATCGGCATGGCCGGCGCTGGCTGCAGGGCTGCAGCAACTCGCACCTGCAGGCTCTCCTAGGTCCGGGCCGACTTGTTGAGTCGCTTGTCGCGCACTGCGACAGTCGACTTGCCTTCGTCGGCGATGTCAAACAGCTGGGTGGCCACCAGCAGCTTGGTCAGCGTGGCATAGCCGTAGTTGCGATGGTCAAACGAGGCCTGGTTGGCGATTTGCGTCCCCACAGCACCCACGCGCGCCCACCCCTCGTCGTCGGCTGCGGCCTGGACGGCATTGCGCAGCAGCATGACCAGCTTGGCGTCCTGCTTGAGCTGGGCTGGTGTTGCCCTGAGGGGCGCGGCGGCAACCGCCTCGCCATCGTCACGGCTGTCTCCGTGGGCACTGCCCGCCGCATCACTGACGGCGATGGGGCGCAGCTTGTCGAGGAACAGGAACCTTGAACACGCATTGACAAAAGGCTCCGGCGTTTTCTGCGCGCCAAAGCCGTAGACCGCCGCGCCCTTGGCGCGCAGGTGCATGACCAGCGGCGTGAAGTCTGCATCCGACGAGACGATGCCAAAGGCGTCGGGCCGGTCGGTATAGAGCAGCTCCAGCGCGTCGATCACCATGGCCATGTCGCTGGCGTTTTTACCCTTGGTGTAGTCGAACTGCTGCATGGGGCGGATGGCATGCTCGTGCAACACCTCTTCCCAGCCCTTGAGTTCATTCTTTTTCCAGTTGCCGTAAGCGCGGCGGATGTTCGTTTCACCGAAGGTCGACAACTCGTTGAGGATCAGGTCGATCTTGGACGCCGGCGAGTTGTCGGCGTCAATGAGCAGGGCAACGCGCGGCTTGTGGTCCATCAGGGGCTTTCTGAAGTGTGCAGTTTCCAGGGCAGGTTTTCACCCGAGCGCAAAGGCTTGAGCTCGGCCTCGCCGAAAGCAAAGCTCTCGGGCGGGTGCCAGCTTTCCTTCTTGAGTGTGATGCGGCCGGTATTGCGCGGCAAGCCGTAAAAATCCGCACCGTTGAAGCTGGCAAAGGCCTCAAGCTTGTCCAGTGCGCCGGCCGCATCAAAAGCTTCGGCGTAGAGCTCCATGGCCGCGTGGGCGGTGTAGCAGCCCGCGCAACCGGTAGCGTGCTCCTTGAGGTGCGCGGGATGCGGTGCACTGTCAGTACCCAGGAAAAACCGGTTGTTGCCGCTGGTGGCGGCTTCTACCAATGCCAGACGATGCGTCTCGCGCTTGAGCACCGGCAGGCAGTAGTAATGCGGGCGAATGCCGCCGGTGAAAATGGCATTGCGGTTGTAAAGCAGGTGGTGCGCCGTGACAGTCGCACCCGTGAACTGGCCGGCATCGCGCACGTAATGGGCGGCTTCGCGGGTGGTGATGTGCTCAAACACGATCTTGAGCTCAGGGAAATCGCGGCGCAGCGGAATCAGCTGGGTGTCAATGAATACCGCTTCCCGGTCGAACAGGTCGATGTCGGAGGATGTGACCTCACCATGCACCAGCAGCAGCAACCCTTCCTTTTGCATGGCCTCGAGTGTCTTGTAAGTCTTGCGCAGGTCGGTCACACCGGCGTCACTGTTGGTGGTGGCGCCGGCCGGGTACAGCTTGAGTGCCACAACACCGGTGTCTTTCGCGCGCTTGATCTCATCGGGTGGCAGGTTGTCGGTAAGGTAGAGCGTCATCAATGGCTCGAACTGCACGCCGGCCGGCACAGCAGCCTGGATGCGCTCGCGGTACGCCACAGCCTGGGCGGCCGTGGTCACCGGCGGACGCAGGTTGGGCATGATGATGGCACGGCCAAACTGTGCGGCCGTGTGCGGCACCACGGTGTGCAGGGCCTCGCCGTCGCGCACATGCAGGTGCCAATCGTCGGGCCGGGTGATGGTCAGAGCGGAGGTCAGGGTGGAGGCGGGTGTGCGGGTGGCTGAAGTCATGGCCTGAATTGTCGCACTGGTCACACCACCCGACCATCATGAGCCGCCATGAAAAAAGCCCCGGGGTTCGGGGCTTTTTTTCCCGGGCGCATGGCTTTCAGTGCGCCAGGATCTTGTTGAGGAAATCCTTGGTGCGCGCCTGGCGGTTTTCCGGGTGGCTGAAAAACTCGTCCTTCGAGCAGTCTTCCAGAATCTTGCCGCCGACATCCATGAAAATCACGCGGCTGCCCACTTTTTTGGCAAAGCCCATTTCGTGGGTCACCACCATCATGGTCATGCCCTCGACGGCCAGGCCCATCATGCAGTCCAGCACCTCGCCCACCATTTCAGGATCGAGTGCGGAAGTGGGTTCGTCAAACAGCATCGCGATCGGGTCCATGCTGAGCGCGCGGGCGATCGCCACACGCTGCTGCTGGCCACCGGAGAGCTGGCCGGGGAATTTGTCCTTGTGCGCCATCAGGCCCACGCGATCGAGGTATTTCAAGCCGTGCTTTTTGGCTTCGTCGGGCTTGCGGCCCAGTACCTTGACCTGCGCCAGCGTCAGGTTTTCGGTCACGCTCAGGTGCGGGAACAGCTCGAAATTCTGGAACACCATGCCGACGCGGCTGCGCAGTTTCGGCAGATCGGTCTTGGGGTCATGCACGGCCTTGCCATCGACAAAGATCTGGCCCTTCTGGAAAGGCTCCAGCGCGTTGATGGTTTTGATGAGTGTTGACTTGCCCGAACCCGATGGGCCGCAGACCACTACAACTTCACCCTTCTTGATGCTGGTGGTGCAGTTATTGAGAACCTGCACTTCACCGTACCATTTGGAAACTTCTTTCAACTCAATCATCTTCTTCTCCAGTGTTCTATGAGGTTCGCTTGCCTTGAGAGCGGCGGTTTCAGCGAATGATGGCGATTCTGCTGTTCAGGCGCTTGACCATGAAGGACAGCCCGAAGCAGATCACGAAATAAACCACGGCGGCCAGCAGGTAGGCCTCTTCGGGGCGGCCGAAGATCTTGCCGGCGGTGCTGAAGCCCTTGAGCAGGTCGTAGGCGCCGATGGCGTAAACCAGCGAAGTATCCTGGAACAGGATGATGGTCTGGGTCAGCAGGATGGGCACCATGTTGCGAAAAGCCTGCGGCAGGATGATCAGCTTCATGTTCTGCGCGTACGTCATGCCCAGGGCTCGGCCCGCATTGACCTGACCGCGCGAGATCGACTGGATGCCCGCACGCATGATTTCGCTGAAGTACGCGGCCTCGAAGGCCACGAAGGTGATGATGGCCGAAATCTCGGCGCGGTAGTTGGCCCCCCAGGCGCCGAAGGTCGTGTAGAACGACGCAGGCACCAGCAGGAAGAACCACAGGATCACCATGACCAGCGGAACGGAACGCATGCCGTTGACGTAGATGGTCGCGGGAACCGTCAGGAATTTTTTGCCCGACAGACGCATCAGCGCAAGCACGGTGCCGAAAATAATGCCGCCTATGGTGGCGATGACGGTCAGCTCGATGCTGAAAATAAAACCCTTGACGACGAACTGGGAAATCATCTCCCAGTTCAGGAAGCTCATGTCGAGTCCAAGCATGTCAGTGCCCTCCGCCCGTTGAGCCGGCTACAACGAAGCCGGGGATCTGGACCTTCTTTTCAACAAAGGCCATGACCCGGTTGACCGCGAAGGCAGAGACTGCATAAAGAGCCGTCACCGCAAGGTAGATCTCAATGCCGCGCGAAGTTTCTTCCTGCGCCTGCATGGCGAACATGGTGAGCTCGGCGATCGACACCGCGAAAGCCACGGAGGAATTTTTCAGGAGATTCATCGACTCGCTGGTGAGCGGCGGAATGATGATGCGAAAAGCCATCGGCAGGATCACGTAGCGGTAGGTCTGCAGGGTGGTAAAGCCCATGGCCATGCCGGCATAACGCTGGCCGCGCGGCAAAGCCTGCACGCCGGCCCTCACCTGCTCGGCAATACGCGCCGAGGTGAAAAATCCGAGGGCGAACACCACCAGGATGAAACTTGGCAGTTCCTTCATGGCGGGGAAAATTTTGGGAACCACAAAGTACCAGATGAAAATCTGGACCAGCAAGGGAACGTTGCGAAACAGTTCGACCCAGGCGTTGGCAATGCGGACCAGCCACGGGCTGTTGGGCAAGGTGCGCAGCGTGCCGATCAGTGCGCCACACAGCATGGCGATTACCCAGGATGCACCGGCGACGGACAGCGTCCAGCCCCATGCGTCAAACATCCACTGCAAGTAGGTTCGGCCACTACCGTCGTCATTTAGAAATACCTGCCAATCCCAAGTCATCACGGCTCCAGCAAAGGGTTGTTGTGTTGTTTTTCCATGCCACGGTAAACGAGAAACCCCGCCAGAGCATGATGTCCGGCGGGGTTCTTCAATTTACCTGACCCGAATTACTTCTGGGCGTACTCTTCCATGGGCTTGTCGTTCGGATTGTCCCACGCAGCCTTGGTGCTGGCGCTCAATGCCAGGCCCACCTTGGTGTTCTTCGGAGGAATCGGCGACAGGAACCATTTGGTCCACAACTTGTTCATCTCGCCCGACTTGATCATGCCCTTGACCGTGTCGTCGGCCAGGCGCTTGAGCAGCGGGTCATCCTTGCGGATCATGATGGCGATGGGCTCGACGCTCAACACTTCACCGACGATCTTGAAGTCCGAAGGCTTCTTGGCGGTGGCGATGTTGCCGGCCAGGATGGAACCGTCCATGACGAACGCATCGGCGCGGCCCGATTCGAGCAGCAGGAAGCTGTCGGAATGGTCTTTGCCGAAGATTTCCTTGAACTCGACGCCGGTGGCGCGCTTGTTCTTGCGCAGCGTCTGCACGGAAGTGGTACCCGTGGTGGTGGCCACGGTCTTGCCGCTGAGCTGGGCAACGGAGGTGATGCCGGAGCTGGCTTTCACCGCGATGCGGACTTCTTCGACGAAGGTGGTGACGACGAAAGCCACGTCTTTCTGGCGGGTCGCGTTGTTGGTGGTGGAGCCGCATTCGATGTCGACTGTGCCGTTTTGCACAAGGGGAATGCGGTTTTGCGAAGTCACGGGCTGGTATTTGACTTCCAGCTTGCGCTCGGCGGCTTTTTCGAGGCCGGCCAGGATGCGCTGGCAGATTTCGACGTGGTAGCCGGTGTATTTGCCGTCACCGAGGGTATAGGACAGCGCACCGGAGGAGTCACGCACGCCCATGGTCACAACGCCTGAAGCCTTGACTTTGGAAAGGGTGTCGGCAAACGCGCCACCGGTGGCGAGCAGTGCAACAGACAGAGCGACTAGCTTGAGTTTCATGGAATCTCCTGTAATGAATGAAACGATTAGCGAACTATTCTAGAGAGTTGGTTCCCAGGACATGCCTAGGTTTACCCGGCCTCTAAAAATGGAGGAAAGCGGACGGCGTGAAAGGGTTGATGGTTTTGCAAACCCGCAGCATTAACGGCAATTTCTGGGGTTTTCCAAAATGGTGCACGCATTAAAAGTCCGGAACTATACGGCAGATGTAAGCAGTCTTTGTGCCAGCGGCCCGTCAGGCGGCCCGCACACGTGGCCGCACAGGCTGGGCGATCACCCGAATGGCGCGGTGCCTGGCACAGATCAATGCCGCACAAAGGGCGGTAAGGAAGGCAACACAGACAACAAATGAATCAACAAGCACGGGCAAGCACCAAAATTTGAACGTCACGAACTGTAAATTTGGAGGTATCAAAACACCAATGCTGTTTCGACGATCTTCCATGCATTTTTCTTATAACCACTTAGGGTTACTACTAGTCGTCAGTCTGATGCCAGCATTTGACCGCGAGGCCAGCCCGCTTCGGCAACGGCCGGTCGGCTAGCGCGATGCCGGTGTCCCCGCGCCGCGGCCGCCAGCTTTTTCCTTGCCGCCGGTTTGTGCCTGCAGGTAAGTCCACAGGGCCTGGGCATGGGTTTTGGCAGACTCCTTGGAGGTGGGCCGCTCACGGTACACGCGCACGTCCATGGTCATTTCGAGGTTGCCGCCGGCGCTGACCAGTTTTTTGGCGCGCAGTTCCTTCTTGACGGCGCTGAGCGGCAAAAACGCGATGCCGTGGCCTTCCAGGGCCATGGCCTTGAGGCCCTCGGCCATGTCGGTTTCATAGACCCGGTCCAGGTGGATGGCCGTGCTGGACTGCTTGAGGATCATGTCGACCATGCGGCCCAGGTAGGCGCCCGGCGCATAGCCCAGATAAGGCAAAGGCTGCCCGGCGCGGCCCGGCAGGCTGAACTCGGGCTCGCCCGCGGAATTGGCCCTGACAAAAGGCGCCAGCACCTCCTGGCCCAGCGACACCATTTCATAGCGGTCCGGATCCAGCTGAAAGGGCTGGGAGTCGTGGTGGTAGGCAATCAGCAGGTCGCAACTGCCCTCGACGAGGCGCAGCACCGCATCGTGCACGTTCAGGGCGATCAGCCGGCTTTTGATGGGGCCGAACTTCTCGCGCAGGCTGCTGACCCAGGCCGGAAAGAAGGTGAACGCCAGGGTGTGCGGCACCGCAAACTCGATGACATCCTGTCCGGCCGAGGTGTGGCCGCGCAGCATGGCGCGGGTCGACTGCAAGCCCTGCAGCATCTCCAGCGACTGGCTGTACAGGGTTTCTCCGGCCGGCGTGAGCCGCGTGGGATAGGAGCTGCGGTCCACCAGGTCGGTACCGGCCCAGGCTTCCAGCGCCTGGATACGCCGTGAAAACGCGGGCTGGGTGACATGACGCAATTGGGCGGAGCGGCTGAAACTGCGGGTTTCAGCCAGGCTCACAAAATCTTCCAGCCATTTGGTTTCCATGGGGCAATTATGCGAGTGCCTGTAGAAGTTTGACCTACGGGGATTCCATAGCCTCTTTACCGATCCCAGGCAATTGCTATCTATTTAATAGCTACTAGCGCATATAGATAAAGGGCTGGGGCACGATTTCGGCCTCAAACCAGCAGTACCAGCCGAATCAGGCCTCTGCCGAACTCCGCTGCAACGCCCACATGCGCGCATACGCGCCATCCATGGCCAGCAACTGTGCGTGCGTGCCGCGCTCCACAATGCGCCCAGCGTCCATCACCAGGATCTCATGCGCGTCCACCACAGTAGACAACCGGTGCGCAATCACCAGCGTGGTCTTGTTTTGCGCAGCGGTGCGCAGCTCGGCCTGGATGGCGCGCTCATTGGCCGAATCCAGCGCCGAAGTGGCTTCGTCAAAAATCACCACCGGCGGGTTTTTCAGCAAGGTGCGGGCAATAGCCACGCGCTGCTTTTCACCGCCCGACAGCTTCAGGCCGCGCTCGCCCACCATGGTCTGGTAGCCCAGCGGCGTCGAGGCAATAAAACCGTGGATGCGGGCCGCGCGCGCGGCTTCTTCCACCTCGGCATGCGTGGCGCCCGGCTTGCCGTAGGCGATGTTGTATTCCACCGTGTCGTTGAACAGCACGGTGTCCTGCGGCACGATGCCGATGGACTGGCGCACGCTGGACTGCGTGACCTGCTTGATGTCCTGCCCGGCAATGGTGATGCGGCCCTCCTGCACGTCATAGAAGCGGTAGAGCAGGCGCGCCAGCGTCGACTTGCCGGCGCCCGATGAGCCCACCACCGCGACGGTCTTGCCCGGCGGGATCTCAAAGCTCACGTTGTGCAGGATGGGCCGTGCCGGGTCGTAGGCAAAATTCACATTCTCAAAACGCACCGCCGGCGTGCCTTCGATGACGATAGGCTGGGCGCCCGGCACGTCGGCGATTTCACGCTCGCGCTCCATCAACACAAACATCTTGTCCAGGTCGGTCAGGCTTTGCTTGATCTCTCGGTAAATCACACCCAGGAAACCCAGCGGAATGTAGAGCTGGATCATGAAGGCATTGACCATCACCAGGTCGCCCAGCGTCATGCGACCGTCCACCACGCCCTGGGTCGCGCGCCAGAGCATGGCCACCAGCCCGATGGCAATGATGAGCTGCTGCCCGGTGTTGAGCAGGCTTAGCGTGTTCTGGCTCTTGATGGCGGCACGCCGGTAACGCTGCAGGTTTTCGTCGTAGCGTGCGGCTTCAAACTCTTCGTTGTTGAAGTACTTGACTGTCTCGTAGTTCAGCAGCGAGTCGATGGCGCGGCTGTGGGCCGACGAATCGAGCTCATTCATGGCCTTGCGGAACTGTGTGCGCCATTCGGTCACCGTGACGGTGAAGAAAATGTAGAACACGAGCGCGATGCCCGTGATGCCGGCAAACCAGACGTCGAACTTGACGGCCAGCAGCGTCAGCACCAACGTCACTTCAATCAGCGTGGGGATGATGCTGTAGAGCGAGTACGAGATCAGCGAATGCACGCCGCGCGTTCCGCGCTCGATGTCGCGCGTCATGCCGCCCGTCTGCCGCTCCAGGTGAAAGCGCAGGCTGAGCGCATGCAGGTGCCTGAACACTTCCAGCGAAATCCGCCGCGCCGCGCCTTCGGTGGCTTTGGCAAACACCAGTTCGCGCAGTTCGGTAAAAAGCGTCGTCGACAGGCGCAGCAGGCCGTAGGCCAGCAGCAGCGCCACCGGCACCACCAGCACCGCCTGTGCGTCGCCCGGTTTGAAGTTCATGGCGTCGACCAGGTTCTTCAACAAGAGCGGCACGCCCACGTTGGCCATCTTGGCGCCCACCATGAAGCTCAGGGCCGCCAGCACGCGCCATTTGTAATCCCACAGATAGGGGAAAAGGCGTTTGAGCGTGCCAAGGTCCGAGCGCTGGAACGCGAGCGCCTTGCCGGCGCCAGGCGCTGACGCGGCAGGCACAGCCAGGGAAGAATCAACAGCGGAAGCTCGGGAGCGCATGAGAGACAATCGTGTAGGTTGTTGTAATAACTTTTTCAGATTGTGCCTATGTCTACCGAATCAAGCACCCATACGGACATTCACGCCGAAGATGCCCTGAACGTCCAGTTGCCCACCGACAAGGAGCTGGTGCTCAAGGTCATTCCCATGCCGGCCGACTGCAATGCCAACGGCGACATCTTCGGCGGCTGGGTCATGGCGCAGGTCGACCTGGCCGGCTCGGTGGTACCGGCCCGCCACGTGGACGGGCGCATGGCGACCGTGGCCGTCAACCAGTTCATTTTCAAGCAGCCCGTGCGGGTCGGCGACATCCTGTCGTTTTTCTCCTGCGTGACCCGTATCGGCACCACGTCCATCACGGTCCAGGTTGAGGTCTATGCCGAGCGCTTTCGCGCCCAGGGCCGCTACATCAAGGTCACCGAAGCCAGCCTGACTTACGTGGCCATTGACGATTTCGGCAAGCCCCGCAAGATTCCCAAAGCCTGACGCCCGGGTTCCAGGTGCCTTCACCTGCCACCCGGATGCTATTTATTTGATAGCTGCTTGCGCCAGATACAAAAGGCCTACAGGCCTTTTTTGCTTAAATTTTCCCGCAATCCCCGTCAGGCACCCCACCAGCCCACACGAGGGGCAGCCTGGGCTTCTTCCAGCTCCGCCTCGCTGACTTCGATCTCCATGCGCAGCAGCGCTGCCGCCATGGCCTTGCCCAGGTTGTCCATGCGCAAGTTGCGCGCGCCACCGCCCTGCAGTGCGCCTTGCAATACCAGCTTGAGGGCCAGGATATTGGGCAAGCGCCAGCATTGCACCGCGCCCGGCAGCCAGGGCGCAAAGTGCGCCTGCACGCGTTCGGCCGTCACCTCGCGCTCGATGAGCCGGTAACCCGTTTCGTTCCAGGCAAAGAGGCCAAAGTCCACCCAGTCGGCCTTGTCGCCGCTGCGCGCATGCGCGAGTTTCACCAATTGCACCCTCATGACTGCAACACCTCCACACGCACCGCCGTCTCAACCGCCTGCCGGTCAATCAGCGCAGGCCAGATGCCCAACAACTCGCTGCTGCTGTTCAGGCCGTGAAAGCCGCAGGTATAGGCCGGCCCGCTCAAGGCCATCCACGGAAAGAGCCGGCCAAAACCTTCAGCAACCGCTTTGTCCTGCGTCCTGACCGCCATACGGACCCAGACTTCGTTGAGCTCCGCCAGCACCGCAGGCGCAGGCAGTGGCGCCAGTGGGCCATGTGCCGAGTTGAGCCCCGGGAACTCGACAAAGAGTTCGTCATGCGCCATGCGTTTGTCGGCCAGCTGCGCTTTCACCATCTCAACGGCTGCCAGTGCCTTGTCGTAGGCATCGGGCCAGCTAAAGCCCCAGGTGACCTCAGCCTTGTAGCCGTCGCGAAACCCGCCCACCACCTTGAGCTGCGCGGGCCGCGCGTGGCCGCGCACGCCCGTCATGCGCACGGCATCGTGGCCCAGGTCGTCCAGCCGCACAGCCGATAAATCCATCACCACGTCGGGCGATGCATAGTGCGCCGGGTCGTGCACTTCATACAGGAGCTGCTGGCGCACGGTGTCGAAGTTGATGCGCCCGCCGGTGCCTGGCGCCTTGGTAATAAGCGCGCTGCCGTCTTCACCCACTTCGGCAACCGGATATCCGATGTGCGCGAGATCGGGAATGTCCTCCCACGCCCCCTGGCTGCCGAAGTTGCCGCCGCTGCCCTGGCCCGAACATTCGAGCAAGTGCCCCACCGCCAGCCCTTGCGCCAGCCGATCGAGATCTACTTGCTCCGCTGCGTCCTCCAGCTTCCAGTTGAATTCATGCACCAGCGGCGCCAGGAACAGCGCCGCATCGGCGACGCGCCCCGTCACCACAATATCGGCGCCCCGCTGCAGCGCGAACACGATGGGCCGCGCGCCCAGATAGGCATTGGCAAACACCATGCGCTCGCGCACGGACTCAAAGCCCTGGCCGTTGAACATATGCGGCGGTGCGATCGCCCCCAGCTGCGGCAGGACTTCATCACCCGTAACCACCGCGATGCGCGCCTTCCAGCCTTTGGCTGCAAACGCAGCGCGCAAGGCAGCACCAGCGCCCGCAGGATTGAGCCCGCCCGCGTTGCAGATGAACTTCACGCCGCGCGTCTGCATCAACGGCCACAGCTTCATCAGCATGGGGACCACATCGCGTGCATAGCCCAGTGCAGGGTCGCGCTGCCGGTCCTTTTGCAGGATGGCCAGCGTCAGCTCGGCCAGATGGTCGCTTGCGATGTAGTGAACACCACCACGCTCAATGCTCGCAGCCACGGGTTCCCATGCGTCGCCATAAAAACCCAGGCCTGCGCCTACACGAACATTTCCTCTCATGTAAGGGATTACGCTTGATCGCGTATGCGACACGTATTCGGAACAACCCCTAGCGACAGACCTTTAGGCGACAGCTATAACCAAAGTTCATCAAAGGGGAGACTGCTTCGTGCAATTCCTGCAGTTGCTCATCAGCGGCGTCGCCCAGGGCTGTATCTACGGGCTGATCGCGCTGGGCTTTGTGCTCATCTACAAGGCCACCGAAACGGTCAGTTTTGCGCAGGGCGAGCTGATGATGCTGGGCGCGTTCGGCGGCCTGGCCTGCATGACCTTGCTGGGGTTTCCCTTCTGGCTGGCGGTGATCAGCGCCATTGCGGGCATGGCGCTCTTTGGCATGGTGCTGGAGCGCCTCGTGATACGCCCCATCCTCGGCCAGCCCGCGTTCTCCATCGTCATGCTCACCATAGGCGTGGGCTACACGGCGCGCGGCCTCATCACCATGATCCCCGGCATCGGCACCGAAACCTATGTGCTGCCCGTGCCCTACAAAGACCAGATCTGGAGCCTGGGCACGCTGGTCATCAACGTCGAGCAGGTCGCCATCATCGTCACCACCGCAGCGCTGTGCCTCGTCCTGTTTGCGATGTTCAAGTACAGCAAGCTAGGCATCGCCATGCAGGCGTCTTCACAAAACCAGCTGGCCGCGTACTACATGGGCATCCCCGTGAAACGCCTTAACGGCCTGGTGTGGGCGCTGGCCTCGGCCGTTGCCGCGATTGCCGGCCTCTTGCTCGCACCCATCACCTTTGTGCACGCCAACATGGGCTTTATCGGGCTCAAGGCTTTTCCGGCTGCGGTGGTGGGCGGCTTCGGCAGCCTGCCCGGCGCGATTGTGGGCGGCCTTGTCATCGGCCTGGTCGAATCGTTCTCTGGCTTTTATCTGCCTGACGGCTTCAAGGACATCGCCGCCTATGTGGTGGTGCTCATCATGCTGATGGTCAAGCCCAGCGGCCTGTTCGGCGAAAAGCTGCGCAAGAAAGTTTGACCACATGCGCTTTATTTTCAAAACCGATTATGGGCAAGACATCAAGCTTGCGAAGCACGTAGGCCACGTGTTCTGGTACGGCGCGCTGATGTTGCTGTTGCTGGCGGCTCCCTGGCTGTTTCCCGAATACTGGCTGGCGCAACTCACCTTCGTCATGATCTACGCCATCGCCGGGCTGGGCCTGATGTTGCTGGCGGGTTTCACCGGCCTCTTCTCTTTGGGACACGCGGCCTTTCTGGGCGTCGGCGCTTACACGCAGGCGGTGATGACCAATGCAGGCCTGCCCTTTCCCGTCGCCTTGTTGTGCGCTGCCGGGCTGTCAGCCGCCGTGGGCCTGGTCGTGGGCCTGCCCGCGCTGCGCGTGAAGGGCATTTACCTCGGCATGGCGACGCTGTCTTTTGGCTTCATTGTTGAAGAGGTGTTTGCGCGCTGGGAAAGCGTCACAGGTGGCAATGCCGGCATCCACATCAAGGTGCCCGACATGTTCGGCTGGAAGCTGGACAGCGGCGAGTCGTTTTATTTCCTCTGCCTCATCATCACGGTGGCCGCCACGCTGGGCATCCTTAATCTGCTGCGCTCTCCCACAGGCCGGGCTTTTGTAGCGATTCGCGATTCAGAGATTTCCGCGCAGAGCATGGGCATTCACCTGGCACGCTACAAGACGCTGTCGTTTGCGCTGTCGGCCGCGCTGGCCGGTGTGGCCGGTGCGCTCTATGCGCACAAGCTGCAGTTCATCTCGCCCGACCAGTTCAACATCCTGCAGTCCATCGACCTGCTCTTGATGATCGTGATCGGCGGCGTGGGCTCGGTGCACGGCGCTTTCCTGGGTGCCATCTTCCTCATCTCCATGCCGCAGGTGATTGGCCTCACCAAAGACTATTTGCCCGCCACCATCGGCCAGGCGCCGGGCCTGCAGGCAGCGGTTTACGGCATTGTGCTGATCGCCTTTGTGCTGTTTGAGCCGATGGGACTTTATGGCCGATGGCTGAAGGTTCGTACCTACCTGCAGCTCTTCCCGTTCTATCGCAAGGGCCTGTTCAAGCGGCAAAAATCTTTCCAGAAGTCAGATCGCCTGAAATGACCTCGACACTCCTTTCAGCCAAAAACCTCAGCGTACGCTTCGGCGGCGTGCTGGCGGTCAACAACGTGAGCTTTGATGTCAAGCAAGGCGAGGTCTTCACACTGATCGGCCCCAACGGCGCGGGCAAGACGACGGTGTTCAACCTGATCAGCCGCATCTACACACCTACCACCGGCGAGATTGAATACCGCGGCGAAAAACTCACCCATCAGCCGCCGCACAAGGTTGCCTCGCTGGGCATCGCGCGCACCTTCCAGAACATCGAGCTGTTTGAACACGCCACGGTGTTGCACAACCTGCTGATTGGCCGGCACACACATCGGCAAACCGGCTTTCTGCACGACCTTTTCTTCACCGCCAAGGTGCGTGAGGCTGAATTGCTGGCCCGCGAAAAAGCCGAACAGGTCATCGACTTCCTCGATCTTCAGCACCACCGCGACTCCATGGTAGCGGGCCTGCCCTATGGCGTGCGCAAGGTGGTCGAGCTGGCGCGGGCGCTGTGCACCGAGCCCCAGCTGCTGCTGCTTGACGAACCCTCTTCCGGCCTCAATGTGGAGGAAACCGGCGACATGGCCTTCTGGATCCAGGACATCCAGCATGAGCTGGGCATCACGGTACTGATGGTCGAGCACGATATGTCGCTGGTCTCACGCGTGTCTGACCGGGTTCTTGCCATGAACCAGGGCGAGGTGCTGGCCATGGGCACGCCGCGCGAGGTGCAGAACGACCCGGGTGTGATTGAGGCTTATCTTGGCTCGGTGGATGAGGTCACGTCTTTAAGGAGAACGGCATGAGCGCGGTTCCCCCACCGGTGAGTGATCAACCCGTCTTGAAGCTCCTCAACGTCGAGAGCTCCTACGGCCCGATCAAGGCCATACGCGGCATCAGCCTGCAGGTGCGCCGCAGCGAAATTGCCACGGTGCTGGGCTCCAATGGCGCGGGCAAATCCACCATCCTCAAGACCATCTCGGGCATTCTCGATCCGCGCAAGGGCTCCATCGACTTCAAGGGCGAGGACATCACGGCGCAGGACCCGGCCCATATCGTGCAGCTAGGCCTGTCGCATGTGCCAGAGGGGCGCGAGGTATTCCCTTTGCTCAGCGTGCGCGACAACCTATTGATGGGGGCCTACACCCGCAAGGACCGTGACGGCGTGGCGCTCGACATGGAGTCGGTGTACGGCTACTTCCCCATCCTGAAAGAGCGGGCCCTGCAAGACGCCGGGCTGCTGTCGGGCGGGCAGCAGCAGATGCTGGCGATCTCGCGCGCACTCATGGCTTCGCCCGACCTCATCCTGCTCGACGAACCCAGCCTGGGGCTTTCACCCAAGCTTACCAAGGAAATTTTCGAGATCGTGGTGCGCATCAACCGCGAGCGCGGCACCACCATCCTGCTGGTCGAGCAGAACGCCAACATGGCGCTCAACGCTTCGGACTATGGCTATGTGCTGGAGAACGGCCGCATCGTGATGGAAGACACCTGCGCCCGCCTGCGCGAGAAGGAGGACATCAAGGAGTTCTACCTCGGCATGAAGGAAGACGGCGTGCGCGGCGAGCGGCGCTGGAAGAAAAAGAAAACCTGGAGATGAAAAAGACGCCCCCTGAATCGGCCTTCGGCCTCCCCCCCCCCCCACTGGGGGCGATGCTGGCGGCCCGGCTAAGCCGTATCGTTGGACGCCCCCTGTGCGGCCTTCGGCCACTCCACCCACTGGGGGGCGATGCTTGCGGCCTGGCGGAGCCAGCTCCGCGGCATCCTCGTCTTGGCTCGGTGGAATCGCGCAATGGAGTTTTGAATGAGCAACCTTTGGGATCTCTCTCACATTCAGCCCGAGCATGCCGTCGTCATGCCGGGCGAAACCATTCCCGCCGTGTTCTGGAATGCAGTGGAGCAGCGCGCCAACAAAACCTGGATGCGGCAGAAAAAGCTGGGCATCTGGCGCAGCTGGACCTGGACGCAAACCGGCGATGCGGTGCGCGAAGTCGCCGCCGGCCTCATGAGCCTGGGCTTTGCGCGCGGTGAATGCGCTTCCATCCTTTCCAATACCGTCATCGAATGGGTGCTGGCCGACCTGGCCGTGCTCAGCTGCGGCGGGGTGTGCAGCGGCATCTACCCCACCGACGCAGCCTCGCAGGTGCACTACCTTTGTGAAGACTCCCGCACCACCCTGTTGTTTGTCGAGGACGACGAGCAGCTCGACAAGGCGCTGGAAGTGCGGCCACAATTGCCGCTGTTGCGCAAGATCATCGTGTTTGACACCGAAGGCCTGCGTGACCTGGATGACGCCGGCGTGATGGGCCTGGCCGAACTTCGCGCACTGGGGCGTAGCTACCTGGCCGACCACCCCGATTCGGTGAAAGACAGCGCTGCCGCCTGCAAGCCAGAGGACCTGGCCATCCTGGTCTACACCTCCGGCACCACCGGCAAACCCAAGGGCGCGATGCACAGCCAGCGCGGACTGGTGTTTACCGCGCGCGGCTACAACACGCTGGTGGCGCAAAACGAAGACGACGAGCGCATGTGCTTTTTGCCGCTTTGCCATATCGCCGAACGCATGGGCGGTGAATACTTTGCGATGTATGCGGGCGCCAAACTCAACTTTGTCGAGAACCCCGAGACCATTCCGGAAAACGTGCGCGAAATCGCACCCACGGTGTTCACCGCCGTGCCACGCGTGTGGGAAAAGTTTTACTCCGGCGTGATGATCGCGCTGAAGGAAGCCAGCTGGCTGCAGCAGGCCGCCTATGCCTGGAGCATTGGCGTGGGCATGCGCATCGCCGACACCGTGCTGGCCGGTCAGCCGGTCAGCGCATCGCTCAAGGCCCGCTTCAGGCTGGCGCGCTGGTTCGCGCTCAACAACACGCGCAAGCTGATCGGCATTCACAAGGCGCGGTTTTGCGTCACGGGTGCGGCGCCCATCTCGCCAGACCTGGTGAAGTGGTACATGGCGCTGGGGGTTCCCATGCTGGAGGTCTGGGGCATGACGGAAACCTGCGGCGCGGCCAGCGGTGTGCCGGCCAGTTGCATGAAGCCCGGCTCCATCGGCCCGGCTGCCGGTTACAACGAGATGCGGCTGGACCCGGCCACCGGCGAAATCCTGGTGCGCGGCACCAATGTCTTCATGGGCTACCTGAACCAGCCTGAGAAAACCGCCGAGACGCTGGACGCAGAAGGCTGGCTGCACACCGGCGACGTAGGCGTGATGGACGAGCAAGGGTTTTTCCGCATCACCGACCGGATGAAGGACATCATCATCACCGCCGGCGGCAAGAACGTGACGCCCAGCGAGCTGGAAAACGAACTCAAGTTCTCGCCCTACATCACCGACGCCGTGGTTATCGGCGACAAGCGCGCCTACCTCACGGCCATCATCATGATTGACCAGGAAAACGTCGAAAAATTCGCCCAGGATGCGGACATACCCTTCAGTAATTACGCCAGCTTGACGCGGGCAACCGAAGTGCAAGAATTGATTCAGTCGGAGATCGACCGGGTCAACAAGAAGTTTGCGCGGGTCGAGCAGATCAAGAAATTCTTCCTGCTCGACACGCAGCTCACGGCGGAAGACGAAGAGCTCACGCCGACCATGAAGCTCAAGCGCAAACTCGTAGAACAAAAATACGCCCCGCAAATAGAGGCCATGTACTAGCCTCGCGCACCGTACAAGCATAATTTTTACAGGAGACAAAACCATGAAACTGAAGTCAACCGCCGTCCTTTCCGCGCTGGCCTGTGCAGCCACACTGGCCTCCGTGCCGGCGCAGGCGCAAAGCCAGGGCGTCAGCAAAACCGAAATCACGCTGGGCTCCATCCAGGACTTGTCGGGCCCGCTCGCGGGTTTCGGCAAGCAGATCCGCAACGGCATGATGCTGCGCGTCAACGAACTCAATGAACAAGGCGGCATCAACGGCCGCAAGATCAAGCTGATCGTCGAGGACTCGGGCTACGACCCGAAGAAGGCGGTGCTGGCGGCGCAAAAGCTGGTCAACCAGGACAAGATCTTCGCCATGGTCGGCCACCTGGGCACGGCGCAAAACCTGGCCGCCATGCCGGTGCAGTTCGAGAAAAATGTCATCAACTTCTTCCCGGTGACGGCGGCGCGCGAAATGTATGAGCCTTTCCACAAGCTCAAGTACTCTTTCGCCGCCACTTACTACGACCAGATGAAGGCGGCCGTGCCCAAGCTGGTGAAAGAAAAGAACGCCAAAAAGGTCTGCTCGATGTACCAGGACGACGAGTTCGGCCTGGAAGTGCAGCGCGGCGCCGACGACGGCCTCAAGACCCTCGGCATGACCATGGTGGAGAAAACTTCCTTCAAGCGCGGCGCCACCGATTTCTCGTCGCAGATCGCCAAGCTCAAGGCTTCTGAATGCGACCTGGTGGTGCTGGGCACCATCATCCGCGAAACCATTGGCGGCATCGGCACCGCGCGCAAGCTGGGCTACAACCCGGTCTTCCTGGGCTCCAGCGCCGCGTACACCGACCTGATCCACAAGCTGGGCGGCAAGGCCATGGACGGCCTCTACGCCACCATGACGGTGCAAAACCCCTACCTGGACGAGGCTTCGCAGCCCATCCGCTTCTGGGCCAACAAGTACAAGACCGCCTTCAATGAAGACCCGACGGTGTTCTCGGTCTACGGCTATACGGTGGTCGACGGCTTTATCCGTGCATCGCAGAAAGCCGGCGCCAACCTGATGACCGACAGTTTCATCAAGGCCATGGACACCATGGTGATCCCGGCCGACATCTTCGGCAGCTCCGAAGGCAGGTTTGGCCCGCAAAAGCGCCTGGGCAACAACCAGTCGCGCCTGTCGATGTTGCAGGACGCGCGCTGGAAAGTGGTGTCTGACTACATCACGCAGTAAATCCTGCCGCGACTGCCAGCCGCGACTCGAAAAACCACCCTCGGGTGGTTTTTTAATGCGAAAAGTGGCTGCAGCCCTTTAAATACCTGCCCGAGTAGCTCCTGAATTAATAGCACGCGCCTTCCGCCGATCGCCCTATGGCTTGCCCTGAACCCCGCGCGTCACGCAAAATGCGTCATGCCCACCTCCGCCAAACCCGCTTCCAAAACGCCTGCCAAGACTCCCGCCGCCCCGCTTGCCACCGTGCGCTGCAAAGACACCCAGGCCTTCACCAAGTGGTTGGCCAAACACCACGCAAGCAGCGCCGGTGTCTGGCTGCAGATCGCGAAGAAGGATTCAGGCATAGCCTCCATCACCCACGCCCAAGCCCTGGAAGCCGCGCTCTGCCACGGCTGGATAGACGGCCAGAGGAACTCCATGGACGCGCAATATTTTTTGCAAAAGTTCACCCCGCGCCGCGCACGCAGCACCTGGTCCAAGGTCAACTGCGCCAAGGCCCTGGCACTGATTGAATCCGGCGACATGCAGCCGGCGGGACTGGCCGAGGTTGAACGCGCCAAAGCCGACGGCCGCTGGGATGCGGCTTACGACGCGCAGAGCAAGATGGCGGTTCCTGGCGACCTGGCGGCGTTGCTCGCAAAGAGCGCCAAAGCCAAGGCCTTCTTCGAATCACTGGACTCACGCAATCGCTTCGCGATTTTGTTCAGGCTGCAAACCGCCAAGAAAGCCGAGACACGCGAGCGCCGGCTGGTGAAGTTCGCCGACATGCTCAAGCGGGGCGAAAAAATCCATCCCTGACGGTGGACAGGGCTTTTCGATGACGCCGTACGGCAGACGCGCTACAGTCAATCGGGCGAGCCCGTCCCTCAACCGAACCCATAAAAAGGAGTCCGCATGGCGTCCACCTGGTGGCAGCAAGTCGGTGAAACCATCTCCTCGGAGTTTTCAGATTTGCCCGATGCCGAGCAGGCCACGCGCGTCATGGTTCGCCTCACGCTGGCGGCGTTGCTGGGCGGCCTGCTGGGCATAGAGCGCGAGCAAAAAGGCAAGGCCGCCGGCGTGCGCACGCACATGCTGGTGGCCATGGGTTCCGCGATGTTCGTGCTGGTGTCGCAGCAGTCCGGCATGATCACCGCCGACTTGAGCCGGGTGATTCAGGGCGTGATTGCCGGCATCGGCTTTCTGGGCGCGGGCACCATACTCAAGGGCCACATCAAGGGCAACCCCGACGAAGAGCAGGTCAAGGGCCTGACCACCGCCGCCGGAATCTGGCTGACGGCGGCCATTGGCGTGGCGGCCGGCATGGGACGTGAAAGCACTGCGGTCCTCAGCACCCTGCTGGCGCTCGGCATCCTGGCGCTGGTGCCGCGCCTGGTGCGTTTTCTGGAAAAACCCGAACCGCTGCTCAAGCCTGACGGCGACAAGCGCGGGGACGGTTCATAAGCTCGTCCAGGGGCGCCGTGACGGTTTAATTTTTCGTGCGCTGCGAGACGAACTCGCCTTCATAGCCCTTGGCCAGCGACAGCTTTTCGGCTTCGGTCAGCACCTTTCCTGCCAGCTGGAACACACCCTGCTCTTCGTCTTCAAGGTGGTGATAAATCTTGTGGTGCAGCTCTTTGGCCGTGGCCAGCCAGGCGGGCGAGCTGAAATCGGTTTCTTCCAGCGTTTCCACCAGCTTGTCCATCTGGTGGTGCTCGGCAATGCCGTGGCGCGAGGGTTCCTGCGTCATGTCGTGCGCGATCAGCGGCACATAAAAAAAGCGCTCTTCCGCCGCGGCATGCGCCGCGAGTTCAAGCTTGAGTTCCTTGAACAGCGTGGCCCTTTCCTTGCTGTCGCCCTGCGTTTTGATGAGGTTGTCCGCCAGGGCGCGCTGGGTGACATGGCTTGTTCGCAGTGCTTCAAAAATATTCATTCAGCCATTATGGGGACGGCGCAGACCCTGGCGTGTAGGTCAAGAGCGGATCCTGCAGAGCCAAAATCGCTATTAATTTGATAGCTTCTTGCGATTATCCGGCCTGACCTGGAGGCCTGAATTGTCAAAGAATGGGCCAACAGGGCGCAAGGCACGGTAAAAGCGCTAAATTAGGGGTTATGAAAAAAATCCTTCTTCTTGGCGGAACCGGCTTTGTCGGCGCGCACATCTGCGAAAAGCTGGCGCGGCTGCAATGCCGCGTAACCGTGGTCACACGCCGGCAGGCCAACGCCCGCCACCTGCAAATGCTGCCGCTGGTCGACGTGATTGAGGCCGACGCCCACGATGCTTCCTCGCTGGCACCGCTGCTGGCCGGCCACGACGCCGTGGTCAACCTGATTGCCATCCTTCACGGCACAGAGGCCGCGTTCGACAAGGCGCATGTGCAACTTCCGCTGGAACTGGCCCGGGCCTGTGAAGCCAGCGGCCTCAGGCGCATCATTCACGTCAGCGCCCTGGGTGCTTCGCCCGGTTCGGCGTCGATGTACCAGCGCAGCAAGGCGCGCGGTGAAGCCGTGCTGCTCAGCACCGGGCTGGATGTGACGGTGCTGCGGCCCAGCGTGATCTTTGGCGCTGAAGACAAATTCCTCAACACCTTTGCCCGACTCCAGCATGTCTTTCCGGTGGTTCCGCTCGCAGCCGCCGATGCGCGCTTTCAGCCCGTCTGGGTGGAAGATGTCGCCGACGCCATCGTGCACTGCCTGCAAGACCCCGACACCGCCGGCCAGATCTATGAAGTTTGCGGGCCCGACGTGTTCACGCTGCGCCAGCTGGTCGGGCTGGCCGGCCGCTACGCCGGTATCAACGGTGGCAAAGGCCGCCCGGTGATCAGCCTGCCGGATTCCCTGGGGCGCCTGCAGGCGCGCCTCATGGAGCTCGCGCCCGGAGAGCCGCTGCTGAGCCGCGACAACCTCGACGCCATGGCCACCGACAACGTGGCCACCGGCAAGCTGCCCGGCCTGCAGGCACTGGGCGTTCACCCTGCCGCGCTGGATGCAGTGGGGCCTACTTATCTGGGAGCGCAAGGCTTGCGCAGCGGGCTGACGGCCAAGCGTAAAACTGCCGGAAGGTTCTGAGCCCCCACGCTCCCCCACTTCGTGTGGGTCGCTGCCCCCCGAGGGGGCCGCCCGCCTGCGGCCTGGCAAAGCCGAACAATGGGCACACCCCTATCGGGCTCACTGCGTGTAGCCCTTTTCCCCTTGCAGGGGACTGTGCCTGTGGCCCGGCAAAGCCGGTTCCACGGCTCACGCTGGCTTGAAGAGTTCAATGGGCGTGATGAGTGCTAGGCTATTTCGCCAGCGGGTTCCGCGGGACTGGCTTCGCCAGACCGCAGGCGCCGCCCCCTTGAGGGGGGAACGGGCTACACGCAGTGAGCCTGGACGGGGGTGGGCATTAATTCAGGGGATTTTTTGCATCAATGGCGTGTTGGTGCGGCGGTAGCATCGCAAGTCGTTTCACTTTGACTTCTTTCCTTCATCGTCAGCAGAACAGGGACACCCATGCTCAAGCTCTACATCGGCAATAAAAACTACTCCTCCTGGTCCATGCGCCCCTGGGTGCTGCTCAAGCAGGCCGGCATTCCCTTTGAAGAAATCAAGCTGCGCTTTGACTCGTTCGATGCCAACTCGAGTTTCAAGGAAAAAATCGGCGGCGTAAACCCGACTGGCCGGGTGCCGGCGCTGGACGACGGCGGTTTTGTCGTGTGGGACACGCTGGCGATTGCCGAATACCTCGCGGAACGCTTTCCCGAGAAGAAACTCTGGCCGCAGGACGTGAAGGCGCGCGCCCGGGCGCGCAGCGTATGCGCTGAAATGCACAGCGGCTTTGGCGCGCTGCGTTCGGCCTGCCCCATGAACATCGAAGCCGACCTGTCGGACATGGGCCAGCTGATCTGGCGCGACAAATCGGCCGTACGCGACGATGTGCAGCGCATCGTCGAGATGTGGGCCGAGCTGCTGGAGCAGCACAAAGGTCCCATGCTGTTCGGAGAGTTCACTATCGCTGATGCCTTCTTCGCGCCTGTCTGCATGCGGCTGAGCCGCTACGGCTTGCCGGTGCCTGCCGGGATCGGCGCTTACATCCAGCGCGTGAGCACCTTGCCGGGCGTGAAAGCCTGGATCGACGACGCGCTGGCCGAAGACGATTTCCGCGAATTCGAAGAGCCCTACCGCGTCAAGCGCTGAACGGGAAACATCATGGTCACGATCTATCTGCGTTACGTGCTGAACACCGCCAAACTCAAGGAGTTCGAGCACTACGGCAAGCTGTGGATTCCGCTGGTCGAGAAATTCGGCGGCACGCACCACGGCTACTTCATGCCCAGCGAAGGCGCCAACAACATTGCATTGGCCTTGTTCACCTTTGAGAGCCTGGCGGCCTACGAGATTTACCGCCAGAACTCCTTTTCCGACCAGGAATGCCTGGCGGCCTTCAAATACGCCGAAACGACCGGCTGCATCATCAGCTACGAGCGCAGTTTCTTCCGGCCTGTTTTTTCCTGAACTGACAATCCGGCGCCGACCAGGCTTTTGGGGCTGGCGCGAACCGCTAAACTGACCTGATGGAAATATTCATGGTTGGTGGCGCGGTGCGCGATGCCTTGCTGGGCCTGCCTGTGCAGGACCACGACTGGGTCGTCGTGGGCGCCACCCCTGAAGCGCTGGTGGCACAAGGCTACCTGCCGGTCGGCAAGGATTTTCCGGTGTTCCTGCACCCGGATACCCGTGAGGAATACGCCCTGGCCCGCACCGAACGAAAAACCGCGCCGGGCTACCGCGGGTTTGTGGTGCACGCCGAGCCCGACGTCACGCTGGAGCAGGACCTTGCGCGGCGCGACCTCACTATCAATTCGATAGCTGCTCCCGCCCTCCCTGAAACGGTTTCCGCGAAGTTTGAACCTGATTTGTCGGCGTTGATCGATCCGTTCGGCGGGCAGCAGGACATCCGGGACAAGGTATTGCGCCACGTGACGGAGGCCTTCCGCGAGGACCCCGTCCGCATCCTTCGCCTGGCACGTTTTGCCGCGCGCTTTCCGGATTTTTCCGTCGCGCCAGAAACCATGGCGCTGATGCGGGACATGGTGGCCGAAGGCGAAGCCGATGCGCTGGTACCCGAACGCGTGTGGCAGGAGTTCGCACGCGGGCTGATGGAAAACAAGCCGTCACGCATGTTCGAGGTGCTGCGCGAAAGCGGCGCGCTGCAAAAGCTGCTGCCCGAGGTGGCACGCCTCTGGGGCGTACCGCAGCCCGCCGCCCACCACCCCGAGGTCGACACCGGCGTTCACCTGATGATGGTGCTGAACATGTCGGCGCAGCTTGAGGGCTCCCTGGCTGTGCGCTTTGCGTGCCTGTGCCACGACCTCGGCAAAGGCACGACACCGGCCGATGTTTTGCCGCGGCACATCGGTCACGAAGAACGCAGCGCCCAACTGCTGAAAGACGTCTGCGAGCGCCTGCGTGTGCCGGTTGACTGCCGCGAGATTGCCGACGTGGTGGCACGCGAGCACGGCAACGTGCACCGCAGCGAAAGCCTGGGCGCCGCGGCCCTGGTGCGGCTGCTGGAGCGCTGCGATGCGTTTCGCAAGCCCCAGCGTTTTGCCGATATTTTGCTGGCCTGCGAATGCGACGCCCGCGGGCGCCTGGGCCTGCAGGATTCGCCCTACCCGCAACGCCCGCGCCTGCTGGATGCCCTGGCAGCAGCCCAGGCGGTACAGACGCAGCCGCTGGCGCTGGAGGCCCAGGCGGCGGGACGCGGCGGCAAACAGATTGGTGAGGCCATCCATAGGGCACGCGTCAAAGCGGTGCAGGACAGCCTCCCCGGCACCGCTACAGGGCAGCCGCCATTGGCAGAAATGTGAAAAAAGGCGAAACCGGCCTACATTGATTCAACAGGGGCTCTGCTAAGGTGAATGGCGATGCATTTATCACCTTCTTCATCGCTGCCCCGGCCCTCTTCTCACGCACTTCCTCCCGGGCCTTTCGGGTCATTGCCGGCCATCAACGCGCAGACTGCCCTCTTTCTGGACTTTGACGGAACCTTGGCCGACCTGGCACCTGAACCCGACGCAGTCCAGCTGGTTTCGGGCGTGATTCCAGCCTTGGCGAGGCTTTCAGCGCAGCTGGGCGGCGCGCTGGCAATTGTGTCGGGCCGCAGACTGGCCGACCTCGACGGTTTTCTCGCGCCTTTGCGGCTACCGCTGGCCACCGAGCATGGCGCGCAGCGCCGGGATACCCAAGGCCGCGTCGTCTGCCTGGCAGAACCGGACCTGCAGGAGCTCACGCGCCGCGTTACCGACCTGGCTGCGCACCATGACGGGCTGCGCGTGGAAATCAAACTGGCGGCCGTTGCCCTGCACTATCGCCACGCACCCGAACTGGAGTCTCTGTGCCTGCAGGTCATGCAGGAGGCAGCCGACCGCACACCCGGTGTCGAGCTGTTGCACGGGAAGTATGTTTTTGAAGTCAAGCCGTCCAACGTCAGCAAGGGTTCGGCCATCAGGGCTTTTATGGCCGAACCGCCATTTGCCGGCCGCCTGCCCCTGTTCGCCGGCGACGACACCACCGACGAAGCCGGCTTCGCGGCCGTGCAGTTGCTGGGCGGTGAAGGCATCAAGGTCGGCGAAGGCGCCACCCAGGCGCGCCATCGCTGCGCATCGCCCGAGGCGCTGCACCAATGGCTGCATGCGGCGTTCGGCGGCATGGCGCGGGAGACCGACGAAACACCGGCCGCCGCGCCAGAAAGCCGATCATGAGCGTCGCCGCCGACTCGCTTCACTTCGCGCCGCCCGCCCAACCTTCGCTGGCCATGGGCGTCATCGGCAACTGCGCCTTCAGTGCGCTGATTGATGTGCGTGGCCGCATCGTCTGGTGCTGCCTGCCGCGGTTTGACGGCGACCCGGTGTTCAATGCCTTGCTGGAGCCCCAACCTGCGCAATCCGCGCAGGACGACGCGACCGCCCCGGGCATCCAGGACTCGCAGTCCAGCGCCTTCGCCATCGAGATCGAGGATTTCGCCGAAGCCAAGCAGTGGTATGAGCCCAATACGGCGGTGCTGCGCACCCAGTTGTTTGACACACGCGGCCAGGGCATCGAGATCACCGATTTCGCGCCGCGTTTTTTCAGCCGCTCGCGCTTTTTCAGGCCCATGACGCTGGTGCGCCGCATCAAACCCATCCACGGCGCGCCGCGCATCCGCGTATCGCTGGACATTCGTTTTGACTGGGGCCGGCGCAAGCCGCTGATCACCCAGGGCAGCAACCACCTGCGCTATGTGGGCGATGAGCTGACGCTGCGCCTGAACACCGACGTGTCGATTTCACACCTGCTGTCAAAGCAGCCGTTTGTGCTGACACGCGAGCACAATTTTCTGCTCGGCGCCGACGAGTCGCTGCCCGACGGCATTGCCGACACGGCGCGCCTGTTTGAGCAGGAAACCATTTCCTACTGGAAAAAATGGAGCCAGCGCCTGCACATTCCGCTGGAATGGCAGGAGGCCGTGATACGCGCAGCCATCACGCTCAAGCTTTCGCTCTTTGAAGACACCGGCGCCATCGTCGCCGCCATGACTACCAGCATTCCCGAGGCACCCGGCAGCCAGCGCAACTGGGACTACCGTTATTGCTGGCTGCGCGACGCCTTTTTTGTGGTGCGCGCACTCAACAGCCTCTCGGAAGTCGGCACCATGGAAGACTACCTGCGCTGGCTCGCCAACGTGGTGGTGCAGTCCAAGGGCGGTCACATCCAGCCGCTCTACGGCATAGGCCTGGAGCGCGAGCTGCCCGAATCCACCATGTTGCACCTGGGCGGCTACCGCGGCATGGGACCGGTGCGCGTGGGCAACCAGGCGCAGGAGCATTTCCAGCACGACGTCTACGGCAATGTGGTGCTGGGCGCGGCCCAGGCCTTTCACGACCATCGCCTGCTGCACCGCGCCGGCATTGCCGAGTTCAAGCGGCTCGAAGAAGTCGGTGAGCAGGCCGTGCACAGCTATGACAAGCCAGATGCCGGCATGTGGGAGCTGCGCACGCGTGCACGCATCCACACGTCGTCGGCTCTGATGTGCTGGGCCGCCTGCGACAGGCTGGCCAAGATTGCGCTGGTGCTCAAGCTGCAGGATCGGGCCGACTACTGGCGCCGCCATGCTGCAGTGATGCAGGAACGCATCCTGCGCGAGTCCTGGAGCGAAGAACGCCAGGCCTTTGCTGAAAGCTTTGGCGGCCGCGACCTTGATGCCAGCGTGCTGCTGATGATTGAAGTGGGTTTTATCGACCCCAAAGACCCGCGCTTTGTCGCCACGGTGGACGCACTGGAAACCCATTTGTGCGACGGCCCCTATATGCGCCGCTATGAGGCGCCGGACGATTTCGGCAAACCCGAAACCGCCTTCAACATCTGCACTTTCTGGCGCATCGACGCGCTGGCACGCATAGGCCGCAAGGAACAGGCCCGCGAGATTTTCAACACCATGCTGGCCGCCCGCAACCATGTGGGCCTGCTCTCGGAGGACACACATCCCGTGACCGGCGAGATGTGGGGGAATTTTCCGCAGACGTATTCGATGGTGGGCATCATCAATGCGGCCGTCCGTTTGTCGACTCCTTGGGAAAGCCAGGTATGAGCCGACTTGTAGTCGTTTCAAATCGCGTCGCCGATCCGCGCAAGGCGGCGGCCGGTGGCCTGGCAGTAGCGCTGGGCGATGCACTCAATGCCACGGGTGGTCTGTGGTTCGGCTGGAGCGGCACGGTCGTTGAGGGCGGTGCCGCCGGTGAAGGCGAGTTGCATGTGCAGCAAGCAGGCAACGTCAAGCTGGCCACGGTGGACCTGTCGGCCGAAGACCATGCAGGCTACTACCTGGGCTACAGCAACGGCGTGCTCTGGCCGGTATTTCATTACCGGCTGGACCTGGCCCGTTTTGACTCAGGCTTTATCGAGGCCTACCGCCGCGTGAACCGGCTGTTTGCGCACAAGCTCATGAGCCTGCTGCAGCCCGACGACATCATCTGGATCCACGACTACCACCTGATTCCCATGGCGGCCGAATTGCGCGCCATGGGCTGCAACAACCGCATCGGATTTTTCCTGCACATTCCGTTGCCACCGCAGCAGGTACTGGCGGCCATTCCCCAGCACGAATGGCTGATGCGTGCGCTGTTCGCCTACGACCTGGTCGGTTTCCAGAGTGAAAACGACCTGCTGCACTTCTCGCGCTATGTGCAGGCCGAAGCCGGCGCGGTGGCGCTGGGCGACAACCGCTTCAGGGCCTTTCATCGCACTGTGCGCGCCGGCGCTTTTCCCATCGGCATAGACGTGGACGAGTTCGCGGCGCTCACGCACGCGCAGGATGCGCGCGACATGTACGAGCGCATGAAGGAAGAATATTCGCGCCGCAAGCTGCTGCTGGGTGTGGAGCGGCTCGACTATTCAAAAGGCTTGCCGCAGCGGCTGCGGACATTTGAAACCTTGCTGAAAAAGTACCCGGAAAATCTCCGCAGCGCCACGCTGATCCAGATCGCCTCGCCCAGCCGTGAAGACATGGGCACCTACACCGATCTGCTGCAGGAACTGGAAAGCCTGTGCGGCGCCATCAACGGCAATTTCGGCGAGCTCGACTGGATGCCCGTTCGCTACATCCACCGCAACGTGGCGCGCAAGCGCCTGCCGGGCTTGTACCGCGTGGCGCGGGTGGCGCTGGTCACACCGCTGCGCGACGGCATGAACCTGGTGGCCAAGGAATTCATCGCCGCGCAGGACCCGGCCGACCCCGGGGTGCTGGTGCTGTCCCGCTTTGCGGGGGCTGCGGAGCAACTGGAAGACGCGCTGCTGGTCAATCCCTACGACATCGACGGTACCGCTGACACCGTACAGCGTGCGCTTCAAATGCCGCTAGAGGAGCGGCAGGCGCGGCATCAGAAGCTGCTCAAGACCATCCGGGAACGCGATGTGCATTGGTGGCGCAGGGAGTTTCTTAACGCCCTCGGCTACGAGGGACCGGCTTAGTTGCCGGTTCTTGCTCCGGCTTTAGCGCTCTCTGCTGAGGGTTGCTGGCCGGGGGTTGCCCGGCATGCAACTCACTTTTCTTTGCTTCGCCAAAGAAAAGTAAGCAAAAGAAAGGCGACCCTGGTTCCTGCGTCCCTTCGCTGCGCTACGGGCAACCTGCGGTGCTCGGTCCAGCCGGGGTCAAAAACAACTCGCTTCGCTCAAACAAGTTTTTGCCCTGATCCGTCTGAACCTCCGCTCCTCGGCGCATCCACAAGGGCCAATCGGGAACGGGGACAAATACCAACAAGGACTCGCCATGGCGAGTCCTTGTTTCTTCAGGTATTCGGGGTCTTGTCTTCGGCTATTGGGAGTTCGGCTGTTTGGTATTCCTGTCTCCACCCCCTTCTGTCTGCGCCGAGGAGCGCAGGGCCAGGCGGATCAGGGATCGCGATTGTCTGAGCGAAGCGAGTTCGAGCGAGACCCCGCCTGGATCGAGCACCGCAGGTTGCCCGAAGCGAAGCGGAGGGTCGCAGACAGCAGGGTCGCCTTTTCTTTTGCTTACTTTTCTTTTGGCGAAGCAAAAGAAAAGTGAGTAGCTGCCGGGCTACCCCCGGCCAGCACCCTCAGCAAAAAGCAAATCCCTAAGAAACGATATAAGCCCCAGCCCCAGTAGAAAACAACTTCCCGTCAGCCCCCAGAAACTCCATCCTCGTACTCGCCACCCGAGACCCCAGCCGCATCACCTCAGCCCGCAACTCAAAAAACTCACTGATGCCGGGCCGCAAATAATCCACCCGCAGATCGATGGTCCCCAGCTTGGCAAAGCGGTGCAGCCGCTGCATCGGCGATTCGTCCATGTGGCGGGCGCCTATGGCCGCCATCACGGCGAGTCCGCCCATGGCGTCCAGACCGGCGCTGATCACACCGCCGTGAATTCGGTTGTGCGCATAGTGGCCTATCAGCTCGTTGCGCATGTCAATGCGGGCGGTCACCCGTTCCGCCGTCACCGAGGTGATCTTGAGCCCCAGCAGTTTGTTGAAAACGATTTTTTCCTCGAACAGCTCTTTGAGGCTGGCGACAAATTCCGGTTCGAACTCAATCGCGCCGGTGGGGGTGGGCTGTGCTTTGGTCATGGCATCAATTGTCGTGCAGCGAAATCTTTCCTGATTTTCCGGGTTCTCATGCCTTGGCCTGATCGAACCTCAGCAACACCTGCCCGGGACTGGTCTGCTGACCCACCTCTGCCATCACGGCCGCCAGCACGGCATCGTGCGGGGCATTGACCGCGTGCTCCAGCTTCATGGACTCAATCACCAGCAGCGTGTCGCCGCACTTCACGGCCTGGCCGGGCGCCGCATGGACCGCAATCACCTTGCCGTTGAAGGGCGCCCGCAATTCCCGCGCGGTTGCAACACCGCCGGATGCTGCCGGCTCCAACGTGGCATCTTCCAGAAACAGGTCCACAGAGCCCGTCTGCACATGCCAGCGTGCGCCGGGTTGCCCGGCAGATTCCTTCAGGCGAACCGCCGATATGCGTTGCCCGGTCTGGCCTGTGCGTACCGTCAGGGCACCATCGGGTCCCTGCGTGATCACCGCCCGCAACACCTCGTCGCCCGTTTCGATTTCCAGCGCGCCCCCGCCCAACTCACGTACGCGCAGATCCAGCAGCTGCGCACGGTGGCGCAGCCGCATCGGCCTGGGAAACGGGCACGGCAGGCTGTTTGCGGCCCTTTTTGAGTCGATACCTTGAAAGAAAATGGCCGCCAAGCCATACGGGACGATCGCAAGCTGCTCCTCTTTTTGTAGCACCCCGCGTATCGCATCGCCCTGCTCCGCCAGAAAAGGGATCAGTGCATGCCCGGCGCGGAACACCGGGTGGGCCAGGCAAGCCGACAAAAACTGCCGGTTGGTGGGCAGGCCCAGCACTTCAGTGCGGCCCAGCGCCGCCACCAGCCGGCCTATGGCCTGCTCACGTGTCGCGGCATGCACCACCAGCTTGCCCAGCATGGAGTCGTAGTGCGGCGACACGACCTGGCCTTCAGACAACGCGTGGTCAAAGCGCACATCGTCGGGTTCGCGGAACCGCTGAACGATGCCCGTGTGCGGCGTGAAATTCTCGTCTTCGGCACACAGGCGCACCTCCATCGCATGACCGCTGAACACCACCTGCGCCTGCGCAAGAGACAGCGGCTCACCTTGCGCTACACGCAGCTGCCATTCGACGAGATCAAGGCCCGTGACTGCTTCAGTGACGGGATGCTCAACCTGCAGGCGCGTGTTCATCTCCATGAGGAAGAAACTAGCCCCCACGCTTGCCACTTCGTGTGCTGCGCTGCCCCCCAAGGGGGCCTTCGCGCCTTGGGGCGGCCCGGCGGCGCTCACGTTGCCGCCATCAACCAGAAATTCCACCGTCCCGGCCCCTACATAACCCGCCGCTTGCGCCAGCGCGACTGCCGCCCCACACATGCGCGCACGCAGCGCCGCATCCACCGCGGGGCTGGGCGTTTCTTCAATGATCTTCTGGTGGCGGCGCTGTACCGAGCAGTCGCGTTCGCCCAGGTGAATGCAATGGCCGTGGGCGTCGGCAAACACCTGCACCTCGACATGGCGTGGATTCAACAAAGCCCGTTCCATCAGCAGCTCCCCGCTGCCAAAGGTCGAGTGCGCTTCAGAGCGGGCACTTTGCAGCGCGGCCGACAGTTGCGCGGCATCCCGCACCAGCCGCATGCCGCGCCCGCCGCCGCCCGCCACGGCTTTGACCATCAGCGGGAAACCGATGCGCGCGGCTTCGGCTTCAAAGCACGCGTCGGACTGGTCATGCCCCTGATAGCCCGGCAGGCAGGGTACGCCTTGCGCCGCGGCGAGCAGCTTGGCAGCCGACTTGCTGCCAAGCTGCCGGATCGCGGCCGGCGGCGGCCCCACCCAGGTCAGCCCCGCGGCAATCACCGCGTCGGCAAAGGCGGCGTTCTCGCTGAGGAAGCCGTAGCCCGGATGCACCGCATCGGCGCCGCTGGCCTGGGCCGCAGCAACCAGTTTGTCGATGCGCAGATAGGAATCGGCCGAACTGACACCTCCCAGCGCACAGGCGATGTCCGCCTCCTGCACATGCAGCGCACCGGCATCGGCGTCTGAATACACCGCCACCGTCTGCATGCCCATGGTTCGCGCGGTGCGCATGATGCGGCGGGCAATCTCCCCGCGGTTGGCCACCAGCAGGCAGTGGATTTTTTTCATGCGGATGTCCCGCCCCGTGCGCCAGGCATGGCCATGAACTCAGCCACCCTTTTTGCCGGACTTGGCCACGCCCATCATCTTGGCGATGATCCCCATCATGACTTCGTCGGCCCCGCCGCCTATGGAGCCGAGCCGGCCGTCGCGGAACATGCGCGCCACCTTGTTCTCCCAGGTGTAGCCCATGCCGCCCCAGAACTGCAGGCAGGTGTCGGGCACGAGGCGGTTGAGCCGCCCGGCCTTGAGCTTGGCCATGGAGGCGAGCTCGGTCACATCCTGGCCCTGCACATAGAGCTCGCAGGCGCGGTACGTCATGGCGCGCAGGCTCTCGACTTCGGTCTTCATCTCGGCGAGCTTGAACTGCACCCATTGCTGGTCAGCCAGCGTGGCGCCGAAAAGCTTGCGCTCGTGCGCCCACTCGACCGTCCATTCAATGCAGTTGGACAGCGACTGGATGCAACTGGCCGCACACCACAGGCGCTCTTCCTGGAACTGCATCATCTGGTACACAAAGCCCGAGCCTTCGCTGCCGATCAGGTAGCGCTGCGGCACACGCACTTCGTCAAAGTAGATCAGGCCGGTGTCGGATGAGTTCATGCCGATCTTTTTGATCTTCCTGGCCGCTTCAATGCCTTTACGCAGCTTGCCCTTGTCGCGCATGGGCACCATGACCAGGCTCTTGTTTTTGTGCACAGGGCCCTCGCCGGTGTTGACCAGCATGCACATCCAGTCGGCCTGCAGGCTGTTGGTGATCCACATCTTCTGGCCGCTGATGATGTAGTCGCCGCCGTCCTTGCGGGCGTGGCTTTTGATGGAGGCGACGTCGCTGCCGGCACCTGGCTCGCTCACACCGACGCAGCCCACGGCATCGCCGGCAATCGCTGGAGCGAGGAATTCGCGCTTGAGCTCGTCGCTGCCGAAGCGCGCCAGTGCCGGCGTGCACATGTCGGTCTGCACGCCAATGGCCATGGGCACGCCGCCGCAATCAATGTAGCCCAGCGCTTCGGCCATGGCCATGGCGAAGGAGTAGTCCAGGCCCGCGCCGCCGTATTCCTCAGATTTGGTCAGGCCCAGCATACCCAGGTTGCCGAGCTTCTTGAACACTTCATGCGCGGGAAAGATTTCAGCGGCTTCCCATTCATCGACGTGCGGGTTGATCTCGGCGTCAATGAACCGCTTCAGGGTTTTCTGGATTTCAAGGTGTTCGTGTGTGTATTGCATTTCGTTGTCTCCGGTTCCTTTTTTGCGGGCGGTCTACATGCGCGCCACGCCAAACTGCATGGGCCTGAGCTGCCGCGCATCGGCCTCGGCGCACATTGCCAGGCACTGCGCCAGCACCGCGCGCGTGTCGCGCGGGTCGATGACACCGTCGTCCAGCATCAGGCCCGAGGTGTAGAACACATCGGCCTGCGCCTCAAACATGGCGACGATCTTGTCGTACTGGGCTTGCGACTGAGCCGGGTCCGGCGTGATGCCTTTGCGCGCCAGGGCCGCCTCGCCCACGATCTGCATGGTGCGCGCGGCCTGTTCGCCGCCCATCACCGCCGTTTTGGCGCTGGGCCAGGTGAAAAGAAAGCGCGGCGCGTAGCCGCGGCCGCACATGCCGTAGTTGCCCGCGCCAAATGAAGCGCCGCACTGGATGGTGATTTGCGGGACGGAGGCGTTGGTGACGGCCTGGATCATCTTGGAGCCGTGCTTGATCATGCCTGCCTGCTCGCTCTCCTTGCCCACCATATAGCCGGTGGTGTTTTGCAAATAGACGATAGGGTGGCCCAGCTGGCACATCAGCTGGATGAAGTGCGTGGCCTTGTTGGCGCCGGCCACGTCAATCGGGCCGTTGTTGCTGATGATGCCGACGGCACGGCCGTCAATCGATGCCTGCACGCACACCGTGGCCGCGCCATAAAGCGCCTTGAAGGGCAGAAAGTCTGAGCCGTCCACCAGGCGTGCGATGACCTCGTGCATGTCCAGGGGCTGGCGCAGGTCACCAGGAACCAGGCCCAACAGCTCGTCAGGCGGGTAAATCGGCTCACAGGGGAGATCCATACTTGCTATTGAATTAGTAGCTGCTTGCGCCCGTCCTGCTTTGCCTGCTGCCCGATTTGACCATGAAGTACGGGCCACTACCTGGCGCGCCAGCCCCAGCGCATGGCGATCGTCATCGGCCAGATGCTCACCCAGGCCCGACACGCCGGTATGCATTTCGGCGCCGCCCAGTTCCTCCTCGGTGGCGACTTCGCCGGTAGCGGCCACCAACAGTGGCGGGCCGGCAAGGAAAGCGCGGGAGCGCTTGCGCACCATGATGACCACATCGCTCAGGCCCGGCATATAAGCACCGCCCGCCGTGCCTGAGCCGTGCTGCACGGTGATGACGGGGATGCCCGCCGCCGACAGCCGCGCCAGGTTGCGAAAGAGGCTGCCGCCGTACACAAAGCCTTCGACCCGGTAGCGCATGAGGTTGGCGCCCGCGCTTTCCACCAGGTGGATAAAGGGCAGCTTGTTTTGCAGCGCGATCTCCTGCACGCGCAGGATCTTTTCCAGCCCCATGGCCTGGACGGCGCCGGCTTCTATACCCGAGTCACTGGCGACCACCATGCAGCGCACACCGCTCACAAAGCCGATGCCGGCCACCACGCCGCCGCCCGGCACCGACTGGGCCGCGTCCTTGTTGTCCTGCAGGTAACCCGCGAGGGAACACAGGCCCACCCAGGGCGCCCCCGCATCCAGCAGCAAAGCCACACGCTCACGCGGCAGCAACTGGCCGCGCTTTTCAAAGGCGGGCCGTGATTTGGCGGAGGCGGCGGCGCTGCGCTCTTCCAGCGCGCGCAATGCGGCGATGCGTGACAGCATCGCCTCACGCCGCTGCATGGCTTGGGGCGATTGCGCATTCCACGCGGAATGGAACAGCGTCATGACTGGAAGACCTTGGGGGTTTCTGCCAGGTGAAAGCCGTCGAACGGCTTGGTCGCCTCACGCTGCAGCGCTTCGGCATCGGGCCGCTGCATGGGCCAGCCCATGCGCATCTGGGGCCTGGCGCCGTCGACGCGCAAGGTGCTGCCGCTGATGAAGCTGGCGGCCTTGCTGAGCAGGAAGACGACGGCCGCCGAGGTTTCGCTTTCGGTGCCGAAGCGGCCCAGTGGCACGGTGTGGCGCATCTCGCGCAGCATGGGGCCGGCCTCCGGCGGGTAGTGGTCCATGCCGCTGGAGGCGATGTACCCGGGTGCCACCGCGTTCACCCGCACGCCGCTATGGGCCCATTCGGCCGCCGCAGTTTCGGTGAAGCTGACCATGCCGGCGCGCGCCGCGCCGCTGTGGCCCATGCTGGGCATGGAACCCCACATGTCGGCCACGATGTTGACAATGCTGCCGCCTTTTTCCTGCATGGCCTGCTGGTAGCATTCGCGCGCCATCAAAAATCCGCCCGTCAGGTTGGTGTTGATGACGGCCTCCCAGCCTTTGGCGCTGATGGACTCCAGCGGCGTGATGTACTGGCCGCCCGCGTTGTTGACGAGGCCATCGATACGGCCCTGTGCCACCACGATGGCGGTGATGGTGGTCTTGACAGCCTCTTCCTGGCGGATGTCGCAGGGGTGGAAACTCACGCGCCCGCCTTGCGCCACGATTTCGCCGGCCACGCTGTGCAGTTTCTCGATATTCCTGCCTATCAGCACCACGTGCGCGCCCAGCGCGGCGAGTTCATGCGCGATGCAGCGGCCAATGCCGGAGCCACCGCCTGTGACAACGATGACCTGACCGGCAAAGAGGCCGGGCTGAAAGACGGATTGGTAACTCATGCGCGGACCTTTCTTGCCGGGGATTTCGGAGTCTTTTCTCCAATGAACAGCGCCATGGCCGCATCCGCCAGATCGTCCAGTGACGCATCTTTCTTGGCGTCAAACCACTGCACCGACCAGTTGAGTGCCCCAAAGATCAAAAGGCGCGAAAGCTTCACCGGTCCCTTGAGTTGCCCTGCCGCGGCCAGCGCCTTCAGCACAGGCTCCCAGACAGCTTCGTAGTCGCTTTGCAGTCTGGCCAGCAGGTTGCGCTGCCGGGCTGTGATGGAACGCGACTCGTAAAGCATCACAGGGATGAAGTCGCTGCCGGGGCCCAGCAGCACGTCAAAGTGGTTGCGGATCAGTACACGCAGCAGCGCTGGCGCCTCAGCGGTGGAAAGCCCTGCCGCCTTCAAAGCCGCGGCCTGACGCTGCAAGGCGGAACGCATGCCCTCTTCAATCACGGCATTGAGGAGTGCCGCCTTGCTTTTGAAGTGGTAGAAGGGCGAACCGCTGTGCATGCCGACGGCCGCTGCGATGTCGCGCGTGCTGGTGGCGTCAAAACCTTTTTGGCGAAACAGCCGGGCGGCGGCATTGACGAGCTCGACGCGGCGATTGCCGTCGTCGCGCTCGTCCWGGGTTTTGCGCGGCCGGCCGCGCGGACGCTTTTCCGCAATGTCGGTTGCGGTTTTCGAAGGGGTATGAGCGCGTGCGGCAGGTCGCGAACGCGCGGCAGGTTTGTCCATAAGGACGGACCTTAGCAAAACCCTGTATTTTTAGCAAGCAAGTGCTTTGTAAAAATAAACAGCCCGCGTTTGGTCACTTGCGCGCGGCTGCTGCCTTGCCGGCAGCGGGCTTTTGGCGGCCCTCTTCTTTGCCGGGCACACCGACCTGCGGGTGCGCGCCGTGGATATGCGCTGCATGGCCGCGCCCGGCGGGAGCGCGGTTCTGGCTTTGCCGCAGCGCAGCTTTTTCCAGGCCGCTGAGGATGCCGCAGTCGCCCGCGGCCTGACCGCTGACACACTGCTCACGCAGAACCTTGAGGTCTTTTTCCAGCACCTTGAGTTCGCGGATGCGCGTGGCGACGTGGCTGATGTGCTCGTCCAGCAGGCTGTTGACGTCGTCGCAGCTGCCGGCCGGCGCATCCTTGAAGTTCAGCAATGCGCGAATTTCCGCCAGCGTCATGTCCAGCGACCGGCAGTGGCGTATGAAGGCCAGGCGCTGCACATGGCTTTCGTCATAGATACGGTAATTGGCGTCGGTGCGCGCCGCTTCGGGCAACAGCCCCTCACGTTCGTAGTAACGGATGGTTTCCGTCTGGGTCTGCGCGGTTTTGGCCAGTTCTCCGATTTTCATGGCGACTCCTTGAACATCGTCCCCACATCGCTGTAGGGTCACTTCAGCAGCCAGCTTGACTCTAAGGCCGCTACAGGGTTTCCAATTAGGCCATGAAATCTGAAAAAACCCTTGTTTCCGGCCTCGATGCCCCTACCGCCGACTGCTGCGGCGGCGCCCACGCCACACACGCACCCGTATCCAATGGCGCCGGTGCCGCGGGGCGTATTTTCCGCATCGCCACCATGGATTGCAGCGCCGAAGAGTCTGACATCCGCCGCGCGCTGGAGCCGATCGCCGGTATCCGGTCGCTGGGTTTCCAGCTGGGTGCACGCACGCTGCGAATAGACGCCAGCGAAGAAGCCTGTGCGACTGCCCTGGACGCGATCCGCAAGGCCGGGTTTGACCCGCAGCCTGCCCAAACGGGTGCGAACACGCAAGCCGGCAGCCATGACCATGAGGGGCATGCGCACGACCACAGCCATGATGGCAGTTTTGGCAGCGGTGTCACCCGCATGGCCGCGGCGCTGGTGCTGGCCGTGGGCGCCGAGGCCGTGTCGTTTTTTGCACCCGAGCTGCTGGCCTGGAAAATCGCCGGCATGGCGGTGGCGGCGCTGGCCATTGGCCTGGCCGGCCTGGACACTTATAAAAAGGGCATGGCCGCCCTGCTGCGCGGCAAGCTCAACATCAACGCGCTGATGTCGGTCGCCGTCACCGGCGCTTTCCTGATCGGCCAGTGGCCGGAAGCCGCGATGGTGATGGCGCTCTATGCGATTGCCGAGCTGATCGAGGCCCGCGCCGTGGACCGCGCGCGCAATGCCATCAAGGGCCTGCTGGACATGGCGCCAGAAGAAGCGCTGATGCGAAGCGCGGACGGCGCATGGACAACAACGCCTGTGGCCGCCGTCCCGCTGCAGGCGCTGGTGCGCATACGCCCCGGCGAGCGCGTACCACTGGATGGACTTGTGACCCAGGGCAGCAGCGCGGTCAACCAGGCGCCCATCACCGGCGAAAGCATTCCGGTCGACAAGGAACCCGGCGACAGCGTCTTTGCGGGCACCATCAACGAAACAGGTGAGATCGAGATCCGCGTCACGGCGGCGGCCGGCAACACCACGCTGGCACGCACCATCCACGCCGTCGAGCAGGCCCAGGGCAGCCGCGCGCCCACGCAACGTTTTGTCGACCGCTTTGCCGCCGTCTACACGCCGGCCGTGTTCGCCATCGCCGTTGCCGTCGCCGTGCTGATGCCGCTGCTGGCGGGTTTGAGCTGGCAAGAGTCGGCGTACAAGGCGCTGGTGCTGCTGGTCATCGCCTGCCCCTGCGCGCTGGTGATCTCCACGCCCGTCACGGTGGTGAGCGGGCTCTCGGCCGCCGCGCGCCGGGGCATCCTGATCAAGGGCGGCACCTACCTCGAGCAGGCGCGCCTGCTCAAGGCCATCGCGCTCGACAAGACCGGCACCATCACGGAGGGCAAGCCCCGGTTGGTGGATTGGCGTACCTGGGGCAATGCAGACGCAGCGATGGCCGCACAGCTGGCTGCCGGCATGGCCTCACGATCTGATCATCCGGTGTCCAAAGCGATTGCGGCGGGCCTGAATACCGACGCCGCCGAGGTGCAAGCCTTCAAGGCCCTGCCGGGCCGGGGCGTTGAGGGAACGGCCCAGGGCCAGCGCCTCGTGTTGGGCAATCACCGCCTCATCCATGAGTTGGGCCTGTGCGGTGTGGAACTGGAAACCGAACTGGCCCAACATGAACAGCAAGGCCGCACCGTAACGCTGCTGGCCGACGGCACGCGCGTGCTAGCCCTGTTCGCAGTGGCAGACACCATCAAGCCAACGTCCCGGCGGGCGATTGCCGACCTGCAGGCCCTGGGCGTCACGCCCGTGATGCTGACCGGTGACAACGCTGCCACCGCGCAAGCCATCGCTTCGCAGGCCGGCATCAGCGACGCGCGCGGCGACCTGCTACCCGAGGCCAAGCTCGAAGCCATCAGGGAAATGCAGCGGCACTACGGCGCCACCGGCATGACAGGCGACGGCATCAACGACGCGCCCGCGCTGGCGCAGGCCGACATCGGCTTCGCCATGGGCGGCGCCGGCGCCGACACGGCCATGGAAGCGGCCGACGTGGTGATCATGAACGACAACCTGGAGAGGGTGGCCGAAACGGTGCGGATGTCAAAACGCACGCACGCCATCCTGTGGCAGAACATCAGCGTGGCGCTGGGCATCAAAGGCATCTTCCTGCTCCTGGCCGTTTTCGGCACGGCGACGATGTGGATGGCGGTGTTTGCCGACATGGGCGCCAGCCTGCTGGTGGTGGGCAATGGCTTGCGTTTGCTGCGCGGTCGGCGCAATTAGGATGCTATAAATTTGATAGCCGCTTGCGCTCGTTTTTACTGGGCTGGTGGCCCAAAAAGCATAAAAACCCGAAGTGGCCCGGAAAGCCCGCTTCGGGTTTTAGCACGCGCCTGCGAAAGGCGCAGGCAATGGATGATCAGCGCTCGACCGTCTTGTTCCAGCGCGCATTCCAGGCCGGGCGGTTCTCGTTGATGGCATCCCAGTCCACCGTGGTCGCCGTTTTCATATAGACATTCATCTGGCTTACCAGCGCCGCGGCCTTGCCGCTGGCCTTGGTTTTGGGGTTGGACGGAATCTGGTCGCCAAACTCCAGCGCCGCGGCCTGCGCCTCAGGCGACAGCAGGTACTGGGCCAGCTTGTGGGCCAGCGCGGGTTCGCTGTTCTTCGCGATCACGCATTCACCGACCGTCAGCACAGCCGAGCCTTCCTTGGGCTGCACGTATTCCACGGGCAGGCCTTTTTCCTTGAGCACGCCGACGGCGGTGGGCGTGAGCGGGAACATCGCGGCCTCGCCGGTCTGCACCATTTCAGCGAGCTTGGCCGAGCTGGGGATGTACTCGAGCACGTTGGGGCCTATGGTGGTGGGCCAGGCCTTGAAGCCGGGCTCCACGTTCTTGTCATTGCCGCCCTGGATACGGTTGAACAGCAGGAAGCCGTGCAGGCCGAAGGTCGACGACGACAGCGACTGGAACACCACCTTGCCCTTGTACTTCGGGTTGGCCATGTCCATCCACGAGGTGGGCGGTGTCCAGCCTTTTTCGGCGAACATCTTCTTGTTGTAGGCAATGCCGGTCATGCCGATGTTGACGCCGGCGGCCATGTCGCCCTTGAAGCGCGCCGTGGGAAACAGGTCATTCAGCGCAGGGGTGGCCTGCATCTTCTCGCACAGGCCCATGCCGATAGCGCGGTACATGATGCCGTCATCCAGGAACATCACGTGCATCTGCGGGTTGTCCTTGTTGGCCTGCGCCTTGGCCAGGATATCTGACGAGGTGCCGGGCACGACCACGACCTTGACGTTGTTGGCCTTCTCGAACGCGCCGAAGACGTTCTCGGTGTAGGTTTTTTCCATGGTGCCGCCGTTCATGCCGATGTACAGCGTCTTGGTCTGGGCCATGGCGTTTCCGCCGGCCAGGCCGGCGGCTGCAACAGCAAGCGACACCGCTGTAGCGCGGGCGGTCAGGAATCGTAGGGAGATGTTCATGGAAAGCTCCTGGTGGCGTTGGTGAAGTGAAGGCAGTGAAATCGAGGAGGACTGTGAAAGAGGACTAGACAACGGAGGAAGAAACGGGCCCGGCGGTTGTCGCACGCGGGTTTGCGGAAAAGCGTTCAATCGAAAAGGCATCGATAGGGGTGGCACTCTCGCCGCTTTGCACCAGGTCGGCAAGCACCGCACCCACGCCCGGCCCCAGCTGGAAGCCGCCCCCGGCGAATCCGAATGCATGAATCAGGCCCGGTGTGGTGGCGCTCGGCCCTATCACCGGCTGGCGGTCGGGCAGGTAGCCTTCGGTGCCGCTCCAGGTGCGGATGATGTGCGCGTGTTTCAGCGCCGGCAGCAGCTCGACGGTTTGCTGCATCAGGCCGGCCAGGCCGCTGCGCTGTGCGCGGGCACGCTGGTCGTCCAGCGCATAACCCCGGCCGCCGCCGATGACGCAGTTGCCGCGCGCCACCTGGCGGGCATAGACGCCGCCGCCCTCCACGCCGAGGCTGAGGTTCATGAATGCGGGTAGAGGCTCGGTCACCACCATCTCGGGATGACCGGCCTCCATGGGCACCGGCTCACCGAACTGCGCCGCGAGGGCGCCTGCCCAGGCGCCCGCGCAATTGAGCAGGTGCTTGGCGCGAACCTCCAGCGCATCGCCCGAACGCAGCACAAACACCGCTCCGTCGCGCGCTACTTCATCCACGCGGGTCTGTTCGCGCACGTCGGCGCCGAGCTTGCGCGCGGCCAGTGCAAAGGCCGGCGACACGAGGCGCGGGTTGGCCTGTCCGTCACCGGGGCACAGCGATGCGCCTATGGCAGCTTTTCCCAGCCACGGGCTGCGGTCGCGCAAGGCTCGCATGGAGAGCATTTGCAAATCCATGCCGAAGCCCAACGTGCGCTCGCGGTAGCTTTCGAGCGAGACCATGTCGGCTTCGCTGCGCGCGATCTTGAGGTGCCCCGAAGGGAGGTATTCGCCGTCGATGCCGATCAGTTCGGGCAATTGCGCCCACAAGCCCTGCGCGCGCTGCGACAGCGGCAGCTGGCTGATCGGCCGGCCCTGGCGACGCACGCCGCCGTAGTTGACGCCGCTGGAGCGCGAACCGCACAGGTCACGCTCGAGCAGCACGACCGACAAACCCATGCGGCGCAGGAACAGCGCCGCCGACGAGCCCATGATGCCGCCGCCCACAATCGCAACGTCGGCCGTGACGCGTTCCACTACACGCCCTCCTGCTTCATTGCCTGGGCGGCCACGGCCGAAAATGGCAGGGGCTTGATGGGTGACTGCCCGCGCAGCCGGCCTACGGCATCAGGCGATACAGCGCAGGCCTGTGCAAGGATTTCCGCCGCCGCCACGCCGCAGGTACGCCCCTGGCAGCGCCCCATGCCCACCCGCGTCAGCGCCTTGAGGCGGTTCATCTCGCGCGCGCCGGTGTCGGCCACGCACTGGCGCAACTCGCCCGCGGTGATTTCTTCACAGCGGCAGACCACCAGTTCATCAGGGGCGGCTGCAGCCCAACCAGCGGGAAACGGAAAGGCGCGCTCCAGCCCCCGGCGAAAGGCCGCCGTACGCGAAAGCTGGTTTTCGAGCGAGGCCGCGCGCGCAACGTCTATCCTGTGCCCGGTGTCCGCGAGCAGCGCCAGCGCGGCACGCTCGCCAGCCCATTCCGCGGCATCAGCGCCCATGATGCCGGCACCATCGCCAGCCAGGTAAACACCTGCCACGCTGGAGCGGCCCATGGCGTCGCGCTCGGGCAATGCGCCGCGCTGCAGGCTGTCATAGCGAAAACGGCAGCCCAGCAAATCGGCCAATTGCGTCTCGGGCCGCAGCGCGTAGCCAAAGCCCACGCCGTCGCAGGCGATCTCTTGCGCGCGGCCGCCCTTGCGCCAGTGCATCGCCTGCACGCGTTCATCGCCTGTGGCGCCTGCCAGTTCCACGCCCTGGTGCACCGCGACGCCATGCATGCGCAACCAGCCCAGGTAATAAAGGCCCTTGGCCAACAGCGCCGGCTGGCGCAGCATGGCGGGCACGGCGGCGGCCTTGCCTGCAAAACTGGCTGTATCAAGCACCGCCGCAACTTTGGCGCCGGCCCTGGCGTACTGGTAAGCAATCAAATACAGCAGCGGCCCGGTGCCGGCAAACACCACGCGCGAACCGATCGCGCAGCCCTGGAATTTCAGGGCGACCTGCGCGGCGCCCAGCGTGTAGATGCCGGGCAAAGTCCAGCCGGGAAAAGGCAGGACACGGTCCGCCGCGCCGGTGGCGACGATGAGGTGGCTGTATGGCAGCGTGCTCATGGCCCCGTGGTGCAGCAAATCCAGCTTTCCGCCTTCAGCGCTCCAGACCAGGGTGTCGGGGCGGTAATCGACCTTGTCCAGGATGCCGGCCATGGCGTTATGCACCGCGTCGGCGCGCCCGGCTTCAAAACCATAGAGCGCCTCTTTGGGCCGCGTGAAGCCCGCGGGCGGCTGGCGGTAGATCTGCCCGCCCCAGCGCGGCGCTTCGTCCACCACGACAGGGCGCAGGCCGTGCGCCACCAGCGCCTCGGCAGCGCGTACGCCGGCCGGGCCGGCACCCACAATCACCGCCTGCGTACTCATACCGGTCCCTCTGCGCCAGTCACCAACCGCATACCTTCTTCGATGAAGGTGCTGCAGGCACGCAGGCGCCGGCCCGATTCAGTCGCGACCCAGCAGTCCTGGCAGGCGCCCATCATGCAAAAGCCGGCGCGCGGCTCGCCGCTGAATTCGCTGAAGCGCAACTGCGCGCTGTGCGTCAGCACCGCCGTCAGCACGGTGTCGCCGGCCAGGGCCTTCAGGGCTTGCCCATTGAGCACAAAGTTCACCGGTTTGCGGTTGCCTTCGGCCAGGCGGTGAAGCAGGGCTGCAGGCTTGAGGCTCACCCCGGCTATTTCAATGGTTGATTTCATTTGTGTCCGACCAGAATCTTGTCAAGACCGTAGATGCGGTCCAGTACCAGCATGGCCACAGCCGTGAGCGCCACCATCAGGGCCGAGACGGCCGCCATCAAGGGGTCTATCGACTCGGTCGCATACATGTACATCCGCACCGGCAAGGTCACGGTGGAAGGCGCGGTGACAAAGATCGACATGGTGACCTCATCAAAGCTGTTGATGAAAGCGAGCAGCCAGCCGCCGGTGACGCCGGGCAAAATCATCGGCAGCGTGACGCGAACAAACACCGTCGCCTGGCTCGCCCCTAGCGAGAGCGCCGCCTGCTCGGCACTGCGGTCGCTGCCCTCTACCGAAGCCAGCACCAGCCGCAGCACGTAGGGCGTGATGATGACCACGTGCGCCAGCGCCAGCCAGAAGAAGCTGCCCGTCGCGCCGATCAACGAGAAGGTGCGCAGCAAGGCCACGCCCAGCACCAGGTGCGGAATGATGAGCGGCGAGAGGAAGAGGCCATTGAGGAAATCACGGCCCGGAAAGCTGTGGCGTGCAATCGCCAGCCCGGCAGGCACCGCCAGCAAAGTGGCCAGCGTGGCTGAGATAGACGCCAGCCAGAGGCTGTTCTTGAAGGACTGCACGAAGTCGGAATGCGCAAACACCGCGCGAAACCAGCGCAGTGAAAACTCCGTGGTCGGAATAGACAACGTGTTGCCGGGCGTAAAGGCCACGACACACACGATGACCAGCGGCGCCAGCATGAAGGTGATGACGAGCGCGTTGAAGAGGAGCGCGAGAGGACCGTTTTTGGACATGGTGAGCGCTCCTTATCCCAAAGACTTTTTATAAGAACGCTCAAGCACGCGGTTGTAGCTCAGCATGATGGCCAGGTTGGCCAGCAGCAGCGTGAGCGCAATCGCAGCGCCCAGCGGCCAGTTGAGCTCATGCAGGTATTCGTCGTACACCACGGTGGCCACCATCTTCAGGCGGCGCCCGCCCAGCAGGCCCGGAATCGCAAAGGCGCTGGCGGAGAGGCCAAACACGATCAGGCTGCCTGACAGGATGCCTGGCAGCACCTGCGGAAAGATGATGCGGCGCAAGGTGGTGAAGTGCGAGGCCTGCAGCGAGAGCGCCGCGTCTTCCACACCCGGGTCCAGCTTTTGCAGCGAGGTCCACACCGGGATCACCATGAAGGGCAGCATGACGTGCACCAGCGCGATGACCACGGCCGCTTCGGTATAGAGGATGCGCATGGATGGCAAACCCACAGCACGCATGGCCTGGTTGACCACGCCTTCGGGGCCGAGCAGCATGCTCCAGCCGAAAGCGCGCACCACCACAGACACCAGCAGCGGCGCCAGCACCACCAGCAACAAAATGGAACGCCACGGCGCGCGCATGCGGCTGAGCACATAGGCCTCGGGCGCGCCGACGACGATGCAGATCAGCGTGGTGAGCGCCGAGATCCACAGCGTGCGCCAGAAGATGCCGTGGTAGTAGTCGTCTGTCAGCACGGCGGCGTAATGCGCCAGGGTGAAGCTGTTCTTCACGCCGGTGGCATGGTCAAACACCTGAAAGGACAACACCGCCGTGAGCGCCAGCGGCACCAGCAACAGGCAGGCAAACAGCGTGAAGGCCGGCGCCGACAGCAGCCACGGCGTGCGCGATGCGCTGGCCCGGGGGGGTTCCATCGGTGCGGCCATGGCCGTGCTGTTCATGCCGGCACCCCTTGCGCGCCGGGCAGCAGGCGCACCTGCTGGGCGGTCCAGTCCAGGCCGACGTTGGAACCTTCTTCGGCGGGCGCCGTGCCGTCATTGGGGCAGACCACCGCGAGCTTGCCGGCGGCCGTCGACACCTGGTAGAGCCACTGGCTGCCGAGGAAGAAACGCTCGTGCACCGTGCCGCCAATGCGACCCTGGGCTTCAGGCACCAGGCGGATTTTTTCGGGGCGCAGGCTCAGCACCACGGCGTCGCCTTCTTGCACGCCGGGCGCCTCGACCTCCAGCGGCACGTTGCCGCCCACATTCACCGTGACCCAGGGGCCGGTGGCCATCACGCGGCCTTCCAGCAAATTGGCTTTGCCGACGAAGCTGGAGATGAATCGGGTCTGCGGATGTTCGTACAGCCGGTGCGGCTCGTCGATCTGCGTCACGCGGCCGGCTTCCATCACCACCACGCGGTCGCTGATGGACATCGCCTCGGTCTGGTCGTGCGTGACCATGACCGTGGTGGTGCCGACCTTGCGCTGGATCTGCCGCAACTCGAACTGCATCTCTTCGCGCAGCTTGGCGTCGAGGTTGGACAGCGGTTCGTCCAGCAGCAGCACCGGCGGCGAGATGACCAGGGCGCGGGCCAGGGCCACACGCTGGCGCTGGCCGCCCGACAGCTCGCGCGGGTAGCGTGTGGCGTGCGCCTCCAGGTGCACCAGCGCCAGCGCAGCCTTCACGCGCTCGGCACGCTCTTCCTTGGGTACGCGCCGCATCTCCAGGCCGAAGCTCACGTTGTCGTACACGCTCATGTGGGGGAAGAGCGCATAGCTCTGGAACACGATGCCCAGGCCGCGCGAATTGGGTTTGGCGTGGGTGATGTCGCGGCCGTCCAGCGTGACCTGGCCCGAAGTCACCTCGCAAAAGCCCGCAATCATTTGCAAGGTGGTGGTCTTGCCGCAGCCCGAGGGGCCGAGCAGCGAGACGAATTCGCCTTTTCCCACCGACAGGTTCATGTCGGCCACGGCGCGGGTGGCGCCGTAGGACTTGTTCACATTCGCCAGGGTCAAAAAGGACATGGGGAGCACCTCTGCAACAAGGGGAATGACCAGCGCCGCACAGACAAAACGATGTGCAAAACGATGACACCCTGATGACTTCATGCTAGGGCATCCCCTAAAAAATCGTCAATAGGTTATTCCGTATAGAGATATCTTTATTTGATTTATTCCGTTGAATGGAATTTATATACACTTATGGCAACACTAATTCCGTCAAGGGAGACGCCATGAAAGACGATGACAATAGCTCCAGCAGCGTGCAGCGCGCCTTTTCCATCATCCGGGCGCTGGCCGCCACGCAGGCCAGGGGCGGGCGCATCACACACATCGCCAAGGCCACGGGCCTCACACAGGCCACCACCCACCGCATCCTGCAAAGCCTGGTGGCCGAGCGTGTGGTGGAGCAGGAAACCGGCTCCAAGCTGTATCGGCTGAGCATTGATTTTTTTGCACTGGCCGCGCAGGCGGGCAACACCATGGACTTGCGCAGCCTGTGCCGGCCGTCGATGCTGCGGCTGTGTGCCAGCCTGGGCGACACCATCTTTTTGCTGGTGCGCAGCGGCTTTGACGCCGTCTGCCTGGACCGCAGCGAAGGCCCGTTTCCCATCCGCTCTTTCACCGGCGACATCGGCGGGCGTGTGGCGCTGGGCATGGGCCAGGGCGGACTGGCCATCCTGGCCTTCTTGCCCGAGACGGAGCGCGAAGAAGTGATCCGCTACAACCTGCCGCGCGTGCGCGAGTTCGGTGTGTACGACGAGGTGTACCTGCGCACGGAGATCGAACGCGTGCGCGAGCTCGGCTACGCCGGCCGCAATACCAACCTGCTCGACGGCATGGCCGGTGTCGGCGTGCCGGTGCTGGACCGTGAAGGCCGCGCCGTCGCGGCGCTCAGCGTGGGTACGATCTCTTCACGCCTGAGCCCCGACCGCCTGCCCACGGTGGTGGAGTTGCTCAAGCGTGAAGCCACCGCCATCAGCGCGCAGATCAACCCATTTGACAGTACGCTGAGGCGGCCGGCGCAGAGCCTGGCGCCTGCCGATAACACGTGACGTGTCAGGGTTGGGTGGTCTCTGAAGCCTGCTCGCGTAACCAGCTACGCAATTGCACCAGCGGACGCCAGCTGGTTTTCTGCGAAGGCCAGACCAGGTAGTAGGCAAAGTCAGAGCTCAGCGAAAGATCAAAGGGCACAGCCAGCGTGCCGTCGGCGATGTCGTCGGCCACCAGAAAGCGCGGCAGCACCGCGAGCCCTAGCCCGGCCTTCACGGCCTGCGCGATCATGGAAAAGAGCTCGTATTTGGGGCCCGTGCCTGCGCCCTGCGCATCGTCAATGCCAGCCAGCTGAAACCAGTCGCGCCAGGCATGCGGGCGCGTGCTCTGGTGGATGAGCGTGAACTTCAGGACATCAGCCGGGCGGCGCAGCTGGCGCTTTTCCATGAGCAGCGGGCTGCACACCACCACACTGTCTTCACCCATCAGGTATTCGGACTCGGTGCCTGGCCAGTCGGGCCGGCCGTAGTGGATGGCCGCGTCCAGCCCCGTCAGTGAAAAATCAAAAGGCTGCAGGCGCGTGGCCAGGTTCAGCGTCACATGCGGGTGCGCTTTCAAAAAAGACGGCATGCGCGGAATCAGCCACTTCGTGGCAAAGGTGGGCACCACGCCCAGCTCCAGCGTACCGCCCTCGCCTTTGGACGACACCAGATCCAGCATGGCGGCCTCCAGCGAATCCAGCGCCGGGCTGACCCGCGCCAGCAGCGAACGGCCGGCGTCGGTCAGTTCGAGCTGCCGTGGAAGGCGCAGGAAAAGGCTCACATCCAGGTCCTGCTCCAGCCCCAGGATCTGGTGGCTGACCGCGCTCTGGCTTACCGACAGGTCTTGCGCCGCCAGCGTAAAACTGCCGCGGTGGGCGGCCGCCTCAAAGGCCAGCAGGGCCTGGGTGGAAGGGATTTTTCGGCGCATCGCATGAATATATCTCATGCCTCCATTGAAATACATCCTTTGTGCGTGACACCGAAACTACCGAAAATCCGGCTTTCACCTGCCAACAACACTCCTGAAATGACCCATCTCCAGAAGCTCCTCGCCTGCTGCCTGCCAGCCGAAGCTGTCAAAGATATCCATGAGCAGATGTACGTTCATCCGTCGCTGCAGCAAGCCGCCTCGGGCACCGTCACCCGGGCCGAGCTGGCCCAGGCGCTGAACATGGCCCTGTTCCACGGCCTGGTGCAGCGCGTGCCGGCCGGGCAGGACTACATTGCCAGCGACGTGGTGGCGCAAAATCGCCAGGTGGTGTTTGACCACGGCGCGCTGCGCACCGTGCGCTGGCCCAGCGGCGCCCTGCCGGCGGGTGAGGCAGCCTTTACGCGCGTGCTGCGCCCGCTGGGGTTCGAACTGCAAGGTACCTACCCGCTGCCGCGCCTGAAGATGACGGGCCGCGCGTATTGCCACCGTGACTTCCCCGAGGAGATCGCGCAGTTCTTTGTGTCTGAGCTGCACCCCGAGCAGTTTTCTGCCCCCTTCCAGTCGGCCGTGACGCGCGTGCTGTCGACTTCACGTGACCCGTTGGGCCCGCAGTACGTGGCGGACCTCGAACAACTCACACGCGACGGTGTATTGCCGCTGGCGCAGGCGCTGCGCTTGTTGCCGCAACTGTTGCAGTGCTTTGACCGCCAGCACGGCGTGTTTGGCATGGATGACTATGAATTGCTGCTGGCCGAATCCGCCGAGATGGCGTGGATTGCCACCGAAGGCAATGCTTTCAACCATGCGACTGACCGCGTGAGTGATGTGGACGCAGTGGCCGAACGCCAGCGCGCGCTGGGCCGGCCCATCAAGGACAAGGTCGAGGTGTCGGCCAGCGGCCGTGTGCGCCAGACCGCCTTCCGTGCCGCAACGGTGCAGCGCGAGTTCATCACCGCGCAAGGCCGCGTCACGCGCGACGTGCCGGGATCCTTCTATGAATTCATCACACGCGATGCACTGACACCCATTGCGGCGAATGACTCCGTGCAGGTGCCTCGGCTGGACCTGGCTTTTGACGCTGGCAACGCCACCGGCATTTTCGGCATGACGGCCGCACGCGCATGAGTGCTGTGCGCGCACTTTACGCGCAAGCCAGCGGTTCACCCATACGCGCCATGCTGGCGCTGGCCGGCCAGGAGGGCATGATTTCTCTGGCAGGCGGGCATCCCGACCCGGCGCTGTTGCCGGCCGACTGGCTGCGTGAATCGCTGCAGGACGTGACCAGCAAACTGCAGGGCCGCAGCCTGCAATACGGCGCGACGGAAGGCTTGCCCGAATTGCGCGAAGCCAGCGCCGCCCTTCTCAACCAGCGAGGCCTGACGGCCAAGGCGGCCGAGCTGCTCATCACCACCGGCTCGCAGCAAGCCATTGATTTGCTGACGCGCGTGCTGATCGAGCCGGGCGAAGGCGCCGCGGTGGAATCGTTCAACTACCCGGCCGCGTTGCAGGCTTTCCGTTTTGCGGGTGCGCGGCTGATTGAAGTTCCAACAGATGCACACGGCATGGATATCGGCCGGCTCGAACCCATCCTGCAGGCCGAACGCCCGCGCGTGCTGTATGTGGTGCCCAACTTTGCCAACCCGACCGGCGCCGTGATGCCGCTGGCGCGGCGCGTGCGCCTGCTCGAACTGGCCGCGCAATACGGCGTGACCTTGATGGAAGACGACCCGTATGGTGAGTTATGGTTTGGCGAGGCGCCGCCGCCTCCGCTCGCACAACTCAACCAGCAGGCCGGCTCGCCCGCCCAGGTCGCCTACATGACCAGCTATTCCAAAGTGGTGGCCCCTGCCCTTCGCCTGGGTGTGCTGCTCGCGCCTGCAGACATCCTGCGCGCAGTGGTGCTGGCCAAGCAGGCGGCCGATGTGCACAGCGGTTCGCTGGAGCAATTGACGCTCGCAGCCATGCTGGACTCCCATCGCATCACATCGCACCTGGACATGCTGCGCAAAGCCTACGCAGCAAAAGGAACCATGCTGACCGATGCCTTGCGCGCGCATGCCGGCGGGCTGCTCGAATTCGATGCGCCGCAAGGCGGCATGTTTGTCTGGGCACAGCTGCGCAGCGACTTGCCCCTGTTGCCTACACAAGATTGGGTGGACTTCGGTCTTCGGCATCGAGTGCTGGTAGTACCAGGCGCCGCCTTCAGCATCGGCAACGCCGCACAACCCTGGTTGCGTTTGAGTTTTGCCAACCCATCACCGGCCGCGTTGCAACAAGGCGCCGAACGGCTGGGCCGCGGGCTGCAAAGCCTCGCCACCTGCACCGCTTCCGATTTCAGGACAACCCACGAAAGGACTTCCGCATGAGTCACTCCAGCGACGTTTCATCCCTCTTTAAAACCCTGGGCGTCAACACCGACCTCGGCAGCAAGGCGTCCGCGGCCATCGAAGTGGTCACCCCCATCGACGGCAGCCTCCTGGCGCGCGTAGCCATCCACAGCGCCAACGAAGTCGACAGCGCACTGAACAACGCCCACCAGCGCTTCATCGACTGGCGCAATGTGCCCGCACCCAAACGCGGTGAGCTGGTGCGCGCTTTTGGTGAAACCGTGCGCCGCCACAAGGCCGAGTTGGGCCAGTTGATCTCTCTGGAGACCGGCAAGATTTTGCAGGAAGGCCTGGGCGAGGTGCAGGAAGTCATCGACATCTGCGAGTTCGCCGTGGGCCTTTCGCGCCAACTCTACGGCCTCACGATTGCCAGCGAGCGTCCCGACCACAAGCTGCTGGAAACCTGGCACCCCGTGGGCGTGGTCGGCATCATTTCGGCCTTTAACTTTCCGATGGCGGTGTTCGCCTGGAACGCGGCGCTGGCACTGGTGTGCGGCAACACGTTGGCCTGGAAGCCCTCGGAGAAAACGCCGCTGTCGGCCATCGCACTCAACGGCCTGTTGCTGCAAACGGCGAAAGACCTGGGCCTGGCGACAGAAGGCCTGAGCGAATTGCTGATCGGCGAGCGCGCTACCGGCGAGGCGCTGGTCAAGCACCCGCATGTGAAACTGGTGAGCGCCACCGGCTCCACCGCCATGGGCAAGAACGTGGCCATTGCCTGTGCGGGCCTCTTCAAGCGTTCACTGCTGGAGCTGGGCGGCAACAACGCCGCCATCGTCTGCCCGTCGGCCAACCTGGAACTGGTGGTGCGCGGCGCGGCTTTCGCCGCGGCCGGCACCGCGGGCCAGCGCTGCACCAGCCTGCGCCGCCTGATCGTGCACCGCTCGATTTACCCGGAGCTGGTCAAACGCCTGGTGGCCATCTTTGAACGCCTGCCCATCGGCAACCCGCTCAAAGACGGCACGCTGGTCGGCCCGTTGATCGATGGCCGCGCATTTGACGCCATGCAAGCGGCCCTGGGCGAAGCGAAGAAGCTGGGCGCCACCGTGCATTTTGGTGAGCGCCAACCGGGCGACGGATCAGCCCACTATGTGCGCCCCGCCATCGTGGAACTGAAGGAGCAGGCCGGCCCCATGCTGCACGAGACCTTCGCGCCGATTTTGTATGTGGTTCCCTACGACAATTTTGACGAAGCCATCGCACTGAACAACGCCGTGGCGCACGGCCTGTCGTCGGCCGTCTTCACGCAGGACTTGCGGGAAGCCGAACAGTTCACCTCAGCGCGCGGTTCCGACTGCGGCATTGCCAACGTCAATATCGGCACCAGCGGTGCGGAAATCGGTGGTGCCTTTGGTGGTGAGAAAGAAACCGGCGGTGGACGCGAGTCGGGCTCCGATTCGTGGAAGGCCTATATGCGCCGCGCGACCAACACGGTCAACTACGGCAGCAGCCTGCCTTTGGCACAAGGGATCCGGTTCGATATCTAAAAGTCGCGAGTCCCCTCTCTTTCCCCCAGCGGGGGAAGGAGCGAGAAACTCAGACGGCGCTGAAATCCGGCTTGCGCTTCTCCATGAAGGCAGAGAAGGCTTCGCGCGCCGCGGGCTCACCCAGCATGCGGCCGAAACTCACGCCTTCTTCGGCCATACGCTCTGCCACGAGGGTGGCGTTGCCTTTTTTCATGAGGCGCTTGGTTTCCATCAGCGCGCTGAGCGGTTTGGCGACCAGCTTTTGCGCCTGACGCTGGGCCAGTGCATTGGCTTCGGCGGGCGGCACGATGCGGTTGATCAGGCCGATCTCGAGTGCGGTCTCGGCCATAAAGGGGTCGCCCAGCAGCAGTGCCTCGGCAGCACGTGGGTAGCCCATGAGCTGCGGCACCAGAAAGCTCGAAGCAGCTTCAGGGCACAGGCCCAGGTTGACGAAAGGCATGGAAAATGCGGCGTTGTCGCCCGCATAGACCAGGTCGCAATGCAGCAGCAGCGTGGTGCCAATGCCGACTGCGGGGCCGCACACAGCGGCTATCAGCGGTTTGGGAAAGCTGCTGATGCCGCGCAGAAAACGGAAGACCGGCGAATCGGGCGTTGAAGGCGGCTTGTTCAGGAAATCGCCGATATCGTTACCGGCGGAAAAAATGGTTTCATGCCCCTGGATCACCACCACACGCACAGCCGCATCGTGGTGGGCCGACTCCAGTGCGTCGGCCATGGCGCCGTACATCGCAGAGGTGATGGAGTTTTTTTTGTCCACACGGTTGAGCGTGATGGTCATCACGCCTGCATCGATATGGCTCAGGATTTCGGGAATGCTGCCGGTGGAAATGGGGGTGGGAGTGTTCATGGTGTTTTCCGTTAAGACGCAAGTGTAGGCGGCCGGCCATGCACGCTGCCTGCGGGCCTATTCTTTGTAATAGACAACCTGCGTGCTGGTAGCCAGCAGCACGCCTGCTTCGCTCCACAGCTGCGCAGTCTGATCAAAAAAGCCGTTGCGAAAGGCCTGGGCCCGGGCCTGGCCCAGCAGGAAGCCGTCGCCGCATTGCGCTAGCTCTCGGCTGTCCGCATGGAAGTAAGTGGTGATGGAAACCGTACCTGCGGGCACGCGCGTGGCGCGGCGCAGCCAGACGCGCGGGTAGAACACGTCAGACATGGCCGCCAGCGCCGGGAAATCGAGCGGGCGCGGCGGGTCGTCGCGCACCCACAGCTGCGTGAGGCTTTCATCGCCGCTGCCGTCCCAGACCTGCGGTATGGCGCCGCGCACCGGCCGCATGTCGTAGCGACTCGTCCATGCGGATGTTGAAAACCGCAGCCTGCCCGAAGCGTCGGCCAGCGTGACCGCGGGCATGGGCGTGTCGTTGGCACTCCAGGTTTCGCGGCGCGCAGCTGTGACGGCCGTGGCAGTCATCACGGCGTCTCCGGCATCGCCGTCCTGCGAAAGCTGCACCACCCAGTGCTGGGTGGAACGGTTGGTGCGGGCGGGCCTGGCCGTGACGGTGAACGGGCCTTCTGCCATGGCCGCTGCATAGTTCACAGTCAGCGCCACCGGCTCGCCCAACAGTGCCGGGTGCAGCAAAATGGCGCGCAGGGCCGTTGCCGCTGTAGTGCCGCCGAAGGGTCCCACCATGTTCCAGTACGCGGGGCTGCTGTGACCCAGCCAGGTGTCGGGCCTGTCGCTGCCGGCGGCTTCAAGCCTGAGCGCGTCGTCAAAAGAATGCGTGCTTGTCATGTCGGCAGGTGTGATGGCGCTTGCCGGTTCAAACCGGGGCTTTGGTGGCACCGGTCATGCCGTCGATGATCTGCTGGGCGCGCGGCCACAAGGTCTGGTTGAACTGTTCCCGGAAGAAGCCAAAATGCCCGATGCGCCTGACCTTCAGATCTGCCGGCGCGATGCGTTCAAAGCTGCGCGGTGCATTGCTGTACAGGTTGATGAGGTTTTGCGTGCCGCGCCAGGTCATCAGCTCGTCGTCTGTCATGGACAGCGCGGTCACCGGAAAACTGACCCGCCCATAACTCAGCCGTGCGCTTTCTCCCTCGGCCCCCACGCTGTAGTGCGGATCCAGGCACCACTTGCGCCACTGCAGCATCACGCCGGCTGGCAGGTCACCAACTTTTTTGAGCCTGCGCCCGGGGAAATAACCGCAAAGGCGCGTGGCCAATGGCACCAGCACATACCAGAAGTACAAAATCAGGCGCCTGAGCTGCGGCGCGTTGTCGCGCCAGTAACCGCTTCCCGCCGCGATGCTGACCAAGCCATCGATCTTGTCCTGATTCTTCAGGAAACCCGGCAGCTGCGCACCCAGGCTGTGACCTAGCAGGTAAAGCGGTGCATCCGGCAAGGCTGCCTTGGCGGCATCCACCACAGCCTCGTAATCGGCGGCCCAGTCGAGCAGGTCGGCCTTGAAACCGCGCAGGCTGCCGCTGGCTGTGTTGGGCAAGGATTCGCCCGAACCCCGGTAGTCAAAAGTGGTGACGCAAAAGCCCTGGGCAGAAAGCCATTGCGCAAACGGTGCGTAGTAATCTTGCCGCACCCCCATGGCGCCACCGATGACCACGCTGGCACGCGCAGGCGAAGAAGGCGCATAAACGCGAGTGGACAGTTGCGCCGTGCCTGAACTGAGGATCTGCATCTGCATCACATGCTCCTGTAAATGGATGAACTGAACTCGGGCACACGCATCAGGCGTGAAGATGTTGCACAAGCTGCGGCCAGAAGCTGGCACGCAGCTTGTCGCGAAAGTAGCCGAAGTGGCCTATATGCCTGACACCCAGATTTTCGGGGTCAAGCGTCATGCATTGCACCGGCTCACGCCGCGCACCGAACAAGGCCACAAACCGGTCTGACGACCACTGTGAAAAGACCTCGTCATCGCTTGAGTTGAAGTAGGTGATGGGCGTCTGCACGCGTTCAAAACGTTCACGCTGATGGGCATCACGCGCCAGGTAGTCCGGATGGCGGCACCAGCGAGTCCATTGCCGCATCACACCTGCGGGAATGTTGCCAACCTTGCGCAGTTTTCGGCCCGGGAAATAACCGAACAACGGCACCAGCAAGGGCGCCCAGATCTGGGTGGCGGCAAACAGGCCCCAACGCGGCACCGCTTTGCGCAGGCGCGGCCAGTAACCGCTGCCACTGGCAACCAGCACGGCACGCTGAAAGAGGTGCGTAGTTTCGGAGCTGGCAAACAATTGCCCGCCCAGGCTGTGCCCCAGGTAGTAAAGCGGGAGGTCCGGCACGCGTTGCCGCAGGAACCGGGCAGCGGCGCTCACGTCCTGCTGGCCCCAGGTATCGAAGGTGGCATCGGTGGACGCCACGCGCTCACCGCCGGAGGCAAAAGTGCCGCGGTAGTCGAGCGTCAGCACGGTAAAGCCTTGCGCGGCCAGCCAGCGGGCGAAGGGCTCGTAATGTTGCTGGGGCGTGGCCATCGCACCGACCAGCAGTACACCGCCGCGGACCTCGCCTCCCGCGGGATCCGCTGCAAACACCGTCGCTGCCAGCGCCCAGGAGTCCTGGGTCAGAACCGTGATTCGCTCCATCTTCTGTCTCCAGTCAGGAAAAGCCCAGTCTGCCCCGCAGCTGCCATAACCGCTGCCGCAAGCGCGACAGTGGGGCCGCCGCCGACGGCCTTACACGCGCTCGAAAATACCCGCAGCGCCCTGACCCATCCCCACGCACATCGTGACCATGCCGTACTTGAGCTGGTGGCGATGCAATGCGTGGATCACAGTCGCGGCGCGGATCGCACCGGTCGCGCCCAGGGGATGGCCCAGCGCGATCGCGCCGCCCATGCGGTTGACCTTGCTGGCATCGAGCTTGAGCGTGTTGATGACGGCCAGCGACTGCGCGGCAAAGGCTTCGTTCAATTCAAACCAGTCGATGTCTTCCTGCTTGAGGCCGGCATAACGCAAGGCTGCGGGGATGGCTTCGATCGGGCCAATGCCCATGATCTCGGGCGGCACGCCCTTGGCGGCGTAGCTGACAAAGCGGGCGAGCGGCTTCAGGCCGAAGTCCTTGACGGCCTTTTCGCTGGCCAATACCAGCGCACCCGCACCATCGGAGGTCTGCGAGCTGTTGCCGGCGGTGACTGAGCCGCGCGCGGCAAACACCGTCTTGAGTTTGGCCAGGCCTTCCAGCGAGGTATCGGGCCGTGGGCCTTCATCCAGGCTCACGGTGCGGGTCTTGCTGATGACTTCACCGGTTTCCAGGTTGGCGGTGCGGTCGGTCACCTCAACCGGCGTGATCTCGTTGCTGAACTCGCCAGCCTGCTGCGCCTTGATGGCTTTGAGGTGCGACTCGAGCGCGAATTGGTCCTGCGCCTCGCGCGAAACTTTCCATTGCTGCGCCACCTTTTCGGCCGTGAGGCCCATGCCGTAGGCGATGCCGACGTTCTCGTCATTCATGAACATATTGGGCGATAGCGAAGGAGAATTGCCCGACATGGGTACCATGCTCATGCTCTCGGTGCCGGCGGCGATCATCACGTCGGCTTCGCCCACACGGATGCGGTCGGCCGCCATCTGGATGGCCGAGAGGCCGGAGGCGCAAAAGCGGTTGACGGTGATGCCACCCACGCTGGTGGGCAGGCCCGCCAGCACCGCGCCGATGCGCGCCACGTTCAGGCCTTGCGGGCCTTCGGGGATCGCGCAGCCGCAGATGATGTCTTCAATCGCCTTCGGGTCCAGCGAGGGCACTTGCGCCAGCGCGGCCTGCAGCGCCTTGACCAGCAGGTCGTCGGGCCGCATGTTGCGGAAATAGCCGCGGCCCGAGCGCCCGATGGGCGTGCGGGTGGCGGCGACGATGTAGGCTTCCTGGACTTGTTTGGCCATGATGGTTTCCTTCAATTTCTCGGTTAACTTTTCCGTGGGCCGGAGGGAATCCAGGCCCAGACAAATTCGCATTCGACCGGGTTGACGCCGGCTTCATCGGTCACGAGGACCGGCACATTGACTTCACCCTTGTCGCTGGCCTGCATGGTGGCGCGCTGCTCGTCGCTTAAGGTGGCCACCGCGCGCAGGGCGCCGGTGGCGCGCTTCTTGAACGCCATCTTGAGTTCCTTGGCCAGCGGGATGCAGTCGTCGCGCACATTCATGCCGACCACCATGCCGGTGGCGGTTTCCGCCAGCAGGTTCATGGCCGAAGCATGCACGCCGCCGATGTGGTTCTGCACCTTCTTCTCGTTCCTGATGCCGATCTCGACCCGGCCCGTGCCCATCTCAATAAAGTCCAGGCCGGCGGTGCCGGTGAATGGCACGGCACGGCGCAGCACCACGCTGCGGAACCAGCCCCGGGCAAACGCCGGTACTTCCTCAAGCCGCTGCAGCTGCCGCACCAGACGGTTGGGTTGTTGGTCGCTCATGAACTTCTCCCGGCCAGCAAACGCCGCGGAACCGGCTTTGCCGGGCCGCAGGCGTTGCCCCCTGCAAGGGGGAAAGGCGCTACACGCAGTGAGTGTCCGATGGGGGTGTTCATCAGTTTCTGACTGGTTTGCCGGTGCTCATCATTCCCATGATTCGCTCTTGCGTTTTCGGGTGTTCGAGCAGCGAGCAGAACGCCTTGCGCTCCAGCGTCATCAAATACTCTTCCGTCACCAGCGTGCCGGCATCGACATCACCGCCGCACACCACGCCGGCGATCAGACTGGCGATGTGGAAGTCGTGCGCACTGATGAAGCCGCCGTCGCGCATATTGACCAATTGGCCCTTGATGGTGGCCAGGCCGCTGCGGCCCACCACCGGGAACTGGCGCTTGTGCGGCGCACGGTAGCCGGAGTTGAACAGTGCGCGCGCTTCATTCAGCGCCACGAACAGCAACTCGTCCTTGTTCGGCACGATCACGTCGCTGTCGAGCAGGTAACCGATCTTGCGGCTTTCGATGGCACTGGTGCCCACCTTGGCCATCGCGGCGGCCGTGAAGCCTTCGGTGAGGAAAGGCAGGATGTCCTTGTTGGTCGAGGTGCCGGCGTTCTCCGCTGCACGGCGGGCGATGTAGGCCAGGCCACCGGCGCCGGGCACCAGGCCCACGCCGACTTCGACGAGGCCGATATAGCTTTCCATCGCAGCCACGCGTTTGGCGGAGTACACCGCCATTTCGCAGCCACCGCCCAGCGCCAAGCCGCGTATGGCCGACACCACGGGAACCGCCGCGTAGCGCAGCTTGAGCATCACGTTCTGCAGTTCGGCCTCAGCGCCCTCGATCGCCTTGGCGCCGCCCATCATGAAGGCGGGCAGCATGGCCTGCAGGTCGGCGCCTGCGGAGAACATCTCATCGTTAGACCAGATCACCATGCCCTTGTAGCTTTTCTCGGCCAGGTCCACACCCATCGCCAGACCTTCGGCCACGTCCGGGCTGATGGCGTGCATCTTGGTCTTGATGCTGGCGATCAGCACGTCGCCATCCGCACCTTCCAGCGTCCAGAGGCGGATCGCGTCGTCTTCATGCAGCGTGGTGCCTGCCGTCTCAAAAGCAGGTGCCTTGGCACCGAGCACGTCTTCGGGGAAGAACTGGCGCTCATACACCGGCAGCTTGCGGCGCGGGATGAATTTTTTGGCCGAGGCGCTCCACGAGCCTTCGGCCGTGTGCACGCCAGCGGCGTCGGCCACCGGGCCCTTGAACACCCAGTCAGGCAGCGGCGCCTTGGACAGCGCCTTGCCGGCGTCAATGTCTTCCTGGATCCAGGTCGCGACCTGCTTCCAGCCGGCCTGTTGCCAGAGTTCGAACGGGCCCTGCTTGGAGCCAAAGCCCCAGCGCATGGCGAAGTCGATGTCGCGTGCGGTTTCGGCGATGCTTTCCAGGTGCACCGCAGCATAGTGAAACTGGTCGCGCAGGATGGCCCAGAGAAAACGCGCTTCAGCGCCTTCGGCTTCGCGCAAGAGCTTGAGGCGTTCGCCCGCGGGCTTCTTCAGCACGCGGCCGACGACTTCATTGGCCTTGGCGCCGGCGGGCACGTATTCCATGCTCTCCGGGTCCAGGCGCAGGATGTCGCGGCCTTGCTTTTTATAGAAGCCGGCGCCGGTCTTCTGGCCCAGGCTTTTGGATTGGAGCAACTTGGCCAGCACGGGCGGCGTGCCGTAGACATCGGAGAACGGGTCTTCGACCTTGCCGGGGCCCAGGTTGTCTTGCAGCGTCTTGATGACGTGGGCCATGGTGTCCAGGCCCACCACGTCGGCGGTGCGGAAGGTGCCCGAGCTCGCGCGGCCCAGCTTCTTGCCGGTGAGGTCGTCGACCACGTCATAGGTCAGACCGAAAGTTTCGGCTTCCTTGATGGTAGCCAGCATGCTGGCGATACCCACGCGGTTGGCGATGAAGTTGGGCGTATCGTGCGCACGGATCACGCCCTTGCCCAGCGCGCTGGTGACAAAGGCCTCCAGGTCGTCCAGCACCTTGGGTTCGGTGGTCGGCGTGTTGATCAGCTCCACCAGCGTCATGTAGCGCGGCGGGTTGAAGAAGTGAATGCCGCAAAAGCGCGGTTTGATGGATTCAGGCAGCGCCTCGCTCAGCTTGGTGATCGACAGGCCCGAGGTGTTGCTGGCCACGATGGCACCTTCGGCAATGAAGGGCGCGATCTTGTGATACAGATCAGTCTTCCAGTCCATGCGCTCGGCAATCGCCTCGATGATGAGGTCGCATTCCTTGAGCAGCTCCATGTTCTCTTCGTAGTTGGCCTGCTGGATCAGCGCCGCGTCTTCAGGCACGCCCAGTGGTGCGGGCTTGAGCTTCTTGAGGCTTTCGACCGCCTTGATGACGATACCGTTTTTCGGGCCTTCCTTGGCAGGCAGGTCGAACAGGATCACGGGCACCTTGACGTTGACCAGGTGGGCGGCAATCTGCGCGCCCATGACGCCTGCGCCGAGGACGGCGACTTTCTTGACTTGGAATCGTGACATGGAGTTCTTTCTCTGAATCTGAGTGGATGGAGAGCCGCTGTGCTTACTGCACACGGATCCAGGTCTGGGTACGGCCGAAGGGGCCGATGAATCCGCGGACTTCCATCTTCTTGCCGCCTTCAATCGGGGTCATCTTGAGGGAGTAGCTTTTGCCGTTATCGGGGTCGAGGATCTTGCCGCCCTCCCAGACATCGCCGTCGGGCGACTTCTTGGCGCCGCGAATGATCTCGAGGCCTAGCCGGGGCTTGTCCTTGCGGTCATCGCTGCATTCGGTGCACACGTCGTCGGGCTTGACGCCGGGGGACAGGCGTTTTTCGACCTTGCCGTTGAGCACGCCGCCGGCTTCAGCGATGCGGATTTCGACTTTCGGGTCGCCGGTTTTTTCGTCAAAGCCGCGCCAGAGGCCGACCGGCGTGTTCTGGGCCAGCGCCGGGATAGCCATCAAGCCCAAAACAATCATCAGCAGTTTGCGTTTCATGGTGTCTCCCGTTGATTTATTCAAAAGACTCAGGCCAGCGCTTCGTCAGTTTCCATCAGCGCCTTGCTGCCCGAGCGCGCGGTGCGCATCAGCGTCGCGGTTTCGGGGAACAGCTTGGCGAAGTAAAAACGTGCGGTCTGCAGTTTGGCGACATAGAACTTGTCCGTGTTGCCGGCAGCAATTTCACGCAGCGCGGTTTGCGCCATCAATGCCCAGAAGTAACCAAACACCAGGTGGCCGGCCACGCGCAGGTAGTCCACTGCGGCGGCGCCCACTTCGTCGGGGTTCTGGAAGCCCTTGAAGCCCAGCTCGGTGGTGAACTTGGTCATCTGGTCGGCCAGATAAGCCAGCGGGTTGATGAACTCGGCCATCTTTTCGTTGACGCCTTCCTCGGCGATCAGGGCGCCGATGACCTTGCCGAATTTCTTCAGCGTGGCGCCGTTGTTGCCCAGTACCTTGCGGCCCAGCAGGTCCAGCGACTGGATGGTGTTGGTGCCTTCGTAAATCATGTTGATGCGGTTGTCGCGCACAAACTGTTCCATGCCCCACTCTTTGATGAAACCGTGGCCGCCGAAGACCTGCATACAGGCGTTGGTCGAGATGTGGCCGTTGTCGGTCAGGAAGGCTTTGACGATGGGCGTGAGCAGGGCGACGATTTCGCCGGAATCCTTGCGCACTTTTTCGTCGGGGTGGTGCAGTTCCTTGTCGAGCAGTAGCGTGCAATAGATCGCCAGCGCGCGGCCGCCCTCGGCATAGGCCTTGGCTGTCAGCAGCATCTTGCGCACATCGGGGTGCACGATGATGGGGTCAGCCGGTTTGTCTTTGGCCTTGACGCCGGAGAGCGAACGCATCTGGATGCGGTCTTTGGCGTAGGCCAGCGCATTTTGAAAGGCCACTTCGGTCAGGCCCAGTGACTGGTTGCCCACGCCCAGGCGGGCGGCATTCATCATCACGAACATGGCGGCCAGGCCCTTGTTGGGCGCGCCCACCATGGTGCCGACAGCGTCTTCGAGCACCATCTGCGCGGTGGCGTTGCCGTGGATGCCCATCTTGTGCTCCAGGCCGCCACAGTAAATGCCATTGCGCGAACCAAGAGCGCCATCTTTGCCTATGTTGAACTTGGGCACGGCGAAGAGACTGATGCCTTTGCTGCCCTGGGGCGCGTCAGGCAGGCGGGCCAGCACCAGGTGCACGATGTTGGTGGCCATGTCGTGTTCACCGGCACTGATGAAGATCTTGTTGCCAGTCAGGCGGTAGGTGCCGTCAGGCTGCGGCTCGGCCTTGGTGCGCAACAGGCCCAGGTCGGTGCCGCAATGCGGCTCGGTCAGGCACATGGTGCCTGTCCATTCGCCGCTGGTGAGCTTGGGCAGGTAGAGTTTTTTCTGCTCGTCGGTACCGTGCGCATGCAGGGCTTCATAGGCGCCGTGCGACAGCCCCGGGTACATGGTCCAGGCCTGGTTGGCCGAGTTGAGCATTTCGTAGAGGCACTGGTTCAGCACAAACGGCAGGCCCTGGCCGCCGTATTCCGGGTCGCAGCTGAGCGCGGCCCAGCCGCCTTCGACGTACTGCGCGTAAGCTTCCTTGAAGCCTTTGGGCGGCGTGACTTCGTGCGTGGTCTTGTCGAGCTTGCAGCCCTCTTCATCGCCGCTGATATTCAGCGGAAAGGTCACCTCGGCAGCGAACTTGCCGGCTTCTTCGAGCACCGCGTTGATGGTTTCCACGTCAACGTCTGCATGCTTGGGAATGGCCTTGAACTCATCGGTGACCTTGAGCACTTCGTGCATGACGAATTGCATGTCGCGCAGGGGCGGGCTGTACTGGGGCATGGTGGATTCCTTTTGCTTAAACTGGTTTGGAAGGGGATGCCTTGCTGGAAGCTTTCTTCGGCAAGGTGGAAAGGGAGGCGTTGCTGCCATAACGCGTCAGGATGTTGGCAAAGCCTGTGTTGGCGCGGTCCATGGAGCCGGGCGTCTTCAGGAAGCGGGCTTCGTAGTGCAGCGCCAGGATCAGGCCGTGGATTTCAAACGCCATCTGGTGCTCGTCGGCGTCAGCATGCAGGTGACCGGCCTCTTTGGCCTGCACCACGGCGCGGTACATGGCCGCCAGCCAGGTGCGCACCGAGCCCGCCAGCGCGTCGCGCACCGGGCCGGGCCTGTCGTCAAATTCAACGGCGCCGCTGATGTAAAGGCAGCCCGAATCGATTTCGAGCGAGGTGCGCTTCATCCAGTTGTGAAACAGCGCCGCCAGACGCGGCAGGCCGCGCGGCTGCTGCAGGGCCGGGAAGAAGACCTCTTCTTCAAAGCGCACGTGGTATTCACGGATGACGGAAATCTGCAGTTCTTCGCGCGAGCCGAAATGGGCGAACACGCCCGACTTGCTCATGCGCATGACCTCGGCCAGCGCGCCAATGCTCAGGCCTTCCAGCCCGATCTGCGTGGCCAGGCCCAGCGCGGCATCCACGATGGCGGCCTTGGTCTGCTGGCCTTTTTGCTGGCTTTTGGCCACGGCGCTGCCCGTTGCCGGGGCGCGGGAGGCTTTAGCGGGAAGTTCTGTGATGGCCATGAGGTGCTACAAAATAAAACGAACGGTCGTTCTATTTTGCAACACTTTGATGACCATGCAAAGGCCATAGGCTTTTCTAGGGCATTCGGCCTAGGACCAACACGGGTAAACCCTCGCTATTGGTCCACCCCCTTACGGCCCACTTCGTGTAGCCCCCCGCAGAGGGCGGCGCATTACACGAGATGGAAAACGTGGTGGCTACTTCTTGTAGGGCACAACGGTTTGATGCTGCTCGCCCAGGCCTTCAATACCCAGGGAGATTTTGTCGCCCTTCTTCAGGTACACAGGCGGCTTCATGCCCAAACCTACGCCGGGTGGCGTGCCTGTAGTGATGACATCGCCGGGCTCCAGCGTCATGAACTGGCTCACGTAGCTGACGATTTTGGCGACGCTGAAGATCATGGTCTTGGTGTTGCCGTTTTGCACGCGCTTGCCGTTCACTTCCAGCCACAGGCCCAGCTTTTGCGGGTTGGGCACTTCATCGCGCGTGACCAGCCAGGGGCCGAGCGGGCCGAAGGTGTCGCAGCCTTTGCCCTTGTCCCAGGTGCCGCCGCGCTCAATCTGGAACTCGCGCTCGCTCACGTCGTTGATGGTGCAGTAGCCGGCCACGTAGTCGAGCGCTTCCTTTTGCGACACGTAACGCGCTGTCTTGCCGATGATCACGCCGAGCTCGACTTCCCAGTCGGTCTTGACCGAGCCCTTGGGCAGCATGATGGGATCGTTCGGGCCCTGGATGCAGCTGGTGGCTTTCATGAAAACCACCGGCTCGGCGGGAATCGGCAAGCCCGATTCGGCCGCGTGGTCAGCGTAGTTCAGGCCGATGGCGATGAACTTGGGCACGCCATTGACCGGGCTGCCGTAACGCGGCGACCCTTTGACCAGCGGCAGCTTGTCGGCCTTGAGCTTGCGCAGTTTGGCAATCGCAGCATCGCCAAGCTGATCGGGGCCGATGTCCTTGATGACAGCGCTCAGATCGCGCAGCTTGCCGTTGGCATCAATAAGGCCGGGCTTTTCCTTGCCGGGGTTGCCATAGCGAACGAGTTTCATGGTTTTTCCTTCTGGTTAATGATTCAGTATGTAGAACGTCCGCCCGACAGATCGAAAACGGCGCCGGTTGAGAACGAGCAATCTTCAGTGCACAGCCAGCCAACCATGGCGGCCACCTCATCAGGCGTGCCGAAGCGGCCCATGGGGATTTTAGAAAGCATGAACTGTATGAACTCGGGCGTCATCTGCTCAAAAATCGGCGTTTTCACCGCGGCCGGTGTGATGCAATTGACGCGCACGCCGGTATCGGCGAGTTCCTTGCCCAGGGATTTTGTCAGGGCGATCACCGCGGCCTTGCTCGCGCTGTAGGCGCTGGCATTCGGGTTGCCCTCCTTGCCGGCCACCGAGGCGACGTTGACGATACGGCCATAGTTGCGTGCACGCATGTGCGGCACGATTTCACGGCAGCAGAAGAACAAGCCGTTGAGGTTGACCTGCTGCACCTGCATCCATTGCTCGGGCGGGTAGTCCCACAGCTTGACGTTGGGGCCGGTGATGCCGGCCGAGTTGACAAGCGCATCGATGGCCGGGTTATGCGAAACGGTTTGCTGGACCGCGTCCACCACGCTAGCGTGGCTGGCCACATCGACGGCCACAGTATGCACCCCGGCGCCCAGCGCGCCCCTGGCCGCGGCCAGTGCCTCGGGGTTGATGTCCCACAGCGTCACCGTGCCGCCCGACGCCAGCATGCGCTGAGCCACCGCAAAACCCAGGCCGACCGCACCACCGGTGATGACCGCATGGCGCCCTTTCAGGTCCAGCTGGTTCATATGGTGATGCCACCGTCCACGTTGTAGGCCTGGCCGGTCACAAAAGCAGCCTCGTCGCTGGCCAGAAAGACCACCAGCGGGGCAATCTCATGCGCCTGCGCCAGGCGCCCTAACGGCTGGCGTGCGATGAAGGCCTTGCGGGCCGCCACGGGATCCTCGTTGGCATTGATACGGTCCTGCAGCGAAGGCGTGTCTACCGTACCAGGGCAAATTGCATTGCAGCGCACGCCATCGGCCACAAAGTCGGCCGCGACGCTTTTGGTGAGGCCAATCACGGCCGCCTTGGTGGTGCCATACACAAACCGGTTGGGCAGGCCTTTGATGCTGCTGCAGACGCTGGCCATGTTGACAATGCTGCCGCCCTTTTTGGCCTGCATGCCGGGCAGCACGGCCTGGATCATCCAGAACTGGGCCCGCACGTTGAGGTTGAAGGCGAACTCAAGGTCGGCATCGGTGGCCTGCAGGGCTGTGCCCCCGTGGACAAAACCGGCGCAGTTAAAAAGAATGTCCATGGGCGGCAGGCCGCCTACCAGTTTCTGGATCGCCGCCTTGTCCAGCACGTCCAGGGGCAGCGCCGTGATGTTGGCCGCCCCTTTGTAGCTTTCCAGCAGCTCGGGTTTCAGGTCGGTGGCCCAGACCTGCGCGCCTTCGGCCGCCAGCGCCAGCGCTGTGGCATGGCCGATTCCCTGGCCGGCTGCGGTAACCAGCGCTTTTTTTCCTTCAAGTCTCATCTTCACTCCTACAGGGTTTTGCCGGATGTTGTCCCGGGGGTTTCATGGGATTATTAATTGGTCTTACCACTTGTCCAATTCTGGCTAACCCTTAAAACCCCACTTTTCCATCGTTTTCCCTCCATGCCCCTGCAAACCGTCGAACCGCAACGCCTTTACCGCCAGATCGCCGAGCAGCTGCGCTCACTGATCTCGGCCGGCGAATGGGCCGTAGGCGCGCGCCTGCCGGCCGAACGCGACCTGGCGCGCCAGCTGGGCGTAAGCCGGCCTTCGGTGCGCGAAGCGCTGATCGCGATGGAGGTTGAAGGCTGGGTCGAAGTACGCACCGGCTCGGGTGTCTATGTTCTGGACCGAAGCAAGCCTGCCAGCCACGACGGCAATGGAAGTGGCCGGGCCGAGCAGATATCGCCCGACGAATGGGGACCTCTGGAATTGATACGCGCCCGCCGCGTGGTGGAAGGCGAAGTCGCCGCCATGGCCGCGACCCAGGCCAAGCGCAAACACATGGACGCGATGGACAAGGCCATCGCCAGCATGCAGCTTGACGCCGACCGCGGCGTTCTGCCGCTGGAAGGCGACCGCGCTTTTCATACCGCCGTCGTCGAGTCTTGCGGCAACGTGGTGCTGATTGAAACCATACAGCGCTTCTGGGACTCGCGTCGCGGCCCGTTGTTCGAGCGGCTGGGCGGGCATTTTGAAACCGTTGAATCCTGGCGCTCGGCGATTGCGGAGCACCAGGCCATTTTTGATGCGGTGCGCAACCATGACCCGGATGCCGCGCGTGCGGCCATGCATGCGCACATGGACCAGTCGCACAAGCGTTTCAGCGTGAGCTGGAGCCGGACCAAAAACCAGGAGGTACAAAAGAAATGACTCGTCGCGATTTCTTTCAGCGCTCACCTCACTCCTGATTTCCCTTCCAACAAAAAAACGAAAGCGAGACAAGCATGAAGTTTCTGACACCCCGCAAATTGCTGGCGACAGCCCTTATGGCGCTCACCAGCCTTTGCGGCAACACCTGGGCGCAGGCCTACCCGAACAAGCCCATTGAAGTGATGGTGGCCTTCCAGCCTGGCGGCGGCACCGACTCGCTGGCGCGCGCCTATGCCGAAGCCGCCAAGAAATACACCACGCAATCGCTTGTGGTCTATAACAAACCCGGCGCCAGCGGCGCTATCGGCCTGGCCGACGTGGTCAACGCCAAGCCCGACGGCTACAAGATTGCCATGCTGTTTGTGGAGGTAACCATCCTGCCGCACATGGGCATCACCAGGATCACACAGGACGACTTCATCCCCATTGCCCGCCTGAATGCCGACCCGGCTGCCATCACCGTGAAAGCGGACTCACCCTACAACACGATTGAAGAGTTCCTCGCCGCCGCCAAAAAGACCGGCAGCGACGTGAAGGTCGGCAACGCCGGCAACGGCTCGATCTGGCACCTGGCGGCCGCGTCGCTGGAAGAAAAAACCGGCGCGAAGTTCAACCACATCCCCTACCAGGGCGCAGGCCCCGCCGTGCTGGCCCTGCTGGGCGGTCATGTGGACGCAGTAGGCGTGAGCCCGGCTGAGGTTGCCGTGCATGTGGCGGCCGGCAAGCTGAAGATTTTGGGTGTGATGGCCGACCAGCGCGTCAAGGGTTTTGAGAGCGTGCCCACCCTCAAGGAACGCAACATCGACCTGTCCATCGGCACCTGGCGCGGCCTGGGCGTGGCCAAAGGCACACCGCCTGAAGTCGTGGAAACCATCCGGACCTTCAGCAAAAAGGCGGCCGAAGAGCCCATCATGCGCGAAGTGATGGACAAACTGAACCTTGGCTACGCCTATGCCGACGGCCCTGCCTTCAAGGCGCAAATGGTGCGCGACAACGACAACTTCAAACAACTTGTGACCAAGCTCAACCTGAAGAACTGAGCAATGAGCCTGTTCAATGTCTAAACGAGGCCGCGCAAGCACCTTCTCGGGATGGGATGCAAGGCGCGGTGCGACGCCCATAGCCCGGCTATGGGCTAGCGCCGCAACGACGCAGACCGCCCGAGAAGGCACTTGCCCTCCGGGTTGGGGTGAAATCGCGCGATTGAGCCACCCGGTCACTTGCATGGGCATGAGCCCATGCGGCGTGCCCGGTCGGCCCACTCATCGCGATTGCATCCCAACGCGGCCTCGTTTAGACATTGAACAGGCTCAGACCCCAGGCTTCACGAGGGTGCGCGCTGGCGCGCATCGTCGATTTCCTTTCTGCCAGCAACCACCCTTCGAGGAGACAACATGAACGCATTCAATAAAAAAAGATTCGCTATCAAAACCATAGCCGCTTGCGCCCTACTGGCAGGCACTGTGGGCTTTTCCGGCATCGCATCGGCGCAGACCAAGCTGAAATGGGCGCACGTCTATGAGACCTCCGAGGCTTACCACAAGTGGTCGGTCTGGGCCGCCGACGAAATCAAGAAGCGCACGAGCGGCCGCTACGAGATCCAGGTGTTCCCGGCTTCCACGCTGGGGAAGGAAAGCGACATCAACCAGGGCCTGCAGCTGGGCACCGTCGACATCATCATCTCGGGCGCTTCCTTTGCGGCCCGGAGCTTTCCGCGCATCGGCGTGGCCTACTACCCCTACACCTTCCGCGACCCGGAGCACCTGCTGAAATACGCGAAAAGCGACGTCTTCAAGGAACTGACCGACGGCTACAAGCAGAAGACCGGGGTCCAGACCGTGGCCGTCACCTACTACGGCGCGCGCCACTCCACCAGCAACAAACCCTTCAAGACCTGCGAAGAGATGAAGGGCCTGAAAATGCGCGTGCCCGACGTGCCGGCCTACATGGCCCTGCCACGCGCCTGCGGCGCCAACCCGACGCCAATCGCTTTTGCCGAGGTCTACCTGGCTCTGCAAAACGGTACGGTCGACGCGCAGGAAAATCCGCTGCCCACCATCGAAGCCAAGAAGTTCTATGAAGTCCAGAAGAACATCATCCTGACCGGCCACATCCTCGATTCGCTGGTCACGCAGATCGGCCCCCATGTCTGGACCAAGCTCAGCGATGCCGACAAGAAAGTCTTCACGGATGTGATGCAGGAAGCGGCCGCCAAAGCCACGGCCGACATCCAGAAACGTGAAGCCGAACTGGTGGACGAGTTCAAGAAAAAAGGCATCAACATGATTACGGTCAACAAGGACGAGTTCCGCGATCACATCGTCAAGGCCGTGGACATGGCCTCGATGGGCTACGACCGGAAGGACTGGGACCGCATCCAGGCCATCAAATAAGTCTTGCCTTCCTGGGCCTGCACTTCACGCCCTTTCCTCCACCGGAGGAAAGGGCCTCATTACCCAATACTTCACCATCATGACTTCCATTCCCGACATTGACGCCCTGCCCAAGGTCATGGGCGACGACGGCGAGTTCCACGCCACGGATGAAGCCGTTGACCTGTCCGACACGCCCGTTGAAGCCTGGGCGGCGCTGTTTTTCTTCTGGGCACTGGGCCTGACGGTTTTCTACCAGTTCTTCACGCGTTATGTGATGAACGATTCCGCCGCCTGGACGGAAGAAATCGCACGCTACCTGCTGATTGCCACCGTCTTCGTCGGCGCCGCCATCGGCGTGGCCAAGAACAACCATATCCAGGTCGACTTCTTCTACCGCTTCATGCCCACGTGGCTGGCACGGGCCATGGCCCTGCTGACCGATGTGCTGCGCATCGCCTTCCTGGGCGCCATGGTCGTGCTGACCTGGCAAATGATGGACAAGATGGGCAACTACAAGATGACCATCATCGACCTGCCGATGAACCTGGTGTATGGCGTTTGCCTGGTGGGGTTTGCGGCCATGGCCGTGCGCTCGGTCTGGGTCATGCGCATTCACCTGCAGCGCGGCTACAGCGTGCTGGAACGCCCTGAATCCACGATGGAGGACCGCTGAATGTTGAAGGTTATTTTTCTCTTCCTGATGAGCGGCGGCCTGCCGGTGGCCATGGCCATGGCCGGGGCGTCGCTGGTCTACATCCTGTTCACCAACAGCTCGCCGCCCTTTGTGGTGGTTCACCGCATGGTCAGCGGCATCGATAGTTTTCCGCTGCTGGCCGTGCCGTTCTTCATCCTGGCCGGCAACCTGATGAACAACGCCGGTATCACCAACCGCATCTACAACTACGCACTGGCGCTGGTCGGCTGGATGAAGGGCGGGCTGGGCCACGTCAACGTCGTCGGCTCGGTGGTGTTTGCCGGCATGAGCGGCACCGCCATTGCCGATGCAGCCGGCCTCGGCACGATCGAAATCAAGGCCATGAAGGACCACGGCTACAGCACCGAGTTTGCGGTGGGTGTGACGGCAGCGTCGGCCACACTGGGCCCCATCATTCCGCCCAGCCTGCCCTTTGTGATCTACGGCATGATGGCCAATGTCAGCGTCGGCGCGCTATTTCTGGCGGGCATTTTGCCGGGTGTCATGATGGCCATCCTGATGATGCTGACGGTGGCTTACTTCGCGCACAAGAACGGTTGGGGTGCCGACGTCCCCTTCGCATGGAGCCGCCTGAACAAGGCGCTGGTGGAGACCGCCGTGGTCGTGGGATGGCCGTTGCTGTTGTGGCTGCTGATCGGCAAACTTAACTTTCCGCCGCAGATCACCGTGGCCGTCGCACTGGTAGCGCTGTTTGCGGCCGACAAAGCCTTCAATTTCCAGGCCGTCTTGCCCATCATGACGCCCGTGCTGCTGATAGGTGGCATGACCACCGGCATCTTCACCCCCACGGAAGGCGCGATTGCCGCCTGCGTCTGGGCGCTGATCCTCGGGTTTGCCTGGTACCGCACGCTGACCTTCAAGAGCTTTGTGAAGGTCTGCCTTGATACGGTCGAGACCACCTCCACCGTGCTGTTCATTGTGGCCGCGGCATCGATCTTCGGCTGGATGCTCACCGCCACCGGCGTGACCACCGACATCGCCAAATGGGTGCTGGATTTCACCAAGGAGGCCTGGGTCTTCCTGCTACTGGCCAATTTGCTGATGCTGTTTGTGGGCTGCTTCCTTGAGCCGACCGCAGCCATCACGATTCTGGTGCCAATCCTGGTGCCGATTGCCACGCAGCTGGGTGTGGACCCGATCCACTTCGGGCTGGTGATGGTGCTGAATTTGATGATCGGCCTGCTGCATCCGCCCATGGGCATGGTGTTGTTTGTGCTGGCCCGCGTGGCCAAGCTGTCGGTGGAACGGACCACCATCGCCATCCTGCCCTGGCTGTTTCCGCTGCTGGGCAGCCTGGTCATCATCACCTATTTCCCCAAATTGGTACTCTGGTTGCCGAAGATGTTTTACTGAAAGTGAAACAATCACCCTGAGACGCCTTCGGCGCCTCCCCTTCGAGGGGGCGCCACCTGCGGCCCGGCGAAGCCGGTTCCGCGATGGCCCCCCGATAAAAGCACAGAAACTCAGACCATGACCCCGTTTATTCGCCTCCACCCCGCCGATGATGTCCTGATTGCCCGAGCCCAGCTGGTGGGCGGCACCGAGGTCGAAAACATCACCGTACGCGGCCTGATCCCTGCCGGCCACAAGATCGCCACGCGCGCGCTGGCCCTGGGTGAGCCCGTGCGGCGCTACAACCAGATCATCGGTTTTGCCAGCAAACCCATCGCGCCGGGTGAGCACGTGCATACGCACAACCTCAACATGGGCCCCGACAAGGGCGACTTTACGCGCGACTACGCATTCGGCGCCGACGTGAAGCCGGCACCGGCCAGGCGCGAGGCGACTTTCATGGGCATCAAGCGGCCGGACGGCCGTGTCGCCACGCGCAACTACATCGGGATTCTCTCCAGCGTCAACTGCTCGGCCACCGCCGCGCGGGCGATTGCCGACCATTTCTCGCGGCAGAACAACCCTGCAGCGCTGAAAGATTTTCCCAATGTCGACGGCGTGGTGGCGTTGACGCATGGCACCGGCTGCGGCATGGACAGCGATGGCCTGGGCCTGCAGATCCTGCAGCGTACGCTGACCGGCTACGCCACGCACCCGAACTTCGCGGGGGTGTTGGTGGTGGGCCTGGGCTGCGAGTCCAACCAGATCAATGCCTGGCTGGCCCACGGCAGCCTGCGCGAAGGTGAAACCCTGCGCGTCTTCAGCATCCAGGACACGGGTGGCACGGCCAAGACGGTGGCCAAGGGCATCGCAATGATCAAGGAAATGCTGCCGCAGGCCAATGCCGTCAAGCGCGAGCCCTGTAGCGCCGCGCACATCACTATCGGCCTGCAGTGCGGCGGCTCCGACGGTTACTCGGGTATCAGCGCCAACCCGGCGCTGGGCGCAGCGGTGGACTTGCTGGTGGCCCACGGCGGCACAGCCATCCTCAGCGAAACGCCCGAAATTTACGGCGCCGAACATTTGCTCACGCGGCGCGCCGTGCGGCCCGACATCGCCGAAAAGCTGATCTCTCGCATCAAATGGTGGGAGCACTACACCCAGATCAACGAAGGCGAGATGAACAACAACCCGTCGCCGGGCAACAAGGCCGGCGGCCTGACCACCATCCTGGAAAAGTCGCTGGGTGCGGTGGCCAAGGGCGGCACCTCCAACCTGGAGGCTGTCTATGAATACGCCGAACCCGTGAAGGACCACGGCTTCGTCTACATGGACACGCCGGGCTACGACCCGGTCAGCGCCACGGGCCAGGTGGCCGGTGGCGCCAACATCATCTGCTTTACCACCGGCCGCGGCTCGGCTTACGGCTGCGCGCCCTCGCCTTCGCTCAAGCTCGCCACCAATTCGGCGCTGTGGCATCGGCAGGAAGAGGACATGGACATCAACTGCGGCGAGATCATCGACAGCGGCGTGACGGTTCAGGAGATGGGACAGCGCATTTTCGAGATGGTGCTGGCCACCGCATCGGGCGAACCGAGCAAGAGCGAAAAGCACGGTTACGGACAAAACGAATTCGTGCCCTGGCAAGTCGGCGCGGTGATGTAAGGGCCTTTGACATGCAAAAAGTGCTTCAAGCCCAATATCTACGGGCGCAAGCAGCTACTATATTTATAGCAGCCGGCAGCACGGCGGCCGAAGCGGAAAAAATCGCCGCCAACCTTGTCATGGCCAACCTGAGCGGCCATGACTCGCACGGCATCGGCATGCTTCCGCGCTACGTCGATGCGGTGCTCGAAGGTGGCCTGACGCCCAACGCCCAGGTCAAAACCCTGCTCGATACCGGCTCGCTGCTTAGCCTGAACGGCCAGCGCGGTTACGGTCAGGTGATCGGCGAGCAGGCGATGGCGCTCGGCATGGCACGTGCCAAAACCCATGGCAGCTGCATCATGGCGCTGGCCGAGTCGCACCATCTGGGGCGCATAGGCCATTTCGCCGAGATGGCCGTGGCCCAGGGGCTGGTGTCGCTGCACTTCGTCAACGTCATGACGCGGCCCGTGGTGGCGCCCTGGGGCGGCGCAGACGGCCGCTACGGCACCAACCCCTGCTGCATAGGCATACCACTCAAGGACAGCCCGCCCTTTGTGCTGGACTTCGCCACCAGCCGCGTGGCCCAGGGGAAAATGCGCGTGGCGCACAACCAGGGCAAATCCGTCCAGCCGGGCCTGCTGATCGACGAACACGGCCAGCCCACCACCAACCCCGGCGTGGTGGTGGTGCCGCAGCCGAACGGTTTTTTTGGCGCGCTCATGCCGTTCGGCGAGCACAAGGGTTACGGCCTGGCGGTGGCATGCGAGCTGCTGGGCGGCGCGCTTACCGGCGGCGGCACCTGGCACCACCCCACAAGCAGCGCACGTGCGGTCTACAACAGCATGCTCACGATCCTGATCGATCCGGGCAAGCTGGGCACCCAGTCGGCCATGGAAATGGAAGCGCTGGCTTTCGTCGAATGGCTGCGCAAAAGTCCGCCGGCCGATGGTGTGGACGCTGTGCAGATTGCCGGTGAGCCGGAACGCCGCGCGCGGCTTGAACGCGAACAGGGCGGCATTGAAATGGACGGCGAAACCTGGCGCGAAATCGTCGCAGCCGGCCAGAAGGTCGGCGTAAGTGTGCCGGACTGAGCACCGAACGCTATCAAATCAGTAGCTGCTCGCGCAGACTTCATAAGGGCTAGCGGCCAAAATGATCCCTAATTTCACTGAAAAACCATGATTCCACCGATTCAAGACCAGGTTGCGCTTGTCACCGGTGCCAATGCCGGTATGGGCCTGGCCACGGTACATGCCCTGCTGGCCGCCGGTTACCGCGTGGCGGCCACCGACCTCAGCACCGAACGTGTGGCCGCCGAGCTTGCCGCGTATGGTGACCACCTGGCCTGCTTCACCATGGACGTGAGCGAGCAGGCCCAGGTGCATGCCGCCTGCGACGCCATCGAAGCGCGTTTTGGCCGTATCGACGTCTGCGTCAACAACGCCGGTTTCCTGCAGTACGCCAACTGCGAACAGACCACGCCGGAGCTCTGGCACAAGACCCTGCGCGTCAACCTCGACGGCGTCTTCTACGTCAGCCAGCGCGTAGCGCCCGGCATGAAGGCGCGTGGTTTCGGCCGCATCGTGAACGTGTCGTCCTACGGTGCCAAAACCGGGGGGTTGTCGCCGCTGCCCGCCTATGCGGCCAGCAAGGGCGGCGTGATCTCGCTGACCTTCAGCTTTGCCCGCGAATACGCCGCGTTCGGCGTGACCTGCAATGCGCTGGCCCCGACCTTCGTGAAGACCCAGATGCTGACCGGGCAGGTCAGTGCCGAGCGGCAGGCCGAACTGCGCCAGAAGATACCGGTGGGCCGCTTCTGCGAGCTCGAAGAGTTTGCCCACTGCGTGCTGTTCCTGGCCCACCCGATGAGCGGCTTCATCACCGGCGAAGTGCTGGACCTCAATGGCGGCCTGCAGTTTGACTGAGTGCGCGATGCTGAACACCCGCGCTTTGCCGGAAATCGCCACGCGAGGCATCGGCGTCCCCACTTATCCACGCCGCAGTACTGTGGGCGTGGTGCATCTGGGTCTGGGTGCCTTCCACCGTGCGCACCAGGCACTGGTATTCGATACCCTGCTGCAGCGCGGTGATGCGCGCTGGGGTGTGCTGGGCGTCGCCATGCGCAGCACTGAGCTGGCCGACACCATGGCCGCGCAGGACGGCCTGTATGCCGTGCAGGTCGCCAGCAGCACCGGCGTGCAGTGGCAGGTCGGCGGCGCCATCTGGCAAACCTGCGTGGCCGCCCGCGAGCCTGCGCAGGTGGTGCAGGCACTGGCCGCGCCGTCTACCCGCTGGGTGACGTTGACGGTCACCGAAAAAGGTTACGCCCCGGCACTGGCCCAGCTGCTGGTGCAAGGCCTGGCGGCGCGCCGCACAGCGGGCCTGCCCGGGTTGACGCTGGCTTCCTGCGACAACCTGGCAAACAACGGCCGCAAGTTGCAGGCTTTGTGCATCGATGCCGCACAAAAAGAAAACCCGGTGCTGGCGCAATGGATCAGCACCGCCTGCGCCTTCCCGAACAGCATGGTGGACCGCATCGTGCCGGCCGCAACCGGCGAGCGTCTGGCCGCTGCCGGGCAGGCTCTCGGCGTGGCTGACCAGGCCGCACTGGGCACCGAAGCTTTCTGGGAATGGGTGCTTGAACGCCGCTTTGCCGATCCTGCGGACGGTGACGTACTGGCGGCCGCTGGCGTCACGGTGGTGGACGACGTGGCGCCGTTTGAAGAAGCCAAATTGCGCATGCTCAACGGCAGCCACACGGCCATGGCCTGCATGGGCGCGGCAGCGGGCTGGCCTGTCGTCAGCGACTGCATCGCGCGGGCTGCAGTGCATCGCTTCATCCACGGCCTGATGACGCAGGAAATCGGCCCCCAGCTCAGCCGCCCGGACTGGCCCGCCTACCGCGACGCGCTGCTGGCACGTTTTGCCAACCCCGAGTTGCAGCACAAGGTGCACCAGATCGCCACTGACAGCTCGCAGAAGATCCCGCAGCGCTGGGTGCCTTCAGTGGTCGATGCCCTGCGCGCGGGCCAGCCCGTGGAACGGCTGGCTTTTGCAGGGGCAGCCTGGATGCGCTACCTGCGCGGCAGCAACGAACAGGGGCAGCCCTATGCCATAAACGACCCGATGGCCGAAACGCTGAGAGCCCTCGCGCTTGACCACACCGGTGACGCTGCAGCGACAGTGCAAGCCCTGGGTACGCTGCAGGCCATCTGGGGCGAGACCCTGCCGCAGCAAGCGCAATGGCTGGCCCGCATGACCCACTGGCTGGCCCAGATCAACCAGCGCGGCATGCTGGCCGCCCTGGACCAACTTCACTCCCACCCCATCTGAACACCATGAAAATCACCAACGCCCGCGTCATCGTCTGCAGCCCCGGCCGCAATTTCGTTACCCTGAAAATAGAAACCGACGAAGGCCTGACCGGCATTGGCGACGCCACGCTCAACGGGCGCGAGCTGTCTGTCGTGAGCTACCTGACCGAGCATGTCATCCCCTGCCTGATCGGACGCGATGCGCACCAGATCGAGGACATCTGGCAGTACCTGTACAAGGGCGCTTACTGGCGGCGCGGCCCGGTGACCATGAGCGCGATCGCCGCGGTGGACACCGCCCTCTGGGACATCAAGGCCAAGGCCGCCAACATGCCGCTGTACCAGCTGCTGGGCGGAAAGAGCCGCACCGGCGTGATGGTCTATGGGCATGCCAATGGGAAAGACATTGCGCAGACCGTGGACGAGGTGTTGCGCTACAAGGAGATGGGCTACCAGGCCATACGCGCGCAGAGCGGCGTGCCAGGCCTGGACAAGGTTTATGGCGTCGGCAAGGGCACGCTGTTTTACGAACCGGCTGATGCTGACCTGCCCAGCGAACACGACTGGAGCAGCGAAAAATACCTGCTGCACACCCCGAAGCTGTTCGATGCAGTGCGTACCGCCGTCGGGCCGGACATTCATTTGCTGCACGACGTGCATCACCGCCTGACGCCGATCGAGGCGGGCCGGCTGGGCAAATCACTGGAGCCCTATCACCTGTTCTGGATCGAAGACGCGACGCCTGCCGAGAACCAGGAGGCTTTTCGCCTGATCCGCCAGCACACGACCACGCCGCTGGCCGTGGGCGAGATTTTCAACACCATCTGGGACTGCAAGGACTTGATCCAGAACCAGCTGATCGACTACATCCGCGCAACGGTGGTGCATGCCGGCGGCATCACCCATCTGCGGCGCATTGCCGACTTTGCGGCGATGTACCAGGTGCGCACAGGCTGCCACGGTGCTACCGATTTGTCACCGGTCTGCATGGGTGCAGCGCTGCAATTTGACACCTGGGTGCCCAACTTCGGCGTGCAGGAATACATGCGCCACACCGAGCAGACCGATGAGGTGTTTCCGCACAGCTATCGTTTTGACAAGGGCTTTATGCACTGCGGCGAAACGCCGGGCCATGGCGTGGAAATCGACGAGAAGCTCGCCGCGAAATACCCGTATCAGCGCGCCTACCTGCCGGTGAACCGGTTGCAACACGACGGGACCCTCTGGAATTGGTAGGGACTGACTTACCCCTATCGGACGCGCACTTCGTGTCGCGCCTTTTCCCCTTCCAGGGGACGAAAGAAGATTCACCCCTGCTGGCGCTCACTTCGTGTAGCGCCCCCTCCCCTTGCAGGGGACAGGCGCCTTGAGACCGGCAAAGCCGGTCCCGGCCCCCGCTAGATAAGAATCCGTGCCCTTAGGCCAGGATCGTCGCGAGGCTGGCTTCTAAGTGCTCTGATGGCAGGCGTTTAAAGCCTGAGCGGGCAAAGCGCTGCAGGCGGCCGACCATGAAGGCAACGATCACGGAGGCGCGCACCTGGGCGTCAACTGTGGGAGTCGCCGCGCCGCTGGCGGCCGCTGCGTCGCGCAGGCTTTGCTTGAGGCTGGATTCCAGTTTGTCGAAGAACTGGTTCATGCGCTCTTGCAGGCGGTCGTTTTCAAACACCAGCGCATCGCCCACCATGACGCGGGTCATGCCGGGGTTCTTTTCGGCAAACTGCAGGATCATGACCACCAGCTTGCGGGTGCGGGCTGAGTGGTCGGGTTCACGTTCACCAATCTGGTTGATCAGTGTGAAGACACTTTGCTCGATGAATTCGATCAGGCCTTCGAACATCTGCGCCTTGCTGGCGAAATGGCGGTAAAGGGCGGCTTCGCTCACATCCAGCTTGGCTGCCAGGGCGGACGTCGTGATGCGCTCAGCGCCCGGCTGCTCCAGCATGGTGGCCAGCGCCTGCAGAATCTGGACCCGGCGCTCACCCGGTTTGGGGCGCTTGCGCACCGCAGGCTCGGCTGGCGTGACGTGCGGGCTCAGTTCGGATTCAGACGCTAAGTCGGACATAGGCGATGAAGTAGGAAATGTTTCAAAAAACCGGGAATCGTTGCAATTGATTCTCGCACAGCCAGGTGACAGTTCGACTCTCACCGTGCCCGGGTTTTCTCCCATGAGGCGAAGGCGCAACGTTCTGTTCCGTAACAGCAAGCGCTTACTGTGGTGGGCGAGCTACAAACTCAATCGAACCCGTAATCCGTACGGTCCGGCGGGGCCAGTCCCGGTGTGGTCAAGCTCCAGCTGCGAATGGTGAACCCGGGCGATTTCGCTGGCAATGGCCAGGCCCAGGCCATTGCCCTCGCCCGCCGTCCCCTGCACGCGGTAAAAGCGCTGCAGCGCCATGCTGCGCTCGTCCGGGGCTATGCCAGGACCGTCGTCTTCCACTTCCAGGAAGACGCCCCAGCGCTGGTGCTCGGCAGCAGCGCCGCCAGGACCAGGCTGTTTCAGACTCTCGGTCACAGCGAAGCCGGCCGTCGGGCCGCAACGGATCGTGACCGTGCCGCCGGGCGGCGTGTATTTGACGGCGTTGTCCACCAGATTACCCAGCAACTCGCGCAGCAGCCACTCGTAACCGCTGACCTGTGCAGGCTGGGTTTCCAGCCCCAGGTCAATGCCCTTGCGCATGGCAGCATCCAGATGCAGCGGCAGGATCGACTCGCAGAGGTCCTTCAGGTCTACCCGCTGCATGGGCTGGGCACCGGCGGCCGACGCATCGGCACGCGAGAGCGCCAACAGCTGGTTGGCGAGTTGCGATGTCCGGCGTGTTGCATTGCGCAGCTTGATGATTTTTTCAGCCGTCAAGGTCACCGCCCCGTCCGAGCCCGAGGCCTCAGCCACTTTGGCCGCTTGTGCCCAGGCCTCGACCTGGGCCTGCAGCCCGGCCAGAGGCGTGCGCAGCTGGTGCGCGGCATCAGCCACAAACCGCCGCTGCCCCTCCGCCTGGTCGTTCACCAGGCCAAAAAGGCGGTTCAAGGCACTCACCAGCGGCTGGACCTCGGCCGGCGTAGCCAGCGGGTCGATGGCACTCAAGTCGCGCGGGTTGCGGCGCTCCACCGCGTCCTTGAGCTCAATCAATGGCTTGAGCGCGCGCGTGACGGCCCAGTTGACGGCAAAACCCGCCGCCACGACCAGGATCAGGTTCGGCAGCAGCACCTTGAACAGCACGGAGCGCACCCATTGCTGACGCGGGTCGGATCCATCCGCCAGCTGGACAATCAGCTCACCCACCGCAGTTTTCATGCGCTGCGCGGCAATCCGGTAGGTCACGCCGTTGTATTCGATGCTGTGGAATTCGGGCTCGTGCGTGGCGGGCAGCAGTTCGGGAATCCAGGGCTCACCAGCCAGAAAGTCCCCTTCCGCATCAGCAAGGCGAAATCCGGCGAAGCCGGTCCGGCCCTTGAGGAAATCATCCACGGCAGGAGCCAGGAGCAGCACAGGCGCACTTTCCCGGGTGGCGCCCGGCGCCACCACCGAATCGGCCAGCAAGGGAATCAGCCGAAGCAACTGCTGATCTTTTTGCAGGGCGACATCGCCGGCCGTCTGGTAGTCGAAATAAATGCTCACCAGCGCAAAAGTCCCCAGCGGGAAAAGCAGCAGCAGCAGCAGCCGGCGCTGCAAGCCGGATTTCATGGCGGCAGGCACAAACGCGTTACCGCCAGTGCGCGCAGCCAGCGCACGCAGGCGGTCTTTCAGGCGAACGGCCCGGGACTGGCCGACAGGGTTCATGCCTGCGCCGCCTATTCAGCGCCAGCGCTGGACGGCATCCCCGGGGAAGCTTCCACCAGCTCCAGCCGATAGCCAAAGCCGCGAATGGAGCGTACGGCTATGCCGTGCGGCTCCAGCTTGCCGCGCAGACGCGAGATGTACACCTCAATGGCATTGGGCGTGATCTCCTTGTCCCAGCCGGTCATGGCCTGCAGCAGCTTGTCTTTGCTGGCCGGCTTGGGCGCGTGGATCAGCAAATACTCCATCACCGTCCATTCGCGCGGTCCGAGCTCTATCAGCTGGCCGTTGGCGCGGGCCTCGCGGTTGGCCGTGTCCAGCTCCAGCGCCCCAAAACTCAGTGTGGCGCTGGTGGCGGCCTGGGAGCGGCGCAGCAGCGCGCGCAGGCGCGCCAGCAACTCAGGCAGCTCAAAAGGCTTGACCATGTAGTCATCCGCTCCCAGGTCCAGCCCCTGCACACGGTCCTGCAGGGCATCGCGTGCCGTCAGGATGAGCACCGGCATGGCCATTCCGCCGCGGCGCAGGCGGCGCGTCAGTTCCAGCCCGTCAATGCGCGGCAGCCCGATGTCGATGATCGCCGCATCGAAGGTCTCGCCTTGCAGCACTTCCTCCGCGCGCTCGGCACTGCCGACCCAGTCGACGGCGTAGCCGGCGTCACTGAGCCCCAGCTTGATGCCGCTGGCCACCATCACGTCGTCTTCAACCAGTAAGAGTCGCATCTAGACTCCCCCCCGAGGCGCCTTCGGCACCTCCCCCTCAAGGGGGCGCCACCTGTGGCCCGGCAAAGCCGGTTCCACGGTGGCCGCTTGCAAGGGGGGTGGGCGCGCAATCACGGTATCTAGTGCGAGCGGATCATGGTGCCGTAAGCCTGGTCGGTCAGGATTTCCAGCAGCATGGCATGTGGCACCCGCCCATCGATGATGTGGACAGAATTCACACCGCTCTTGGCCGCGTCCAGCGCACCTTCGATTTTGGGCAGCATGCCGCCGGAAATCGTTCCGTCGGCAAACAGCTCGTCGATTTCACGGGCGCTCAGGTCGGTCAGCAGTTCCCCGGCCTTGTTCAGCACACCGGGGGTGTTGGTGAGCAGCACCAGTTTCTCGGCCTTCAGCACGGTGGCCAGCTTGCCCGCCACCACGTCGGCATTGATGTTGTAGCTCTCGTTTTCCTCGCCAAACCCGATCGGGCTGATCACCGGAATGAAGGCATCGTCCTGCAGCGCCTTGACCACGCTCGGGTCAATGCTGACGATGTCGCCCACAAAGCCGATGTCATGCTCCTTCGTCGGGTCATCCTTGTCGACCATCTTGAGCTTTTGCGCACGGATCAATCCGCCATCGCGGCCCGTCAGGCCTACGGCCTTGCCGCCGGCCTGATTGATCAGCCCGACGATGTCCTGCTGCACCTGGCCGGCCAGCACCCATTCCACGACCTCCATGGTTTCTTCGTCGGTGACGCGCATGCCCTGGATGAAATGCCCCTTCTTGCCCAGCCGGTTCAGCGCCGCCTCGATTTGCGGGCCGCCGCCGTGCACCACCACCGGATTCATGCCCACCAGCTTGAGCAGCACCACGTCTTCCGCGAAATCAGCCTGCAGGGCCGGATCCGTCATGGCGTTGCCGCCATATTTGATGACCATGGTTTTGCCGTGAAACTTGCGGATGTAGGGCAACGCCTGGGCCAGGATTTCGGCCTTGTCGCGCGGGCCTACATGGGAGAGGTCTGGGTCGTTGGCGGTATTGATGGTCATTCGCGGGGCCTTGTCGGGATGAAACAGGGGTCAGGTATTGCCGGGGAATATTGCCCGAATTGTGCCGTATCGCTGCGGCCAGCGTGCCAGCCTCAGCGACGCAGCCAGCGCGGAACCTTGAAACGGATGATTGCGATATAAAAACCGACATAAGACAGCACAAACAGCGCGCAAAACACCATAAGGACCAGCGTATTTCGCCAGAACAGGACCGCAGGCACCACCGTCATCAGGGTGAAACTCCACAGATATGGTGAAGTTCGGTTGTTTCGCATCAGCATGCGACGCGAAGCATCATCATGGAATACACCGCGCACAATACGGCGAAAGATAAGCTGATGAAAATGCAAGGCATCGGCGAGGCCTGGGGAACTGCCGCGAGCAAGCTTGCGATAGATCGAAAAAATCGTCTCCCAAACCGGGTAAATCAGCAACAGCATCGGGAACCACGGCGAAACGGATTCATGGCGCTGAACTAGCAGGATGGACGCCATAGCGATCACAATACCCCACAAATAGGCGCCACCGTCACCCGCAAAAATCAGCCCTCTCGGGTAATTCCAGTAGAGAAATCCGGCGGTCGCACCGACCAGACAAATCAGCATGGCGGCCAGCTGCCTGTCGCCGAGCTGCAATGCCACATGGGTAATCGCCATGCACACGAGCAGGGCAACCGTTCCTGCCAGCCCGTTATAGCCGTCGATGATATTGAACGCATGGGGCAAGCCGCAGATCGCAAATACCGCGAGCGCGATACCGAGCCAGGGCATTGCCAGCAACCAGTTGTCAATCCCGGGCAAGCCCAGGCGCGAGAGTGACAGACCCATCAGCCCACAGGCCAGCACAGCGGAGATGGCTGTCAGCACGAGCCGGTAACGTACCGACAGCCGCTGCGTTGCATCCTCATATACCCCGCCCAACACGGCTGGCAACACGACCACAATCCAGCTCACAGCGAATTTCCAGTCGACGCCGACATTGATGGAAACGCCGACGCTTTCAGCCAGAGCTGCAACGAGCCAGCTCACCGCTATGCCAGCCAGTACGCCCACTCCGCCCAAGCGCGGGACATCCCCCGCATGGAAGCGCTGGGGCTTGGCTTCGCCATAGTGGCCCGTACGCCCCCGCACAGCGCGTATGACAAAGACGGTCGCCAGCAGGGACACGAGAAAGCTACAAAATAGCAAAGCCACCATAAATATGCCTCTAACGGTTCCTGCACCAACAGTACGCACTATCCATTGTCAACGCTTTGGGGAGCCTCTTGGAGGCGAGAAAATTTTCGGTATGAATCGCTTGACCAAAGACGTAAAAGGCTGGTCATATGCCAGGCCAGGTGTTTGAAATTTATTCGGCTATTTCTGTGGGCAGGATGCGTTACCGTAACTCTCGATTGGCCTAGCCTGTATCCCGCGATCTGAAGCCGGAGGCAAATATCGACATCTTCGCAGTACATAAAATACCGCTCATCAAACCCCTCGAGCGCTTCAAATATCTTCGTGGGAAAAACCATGAACGCGCCATTCACCCAATCCGGCTGCGAGGATGTTGCCTGTTGTCGATCAGGCCCGACATAACGTGAAAGCAAAGCCCAGGGCGACGGACGTTTTCTTGCGTAGTCCTGTAACGCCCCCGATTCTGCAAGTTGCACTGGAAACGAACATCCGACCGCTACATCTCTGAATTGGTCAATCAGCGAAGGAAAGGGGTCATTACTTATAACAATATCCGGATTGACCACGCAATAATATTCGCAGTCACATTTCAGGAATGCAGAATTGTGATTGGCCCCAAAACCCTTTGGCGTCAAATTTTGCACAACTGACAGCTTGAATTTCCAACTTCTCGCATTGATCAAATTGAGTAAGTCGGGCTCCGGGATATTGACTGTGAGCACCACGTGCTTTACCGTTTCAAGGCACAAAGCCTCCAGTGTGGAAATGAGCTGAAACACCTCATTTCCATGCCCATGGCTTACCACTGATATGCATACTTTGCCGGTTAGTAGATCGTCCAAATTTTCCAACTGTTATTTCCTGCGGTTTTCCCTCATCAGCGCGACTGACAAGTTCACAATTCTAAATTCAGGAAATTTATTGAAATGGGAGTCTGAAAAGCAAGTTGCGCCGGAGATCATCGCCTTTCAACCCTGATGACACAGCCTGCAGAATAAGGCGCATTTGATTCTGCTCTCGCCGATCGGACGATGAATGTGGGTTCGTGTAAAGAGGTCGCGCACGCACCAGTGCTTCAGGGCGGCGGCACAGAAGTCAGCGTTATAATTGTTGATTATTTTGAATGTGCTTGCAAGGGATGCGGTGGCTTCATGAAGCCTGTCGCTTACCCGCCCCTCCCCTTGAGTAAGATGCCGCGGATAGAAATCTGCAGGTTTTTAGCCGGAGATTTAACTTGAGGAGCTGGGTGAACAAGCCTTTAAGAACAGTAACGCCTGCCTCTGGCGCTACTTGCTTTACCAACAACGATTCTGGTTCCCAAACGACCACCCGCATGTCGAGGTCGTTTAGCCAAGCATGCAGCAGTTCAGATCTGGATCGGTTGTTCTGGGGCATGACACGCAGACCAGTCAATCCTTCAAACTCAGGAGTTCAGTTTTGAGCGCTGTGATGCCTATTTCTCAACTCTCCCAGCGAGCCAAGGCAATCCTGGACGTCAAGCGCGGTTTGGCCATGTATTCATTGTGGGGAGCGCTGGCTTGGCTGGATACCAAACAACGCTACAGGCGCTCTCTCCTGGGGCCTTTCTGGATCACACTGAGTACGGGAGTGATGGTGGCAGGCATGGGGCCACTGTATGGCGCACTGCTCGGGCAACCTGTCGGGAATTATGTCCAGCATCTGGCCATTAGCCTGATCTTGTGGACATTCATTTCCAGCTCCGTTAACGATGCCGGTACAGTATTCATCGGCGCTGAGTCTTATATCAAGCAGGTGCCGCTACCACTGTCAGTTTTCGTGTTTAGAGGCTTGGCCAAAAACCTGATCATGCTGGCACACAATGCCCTGATCATTGTGGTCGTGCTGTATGTTTTCCCGCCTGCCACACTTAAAAACCTGTGGATGGTGCCTATCGGGCTGGTTCTCATCATTGCCAACCTGTTCTGGTTCACGCTCTTGCTGGGCGTACTGAGCACGCGCTTTCGCGACATTCCCCAACTGATCGCCAATATTGTTCAGGTTGCATTCTTTTTGTCGCCCATTCTCTGGCGTCCGGAAATGCTGAGCCCGCGCGTCAGGTTTCTGTCGGATTTCAATCCGCTATACCACTTCATGGAAATTGTGCGGGCACCCTTGCTGGCGGAGCCAATCCGCCTGATCAGCTGGGCAGTGGCGGCAGGGCTCCTGGTAGTCGGATTTGGTTTGACCCTGCTCGCTTTCACGCGTTTTCGCTCCCGCGTCGCTTATTGGCTTTAAAAGCGTTGACCAGCCCGAAAATCAAAAATGACCATTGTTAAAGCGAGTAATCTGGTTGTCGAGTTCCCTATCTACGGGATGAGCAGTAACCGGTCTTTGAAGAAAAGTTTGGTGAATATTGCCACCGGTGGCGTATTGGCCAAAGATGCGGCAAATCGCGTGCTGGTTCGCGCTCTCGACGGGCTAAACTTCGAGTTTCGCGAGGGAGACCGGGTTGGCCTGATCGGTCATAACGGGAGCGGCAAGAGCACTTTGCTCCAAGTGCTGGCCGGCATCTATGAACCCACGAGTGGCAGCCTCGAAATCCACGGACGGGTAACCTCCATGCTGGGCATCACTTTGGGCATGGACTCTGAAGTTACCGGGCTTGAAAACATCTATTTACGCGGCAGGATCATGGGCTTGACCCGCAAGCAGATTGAAGAGCGGCTAGATGACATTGCGGAATTTGCAGGGATTGGCGACTATCTTCAATTGCCTATGCGGACCTATTCCAGCGGCATGTCGATGCGACTTGCCTTCGCCATCGCAACCAGTGCGGATGCAGACATCGTTTTGATGGACGAATGGCTCAGCGTTGGCGATGCGGAATTCGTTGACAAGGCAAAACGCAGGCTCACGGACATGGTCAACAATGCGCGGCTCGTCGTCATTGCCTCGCATGACCCCGCGATGATCAAGGAACAGTGCCGTACCATTTTGAAGCTCGAGCATGGCAAAATCGTCTCGATTGAAAAAAGTTAACCCTTTTCATCTTTTTTAACCTTGAATACCTCAATTATGAAATTTCTGGTCACCGGCGGCTGCGGCTACAAAGGTCACGTTCTTGTTCCCAAGCTCCTGAACAGGGGTTATGAGGTCGTGGTTCTGGACACAATCTGGTTTGGCAACTACCTGCCGCCTCATCCAAACCTTACCGTCATTCAAGGCGACGTGCGCAATATCGATGCCATCAACCTCGATGGGATCGACGGCATCATCCACCTGTCGTCCATTGCCAACGACCCCTGTGGCGATCTGGATCCCAAACTTACCTGGGAAGTCAGTGCGCTGGCAACCATGCAGTTGGCCGACAAGGCCAAGCGCAAAGGCGTCAAACGCTTCATCTATGCCTCGTCTGGCAGCGTCTACGGGGTGAAGGACGAGCTGCAAGTGACCGAAGAGCTCGATCTCAAGCCAATCTCTGAGTACAACAAGACCAAAATGGTTGGGGAGCGGGTTTTACTGAGCTATTCGGATGACATGGTCGTCCAGATTGTGCGTCCGGCAACTGTTTGCGGCGTTTCGCCCCGCATGCGCCTCGACGTGTCGGTCAACCTGTTGACGATGCAGGCGCTCAGCAAAGGCAAGATCACCGTGTTTGGCGGCGACCAGACCCGCCCCAACATCCACATCGATGACATCACTGATGTCTATCTGCACCTGATTGACCACCCTGAAGTGACTGGCGTCTACAACGCAGGTTTTGAGAACATCTCCATTCTTGACATCGCCAAGATCGTCACGAAGCACGTCCCGGTCGAAATTGTCGTGACCGAATCGAACGACCCACGCTCCTATCGCGTCAACTCGGACAAATTGCTTGCAACCGGATTCAAGCCGAAAAAGGGCGTTGAAGACGCAGTCAAGGAAATCATCGCTAAATTCCGCGCCGGTGAGTTGAAAGACGAAGACCGCTTCTACAACCTGAAGTGGATGGAACAAACCGTGCTGTCCAAGCAAACTGCGTAGGAGACCATGATGGAGCTCAAAGTACCGATGGAAGCCGGATTCGCCGACTATGCAAACCGCTTGTCGCATGTGCTGCAAACGTCCGACTGGTCGGGTGTGGCCGAGCTGGCCAAAGACATGAAGCGCGCATGGGACAACGGAAACCAGGTGTTCTTTTGCGGCAACGGCGGCAGCGCAGGTAATGCGGTGCATTTGGCCAATGACTTCATTTATGGCGTTGCCAAGCGTACCGGCGGTGGTATTCGAGCAGTTGCCTTGTCGGCCAATACAGCTGTCATGACCTGCCTCGCCAACGACGTCGGATACGACCACATCTACAGCGAGCAGCTCGCCGTACTTGCCAATGAAGGCGACGTGCTGATCACCTTATCCGGCAGCGGCAATTCCCCCAACATCCTTCAGGTCCTTGAGCAGGCCAGGATCAAGAAGGTACGCAGTTACGCCATCTTGGGTTATTCCGGCGGCAAGGCCCTGGCCATGGCCGATGTAGCCATCCACTTTCCCGTCAATGACATGCAGATCGCTGAAGACATGCAGCTCGTCGTCGGACATATGTTGATGCAATGGCTTTACGACAACAGGCCGGCCGTTACCTGACACATTAAAAATAAGCAGTATCCATGGAAACCGTATTCGTTATTGGCAGCAACTCTTTTTCGGGTGCCAGCTTTGTAGATTTCGCCTTGCAGCAAGGGGTCAAGGTCATCGGCACCAGCCGTTCCGAAGAGCCTATCCCGGCGATGCTTCCGTACAAGTGGCGGGACCACAGCAATTTTGCCTTTCACAAGCTTGACTTGAACAAGGATCTCGACGGTATCGAGGCACTGCTGCATTCGGTCAAGCCCAAGCATGTTGTCAACTTTGCAGCGCAAAGCATGGTGGGCGAAAGCTGGAAAACGCCAGAAGACTGGTTCATGACCAACGTGGTGTCCACCGTCAAGCTACATGACGCGCTGAGGAAGTGCGACTTCCTGGAACGCTACGTTCACGTATCGACGCCTGAGGTTTATGGCAGCTGCTCCGGTTTCGTGGATGAGAACTTTCCGTTCAATCCCAGCACGCCTTACGCGGTCTCGCGGGCTGCGGCCGACATGAGCCTTCGCACCTTCCGTGCGGCGTACGACTTCCCGGTTGTTACCACACGTGCCGCCAATGTGTACGGGCCCGGGCAACAGCTGTATCGCATCATTCCCCGCACCATCCTGTTTATTTTGCTGGGCCGCAAGCTGCAATTGCATGGCGGCGGCGTTTCGACACGCTCGTTCATACATATGTCAGACGTCTCCGACGCCACATGGCGGATCATGCTCAAGGGCAATAATGGCGACACCTACCATATCTCCACCAGTGAAGTCGTGTCCATCAAGGAACTGGTCGAGCGGATCTGCCAGAAGCTCGGCGTCAATTTTGACGATCACGTCGAGGTCGTCGGCGAGCGCATGGGCAAGGACTCAGCCTACCACCTTGACAGCACCAAGCTTCGCACCGAACTCGGCTGGTCCGACCACGTCACCCTGGATGCCGGGCTCGATGAGTGCATCGCCTGGGTACGAAACAATTTCGAGGCGCTCAAGGCGTCTTCTTACGACTACTCCCACAAACCCTGATGCAAGCCCAAAACCCAACCCAACTCGCGCAAACGGCTGCCAAGCTTCGCGCGCGCATCATCGAAACCTCGTCGAAGACGGGCACCCCTCACCTCGGTTCATGCCTTTCCTGCGTGGACATTTTGACGGCGCTGTATTTCAACGTGCTTCGCATCGACACCAGCAACCCGCGCGGCAAGGACCGCGATCGTTGCATTCTCAGCAAGGGCCACGGTGCAATGGGACTGTTTCATGTCCTGGCTGAGCGCGGCTTCTATCCACTGAGCCGCCTGGACAGCTACGGTGAAGACGGCGGCGTGTTTGCCGAGCATCCGCCGACGCCTGACCATCTGGACGGCATCGAGGCGGCGACAGGTTCGCTGGGCCATGGCCTTCCACTCGGCTTGGGCATGGCGCTTGCCGGCCGCATCCAGGGCCAGTCCTACAACGTCTATGCTGTCCTCAGCGACGGCGAATGCAATGAAGGTTCGGTTTGGGAGTCCGCCATGTTGTCGGCCGCACAAAAGGTCAACAAACTCTGCGTCATCATTGACTTCAACAAATGGCAGGCCACCGGCCGCAGCCAGGAAGTCATGGCGCTAGACCCGCTTGCTGACAAGTGGCGCGCATTTGGCTGGAACGCTGTCGAAGTGGACGGGCATAGCTACCCCGAATTGCTGAATGCTTTGGCGCAATTCCCGAACACCAATGGCAAACCCACCGCCATCATTGCCCACACCGTCAAAGGCAAGGGTGTGTCGTTCATGGAAGACGACAACAACTGGCACTACCGAATCCCCACTGCAGACGAAGTAGCACAATCGAAAATTGAACTTGGGGTGGCAGCATGAGAAACGCCTTTGCAGAAGAGATGACAAAGGTCGCCGCCACAGACAAACGCGTTGTCGTTTTGTCCGGCGATATTGGCAACCGGCTTTTTGACAAGCTTCGCGTGGTCGATGCATCGCGGTTTTACAACTGCGGCGTTGCGGAAGCCAACATGATGGGCGTCGCTGCAGGCATGGCATTGTCTGGCCTGCGACCCTTTGTTTACACCATCACGCCTTTCACCACTACCCGCTGCTTCGAGCAGATTCGTGTCGACGTTTGCTACCACCATGCACCGGTTGTCATTGTTGGCACGGGTTCGGGTTTGTCTTACGCAGAACTGGGGCCTACCCACCATTCGCTCGAAGACATGGCCATCTTGCGCACGTTGCCTGGCATGCGTGTGCTTGCGCCTTGCGATTCGTCAGAACTCCGCCAAGCCCTTCATGAGGTACTCAAAGACGACAGCCCAACGTACATCCGTATCGGCAAAAAGGGCGAGGCAGACATTCACAAGAGCTTGCCTGACCTTCGCCTCGGCAAAGCCCTGGTGATTCGCCCAGGAACCGATGTCGCATTGCTTTGCGCCGGCAACATGATGGCCGAAACCCTCAAGACTGCAGACGAGTTGGCTGCGAAGGGTGTCTCGGCTGAAGTCGTGAGCTTTCACACCGTCAAGCCACTCGATGCCGAATACTTGCAACAAGCGGCCAAACGCTTCAAATTGCTGGTGACGGTTGAAGAGCACAGTCGCATTGGCGGCTTTGGCAGCGCAGTCGCCGAGTGGCGCATGGCACAGCCCGACAACGTCCGGCAACTGAGTTTTGGCACGGACGACGAGTTCATGCACGAAATCGGCAGCCAGGTTTACGCCCGCAAAAAGTATGGCCTGACAGCCGACAACATGGCGACCCGGACTTTGGCGGCCCTGGCTGCAGTCACTCCTCGTCCTTGAGAATGCCCATGCACCTTGGGTTGGACTTTGATAACACCATCGTCAGCTATGACGGGCTTTTTCATAAAGTCGCCATGGAAGGCGGCTGGATCACCGAAGAAATTCCGGTTTCCAAAGTAAGCGTACGGGACCATCTGCGATTGATCGGCAAAGAGCCGGTCTGGACCGAAATGCAAGGCTACGTTTATGGCGGCCGCATGGATGAAGCGCAGGCTTACCCGGGCGTCGTCGACTGCCTGACATGGGCCCGCGCCAACGGCATTCCGATGTCCATCGTGAGTCACAAGACGAAGCACCCGTTTCTAGGCAAGCAATATGACCTGCACGAGGCCGCGCGACACTGGATCAGCCTGTACCTGACCGATGCGGACGGCCCGCTGATTCCGGTCGACCGGGTCCACTTCGAGCTCACCAAAGAAGCCAAGTGCAAACGCATCACCGACATCGGCTGCACTGTCTACGTCGACGATCTTCCGGAGATCTTGCTGGCCCCGGGGTTTCCGGCGTCCGCTGACAAAGTGCTCTTCGATCCGGACGGCCATCATGCTGCGCAGGATCTTCCGCGCGCCGCTAACTGGCCCGAAGTCCGTAGCCGCCTGGAGACTCTATGGCGCCAGAATCCCTGACACCTGCCGTCTCGCAGTTGCTTGCTACTGTTGGGCGGGAAAAGCAGGAGTTCGAGCTGCAGCCATTGTCGGCCAGTGGGAACAACCGCGTCTTCGTCCTCAACACCGCTGACGAAAACCTGGTGCTCAAGTGGTATTTCCATGACCCAGCCGATTTGCGTGATCGTCTGGGCGCTGAATACGCTTTTCTCGAGCATGCCTGGAATACAGGGCTGCGCAGCGTTCCCAAACCCATGGGAAAAGACCCGGTCAACCATCTTGCGCTGTATGAGTTTGTCGAAGGCGAAAAACTTCAGGCGCAGCAGATCAAAGACACAGACATGGAGCAGGCCGCGCAGTTTCTCGCGAGCCTGAACACAGCGCATAGCCGCGCGACGGCTGGGGCCCTGCCCGCTGCGTCGGAAGCCTGTTTCAGTGTGGCCGCGCACCTGGCGATGGTCGATGCGAGGCTCGCACGTTTTGCAACCTTGCAACCCGAGTCTTCAGTCGACAGCGTCGCGGCAACTTTTGTTGCCGACCTTGCAAAGTATTGGGCGTTGACAAAAACGCGGTTGATAGCTGAATGCAAAGCAATGGGGCTCGACCCCGAGGCCGATTTGCCCGCATCCCAGCGATGCCTGTCACCATCAGACTTCGGGTTTCACAACGCATTGGTCAGACCCGACGGAACACTGTGTTTCATCGATTTTGAATATGCAGGCTGGGATGACCCAGCCAAGGCGGTGGGGGATTTCTTTTCCCATCCCGGGGTGCAGGTGTCCCGGCAGTACTTTGACAGGTTCCTTGCCGCCGTGCTGGCGCCTTTTGCGGAGCCTGAAACCATGGCTGCCAGGGTGCGCCTGCTTGAGCCCGTGTTCCAGTTGAAGTGGTGCTGCATCATCCTTAACGAATTTCTACCAGCCGGCGCTAGACGCAGGACATTTGCGAATCCCGGGGACGACGCAGAACAGCGCAAGCAACGCCAGTTGCTCAAGGCGCAAACCCTCTATCAATCATTTGCCTACTAAAGGACCTCAATTGGCTTACATCGACTTTCTGTCATCTGTTCACAAAAGCACTACCCGCGACTACCTGGCCCGCGTCAACGAGCCGGAGTTTCCAAAGGCCAAGGCTGCTGCGCTGGCCAAGCAATGGGGTTATGACTATTGGGACGGCGACCGCCGCATCTGCTACGGTGGCTACAAATACATGCCCGGCCGCTGGGCGCCCGTCGGCCAAGCCATGGTCGACCATTACGGCCTGAAAGCCGGCGACAAGGTTCTGGACATCGGTTGTGGCAAGGGCTTCCAGCTTTATGAGCTAACCCAACTGGTGCCGGGCCTCGAGGTTTATGGCATCGATGCTTCCACCTACGCCATTGAAAACGCCAAAGAAGAAATCAAGGACCGGCTGCAGGTCGGCAATGCAAACAGCCTGCCCTTTCCTGACAACCATTTTGACTTTGTGTTCTCGATAACCACGCTGCACAACCTTCACAACTACGACCTCGACAAGGCACTCCGTGAAATGGAGCGTGTCGGCAAGAAAAACAAATATCTGTGCGTGGAGTCCTATCGCAACGAGCAAGAGAAAGCCAACCTGCTGTACTGGCAAGTGACCTGCGAAGCCTTCTGCACGCCGGAAGAGTGGGACTGGTGGTTCAAGCAAACCGGCTACACCGGCGACCATTCCTTCATCTACTTTGAGTGAGCCCACCAATGACCATCCCAAAAACCATGAAGGCGGCCATCCTCGTCGAGCAACGCAAGCCATTGGTTGTAGACGACATCGAAATGCCGTCCACACTCGAAGTCGGCCAGGTGCTGGTGAAGGTGCTTTTTAGCGGCATTTGCGGCTCACAACTCGGTGAGATCGACGGCGCCAAAGGTGAAGACAAGTTCCTGCCCCACCTGTTGGGACATGAAGCATCTGCCAAAGTGATAGAGACTGGCCCGGGCGTCAAACATGTCAAGGCCGGTGATCTGGTCGTACTGCACTGGCGAAAAGGCCTGGGCATCGAGGGCGCACCACCGAGCTATCGCTGGCGCGGAAACAAACTCAACGCCGGGTGGATCGCCACGTTCAATGAATACGCCATCGTCGCGGAGAACCGCATGACGGCCATTCCAGCGGACAGCGATCCAGAGGTTGCAGCACTGTTCGGATGCGCCGTAACAACCGGCTTTGGTGTCGTCGAAAACAACGCAAAGGTCAGGATCGGCGAATCCGTGGTGGTGTTCGGTGCCGGCGGCGTAGGCCTCAATATCGTGCAGGCATCCGCACTGGTAGGCGCATATCCTGTCATCGCAGTCGACGTTCACGACAACCGCCTGGCACTGGCCAAAGAGATGGGTGCCACCCATCTCATCAACTCCAAGAACGAAGATGCCAAGGCAGCCATCGAACGCATCGTCGGCACGCAAGGCCTCGACGTGTTTATCGACAACACCGGCCAACCAGCCATCATCGAAATGGGTTACGGCATCACCAAACCGCAAGGCCGCGTGACGCTGGTCGGCGTTCCCCGAAAAGGAAACACCACCCAGATCTTCTCGCTGCCCCTGCATTTCGGAAAAGTGCTTTCCGGGTCACATGGCGGTGAAGCAATTCCCCACGAAGATATTCCCCGCTACCAGAACCTGTATGTTGCCGGGCGCATTCACCTCAAGGAACTGCTGACAGAGCGCGTGCCCCTCGCCGATATCAACACAGCCATTGAAAACATGCGCTCCGGCAAAGCAAGCGGACGCTGCCTGATCCGGATGGATGGGGCATGACGGATGGATGCTGAAGGGCGAGAAGTTGCGAGCACAGATGCGCTGACGCATCCCAAATACCGCGCAGACATTGACGGTCTGCGTGCGGTGGCGGTGTTGTCCGTGCTCGGCTTTCATGCGTATCCCGAATGGGTTCGCGGCGGCTTCATCGGCGTTGACATCTTCTTCGTCATCTCGGGCTTCCTGATCTCGACGATCATTTTTCAGGGCCTGGCTACTTCCCACTTCCCAGTTCAGCTT
>NZ_JBFUBT010000005.1:0-338189 GCF_056405615.1 Polaromonas sp. P1_F9 | reverse complement strand
CCTCCTGGGACATCACGCCCAGCAGCAAGGTCATGGCCAACTACATCCGCAAGGATGTGCAGAGCGATCCTGCGGCCAAGCTCAAGCGTTTCCAGGCGGGCTATTCCTACAAGATGAGCAACCGCACTTCGCTGTACGCCTTCTACGACCGGAACGATCCCAACAACCGCGTCGCCAATGACGTGATCCGTGTTTACGGGGTTGGCATTCAGCACAACTTCTGAGCGCCAGGAGCTGGCGTAACTAGCCGGTACGCAAAGCCCGCCTCCGGCGGGCTTTTGTCATCAATGCACCGGCCACAAGCCTTGGGCAAATTCAATCAATGGGTGTCAACACCCCCCTAGTCCCCGCACAGGCCTTTTTCAACCATGTCCAGCAGATGCTCGCCGATCTGCTGCATCTGCGGACCGATGAGCGGACCCAGCGGGCCGTCAATCACCAGCATGGCCAGGCCATGCACTGCCGACCAGGCGAGGAACTCAGCCCCGGGTCGACGCTCGGGCGGCAGCACGCCCGCCCCCACGAGCTTGTCGAGCGCGGCGCCCAGCAGCTCGAACGGGTCAAGGCCGCTTTCCCCTTTGCGCTCGGTGTCCGCCGGCGCGCCCTGGGCTCTTTCTTTCAAATCGTCCGAGGGTCCAAAGGCGGTGCGGAACAACCCGCTCTCCGCCTGCGCAAAACGCAAATAGCCGGCGCCGACCGCGCGCACGTTGGCGCGGGCGAATTCGGCAGGCGGCAAACCCCGGGGCAGCGCGGCCAGTTCGGCCTCCATGGCGCGGGCCACGGCCGCCAGCGCGGCCGAACGAACCGCATACAGCAAGGCCTGGCGGTTTTCGAAATGGCGGTAGGCCGCATTAGGCGCAACGCCCGCGCGGCGCGTGGCTTCGCGCAAAACCACGGCCTCGGGCCCGCCGGCGCGGGCCAATTCCACCCCGGCTTCCAGCAGGGCACGCCGCAGGTCGCCGTGGCGGTAAGTGCTGCGGGGCGGCCGGACTGGCTGGGAGGGAGGGGCGGTCGACATGGCTTGTTACTTATTTATGTGGACAGTGTTCATTATCTTTGCTATTCTTTTGTGGACGGTGTACACAATACTGCTGATTTGGCCACCGCACAAGACCCGCAAGCCTTTAACGACTCTTAAACGCTCTTCTTTCAAGGAACCAGACCATGCAGAAAATCACCCCCTTCCTGTGGTTCAACGACCAGGCCGAGGAAGCCATGAATTTTTATGTTTCGATCTTCAAGAACTCGAAGATCACCATGCTCAGGCGCTACGGCAAGGAAGGCCCGGGCCCGGAGGGTTCGGTCATGACCGGCAGTTTCCAGCTTGAAGGCCAGGAATTCATGGCACTCAACGGCGGCCCGCACTTCAGCTTCACACCTGCGATTTCGCTGTTCGTGGACTGCAAGACGCAGGAAGAGGTGGACGAGCTCTGGGACAAGCTGTCGGCGGGCGGGGCACCCAACCAGTGCGGCTGGGTCCAGGACAAATTCGGCCTGTCGTGGCAGATCATCCCCACCGCGCTCGGCGACATGCTGGGCGACAAGAACCCGGCCAAGGCCGGCGCCGCCATGAGCGCCATGCTGAAAATGCACAAGATCAATATCAAGGACCTTAAAGAGGCTTACGACAGGGCCTGAAGAAGGCCTTCTTCATTTCCTGTTTTCAATCACTCAAGGAGAAACCCGTGACGACCAAGATGTTTGTGAACCTGCCTGTGAAAGACCTGGGCAGATCAGTGAAGTTTTTCACCGCGCTAGGCTTCAAATTCAATCCGCAATTCACCGACGAGAACGCGACCTGCATGATCGTCAGTGACGAAAGCTTCGTCATGCTGCTGGTCGACAGCTTCTTCAAAACCTTCACGCCCAAGCCGGTGAGCGACGCACGCCAAAGCACTGAGGTGCTGATCTGCCTCTCATGCGATAGCCGCGAGGAAGTTGACGAAATGGTCCGCAAGGCCGTCGCCGGCGGCGCCACCACGCCCAACCCCGCGAAAGACCATGGCTTCATGTACCAGCACGGCTTTGAGGATCTTGATGGCCATCTCTGGGAACTCGCCTGGATGAACGTCGAAGCCCACGCCGCGCAAATGAGCACCTGAAAAATCTCCCCTCACTTTTATCAACCCCCGAAGGAGTCCATCATGCTGATCCAGTCCTACCTCTTTTTTAACGGCCGGTGCGAAGAGGCCATCGAGTTTTACCGCAAGGCGCTTGGCGCCGAAGTGAAGATGATGATGCGCTTCAAGGAGAACCCGGAACCCATGACCGAAGGCTGCGGGCCGGACGGCAGCGCGATCCCGGGTGAGAACATCATGCACGCCAGCCTCAAGATCGGCGAGACGGAAGTGATGCTCTCCGACGGCATGGGCAACGGCAAGCCGGAATTCAAGGGCTTCTCGCTCTCATTGACTGCGGCCAGCGACGCCGAAGCGCAGCGCCTGTTCCAGGCACTGAGCGACGGCGGCAAGGTAGGGATGCCGATCATGAAGACCTTTTACGCCTCTTCTTTCGGCATGGTGGAAGACCGCTTCGGCGTGTCGTGGATGGTCATCAAGCCGCTGCCCATGCCCTGATTGGGAAAGCATATGCAATTCCTGCTCATCATTTGCCACGACGCGGCCTTCGCGCCCACGCCGGCGCTGGTGGCCGACATTGGCGCCTGGGTAAAGGACATGGAGAGCCGCGGCATCCTCAAGCACGGCAATCCGTTGCGCCCGCCCGACGACGCGACGACGGTGCGGGTGCGCGGCGGCAAGCGCGCGGTGACCAGCGGCCCCTTCACCGATAGCGCGGAAAAAATGGCGGCCTACGGGCTGATTGAATGCGCCGGCATGCAGGAGGCGATCGACATCGCAGCCGGCCATCCCATGGCCAGGGCCGCGACCATAGAGGTCAGGCCGGTGTGGTCCGACCTGCCGCGCATGGCGGCCTGAAAATCAACGATGAAATGAGTCTGCATGAAGCTCTATTACTCGGACACGCTGAACCCGCGAAAAACCTGCGCCGTCGCCAGGTACTTGAAACTGTCGGTGGAGTTCATTTACGTCGCGCTGGAAAAAGGTGAGCACCTCACACCACTGTTCCGCGCGATGAACCCGAATGCCAAGGTGCCAGTGCTGGTGGACGGCACCACGACCTTGTGGGAGTCGAATGCCATCATGTGCCACCTGGCGGAGAAAGCCGGTTCCGACCTGTGGCCACGCGACCAACGCCAGACCGAGGTGATGCGCTGGCTGATGTGGGATGCCACCGAGTTCGCGCCGGCCGCCGGAACGTTTTATTTCGAGCACATCATCAAGCCGCGTTTCCTGCAGCGCGAAGCAAATCCGGCCGAGATCGAGAGGGTGACGCCGACCTTCGAGCGCTACGCAGGCGTGCTCGAAGCGCACCTGAAGGGGCGCGAATACCTCGTCGGCGACGCACTGACGGTGGCCGACTTTGCTGTGGCCATCACCCTGCCGTATGCCGAAAAGGCTCACTTGCCGCTGAACAATTTCCCGGAAATCCGGCGCTGGCACGACCGGCTCAATCAGCTTCCGGCCTGGCGTGAGCCCTTTCCCGAATGACGGCACGGTTAGGCACCTTGTACCCGCCGCTGAAAACAAAAAAGCCGGCGAGCGCTCACGCGTTCGCCGGCCCATGCGAAAGAACCTTAGCGAGCAGGCGCGGGAACGATCACGACCGTATCGCCCGTGGCACCGGTTCTGCCGGTCTTTCCGGTGTCGCCAGTCGCGCCGGTAGCACCGGTTGCGCCTTCATAGCCGGTAGAGCCCGTCGCTCCAGTCGCACCGGTAGCGCCGGTCGGGCCGGGAATACCAACGCCAGCGCCCGTGGCTCCCTTGGCGCCGTCAGTGCCGGTGGCACCCGTGGCGCCCGCAGGACCTGCGGGTCCTGGCACGGTGACAACTGCCGCAGGCGGCGCGACAACCGTCCGCTCACAGGCAACAAGGCCCAACGTTGCGATCAGTGTGGATAAAAGTAATGCGTGTTTCATTGTCATAGTGATCCTCTGGGAAAATTCGCACCAAGGTGCGTCAACAGTTCGTTCCTGCCTTGACCGTGAACTGTTTTTTTTACGGATCATGTGCATGAAACCGATACCAGCCACAACGCTTTTGCCGAAGGTCACACATTCGAAAACCGCTAACGGCTACCGTATGCCTGGCCCTCTTGAAAGAATCATTTCTGATGCAGACAACAGGATGAGTGCTCAAGGTACCCATTGGCAAGCGCCCATGCTGTAGGACGGGCCCACGACAACGTGTCCCGAATCGGCAGCAGCATCGCCTACGCGCGCAACCACGTCCAGTAGTGCAAACTTCGAGCTGAACTTTCGCCAAAGCCGCGACCACTGCCAAAGCCCATTCTTCATTCACACCCGACAACAAGGCAAGAACATCCATGACTGCAACTTCTTCAACCAGCCCCGTGGCCGTCGTAACAGGGGGTGCACGCGGCATTGGCCTTGCCATCGGGCAATGGTTTCTGGCCAATGGTTACCGTGTGGCACTTCTGGATATCGACAGCGACACGCTACTCCCCGCCGCTGCCGCCATTCAAGATGCAGGCCGCGTACTGGCAGTGCACTGCGACGTGGCCGACCCGGCGCAAGTGCAGTCGGCCATGGAGAAGGTGGACGCCCGCTTTGGCCGTATCGATGCGCTGGTCAACAACGCAGGCATTGCGGTGTTCAAGCCTATCGGTGAGACAACCTTTGAAGAATGGCGCCGGGTTTTGGGCGTCAACCTGGACGGCGCGTTTTTGTGCAGCCAGGCTTGCGTGCCCATCATGAAGCGCACGGGCGGCGGCAGCATTGTCAACATCGCGTCGATCTCGGGCTTGCGCGCAAGCACGCTTCGCGTGGCGTACGGCACCAGCAAGGCCGCGCTCATCCAGCTGACCAAACAGCAGGCGGTTGAGCTGGGCACCGTCGGCATCCGGGCCAATGTGATCGCGCCCGGGCCGGTGGACACGGAAATGGCCAAGCTGGTTCACAGCGTGGCGATCCGCTCTGACTACCACGACGTGATTCCGCTGGGGCGCTACGGCACCGTGGAAGAAATCGCATCGGCCGTGGGCTTTTTGTGCAGCCCGGCAGCCAGCTATGTCAATGGCCAGGTGCTGGCGGTGGATGGTGGCTTTGAGTCTGCCGGTGTCGGCTTGCCGACGCTGAGAAAAAACCAGGGGGGCTGAGCACGCCGCCTTGAAAACCCTGGTCCCGGCTTTTTCAGCCTTGCTCTATAGAATGATTCGGGTCTATTCTGGCGTCACATTCTGGCGCCGCTTTCTTATCAGGATGCCGCGTGCAACCCATTATTTCCCTTCAGAAACTCAGCAAAACTTACGCTTCGGGCTTTCATGCGCTCAAGTCGGTGGACCTGGACATCCAGCGCGGCGAGATTTTCGCCCTGCTCGGCCCCAACGGCGCAGGCAAGACCACCTTGATCAGCATCGTCTGCGGCATTGTCAATCCCAGTTCGGGCAGCGTGACGGCCGATGGACATGACGTCGTTCGGGATTACCGCGCCGCTCGCGCCAAAATCGGGCTGGTGCCTCAGGAGCTTTCGACCGACGCCTTCGAAACCGTCTGGTCCACCGTGAGCTTCAGCCGGGGCCTGTTCGGCAAGCCGCCCAACCCGGCCTACATTGAGAAAGTGCTGCGAGACCTTTCACTATGGGACAAGAAGGACAGCAAGATCATGGCGCTCTCCGGCGGCATGAAGCGCCGGGTATTGATTGCCAAGGCGTTGTCGCACGAGCCCAGCATCCTGTTCCTCGATGAGCCCAGCGCGGGCGTCGACGTCGAGCTGCGCAAGGGCATGTGGCAAATGGTGCGGGAGCTGCGCGACAGCGGCGTCACCATCATACTGACCACACACTATATTGAGGAAGCCGAGGAAATGGCAGACCGTATCGGCGTGATCAACAAGGGCGAGCTGATTCTTGTCGAAGACAAAACGGTGCTGATGCGCAAGCTGGGCAAGAAGCAACTGAGCCTGCAATTGCAAATGCCGCTGCAAACCATTCCGGATGCGCTGGCAGGGCTGCCGCTTGAGCTGACGAAAGAGGGCCACACGCTGGTCTACACCTTCGACACACAAACCGAGGAGACGGGTATTGCGGCATTGCTCAAGCAGCTGGCCGAACTCGGCATCGACTTCAAGGACCTGCATTCAAGCGAGAGTTCGCTCGAAGACATCTTCGTGAGTCTGGTGCATGCCGACAAACCGGCCTCCCAGAAGGAGGCCGCATGAACTGGCACGCCATCCGCGCTATTTACCGCTTTGAAATGGCGCGCACCTTCCGCACACTGATGCAATCCATCGCCTCGCCGGTGATCTCGACCTCGCTGTACTTCGTGGTGTTCGGGGCGGCCATCGGTTCGCGCATGGGAGACATCGACGGCATCCGCTACGGTGCCTTCATCATTCCCGGCCTCGTCATGCTGTCACTGCTCAACGAGAGCATCTCGAACGCCGCCTTCGGCATCTACATGCCGAAATGGTCGGGGACAATTTACGAGCTGCTGTCGGCGCCGGTGTCGTCGATGGAGGTGGTGATGGGTTATGTGGGCGCCGCGGCGAGCAAGTCCGTCATGCTGGGGCTCCTGATTCTGGCAACCGCGCGCCTGTTCGTGCCTTATGAGATCGCGCACCCTTTCTGGATGCTGTGCTTCCTGCTGCTGACCGCGCTGACCTTCAGCCTGTTCGGTTTCATCATCGGGCTGTGGGCCGACAACTTCCAGAAACTGCAGATTGTGCCGCTGATGGTGGTGACGCCGCTGACTTTCCTCGGTGGCGCGTTTTATTCGATCAACATGCTGCCGCCGCTGTGGCAGAAGGTCGCCCTGTTCAACCCGGTGGTCTACCTGATCAGCGGATTTCGCTGGAGTTTTTACGGGGTGGCCGATGTCAACGTAGGCATCAGCGTGGCGGCCATCATGGGCTTTCTGGGGCTGTGCCTCGGCGCGGTGTGGTGGATATTCCGTACGGGCTGGAAACTGAAGGCCTGAGCAAGGGGCAGGCGACGGGTGGACAGCACCCTGCAGATGCTATTAATTTTATAGCTGCCTGCGCTGACCACATAAGGGCTGCAAGCATATTTCCCTTAAATTTCCAGGGCCAGGCCCGCCGGATGGGCTGGGGGCGCAGCTTGAAAGGACAGCGGCCAACCTCATATGTGTTCTTTGAAAGTTTCACGCCAGAAAGGCCTCCTCATGCCTGCCGACCTCGCCGCAAGTCCCGCCACCCATCCCGTCCTTCTGGTCAAGCCGCTCGGCTTTCCATGGGCAACGCTCGACCCGTTCCTCTTTTGCGTGTACCACGACGACGCCTACCCCCGCGGCAATGCGCAGATGGGCCCGGATGCCTCGCTCGCGGGGCGCAACATCGGCCAGGACTTTGCCCGCAAGGACGGCTGGAACATGTACCACGGCAGCACGGTGCCGGGCTTTCCCGCGCACCCGCACCGCGGCTTTGAAACCGTGACCATCGTGCGCAAGGGACTGATCGACCATTCCGACTCCCTGGGGGCTACAGCGCGCTTTGGCCGCGGCGACGTACAGTGGCTGACGGCCGGAAAGGGCGTGGTCCATTCCGAGATGTTCCCGTTGCTGGACCCGCAAAATCCCAATCCACTGGAGCTGTTCCAGATCTGGCTGAACCTGCCGGCGGCCGGCAAGATGAGCGAGCCGCATTTCACCATGTTCTGGTCGCAGGACATTCCACGCCTGGACATCAAGGATGCCGAAGGGCGCGGCACCGAAGTGGCCGTGATTGCCGGCCGTATTCAAAATACCCAGGCCGCGCCGCTGGCGCCGCCGCCGGATTCGTGGGCCTCGCAGGCCGAAGCCGACGTGGCGATCTGGACGATCCGCATGGCGCCGGGTGCGCGCTGGACGCTGCCCGCCGCGACGGGCGAGGGCACCCGACGCCAGCTCTATTTTTTCAAGGGACAGTCGGCGACGCTGTGCGGCCAGGCGGTGAGTGTGGAAAGCGCCATCGAGCTGCGGGCCGGCATGAACGCAGATATCGTCAACGGTGTAGAGGAGGCCGAATTCCTGATGCTGCAAGGCAAGCCCATTGGTGAGCCGGTGGTGCAGTACGGCCCGTTTGTCATGAACACGCAAGCCGAAATCGCGCAAACCATGGCGGACTACCAGCGCACCCAGTTCGGCGGCTGGTCGTTTGGCGATGATGCGCCCGTGCATGGGCGTGAGCCGGCACGCTTTGCCCGCCACCCGGGCGGGCGCGAAGAGCGGCCGGCGGGCGGCTGACGGCCAGGCAAGTGTCTTGTTGCTATATTTTCGATAGCTGCTTGCGCGTGTTTTTCCTTGCTCCGGGGCACTTTTCGCATAAGCCCTGTATGACCGATCAGTCTCCCCGCAGTACCCCCAGGCAATCTCGGGTTTCGCAAACACCGCCTGAGGACGCGGGCGCAGACGCCTACACTCCCGCCAACACAAGGAGACGCCATGAACCGGGAGCCCAACCCCCAAGCGGTCAAAAATGAACTGGATACACTGGCGCAGGCATTCTTTCGCGCTGTCTCGTTTGAGCCGGGCGGCGTGCCGCCTTACTATGACATTCACGCGCTCTTCATCGATGCAGGCCTCCTGATCAAGAACACCGGGGCCGCGCCCGAAATTTCCAGCATGCGGGAATTCATTGCGCCACGACAGGCCCTTGTGGACAGCGGCGCGCTGACGCGCTTCAGGGAATGGGAGCTGTCGGAAACCACGCAGATCTTCGGCAACATCGCGCACCGCTACAGCGCTTACGGCAAGGCCGGCACGATGAACGGCGAGGCATTCGAGGCGCGCGGCATGATCTCGACGCAGTTCGTCAAAACGCCTGAAGGCTGGAAGATGAGTTCGATGGCCTGGGACGATGAGCGGCCCGGCCTGAGCTTGCCGGATTGAGCGGGTTCACCGGGGTAGGCGGATTAGTCGGCCACTCAGACAGGCATCAAACCTGCGTTGACTGCCGCCCCCTCCAGCGTGGCGAAGGTCATGTTGTGGCGCTCCGTCAGCGGGCCACCGCCAGGCACCACATGGCCCTCAGCGGTATAGCCAACGGCCTTGAACTTCCATACGCCGCCAATCAGTTTGAGCTGGCCCACCAGCTCACCGCTGTCCAGATGAACACTCACCACTTGTTCGTTGAGTTTTTTGAGCGTCAGGGGCATCAATATTTACCTTTCGAGGCGATGGGGTGGCCGGGTATGCAGCGAACAAAGCACTGACAAAAAAAGCGCCCAGAGGCGCTTTCTTATTGGCGATGTCGAAGTGAATTACTTCGCCACCACGCGGACCATCTCCAGGCACTTGTTGGAGTAACCCCATTCGTTGTCGTACCAGGCGACGACCTTGATGAAGGTGCCGTCGAGCGCGATGCTGGCGTCAGCGTCGAAGATCGAAGTGCGTGCATCGCCGCGGAAGTCCGTGGCAACGACCTTGTCTTCGGTGTAGCCCAGGATGCCCTTGAGTGCGCCTTCGCTTTGCGCTTTCATTTCGGCGCAGATTTCTTTGAGCGTGGCTTCCTTGTTGAGCTCGCAGGTCAGGTCAACCACCGACACGTCGGACGTTGGCACGCGGAAGGACATGCCGGTCAGCTTCTTGTTGAGCTCGGGAATCACCACGCCCACAGCCTTGGCAGCGCCGGTGCTGGAAGGAATGATGTTTTCCAGGATACCGCGGCCGCCGCGCCAGTCTTTGTTCGACGGACCGTCCACGGTTTTCTGTGTGGCCGTGGCCGCGTGCACGGTCGTCATCAGGCCGCGCTTGATGCCCCACTTGTCGTTCAGCACCTTGGCGACGGGTGCCAGGCAATTGGTGGTGCAGCTGGCGTTGGAGATGATCGCCTCGCCCTTGTAGGTCTTGTCGTTGACGCCGAAGACAAACATCGGGGTGTCGTCTTTGGACGGTGCCGAGAAGATGACCTTCTTCGCGCCGGCGGCCAGGTGCTTCTCGCCGGAAGCCTTGTCGAGGAAAAGGCCCGTGGACTCCAGCACCACGGTGGCGCCGATATCGCCCCATTTGAGGTTGGCGGGGTCGCGCTCCTGCGTCAGGCGGATCTTTTTGCCATTGACGATGAGGGTGTTGCCGTCAACGGACACATCGCCTTCGAAGCGGCCGTGCACCGAGTCGTACTTCAGCATGTAGGCCAGGTAGTCGGGCTCGAGCAAATCGTTGATGCCGACAATTTCAATGTCGCTGAAGCTTTTGATCGCCGAGCGGAACACGTTGCGGCCGATTCGGCCAAAACCATTGATACCAAGTTTGATAGTCATCTGCTGTTGCTCCTGGAAGTTGAAATCTTGTTGAATCGGGCGGACCGCGTACGTTATCCGTGCGCCTACTTGCGCAGTACCTTGCGAACAGTGTCGGCCACGTTCTCGGCCGTGAAGCCGAAGTGCTTGAACAGCACCGGTGCGGGTGCCGACTCGCCGTAGCTGTCGATGCCGACCACGGCGGCGCAGCCGTATTTCCACCAGCCGTCCGTCACGCCCATTTCCACCGCGATGCGGGGGATGCCTTCGGGCAGCACTTCGGATTTGTAGGCGGTCTTTTGTTTGTCGAAGGTCGTGTTGCTGGGCATGGAGACCACGCGCACGGCGATCTTGTGGGCGGCCAACAGTTCCTGGGCCTTCAATGCCAGCTGCACTTCGGAGCCGGTGGCGATGATGACGGCCTGGGCTTTTTTGTTCAGGCCCACTTCGGCAGGCTCGGCCAGCACATAAGCGCCTTTGCTGATTTCACCGAGGTCGTTCTTCGGCGCGTAAGGCAGGTTCTGGCGGCTGAGCAGCAACGCCGTCGGCTTGTTCTTGTTCTCGAGCGCGACGGCCCATGCGACGGCGGTTTCGGCCGTGTCGCCCGGGCGCCAGACGTCGAGGTTGGGAATCAAACGCAGGCTGGCCGCGTGCTCAATGGACTGGTGCGTCGGGCCATCTTCGCCAAGGCCGATGGAGTCGTGCGTGAAGACGTGGATGACGCGGATCTTCATCAGCGCGGCCATGCGAATGGCGTTGCGGCTGTAGTCACTGAAGGTCAGGAAGGTGCCGCCGTAGGGAATGAACCCACCGTGCAGCGCAATGCCGTTCATGATCGCGGCCATGCCGAATTCGCGCACGCCGTAGTTGATGTGGCGCCCGCCGGCGCTCACGCCTTCGGCATTGGCCGTCAGCACGACTTCGCCGTTCATGTCAAAACGCAGGTTGGGCGTGGACTTGGTGTTGGTCAGGTTGGAGCCGGTCAGGTCGGCCGAGCCGCCCAGCAGTTCGGGCAGGCCGGCGGTGAAGGCTTCCAGCGCGAGCTGTGAAGCCTTGCGGGAGGCCACAGTTTCGGCCTTGGTATGCGCGCCGATGACAGTGTCGACAGCCAGCTGTGAGAAGCTCTTGGGCAGGTCGCCCTTCATGCGGCGCGTCAGCTCGGCGGCGAGCGCAGGGTGCGCGGCCTTGTAGGCGGCAAATTTCGCGTCCCAGGCGGCCTCAAGAGACAGGCCCTTGGCCTTGGCATCCCAGGCGTCGTAGGTTTCTTTCGGCACTTCAAACGGCGCGTAGGGCCAGTTGAGGGCTTCGCGTGTGAGTTTGATTTCTTCGGCGCCCAGCGGCTCGCCGTGGGCCTTGGCGGTGTTGGCGCGATTCGGCGAGCCTTTGCCGATGTGCGTCTTGCAGATGATCAGCGTGGGCTTGTCGTTCGACTTTTTGGCGCCTTCGATGGAGTTGGCCACCAGCTCGGCGTCATGGCCGTCGATGGGACCGATGACGTTCCAGCCGTAAGCGGCAAAGCGCACAGCGGTGTTGTCGATGAACCAGGGTGCGACCTGGCCGTCGATGGAGATGCCGTTGTCGTCATACAGCGCGATCAGCTTGTTGAGCTTCCAGGCGCCGGCGAGCGCGGCCGCTTCGTGGCTGATGCCTTCCATCAGGCAGCCGTCACCCATGAACACATAGGTGTTGTGGTCGACGACGGTGTGGCCTTCGCGGTTGAACTCCTTGGCGAGCAGCTTTTCAGCCAGCGCCATGCCGACCGCGTTGGTCAGGCCCTGGCCCAACGGGCCGGTGGTCGTTTCAACGCCCGGGGTGTAGCCGTATTCGGGGTGGCCAGGGGTTTTGCTGTGGAGCTGGCGGAAGTTCTTGAGTTCGCCGATGGGCAGTTTGTAGCCGGTGAGGTGCAACACGGCATAAATCAGCATGGAACCATGGCCGTTGGACAGCACAAAACGGTCGCGGTCGAACCAGTTGGGGTTGTGCGGGCTGTGCTTGAGATGGCTGCCCCAGAGGGCGACTGCCATGTCGGCCATGCCCATGGGGGCGCCGGGATGTCCGGAATTGGCTTGTTGAACGGCGTCCATTGCGAGTGCGCGTATCGCATTCGCCATCATTTGCGTATTGGCCATGTAGGCAGCTCCGGGAGGGGGAAAAGATCAGGGGTAACCCGCTATTTTACCGTTTGGGCCCTCCCCACCGGTTTGGCGGGGGTTTGGCCCCGATTTGGCCGACCGGCACCCCGCCATGCACTAAAGTCGGGGCATGCAAGGCCTTCACCTGACCGCCGACCTTTACAAATGCCGCTGCGACCCGGCCTGGCTGACCGACGCTACCCGACTGGGCGACTGGTGCGTGCAGGCTGTGCAGGCGGCCGGCCTGCAGGCCGTTAACCAGCTGTTTCATACTTTTCCAGACACCGTGCACGGCCCGGGCGGCATCACGGCCACCGTGCTGCTGGCCGAATCACATGTGTGCGTGCACACCTGGCCTGAGCAAAAAGCGGTAACGCTGGATGTGTATGTGTGCAACTTCGGCGGCGACCATTCCGCCCGGGCACGCGGCCTGATGGACGCGCTGGTACGGCGCTTTAACCCGGAATGGACCGAGCAGCGGTCGCTGGACCGGGGGGACACGCAGTAGGCCGGCTCACCATTTCTCGCGCACGGTCGTCAAAAAGAACGCGTTGAGGGTCGGCAGCACGGGCCGAAGATCATCGCGTTCCGGGATCGCCGCCTCCAGCCTGGCAAGCTCAACCTCAATAAAGGCATTGACTCGCGGAAAAGGCGCCGACAGGCCCAATTCAGGCGCGCCGCGTTTTTTCTCCAGCATTTCGGCAATGTCGGCGAGCAGGTCCGTCTCACCCTCGATCAGGTGCAGCAGGCTGGCGAACTCGATAGGCGCGGCCGTGCCGTAGCGCTCGAGCCAGCGCACCGCGAGCAGCGGCCGCAGCACATAAAAATACTTCTTGAGCCGCACCATCTCACCCTGCAGGTGTTCGCGGTAGTTGCCCTTGGCCGAACTGCGGTAATGGTGTATGCCCCGCTCGCATGAGTAGACCAGCGGTAACAGCCGCCTCGCCTCTTCGGCAAAGGGACCGTTTTCCATATATTTGATCGGCGACTGGATCCACTCGACGAATCCCGGATTCGACTTCCAGAACAGCCGCAGCGCTTTACGCAGGTCCCAACCGTTGAGGTCGATGTCGTCGACGATGGGGTACTCGATGACGTCACGGCGGTCCTCAAGATCAAGCGAGAGGTAGTCGTCGGCCGGCCGTGCGTAAATAAAGCGCACGTCGAAATCACTGTTCGGCGACGCAAAGCCCCAGGCCCGGCTGCCGGACTCGATCGCCATCAGGATGCGCACACCGTGCTCCCGTTCGGTGGCCGCGAGGCGGCTCATGATTTCAGCGTGGATCTCGGGAGGAATCATCGGCAGGCTTTCGGATTTGGGTGTTCATCCATTCTGCATGAGCGGCCCCGTTAAACTGCCGTCATGCCCTCTGCACCCATCAAAGCCATGATCATGGCCGCCGGCCGCGGCGAGCGCATGCGGCCACTGACCGACACCACGCCCAAGCCCCTGCTGCCGGTGCGCGGCAAGCCGCTGATTGACTGGCAGGTTGAGGCGCTGGTGCGCGGCGGTTTTACCGGCCTGGTCATCAACACGGCCTGGCTGGGTGAGCAGGTTCCGGCTCATTTTTCGGCGCTTTCTTCAAGCCATTTCGGGCTGCAGCCCAATCAGGGCGGGCGCGAGCAGCTATTAATTTCATACTCACACGAAGGCGTGGATTTTGGCGGCGCACTGGAAACCGCCGGGGGCATTGCGCGTGCGCTGCCGCTGCTGGGTGACATTTTCTGGGTGCTGGCGGGCGATGTGTTTGTGCCCGGCTTTGAGTTCACTCAGGCCGCCGTTGCCCGGTTTGCCGCCGGCAACAAGCTGGCACACCTCTGGCTGGTGCCCAACCCGGCACACAACCCGAAAGGCGACTTTGGCCTCAGCCCCGACGGCCTGGCGCTGAACCTGCCCAAGGACGGCCCGCAGCCCAAATTCACCTACAGCACCATCGGCCTGTACCGCCGCGAGTTGTTCGACAGCCTGCCCTTCGGCAACCCGCAGGGCCTGAAAGCCCCGCTGGCACCGCTTTTGCGTACGGCGATGGACAATCAGGCCGTGAGCGCAGAGCTGTATGAGGGCGCCTGGACCGACGTCGGCACACCGGCGCGGCTGCACGAGCTGAATCAAACCACCATGACCTGAAGCGGAACGCACATGAGCACCACCACAATCTACGAAAAACGCCGCGCTGCTATTGCCCGCGCCCTGAAGGCGGCCGGCGGCGGCATCGCCTTGCTGCCCACCGCGCCCGAATACCCGCGTAACCGCGACAGCGACTTTCCCTACCGCCACGACAGCTACTTTTATTACCTCACCGGCTTCAGCGAACCCGACAGCTGGCTGGTGATTGAGGCCAGCGGCAAGACCACGCTGTTTTGCCGGCCCAAGGACCTGGAACGCGAGATCTGGGACGGCATCCGCCTTGGCCCCAAGGCTGCGCCTGCCGCATTGGGCGTGGACACCGCCCTCAGTGTGGAAGCGCTCGAAGAAAAAATGCCGGAGCTGCTGGCCAACCAGAGCGCGGTGTGGTTTCCGTTTGCTACGCACCAAGGCTTGGAAATGGAGGTGAGCGGCTGGCTAAACAAGGTGCGTGCCCGTGTGCGCTATGGCGCCGAATGTCCGCAAAGCCAGCACGATTTGTGCAAGCTGCTTGACGAGATGCGGCTGGTGAAAGATAGCCATGAGGTTGCGATCCTCAAGCGCGCCGGCAAGATTTCAGCCGGTGCGCACGTGCGCGCCATGCAGACCTCGGCCGCGATGCTGCGTGACGGTGCCAACGGGAAACTGAAAGGTGGCCTGCGTGAATATCACCTCGAAGCCGAGCTGCTGCACGAGTTCCGCCGCCATGGCTCACAGTTTCCGGCATACGGCAGCATCGTCGCGGCCGGCGCCAACGCCTGCATCCTGCACTACCGCGCGGGCGACACCGAACTCAAACCCGGCCAGCTGTGCCTGATCGACGCCGGCTGCGAACTGGACGGCTACGCCAGCGACATCACCCGCACTTTCCCGGCAGACGGCAAGTTCACGCCGGCCCAGCGCACGCTGTACGACATCGTGCTGGCCGCGCAGGACGCCGCGGTGAAGGTGACAAAACCCGGCAAACGCTTTTTAGACCCGCATGATGCGGCGACGCGCGTACTGGTGGAAGGCATGCTGGACACCGGCCTGCTCGACAAAAAGAAGCATGGCAAGGTCGACGACGTGCTCGAGTCCGGCGCCTACCGCCAGTTTTACATGCACCGCACGGGCCACTGGATGGGCATGGACGTGCATGACTGCGGCGACTACACCGAGCCCGGCAGCAAGCCGCGCGAGGAAAAAGACGCCCTGGGCCAGACCGTGATGCGCAAGCCTTCGCGCATCCTGCGGCCCGGCATGGTGCTGACCATCGAGCCCGGCATTTATGTGCGCCCGGGCAAGAACGTGCCCAAGGAGTTCTGGAACATCGGCATCCGGATTGAGGACGATGCGCTGGTGACCACCAAGGGCTGTGAGCTGATGACGCGGGGGGTGCCGGTGGATGGGGATGAGATTGAGGCGTTGATGAAGGGGTGATGGGGACGCTGCGGTTTGCCGCAGGGCCGGACGGGCGCCTCGATGCTATGTATTTGATAGCTGCTGGCGCATATGCCAATTGGGCTAGAGGCCAAATATCTCCTGAAAATGGGCCAGAAACAGGCCCATTTTCATTTTGGGGCGTCAAAAACTGCCTCCGAGCGCATTTTGGGGGGGTCAGCAGGCCTTGTTTCAGGCATCGAAAGCACGTTGGATCCAATAGGGACGAGCGCAAGCAGCTATTTAATTGATAGCGCCGTGTTTCTTCTTGTGTTCGAATTGAACTCGCTTGAAGGTGGTTCTTGTTCCAGCTTGGGCTCACTCTGCTGAGGACTGCTGGCCGGGGGTTGCCCGGCGGCAAGTAACTTTCTTTTGCGTCGCCAAAAGAAAGTCACCAAAGAAAAGGCGACCCTGCTGTCTGCGACCCCTGCGCTTCGCTCCGGGGCAACCTGCGGTGCTCGGTTCAGGCGGGGTCTCGCTCGAACTCGCCTTCGGCTCAGACAATCGCGATCCCTGATCCGCCTGAACCTGCGCTCCTCGGCGCAGACAGAAGGGGCAACCGGGTGCGGGAACCGAATACCGAAATATCAGGAAACCAATACCAACAAGGACACGCCATGGCGTGTCCTTGTTTCTTCAGGTATTCGGGGTTTTGTCTTTGGCTGTTTGGTATTCCTGTCTCCACCCCCTTGTGGATGCGCCGAGGAGCGGAGGTCCAGACGGATCAGGGCAAAAACTTGTTTGAGCGCAGCGAGTTGTTTTTGACCCCGGCTGGACCGAGCACCGCAGGTTGCCCGTAGCGAAGCGAAGGGACGCAGGAACCAGGGTCGCCTTTTCTTTGCTTACTTTCTTTTGGCGAAGCAAAAGAAAGTGAGTTGCATGCCGGGCAACCCCCGGCCAGCAACCCTCAGCAAAGAACACACCGCCGGAGCAACCCCCAGCCAAAAACAATACTCAAACCAAACCCGACCCCCGCCAATGCCCCTGCGTAAACGCCTCTTCAAACACCGAATACCCCGATAAATCACTGTGCGCAAAATGCAGCCGCTGCCAAGGCGCCTGCAAACGCCCTTGCAGCGCCCGCAAAGCCGCACTGCTGCGCACACCCGGCACCGGCGTGCTCATCGCATGGCCATAGCGCATGACCTCCATGCGCGTGACTTTGCCCGGCAAATCAGGATGCGGCACCGACAGCTCGGCCAGCACGCTGTCGCGCCAGTGCGTCCAGGGTTTCTCGTACAAAGTTTTGCGCCCCGCCGGTTCAATGCCGAAGGCGCGGTAATACGTGAGTGCCGTGGCGCCGGGCACGGCCTGCAGGCTCTGATGCATGGCGTCGACGTAACCCAGGCCTGCCTGCGCGGCGCTGTCTGATGCGTCCTCGCCGTAGATGACGTTGTCCCAGCTGGGTGCGGCACCGGGCCGGTCGTGCAGCGCGGCCTTGATGTGCAGGTTGGCCACCAGCCAGGGTGCGTAACGCAACTGGCCGGCGGCTTCGCGCAATGCGGGCGGCGGGCTTTCCACCACACGCACCGCCACAAACAGGGGCATGGCCAGGATGCACTGGTCTGCCTGCCAGCGCTCGACGGTCTGGGTGGCCACATTGAACGCATCGACCTCCACACCATGCCGGCCCGCAGCCACGCGGACCACGGTCCGGCCGGCGTACAGGCGTTCACCGAGCGGCGCGGCCAATTGGCGGGTAAGCCAGCCGTTGCCCTCCGGCCAGGTGAGCACACCGGCTTCGCGCTCCGCAGAAGCTGCGTCCCCGGGCGCCTGAAAACCATGCCGGCTGGCGAAGTAATGAATGCCGGCCCAGGCCGATACCGTATCAAGACCCGCGCCGTAATCGTCGCGGCAGCAATAGTCAAGGTACCAGCGCAGTGGCGTACTGGTGAGTTGCTGCTGGTCCAGCCATGCCTTGAACGTCACGGCATCCAGCGCGCGGTGTTGCGGTGCCAGGGGCACTCCGGCAACAGGAATCGGGAATGCGGCCGCAGACGAGGCCTGCTGCACCAGCACCGCAAAGCGCCGGTACTCGGCCAGCACGGCAGCATCCACATCATGCAGGGGCAGCAGCCCTTCCTGCCACTGGCCGTTGATGAACAGCCGCTCCTGCGGGCTGTGGCACAGGTGGCGTTCGTCATACACCCAGCGGCCGGCCACACGCTGGCGCAGTGAAAGTTCTTCGAGTAAATCCTGCACGTCACGCGCCGCATCCCCGGGCACCGGCAGGTAATGCGCGCCCAGCGGGCAGGGTACGCCGTTGACCAGGCCCGCGCGGCTGTTGCCGCCGGCATAGTCTTCCAGCTCCAGCAGCGCGAAGTCCTGCATGCCGCGCAGGCGCAGCGCACGCGCCGCCGCCAGGCCGGCGACACCGCCGCCGGCAATCAGTACGCGGGTGCGCCGGGTGAGGGAAGGGGCCGGCCAGGCACGGGCTCTGCCGGTCTCGTCAGGCCGAAGCAGATGGCCGCGCTCATGGTTCGCACCCACAAAACCGCCTTCGACGTGCGTGGCCTCCTTGCAGCCCAGCAGCGGGAGTGCAGAGGCGGCCAGGAAATCCCGGCGCTTCAATGCAGCACCTTGCCCCATTCCTGCTCGTAGCTGTGCACCAGTTCCTGATTGGAGAGCCGGTTGACCGGTGCCGGCACGCGTGCCATGTCCACCGGAAAGTCAAACAGCAAGGGCAAGGTTTGTGCATCCAGAAAACGCAGGCCGGCAGGCAGGGCGCCCCTTTGCGTCGTGGGGCTGAAAGGCCGCCGGCTCGCGACCACAAAACCCCATTCGCCAAAACTGGGCACATTGGCGTGATAGGGCGCCGCCTTGAGCCCGACGGATTCCAGCGTGCTCACCACCGTCCAGTAGCTGCGCCGCGCCACCAAAGGGGAAGTGGTCTGGATAACCGCATAACCGCTGGCCGAAAGGTGCTGGTCGAGCAGCGCGTAAAACGAGTTGGTATAGAGCTTGCCGATGGAAAAATTGGTCGGGTCGGGGAAGTCCACGATGATGATGTCGAACATGCCGGCATTTTTATCCAGCCACTGGAAGGCATCGGTATTCACGATGTGCACCTTGGGCGACAGCAGCGCGTCGCCGTTCAGGCGCTTCAAGGCGGGCTGCTGGCTGAACAGCTGCGTCATGGCCGGATCCAGCTCTACCAGCGTGACGCTTTCCACACTGGGGTATTTCAGGACCTCACGCACCGCCATCCCGTCGCCGCCGCCCAGCACCGCGACTTTTTTCGGTGCGCCGTGCGCGCTCATCACGGGGTGCACCAATGCTTCGTGATAACGGTATTCGTCGCGTTCGGCGAACTGCAGGTTGCCGTTGAGGAACAGGCGGTGGCCCCCGCGGCCGTTTGTCACCACGATGCGCTGGTAGGGCGTGGTGGCGGTAAAAATCACACGGTCCTGGTAAAAATGGTCTTCGGCCAGTGTGGTGATCTGGTTGGCACCCACAAAGCCGGCGCCCAGCACGCACAAGACCCCCAGGCAAGCCAGGGCATGCGACTTGACATGCCGCAGCTCATGGCGGAACAGCCACAGCGCCCACACCGCGACGGCCGCGTTCATGAGGCCGAACAACAGGCCGGTGCGTATCAGGCCCAGATGCGGCACCAGCACCAGCGGAAATGCCAGCGACACGGCCAGCGCACCCAGGTAGTCGAAGGTGAGCACCTGCGACACCAGCTCCTTGAGCGCCACATTACGCCGCAGGATGCGCATGACCAACGGAATTTCCAGCCCCACCAGCGTGCCCACCAGCAGCACCATGGCGTACAGCAGGAAACGGAAAGCACCGGGCACATAGGCATTCGCCAGAAAAAGCGTGGCCGGCAACGCACCGCCCACCAGCGCCACCATCAACTCAATGCGCAAAAAATGGGCCGGCAACTGCCGCTCGAAAAACCGCGACAGCCACGAACCAATGCCCATGGCGAACAGGTAGCTTCCGATGATGGTGGAAAACTGCAGCACTGAGTCGCCCAGCAGGTAAGAAGCCAAAGCCCCCGCCGCCAGCTCATACACCAGCCCGCACGCCGCCACCACAAAGACGCTGGCCAGCAGCGCGACCTCAAGGGGGCGCGGTGTGGCAACGGCGGAGGGGGATTTAGTGTTCAAAATGAAAGGCCGGTATGCGTGAATGCGATGCGAAGCGAGCCGAATCACTACGGCGTCAAGGGCGTAGCGAGCGAGCTGCGGGCAAGGCGGACGGCGCACAGGAACCGGAATGTACCTGCGGGTACATGAGGATTCCGAGCACCGGCCAACGCCGCCCCCAGTTCGCGCAGTAGCCGGGAACGAGCCTAGCCGTGGATGGCGGCGGCTACTATTACGCAGATGCCCAACGCCATCGCAGCAACCACCAGCGCCAACGCCATATTCTGCTTTTCGACAATCTCCAGCCACAGGTCGTACGGCGTCATTTTGTCAATGATGACAAAGCTCAGCCAGAAGATGATCACGCCGATCAGCGCGAACAAAATCGAGCCGAGGAAAGCGGCGGGTTTAAGCCATTCAAGTCCCATGATGTTCTCCAGAAAAAATCTGCCAGGTTGAATAGAAAGGGGCCGGCTTCATTTATGGCCGCCTCCGCCGGAAAATCCACCGAACGAGCCGCCTGAACTGCGCGAGCTGCTGGACGAAGAGCAATTCTCGACATTCGGGTCGCAGCGCGAACAGCGCGCGACCAGCAAAAGAATCAGCAGGATCAACAGCACCACCACCACGATGGTGCCGCAGCCCATGCCCGACGCGCTGCTCAGGGGCTTGGCATCCGTGCGCTTGAAGAGGTCTTTTTTGCCTTCAAGCTTGAAAGCCCTGGCGATCAGTTCGCCGTCCTGCTTGCTGCCGCTGGACCAGGTGACTTCTTTCGGCGCCTCTTCCTGGGACAGCAGCGCGCTGCCGCTGGCGAAATCGCGGTTAAAGGTCTTTTGCCCGCGCTGAACCTGCCAGTAGAACTCGCCGGCGGCATACGTCGTCTCGGCGCGGTAGCTGCTTTGCAGGCTGTAGGTGGTCTTGAGGTAGGTGGCGCTGTCGTCACCCGTCTTGAAGGTGGGCGCGCCGGTCAGGGGCTTGACCAGGCTCCAGCCGTCGGTGGCGTCCACCAGGAAGATAAAGCCGCGCTTGCGGTTGTAGAGCAGGTATTCATCCCAACCGAAGTGCTCGTCCGGGTCCTCGGGCTCGTACCCCATGCGGTGCTGGAACCCGACGACCTGCCATTGCGTGCCCAGCAACTGGCCCGTGCTTCCGAGTGCGATCAGCGGGGCAACCGGTTCGTCCTGGATCGCATGCTGAAGCGCCGCGCCTGTGCCCTGACTCAGGTCGATGAGGCTGTTGCAGGAGCGGCAGGTGATGCTTTTGCTGCTGGCCAGCGTGACCGCTACCGTCGCGCCGCAGTTGGGGCAATTGAACTGCTTGCCGCTTTCATCTTTGGCGGATTCATCCTTCAGACCAGCCAGCTTCAGTTCGTCAAGCAGCACCGAACGGCCCAACGACAGCGCCGGTGCGCCGCCACCGGATGCCGTGCCGTAGTCAACACTGAGAACATCGCCATCCGTGCTGCGCAGTTCGACCACGGCAAAGGGCACACCCAGCGCCGGCAGGCGCGGCAGCTCGCCCTGAGCCGACAGCAGCATGACGCTCTCGTTGGAGGCCACACTGAAGGGCTTGGCGTTGATCGCCGTGGTGGCGCCAACGCGGAAATTTTCTGCAGGCGGTACGGCGCGCTGCAGGCTGGTGGGCCGGCTGAAAACATAAGCGCCGTTGTCTTCGCTCAGGAAGGCCGCACTGCCGTCATCCAGGATGGCGTACCACTCGGTCCAGGTTCCTTGAGCGTACTTGTATTGCAGCCGGCCGACCAGCGTGAAGTTGTGGCCCTGCCAGACCCCGGAAGCCTGCAGCTGCAGGGGGCTGAAGTCGTTGAACAGTTCGGCCATCTTGCCGATGCGCGACAGCGTGTCACCATCGCGCACGACAGTGCTCTGGCAGTAGCCGCACACCGCATGGGTGGACTGCGCGCTGCGGAATTCAACAGGCGCGCCGCAGCCGGGACACGGCGCGCGGTAGGCGCGTTGCGAGTTGATTTCAGTCACAGCGGCAGCAGGTCAGCGCCAGTCAGAGGACCCGCGCAGCGAAGGGCCGCCCCGAGCAAGCGACGGCCCCCTCGGAGGGCAGCGACCCACACGAAGTGGGAAAGCGTGGGGGCCACATTCTCAGACCAGTTTTTTTAGCAGCTCGGCCTTCTTGGCGTCGAACTCTTCCTGTGTGAGGATTCCCTTGGCCTTGAGTTCTCCCAGCTTCTCGAGCGTGGCCATGACATCGTCGGGCTTGACCGCCGCAGCCGCGGCAGCCGAAGCCGCCTGGGCTGTGTTGCCCTGCAAGCCCTGCTGCAGGTTTTGCGCCAGCACCTGGCCCAGCGCCACACCGGCCCCCAGGCCCATGGCGTCGCCGGCAATGCCGCCGCCCGACCCGGCACCCTCGGCGAACTTGGGAATGGCCTGTGCCGTCTGGTACTGCATGAACTTGCCCATGTCGTTGCCGACCATGCCCATGCCGATTTTCTGGTCGAGGATTTTTTGCAGCTCTTCGGGCAGCGAGAGGTTCTGCACCGTCATGCCCTCGAGCTTCAGGCCGATCTTGGCAAATTCGGGCACGAGCTGCGCCGCCAGCGCCTGTGCAAACACGAGCTGGTTCGCGGCCAGGTCGAGGAAGGCAATGTCGCTGGCTGCAATGGCGGCGGAAATGTTCTGCAGCACCAGGCCGCGCAGCTGTCCGTCAAGGTCGGCCGTGGTGTAGCGGTCGCGTGTGCCTGAAATTTCGGTGTGAAAAAGCTTGGGGTCGGCGATACGGAAGTTGTAGTTGCCGAAGGCGCGCAGCCGCACGGCACCGAAGTCCTTGTCGCGAATGGTGATGGGCTGGGGCGTGCCCCACTTCTGGTCGATCTGCTGGCGGGTGCTGAAGAAGTAGACGTCGCTCTTGAAGGGAGACTCGAACAGCTTGTCCCAGTTCTTGAGGTAGGTCAGCACCGGAACGGTCTGCGTCGTCAGCTTGTACATGCCGGGACCGAAAACGTCAGCGATCTTGCCCTCGTTGACGAAGACCGCCATTTGCGATTCGCGCACGGTGAGCGAGGCGCCGTACTGGATCTCCATGTCAGCCATCGGAAAACGCCAGGCCAGTGTGCCGTCGTCGTCCTCGGTCCACTGGATGATGTCGATGAACTGTTTCTTGATGAAGTCCATTAAGGCCATGGCGCGCTCCCTTGAGTGGTTGTCGGGCAGATGATACCTGCAGGAAATGACGCGATGTTGCGCCGCAGTTAGCGGCGGTAGAGCCTCACCTCCAGCGCCAGCTATGAAGCACTTAGGGGCCCATCAATTGGCCGCGTCTTTAGAAGATTACTATCATTAATGACGCGTCCATCATCCTTAGCTATTCGAGAAGAACCCGATGACCGACATGGTCCGCACCAGCGAGACGTCCCGGCTGGGGGCGTCGCCGCAGGCAGCGCAGCGGCACGGCAAGGCGGCGCAACAACAGGAGGGGTTTGTGAGTGGCTCAGGCCGAGCCCCACACCTCCCGCGCAGTCTCGACCACCAGGCGCAGCTTGTTGCGTTGCGCTTCCACGGCGATGTTGTTGCCGTGCACGGTGCTGCTAAAGCCGCACTGCGGTGACAGCGCGAGCTGCTCCAGCGGCGCGTATTTCGCGGCGTCTTCAATGCGGCGTTTCAGGTCGTCCTTGCTTTCCATTTCACCGAACTTGGTGGTGACCAGGCCCAGCACCACGGTCTTGCCCTTGGGCAGGTAGCGCAGGGGTTTGAAGTCGCCGCTGCGGCTGTCGTCGTACTCGAGGAAATAGGCGTCCAGGTCCATCTCCTTGAGCAGCGCCTCGGCCACCGGCTCATAGTTGCCGGCCGCGGCGTGGGTGCTCTTGAAGTTGCCGCGGCACAAATGCATGGCCAGCGTCATGCCGGCGGGCTTTTGCGCGACCACCTTGTTGATGAATTTGGCGTAGCGGTGCGGCAGCTCATTGGGGTCGTCGCCGCGCTGGCGCGCTGCTTCGCGCATTTTTTCGTCGCACAGGTAAGCCAGGTTGGTGTCGTCCATCTGCACATAGGTGCAGCCCGCCGCGGCCAGGCTGCGCAGCTCGTCGCCGTAAGCTTTCGCCACGTCGTCATAGAAAGCCGGGTCGAGCTCAGGATAGGCCTCCTTGCTGATGCCGGCGCGGCCGCCGCGAAAGTGCAGCATGGTAGGCGAGGGAATGGTGACCTTGGGCGTGTTGCCCGCACTGACCTGGCTTTTGAGGTACTGGAAGTCGGCGAGCTGGATGTCCTTGACGTGGCGCACCTTGTCAATCACGCGCATCACCGGCGGCGCCAGCTCCATGCTGCCGTCGGGCCGCTGGATGGTGACCGGAATGTCGGTCTTCACGCCGCCGATCTGCTCCAGGAAGTCGATGTGGAAATAAGTGCGGCGGAATTCGCCGTCGGTGATGCTTTTGAGGCCCACGTCTTCCTGGAACTTCACGATCTCGGTGATGGCCTGGTCTTCGACCTTGCGCAGTTGTTCAGGCGTGATCTGGCCCTTGGCTTTTTGCTCGCGGGCCTCCAGCAGGTACTGTGGGCGCAGAAAGCTGCCGACATGGTCATAACGGGCGGGTAATCTGGCGGTCATGGGAAGGTCTCCGTAGTTGGCAAATCAGGATTTCACTGGAACAAGCTCTCATGGTATTCCAGCAAAATAGCCCCTCACTGAATACATAAACTCCGTATTTACCCCGAATTTCTCTATTTTTCTTGGTTTTTTTCCTATTTATGTATACATTAAGTATCCATGAATTCCCAAAAATCGACTTTTCCCCTGAACGCCTGGTATGCCGCCGCCTATGACGTGGAGGTGGGCCGCACGCTGCTGGCGCGCACGATTTGCAAGCAGAAGGTGGTGATGTTCCGCCGCACCGACGGCCAGGTCGCCGTACTGGAGGACGCCTGCTGGCACCGGCTGCTGCCGCTGTCCATGGGTACGCTGAACGGCGACGAGGTGACCTGCGGTTACCACGGACTGGTCTACAACGCCCAGGGCCGCTGCACCCACATGCCCAGCCAGGAAACGCTGAACCCCTCGGCCTGCGTGCGTTCCTTCCCAGTGCTGGAAAAACACCGCTTTGTCTGGATATGGCCCGGCGACCCGGCCAAAGCCGACCCGGCACTGGTGCCCGACATGCACTGGAACGACGACGCAGACTGGGCGGGCGACGGCAAGCTGATCACCGTGAAGTGTGACTACCGTCTCGTCGTCGACAACCTGATGGACCTGACCCACGAAACCTTTGTGCACGGCTCCAGCATCGGCCAGCGCGCCGTGGCCGAGGCACCCTTCGTGGCCACGCATGGCGACCGCACCGCCACCGTCACGCGCTGGATGGAAAACATCGACGCGCCGCCTTTCTGGGCCGGGCAGATCGAGCATGCGCGCGGGTACAGGGGCAAGGTGGACCGATGGCAAATCATTAAATTCGAAGCGCCCTGCACTGTGAACATCGACGTCGGCGTGGCCGAAGCCGGATCAGGCGCGCCACCCAAAGACGGCCAGCCGGGCGACCGCAGCAAGGGCGTCAATGGTTTTGTGCTGAACACGGTGACGCCAGAAGCAGACGGCAGCTGCCACTACTTCTGGGCTTTCGCACGCAATTACTGCCTGGGTGAACAGCGCCTGACGCACCAGCTGCGCGAGGGCGTGGCCGGCATCTTCCGCGAGGACGAACATGTGCTGGAGGCCCAGCAGATCGCCATCAACGAACACCCGGACCACCAGTTCTACAACCTCAACATCGATGCCGGCTCGATGTGGGCACGCCGCCTGATAGACGGACTGATCGCGAAAGAAAAACCACCGGCGCCTGTCATCGCTATCCGGCTGGCGGCCTGAAGCGGGGATCATTTTTTATGCGCACCACAATCAATGCTATCAATTCAGTAGCTGCCGGCGCAGATTCTGACAGGGGTACAGGCCAAAACAGCCTTGAAAGTGCCCAGGTGCGGGCGCAGCTGCAGCTCCGCGAGATGATCCTGGCCGGCGAGCTGCCCGGCGGCGCGCGCATTGCCGAGCTGTCCATCGTTGAAAAGCTCGGCTTCTCACGCACACCCATCCGCGCGGCACTGATGCGGCTGGAGCAGGAAGGCCTGCTGGAGTCGCTGCCCAACGGGGGCTACGCCGTGCGTACGTTTTCCGAACGCGATGTGTCCGAAGCGATCGAACTGCGTGGCACCATCGAAGGGCTGTCGGCGCGGCTGGCCGCCGAGCGCGGCGCACCTACCGTGGTGCTGAACGAAGCCCGCGAATGCCTGGGAAAGATTGATGCGGTGCTCAGCCAGCCTGCGCTGGACGATGAAGCTTTCTCTTCCTACGTCGCGCTGAACGAGCGATTTCATGAACTGCTGGGTGAAATGGCCGGCAGCAGCGTCATTGCCAAAGAACTCGAACGCGTGTTCAGCCTGCCCTTTGCGTCGCCTTCGGGTTTTGTGGTGGTGCAGGCCAATTCCCCAGGCGCGCGCGACATGCTGGTCGTGGCGCAGGACCAGCACCGCCAGGTGCTCGACGCCATTGAGCAGCGCGAGGGCTCGCGCGCCGAAGCGATCATGCGCGAGCACTCACGCCTGGCCCAGCGCAACCTGCGCGCCGCCGTGGCCAGCCACAACCTGGACCAGATGCCCGGCGTGCGTCTAATTAGAAAAAAATGACCCCCCGAAGCGGCCTGCGGCCGCCTCCCCCCAAAGGGGGGCGCCGCCTGTGGCCCGGCAAAGCCGGTTCCACGGCGGCCCTGAATTGAAGAGATCACGGAGAACTGAAGAATGAGAGCCAACGCTACCTGGACCGATGCAGTCATTGAGTCCTTCTGTGACCTCACGCCAACCGTGCGTGAATTCATCATTCGGCCCACAGACAGTGCCCAAGGCGTGCAGCGCCACGAACCTGGCAGCCACCTGCAGGTGCAGCTGCTGGTGGACGGCAAGCCTGAACTGCGCTCCTACTCGCTGGTCGGCGAACCCGACGGGCAGACGTATCGCATCGCGGTGAAGCGGCTGGACGATGGCCGCGGCGGCTCGCGCGCGATGTGGCGGCTGGCCGCCGGCGACCGGCTGCAGCTCAGCGGGCCGCGCAACCATTTTCCGCTGGACTTCAACGCGCCAGCCTACCTCCTGGTGGCTGGCGGCATAGGCATCACGCCGCTGCTGGGCATGGCCCAGGCGCTGGCCAGCCGCTGTGCGCAGTCGGGCCGCCCGCTGCGCATGCTGTATGGCGTGCGCAGTGAATCTGAACTGGCTTACGGCCAGGCCCTGCGGGCCAGCCTGGGCGAGCGGCTACAGGCGGCGGTCGACGCGCGCATCGATTTCGCCGCCGAGATCGCGGCATTGCCGGCGGGCGCGCAAATGTACGTCTGCGGTCCGGTGCCCATGCTGGACGCCGCGCGCCATGCCTGGGAGGCCTCGGGCCGGCCAGCGACTGACCTGCGTTACGAGACCTTCGGCAACAGCGGGCGGTATGCGCCGCAGGCTTTCCGGGTGCTGATTCCGCGCCACGCGCTGGACATCACCGTGCCGGCCGGTTGCAGCCTGCTGGACGCGCTGGAGCAGGCGGGCGTGGAAGCGGTGTCCGACTGCAAGCGCGGCGAATGCGGCCTGTGCACGCTGGACGTGCTGGCGGTGGACGGCGAGATCGACCACCGCGACGTCTTTCTGAGCGAGCACGAGAAACAGCAAAACACGCGCTTATGCGCCTGTGTCTCGCGCGTGGTCGGTTCGGTGACGCTGGATTCTTCCTACCGGCCCGACGCGTGAAGGGGACAACTTGTGTGCGATCACCGGGTCATGCGCGCGATGATCGCACAATCGACCGCGAACCAACAGTGACCCCGTGAGCGGCAACCCACACAATGAAGCCATGGAGGGCATGGCCGATGTGTTCACATATCGAACATTTGTGCTGATACCGCACTCATACTAGACTCGCACCGGTTTGCAACCCGATGCCGGCAACCTGAACTCCGCCGCGTTTGACGCAGCAGCAAGAACTGAAAACCACCCAGGAGACAAGCATGAAAAAACGTACCTTCCTCACCGCCGCCGCGCTGTCGGCCGCGGCAATTGCCGCCGCCCCGGCATTGGCCCAGGACAACACCTTCAAGATTGGCCTGATCCTGCCGATGACGGGCCAGCAGGCCACTACCGGCCGGCAGATCGAGGCGGCCGTGCGGCTTTACATGGCGCAAAACGGCGACACAGTGGCAGGCAAGAAGATCCAGCTGATCGTGAAGGACGACACCTCGCTGCCGGACACCACGCGCCGCCTGGCGCAGGAGCTGGTGGTCAACGACAAGGTCAACGTGCTGGCGGGCTTCGGCATCACGCCCTCGGCCCTGGCTACCGCACCCATCGCGACGCAGTCCAAGACGCCCATGGTGGTGATGGCGGCGGCGACGTCCAGCATCACGCAGGCCTCCCCCTACATCGTGCGCAGCAGCTTCACGCTGCCGCAGGTTTCGGTCGCGCTGGCCGACTGGGCGCCCAAGAACGGCATCAAAAAAGTGGTCACGCTGGTGTCCGACTACGGCCCCGGCATTGATGCCGAAAAGTTCTTCAAGGACCGCCTGACCTTCAACGGCGGCCAGGTGACCGACGCGCTGCGCGTGCCGCTGCGCAATCCCGACTTCGCGCCCTTCCTGCAAAAAGTGCGGGACAACAAGCCCGATGCGCTCTTCGTCTTCGTGCCCTCGGGCGCGGGCGCCGCGGTGATGAAGCAGTTCCTTGAGCGCGGCCTGGACAAGGCCGGCATCCGGCTGATCGCCACTGGCGACGTGACGGACGACGACCAGCTCAACGACATGGGTGACGGCGCGATCGGCGTCGTGACCTCCCACCACTACTCGGCGGCGCACCCCTCGGCCATGAACAAGAAATTTGTGGAGGCCTTTGCCAAAGCCAACAAGGGCCTGCGCCCCAACTTCATGGCCGTGGGCGGCTATGACGGCATGCGGGTAATTTACGAAGCGCTCAAAACCAGCAAGGGCCAGGGCGGCGGCGACGCGCTGCTCGAAGCCATGAAGGGCCAGCTCTTTGAAAGCCCGCGCGGCAAGATATTCATCGACGCACAGACACGCGACATCGTGCAGGACGTCTACCTTCGCAAGGTCGAGAAGAAGGACGGCCAGCTCTACAACGTGGAGTTTGACGTGATCAAGGACGTCAAGGATCCCGGGAAGAACAAGTAACCCCCCGAAGCGCCGCTTCGCGGCGCCTCCCCCCTGCTGGGGGCAACCTCTGCGGCCCGGCAAAGCCGGTTCCGCGCCGTTTCTTGCGAAGACAAATGCTCACGCTCCTTTTCGACGGTATCGCTTACGGCATGCTGCTGTTCATTCTGGCGGTGGGCCTGGCGGTGACCATGGGGCTGATGAATTTCATCAACCTCGCGCATGGTGCTTTCGCGATGGCCGGCGGCTACATCACCGTACTGCTGATGCAGCACATCGGCGTGCCTTTTTTGCTGTGCCTGCCGCTGGCCTTCGCCGGCTCGGCGCTGCTGGGCGCTGTACTGGAGCGCACGCTGTACCGGCCGCTGTACAACAAGCCGCACCTGGACCAGGTGCTTTTTTCGATCGGCCTGGTGTTCATGGCGGTGGCCAGCGTCGACTACTTCGTCGGCTCGACGCAGCAGATCGTGCAGCTGCCCGAATGGCTCAAGGGCCGCACCGAGATCGGCAGTGGCGCCTGGATGCTGGGCATGGGCCACTACCGGCTATTCATCATTGCGGTGTGCGCTGGGCTGACGGTAGGCCTGCAATACGTGTTGACACGCACGCGCTTCGGCAGCCGGCTGCGTGCCTCGGTGGACGACCAGCGCGTGGCGGCCGGCCTGGGCATCAACGTCAACCTGGTGTTCCTCTCGACCTTCGCCGTCGGCTCGGGCCTGGCTGGCCTGGGCGGCGCGCTGGGCGCCGAGGTGCTGGGCCTGGACCCGAGCTTTCCGCTCAAGTTCATGATTTACTTCCTGATCGTGGTGGCCGTGGGCGGCACCACGTCGATCACCGGGCCGCTGCTGGCCGCGCTGCTGCTGGGCATTGCCGACGTGGCGGGCAAGTACTACATCCCCAAGCTGGGGGCCTTCATCGTTTACAGCCTGATGATCGCGATCCTGATCTGGCGGCCGCAGGGTCTCTTTGTGCGCAAGGGCGGCAGATAAATGAACACTCAAACGTCTCTGCTTAAAAACAGCCGCTGGAAGCTCTGGGAACCGGTGCTCTGGCTCGCCGCCTTCGCCGCGCCGGTGCTGATGCCCAGCCACGCGTCCATCATCAATGAGATCGCCATCGTCGCGCTCTTCGCGGTGTCGCTGGATCTGGTGCTGGGTTACACCGGCATCGTCTCGCTGGGCCATGCTGCTTTTTTCGGCATAGGCGGCTATGCGGCGGCGCTGTTCGCAAAGCTGGTGATGCCCGACCCGCTGGTGGGCCTGGCGGTGGGCATCACCACCGCCACGTTGCTGGGTGCTGTGTGTTCACTCACCATCCAGCGCGGCAGCGACCTGACACGGCTCATGGTGACACTGGGTGTGGCGCTGATTCTGCTGGAACTGGCCAACAAGCTCGACTGGCTGACCGGCGGCGCCGACGGCCTGCAAGGCGTGGTGATGGGCCCGCTGCTGGGCCGCTTCGAGTTTGACCTGTCGGGCCGCACCGCCGCCTATTACTCGCTGGCCGTGCTGCTCATTTTGTTTGTGCTGATGCGTCGCCTGGTGCATTCCCCACTGGGCGCGACTCTCAAGGCGATACGCGACAACCGCCTGCGCGCCATGGCCATTGGCATTCCGGTCGCTTCACGGCTGGCCGTGGTCTACACGGTGGCGGCGGGCGTGGCGGGTGCCGCCGGGGCGCTGCTGACGCAGACCACCGGCTTCGCTTCGCTGGACCTGTTCGAGTTTCATCGTTCGGCCGATGTGCTGCTGATCCTGGTGGTCGGCGGCGCCGGCTGGCTGTATGGGGGTGTGGCCGGGGCGATTGTGTTCAAGCTGATGCAGGACGCGCTGTCGTCCATCACACCGCAGTACTGGACCTTCTGGATAGGCCTCTTCCTGGTGGTGCTGGTGCTGGTGGGGCGCGAGCGCCTGGTCCGACCCTGGACATGGTTGCCCAAGCGCCAGCGCGGAGGCCAGCCATGAGCGCGGCGCCGAACAGCGACGCGGTGCTGTCCGCGCAAGGGCTGGTGATGCGCTTCGGTGGCATTGCCGCCACCAACAACGTGAGCCTGAACCTGCGTCGCGGCGCGCGCCATGCGCTGATAGGCCCGAACGGTGCGGGCAAGACCACGCTGGTCAACCTGCTGACGGGCGTGCTGCAGCCAACCGAGGGCCGCATCCTCCTCGACGGCGAAGACATCACGCGGCTGGCGCCGCACCAGCGCGTCAAGCGCGGGATGGTGCGCACCTTCCAGATCAACCAGCTCTTCGATTCGCTCACGCCGCTGGAAACGCTGGCGCTGACCGTATCGCAACAAGCGGGGTTCGGCGCGAATTGGTGGCAGGCGCTGGGACGCAACCGGCGCGTGGCCGAGCGCTGCGAACAGTTGTTGGAGCAGTTTCACCTGACCGGGGTGATGGACCAGCCGACACGCATGCTGGCCTACGGCAAGCGCCGCCTGCTGGAAATCGCCGTGGCGCTGGCCTGCGAGCCGCGTGTGCTGCTGCTCGACGAACCCGTGGCGGGTGTGCCGGCCGGCGAGCGCGAAGAACTGCTGCAGACCGTGGCCGCACTGCCCGCTGACGTGTCGGTACTGCTGATCGAGCACGACATGGACCTGGTGTTCAGCTTCGCCACCACCATGACGGTACTGGTCAACGGGACGCTGCTGACCGAGGGCACGCCCGAGGAAATCGCGGCCGACCCTCAGGTCAAGGCGGTCTATCTGGGCCATGGCGAAGAGGTGGCCCATGGCTGAGCTGCTCAAGGTCGACAAACTGCGCGCCGGTTACGGTGAGGCGGTGGTGCTGCACGAGGTGTCGTTTGTGCTGGGCGAGGGACAGACTCTGGCGCTGCTGGGCCGTAACGGCACCGGCAAAACCACGCTGATCAACACTCTGGCAGGCGCGACGCAGCAGCACGGCGGCGCCATCTCGTTCGGAGCGGGCGCATCCATGGTCGCGTTGCACCATTTGCCTTCGCACGAACGCGCGGCAGCCGGCATAGGCTGGGTGCCGCAGGAGCGCAATATCTTCAAGTCGCTGACGGTGCACGAGAACCTGACGGCGGTGGCGCGCCCGGGTAAATGGAACCCCGAAGGCGTGTACGCCATGTTCCCGCGCCTGGCCGAGCGAAAGGCCAATCTGGGCACGCAGCTGTCGGGCGGCGAGCAGCAGATGCTGGCTGTGGGCCGGGCGCTGGTACTCAACCCGAAGCTGCTGCTGCTCGACGAACCGCTGGAGGGCCTGGCGCCCATCATCGTGGAGGAGCTGCTGCGCGCCATACGCCGCATCACGCGCGAAGAGGGCCTGAGCGCCATCATCGTGGAGCAGCACCCGCAGGCCATTCTGGCGATCTCCGACAGCGCCGTGGTGCTGGACCGCGGCATGGTGGTCCACACCGGAACGGCCCAGGCGTTGCGCGAGCAGCCCGAGCGCCTGGACCATTTGCTGGGTGTTGCGCGCTGAGCGGCGCAGGCCCGCCAACCTGGCTTTTTTTATTTCGCGCTTAAAGCGCTCAAAAAACGGCTACGCGCCGCCATCGTGAATGAGCTCCACGGCAAAGCAGCTTTCTGTGCTGAAAAGTCAAAAGCAATACACCTTTTTGCGTAGATTCACTTACTAGGGTTTTCCCCTCCGACGGCCTACAATCGCAGACCTTACAAGAAATTGACGGTCGACCCGACCGTTTCCGCTGGAGACCTTGCTGATGCCGACACCCCCCACCGCGACGCCCAATAGCACTGACGCCAATCGCGAAGAAAAACGCGCCGAATTGCGCCTCGCCGCGCTTGAATACCACGAGTTTCCGACCCCGGGCAAGATCGCCATCGCAGCGACCAAACAGCTGACCAACCAGCGCGACCTGGCCCTGGCTTATTCGCCAGGCGTCGCTGCACCTTGCGAAGAAATTGTCAAGGATCCGAACAACGCCTTCAAGTACACCAGCCGCGGCAACCTTGTGGCTGTCGTGACCAACGGCACAGCCGTGCTGGGCCTGGGCGACATCGGCCCGCTGGCCTCCAAGCCGGTCATGGAAGGCAAGGGCGTGCTGTTCAAGAAGTTCGCCGGCGTGGACGTGTTCGACATTGAGATCGACGAAAAAGACCCGGCCAAGCTGGTCGACATCATTGCTTCGCTGGAGCCGACCTTCGGCGCCATCAACCTTGAAGACATCAAGGCGCCCGACTGTTTTTATATCGAGCGTGAGCTGCGCAAGCGCATGAAGATCCCGGTCTTCCATGATGATCAGCACGGTACCGCCATCACCGTAGGTGCGGCCGTCCTGAATGCGCTCAAGGTTGTCGGCAAAGGTCCGGGCCAAGTCAAGCTCGTGACGTCCGGCGCGGGCGCGGCCGCCCTGGCTTGCCTGAACCTGTTGCTCAAGCTGGGCATCCAGCGCGAAAACGTGTTCGTGACCGATCTGGCCGGCGTGGTCTATGAAGGCCGCACCGAGCTGATGGACGAAGACAAGATCCAGTTCGCGCAGAAGACCGATGCACGCACGCTTGCCGACGTCATCGCTGGAGCGGACATCTTCCTGGGCCTTTCCGCCGGCGGTGTGCTCAAGAAAGACATGGTCGCCAAAATGGCCGCCAAGCCCATCATCCTGGCGCTGGCCAATCCCAATCCCGAGATCACGCCGGAGGACGTCCGGACCGTGCGCGACGACGCCATCATGGCGACCGGCCGCACCGACTACCCGAATCAGGTCAACAACGTCCTGTGCTTTCCCTACATCTTCCGCGGCGCACTGGATGCCGGAGCATCCACCATCACCATCGAGATGGAAATCGCGGCCGTACACGCCATTGCCGAGCTGGCCCAAGCCGAACAGAGTGAGGTCGTGGCGGCCGCCTATGTCGGTGAGAAGCTGGCGTTCGGGCCCGAATACCTCATTCCCAAGCCTTTCGATCCGCGCCTCATGATGAAGATCGCGCCCGCCGTCGCGCAGGCGGCGGCCGACAGCGGCGTGGCCCTGCGGCCCATTCAGGACATGAACGCTTACCGCGAGCGGCTGCAAAGCTTTGTCTACGCCTCGGGCACGGTGATGAAACCGATTTTCGCGGCCGCCAAGGCCGCCAGCCGCAAGCGTGTGGCCTATGCCGAGGGCGAGGAAGAACGCGTGCTGCGTGCCTGCCAGATCGTGGTGGATGAAGGGCTCGCTCGCCCGACACTGATTGGCCGGCCTGCCATCATTGCCCAGCGCATCGAAAAATTCGGCCTGCGCCTGAAGGAGGAGCTCGACTACGACGTGGTCAATGTCGAGCAGGATCATCGCTACCGCGATTTCTGGCAAACCTATCACCGCCTCATGGAGCGCCGTGGTGTGACGGTGCAGATCGCCAAAATCGAAATGCGCCGCCGCCTCACATTGATCGCTGGCATGTTGCTGCACAAAGGCGATGTGGACGGGCTGATTTGCGGCACCTGGGGCACGACGGCCCATCATCTGGACTATCTGGATCAGGTCATCGGCAAGCGCGAAGGCGTCAATACCTATGCCTGCATGAACGGCTTGTTGCTTCCGGGGCGCCAGGTCTTCCTGCTCGATACGCACGTCAACTGCGATCCGACTGCGGAGCAGCTCGCGGAGATCACCACCATGGCGGCCGAGGAAATGATGCGCTTTGGCATCAAACCGAAGGCGGCTCTGCTGTCGCATTCGAATTTTGGCTCTTCCAACCTGCCCAGCGCCCTGAAAATGCGCCGCACGCTGGAGTTGCTGCGCGAAAAAGCGCCCTGGCTTGAGGTTGATGGGGAAATGCATGGCGACATGGCACTGGACGCCGATGCGCGCGCCCTCATCATGCCGAACAGCACTCTGACGGGTGAGGCCAACCTTCTGGTACTGCCCAATATTGATGCAGCGAACATTTCCTACAACCTGCTGAAAACAGCGGCGGGTGGCAATATCGCTATCGGTCCGGTTTTGCTGGGAGCAAACAAACCCATGCACATCCTGACCGCTACGGCAACGGTGCGCCGTATTGTCAACATGACCGCACTGACGGTAGCGGATGCCAATGCGAGTCGATAAGCAAAAATTAGATAGCTAGCACTAACTTAGTGTGTCAATGACCCCTCTCTTTACTGCCTAAATTTTCAGCATCCACTTGCGTTTTTTAGCCACATGCGGCAAACTACCTCTCTTGAAATTTAAGGGTTAACCCGAAAAATCGGTGGGTAACTCTGGATTCGAGAAAAAGGTTTTTTTCATGTTGCGCAATGGGTGGGCGGCCAAAACGGCCATGTTGCTGGTTTTGGCAACCGGTCTGGCCGGGTCAATCCCCAGCATGGTGCAGGCAAAGGACCAGGTTCCAATCGGGACTATAGCGACGGTCCAATTGCCCCCCCAAGGACGCGACTTGATGGTGCTGATCTACCAGGGCGGGCCTTTCAAGCATGAAAAGGACGGCGTGGTGTTTGGGAACCGGGAACGACTTCTACCGGCTCAAAGTCGCGGTTACTACCGTGAATACACCGTCAGAACGCCCGGTGAGCGCAGCCGGGGAGCCCGGCGTATCGTTTGTGGTGGCTTGAAACCTGTCGCACCGGATGCCTGTTATTACACCGACGATCACTATGCGAGTTTTCGCAAAATCGTTCAATAAATTGAACTGTGATCGTTATTTTGAGTTTTTGACTTAAGAGAAAGAGTAGCGGAGATGGATACACCACTTCGTCGGGACAACGAAACGCCTTTGCGCAAGGACGGTGAAACGCCCTTGCGCGGCGTACGTCCCAATATCGTTCAATCCATACGGGCCTTCCGGGTGCAAGACCTGCAGGATGCCGCGACACATTTAAACCAGCATTTCCTGTACGCCAACCTGGGCAACGCCCAGAGCAAACAGGACGTGCTGGACATGATTGCGGCGCAGTACACCTTTCCGGCGCATTTCGGCAAGAACTTCGATGCGCTGTATGACTGCATGACGGACCTGGTCCACAAGTCAGGCCCGCAGCCCGGCTTTATTGTCGTGCTCGAGCAAATTCCGGCCAATGCCAAATTTGACAAGGAAGCGCGCGAGCAACTGCTCGACATCTTCCGGGATGCCTCTGATTACTGGGCGGATCGCAAGATACCGTTCAGATGTTTCTATTCTTTTCTGTAGCCCGCTCCCCAGACATTGGCCAAGGGGATCGGGCGAATGAGGCCCAGCAAGCAACCGCAGAAGGCGAAGAAGTCATGCCGACCGACAAATTGGTCGACGTATCGCCACTGGCGTTGCGCATGAGCAGCCCGTTTAATGCGGGTTACTGGCTGGCAGCTGCCTGAAAAAAGGCGCTCCGTCCAGTTTACAAAAAGCCCGCTTGATGCGGGCTTTTTTACGTCAAGTCGAAAGTTGAAGACAACAGCTGCATTCGACAGCGCCGCAACTTAAAACATGTAGTAAAGAATACGGTGAAAGTATTTGCTGATATCAATCGGGATGCGCACCAGCATCAGTTGAAAACGCGCGATGCCGGACAACTGTGGTCGAGCCCGATGGCCGATCTGCGTGTCGGTTCCCGCCTGGCGAACCGGATAGGGCAACAAGGCATAGGTATTGATACCGTGTAAATGCCTCGCCTCCATAAAGTCGTCAACGGCCATGTAAAACCGCACTGATCGCCGTATCAACTCCGCGGCCTCTTGCGGTCCCAGCACATAAGCAGCCGCGCCAGAAGGGTCACCCCAGTACCTGGCATAAGGTGTGCCGCTGATGAATTTGTGTCGCTTCTCAAAAACGCCTGCGAGCCTGACCATGGGATACGGTGCCAATTCAAGCTGGGCGAGCAACGCTGTACTTAGGGCGGAAATTAATACGTCATCTTCCAGCACCAGACATTTTTCGCCTTGAGCCTGCACTGCTCTCCATGCATCCCTATGCGCCAGAAAACAGCCGACCTCCCCAGGCGACATGCCATAACCATAACGAGTTAAACGCATGCTTTCGCTATAGCCGACCTCGGCCAGTCGTCCCGGATCAACCCGCACACCATCAATCAGGCTATAGCGCAACCCTAGCGCCATCATTTGCCGGTCAATGCTCGCTCGCCTGGTGGTCGCCTCGGGAAGTGAGATGACAAAGATCTTCATATCAGGTGTGCCGAACAGCTAATTGTGCAGTTGCGCTACGCTCTGCGCCAGGGCCACATACTCGGTCACCGCGACTTCTTCCGCGCGCCGCTGGACCTCAAATTCCCCACCGAACCCATGGCTGTCCAGCCACTTCCCCAAGGTGTGACGCAGCAACTTGCGGCGCTGGCTAAAGGCAACCTGTACCAGCTCACTCAGGAGTTTGACATCCAGCACCACAGGTGCCGCGCGCGGCACCATGCGCACCACGGCGCTGTCGACCCGCGGCGGTGGATCAAAACTTTGCGGCGGCACGAACAGCACGTTTTCCATCGCGTAGCGCCACTGCAGCATCACGCTGAGCCGGCCATAGTCACCGGTGGCAGGCTCAGCCACCATCCGGTCTATCACTTCCTTTTGCAGCATGAAGTGCTGGTCTTCTATGACCTCCACGGCATCCAGCAAATGAAACAGGATGGGTGTGGAAATGTTGTAGGGGAGATTGCCGACCACCCGAAGTTTTTGCCCTTGAGCACAGGCAGTTCGCGCCAGCTCGCGGACATCCACTTTCAACACGTCGGACTCAACCACGGCAAGCTGGGGATGCAGCCGCAACTGACGGGCAAGATCGCGGTCCAGCTCAATGACCGTCAAGTGCCCCACTCGTTCAACCAGGGGCTGGGTCAGCGCAGCCAGCCCAGGCCCGATCTCCACCATGGCCTGCCCGGGACGTGGAGCAATCGCCCGCACAATCCCCTCAATGACGCCTTGGTCCGTCAGGAAATGCTGGCCAAAACGCTTGCGTGGAATATGTTTCACATTGAGGGCGACCTAAAGCCGCCGGACTGGCATACAAACAGGGCTGAGGTTTTTTGGAGAAGTCACCCGGAAAGTTGACGCGCCCACGCAGCACGAATGGAGCCTGAAGGAAGGCCTGAGGCGATCTTCACAGCTGCGGTGCGTCACGGTACTCCACATAGGCGCGGCCCCGAATCTCCTGGATCCACAGCGCATAGGCTTCGTTTTGCTTTTTCTCGCGCAACACACCGCGTGCCATCTCCCGCTGTTCACGTTGCGATAGCTGGGTCTCGCGGCGTTCAAGTACCTGAATAAGATGGACGCCAAAACGGGATACCAAGGGATCCGAGATCTGATTGGGCGCCAGGCCGTTCATGACTTTCTCGAACTCTGGCACAAACATGCCGGTGCTTGCCCAGCCGAGATCACCGCCTTCCTTTGCGGAGGCATCGTCGCTACTCTCGCGTGCGAGTGCCGCAAAATCTGCCTGTCCGGCCTGGATGCGTCTTTTAAAACCCGCCAGCTTCTCCACTGCGGCGGCTTCACTGAGCTGCGGCGTCAACCGGAGCAGGATATGCCTGGCATGGGTTTGTGCCACCATCATCCCTGGCATGCCGCCTTGCCTTTTTTCGATAACTTTGAGGATGTGAAATCCCGCGCCGCTTCGAACCGGACCCGCGAGGCCCCCCGCCTGCAATTTGCTTGTCGCCTCAACAAAGAGATCTGGATAGCGGTCTGCAGTCCGCAGCCCCATCAGGCCACCTGAAGCGCGCGTGGGAGACGCTGAGACTTCGGCGGCCAGGGCCGTGAAGTCAGCACCATTGCGGGCACGGTCCATCACCTGCTGCGCCTTGGCTTGCAGTATTGCAACCTGATCGGGCGTGGCATTTTCCGGTACAGCCACCAGAATTTCCGCAAGATTGAGGGCCAGCGAGGACGATGGAGTGCCACCTTCCTGATCACGCAGAAATTGGTCGACTTCCTGCTCCGTAACCGTCGCACGCGCCTCCAGTTCTCGCTGGCGCAGGCGGCTTACCAAAAGCTCGTCCCGCAACTCCGAGCGGAACTGGGCATAGTCAATCCTGTCCGCCTTCAGGCGGTTACGAAGCTCGTCGACCGTGATCTGGTTTTGGCTGGCAACGGTCTGGACCGCGGCTTCGACGGCGTTGTCATCGACTCGCAGGCCCGAAGTGCGCGCCATTTGCAATTGTGCCTTGTCGCTGATCAGGCGCTCCAGAATTTGTCCGACCAATTCGCTTCGCGGTGGCACCGTCGCGCCCATCTGAAGCATTTGCTGCTCGGTACGGATCAGCTTGCTGCGAACCTCGTTGTTGGTAATCGGCTCGGAATTGACCACCACAACAATGAAGTCAGCCTGCCGTTGCGCGCTTCCCTGCGCCCCTGCAGTCCGGGAGCCGCTGGCCGCATCAGGCAGGCGCAATGTACCGGACGGCCGCAATCCCTGGGCCTGTGCGCCTGCCATCAGAACAATCGACAATGCCAAGGCCGTCGTGGCGGCTTGAGCGGGATTCAAAAAAAATCTTGAGACGACGCGGTTATTAGTCATAAGTAGTAAAGCGGCTTGGCGTGCTGGTATTCTCACGCAGATATTGGTAACGTGGAACATTCGACTTCAGGGTTTCCAGAGGGTTGGAACCAAGGCGCGAAAATCCCACCAGTTCAAGCTGGAACAAAATCCTCGTATCAGCGCTCCCGGTCCCGGTTTGAGAGCGCTGCAGCACCACGCGCCCTATCCAGCAACAGCCATCGTATTCAACACCGATGATCGAGTCGACCAGTTTTTTGTCCAGCACGCTGTAATTCAGGCGCCCAACGGCATAGTAACGGCCGCCTCCCTGGCCCTGCCCGGCGCCCAGGTCTTTTCCCTTGTCGCCCCATAAATCATTGATGGGCCACTGCCAGCCCACGTCAATTTGTTCACTGACATTGCGCTGGCGACGGAATGCGGCGCTGATAACACGGTAATTGCTGGGGTTGTAACGCACGCCGATCGACGTCCGCTCGGACTGCCTGGTTTTCGGGTTGTACTGGACTGTGCCGTCGAAGGACCACTGCGGCACCCAGTTGACGGACGCACCGACCAACAAGTCACTGATGCGATCAGTGACCGGCAGCGCCCCCGGCAAGGTCACTTTCTGATCCTCGAAGCGCAAGCGCTGCGCAATACCGACACGCACGGCTTCGGCACCAGTCGCAGGATCCAGCAGTCGCGAGGTAACCCCCAGAGTCAACAGATTGGCGTCTGAAATGCGGTCATTGCCGACAAATGCGTTTTCGGTAAAAACCGTGGCGAAGTTGAAGTCGTTGGACCCTGAGTCGTAGTTCGGCAGCAGGCTCTGGTCGCGATAGGGTGTACGCACATAAAAGGCCCGCGGCTCCAGTGTCTGGGTAAAGTCCCGACCCAGGAACCCGGCGTTACGCTCAAACTGCACACCACTGTCCAGGCTAAAGGTGGGCACCACACGCGACGCCGTTGTTGCACCATTGGGCAATGCAGAATCAAATTTATAACTCGTGGCATGCAGCTGCACTTTGGGGGTGATATACCCGGCAGGCAACAACCAGGGTCGGCTCAGTTGCAGTCGCGTGAATGCCCGATCACTATTGGGCTGGTTGGTCAGCTGGCGATTCGCGGAAAAACGGGTGAAGTCGCCCTCCACAGACCAGTCAAAGCCATTGCCCAGTCCCACCACGGGCGCGTCCACACGGGTGTATGCCGCTGCAAACTGGGGCAGACGGTCGTAGGGCGGGATGATGGGTGAAGTGACATCCTGCAGAGTCTGCCACTTGAGCGTTCGCACGGATGAAGAAAAGAACCCACGATTCCATGACAAACTCGCATCTTGCGGCAGAAGGCGCTGGGTCGTTGCACCCCTGAGAGTCGGGAAGTCGCGCCAATAATCGTTGTCACTCACCCGGTTCAGGTTGAGGTTGATACCCAGATCACCCACGGAAGACAAACCGCTGCTGATGGCGCCGGCGTGCTGATAACTGTAGGACCAACGGTCGCGGTTGCGCAATTTGTCGCCGGGAAGGAAATTTCCCCGCAGCTCGCCTGTGTACTTCGGCTCCAGGTAACGAAATTCGCCGGCAAGGTCCACCCCGCGTTTGGTCAAAATTCCCGGTGAAAACGTAGCATCCCGATTGGGCGCAATATCAAAGTAATAGGGCTGCCGATACTCAAAACCGTTCACCGAACCCATGCCGACCGTGGGCGGCAAAAGGCCCGACTTGCGCTTGTCACTCAATGGAAAACTCACCCGGGGGAAGCCCAAAATGGGTACATCCTTGAAACGCACAACCGCCCCATTGGCAACACCCACTTCTCGCTCGAGGTCGAACTCGAAACTCCTGGCGCTCAATACCCACGAGGGCTCCCAGCTGGCCTCGTCATTGCGCTCGCAGGTGGTATAGCTCGCGCGCTGTGCAGTCAGGTTGTTTTCATCAACGAAATCGACCCGCTCGGCCTGTCCGTTGCCCCCATTGCTGAGGAAACGGTAAGTCGGCGTGTTGAAGAAGCCTTCAAACCGGTCCAGCTTGATCTCGAGTTCGGGGCCTTCAAACCTGTTGCCGGCGCGGTTGATACGGACATTGCCGCGGCTTTTAAGCTGGTCTTCGGGCTGGTAGTACTCGATACGGTCTGCTCGGATGGCGGTAGAACCGCGGCGCAGTTCCGCATTGCCGTCAATCACGGTCTCCAGATCGGGGCGGCCGGAAATCCGGTCGCCAAAAACAAATGTGGGCCCTTTGTTCTGCGGGTCGCTGGAAACCTGTTCGGCCAGCTGGGCTGAAGACTTGAGTTTCGGGGTATCGCCTGCGGGCCCGCCCGCAGGTGGGGCAGCGGAAGCTCCCTGCTGGGGAGCAGTTGACGCAGCCGGAGTTTGGGCGTGCGCCGTCCCGGCACCCGTCATCCCCAGTGCTGCGCAAACCACCAGCGTGGAGACAGCTTGAGCTATCGGGGAAAGAATAAAGGGCGAAGGGGATGCGCGGCGCATCGTTTATGTGAGATAAACCCGTTTGTAAAATCAGGCCTGATTATCCATGACCCTCCACTCCGTCCCCACAATGTCGAATCAGCGCCCAATTGCAGGGCTGGCAGGGACTCCAGAAACATGACCACCCCTTCCATTGCCTGGGCCGACCCGGCACGTGCCATGACCTTTGAAGCCTGGCTGACTGCCGCTGCCCGCCAGCACAATCTGCGGGTCGACACCATCAAGCCGGCATCAGCTGACGCAAGTTTTCGCCGCTACTTCCGGGTGGACGCAGCAACAGGCGATGGCAGTTACATCGTGATGGACGCGCCGCCCGCTCAGGAAGATTGCAAACCTTTCGTCAAGGTCGCCGGCCTGATGAGCGGCGCCGGCTTGATTGCCCCACGCGTACTGGCCTGGGATGAACCAATGGGCTTCATGCTGCTAAGCGACCTGGGTACGCAGACCATGATGGAAGTGATTGCGCCGCCCGCCGAGGTTGACGCTATCGCCAGCCCCACTCCGGCGCACTACGACCTGTATGTAGATGCGGTGGAGGCCTTGGTGCGCTGGCAACTCGCCTCCAGGCCCGGTGTGCTTCCGCCCTACGACGATGCTCTCCTGTCGCGCGAGCTGTCGCTCTTTCCAGACTGGTATGTCGCCAAACATCGCGGGCTGGCGCTGGACACCGGCCTTCAGGACAAGCTGAACGTCATCTTCGAACAGATCAAGGCCAGTAACCTGAACTCGCTGGATGGCGCACGGGTGTTCGTGCACCGCGACTTCATGCCCCGCAACCTGATGATTCCCAATGGATCATCGCCGCCCCCCGCAGACGCACCACCGCTTGGCGTGCTCGACTTTCAAGATGCGGTCTACGGCCCCATCACTTATGACATCGCCAGCCTGATGCGCGACGCCTTCTTGAGCTGGGAAGAAGATTTCGTACTGGACATCACCGTGCGCTATTGGCAAAAAGCCCGCAAGGCCGGTCTGCCGGTTGGCGACGATTTTGGCGAGTTTTACCGGGCCGTGGAATGGATGGGCCTGCAGCGCCACCTCAAGATTCTGGGCATCTTTGCGCGCCTCACGCTGCGTGACGGCAAGCCCAAGTACCTGGCCGACACGCCCCGCTTCATCAAATACGCCCGCAACACCGCCGCGCGCTACCGGCAGCTCGGGCCGCTGATGGTGCTGCTCGACGAGATCGAGGGCAACGAAACCCGCGTGGGTTACACGTTTTGATGAAAAATATGGCTCTAGCCCATATGGGTATTGGACAGGTAGCTGCTATTTTTATAGCAAAAACACCTGTGCCCCCTCGTACCGCTTCAAGGCCTGCCCCGTGACCGCCCGTTTCTACGCCGACATCGCCCTGTCGCCCGGCAGCTCCGTCAGCCTGCCCGCGCATGCGGCCCGCCACGTGCAGGTCTTGCGCATGCAGCCCGGCGACGCGCTCACGCTGTTCAATGGCCGGGGAGACGGTCAGGCGGGCAGCGAAGGGGAATTCGCCGCCACGGTTGAGCGCATGGGCCGCAGCGATGTGGACGTGATGGTCGGCGCCTACACCGCCACGGCGCGTGAGGCCCATCGCGCCGTCCACCTGGCCGTCGGCATGCCCGCCAACGAACGCATGGACTGGCTGATTGAAAAAGCCGCCGAATTGGGCGTGGCCAGCATCCAGCCCTTGATGAGCGAGCGCAGCGTGCTGCGCATCAAGGGAGAGCGAGCCGACAAAAAAATCGCGCACTGGCGGGGCGTCGCCGTCGCGGCCTGTGAGCAATGCGGCCGCAGCCGTGTGCCGCTCGTTCACGACGCCGCCAACCTGTCTGACTGGCTTAAAGGCGCGGGGCAAGGTGCGGCTGGCAGCAACCGGCTGTTGCTCTCATTACAAAACGGCAGCCGGCCGCTGGCCGAAGCCGTAGCTGCCGGCGGTGCGCTGACCTTCCTGAGCGGCCCCGAGGGCGGCCTCAGCCCGGCTGAAGAGGCTGCGGCCATGGCTTGCGGTTTTGCGGCCGTTACCCTCGGCCCGCGTGTGCTTCGGGCCGAAACCGCACCGCTCGCCTGTCTGTCGTTTCTCGCTGTGACAGGCGGCGCGCCATGAACCGCAATCTCTGGCTGCTGGCCGTCTGCCAGGGCCTCTTTCTCACCAACAACGTTACCTTCATCGCCATTAACGGCCTGGTCGGCCTGAACCTGGCCCCGCTAGGCTGGATGGCGACACTGCCCGTCATGGGTTACGTGGTGGGCGGCGCGCTATCCACGTCCGTGGTGGCGCGCACGCAAACGCGCTTCGGGCGCAAGACTTCCTTCCAGCTGGGCCTGCTGGTGGCCGTCGCCTCAGCGCTGCTGTGCTGCTATGCGGCTTACAGCAAAAATTTCTGGCTTCTGGTGGCCGCCACCGTGGTGGCGGGCTACTACAGCGCCAATGCCCAGCTCTACCGCTTTGCCGCAGCCGAGCTCGCCCAGCCTGCTTTTCGCGAAAAAGCCATTTCCCTGGTCATGGCTGGCGGCCTGCTGGGCGCCGTTGCCGGGCCTAACCTGGCGGCCTCTACGCGGGGGCTGACCGACGTGCCCTTTGCAGGCGCCTACCTGGCACTGGCCGGCGTGGCACTACTGTCGATGGCGCTGCTGGCATTCATCCGGTTTCCGCCACCGCCCGAGGCGCATGCCAACCGCGGTGGCCGGCCGCTTCGCGAAATCATGCGGCAGCCGATCTTCATCGTGGCCGCCGCAGCCGGTGCCCTGGGCTTTGGCGTGATGAACCTGCTGATGGCGGCCACGCCAATTGCCATGCAGGTTTGCGGTTTGCCGTTTTCCAGCGTCGCGCTGGTGCTGGAGTGGCACGTGATCGGCATGTTCGCACCCGGCTTTTTCACCGGTCACCTGATCAGGCGCTTCGGCACTTTGCCCATCATGGCGGCGGGCCTGGCGCTCAACGTGGTGTGCGTGCTGATCGCGCTCTCGGGCGTGGAGCTCAAGGAATTTCTGGTGGCGCTTTTTTTGCTGGGTCTGGGCTGGAATTTTCTTTTCACCGGCAGCACCACCCTGGCGCTTGCAACCTATCGCCCGGAAGAAAAAGACAAGGCGCAGGGCGCGCTCAATTTCTGTATTTTTGCCGTGCTGGCGGTTTCCTCGCTGGCCTCCGGCGTGCTGGTGACCACCCAAGGCTGGGCGCTGTTGAACCTGGGGTCACTGCTGCCGCTGGGGCTCACCGCCGCCGCGCTGGCCTGGCTTGCACTCGGCCAACGTAAGGCACCGAATGCCTAAGAACCTGTTTACGCCTCGCACCGTGTCCGACATTGCGGCCAGGCTGGGCATGGAACCCGGCGATGCCAGCTAGCTGGCTGGGATGCTGCCAGGCCTTATCAATCACCTGACGCCCGAAGGCCAGGCCCCTGCGCAAGGGCTGGGAAACGGCGAAGACCTGATGGGCATGTTGGGCTGCCTGCTTCAGGAGCGTTGAGGCATTGGCTGCTGCCGGTTGCCATCAGTTATTGCTATTGTTTTTATAGCTATTTGCGCGCCGAATTTCCCTTGGAATTTCTTACGCGCTAAAAGCGGGCGTCCAGCCAGGCCTTGAGCGTGTCAAACACCGGCTCCGACTCGACTTCATTGAAGATCTCGTGATAGAGACCCTCAAAGCACCGCGCTGTCACCGTACCGGCCGTCACGGCCGTTGAGTTGGCCGCGTTTTCCGCAAAAGCGCGGCTGCCGGCCGGGTTGACAAGCCGGTCCGCACCCGCATACATCAGCAGCGTAGGCGTGCGCCATTGGGAGGCGGCCACTACCGTCGCGGGGCCCGCTGTTGCGACGAATTTACCCAGGCGTGGCGAGATTCTGTGGTGCACCAGCCGGTCGGCGAAGTATTTTTTGACCACCTCTTCATCGTGCGAGATGTAGCGCGCGTCCAGGCCGTTGCCCACACACAGGTCGGGAGCCAGCCTCGGCATAAAGGCCAGCAGCAGCTTTTGCAAGGCGCTGAGCCCCGGATCCAGCGCAGGGGAAGACATCACGAGGCCTTCCACGGGGCGAATGCCCAGCGCGACAAACCGGCTCACCACCAGACCGCCCATGCTGTGGCCAAGCAGGATCAGGGGAAGGTACGCAGGCGGCTGCAGGCTTCGTCCGTCCGCGCGGACCTCCTCCAGAAGGCGCACGCCACGCAGGCGCGTGTCATCGACGATCTCGGCCAGGTCGTCCAGCAGTGCAGTCTCATTGGGCAGCACACCACGGACCCCGCCCGATTCGCCATGGCCGCGCTGGTCGTAGGCGCGCACCGCAAAACCCCAGTCGAGCAATTGGCCGGCAACATGCTCGTAGCGGCTGGCGTGCTCGCCCAGGCCATGAACCAGCAACACCATGGCGCGCGGCGGCAGTGCAGTTTGATCCGCTTCGCTGGCAGAAACATCCAGTGGCCACTCATAGAGAGCCAGGTTCTCGCCGTCACGGGCGGTGAATGGCGCTAGGACGGTGGAATGCATAGCGCAACGGCCCAAACCCTGGCCGGAAAAAGTGCAACCGGCAAAGCGCGGCTAAAAGAAAGGCGGTTCACCCGAACTCAACCGGGAACGCGGGCCATCACATGCGCGACCGCGGCGGTCAGCTTCCTGGCGTAGGGCACGTTCAGGAATTCGTTGGGGCCGTGGGCATTGCTCTTGGGGCCGAGCACACCGCAGACCATCATCTGCGCCTTCGGGAAACCCTTGCTCAGCATGTTCATCAGCGGAATGGTGCCGCCCTGGCCGATGGTGCCGCAGGGCGCGCCGAAAAAGCTTTGCGATGCATCATTGAGCGCGTTTTCAAACCAGGGCACAGTGCGGGGCGCGTTCCAGCCGGTGGCGCCGCCGTTGCTTTCAAACGTGACTTTGGCCTGGTAGGGCGCATTGTCTTCCAGAAGCGTCTTGAGTTCCTGCACGGCCGCAGCCGCGTCGATCAGCGGTGGAAAGCGCAGCGAGAGCTTGAAGGCGGTGTAGGGGCGCAGCACATTGCCTGCATCCTTGAGGGCTGGAAAACCTTCGGCACCCGTCACGCTCAGCGTCGGGCGCCAGGTGCGGTTAAGCAGGGCTTCCACCGGGTCGGTCGTGGTGGGCAAGGCAAATGCGCTGGAGCCTTCGCAGTCGTAGTGTGCCCACGGAAAGCGCTTGTAGATTTCCTCGCCGAGGATTTTGGCGGTGGCCTGCGCCTGCGCCAGCCGGTCGGCCGGAACTTCACAATGAAAACTCTGCGGCAGCAGGCGACCGGTCTTGCTGTCTTCCAGGCGGTCCAGCACCTGGCGCATGATGCGAAAGCTCGACGGCACCAGGCCGCTGGCGTCGCCGGAGTGCACGCCTTCGGTGAGAATTTCCACCTTGAGCACGCCCGCCGCGTTGCCGCGCAGGCTGGTGGTCAGCCACAGCTGGTCGTAGTTGCCCGCGCCGGAATCCAGGCACACCACCAGCGCTACGTCGCCCAGGCGCTCACGCAGCGCATTGACGTAAGGCAGCAAATCGTAGGAGCCGCTTTCCTCGCAGGTTTCGATCAGGCCAACGATGCGCGGGTGCGGCACGTTCTGCGCTTTGAGCGCCTGCACCGCGGCAATGCTGGCGTAGACCGCATAACCATCGTCGGCGGCGCCACGGCCATAAAGCTTCCCGTCTTCGTACTTGGCCATCCAGGGGCTCAAATCATTGCGCCAGCCGGTGAACTCGGGCTGCTTGTCGAGGTGGCCGTACATCAACACGGTTTGCGTCGAATCGGCGCGCGTGGCCGGGATCTCAAAGAACAGCACCGGGGTGCGGCCTTCGAGGCGCACGATCTCCAGCGTGAGGCCTTCGACCTTCTGCGCCTCGACCCAGGCCGCCGCGTTGCGCATGACGGTGTCGATGAAGCCGTGCTGCGCCCAGTCACTGTCAAACGTGGGGGACTTGGCTGGGATGGAGATGTAGTCGGTGATCTGTTTGACGATGTCGCCGTCCCATTGCGCCGTGACCTGGGACAGAGCCTGGGCGGCGTTAAGGATGCTGGCGGGGATTTCGCGGTGCAGTGGGGCGTTCATTGGAAAGGCTCCGGGAACAGGAATATCGGCTTTTTAGGGCAGCATTTTGCTGCGGCACCTGCTACTGTACGCTTCCAACACAGACCGCGCCACCGGCCACGGGAAGACCCGCAATTGAAGAATTCAACCTACAACGCATCGCGGGCGGCGTGGGCAAAGATAACTCCTCTAATTTGGACGAGAAAGCAGACAAGTACGCCACGGAGCCGCCATGACACCAGCAAGCCGCGCACACGCGCCATCTTCCGCCGCCACGCCTTCCACGGCAGCCGATTCCCGCATCCGTGCTGGCGTGGGCGGCTGGACCTTTGAGCCGTGGCGCGACAACTTTTTCCCAGCCGGCCTGTCGCACAGCCGCGAACTCGAATACGCAAGCCGCCGGCTGAGCGCCATCGAGGTCAACGGCACCTACTACGGCACGCTCAAGCCGGCCAGCTTCAGGAAGTGGCGCGACGAGACGCCGGACAACTTCATGTTTTCCCTCAAGGCCTCGCGCTACGCGACCAACCGCCGCGTGCTGGCCGAGGCGGGCGAGTCCATCCAGCGCTTCACTGAAAGCGGCATCAGCGAGCTGGGCAACAAGCTGGGCCCCATCGTCTGGCAATTCATGCCCGGCAAGGTGTTTGAGGCAGGGGATTTCGAGGCGTTTCTGTCGCTGCTGCCCAAACAGGTGGACGGCCGGGCGCTGCGCCATGTCGTCGACGTTCGCCACGAGAGCTTTATGTCGCCCGATTACCTGGCGCTGGCACGCCGTTACAAGGTCGCCACTGTATTTACCGACGCCGACAAATTTCCGTCTTTCGCCGACCTCACGGGTGACTTCGCCTACGCTCGCCTCATGATGAGCGAAGCAGGCCTGGAGACCGGCTACGAGGAAGGCGCGCTGAACGCCTGGGCTGAGCGCGCGCGGCAATGGGCCGACGGATCCGCGCCGGCCGACCTGCCGACGCTGGAAGAAGCCCCGGCACAGGGCAAGCCGCGCGACGTGTTTGTGTATTTCATCAACGGCGCCAAGGAAAGGGCGCCGGCGGCGGCCATGGCGTTTTTAAACTGCCTGGGCTTCACGCCCTCTGCTTAACCGTAGACCGCCATGGCTTCGCCGAGCCGTATTTCGCGCCCGGGCGCCCACTCGGGGTTGAACTGCAGCGGCCCCTTGGGAAACAACATGACAACGGTGGAGCCCAGCAGGAAGCGGCCCATTTCTTCGCCCTGCTTGAGGCGGATCGTCGAGGTCGGCTCGTCGGGATAGTCCCATTGCCGCACCACCTTGCCGCGCGGCGGGTTGACCACACCGTGCCACACCGTGGCCATGCTGCCGACAATCGTTGCGCCGACCAGCACCAGCACAAACGGCCCGCGAGCGGACTCAAAGACGCAGACCACGCGCTCATTGCGCGCGAACAGCCCCGGCACACCGCGCGCAGTGACGGGGTTGACCGAAAACAGGTCGCCCGGCACATAGATCATGCGCGTCAGCCGGCCACCGGCCGGCATGTGGATGCGGTGGTAGTCCTTGGGGCTCAGGTAGAGCGTGGCGAAATGGCCGTCCTGGTAGTGCGCAGCCAGCGCCGCGTCGCCGCCCACCAGTGCGGTGGTTGAATAACTGTGGCCCTTGGCCTGGAAAATCTGGTCCTTCTCAATCGCACCGAACTGGCTGATCGCGCCATCCACCGGTGAGATCAGCTCGGCTTTTGCCAACGGGCGTGCGCCGGGCTTGAGCGCGCGCGTGAAGAAGTCGTTGAAAGTGAGGTAGCTGGCAATGTCCGAATTGAGGGCCTCGTCCATGTTGACCTGGTACTTGGCGACAAAGCGGCGGATGATCTCCGTGGTGATCCAGCCGCGCTCACGCGACGCCACAAAACCGGCAAAGTTGGTCAGCGCCTGCTTGGGAAACAGATATTGGGGAAGAACGGCGAATCGGTCGGACACTAGGCGGCTCGATGGAGGAAGGAAGGGCCATTCTATCGATGCTCAACCGTCCTTCCCGTCGGATACAAGTGCCTTACCGTGCGGGATAACCCGCTTCGGCAAGGGCCGCCGCCACAGTAGCCTGGTCTTGCGAAGACTGCACCACGACCTTTTTCGATACCAGGTCGACGTTGACCTGCGCAGCCGGGTCCAGTAACTTGACGGCTTGGGTAATGGCGCCGGCGCAGTGGCCGCAGCTCATGGCGGGGATGGTGAATTCCATAAAACGTATTTCCTGAAAGTTGAGAAAGTTGAGACAGCTTGGGCCCAAGTCTGAACCTTCCCATAGGGGCAGGGTCAAGCGCCGCCTGCCAAGTCCCTGCTTGCGTTCAGGGCTATTGACTGAGAGCCCTTGACCCTCCCATGGTGGTAAGGTTCAGACTGCCGTCATGAACATCACCTCCCCCCAGAACCAACCTGCCGCCGCGGCCGCACTGACCGAGTGGCTGCTTCCCATCGAGGGCATGAGTTGCGCCTCCTGCGTGGCGCGTGTGGAACGCTCGCTGGCCGGCGTTCCTGGCGTCCAGGACGTCAGCGTCAACTTTGCGACCGAGCAGGCCAGCGTTAAAGCACGCAGTGATGTCGGCATGGACACGCTGAAGGCGGCCGTCGCAAAAGCAGGCTACCGGGTGACCGAGCAGGCCCTGCAGCTTCAGATAGACGGCATGACCTGCGCTTCGTGCGTGTCGCGCGTCGAAAAAGCGCTCAAGCAGGTGCCGGGAGTGCTGTCGGCCAGCGTCAACCTGGCGACCGAGACCGCCGAGGTCAGCGTGGCAGGCAACGCCATCATGCTGCCCGCGCTGATGACGGCAGTGGCCAGGGCCGGCTACCAGGCGCGGGAGATCCACGCCGCTGGCGCCCTTGTCGACAAACCCGCTGCTGCCTGGTGGCCCATTGCATTGGCCGCGGCATTGTCAGCACCGCTGGCCCTGCCCATGGTGGGCGCGCTGTTCGGCAAAGACTGGATGCTCAATGGATGGCTGCAATGGCTGCTCGCCACGCCGGTGCAATTCTGGCTGGGCGCACGCTTTTACCGCGCCGGCTGGAGCGCCTTGCGCGCTCGCACCGGCAATATGGATTTGCTGGTCGCCTTGGGCACCTCAGCCGCCTACGGCTTGAGCGTCTATCAATTGCTACGGCATGGCGGCCACGGCATGGCTCACCTCTATTTTGAAGCCTCGGCAGTCGTCGTCACGCTGGTGCTGCTGGGAAAATGGATGGAAGCGCGCGCCAAACACCAGACGACAGCCGCCATCCGCGCGCTGCAGGCGTTGCGACCTGATACGGCGCTCCGCCGACGCGATGGGAAGGATGAGGACGTTGCCCTGCAAGACATACAGCTCGGCGATCTGGTGGTGGTGCGCCCGGGAGAACGCATCGCAGTGGACGGCGAGATCGTGGAAGGCAGCACGCAGGTTGACGAATCACTGATCACCGGCGAAAGCCTGCCAATCGCCAAACATGCAGGCGACCAGGTGACAGGCGGCGCGGTCAATGCCGAGGGCCTGATCGTAGTGCGCACGACCGCCATCGGTGCGGAGACTACGCTGGCCCGCATCGTGCGGATGGTCGAGTCGGCCCAGGCCAAAAAAGCGCCAATACAACGGCTGGTGGACCAGGTCAGCGCCGTGTTCGTGCCGGTGGTGATAGCGATTGCCTTTGTGACGCTGCTGGGCTGGGGCTTGGCCACGCATGACTGGGAGGCGGCCATCCTCAATGCAGTCGCTGTGCTGGTGATCGCCTGTCCCTGTGCGCTGGGGCTGGCCACGCCCACCGCCATCATGGTGGGCACGGGCGCCGCCGCACGCCGGGGTATCCTGATCAAGGACGCGGAGGCGCTAGAAGTGGCGCACAGCGTCAAGGTAGTGGCTTTTGACAAGACCGGCACGCTGACCGAGGGCAAACCCGAACTGGTGGCGCTGGAGCCCAACGCCATCGCCGCCGATGAGTTGCTGGCCTGGTCGGCCGCCATCCAGTCGGGCAGCGAACACCCGCTCGCCCGCGCGGTCACACGGCGCGCTGCGGAGCAGCAGCTGGAGATTCCCACAGCGACAGAGTTGCGCGCCGTCGCCGGCCGCGGCATGGCCGCCGTGGTGGCAGGCCGCGAACTGCGGCTCGGAAGCCCGCGCTTCATGCAGGAGCTGGGTCTGGACTTGAACAACCTCGCCGCACTGAACGCTCGCGCCAAAGAACTCGAAGCCCAAGGCCGCACGGTATCGTGGCTGGCCGAGGTCACCGGAACACCGCGGCTTCTCGGGCTGATGGCGTTTGGCGACACGCTCAAAAGCAGCGCGGCGCCGGCGATTGCCCGCCTCCACGCACTGGACATTCAAACCGCTTTGGTGACCGGCGACAACCGCGGCAGCGCCGAAGCCGTGGCGCAGCAACTCGGAATGGACCTCGTGCACAGCCAAGTGCTGCCTGCGGACAAGGCCGCCATCATCGGGCAACTTCGCGTCGGCGTGCAGGCGCATGGCGGACGCGTGGCCATGGTGGGCGACGGCATCAACGATGCACCGGCCCTGGCGGCCGCCGATGTGGGCATCGCGATGTCCACCGGCACCGACGTGGCCATGCATGCGGCCGGCATCACGCTGATGCGTGGCAACCCGGCGCTGGTGGCGGATGCCATCGACATTTCACGCCGCACCTACGCGAAGATACGCCAGAACCTGTTCTGGGCCTTTGTCTACAACGTGGTCGGCATCCCGCTGGCCGCGTTGGGACTGCTGAGCCCCGTGATCGCCGGCGCCGCCATGGCGCTGAGCAGCGCCAGCGTGGTGATGAATGCCTTGCTGCTGCGCCGCTGGAAGGGAAACACCCATGACTAACACCATTGATACAGGCCCGCTCAACATCGGCCAGGCCGCTGCGCACACGGGCGTGTCCGCCAAGATGATTCGCCACTACGAGTCGCTGGGCCTGCTGCCCACGGTGCATCGCACCGACGCGGGCTACCGCCAATACGGCGAAAAAGAAGTGCACACGCTGCGCTTCATACGCCGCGCCCGTACCTTGGGCTTCAGCATGGCCGAGATCACTGAGCTGCTCAAGCTATGGCAGAACAAGCGCCGCGCCAGCGCGGACGTCAAACGCATCGCACTGGCCCATATGGCTGATCTGGAGTGCCGCATCGCGGAGATGGAGGCGATGAAGCAGACCCTGGGGCACCTGGCGCATTGTTGCCAAGGCAACAGCCGGCCCGACTGCCCTATCCTGACCGAGTTGGCGGCTTGATCGCGACTGAATGAAATGTCCGGTTCTGGCGAGCGTCAGCGAGCCGCCGGATTTATCCTGAGCTGTTGATGGACGCTCCATCGCCCTGACGGATTGCAGCATGCCACTTGTTTCTGAAGCACCTACCCTGTTGCCCGACCCAACTGATGCCAGCGCTGGCCAGGATAACTGGGCGCGCATCACAGCCACACTGAACCGGCACGGCAGCGCTGTGCTGCCACAGCTGCTGAGCGCGCAGGAATGCGAAACCGTGGCCGGGCTGTATGCCGATGCATGCCATTTCCGCAGCCGCATCGTGATGCAGCGCCACGGCTTCGGCCAGGGTGAATACCAGTACTTCAATTACCCGCTGCCGAACATTGTGGCGCGGCTGCGCACCACGCTTTACCCGCAGTTGGTCGGCGTGGCCAATGCCTGGAACCAGGCCATGGGGATTGACGTCCGCTATCCGCCGGTCCATGCCGATTTCCTCGCATGCTGCCACGCGGCAGGCCAACAGCGGCCTACACCGCTGCTCTTGCAATATGGTCCTGGAGACTACAACTGCCTGCACCAAGACCTGTATGGCGAGCACGTGTTCCCTATCCAGGTCGCCGTGCTGTTGTCGCGCCCGGGCGAGGACTTTACCGGCGGCGAATTTGTGCTGACGGAGCAGCGCCCGCGCATGCAGTCTCGGCCTGAAGTGGTGCCGCTGCGGCAAGGCGATGCCGTAGTATTTGCCGTGCATCACCGGCCGGTGCAAGGCAGCCGAGGGTTTTACCGGGTCAACATGCGGCACGGCGTGAGCACAGTGCGCAGCGGGCACCGGCACACGCTGGGCATTATTTTTCATGATGCTCAATGAAGGAGATGGCTTGACCTTGGGGATTTTCGATGAGGTGCCGGCGCCATACACCGCGCCCGAGGTGATGGCACCGGGCGCCATGCTGCTGCGCGGGCTTGCCCTCGAGATGGACGAGGTGTTGCTGCAAGCTGTGCAAGACGTCGCCGCGGCCGCGCCGCTGCGCCATCTGGTCACGCCCGGCGGCTACACCATGTCGGTCGCGATGAGCAATTGCGGCGCGCTGGGCTGGGTGTCGGATCGCAGCGGTTACCGCTATGACGCGAAGGACCCGCTGTCTGGCAAGCCCTGGCCGCCCATGCCGGGCTGCTTTGCGGAGCTGGCGCTGCGCGCCGCGGCGGAAGCGGGCTTTAATAACTTCCGTCCGGACGCCTGCCTGATCAACTGCTATGAGCCCGGCGCACGGCTTTCGCTGCACCAGGATAAGGACGAGGCCACGCTGGACGCGCCCATCGTGTCGGTCTCGCTGGGCTTGCCGGCGATGTTTTTGTTCGGCGGCCTGAACCGCAGCGACCGCCCCGCGCAATACCGCCTGGTGCATGGCGACGTGGCGGTGTGGGGCGGCCCGTCACGGCTGGCTTATCACGGGGTGGCGCCGCTGGCCGATGGCGAACATGCGCGCCTGGGGAGGCAGCGCATCAATTTGACGTTTCGTTGCGCGCGCTGAATGCTGCGAACGCGCTCAGGCGCGTTCGCGAAATCTTTTCAACCAGCCCAGCCCGGCCTGCGTAGCGCCGGCTTCTTCGCCGCGCAGCGGTTTGTATTCACACCCTACCCAACCGCTGTAGCCGAGTTCATCGAGCAGCGCGAACAGATAGGGGTAGTTGATCTCACCGACATCCGGTTCATTGCGGCCGGGCGCGCCCGCGATCTGCAGATGGCCGACGTGGCCCGTGGGCAGGTAGTTGCGCAGTTTCATGGCCAGGTCGCCTTCAACGATCTGGCAGTGGTAGAGGTCCATCTGCACCTTGACATTGGACGCGCCGACTTCGCGGATGATTTCATGTGCATGGTCTTGCCGGTTCAAAAAGAAGCGCGGAATGTCGCGCGTGTTGATGGGCTCGATCAACAGGTCCACACCCACCTTGGCCGCCAGTGCGGCCGCCTCACGCAGGTTGTTCACATAGGTCGGTTGCACCGCTTCACGCTCCACCCCGGCGGGCAGTGTGCCCGCCATCACGTGAATGCGCGGGCAGCCCAGCGCTTGCGCATACTCCAGCGCAATCGCGATGCCGCCACGGAATTCGGCTTTATGGCCCGGCAGGCAGGCCGTGCCTTTTTGCGAGGAAGCCCAAGCCTTCTCGATGCCGGCCACATCCACACCACCCGGCGGCGCGTTGAACAGCACCAGCTGCTGGCCGTGCTGTTGCAGGATGGCCTTGAGTTCGTGTGGGGCCCAGGCATATGGGGACAGAATTTCCACAGCCGTGAAGCCGTCCCGCGCAGCGGCGGCAAAGCGCTCCGCCATGGGAAGCTCGGTGTACATCCAGCTGAGGTTGGCGGCGAATTGGGGCATGGGTTTCAGGCGGTGGGTGTGTCCGGGCCGGGCGCAGACTGGCATTCCCAGAATATCCGGGCGGTGCAGCGCCGGCAAATTTCCGGGTCCAGTTTGCTGAATATGGTGGAGATCGCGGTGAACTTGTCGGGAAACTGATGTTCGGGCCCCAGCACGCTGGTAAAACCGGTCTTGCGCCACATGCGGATCACTTCCGGCCGCGGCCGGTGAAAGTACAGGTCGCCACCCATGGCGCGGCGCGCGGCGAGTTCGGCCTCCCAGAGCTCGGCGCCGGCCAGGTCGATGAAGTTCATGCTCTTGCCCATGACCAGCAGGTGTTTTTGCGGCTGCGGCTGGGTGCGAAGCGCGTGCAGGATGTCGGCCACATGCTGGGTCGCGCCGAAGTAGACCTCGCCTTCCATGCGCAGCAGCTTTAATTGTGGACACTCAGGCAGCACCTGACGGGGCGCTTCCTCGGGCCCGTCAGGGCCCATCGATTTTTTGGCTTCCAGCCCCGCGTCGGGCGAGTTGTCGATCACCACAAACTGCCGGTCCAGACCACGGCCGTCAAAGCCCATGGTGCGCATCGCTGGTTTTGATGTGCGATAGAGGAAAGACATCAGCGACAAAATCATGCCCAGCAAGATCGCGATCTCCAGTCGTATGGTGACGGTCGCCACCATGGTGGCCATCGCCACCCCAAAGTCGCTGCGGCTCAAAGTGAACAGCTGGCTCCAGCGCGCGAAGTCCAGCAGCGCGAACGCTACCAGCACCAGCAACGCCGCGAGCGCAGCCATGGGGATCTGCGCCAGCAACGGCGCGCTTACCGCCACCAGGGCCAACAGCAGCAAAGCGGAGAACACCGAGGCCAGCGGCGTGCACGCACCGGCTTCCAGGTTGGGCATGGAGCGGTTCATCGAGCCGCAGGAGACATAGCTCGAGAACAACCCGCCGACGATGTTGGACAGGCCCTGGCCGCGGAATTCTCGGTTGGCGTCTATGCGCTGGCCCGAACGAAGCGCTACCGTCTTGGCGATCGAGATCGCCTGGCCCAGCGCGACGATGGTTAATGCAAACGCCAGGCCGATGAGGTCGGCGGCCTGCGCCCAGCTGATGCGCGGCACTTCGAACCTCGGCCAGGGTATGGGGATCTGGCCCACAGTACGCAACGAGGCGGAGGGTGCGGCACCGGGATGAAGAAGGCCGCTCCACACCCAGGCCAGCGCAGTGGCCACCGCCAATCCAATCAACATGTAAGGCCAGTTGCGGCGCAGGTGGCGCAACAGCAGCGCGACACCCAGGGTGATGGCCGCAACACCCAGCGCCATGGGTTGAGCGGAAGCGATCTGCGTGAGAACATGTCCCAGAACCGCCGCCGCGCTGTGTTCAGGCGCGGCCGGCAGGCCCAACAGGTCGGGCAACGCATGCACGGCGATCAGCAAGGCCGCACCCGACGTAAAGCCGAACAGCACAGCCGGCGAAATGAAGTTGGCCAGCACGCCCAGGCGCAGCGCGCCTATTAACCATTGCATGATGCCGACCATCACGGTGACGGCCAACGCCAGCTGGATGTAAAGCGGGCTGAACGCCATCGCCAGCGGCGAGAGCATGGCAAACAGAGCCAGCGAGTTTGCATTGGTAGGGCCCGACATGACATGCCGGCTGGAGCCGAAAAGCGCGGCGATGATGCAGGGAATCACAGCGGTGTATAGCCCGTAGGCCGGCGGCAGGCCGGCCAGCGTCGCGAAAGCAATGCCTTGCGGCAGCACGAGGACCGCGCCCAGCAGGCCGGCCATCGCGTCGGCCCGCAAGGTAGCGGGCGACACCTCACACACCCAGTCGCCAAAAAGGCGCTCCAGGAGCGGAGTTGATGACCGGGATGCGCTGGGGTCGGAAGGTTCCATCACTAGGGCTTGAGCATACCGCGCCCGGCGCTCCTGGGGGGCGCGATCAGGCCAGGCCGGACAGGCGCAGCAGCAAGCCGGCCAGGGCCGACGCAAAGATGACCTGGATCACACCGCGCTTGTAGCGCAGCAAGGCCACGGCTGCGCCCAGCGTGATGGCCAGCGCGTAGAAATCCACTCTGGCCCACCAGGACCCTCCGGCGTCTGCCCGCAAGGCAATGTGCGCAAGGAAAAACAGTGCCAGACTGGCGATCACCCCGACCACCGCCGCCGTGATGGCTGCCAGCGGTGCAGTGAAATGCAGCTTGCCATGCGTGGACTCCACCAGCGGCCCACCCGCCAGGATGAACAGGAAGGAGGGGAGAAAGGTAAACCAGGTCACCACGGAGGCCGCCAGCGCAGCGCCGAGAAACAGCATGTCCGGCCCCAGCACCTGCTTTGCCCAGCCGCCCATAAAACCGACGAAAGCCACCACCATGATCAGCGGGCCGGGCGTGGTTTCACCCAGCGCAAGCCCGTCGATCATCTGCGGGCCGGTCAACCAGTGGAACTGCTCCACCGCGCCCTGGTAGACATAGGGCAGGACCGCATAGGCGCCGCCGAAGGTGAGCAGCGCGGCCTTGGTAAAGAACCAGCCCATCCGCGTCAGCGTGGCGTCCCAGCCCTGGGTGGCCATCAAGACCCCCATGGGCAGCAGCCACAGCACCGCGCCCACCCCCAGCACGGCAGCCAGCCGCGAGGACTTGAAGCGCGCATGCTCCGGTGTCGGCGTGTCGTCGTCGATCAGCGCCGGCCCATACCCAAGCTTCGCCTCGCCATGCCCCGCGCCACCGGAAAACTGCGCCGGCGAGAAGCGGGCTCCCAGCCATCCCACCACCGCCGCGCCAAGCACGATCAGCGGAAACGGCACGTTCGACACATAGATTGCTACAAAACTAATAGCTGCTATCGCCCATAGAACAGGAGCCTGGGCCGGTTTTCTTAATGAACGTGAGCCGATGCGATGCACCGCCTGCAGCACAATGGCGGCGACCGCCGGCTTGATGCCGTAAAACAGGCCTGCGACCAGCGGCACATCACCAAAGGCCACATAGACCCAGCTGAGCGCGATCAGGATAAACAGTGAAGGCAGCACAAACAGCGCACCTGCCACGATCCCGCCCCAGGTGCGGTGCATAAGCCAGCCGATATAGGTAGCCAGCTGCTGTGCCTCGGGCCCGGGCAGCAGCATGCAGTAGTTCAGCGCATGCAGAAAGCGCCGCTCGCTGATCCAGCGTTTTTGCTCGACCAGCTCGCGGTGCATGATGGCAATCTGCCCGGCAGGCCCGCCAAAGCTGATGAAGCCGAGCTTGAGCCAGAACCTGAGCGCATCGGCAAAAGACACAGCCGACGGCCGTTCATGGGGCAAAGGGCGGGAAGAGGGCAAGGCGGTGGTCACTTGGCAGCTCCGGTCATGGTTTCTGGTTTCCAATTGTGCGGCTCGCCTTGCGCACTGCGGCACCATGCGTAGAGTGCGTCGTATAACGGCATGGCAGCCTCCAGCATGGCGTGGTCGTCGTCTGCGTGCAGGCGCGACAGGCCCAACGAGAACGCCAGCAGGCCGGCCGATTGCGGCGCGAGTTCGAGGCGGTCTGTGTCGGCGCCACGCACGATGCGGGCCAGGATGGCCAGCGCGGGATCTGTCAATCCAAAGGCCCGCATCAGAGTGTCAAAGCTGCACAGCTCGCCTTCATGCGAGACCGGCGCGCCAGGAATGTCGTAGGCCACGGCACCCAGCCGTTTTGCTTCACTCAGCACCTGCAGAGTCGGCACGTAGAAGAATTCCGCGCGCTCATCGATGAAGCGCCGTACCAGCCAAGGGCAGGCGATCCGGTCGATTTTGGGCCGCTCGCGCGTGATCCAGCGCGAGGCCTGCTCGCCGGTGACGCCCCAGTCAGGCCGCTTGACGACGGTGACCGGGCGCTGTGCGCGCCATTGGGCAATGTCTTGCGGCGTATCAACGCCGTCTTCACCGCCTTCGATACCGCCGGACAACGCATACGCATTCCAGCCCGCGGCGCGCAGTTCAATGACAGCATCCGCGCTGACGTTGTGCCCATAGACGCAATACACCACGACTTCGCGTGGCGGCTGCGAGATGGAAAAGCTTGCAATGTCTTCCGGTGCGCAGCGCCGGGCGCCTGCAATCAGATGGGGGCTTTCAAGGAACTTGCCTTTGCGCCGCACGTCGAGCAGCAAAGGTGCATCGGCACGGCCCATGCGGGCTGCGAGTTCTTGGGGGGAAATGGAAGGAACGGAAAGGGTAGAGGTGTCCACGGAGTACTCCAATGAGTTGCCAGCGCTTGGACGGGACACCGTCTATCTGTGAAGATTCGGGAGGCTGAAATCCCGATGAGCCAATACTACCACCAGAGCGCGTCCTTGCGCCAATCCTAGCTCCGCTGGAACTTGAAGACTGCCCGGCTGGCGCGGGCATTGGGCCAGAAACGGACTTCGCGGCCGTCCTGCAAGCCGAAAGAGTCTAGGATCTGCAACTGGTTTTGCAGCGCGAGTGCTTCGAAATCCTGCAGCGTACCGACACGGATGTTGGGCGTGTCATACCACTGGTAAGGCAGCACCTTCGTTACCGGCATGCGGCCGCGCGCAACCGCCAGGCGGTTGGGCCAGTGGCCGAAGTTGGGAAACACGACGACGCCGGCGCGGCCCACACGCGCGGTTTCGCGCAGCATGGTTTCGGCGTTGTGCAGGTGCTGCAGGGTGTCGATCTGCAGCACCACGTCGAACGAGCTGTCGCCGAACAGCGCCAGGCCTTCTTCGAGGTTGAGCTGGATCACATTGACGCCGCGCGCCACGCAGGCCTGGACGTTGGCATCGTTGATTTCGACGCCGTAGCCCGAGCAGCCGCGCTGGCGGATCAGGTGGTCCAGCATTTCGCCGGTGCCGCAGCCCAGGTCGAGCACGCGGGAGCCGGGCGGCACCAGGCGGGCGATGGACAGCAGGTCGGCCGAAGGCTGCACATTGAGGTCAACAGTCGTCGGGTTCATACGGCCACCTTGCTCTGGAAGTAGGAACGCACCACACCGAGATAGCGCTCATCCTCCAGCAAAAAAGCATCGTGGCCGTGCGGGGCGTCGATTTCGGCGTAACTCACGTCGCGCTGATTGTCGAGCAAGGCCTTGACGATTTCGCGGCTGCGCGCGGGGGAAAAGCGCCAGTCGGTGGTGAAGCTCACAAGCAGGAACCTGGCTGTCACATGGGCCAGAGCCTGGGTGAGGTTGCCGCCGTGCGCCCAGGCCGGGTCGAAGTAGTCGAGCGCCCGCGTGATCAGCAAATAGGTATTGGCGTCGAAGTACTCGCTGAATTTGTCGCCCTGGTAGCGCAGGTAGCTTTCGATTTCGAACTCGATGTCCTGCGTCGTGTATTTATAGGGGGCATCGGCATTCACCGTCTCGGCTACCGCCTGCCGTAACTGACGGCCGAACTTCTCGTTCATCACGTCGTCGCTCAGGTAAGTGATGTGGCCGATCATGCGGGCGATGCGCAGGCCGCGTTTGGGCAACACGCCGTGGCGATAGAAGTGGCCGCCGTGAAAATCGGGATCGGTCACGATGGCGCGGCGGGCGACTTCGTTGAAGGCGATGTTCTCGGCTGTGAGGTTGGGCGCGCTGGCCACCACCACGGCGTGGCGCACGCGGTCGGGGTATTGCAGCGTCCAGGCCAGCGCTTGCATGCCGCCCAGGCTGCCGCCCATCACGGCGGCCAGGGTCTGGATGCCCAGGCGGTCCAGCAGGCGGGCCTGTGCGCTGACCCAGTCCTGCACCGTGACAACGGGGAAGTCGGCGCCGTAGAGCTCCTGCGTGTCGGGGTTGGGCTGCATGGGCCCGGTGGAGCCGAAGCAGGAGCCCAGGTTGTTGACGCCGATCACGAAAAAGCGGTCGGTGTCCACCGGCTTGCCGGGGCCGATCATGGTGTCCCACCAGCCTTCGGATTTGGCTATCGGCTGGCCCTGCGCATCGAGGTACACACCCGCCACATGGTGCGAGGCATTGAGCGCGTGGCAGATCAGCACTGCGTTGGATTTGTCGGCGTTGAGCTCACCGTAGGTCTCATAGCTCAGGTCATAGGCGCGTATTAACGCACCGCTCTGCAGCGGCAGCGCCTCGACGAAATGCATGCTGAGCGGGGTGGCAATAAGAGTCAAAAAATCACCTGCAGAAAACAAAAAGCCCGGCATCGCTAAAGCGAGTCCGGGTTTCTGGATGTCGTCTTTAGCTGTACTTTTTAAGCGCCCGCAAGCTGAGCAAATCGGCGCTAAAACTAGTATACCCCCACGCTCCCCCACTTCGTGTGGGTCGCTGCCCCCCGAGGGGGCCGCCCGCCTGTGGCCCGGCAAAGCCGGTTCCACGGCTCATGCTGGGTTGAAGAATTCAGTTGGCACAACGGTTGGGGAGCTTAGATAAACAGCGCCGCCAGTCCCAAGCCTGCAAAGATCAGCGCCGAGACTATGTGCACCGCACGCAGCGGCACGAGACGCGTGACGCGCTCGCCGAGCCAGACCACCGGCGCGTTCGCCAGCATCATGCCCAGGGTGGTGCCGGCGACCACGCTGACGATGGCGTCATAGCGCGCGGCCAGCATCACGGTGGCGATCTGCGTTTTGTCGCCCATTTCCGCCAGGAAGAACACCAGCACGGTGGTGAAGAACACGCCGTAGCGCGGCGGTTTTTCCTTCTCGTCTCCGTCAAGCTTGTCGGGCACCAGCATCCAGGCGGCCATGACCAGAAACGAAGCGCCAAGGATCCAGCGCAGCATTTGCGGACCGATCAGCGTGGTGAGCCAAGAGCCGGCGGCGCCAGCCAAGGCGTGGTTGACCAAGGTTGCGACCAGGATGCCGGCAACGATGGGCCAGGGCTTTTTAAAGCGGGCGGCAAGGATGAGCGCGAGGAGTTGCGTCTTGTCGCCCATTTCGGCGAGGGCGACGATGCCCGTGGAGACGAGGAAAGCTTCCATTCAAAAGACTCCGGCCGAAAACCCATGACTGCACGGCATCCCCGGCCTGAAGCGGAGGCTGTGCAGTCAAAGGTCTCGCGTGATCCGAAGACCGCTTGCACCATGTTCCGAAGGAACAAGTCTGTTGACGCAAGCCCCTTTCAGGATTGAAAGGCTGGCTACTCCCCAATGACAGCCTTCATTATATCGGCGGGCGTCCAAGCCCTTTCAGACTGAAATGGTGCACGCAACCATTCACTCGCACACTCGAGGCGCATTTCTTGCTTGTATTTGGTGCGATTACGGGAATTTCTCTGAAATCGCACCAATAAATAGCAATTTCATCTGAAGAGGAACTTATGGAAGCACTAAAACAGGGCTCGGATGCCTTGTTCATCCTGCTGGGCGGCATCTTGGTGCTCGCCATGCACGCCGGTTTTGCCTTTCTGGAACTGGGCACGGTTCGCAAAAAGAACCAGGTCAATGCCCTGGTCAAGATCCTGGTGGACTTCTCGGTGTCCACCGTGGCGTATTTTGTGGTGGGCTATGGCGTGGCTTACGGCACCCATTTCTTCGTCGGCGCAGAGCAGTTGGCAGCCAAAAACGGTTATGAACTGGTCAAGTTCTTCTTCTTGCTGACCTTTGCCGCAGCCATTCCGGCGATTATTTCGGGCGGCATCGCCGAGCGGGCGCGTTTTTACCCGCAGCTCATCGCGACCGCCGTCATCGTCGGTTTTGTCTACCCCTTCTTCGAGGGCATCGTCTGGAACCAGCACTTCGGCGTGCAGGGCTGGATCAAATCGCTGACGGGTGCGGAGTTTCATGATTTTGCGGGCTCCATCGTGGTTCACGCGGTGGGCGGCTGGCTCGCCTTGCCGGCAGTGATTTTGCTGGGCGCGCGCAGCAACCGCTACCGCAAGGATGGCGCAGTGTCGGCCCATCCGCCTTCGAACATTCCTTTTCTGGCCCTGGGTGCCTGGATCCTCACTGTGGGCTGGTTCGGCTTTAACGTGATGAGCGCACAGACCATCGACAAAATCTCCGGCCTGGTCGCCGTTAACTCCCTGATGGCCATGGTCGGCGGCACACTGGCCGCACTGGTGTTTGGCAAGAATGACCCGGGGTTTGTGCACAACGGGCCGCTGGCCGGATTGGTGGCGGTATGCGCAGGCTCAGACCTGATGCATCCGCTGGGCGCGCTGGTGACGGGCGGCATCGCCGGTGGCCTGTTCGTCGTGATGTTCACGCTGACACAGAACAAATGGAAGATTGATGACGTACTGGGCGTCTGGCCACTGCATGGCCTGTGCGGCCTGTGGGGTGGCATCGCTGCCGGCATCTTCGGCAACCAGGCCCTGGGGGGGCTGGGCGGTGTGAGCTTTGGTGCCCAGTTGCTGGGCAGCGCCATGGGCGTGGCCTGGGCGCTGCTAGCCGGCTTTACTGTCTATGGCGCCCTCAAGTCCACGATGGGCCTCAGGCTAAGTCAGGAAGAGGAATTTGAAGGTGCGGATCTGTCCGTCCACCGCATTGGCGCCACACCGGATCGCGAAGTCAACTGGTGAGAGGATGAAGCTGGGATGGAGCCCTGCGAGAGTCCTATTTCATTATTAATGTCCGCGTTGAAGGCGTTGTACCAACCAGCGGTCCAGCGACCATGGGCCCAGACCGTAAATGGCCAGCCCCGCCAGCAGCGAGCCCCAGAAAACATGCTGCTGCAGGGCGGCCGGCGCGATCTCGCTGAGCGAGATCACCGCCACGGCATTCACCACGAACAGCCCCAGGGGCGAAAACCGCCCTCCCAGGCCCAGCACGAGCAGAACCGGCAAGGCGATCTCGCCTGCAGTACCCATGGATGCGGCCAAAGCGGGCGGCAGCAAAGGGACTTTGTACTCGTCGGTGAAGAGGGCTACGGTGATTTCCCAGTCCCTCAGCTTGGTCAGGCCCGAGAGAAAAAACACCTGCGCGATGTAAAGCCGGGCCAACAAAGCCGCGAAAGGCTGAAGCGAATCCAGCATGCGGGTCAACAGGCGCCAGAGGCCCAGGCCACGCTGCCAGAGGCCTGCCGGGTTCGTGGGTGCGGTGTGGATGGTGTTCATGGATGTTTCCCTGAGTTGCTATGAAGGTTGGGAGGATTGGGCGCGGCCGGACGGGATGCCTGGGAAGGTGAATGGGCCAACCGATGCGCGCCCGTGACAAGGCCGTCTTGCACGGCCCGGCCCAGCCAGTGTTCGAAGCTGAACGCCGGCGCGGACTCCGGCGTGCCCGCCGACTCGCTTTTTAGTGCGCACCCCAGAGCAGAGTCCAGCGAGCTCCCGCACCGAAGCGCTTCCAGCAGCGCGTGCTCCGCTGCGGTGATGGTGCACACACGAGGCTTGAAACCCTGCCGCCAGACCAGCGCATACTCCGCCGCACCGGCACGCAGCAACGCGGCCGCCTCAGCCAACGCAGGCGCGCCCAGCAAATGGGCGTTGACAATGCTGGCCACCGGATACGCGCTGGCCAGCAGAAAAACACCGGCGTCCAGCGTCAAAGTGATCTCTGCGGGATCGGCGGAAGAAAGCAGGGTAAAAGCGTTTGGATCGGGCCGGGCATCGGCGGCCGTGGCTGCCTGGTGCAGCGCCCACTCAACGCGGGCGACGTCGCCCAGGTAGGGTTCGTCCGCCAGTTGCGGGGCGGCCTCCAGGAAAGCCGCGAGCGCATCGCCCCAGCAAGCCATGTCGCCCCGGCTGGAAGGATGGCGCAGCCAGAAATGCCGCGCCAGCGCCGCAAAACTCTCGCCCCCGATCAGCTGCGCCAGCACCGGATAGGCCGCGCCCAGCGCCCGTTCCGCCAACGCCAGCCCGTTGGCCTGGTAGGCCTGCAAACCCCGGCGCGCCAGCGGTGCATGAGCCCCTCCAGGCTGAAGGTGAGACCAGAGGCCGCTGTCGTCGCGCTCGCCCAGCAGGGCGTGCAGCAATGCTTGCTGTTGCAGGGCCAGCATGTCGATTCCGTTCATGCGCTCACCGCCTGCGGAGCGCCTGCCGTGATGCTTCGCGCGTGTGCGGCTTCCTCCAACAGCACCTGCAACGGCGGAATGTCGGTGTCCCATTCCACCAGCGCCGGCACGCTGCCAAAGCGCTGCCGGGCGTGGCGATAGATCTGCCAGACGTCGGCGCACACGCGGCTGCCGTGATCGTCGATCACGATGTCACCGCCATCATGATGGCCGGCCAGGTGAAGTTCACCCACGCAGCCGGGCGGAATCTGCTCCAGCCAATTCAGGCAAGCGGCCAATGGGTCGGCCTCGTTGCCGGCAAGGCGGGCGTTGAGCGCATTGACATAGATATTGTTCACGTCGACCAGCAGGCCACAACCCGTGCGCGCCACCAGCTCACGAAGAAATGTGGTCTCCTCGCGATCCGAACTGTTGAAGTGCAGATAGGCCGACAGGTTTTCCACCAGCAGCGGCCGTTTCAGCCGGTCCTGCACGCGCTGCACGTTGGCGCAGATCACGTCCAGCGCCGCATTGTTGAAGGCAAGGGGCAGCAGGTCCGCGGCGTGAAGCTCGCGGCCCGCCGACGCGCCTCGCGCAAAACAGGCATGGTCGGAAACGCGGATTGGCTCGATGCGTGCCACCAGGCGGGCCAGCTGATCGAGATGCCAGGCATCGATGCCGCAGACCGAACCCAGGGCCAGCCCGACACCGTGCAGGCTGACAGGATAGTGTTCACGCGCTTGACTCAGCACGGCCAGCGCGGCACCACCTTCCGCAAAAAAATTCTCGGAATGGACCTCGATGAAATCCACATCAGGCAAGGACTCCAGCAGCTCGCCGTAATGGGGGTGCCGCCAGCCGATCCCGCAGGTGGCAGTGCCCGTGTGATGTGAGGGGGACATGGTGAATGCTGTGCTGGTCTGGCGGGAGCGATCTAGAGGGGCTGCCGGCTACACGGCATGCCCCACCTTTTGCCTTGGCAAGGATGCGTGCTCAGCTCTTCTTTTCCATCGCCTTCATCTTGGCCTGCTCTGCGGTCATGCCCTTCATGCTGGCGCAAGTGCCCTTGGCAACATATTTCCATTCGTTGGCATCGGCGCCGACCTTGGACTGGCCGGCGCAAGAGTGCGTGCCGCTCAGGTTGGCGCAGTCGTTCTGCCCGGCGGTAGTGATGCCGTAGCACTTTTCTTTTTCCTGGGCGGCGGCGGGCGCTGCGACGAGCATGGTGGACAGCAGGGAGGCTGCAGCGGCGGCAATCATGGCGCGTTGGTTCATGGTGAAAGCTCCTGTTAATTCGTGAAGTGTGAAAGTTGAATAAAACAACCACGGCAGAATTTTTTTGTTTTTCTGTGTGGTTGCGAATTAGTCTGGCCCGCTCCGGTTTTCTTACGCGCGCCAAAAAAATTTTTATGCGCCGGACCGGATCGGTCGCCCACGCCTGCTTTTGCTACAGCAAATCGGCGATGCGATCCCAGGCTTCGGGAGGGATGCGGCCCACATAGCGCTCGACCACAGTACCTGTCTTGTCGACGAGAAATGCGGCCGGCAGCTGCACGGGCTTGCCGATGTTGTCTTTGTAGCCGCCGTCACCTGTCCAGAGCTGTACAAACCGCTGCTTCATGGGAACGGTGCGGGAAATGATGCGTTCGTAATCGAGGAAATCCTGCATGCGCGAGTCGGTGTTGACGGCGACAAGTTCAAAAGGTTTGCCTGCCCAACCCTCGTAGTTGTTTCGCAGCTCAGGCATCTTGTCGCGGCACACAGCGCAGCCGGTTGACCAGAACATCACCAGCACCACCTTGCCCTTCAGCGAAGCCAGCCTGAAGGGTGCGCCCTCAATCGTCTTGCCCTCGATCTGCGGCACAGCGGCGGGCACCATCGCGGGGGCAGGTGCGCTTGCGGCCCTGGCAGCTGCCGGGACTTGGGCGATGGCTGATGCAATTGACATCAGGGACGCAAGAGACAGGAGCAAGGCCCGCCCGTAAATTCCGTTGGGCTGGCGGCTGGCGGTTTGGGAAAACGTGTGTTCGGTCGGGCTCATGGCGATGTCCTTGGCGGTGGTGTATTGGGTAGTAGTCGCAGCCCAGCCACGGTCCTTACGCATTTCGTCCGATTTTTTCTGGCAAGGCGGCCGCGTGCGGCTAGACTTCCGGCCATGCCTACTTTTGAAGAGCAGCTGGTCGAACACCGGCTCTACCTCCTTCGTTTTGCGCGCCTGCAGCTGCGCAACGATGAATGGGCCGAGGACGCCGTGTCGGAAACACTGCTGGCGGCTTTGTCCAAGCCACAGTCTTTCGGCAACCGCTCGCAGCTCAAGACCTGGCTGGTCGGCATCCTCAAGCACAAGGTTATTGACCTGATCCGCAGCAATGCGCGCATGGTGGCCGTGCCGGACGCCCGCGGCGATGAAGAGGGTGACGAGCTCGACCGGCTGTCTTTCCAGGCCGACGGGCATTTCACAGAGCCGCCCAATGACTGGGGCAATCCGGACCAGACCCTGCAGCAGGTGCAGTTCTTCCAGGTGCTGGACGCATGCATGGAACGCCTGCCACCGGCATTGGGGCGGCTGTTCCTGATGCGTGAGTGGCTGGAGCTTTCCTCGCAGGAAGTCTGTAAGGAACTCTCACTGACACCGACCAATCTGTATGTCCAGTTGCATCGAGCCCGCCTGCGCCTGCAGGAGTGCCTGAATATCCACTGGTTTGGCAAACTCAGCACCTGATACGGCCGGCCCTTGACGTGAAACCCAACATTACCCTGTTAAGACGCACCTGCCGCGAGGCTGCGGCATTGCTGATCGCGCGGGAAGACCGCGCACTCCGTTTGCCCGACCATATTGCGCTCAAGCTGCATCTTCTGGCCTGCGACGCCTGCCCGAAGTTTGAGAACCAGATTCTGACCATGCGCGCCGCGATGAAGCAGTGGCGCAACTATTCGAATCTTGCCGAGGCTGGCTCCACCGAATTGCCGCCCGATATTCGTCCCAAATAACGCGCCGCCGAACGGGTGCAGTCGATCGCCACCTCATCGAATAAATATGGCTTCGGATTGAATCATTGCAATTTTTTGTAACTATTTTCTTTCCGCGCGCGCGTCAACTGTCCTGCCTATGGCTTTTAACGGACACATCTTCGCTTCCCGCATCAAGGCAGTCCGGAGAGAACTTACGACTCTGATTTCTTCGCGCCGGTAGCCTCTATTCATTGGTAAATCCATAAACAGTAGGCGCTAACTTATTAAGCAGGGCCGTAAATTCGGGCCACTAATAGAGCTTTATTGCTAAACACCCGCGCAGCTGGGGCGAAAACCTCATCCCGGGCTTTTTGTTGCGCCATCTTCAATAGAAGTGCTTTGGGTTACCCGTTGCGGCCTTCGAATCAGCGGGCAGGTCGATACAAAAATCGTAAACAAGCCCGGGAAGCCCCTGTTTATGCGGGCTTGCGAGGCCCAGGCAGTAACGCCAGCTGGTTGTCTTTTTGATAACTGACGCATAATATGCCGGTGCGAGTGTCACTATTCGCACACGTTAGGTGATCGGTCAGTTTCGCGCGCTACAGCGGTACGTATCAAGATTTGTTGTGCTTTCGGGACCCCATCGCTTTTGTTTTTGTGTTTTAGAGGAGTCCCTTCATGGGCAACAAACTTTACGTCGGCAACCTGCCGTACTCGGTCCGCGACGAAGACCTGCAACAATCTTTTGGCCAATTTGGCGCTGTCACCAGCGCTAAAGTCATGATGGAACGCGACACCGGTCGCTCCAAAGGCTTTGGCTTTGTCGAAATGGGCAGCGATGCAGAAGCCCAGGCAGCTATCAACGGCATGAACGGCCAGCCTCTGGGCGGCCGTAGCGTTGTCGTGAACGAAGCTCGTCCCATGGAGGCACGTCCTCCACGTAGCGGCGGCTTCGGCGGCGGCGGTGGTGGCGGCTACGGTGGTGGTGGTGGTGGCGGCGGCGATCGTTCCGGCGGTGGTGGCTACGGCGGTGGCGGCGGTGGTCGTTCCGGCGGCGGCGGTAGCGACGGCGGTTTCCGCAGCCCCTACGGCGGCGGCGGTAGCGGCGGTGGCCGTTCCGGTGGCGGCGGTGGTGGTGGACGCGGCGGCTACTAAGCCCTGCAGAACCCCATCTTCAGCCTCTGGTTGAAGAGCGCTTAAAAGGCTTCAAGACTTCGGTTTTGAAGCCTTTTTGCTTTACAGCGCCCAACTTACGGGCGCGAGCTCCTGTTTTGATAGCGCAGCGCGCAAAAACGCCCGGATCTCAGCTCTCGCCCTGGCGATGCTTGCGCGCGCGGCCAAACAAGGCCTTGTCGAACACCGCATTGGGCAGCAGGCGCAACAGCTTGGCCACCACACCCATTTGCCAGGGGATCACCCGGTAGCTGCACCCCGCCTGGATGGTGGCAAACGCTTTTTCGGCAAATACCTCGGCCTTCATCAGAAACGGCATGGCATAGCGGTTTTCGCGGGTAAGCGGCGTGTCGATGTAGCCCGGGCAAATCGTCACCACCTTCACGCCACTGGGGCGCAGTTCCCCGCGCAGGCTCTCACAATAGTTGATGACTGCAGCCTTGCTTGCGCAGTAGGCGCCATGGCCCGGAAGGCCGCGTATGCCGGCCACGCTGCCAATACCAACCAGTGTTCCTGTGCCTCGCGAAACCATGCCGGAGATGAACGGGTGAAAGGTGGCTGCAACACCGATATTGTTGGTCGCAAAAGTCCGGGCCATGACCTCAAGGTCGGCACGCACGGCAGAGTCCATGCCGATGCTGATACCGGCATTGGCAATCACCACATCGGGCACGCCCTGCGCCGCGATGCAAGCCTCGCCGGCGGACACAATGCTGTCGATGTCGGATACGTCTGCGCCGTAGACCTGGTAGCGGCTCGCACTGATGGCATGGGTCTCCGCCCAGGCCTGGACCTCGGCGGTTCTGCGGGCAGCCAGCGCCAGCCGATAGCCCGCAGAATAGAAACGCAGTGCCAATGCCTGCCCGATACCGCTGGAAGCACCGGTGATGAATACGAGTCTGGACATGGTGGGCAGTCGTTGATTGAAGAGCGTCGCGTTAGCGGGTCGCCGGTGCGTTGCTTGACGGATTGACAGCTGGTGCGGGCGTGAGAGTGGGCGTGAGAATGGGCAAGTTACCAGCACCTGCAGCGCTGGCCGCGGAACGCGGGACGAGAATGCCGCGGACACGTCCCTTGAGATCTGCCACCTGGTCGAGGTTGTCGTAGGCAAAGGTGTCACCGGTGAACTGGTCGGTGCCGCGAATCAGCAGCACCGGTTTGTGCGACTTCACGCGCTCGTCATTCAGGAAGGCATGAAGAAACTCTCCGCGAAATTCCATGCGCGGCGTTTCCTTTCCGTTCGCATCCTGGCTCGCCTCCCTGACCACCACCGCATTGCCCGTCAACTGCACTTCCGATCCATCACCGTTGGTGTAGGCCCGGTTGGCGGTAGCCGTCGTGATGCGCTTTTCCACATTAATGCTGCGGATACGCACCTGGTCAATTTCCAGGATATCGGTATCGGCGAAATGCCGGGCCTCTGTCCCATAAATTTCGCTTTTGAGCTTGCCCCCTTCGTCAAACGTCTTGACGGTGAACTTGCGCATGAAATAGTCCACGTCGTGGCGCGCCTCCCTGGCCACTTCCGGCGTGCTGAAGATCGGGGTGTTGCGCACAAGCCAGTAGGTACCCAGCGCCAGCACCCCCATCATCACCAGCGGCATGTAAATGGCCATGCTGTCCCAGACGCGCAGAAAGCGTCGCCACACCTTTTTCAGGTGCAGCAGGGCGCCGCGGTTCTTCGCCCCGGTGCTCACTGGCTGTACTCCTGAAGCAGCCCGGCATAGCGTCCGCTGGCAACCAGCAGCACATCACAGAACTCGCGTGCGGCGCCATGGCCACCTGGCGCTTGCGTCACATGATGGACCATCGCGCGAACCTCCGCGTGCGCGTTGATCGGCGCGCAGCTCAATGCCACACGGGACAGCACAGGCAGGTCGGGCCAGTCGTCACCCATGGCTGCGGCTGCGCTCCAGTCCAGCCCCAGGGCCTGCAGCGTGAGCTCGGCGGCCGGGCGTTTGTCCTCCGTACCGAAATGGGCATGGGTGATGCCGAGTGCCTGTAAACGTGCGCGCAGCACGTGGCTGTCGCGCCCGGTGATGACTGCGGGAGTAATGCCGGCCTTCTGGAGCAGCTTGAGGCCATGGCCGTCCAGCGTGTTGAACCGTTTGACAATCTCGCCCGAAGCGCGGTAACCGCCGGACGCCACAGCCAGTTCGTGGCCGTCGGGGTATTCGGAAAAATACAGGCCACCGTCGGTGAGTACTCCGTCGACGTCAAAAAAGGCCACCTTGATGCCTTGCGCGCGCAGCAGCAGTTCAGGCGGAAAGCTCAGTGTTGGAGTAAGCATCTATCGTTTCACCGCAAGCCAAATAACGGGTGCGGATGTCATATCACTTTTGCGCGCATCAGGTCGTTGGTATTCAGCGCCCCGCACAACACCCCTGCGTCGTCCACAACCAGCACGCTGGTGATCCGGTGCTGCTCCATCAAAGCCACAGCCTCAACGGCCAGCGAATCCGGCTGTATCGTGCGCGGATTGGCGCGCATCACGTCGCCTGCCTTGCTGGTACGCAGGTCCACACCTTTTTCGACCAGCCGGCGTAAGTCGCCGTCGGTGAATATACCGAGCACCCGCCGGCTGCCATCCACCACCGCAGAAGCTCCAAGTCCCTTGGCGCTCATTTCACGCATGAGATCGGTGAAGCTGGTGTCAGCCAGCACTTGCGGCACTGCATCGCCGCTGCGCATCACGTCACTGACATGCGTCAGCAGCTTCCGGCCGAGCGCACCGCCCGGGTGGGAGCGGGCAAAGTCTTCTTCCTTGAAGCCGCGCGCATCCAGCAGGGCGACGGCCAGCGCGTCACCCAGGGCGAGCTGCGCAGTCGTGCTGGCAGTCGGCGCCAGGTTGAGCGGACAGGCTTCCTGCGCCACGCTGCTGTCAAGCGTCACCCGTGCATGCCGGGCAAGCGTGGACTGTGCGCCCCCGGTAATTGCCACCATCGGTACGCCCTGGCGGCTCAACACCGGCAGGATCATCGTCAGCTCGGCGCTCTCGCCGCTGTTGGAAATTGCGAGCACCACGTCGATGGCCTTGATCATGCCCAGGTCGCCGTGGCTGGCTTCAGCCGGGTGCACAAACATGGCAGGTGTTCCGGTGGAGGCGAGTGTGGCGGCAATCTTGCGGCCTATGTGGCCGCTTTTTCCCATGCCCATGACAACCACGCGGCCGCGGCACTGCAGCATCAACTCCACGGCCTGGGCAAACTCGTCGCCCAGCCGTCCCACCAGGCCCAGCACAGCGGCGGCTTCTATTTCAAAAGTCTTCCTGGCAAGGCTTAGCACCTGTTCGGCATCAAAATTCACGGCGTCAAGGCTCATGGCTGCATTCTATAGAGGCGGGCAGGCCCCATCCTGCCGGCAGGCCCCCGCGCAAATCGTCAAGGCTGTGCAATATCCTCGGCTACCATCAACGCATGAGCGCGCTTGAACTGACCTTGCTGTACCTGCTGGCTGCTGTGCTGGGTGTGGTGGCATGCCGTTCGCTCAAGCTGCCGCCCATGCTGGGTTACCTGGCGGTCGGCGTGGTCATCGGGCCCAACGCGCTGGCGCTGGCGCAAAATTCCGACGGCGTCCGGCATTTGGGCGAGTTCGGCGTGGTGTTTCTGATGTTCGTGATCGGGCTTGAGTTCAACTTGCCCAAGCTGCGCTCCATGCGGCGTCACGTCTTTGGCCTGGGCCTGCTGCAGGTCACGCTGACCATCGTGCTGGCCACGGTGGGCTCGCTGTTCCTTGCCAGCATGGCCCCCGGTCTCTGGAAGATGGGCTGGCAGACCGCGCTGGCGCTGTCCGGTGCCATCGCCATGAGCAGCACCGCCATTGTGGTCAAGCTGCTGTCGGAGCGACTTGAACTCGAATCCGAACACGGCAAGCGCGTCATGGGCGTGCTGTTGTTCCAGGACTTGGCCGTTGTACCGTTGCTGGTGCTGATTCCGGCATTGGGGGCGCCCGCCGATGCGCTCCTGACGGCACTGGCGATCGCGGGGTTGAAGGCGGCCGTGCTGGTTGGCCTGCTGCTCACCGGCGGGCAACGCATCATGCGCTGGTGGCTCACCATCGTGGCGCGGCGCAAAAGCGAAGAACTGTTCGTGCTCAACCTGCTGCTGGTCACACTGGCGCTGGCCTGGCTGACCGAGCGCGCCGGGTTGAGCCTGGCACTCGGCGCCTTTATTGCCGGCATGCTGATCTCCGAGACGGAATACAAACATCAGGTCGAAACCGACATTCGGCCCTTCCACGATGTTTTGCTGGGTCTTTTCTTCATCAGCATCGGCATGCTGCTGGACTGGCGGCCGGTGCTGGAACGATGGCCACTGGTGCTGTTGCTGACGACGTTGCCTGTTCTCTTCAAGCTGGTACTGGTTACCGCGCTGGCGCGCTCGCTGGGTGCCACAGCCGGCGTATCGCTGCGCACCGGCCTGTACCTTGCCCAGGCGGGCGAATTCGGCTTTGTGCTGCTCACGCTGGCCCAGCAGAGCAACCTGGTGCCACCCGCACTGTTAAACCCCATTTTGGCCAGCATGGTGCTGTCCATGCTGGCGACGCCCTTCATCATCATGTACAGCAACCGCATTGTGATGAAGCTGGTTTCCAGCGAGTGGCTGCAGCAATCGCTGCAGATGACCACCATCGCGCGCAAATCCATCAATGCCAACAAACACGTGATCATCTGCGGCTATGGCCGCTGCGGCCAGAACCTGGGTCACATGCTGGAGCGCGAAGGCATCCAGTACATGGCGCTCGACCTCGACCCCGACCGGGTACGGCAGGCCGCAGCCGCAGGCGATTCGGTGGTGTTCGGCGATGCGGTGCGGCTCCAGGCCCTGATGGCAGCCGGGCTGGCCCGGGCCAGCGCCGTGGTGGTAACTTATCTCGACACAGCCAGCGCCCTCAAGGTGCTGGCCAACACGCGCGCCCACGCGCCGACCGTGCCGGTGATTGTGCGGACGGTGGACGACCACGACCTGGAAAAACTCCAGGCTGCCGGCGCTACAGAGGTCGTACCTGAGGCCATTGAAGGCAGCCTGATGCTGGCCAGCCATGCGCTGGCGCTGGTGGGGGTGCCCATGCGCCGTGTGATCCGCGTCGTGCAGGATCAACGTGACGCCCGCTACAACCTGCTGCGAGGCTACTTTCGCGGCGCCGACGACGACACCGTCAACGAGCTCGAGCAGGAGCGCCTGTCAAACGTCACATTGCCGCTGGGCACCAGGTCTGCCGGAAAACCCCTGGGTGCAGTGGCACTGGGCGCCGGCGGCGTACGCGTGGTCAGCCTGCGCCGCAGCAATGGCAAGGCAGTGGCCGCGCATGACGAAACATTGCTGGAGGGCGGGGACACGCTGGTGCTGTCAGGCAAGCCCGAGGCATTGGCCATGGCCGAAGAGAAGCTCCTGCGCGGCCGTATCAACTGAGCAGCGGGCCGCCCGTAGCAAAGAAGGGCTTCCGGGGAAACATCTCACCGCTTTGTTCGCGCCCGCAGCAGGTCGTTGTTCTTTGACACTGACGGCACAATATGGGCGCCACTCACCTTGGACACGCCATGCCTGACCTTCACAGCCTCACTCACCAGACCGTCGGCCAGTACCTGAAGAACCATATCCGCACCGTGCCCGACTGGCCGGCCCCCGGCGTGCAGTTTCGCGACATCACGCCGCTGCTGCAGAACCCCAAGGTCTTTCGCGTGCTGATCGACGCTTTTGTGCACCGCTACATGGACGGCAAGCTCCGTCCCGACATCGTGGCAGGGCTGGATGCGCGCGGGTTCATCCTCGGCGCCGTCATCGCCTACGAGTTGAATGTTGGCTTTGTGCCGATACGCAAAAAAGGCAAACTGCCCTTCACAACCGTGCAGGAAACCTATGAGCTCGAATATGGAAGCGCCACCGTGGAGCTGCATACCGATGCGGTCAAATCCGGCGACCGGGTGCTGCTGATCGACGACCTGATTGCCACGGGCGGCACCATGATGGCCGGCAAGAAACTGCTGGAGAAGTTGGGCGCCACCGTCACCGAAGGTGCGGCGATTGTTGACCTGCCCGAACTCGGTGGGTCAGAAAAATTGCGGGCAGCAGGGCTGCCGCTGTTCACCTTGATTGACTTTTCGGGGCATTGAACGACGGGATGCCGTTCTGAAAACTGCCCGGGGAGAACGAGTTCAGCTACGAAAATAGTAGCTGCTTGCGCCCGCCCTCATTGGGTTGGAAGCCAATTTGTCTTAAATCTGAAGCCGGCTCGACCTAGTTGAGATCGCCGTACTGCGTGCTGCTCAGCGCTGGTGACGTGCTGAATTCCGGTGGCATTTCGGTGTCTTCAAAGCCCGTCAACAGGGTGTATGAACGTGAGCGCGGGCCGCTTTGCACTTTGACCCCTTTTTCCGGCGCAACTGCCGTGCCTTGCGCGGACGCAGCAACCAAAGCTTGTTTGAAGGCGGCAACCTCGTCGGCCTGGATAGGCTCATAGCGCGGTGTTGCGGGTTTAACGGGTGCGCGGGTTTCTACATTGGCTTCGGCGTGTACTACAGCGGGTGCCTGTACAACAGGTGCTTGCACGGCCTGCGGAGGCGTCGGGGCCTGTTTGACCGCGACCGCCATTTCCTCCAGGCGCCAGTACACAGCGGGTACCGTGATCTCAAAGCGCGCTTTGGCGTGCTGTGTGATCGATGCCTCAATTCCACTCAATTGCTCGGACGTACCGCCAAATGCTTTTGCCAGGTCCATCATGACCAGGAATTCATTGCCGCTCTGGTCGAGCGAAAGAACTTTGAATTTGTAGCTGGCCGAGAGCACGCCGGAGCGGGTCATGGCCTCACGAATTGCTACGTACAACTGCTCGCGGCGGGCGTGACGCTTGAGCTTGCCGGAATCGGCGGGAGCAGGTTGTTCGGGGGAGAGTCGCTGGGGTACGGACGTAGCGCCTTTGTCACGTGCGGCGGACGCGCGTTTTTGTTCGTCATTCGCAGCCGCACCGGCTTGCTGCGGTTTGTCGGAAAACCAGTTTAAAAAAGACATGGCAATGTTCTCGTGATGAATCTTGATTTTCCGTCAATGCGCGGAGTGAATCTGTAAGCAATAGCGCAAACGGTTCAGCTGTTGTTTAGCAGCAAATCCTGTGGCCGACTTTATCGAAACACCCATGCAACTGTCTGGTAAAAAATCACGCCCGTCACGTTTTTGAGAACGCCTGTGACGCCCGAAAGTATTACGGCAGGAGTCAGTTGTCTGATGATGCCGGTGCACCCGACAGAGGTGTGATGCTCAGGTCACGGCGACGCGCTTGGGACGGTTATAAAGTCGTTTGGCCATGACCGACCCCATTGCCATGGTCAGCTCCAGTGCAATGGGGCTGTGACGGTTTGCCAGTTCGAGGAACCGCATCGGGGTGAGGCACCACAGCTTGCAGGGCGTCGACGCATGCACCGTGGCACTGCGCGGCATGTGCGAGAAGAACGCGCCTTCACCGAGCACGGTACCTGCACCCACCAGTGCCATTCGCACGCGGGCCTTTTCATCTTCGTAATGAACGCTGAGTGTGCCGCTTTCCACAAAATACAGCGTGCGGTCCAGCGCACCCTGTTCCATCAGCACCTGGCCACTGTTGAGGGCGAAGGGCTGCATGTAGCTGGCCAGGATGTCCCAATGCGGCTGGTTGAATTGACAGCGCAATGCGTCACTGGCGTGGCAGTGAAGAATGGCCTGGGCAAGGCCCTGGATGTCAAAACGAATGGCGGCAGGTAGTGGAGCGTTCATAGTGGGACGGAAGATACCTTCGCACTACATAGCCCGCAAGAGACGTTAACGGCCCCTTACACCTGATACAGGAAATCCGGAGTTGTAATTTCCCCTCGACAGAACCCCATTTTTGACTGTTTTGGTGCGTTTTTCGCGGCTCGGCGCCGCTTGTCCCCAGACGGGGCCCGCCTGTCGTCGGTTTACTACTTTCCAATACAGAATCTGGAGAAAATTTCGCCCAACAAGTCATTTGGCGTGAATGCACCGGTGATCTCGCTGAGGTGAAGTTGCGCCTGGCGCAAATCTTCGGCCAGCAGGTCCAGGGCAGGGTGCCCCGCGCGAATCTGCGCATGGGCTCTCCCGAGTTGTTCTGCGACCTGGTGCAGGGCACGCACATGGCGTTCGCGGGCCATGAACACACCTTCGGGTGCGGATTGCCAGCCCACGACCTGCAGCAGTTGCCCGCGCAGCGCCTGCAGGCCGTCGCCGGTTTTGGCGGAGATCAGAACGCCGCCGCTGATTGTGCCCAGCACGTCCGCGGCAGCCGCGTCCGACTTGTTCCAGACGTCGATGATGGGCGTGTTGCGCGGCAGCTCGCGGCTCAATACTTCTGCGATGTGTGCGTCGGCGGCCAGGTAATCGGCGGCATGCCGGGTCAGGTCATGCAGGAAGAGCACCGCGTCGGCACTGGCGATTTCAGCCCACGCGCGTTCGACGCCGATTTTTTCCACTTCATCGAGCGCGTCGCGCAGGCCAGCGGTGTCCACCACGTGCAGCGGAACGCCTTCAATCTGGATCAGCTGCGAAACCTTGTCGCGTGTGGTGCCGGCAATCGGCGTGACGATGGCGAGTTCGGCACCGGCCAGCGCATTGAGCAGCGAACTTTTGCCGGCGTTCGGCTGGCCAGCGATCACCACCTTGATGCCTTCGCGCAGCAAGGCGCCCTGCACCGCGCGCTGCATCACGCCGGCCAGCGTCACCTGCAAGCGCTCAAGCTGGCCCTGCGCGTCTGCCTTCTGCAGGAAGTCGATGTCTTCCTCGGGGAAGTCCAGCGTGGCTTCGACCAGCATGCGCAGATGGATCAGCTGCTCCAGCAACGTGTTGACCGCCAGCGAGAATTCACCCGACATTGAACGCGCGGCAGATCGCGCGGCGGTTTCGGTGCTCGCGTCGATGAGGTCCGCAATCGCCTCGGCCTGCGCCAGGTCGATCTTGTCGTTGAGGAAGGCACGCTCGGTGAACTCGCCCGGCTGCGCCACGCGCAGCCCCGGTACCGCCGCCGAGCCTGTCATCGGGTTGAGTGCCGCACCGGCCTCAAGGCATCGCGCCAGCAACAGCTGCAGCACGACAGGGCCGCCGTGCGCTTGCAGCTCCAGCACGTCTTCGCCGGTATAGGAATGAGGCGCCGGGAAATGCAGGGCGAGGCCCTGGTCGATGGCGATCCCTTGCGCATCCCTGAAGGGAAGATAGGTCGCCTGGCGCGGCTGCAGCTGGCGACCGCAAATCGCTTCCACAACGGGCGCGATGTGCTTGCCGGACACCCGCACTATGCCCACCGCACCGCGCCCGGGCGCGGTGGCGATGGCAACGATGGGGTCGTGGTGTCGGGCCAGCATGGTGGTAGATGTTAAGGGGCAAACCGGATATTGGCGCTATGGCAGAGAGCGCCGCAGCCAAAGTCGGTTTCCCAAGAAAAAGGGCCGCGAAGCGGCCCAGTTTTTATTCCGTGTCCGCCTTATTTGAACTTCGGCAGATTGAACTGAGGCGGCACACCCATACGGGTATTGATGATCCACTGCTGGGTGATGGACAGAATGTTGTTGGTAATCCAGTACAGCACCAGGCCGGCCGGGAAGAAGAAGAACATCACGCTGAAGATCAGCGGCATGAACCACATCAGCTTGGCCTGCATCGGATCCGGCGGAGCGGGATTCAGCGCCGTTTGCAGCATGGTAGTCAAGGTCATCAGGACGGGCAGGATGAAGAACGGATCCGGCGCCGAGAGGTCATGGATCCACAAGACCCAGGGTGCATTGCGCATTTCAACGCTGGACAGCAGCACCCAGTACAGCGCGATGAACACGGGGATCTGGATCATGATCGGGAAGCAGCCGCCCATCGGGTTGACTTTTTCTTCCTTGTAGATTTTCATCATCGCCTGCTGCATTTCCTGCGGCTTGTCTTTCAGGCGCTCACGCATTTCCATGATCTTCGGATTGATCGCCTTCATCTTGGCCATGCTGGCATACGCCTTCGCATTGAGCCAGTAGAACGCGATTTTCAGCAGCAGTACCAGCGCCACGATGGACCAGCCCCAGTTATGGATGAAGCCGTGCAGCTTGTCGAGCAGCCAGTACAGCGGCTTGGCCAGGATGGTCAACCAGCCGTAGTCCTTCACCAGCTCCAGGCCTGGTGCAATGGCTTCCAGTGTTTTTTCTTCCTGCGGGCCGACGAAAAATCTCGCCTCGACCGACTTGGTCGTGCCTGCTGCGATGGTGTCCAGCGGCGTGATCAGGCCCACGGCATACAGGTTGTTGTCTACCTTGCGGAAAAACAGGTCGCGCTTGAGTCCGTCAGGCACGATCCACGCCGTTGCAAAGTAATGCTGCACCATGGCCACATACCCATTGGTCGCCTGCTTTTCAACGTCGACCTTGTTGTTCTCAATGTCCTTGAATTCAACCTTCTGGTATTTTTTCGCTTCGGTGTAAATCGCCGGACCGGTAAAGGTGGAATAGAACGAAGACTCGCCCGGCGGCTTGTTGCCGTCACGCACGAGTTGCATGTACAACTGCGGAGACACCGCTGCAGTGCCGGCGTTGACAATGTCATGGCGTACGGCGATGTCGTAAGCGCCGCGTTTGAGTGTGTAGGTTTTGACCAGCTTGACGCCGCCGACTTCCGCCGACTCAAATTTGACCTGAAGCTCGTCCTGGCCGTCTTTCAAAGCCCGGTCGCCAGCAACCACTGCCATGGGCGTTTTGTGGGTCGGCAGCGCATTGCTGCCAATCAACCCGGTTTGCGCCACATAAACGCGGTTTGCGCTTTCATCCATCAGGACAAAGCCTTCATCCTTGTGCACCTGGTCCTTGTATTTGACGAATGCCGAGTGCACCAGGGTGCCGCCCTCGCTGTCAAAGGTCAGCGTGAGCACATCGGTGTTCACAACGAAGCGTTCTTTGGCGGTCGACGGGGCTATAGATGGAGCGCCTGCAGGCACAACACCAGGCGCGCCTGGCGTTGCATTCGCGGCCTGCGGTGTGGGCACAGAAGAAGCCGTCGAGCTGGCAGCAACAGGTGCGGAGGCGGCAGAACCCGCAGCTGGCGCCTTGGCGCTTTGCGTCGCAGACGGGAAAAAGGTCGCCTTGTGGCCGTTGTAAACCTGCCATTGGTCCCATAAAAGGACCATGGAAAAACCAAAAATCACCCACAGGATGGTGCGGCGGATGTCGTTCATGACGGCGTCTTTTTAGAAGGGGTGGAGGCCACGGGGGTGGCCAGGCGGGAAAAGAGGGGAGCGGGCGGCACCGGGTCGTGCCCGCCATCGCACCAGGGATGGCAGCGTACCAGCCGGCGCAAAGTGAGGTAGCTGCCGACTGTTGCGCCGTGCTGCTGCAGGGCCTGCAGTGAATAGGCCGAACAGGTCGGCTCAAACCGGCAGGCAGAGCCCAGCCATGGGCTGAGCAACAAACGATAGCCCTTGACCAGGCCAATCAACAGGGTTTGCGGCAAACGGAAAAGACGTGCCAGCGCGGCAAAAACAGGGCTCATGGCGCCTTGGCTCCTGCCTGCATCAGCGCCAGCACTTCGGTGCGTACCGCCAGCTTGAGCTGTTCGGACGTCGCGCTGATGAATTCCTTGCGCGAAAAATCACGCCGCAAGCGGACCACAAAAGCAGCCTGAGGATACTGATGCGAAAAATCAGCGCTCACGGTGTAGATCTGTCGTTTGATGGCGTTACGTGTGACGGCGCGTTTGGCCCAGCGTTTGGGAACCATGGCCCCAAGCCAGACATCCTGTACGGGAAACAGCGGCTTTGCCGCGATCACATCAGCCAGCTTGCCTGGCTCAGCTTGCACGGGCTTTGCGTCCAGCGCATTGCGGTGCAATGCGAAGTGCGTTGTCTTTGCAACAATGGAGCCGGCAAGAACTGCCTGGAACTGGGGTCGGGTTTGAAGCCGTTGCACGAGCGCCAGGCGTCAGTTTAAAAAACTGCGAATGGCCAGCAGAAAACAGGCTTATACAGCCAGGCGCTTGCGGCCTTTGGCGCGGCGTGCAGCAATCACTGCGCGGCCGCCACGCGTTTTCATGCGGGTCAGGAAGCCGTGCGTACGAGCGCGTTTGACTTTGGATGGTTGGTATGTGCGTTTCATGATTGAGTCCTACTAGCCGGTCAGCTACAAAGCTTTCCCCTTTGCCGTTACCTTGCCTTAGTTATAAGACACACTGCTTTGGGCGATTCGAATGATCTTGGTGGCCGTACAACACAACCATCTCTGCAAGTCTTCAAGGCAGGCAAAACCCGCCGCGAATCAGGGAAACCCATGATTATCGCAGATTTCCTAACGCTGGCAACAAGTTAGCCTGCCCATTTGGGGTAAAGGCTGAGATGCGGAGAACCGGGTCGCTACATACCCCAAACCAGTGCCGAAAATAGGTTGAAACCCGGATCAATTTTTTTGTGGATAACTCCCCGCCCGGACTACAATTGCCGGTGCTCAAAATTAACAATATCCACAAGCAGCTCACCGCTGCCGGGCGCCTCTTGCCAGGCCAGCAACCCAGCCAAAACCAGCCATGAGTGAGGCATCCGTCCAAAATCTGAACCAGGACTTGTGGCAGAGCTGCGTCGACCACCTGGCCCAGGAATTACCTGAACAACAGTTCAATACCTGGATCCGCCCCCTGCTGGTCGAGGTCGCTCCCGACCTCACCAAAGTCACCGTTTTGGTGGGTAACCGGTTCAAACTGGACTGGGTTCGCGCCCAATATGCCGGCCGTATTTCGGCCCTGCTTGAGAAAATTTCCGGGCAAAGCATACCCCTTGAGTTAGCACTTGCTCCGCGCGAAGCGCCCGCCAAATCTTCATCTCTGGTTCGCAGCTTTGAAGGCTCCGGTGTTCCTGAGCCCGTCGGCCTGGGTGTTCCCGAAGAAGCCGCCGGCGCGCCGTTCAAGAATCGGCTCAACAGCGCGCTGACCTTCGACACCCTGATTGAAGGCACGGCCAACCGCATGGGCCGGGCCGCCGCGCTGCATGTTTCCAGCAGTCTGGGCCAGCTTTACAACCCGCTTTTTATCTACGGCGGCGTCGGTTTGGGCAAGACCCATTTGATGCACGCCATCGGCAATAAATTGCTGTCGGACAACCCCGCCGCCAAAGTTCTCTACATCCATGCTGAACAATTTGTTTCAGATGTGGTTAAAGCTTACCAACGCAAGACTTTTGATGAATTCAAGGAGCGTTATCACTCCCTGGATTTATTGCTGATTGACGACGTCCAGTTCTTCGCCAACAAAGACCGCACCCAGGAAGAGTTTTTCAACGCTTTCGAGGCCTTGCTGACCAAAAAGTCGCACATCGTGATGACCAGCGACACTTATCCCAAGGGCCTGACGGATATCCACGAACGCCTGGTGTCGCGCTTTGATTCCGGCCTCACCGTCGCCATCGAACCGCCCGAGCTCGAAATGCGCGTCGCCATCCTGATCCGCAAGGCCGAAGCCGAAGGCGCCTCCATGCCCGAAGAAGTCGCCTTCTTCGTCGCCAAGAACGTCCGCTCCAACGTGCGTGAGCTCGAAGGCGCCCTGCGCAAGATCCTGGCGTACTCACGCTTCAATCTCAAGGAAATCTCCATCCAGCTGGCCCGTGAGGCCCTGCGTGACCTGCTTTCCATCCAGAACCGGCAGATCAGCGTCGAGAACATCCAGAAGACTGTCGCCGACTATTACAAGATCAAGGTCGCTGACATGTATTCCAAGAAGCGGCCAGCCAGCATTGCGCGGCCGCGGCAGATTGCCATGTACCTGGCCAAGGAACTCACGCAAAAGAGCCTCCCGGAGATCGGTGAGCTCTTTGGCGGGCGTGACCACACCACCGTGCTGCACGCCGTGCGCAAGATGTCTGCCGAGCGCCAGCAAATGACAGAGCTCAACCAGCAGCTGCATGTGCTTGAACAGACCCTGAAAGGCTGAGGAACAGCATCCATGCGCCCCATTAACTCCATGAACCCTCTTGCGCCCGGTTTTCACGGTGTTTTACAGAGCCCAGCCACCCTCACAATAACTTTGGGGACAACTTTTGAACAACCCATGGCTTATCCACAGAAGCAGATGACAATCGAAAGTTGTTCATATTCAGCAGTGCAGTTCAGGGGCGTCTGAACACATGGTTAAACAAACGCCAAGTGGTTGATCAAAAAGGGGAAAATGGCACTATCCACAGATGGGCGCCACCCTTATCTACTACTACTAATTTGAATTAAAGAATTAAAGATATATACAGAGGAAGTCATGATCGTTCTGAAAGCAACCCAGGATAAAGTTTTGTCGGTACTGCAGTCGGTGGCCGGCATCGTTGAGCGCAGGCACACCTTGCCCATTCTTGCCAACGTGCTGATCCGCAAAACTGGCGCCCAGCTGCAGCTCACCACGAGCGATCTTGAAATCCAGATCCGCACCACCGCCGAGCTCGACGGCGACGCCGGCAACTTCACCACCACCGTGGGTGCCCGCAAGCTCATCGACATCCTGCGTTCCATGCCCAGCGACCAGACCGTCTCGCTCGAGTCGTCGCAGAACAAGCTGATCCTCAAGGGCGGCAAAAGCCGCTTCACCCTGCAAACCCTGCCGGCTGAAGACTTTCCCCTGGTGCAGGAAGCCGCCAATTTCGGCCCCAGCTTCTCGGTGCCGCAAAAGGTTTTGAAAGAGCTGCTCAACCAGGTCTCGTTTGCCATGGCGGTGCACGACATCCGCTACTACCTCAACGGCATCCTCTTCGTCGCCGAAGGCAAGCAGCTGAGCCTGGTCGCCACCGACGGCCACCGCCTGGCCTTCTCATCCGCCACGCTCGACGTTGAAGTGCCCAAGCAGGAAGTGATTCTTCCGCGCAAGACCGTTCTGGAAATGCAGCGCCTGCTCAGCGACAAGGAAGGCGCCATCGAAATGCAATTCGCCGGCAACCAGGCCAAGTTCAGCTTTGAAGGCATGGAGTTCGTTACCAAGCTGGTCGAAGGCAAGTTCCCCGACTACAACCGCGTGATTCCCAAGAACCACAAAAACATCATCACCCTGGGCCGCGTGCCCCTGCTGGCCAGCCTGCAGCGCACCGCCATCCTGACCAGCGAGAAGTTCAAGGGCGTGCGCCTGAACATCGAACCCGGCACCCTGCGCGTGGCTTCCAACAATGCCGAGCAGGAAGAAGCCGTCGACGAGCTCGACATCGACTACGGCGGTGACGCCATCGAAATCGGCTTCAACGTCACCTACCTGATCGACGCGCTGGCCAACATGGACCAGGACATGGTGAAGATCGAACTGGCTGACTCCAACAGCTCCGCGCTGCTGACTATTCCTGACGACGCAGCCTTTAAATACGTTGTGATGCCGATGCGCATTTAACGCGCTGACCACACGCTAACCAACAACCAGACCCGCGACTCTCCGCGGGTTTGGTCATTCAAGAGATTGAAGAAATCGAAGCAATTCGAGAAAAGATCGGAAATAAAGCTGGCTATGACTGAAGAAAACACACCGAACGAAGCCGATCAGGTAAACGTCAACGACGGCGCTGCAGGCGAGGGAAGCTCCAATTTCCAGCCCAAGATCGACACCAACCAGGCCGGCGCGTCCGAAGCCTATGGCGAAGGCTCCATCCAGATCCTGGAAGGCCTGGAGGCCGTGCGCAAGCGCCCCGGCATGTACATCGGCGATACGTCTGACGGCACCGGCCTGCACCACCTGGTGTTCGAAGTGGTCGACAACTCGATTGATGAAGCACTGGCCGGCCATTGCGACGACATCGTTGTCACCATCCACACCGACAACTCCGTCAGCGTCACCGACAACGGCCGCGGTATCCCGACTGGTATCAAGATGGACGACAAGCACGAGCCCAAGCGCTCGGCTGCCGAGATCGCCCTGACCGAGCTGCACGCCGGCGGCAAGTTCAACCAGAACAGCTACAAGGTTTCTGGCGGCCTGCACGGCGTGGGTGTGAGCTGCGTCAACGCGCTTAGCAAAATGCTGCGCCTGACGATTCGCCGTGACGGCAAAGTGCACGTCATGGAGTTCTCACGCGGCTTTGTGCAAAACCGCATCATCGAACAAGTCAATGGTGTTGATGTGTCGCCAATGAAAGTCATGGACGACACCGACAAGCGCGGTACTGAAGTCCACTTCCTGCCCGACACCGACATCTTCAAAGAGAACAACGATTTCCACTACGAAATCCTGAGCAAGCGCCTGCGCGAGCTGAGCTTCCTCAACAACGGCGTGCGCATTCGCCTCAAAGACGAACGCAGCGGCAAGGAAGACGACTTTGCCGGCGCCGGCGGTGTGAAGGGTTTCGTTGAGTTCATCAACAAAGGCAAAACCGTTCTGCACCCCAACGTGTTTGCCGCCATGGGCGACCGCCAGAGCGACCAGGGCACCAACATTGGTGTTGAAGTTGCTATGCAATGGAACAGCGGTTATAGCGAACAGGTGCTCTGCTTCACTAACAACATTCCCCAGCGCGACGGCGGTACCCACCTGACGGGCCTGCGCGCCGCCATGACCCGCGTCATCAACAAATACATCGACGACAGCGAGCTGGCCAAGAAAGCGAAAGTTGAAGTCACCGGCGACGACATGCGCGAAGGCCTGTGCTGTGTGTTGAGCGTGAAGGTGCCTGAGCCAAAATTCAGCAGCCAGACCAAAGACAAACTGGTTTCCAGCGAAGTGCGTGGCCCGGTGGAAGACATCGTGAGCCGCCTGCTGCACGACTATTTGCAAGAGCGCCCGAACGACGCAAAAATCATCGTCGGCAAGATCATTGAAGCCGCCCGCGCCCGTGAAGCCGCTCGCAAGGCACGCGACATGACACGCCGCAAAGGCGTGCTCGACGGTATGGGCCTACCCGGCAAGCTCGCCGATTGCCAGGAAAAAGACCCCGCCATGTGCGAGATCTACCTGGTCGAGGGTGACTCCGCCGGCGGTTCTGCCAAACAGGGCCGCGACCGTAAGTTCCAGGCCATCCTGCCCCTGCGCGGCAAGATCCTGAACGTCGAAAAAGCCCGCTACGAAAAGCTTTTGACCAGCAATGAAATTTTGACGCTGATCACCGCGCTCGGCACCGGCATCGGCAAGGCCGGCGGCATTGGCGGCACGCCAGGCACCGACGACTTCAACGTCGCCAAGCTGCGCTACCACCGCATCATCATCATGACCGACGCCGACGTTGACGGCGCCCACATCCGCACGCTGCTGCTCACCTTCTTCTACCGCCAGATGCCCGAGCTTGTGGAGCGCGGCCACATCTACATTGCACAGCCACCGCTGTACAAGGTCAAGGCCGGCAAGGAAGAGCAGTACCTCAAAGACACCGCAGCGCTAGACGGCTTCCTGCTGCGCATTGCGCTCAAAGACGCGTCTGTGCAAACCGGCGCTGAAGGCAGTACGGTATTGACGGGTGAGACGTTGGCCGAACTGGCCCGCAAGCACCAGCTGGCTGAATCCGTGATTGCCCGCCTGCGCGGCTTCATGGACGCAGAAGCCTTGCGCGCCATTGCCGACGGCGTAAGCCTGAACCTGGATACCGTGGCCGACGCCGAAGTGTCGGCCGTGACGTTGCAGGCCAAGCTGCGCGAGCTCAACACCACCGGCGCCCCCGCCGAAGTGGCCGGCGAGTTTGACACCCGCACCGACAAACCCATTTTGCGCATCAGCAGGCGCCACCACGGCAACGTCAAGAGCAGCGTGCTGACACAAGACTTTGTGCACGGCGCCGACTATTCCACCCTGGCCGATGCAGCCGCCACCTTCCGCGGCTTGATCAGCGAAGGCGCGAAAGTCATGCGCGGTGAAGGCGAACGCCAGAAGGAAGAAAAGATCGGCGACTTCCGCCAGGCCATGGCCTGGTTGATTGGCCAGGCTGAAAACGCCACCGCGCGCCAGCGTTACAAAGGCCTGGGCGAGATGAACCCCGCCCAGCTGTGGGAAACCACCATGGACCCAACCGTGCGCCGCCTGCTGCGCGTACAGATCGACGACGCCATCGAAGCCGATCACGTCTTCACCATGCTGATGGGCGACGAAGTGGAGCCACGCCGTGAGTTCATTGAACAGAACGCCCTGCGCGCCGCCAACATCGACGTCTAAGCGACCACCCAGTTCTTACTTGACACCATGACTGAAGAAATCAAAACAGCAGAGCGCCCAGCGCTGCCCGACCACCTCTCTACCGACGAGCGCAGCCCGCACTTCGTCAGAGCGATCTTTGAGCACGACATCGGCATCCGCTTCAACGACAAAGAGCGCAACGACGTTGCCGAGTACTGCATCAGCGAAGGCTGGATCAAGGTGCCCGTGGGCAACAAGGTCGACCGCAAGGGCAACCCGCTGATGATCAAACTCAAAGGCAAGGTTGAGTCGTTCTACAAGTGAGCAAGCCGCCCGGTCCGGGTCAATGCATTGACTAACCGGACATTGATCAACACCATGAAATTTGAACCTCTGCAGGTCCATTTCATGGTGTTTTTATTTTGGTAATCACATTACCTGAGCCATGAGCCGCATCGCCGTCATCGACTTTGAAACCACAGGCCTGTCGCCCGCGATGGGCGACCGCGCGACCGAAGTGGCCATCGTGCTGGTCGAACACGGCCAGGTGGTGGACCGGTTTCAAAGCCTCATGAACGCAGGGCGCTACATCCCGTCCTTCATCGAAAGCCTGACGGGCATCAGCAACGCGATGATCGCCGCCGCGCCCGCAGCCGAGAAAGTCATGGCCGAAGCCAACCGCTTTGTCGGCAACGCGCCTATGGTGGCGCATAACGCCTCGTTTGACCGCAGGTTTTGGGAAGCTGAACTCAACCGCGCGGGCGAGAAGGCCACTCAGCCCTTTGCCTGCACCATGCTGGTCRCCAGAAGGCTTTATCCCCATGCACCCAGCCACAAGCTCGGCGTACTGATCGACTACCACCGCCTGCCCAAAGCTGGCCGGGCTCACAGGGCTATGGCTGATGCGGAGATGGCGGCGTCCTTGTTGGGCCGGATTCAGGACGACCTGCGCAGCCGCCACCGCGTGACTCAGCCCGATCATGCTTTGTTATTGGCGTTGCAGCGTTGTGCCAAGCCGGCTGTGTCGGCGCTGATGTCGAAGTACGCTGAGCCCTGAAGGATGGCGCTTGGGATTTGCATTAGCTTGTGACCTGCAGGGGCCATCGATTACCATGCCTGGGTGCGTGGAGGCGCGCTTTCCTTCTGAACCACCAAAGTGGACCACGGAGCAACTCGCTAATGATCAAACTCAAAAGGCGGGGGAGTCATTTGTATATTTTTGGGAGTGGAGATGATTTGRTTTGTTAAGAGGCCCCAGATGAGCTTTCTAGAAATTGCTGGCTTCTCTGGCGAACTATGTTGTATGTGGGCCAATACACTTACGGCGACAGATTGATGAGTGATATGGAAAAAAAGAACTTGAGTCAGATGCCAGGTTCAACCACAGGTACCCCAGATCGAGCGGTAATTAGTTTATTTTGTGGTGCGGGCGGGCTTGACAGAGGTTTCCACGAAGCTGGTTTTCGGAGCATTCTGGCCCTTGATAACGATGGACCGTCCGTTCAATCCTTTAATCAAAATTTTCCGGGTAGTCCAGCGAGTTCAGTCGATCTTTTGAAGCTGCAGACCAAAAAGTTTCTGACGATGGTGAGCGATTCGGTAATCGCAAATGGAGTAAAACCAGTTGGTTTAATAGGAGGTCCTCCTTGCCAGGGTGTGTCGAGGGCGAATAGCAACGCAGGCCCAGATGATCCGAGAAATTCGTTGATGTCCACGTACCTTCGATTGCTTGATGCACTCGAAAGCAGTTATCCCATTGATTTCTTTGTTTTTGAAAACGTCCCGGGACTTCTAAGTCCTCGTAATAAAAATCGCTTGTCGCTACTAAAACGGAAGCTTTCGAAGAAGTTTCATGTTTCTATTCAGAACGTAGATGCTGCAGATTTTGGGGTGCCGCAGCATAGGAACCGCGTGCTAATAGTTGGTTTGCATAAAGACAAGTTTGTTTTACCTCTGCAAATTCAAAGCGAGGCTCATAAAGAGAAGAAAACTGTACGAGAAACAATTGAGGGTTTTCCGGAACCGACGTTTTTTCTCCGGAATGCAGATGCCTCTAAGTTTGCCAGACATCCTAATCATTGGACGATGAATCCAAAGTCGCCGAAATTTACGCAACCAGCGACAGGAAGCGGGCGGTCGTTTCGTAGGCTTGAGTGGGATTTACCAAGTAGAACGGTGGCTTATGGACATAGAGAAATTCATGTCCATCCCAATGGGCATAGGCGCCTTAGCGTTTTCGAAGCTATGTTGCTTCAGGGATTTCCGGCGGAGTTTGTTCTTAAAGGTACATTGAGCGCACAAGTCCAGCAAGTTTCAAATGCAGTTCCACCACCACTTGCAAAGTCAGTTGCAGAGCAGATTTTGAAATATCTCAAGTAAAGGGGCGCAAATGGAAGAGCCAAAAATTCTTGTTGATACGGAGCAGTTGCTCCTTGATATTCAAGAAAAAGAAGGAACCGATGGGCATTCCAAAACGAGTATCCGCACAGATGATCGAGTCATTGCGCGAATCACCGATGGAATCTATCGTCAACCCGGCTCTGCGATTAGAGAACTGTTAGCGAATGCGTACGATGCAGATGCCACCGAAGTCATCATCGAAACAGATGCCCCGAGATTTAACACAATCAGAGTAAGAGATAACGGTCAAGGGCTTGCCAAGGAAACTCTCGCACACATCTTGCACCATATAGGGGGCAGTTCTAAGCGAACTAAGCGAGGTGCTGCGCTAAATGTTACTAGTTCTTCTGATGCAAATCTTAGTCCTGGAGGGCGTCGACTCATCGGAAAAATAGGTGTGGGACTGTTTTCGATTTCCCAACTGACCCCTCATTTCCAAATCATTTCCAAAGTCAGAGGAGAGAAGTTTCGACGTGTGGCCGATGTTCTTCTAACTACTTACACCGAAGATGACTTGGCAAAAAGAGATGGCGGAGATAAGACATTCGAAGCTGGAACAGTTACTGTTTGGAGTGTTCCAGCAGATGATCTGGATGCGCATGGCACAGATATAGTCCTAATGGATCTGAAAATGCAAGCGAAGGAGTTACTCCGAAGCAAAGATCGTTGGGATTCATTGGAGCATCCAATTGACGTCAAGGTCGCAACACAAACCTCTCGGCCCCCAGTGTTTCATATCGGTGAAGTCGACCCAGTATTAGGAGATCGAATTACTCGCACCGCAAACCTTCCGTGGAGCGAGACCGACGCAGTAGATAAGCGGTTTCGAATACTCGTCCGCGAGGTTATGGCGCAGACGAGTGACCGGACAACGCCAGATCTCGCGGACACACTCGACAACTATCTTCAGATGTTGTGGTCGCTCGGGCTGGCCATGCCTTTGGAATATTCTGGCGCCCATCCGTTGGATCAGGCCCGACCAGAGGACGTTCGAGTTTTTCGCCTTTCAAATCAAAAAAGAGGCCAGGCGGTCGAGGAGAGCTTAGCGGTCGGAGAGAACATCGCAGAGAAGCTCGGACTCGAAGTTAGCAAAAGATCTCTTACGCCATTCCGTGTCATTGTTGATGGCGTCGAAATCTTTCGACCAATCGACCTTAGTGGCCTGCCTGAAACGAGTCACGCACTTAAGGATCGCTTGCTCTTTGTTGGGCAATGCAGTCCAGACTTATCCCGCATTCCTGATAAGTTCAGGGGAGGGAGTTTGAGTTTTGAAGCGTATTTTTATTGGGCACCGAAGATTGCGCCGAAAGACCATAACGGAGTACTGATTCGAATAAATGGGGCGAGCGGAACGCTATTTGATGAAACCTTTATGAAGTATCAGGTTTCGGAGCAGACGCGATTGCGTCAGATCATTGCTGAGGTATATGTGATTCAGGGGTTGGACGCTGCTCTTAATATCGACAGGGAGTCGTTCAATTACGCACACCCTCATTATCTTTTCATTCAGAGATGGGTTCATGAGGCACTCCGTCAGCTTACGAATCAACATAAAAAACTCGCTACAAACATACGACAAACGAAATTGGAGAAGAAAGGCGAGGCAAGTATTTCGGAGATACATACCGTCGTCTTAGAAGAATGGCAGGAAGCCACAGACGAGCTAGAGGAGCCGCCCACAGTCGTATTTTCCAGCGGTAGCGAGACGCCGAGAGCTACAAGTTCAGAATTAGTTGTTGATCGAAATGTCGTATTTGCTGCCATTGAGGCGAAGAAAAGGAAGACCGTTAAAAGCGTGCTTCAGAAAAAAAGCTTAGAAGAAAAGATCTCGGGAATCGCGCAAATACTGGTTGCCTATGGCCTTCTAGATGGAATGTCCCGTGAACGACAAAGCGCATTGCTTCGAGCAATAGCCCGGATCGTGGACAGTGGAGATATTGAATGAGTGGCGGAGCCGATGGAAGCGATTTTTTCGACATTCCGACCGCCCCGACTGAAAACCTTGTCCCTCGGAAAATTAGATTCAAACCTTGGCACAAACCGAGAAAACATTGGATTCGGCTCTACCAATGGAACGAGCAGATTGGTACGTTGCTCACTGAGCTCAAGGGCGCTAATCGCAGGGACCTCAGATATCTGAGTTTGCCGGGAACGGAACTCCTAGATGTTCGTTCTGTGTACGAGTTATGTGCACGTGAGCAGATGCACTTGTGCTTCATTGGTTTTAATGACCCGGTTCTAGAGAATGGTGACGACGTGACTGCGCTTAACCTAGCCATTGCGGAGCTGCGCCAAAGGCAGTGGGTTCATGAGCGGTCCRCGGTCGTAGCTGACAAGCTTGAGCAATTAGCAATCGACGGATCTGTGGCGAAGCAGCGGCTGATCGAGTTTGGCAGCCTTGATGTAATTAATTTAGATCTATGCAATTGCATTGCTGAGGAACTGCCGAATCGGATCCAGGCAAACTACTACAACGCAGTGCATGCATTGATCGAGCACCAGCGCAGAACGCGAATTGAGCCGTTCCTTCTATTCATCACAACAAGAGTCGATGAGGAAAGGATTGATCATGTAGCTTTTAAGATGCTGTTGGGAGCACTGGCCGACAACATTCGCCGGCATCCGGCTTTTGCGGAAAAGCTGGAAGAGACCTTTGGCATTACACGTACTCATATTGAGGCGGCACAAGCAGGTAAAAATCCCAGCCCCCTCCGAAATTGCATTCTTCATGCGTTCTCGACTGCCTTGGGCAAGTGGATGCTTAAGCTGCTATTCGAGGGCTCGCCTTCATGGTCTTTAACGATGCTTGAGAGCTGCTCGTATGCAGTGAAAGCCGATTCAGATGTTGATATGTGCTCGTATGCATTTCTATGCCGCCCGATTGCAAAGCCCAGCACGGATCGCGTCGGCTTATCTACTCTGAATCCGATACGAGTTCCACAAGCGGAAGAGCGATACGCTATCCAGGTCGTTGGCGCTGTGGGGGAGATATTTGATCTCGATACGTATCTTGATGAAGATGACGCGTTAAGGCAAAAAATTGTTGAAGGCGCTGTGGAGCTGATGCGACAAGCAAACTTCGGCGCGGGAGAGTATCGGACATTTGCAGAAAATCATCTAAAGCAAATGAGGCAAAGGCTTAAGCAACGAAATGTCGGCTGATGAATTAAGTATTGTGGAGACGCGCTCTCGAAATATGCGAGCAATTAAATCTGCGAATACTAAGCCCGAAATGGCGGTACGTAGGGCGTTGCATAAAAGGGGTATTCGTTTCCGGCTTAATGCGAAGGAGCTACCTGGATCGCCGGACCTTTTGTTTCCCAAATATTTGGCCGTCGTGGAAGTGCGAGGATGCTTCTGGCACGGGCACGACTGTGCAGATGGACACCTACCGCATACTAATTTGGACTACTGGGTTCCTAAATTGGTTGGTAATCAGTTGCGAGATACATTAAATATTCGGCGCATTAGAAAATTAGGTTATCGCGTAAAAGTTATCTGGGAATGTGAGCTATCGAGCGAAAAAGAAGTTTCGTTGGTTGCAGAACAAATCATTCAGTGGTTAAGGCTGCCCCAGAGATGGTCTTGATTGGATGATTGGATTGATGACTCGTGCGTATAGCCCTTCTTACGAAATGTGCTGATACCTAAAGTGTTATTGCCTGTCCCACGTCAACGGCTTATTGTTCGAGAATTCATAAAGGACGAGACCGATGGACTGGACTCGCGAAGAAGTAGAAGCAATCGTCGCCGACTATTTGAAAATGCTCATCCTCGAGCTTTTGGGGCAACGATTTAATAAAGCAGAGCATAGGAGGCATTTGCAGCTCAAGCTGCAGGATAGGTCGGAGGGTTCCATTGAGTTTAAGCATTGCAATATCAGTGCAGCCATGATTGATTTGGGATTCCCTAATCTTCGGGGCTATCAACCCCGGTCAAATTATCAAGAGCTCTTGGCCGAAGTCCTGATTGCCCAAGTCAAGCAGCATCCTGTTCTGGATCAAGCCGCACTTATAACTGTGCAGCAATTGGCGGTCACCCCAACCCTATCGGATTTTTCCAACGTGAAGACCGAGGCACCCGTTAAAAAGAATGAGGTGAGAGAAAGGACGCCCCCTGCGTTTCATGCGGTGAAGCGCGACTATTTAGAGCGAGAAGCGCTTAATCAATCCTTGGGATTTGCTGGCGAAGAATTTGTACTCCAGTTCGAGCACTGGAGGCTCGTGCAACTAGGTGAGAAAAAATTGGCTGAGCGTGTCGAACATGTGTCGAAGTCCAAAGGGGATGGACTTGGGTATGACGTGCTCTCTTTTGACGGTGGAGGGAAAGAACGCTTTATTGAAGTGAAGACCACTACTTTCGGTCGAGAAACTCCGTTCTTTGTCTCACATGGGGAGCTGGCGCTGTCTAAGACAGTGCAAAGCCAATTTCATCTCTATCGGTTATTTGAGTTTCGCAAAGCGCCCAGATTGTTTGACCTTCCTGGCGCATTGGATGGTCATTGTTTGTTAGATCCAGTTTCTTACAGAGCCAGTTTTTCGTAGAGTCTTAATTGCCATCCGGCCGCTGGCTGGCTAAGCTGTCTTCATCTTCAAAACCGTCGAGAACGACCGTGCCCAACACCCCATCCCTCCCCGAAAGCATCATGTCCCACGTCTCCATCGGCACCAACGACTTCGAGCGTGCCAAGGCGTTCTATACCGCTGTGTTGGGTGCGATGGAGATCAAGGTGATCATGGAGCACCCTGGGGCCATCGCTTTCGGGCGGGCGTATCCGGAGTTCTGGGTGGGTGTGCCGCACGACGGAGGCAAGGCGCACGTGGGCAACGGCTCGCACTTTGGCTTCTTGGCTCTGTCGAAAGCGCAGGTGGATGCGTTTTATGCCAAGGCGCTGGAGCTGGGTGGGCAGGGTGACGGCGCACCGGGCCCTCGGCCTATGTATGGGCCGCAGTATTACGGCTGTTTTGTGCGGGACCTGGATGGGCACAAGATTGAGGCACAGTTTTCGGATACATCTGCAGGTTGATGTAACGCTGGCTTTAAGCCAAATGGGCTATTTGACCAGGCAGAACGTGCGCGAGCAGCTATTTAATTCATAGCAAGCCGGGCTGCTTTCCCTTCGCCTTGTCGCGCTTGGGTACGGGGCGCTGTCTGACATGGGTGGGCATTCTGGGTTTTCAGAATGGTTGTTACGCGGGTTGGTGTTGCATTCATTGTTTGCACGCTGGCCCTTGTTCAACCCCCTTATCTGGAGACACACCATGCCGAACAAACAGAACGCCAAAAACAAGCAGAGCAAACAACTTGCACCGGAGGACGCACGCAACCAGGCCGGCGACGCGATGGAGCAAGACGGCACACCCAAAGCATCGGGCCACGGCGGCAAGGTGGAAAACGACTTCAACCAGATGGGTGAGCAAAAGCCCACGCAAAAGAACGAAGGCCAGCGCACGGCCAACAGCCGCAGCGACCGGGAGTCGCATGTGGGCGGCAGCAACCAGCTGCAGTCGCGCCGCGGCAGCACGGGGCGTTGACGTGGCTGCCGGCACGTTCAGCCGCGCGGCGGGGGTGAAGGCCGGCCAGTTTGACCACCGCAGCGGCGACCACCTGACGCTGGACAGCGCGAAGATTTACTTTGAGGTTCACGGTGATAGCGCCGACCCGCCGCTGCTGTTTTTGCACGGCGGGCTGGGCACGATGAAGGACTTCAACACTGTCTTGCCGCTGCTGCAGAAACGCTTCCGGGTGATCGGCATCGACAGCCGGGGCCACGGCAAGTCAACCCTGGGCACGGCGGGCGTGACTTACCAGCGGCTGGCGCTAGACGCGGCTGCTGTGCTGCAGCATCTGGGCATTGAGCGCTGCAGCGTGGTGGGTTTCAGCGATGGCGGCATCACGGCGCTGCGCATGGCCGCGCAGACTGCGTCGCCGATCGACAAACTGGTGGCCATTGGCACCGACAAAATGCTCAAGGCCGACGACCCGGTGCGCAAGCTGCTGGGCGGCGTTACGGCGCAAAGCTGGGCCCAGAAATTCCCCGAGTCGGTGGCGCTGTACAACGCGGTCAACCCGCAGCCCGACTTTGCGGCGCTGATCGACGCCGTCGTGCCGATGTGGCTGGACGACGGCCCCAGCGGTTACCCGGGCGAGTGCGTCAGGCAGATCCGTTGCCCGTTGTTGACGATTCGCGGTGATGAAGACCACCTGGTGTCGCGTGTCAGTGTGTTTGAGCTGGCGGAGCAGGTGCCCGGCGCGAAGTTGCTGAACATTCCGTTTGCCGGCCATGAGGCGCACAAGGACCAGGCCGAAGGGGTGATGGCGTGCGTGAACCGGTTTCTGGAATGAAATAACGGCCATTTTCATCACGAAAAGTGGCTGCAGCCCAGGTAGAACGTGCGCGAGCAGCTATCAATACCATAGCGCCTGGCACTCTCGGCACCGGCGCCGTGCGCGTCTTTACCTGCCGCTGAGGCATTTCCTTACAAACCGCAACGTGGCAGACGCATGGTTCTAAGTTTGGCGGCGCAGGATGAACGCTTGTTTTTTTTCTGCGGGGCAACCACCTGCAGACATCGCCAAGAAAGGCCGCCATGAAAAAGATCGCCGACTTCCTGTTTCACCCGCGCTATTTGCGGGCCATTCCTTCGCTGGTGGTGCTGACCACCGCCATGGCCTGGAGCGTGGCGCCTGACCCGGATGCGGTAGACACCGTGCAGAAGCGGGCGGGCGTGAGCTTGTCACTCAACCACACCGCCGCGGGCAACAGCCCGAACGACAAGCTGCTGGACAAGCCCGAACAGGCTTGAGCGCGGCCCGGGCGGTCGTAGCGCGCTAGGGCTTGGCCGCGGCCATCCAGCGGCTGATCTTGCCGACCACCTCGGCCTCGATGCCGTTATAGCCGTGGTACGCCATGGCCTCACAGGGGTCGCCCCGGCTTTGGCCGCCGGTGAAGGTCAGCAGCTCGGCCTTCGGCGTCTTGGCCAGTTTTTCCATCAGCTGCGGCATGTCACTGAAGGCGCAGAGTTTGCAGCCGTCTTGTTCGTGGTGCACCACCAGCACCGGAATCGTCAGTTTCTCCATCGGCATTTTGGGCACGGCGCGGCCGTTGGGGTCGGTCAGGATGGTGGACGTGAGCACGATGCCGTCGGGGCCGCCCTGCGCCGGCGCTGCCTCGGTGGCGATGTAGCCGGCTGACTGGGTGCCGCGGCTGGTGCCTACCAGCCACACGGGCACCGGCGACTGCTGTTTGAGCCAGGCGATGACGGCCAGCACGTCGGCGGTGTGTTCGGGCTTTTGCCGGTTGCCCGACAGAAACGGCGGCGACTGTTTGTCTGACGGCGCGTCAATCACCGCCACCGCAAAACCGGCGTCGGCAAACTGCTGGCGCGTGCGCACGACGAAGTTGCCGCCGCCCCAACCGTAGCCGCCGCTGTCGTTAACCTGCAGCCCGCCATGGCCGCCGGCCAGCAGGATGACGGAGGCCTTGGGCGTGGCGTTTGGGGCGGTGGGCGCGATGTAGACAAAGCGCTGGGTGACGCCGGGTCGGGTGGGAATGTCGACCACCCGGGGCGCACCTTGCGCCTGGGCGTTGCCGGCCATAGTCATGCTCAGCAACAGGAAGGCCGGCAATGCGTAGCGCAGCCATAGGCGCCGTGCGGAGGAATGCGGTGTCATGGTGGGGTTCCAGTGAGGACGTTCCGGGATTTGTTTAAAGAAAACAGGACTGAAACCCAATCAGGCCGTGTGCGAGCAGCTATCAAAATAATAGCGTTGGCGGTGGGCGCTGCTGGCATGCCGGTGCTTCATGGTGCCGTCGCGGTTTTGATCCACTGCACCATCGCCTCGCTGGCCACGATGGGGGTGGTGAGGTGGTTGGCCTTGACCTCGAGGTACTGGCTTTTGGGGTTGGCGGGCAGCTTGTCGACGAAGTAGGGCCGGGCGTATTTGCTGATGCCGTCTTCGTCGCCCACCACCGTCAGCACCGGCGTGGCCGCGGGAATGCGCGGGGCGGTGACGCCCATGTCGGCGTCGGACTCGGGGTCGAAGTAGCTGAGGTAGTCTTTCGCAGTGGCCGTCACGTTCAGCTGCTTGCCCTGGTTGATGTCGGAAAAGCGTTCACGCGAATCGCCCTTGCCGGCGGCAACCAGTGCGCGGGCTTCGTCGACGCTTTCGCGCACGATCTTGTTTTGCATCGATGCGTAGTAGCGCGCCGGCACGTGGCCGGGCGCCAGCAGCACCAGCGCCTGTACGTCGCCGCCGCGCGCGGCAAAGCCCATGGCGGCGGGCACGCCCATGCTGTGGCCGGCAATGACGATTTTCGTGGCGCCCTGGCTGCGCAGGGTTTTGACGTGCCCGGCCATTTCGGCCATGGCCTTGTCCCAGTTGCCGTCCAGATAGCGGCCGCGCGACCAGGGCATGTCGGGGTAAAGCACCAGCATGCCCGCACCTTCCAGCACGGGCTTGATGCGGCTCATGTTGGGGTCGTTGTTGCTGCCCGGGTTTTTGCCGTGCAGCATGAGCACGCCGATCTTGGGGTTGGCGTCTTGCGCGTGGACGGCGCTGGCCAGCAAGGCTGACGCGAAAAGAAGGCCAGTGGCCACAAGGTGCTGGAAATGTCTGCGGCGCATAAAGCCTTTCGGGCGGTGGCTGGCGGGGGATCGAGGCCGGGCCCAATATAACCCCGGCAAACCGCGGCGACAGCCGGGTTTGCACGCAGGGGCAGGGCTTCCTACAATGGCACGATGAACGCCGTCATGCCGCAAACCACCCCCAACGCCCCGGCAACCCCCTTGCTGGCCAGTGAACCTGACCGCGCGGCCTACCGCGACTACGCACAGCCCGGCCTGGACCGGGTGCGCACGTTCTACCGCAACAACCACCAGAACCAGACCTACGATTTTGTGCAGCGCAAGAAAGCCGAGTGGCTGGCGTTTTCGCAGCGCGAGATGACGCCCTGGGCCGCGCTGGAGTTCCTCAACACGCTGGTCGATGAGTCGGACCCGGACATCGAGCTGCCGCAGATCAGCCACCTGCTGCAAACCGCCGAGGCGATTCGCGCCGACGGCCACCCCGACTGGTTTGTGCTGACGGGTTTTATCCACGACCTGGGCAAGGTGCTGTGCCTGTTCGGCGAGCCGCAGTGGGCCGTGGTGGGCGACACCTTTCCGGTGGGCTGCAAATTTTCAGACCGCATCGTCTACCCCGAATACTTTGACCTGAACCCCGACAGCAGGGATGCGCGCTACAACAGCGAGTACGGTGTGTATGCCCCCAACTGCGGGCTGGACGCGGTGCACATGTCCTGGGGGCATGACGAATACCTGTACCAGCTGTTGAAAGCGCACCTGCCGATGCCGGCGCTGTACATGATTCGCTACCACTCGTTCTACGCCTGGCACCGCGAGGGTCAGTACGGGCACCTGGCGGATGCGCAGGACGCGGCGCATATGGAGTGGGTGCAGAAGTTCAACCCCTACGACCTCTATTCCAAGAACGACAGGCCGCCGGTGCTGGCCGAGCTCAAACCGTATTACGACGATTTGATGGCGAAGTACCTGCCGGCGCAGCTCAAGCTGTAGCTTCCCCGCGGGCGGCAAGGCGCATTTTCTTGAGTAAAAAAGGCCTGAAATCCTTTAACAACGGGCGCAAGCAGCTCCTGAAAAGATAGCGCTGCTCAGTTCTCGTCGTCGCTGTTGCGGCCGCGGCTGCTGCGCCAGATGGCCCGCACCAGCCACAGGCCGCCGGCCATGGCGCCCATAAAACCCACGAACCCGAACGCCGGCAAACCAAACAGCGTGGGGCCGCCCTTGACGGTCATGACGATGGACGAGCCGATGATGAGCGCCGAAATCACCAGGGCCATGGCCAGCCGGTTGGCGGCGCGGTCGAGCTGGTCGCCCACGCGTTTGAGGTGGGCCAGCTCAATACCCACCTGCACGCGGCCGCGGCGCGCGTTGCGCAGCAGGCGCGTCAAGTCGTGCGGCAGCTGGCCGGCCAGCGCCATCGCGCGGCTCAGCGTTTGCCAGCCGCGGCTGGCAAGTGCCGCGGGCTCGTAACGCGCGCGCACCATCTGCTGCAGCAGCGGCGTGGCTTCGGTGGCCATGTGAAAGCCCGGGTCCAGCCCGCGGCCCATGCCTTCGAGCGAGATAAAAGCCTTGATCAGCAGCGCCAGGTCGGGCGGCAGGCCGAGGTGGTGGTCGCGCAGGATGGCGGTGACGTCGGACAGCATTTGCCCCAGGCTGAGCTGCGCCAGCGGCGTGCTGTGGTACTGGTCGACAAAGGCTTCAATCTCGGCCTCGAGCTGTGAGAGGTTGGTGCCGTGCTCGTCGCTCGTCCAGTCGAGCAGTACGTCGGCCACGGCTTGCGGCTGGCGTTCGACCAGGCCCAGCAGCAACTGCAGCAGCTCTTCGCGCCGCCGCTCGGTCAGGTGGCCGATCATGCCGAAATCAATGAAGGCGATGCCGTTGCCGGGCAGGTAAAACACGTTGCCGGGGTGCGGGTCTGCGTGGAAAAGGCCGTCTTCCACAATCATCTTCAGCACGGCGTGGGCGCCGCGGCGGGCAAGTTCACTGCGGTCAAAGCCGGCTTCGGGTGTGAGCTGGTCCAGCGCGCTGCCGGGCACGCCGTCGACCAGGTCCTGCACGTTGATGCGCAGGCCGGTGTGGGCCCAGTGCACGCGCGGGATCACGATGTAGGGCAGCGATGCCATGTTGAGGGCGATGCGCTCGGCATGGCGGCATTCGGCGGCTAAATCGAGCTCGCGGCGCAGCGATTTGGCGAGCTCGCGCACGATCTGCCGCGGGTGGTAGGGCTTGAGCGCGGACAGCTCGGCTTCGGCCAGCGAGGCCAGCCGGTCCATCAGGCGCAGGTCGGCGTCGATGACTTCGGTGATGCCGGGGCGGCGGATCTTGACGATGACTTCAGTGCCGTCATGCAGCTGCGCACGGTGCACCTGCGCAATCGAGGCGGCGGCCAGCGGCGTGGTGTCAAAGCGGGCAAAGACGGCCTTGGGCTCGCCACCCAGGTCTTCGCGCAGCTGCGGCAGCAACAGCGCTAGCGGCACGGGCGGAACATGGCTGTGGAGTTTCTCGAACTCGGTGATCCATTCGGGGCCGAACAGGTCGGCACGGCCGGCAAGCACCTGCCCGAGCTTGACGAAGGTGGGGCCAAGTTCTTCCAGCGCCAGGCGCACCTGTTCGGGCGGGTTGATGCGGGCGAGGTCGGCCACGTGGCCCCAGTTCAGCGCATGGCCGGCGCGCTCGAGCTTGTCGGCCAGGCCGAGCCGCCGCACGCTGTCGCCAAAGCCGTGGCGAATCAGCACACCGGCAATTTCCGCCAGGCGTGCCATGTCGCGCGCAGCACCAAAGGTCTCGATCAACATCAAATGATGATAGCCCTGAGTTGTGTTGGCGGGCTTGCCTTTTGTCAATTGCGGGGCAGGCGCCGCGGGTTTTCTGGCGTGCTCTATTTACGGGCTGCGGCGGCTGAGGCGCCGGATTTTTCCTTCTTGTCGGGCAGCTCGATCTTCACTTCCAGCACGTCCAGGTTGTCCTGCCGCTCCAGGTGCAGCTTGATGTCGTGGGGGTCGATGCGGATGTACTTGGCGATCACGGCGATGAGGTCGCGCTGCAGCGCGGGCAGGTAGTCGGGCTCGTGGCCGCGCCCCGTGCGCTCGTGCGCCAGGATGATCTGCAGCCGCTCCTTGGCGACGTTGGCAGTTTTTTTCTTTTCGCCGAGAAAAAAGGACAGGAAGGACGCCATCGTTTTATTTCCCCCCGAACCAGCGCTTGAAGAGGCCGGGTTTTTGCGCGTCGATGAAGCGCATGGGCTTGTCCTTGTCGCCGAGGAAACGGTCGACCACGTCCTTGTAGGCTTCCGACACATCGCTGCCGTTCATGTGCACGGCCGGCACGCCCTGGTTGGAGGCCTGCAGCACGGATTCGGATTCGGGGATCACGCCGATGAGCTTGATGCGCAGGATGTCCTGGATGTCTTCGAGCGACAGCATCTGGCCCTGGTCGACGCGGCCGGGGTTGTAGCGCGTGATGAGCAGGTGTTCCTTGATGGCGTCACCGCCGTCGATGGCGCGTTTGGTCTTGCTTGAAAGCATGCCAAGGATGCGGTCGGAGTCGCGCACCGAAGAGACCTCGGGGTTGGTGACGATGAGCGCTTCATCGGCAAAGTGCATGGCCATGAGCGCGCCGGTTTCAATGCCGGCGGGGGAGTCGCAGACGATGTACTCGAAGTCCATCTCGCCCAGGTCTTTCAGCACTTTCTCCACGCCGGCTTTTGTCAGCGCGTCCTTGTCGCGCGTTTGCGAGGCGGCCAGCACAAAGAGGTTGTGGCACTGCTTGTCTTTGATGAGCGCCTGGTTGAGCGTGGCTTCACCCTGGATGACATTGATGAGGTCGTACACCACGCGGCGCTCGCAACCCATGATGAGGTCGAGGTTGCGCAGGCCGACGTCGAAGTCGATGACCGCGGTTTTGTGCCCGCGCAAGGCGAGGCCGGTTGCAAAGCTGGCACTGGTGGTGGTTTTGCCCACGCCGCCCTTGCCGGAGGTGACCACAATGATTTTTGCCATCAGATAAAAGTCCTTTTGAAAGCGATAGATATTTCAGCCGGGGCCGCGGAACCGGCTTTGCCGGGCCGCAGGCGCAGCGCCCCCGAGGGGGGCAGCGCATTACACGGAGCCGAAGGCGAAGTGAAAAGCGTGGGGGCCATGTCTATGCGGCCAGCACATTCATGACGAGCCTGTCGCCTTCCTGGCCTTCTTCTGGGGGGACCAGCCGCACCTGCGTGGGCTGGCCTGCCAGGCCTTCGGGCAACGGGTGCTCTGCGGTGCGGTACACGCCGGCAATCGAAATCAGCTCGGCTTCCAGTGCCAGCGAAAAAATGCGTGCCTCGGTGTTGCCGCGCGCGCCGGCCATGGCCTTGCCGCGCAGTGGTGCATACACGTGGATGTGGCCGTCGGCAATGACTTCTGCGCCGGCGTTGACCATGGCCAGCACCACCAGGTCGCGGCCGCGTGCATACACCTGCTGGCCCGAGCGCAGGGGTTTGTCGACTACCAGGGCGCCCAGCGGGGCGGCGGCGGCGGGCGCGGCCACCACCACGGGCGGTGCCGGCTGTTGCTGCTGCGCCGGTACTGCCGCAGCGGGGCGGTCAGGCAGCAGGTGGGCGTCGGGCACGGGCAGCAGCCCGGCCTGCAGGGCGGCCGCCATTTGCGCAGGGTTGCCGCCTTTCACGGAAAGCGGTACCAGCTGGTAGCTGCCCAGCAGGGTGATGAGGGCGGGGAAGTCGATGTCGCCCACCGCGCGGCCGCTGCGCACGGCGGCGGACTGCAGGGGCGAGAGGTCGATCATCAGCGCGTCCTGGTCGAAAAAGTCGGGAATGTCGCCAAAGCGGGCCTGCAGCTCTTGCGCCAGGGCAACGAGGTCGGTGGACTTGAGCAGCAAGGCCACCAGGGGCAGGTTGGCGCTTTTGATTTCGAAGGTGGCGGGGGTGGTGGCCTGTATGGCAACAGTCATGGGCTAAGGACAACGGGCGACCGGTGCGGAAAATGAGGGCGAAGAAAGATGGCCGAGGGTAGCGTGCGAAGGGGCTGATTCGCGCGCACGCTTTGTCGCACTTGTGAGCGTATGAAACGCTGGCCCGTGGCTTGTGGCTCGCTGGTGGCGGTGTTAGCGCGGCGCGGCAGCCCCGTTTTAAAGCGGCTCCCGGCATTGAATGCGCGCGGCCCGTACCCATGTGCAGGGCTCGTTACCCTGGCATTCTTCCCGTCATTACCCTGGACATTTCATGAACTTCCTGCCGCTGGCGCTTGTAACCGCGCTGCTCCATGTTTACATTGGCGCACGCCTTCTACCCGGGCTGGGGGCGTATCCCGCAGGGCAATGGTTGTTTGCCGCGGTGCTTTTGGTGTCAGCCTTCGTCATGCCGCTGGGGCTGATGGCCGGCCGTGTGGCCAAACAGCCGTTGGCCGATGTGCTGACCTGGGCGGGCCTGCTTTTCATGGGCCTGTTTTCGTCGCTGCTGGTGTTGACGGTGGCGCGTGACGTGGCACTGCTGGTGCTGTGGCTGGCCGATGCAGTGGCGCCCGGCCGGCTGCCGCTGGCGTGGCTGCGCACGGTGTCGGCCGAGGCGGTGCCGCTGCTGGGCGGGCTGATCACCGTGCTGGGTTTTTTGAATGCGCGCCGCACCGCTGCCGTGGTGAAGGTGGACGTGCCCATCAAGGGCCTGCCCGCCGCGCTGCAGGGGTTTACCGTGGCACAGATCAGCGACATCCATGTGGGGCCGACCATCAAGCAGGCGTATTTGCGCCGCATTGTCGACAAGGTCAATGCACTGGACGCCGATGTGGTGGCCATTACCGGCGACCTGGTGGACGGCAAGGTGAGCGAGCTGGCCTCGCACGTCGCGCCGCTGGCGGAGCTGCAGTCGCGCCATGGCACGTATTTTGTGACGGGCAACCACGAGTACTACTCGGGCGCGCATGCGTGGATTGACGAGCTGCGCCGCCTGGGCCTGACGGTGCTGCTGAACCAGCACGTGGTGATTCGCCCGCCGCTTCTTGCTGCGGGCCAGGACGCCACGCCGCTGGTGCTGGCGGGGGTGACGGACTACAGCGGCGGGCATTTTGACCCAGCCCATCGCAGCGACCCGGAGGCGGCTCTGCGTGGTGCGCCGGTGGAAGCGGTGCGCGTATTGCTGGCGCACCAGCCGCGCAGTGCGGCGGCCGCGGCCAAGGCGGGGTTTGACCTGCAGTTGTCGGGCCATACGCATGGCGGGCAGTTTTATCCGTGGAATTTGTTTGTGCGGTTTCAGCAGCCGTTTACGGCGGGCTTGCACAAGCTGCAGAACCTGTGGGTTTATACGAGCCGCGGGACGGGGTACTGGGGGCCGCCCAAACGGTTTGGGGCGCCTTCGGAGATTACTTTTTTGAGGTTGGTGGTGGGGTGAGGTTGTGTTGATTTTTAAGGCGTGCTCTTTGCTGGGTGTTGCTGGCCGGGGGTAGCCCGGCGGCTACTCACTTTTCTTTTGCTTCGCCAAAAGAAAAGTAAGCAAAAGAAAAGGCGACCCTGCTGTCTGCGTCCCTTCGCTGCGCTACGGGCAACCTGCGGTGCTCGGTTCAGGCGGGGTCTCGCTCGAACTCGCTACGTTGCACTTCGCTCAGACAATCGCGATCCCTGATCCGCCTGAACCTGCGCTCCTCGGCGCAGACAGAAGGGCTAATCGGGAGCGGGGACTGAAGACAAATACCAACTCCAATACCAATACCAATACCGACAAGGACACGCCATGGCGTGTCCTTGTTTCTTCTGGTGTTTGGTATTCCTCTCCCACCCCCTTGTGGATGCGCCGAGGAGCGCAGGGCCAGACGGATCAGGGCAAAAACTTGTTTGAGCGAAGCGAGTTGTTTTTGACCCCGGCTGGACCGAGCACCACAGGTTGCCCGCAGCGAAGCGCAGGGACGCAGGAACCAGGGTCGCCTTTCTTTTGCTTACTTTTCTTTGGCGAAGCAAAGAAAAGTGAGTTGCATGCCGGGCAACCCCCGGCCAGCAGCACTAAGACGAGCGCGCACCGCTTGAACAACAACAGCAACATCGTCTACCCTCCACCCATGCCCCAAACCCTAACCCTCCGCCTGAACCCAGGCGACGACCTGCGAACAGCCCTGGACGCAGCATTTGCCCAGCTGCAGGCCGAGCAGAACACCCGCGCGGCCTGCATCATCTCTGCGGTGGGAAGCCTGTCTCGCGCCGTGCTGCGCTACGCGGCCGAGCCGCAGGGAACGGTGCTGGTGGAGCCGCTGGAGTTGATCACGTTGTCGGGCACGTTGAGCGCTGACGGTGCGCACCTGCATGCCAGTGTGGCCAATGCGCGGGGAGAGATGTGTGGCGGCCATGTGATGCCGGGTTGCATTGTGCGGACGACCGCTGAAATTGTGCTGGTGTCGCTGCAGGGCTGGGTGTATGCGCGTGAGCATGACGCGCGGACCGGCTTCAAGGAACTGGTGGCGAAGCCGGCAACGCCCTGGTCTTGAAAGCAGGGCCGCGCCTGTAGGCCCGCCCTGACAGTTGCCTGGCGTGATGGCCAATGGCGGGCATGAAAGACAGGCGTAGAGTGGTGTTAATGCACCACCTTCAAGGAGGCATGTTCATGTTGAAACAACCACCCTTTTCCACCCTGCCAGGCGCTGTATTTGCACTGACCTTGGCGGTCTTTGCCGGGCCGCAGGCGGTAGCGCAGACATCGCAAACCACACAGCCGGCTGCGGCACCCGATGCCACGACGCCGACGGTGCCCCTGAGGAATCCGCTGAACCGCAACCCGGCACGCCGTGCGTCTGAACCTGAAGCGCCTCCCCCGGCGCCGGATCCGCGTGACTCGACCACCCGCCCGGTGATGCCGCCTGGCAGCGACAGCCGCGACACGGTATTGCCCCAGCCAGATGAGCCAACGCGGCCGCCTCTTGCCAAGCCCTGAGGTGAAGTTGCTTTCTGTTTATAGCCTGTGAGCGGTATGGTGTGGCATCAAGGATGAATGCCAAATGCCGCCAAAGCCGACCAGGGACGGGCGCGAGCAGCTATTAAATTGATAGTGACTGGCCGTTGGCGGCCTTGGGCGTGCGTGCCTTGCGGGCGCCGGCCTGGCCTCGGCTTTTTCGGTAGTAACGCTGCGGCGAATCTTTCTGCATCATCCGGCGGCGCAGGCGCGCGGGGTGAAAGACCTGTTCGTATTGCGTGAGCCAGCGCTGTTCGCTGGCGTCGGGTGAAGGGGCGGTCTGCCTGTCGGCGGCGGGGCCAAAGCGCAGTGAGGCCGGGGCGTCGACCGGCTTTTGGCCCGGTCGTACTTCTTCCTGGGGCAACACCGGCGCAGCGTGCCGGCCGTGGCCGGAAGCCTGCGGGCCCAGGTAGTCGGACTCGACGCTGCATTGGGGCGTGAGGATGGCCCAGCGCATGTGGGCGAAGCGGCGGGCAAACAGCGGCGCCACGGCTTCAACGATGTGGTGTTCCGGCTCGAACCAGGCCACATGCAGCGGGCCGCCTTGCGGGCGGGTTTTGAAGGTGTCGTCCTGCACCGAGTGAAAGCGCAGCTGGGCTTTCATTTTCTGCATGTCGTGGCGCACCTCTTCGGCCATTTGCCGGGCCAGCGCCATGTCGGTGTCGAGCTGGTTGTGCCGCAGTTCGGGCTCATGCACCAGGCGCCACAGCAGGCGGTAGAGCAGGCTGAAGCGCTGCGGGTTGTTGTGCAGGATGACGGCCTGGCACAGGGTGAGAAATTCGGGTGGGACGGCGACGGTGGGTGCGTCGCTGAGTGCGGGGCTCTGCGCCGTGCCGGCGGGCGGCACGCCTTCAACGGGCGTGGTGCTGCAATGCCAGATGACTTGCCCGGGCAGGATGTTCTGTGCCAGCAGGCCGCGTGCGGCACGGCGAAAGCCCTCGAGGTCCGTCTGCCCCTGCAGCGTGACAGGCAGCATGGCTTGTGGAAAGAGGTCGTTCGTCAGCAGGTCATTCATCACGCCCATGGACACATCCTTTCTTCTTTCTTCACGGTTCAGACCCTATGGTGCGGCGATGGGTTCCGCCGCGGGTGTAGGTAAAAGAGCCGACTTCCTGGGTGCGGGCGGCGCATTGCCAGGACAGAAAGCCGGAATTCACTGTATTAATATACAGTGTTTTGGTGATTCAGGTGTGAAAGCGGGGTGAAAATCCCCAGCCCTTTGTAGCTTTGTCGCCTAAATCAGCTTGAAACCAGGCCAAAAGGGCCTGCTTGACGGCAACAGCGCCAAACCTGCCAAGGTGTGGTTTTTGACCCGTGTGGGTCGGCTGTCAGCGCTTTTTGTGGGCCCGCCGCAGCTTTTTGGCGTGGGTTTCCATGGCGAGATACGCCACAACGGCCACCGTCAGCGGCACCAGGTAATAGATCACGCGGTAAGCCACCAGCGCGGCCAGCAGTTCGTACTGCGGCATCTCGTGCGACAGCAGGGCGACGAACACGGCCTCCAGCACGCCGAGGCCGGCCGGCACGTGGGTGATCACGCCGGCGATGGCCGCCAGCAGCAGCACGCTGACGACGGCGGAAAACTCGATGCGGTGCTGCAGCAGGATGAAAATAATGCCGGACATGATGAGCCAGTTGCTGGCGCCCATCAGCAGCTGCAGGCCGGCCAGCCGCACAGAGGGCAACACCACCTCATGGCCGCGCAGCCGCAGCATGCGCCGGCGGGAAAACGCGCAAATGCCGAGGTAGCCCGCGACAACGGCCAGCAGCACCGCACCGATCAGGCGCAGGGAGTTGGTAGTGACGGGCCAGTCCGGGGGCAGGGTGGGCGGCTGCAAGGCAAACACTGCGCCGGCGAGCAGCAGGTAACCCATCCAGTTGGTCAGCATGCTCAGCGACATGATGCGGGTGATGGCGCCGTTGCCCAGGCCCAGGCGTGAATAGAGGCGGTAGCGAAAGGCCACGCCGCCCACGAGGGAGCCGAGGTTGAGGTTGAAGGCGTAGCTCACGAAGGTCACCGCCATCACGGTGGGGGCGCGCAACGGGTGGCGGGTGTAGTGGCGGCCCAGCAGGTCGAAGGTGCTGTAAAGCGTGAAGCTGGCCACGGCTAAAAGCACGGCGCCCCAGGCGGCGGTGAGGGGGTAGTCTTCCAGCGCGGTGAGGACCTGGGACCATTCAATCTTGCGGGCCTGCGAGAACAGCAGGCTGGCGATGAGCAGAAAGAACGCGGCGGTGGCGCCGTGCCTGAGCCATGGCCACCAGGCCTTTTTTTTCGGCGCGGCGGGCTGGGCCTTGCCGTGCCGCCCGGGCGGGCGGGGAGGATGGGGCGTGGGCAAGGTGCGGCTTTCGGCCATCACGCGCTCAAATGGGTTTGGCCTGGCGCGGCGGCTCGCGTTCTTCTGGCGCAGCTGCTTGGGCGGGCGTGATGCGCGGCGCGTGCGCCGGCAGCCAGCCGGCCCAGGCGGGGTAGCGGCGCAGCAGGTGAAAGACGAAGTAGCTGCGCACGCTGCGCCACCAGGTGGGCTTCACCAGGTCCTGGCGGCCTATCTCTTTGCAGCTGTGCTGCATCAGCTGGTCCAGCCGCGTGCCCAGGTCGTTGTTGAAGGTGCGGTCGCGGATCATGACGTTGGCCTCGAGGTTGAGCGCCAGGCTCAGCGGGTCCAGGTTGCTGGAGCCCACGGTGGCCCATTCGTCGTCGATCACGGCCACCTTGCCGTGCAAGGGGCGGTCGCAGTATTCGTAAATGCGCACACCCGCGTCCAGCAGGTGGTGGTAGAGCATGCTGGCGGCGGTCTTCACGATCGCCATGTCGGGCTCGCCCTGCAGGATGAGGTGCACGTCCACACCGCGCCGCGCGGCGTGGCGCATTTCCCTGAGCAGCCGGTAACCGGGAAAGAAATACGCGTTGGCGATCACGACACGCTGGCGCGCCGTGCGGATGGCGGCGCGGTAGTGGCGCTCGATGTCGTTGGTGTGTTTGCGGTTGTCGCGCGTGACAAAAAGCGCCGCGGCGTCGCCCGCCGGCGCGGGCACGTCGTCCCTGCGCCAGGTGCCGGCCACGGAACGGGCGCGTTCGGAAAACCGTTCACGCAAGCCGGTGGACGGCTCGGCGCCGGCATTGCGCTGGCCCGCCGCCAGGGCCCTGCGCACAAAGCTGTGGATGTCGGCGACAAGGGGGCCTTCGATCTCGACGGCATAGTCCTGCTTGGCTTGCGGGCCGAAGTCGGCCAGGTGGTCCGCCGAATAGTTGATACCGCCGACGAAAGCACGTTCGCCGTCGACGACCACAATCTTTCGGTGCATGCGGCGAAACAGGTTGGTGCGCCAGCCCCACAGCCTGGGCCCCGGGTCGAACACATGCACACGTACGCCGGCCCGCGTCAGGGTGGAAATGAATTCAGGTGACAGGTCCGGCGAGCCGTAGCCGTCAATCGTCAGGTCGATCTGCACGCCGCGCCGCGCCGCCTGGTGCAGGGCTGCGTGCAACTCTTCACCGACCTTGTCTTCAAACAGGATGAAGGTTTCCACCACCACCTCGCGTTTGGCCGCGGCAATGCACTCAAAGACGCGCGGGAAAAACTCCTCGCCGTTTTCAAGCAGCTGAAACTGGTTGCCGCTTACCCAACGACTCATGTTCAGAGCTCGATTTCTGCCGCGAGAGGCGCGTGATCTGACAAATGCGACCAGGGCCGCAGCGGCAGCACCACCGGCGCATGGCCGATGGCGTTGCGCACATAGATGCGGTCCAGCCGCAGCAGGGGCAGGCGTGCGGGAAAGGTGCGCGCCGCCTTGCCGTTGGCTTGCACAAACACCTCATGCAGCTCGGCGCCTTTTTCGAGCCGGGCATGGGCGCGGTGCCGCCAGTCGTTGAAGTCCCCGGCCACCACGACGGGCGCGTGCGGCGGAATGTTGTTGCGCACCAGTTCGCACAGCATGTCCATTTGCTGCTCGCGGTGCGCTTCCATGAGGCCCAGGTGCACGCAGACGGCGTGCACGTTCACGCTGCGGCCGGGTATCTGCAGTTCGCAGTGCAGCAGCCCGCGGCGCTCAGGCCCGCTGATGGAGACGTCGAGGTTTTCAAAACGCACGATGGGGAACTTGGACAGCACGGCATTGCCATGGTGCCCGTTGGTGTAGACCGCGTTGCGGCCGTAGGCGAACTGCGGCCAGATGGTGTCGGCCAGGAATTCGTAGTGCGGGGTTTCCGGGTAGTTGTCGAACTTGTCCTGGTGCTTGACGTGGTTGCCCGTCACTTCCTGCAAAAACACCACGTCCGCCCCGACGCCGCGAACCGCCTCGCGCAGCTCGGGCAGGATGAATTTGCGGTTGAAAAAGGTAAAGCCCTTGTGGATGTTGACCGTGAGCACCTTGAACGAGAACGACGAGTCGGCGCTGACTGCTGCAAGCGCCGTCTGCGTGTCGGCCTCGACGGCTTCCATATCGATCGGCGTGACGGCTTCGGGAGAGCGGGTGGGCACGGCGACAGACAGGGCATCCGGCCCGCGGCGCGAAGCTGAGGAAGGCGATGGCGAAGGGGATTCGGGTGTGGAAGTCGGCATAGGAAAGATAAGCGAGTAGGCCCAGACAGGCAGGCGGAAAGGGCGCAGGACAGGCCTTGGCACCCATTGTTATTCTGCGCCCGGGGTGTGACTGTAGGACAGTAACTTATTTGCGGCGGGGCGCTGCGCACGCAAGCCTTGGGACGTGCCTTTGGCCACAGCCCGCGGGCGCAGTGTCCTACATGGCGCGGGGGGCCTCTCCGATAAGGCAGGCGGGCCCGGCCCGCTAGATTGAATTCAACGTTAGCCCCGATGAAGTGGCAGGCGTGTTTTTTCAACCCAGCCTACGAGCTCAACCCAAGGAATTACTCCCATGTTCAAAACCCCCTCTTCCATGAAGACCCTCTCGCTTGCAGCTGCCATCTCGGCCGCACTGATGTTTGGCGCAGCTGCACACGCGCAGACCGATCCTGCGGGCAAACCAGGCGACAGCTCGGGCTCGGTCTCCACCGGTGCAACCGCCAAGACGCCTGAGCAGCGTGACGCCGCCAAATCCGAAAAACAGGCAGCGAAATCCGACAAGAAGCAGGTCAAGGCCGCCAAACGCGCTGCACGCAAGAGCAAGGCCGCCACTGCAGGCGCTGCCCCCACGGATTCGGGCGGTACCAGCAAGTAAGGCCAGGCGCTCCCTGGCGCCATGACAGTTTCGGGGTGAAGGTGCGCTGACGCGTTGCCGCCACCCTTTTTGAAGGAGTTTGATATGTCCAAGTACTTTATGCGTTCCATTCCTGCGGCCGCTGCGTTGACCGCAGCCACGTTGTTCGGCTCAGCTGGTGCCTTTGCACAGGGCCTTGGTGTGGGTGTCGGCACCGGTGTAGGGGTCGGCGTCTCGGCCGGCCAGAACACCCATATCGACGCCGGTGTTCGCGCGAATGCCATGGCGGGCGCCACCACGGACTCCGGCGCGCCCTCGGGATCTTCCAGCGGCAGGCTCGGTGCCGGCGCCAATGTCTCGGGCTCAGCCCAGGGTGATACCTCCGCTGGCAGCAGGGCCGCGGCCGCGGTGGACAACACCGCCCGCAGCACCGGACGGGCTGTAGCCCGCACCGGTAATGCCGTGAAGAGCGGCGCCAGGCGCACCTATAACAAGCTGGATAACGCTGCGGGCAGTGCCCGTGTCCAGGGCAGTGTTCAGGGTGATGCGGCCGTCGGTGGCACTTCGAAGTAAAGGCAGGCAAGGTGCGCGTGTAATTGCCGCAAGGTAGTTGCACCCCCCACAAAGCCGGGCACAGGTTTCTACCTGCCCGGCTTTTTCACGCCTGCATTTATTTGGGCCGGGGTTTGCGCAATCCTTTATCGGGCTGGGACAGCCTGCCGGCCCGGAGTTCCGTGACGGCGGTGGCAACCGCGCTGGCCACGTTGCGCACTTCTTCCACGAGGGCCTTGTCCGCATCCAGCGTGTCGTGGCTGGTGGCATAGGGTTCGTAGTAGCCGATGTAGCGGTCCAGCCGGGCCTGGCTGCCGGCATCGATCAGGCCCATCCAGTCGAGCCAGTCGCACAGGCTGCGGCGTGCGCCTTCAATTCCGGCCACGTCGCCGTGCACCACGACGCCATACGCACGGCCGGCCAGGTGCTTGGGATAGTCCCAGCCTTTCATCTCCAGCGCCTTGGCTTCCTCGGGCTTTTTGCCGTGGGTGGTGGTGGGGTCGGGGTTGCCGCCGTCGGCGCACACCAGGCGGTCGATCATGAGCTTGAGCGGGCTGGGTGATTGGTACCAGTAGACGGGCGTGAGGATGATGACGGCATGCGCGGCCGTCCAGCGTTCGTAGATCTCGGCCATCCAGTCGCTGGTTTGCCCCAATGAATGGTTGGGGTAGCAGCTGCAGGGCCAGTGGCACAGCGGCATGGCGGTAGAGACACAGCCTTTGCAGGGGTGGATGTTGAGGTTGTAGCTGGAGGTGAGCAGGCTGAGGTCCAGCACGTCGGGATGCATGCCTGCCTCCTGGAGCGAGGTCTTCGCGGTATTGAGCAGGCGCCAGGTCTTGGAGATTTCACCGGGGCAGGTGCCGTCGTTGCGGGCGGAGCCGCACACCAGCAGCACGCGGGAGGGCGTGGCCGGGTCTTTCCAGGCCGCCTGCGCTTTGGCCAGGCGTTCGCGGGTTTCCAGCCATTCGACGGACAGGTCGTAGTCGGGGTCGGAGAACTCCTCGCCGGCCTTGCGCGTGTGGGGCGCCTTGCGGCCTTCCTGGTAGGCGTCCCAGGCTACGCTTTCGATCCGGGCCAGGGCTTCGTCTTCCTGCCGGAAGGCCGGGTCGACAAAAGATTGCATGAAGCGTTCGTGGAACGCGTCGCGTGAGAGGGTGGCCGGTGCCTGGCCTTTGCGTACCGTGGTCATCTGCCGAGTCTAGTGACGCTGCATGGCCTGAACGGGCGGTTTCGATGCCGTCCTACGCTGGCTTTCGGTACCGTCCGGCGCGTGGAAATTTTGATGAAATTGGCGGTTGAGGCATAGATGACGGGCGCAAGCAGCTATCAAATTAGTAGCGAATGCGCGGTGCGGATTGGCCATAAAAAAGCCCGCACGCAGCCGTTGGGGCTGCTGTGCGGGCCTGACGCCGCTTCAGTTCAGCGTGCCGCCGTCAGGGCTCAACCCTTTTGCGGGGCGGGGCCACCCTGGCCGCGAGGACCGCCATGGCGCATGCCGTGCTTTTTGTGCTCGGCGTCAAAGGTTTTTTGCTGCTCGGGTGTGAGCGCCGCATAGAAGGTCTTGGTGGCTTCGCCGCGCTTGTCCATCGCCGTGTTCATCTCGGCCATGCGCTGGGTGCGCATTTCCTTCATCTTGTCGATGCGCTGGGGCGTGGTCAGCTTGTCGAACTCGGCGCGTTGCTCCGGCGTGGGGCGTGCACCGTGTGCGGGCGGTTGCATGGAAGCCGTGTAGCTGGTCCACGCGCCTTCCTGGGCGGGCGTGATCTTGAGCTTGGCCTTGAGCTCGGCCTGGTGCTTGGCGATCATGGCCTGCATCTTGGCGGGGTCGCGGTGGCCCATGCGGCCTTCGTGGGGGCCGGCAGGCTTGCCTGCGGCGGGCGGCGATCCGGCGGGTGGTGCGGGAGGCGTTTGTGCCATGGCACCGGCGCCGACGGTTGCCAGCAGGCCGGCCAGTACGAGGCTGTTGAGGGAAGCAGGGCGGTTGAATGCGAATTTCATGAGGAACTTCCTTTCAGGAGAAGATGCCTGAGTTCCATCGAGTCGTGACATACGGCTTTTGGCTTCAGGTTGAAAGCAAGTGTGCGGGCCGTCTGTTTCCCCGCCGTTGCCGAAAGGTAAAGTTTCACCCCTATCGGCACTCACTTCGTGTAGTGCCTTTTCCCCTTCCAGGGGACGGCGCCTGCGGCCTGGCGAAGCCAGTTCCGCGGCCCCCGCTTGAAGGGGAGAGGAGTTGGAGAGGGCGACGAAATTGCAGCGAATTGACCGGGGTCATTTGCCATGGCCGTTTGGCTTGCCTACAATGGCCTCAGCTTGTCGGGGTGCCAAGGATGTTTCTGTGAGGAAGCTTTCGAGGCTGAGATCGCAGTATGCGAGACCCGCTGAACCTGATCGGGATTATCCCCGCGTAGGGAACAACGCAATTGGCTCCGGAACTCCGCAGCGGCACACCAGGTGCCACCGATGGACCCCCGGCTCCCCAGCAGGCACCCCACCTCTGGAATTCAGGAGAACAAAGCCATGGCCAAAACCCGTCTCACCGTTGACACCCAAGACCTCACCAGTCGCATCACGCGCGCGCCTTTTCCGGGCTCCGCAAAAATCTATATTGAAGGCTCGCGCCCCGACATCCGCGTGCCTTTTCGCGAAGTTACGCTGACAGACACACTGGTGCACGAAGGCGCCGGTGAGCCGCGCCGCGAAGCCAACCCGCCGCTGCGTTTGTATGACGCCTCGGGTGTCTACACCGACCCGGCTTCGCCCATCGACATAACGCGCGGCCTGCCGCCGCTTCGGGGCGCGTGGATCAACGAGCGCCAGGACACCGAAGCCCTGCCCGGCATCAGCAGCGCCTATGGCCGCGAACGCCTGAACGACCCGGCCCTGGCCGCGCTGCGCATGGCGCATGCGCCCGTGCCGCGCCGCGCCAAGGCGGGCGCCAATGTGTCGCAGATGCATTACGCGCGCAAAGGCATCATCACCCCCGAGATGGAATACATCGCGGTGCGCGAAAACCTGGTGCGCGCGCAACTGGCCGAGCGCCTGGCCACTGAGCGCATGCCGAAAAAAGGGCATTCCTTCAACGCCGCGATCCCGGAGCAGATCACCGCCGAATTTGTTCGCGACGAAGTGGCGCGCGGCCGTGCCGTGATTCCGAACAACATCAACCACCCCGAGAGCGAGCCGATGATCATCGGCCGCAACTTCCTGATCAAGGTCAATGCCAACATCGGCAACTCGGCCGTTACGTCGAGCATTGAGGAAGAAGTCGACAAGCTGGTCTGGTCGATTCGCTGGGGTGCAGATACCGTGATGGACTTGTCGACCGGCGAGAACATCCATGAAACGCGCGAGTGGATTTTGCGCAATTCGCCGGTGCCCATCGGCACGGTGCCGATTTACCAGGCGCTGGAAAAAGTCAACGGCAAGGCCGAAGACCTGACCTGGGAAATCTTCCGCGACACGTTGATCGAGCAGGCCGAGCAGGGGGTTGATTACTTCACCATCCACGCTGGTGTGCGCCTGGCCTATGTGCCGCTCACCGCCAATCGCCTGACGGGCATCGTCTCGCGTGGCGGCTCCATCATGGCCAAGTGGTGTTTGTCGCATCACAAGGAAAGCTTTTTGTACGAACGCTTTGACGAGATCTGCGAGATCATGAAGGCGTATGACGTGTGCTTCTCGCTGGGGGACGGCCTGCGCCCCGGCTCGATTGCCGATGCGAACGACGAAGCGCAGTTTGCCGAGCTGCACACGCTGGGCGAGCTCACGCAGATCGCCTGGAAGCACGACGTGCAGGTGATGATCGAAGGCCCCGGCCATGTGCCGTTGCAGCTGGTGAAAGAAAACGTCGACAAGCAGCTCGAAGCCTGCTTTGAAGCGCCTTTCTACACGCTGGGCCCGCTGATCACCGACATTTCGCCAGGCTACGACCACATCTCTTCTGCCATGGGCGCAGCCAACATCGGCTGGTACGGCACGGCCATGCTCTGCTACGTGACGCCAAAAGAACACCTGGGCCTGCCGAACCGCGACGACGTGAAGCAGGGCCTGATCGCCTACAAGATCGCCGCGCATGCGGGCGACCTGGCCAAGGGCTACCCGGGCGCGCAGATGTGGGACAACGCGGTGTCCAAAGCGCGCTTCGAGTTCCGCTGGGAAGACCAGTTCCGCCTGGCGATCGACCCTGACACGGCGATGGCGTATCACGACGAAACGCTGCCCAAAGAGAATGCCAAGGTGGCGCATTTCTGCTCGATGTGCGGGCCCAAGTTCTGCTCGATGAAAATCTCGCAGGAGGTGCGCGAGTTTGCGCGGCTCAACCCGGCCACCACCACGCTGGCGTCGGCCGCCACGACAATTCCCATCAAGCAGATCGCCACCGGCTTTGAGGAAAAGGCCAAGGAGTTCCGCGAAGGCGGGAGCGAGATTTATTCCTGAGTTGTTTCGGAGCTATCCCTGACATGAGCACTTTGCACATCGGTATTGCGGGCGCAGGCCTGGCCGGCCGCACGCTGGCCTGGCGCCTGCTGCGTGCCGGCTGCCGTGTCAGCCTGTTCGATGCGCGGACGCGTGATGACCTGGCCACAGCCTCGATGACGGCGGCGGCGATGCTGTCGCCGCTGGCGGAACTGGCGGTGGCGGACGAGGCCGTGTTTGCCCTGGGCCAGCGCTCCATGCAGCTGTGGCCGCAGTGGATTGCCGAACTGGAGGCTGAAGGCGTGCCGGTGTATTTCCGGCGCGAAGGTACGTTGGTGGTGGCCCATGCGCCCGATCAGAGTTCGCTGGAACATTTCACCCGCCTGCTGATGCACAAGCTGCCTGATGCGTCACGCGCGCAGGTGCAGGCGCTTGACGCCGCTGCGCTGGGCCGTGCCGAGCCGGCGTTTGCCGGGCGCTTTGGCGGTGGCTTGTTGCTGGAGGGCGAAGGCCAGCTGGCCAATGACCAGTGGATGGCCGCGCTGGCGGTGGAGATCGACAGGCTGGGCGGCACCTGGCTCGAAGGCCAGGCAGTCAACGCTGTGGAAGAGGGGCGCATCGTCTGCGCCGGACAAACTCATCGTGTGGATATTGCGGTGGACGCACGCGGTGTGGGTGCGAAGGAAAGCTGGCCGCAGCTGCGCGGCGTGCGCGGCGAGGTGCTCACCGTCGAATGCGCCGGCGTGATGTTGCAGCGTCCGGTGCGCCTGATGCATCCGCGCTACCAGCTGTATGTGGCGCCGCGGCCCGGCCACCGTTTTGTGGTGGGCGCGACCGAGCTGGAGTCGGAAGACAGCGGGCCGGTGACCTTGCGATCCACACTCGAACTGGCCAGCGCGCTGCACAGCCTGCACCCGGCTTTTGGCGAGGCCCGGGTGCTGCGCCTGGCGGCTGCGCTGCGGCCTGCGCTGGACGACCACCGGCCGGCGATTGCGCTGCGCAACGGTGTCTGGCATATCAATGGCCTGTACCGTCATGGTTATCTGTGTGCGCCCGCGCTGGTGGATGGGCTTGTCCATAAACTCCTGGGTACGGAGAATGAATGACATGACGACGACAACATTGCAGATCTCTTTGAATGGCGAGCGCATGGAAACCGATGCGTCAACCCTGCAGGCTTTGCTACAGGCGCGGGGCTACGACTTCAAGAGCGCCTTTGCCTGCGCCATCAACAACGGTTTTGTGCCGCGGCCCCAGTGGCCGGAGCGCGCATTGCAAAACGGCGACCGCATCGATGTCGTCACTCCTATTACCGGAGGCTGAACATGAGCGATAGAGCCAGCTCCGCAGTTTCAACCATCGCCCACGGCCAGCCCCTGACGGTCGGTGGCAAGACTTTGTCCAGCCGCTTCTTCCTTGGCACTTCGCATTACCCTTCGCCGCAGGTGATGAGCGATGCGGTGCGTGCCAGCGGGTGCGAAGTGCTGACGGTCGGCCTGCGCCGGCTGCAGCCCGAGAGCGGCGGGGGCAACAGTTTCTGGCAGCGCATCCAGGCGCTGGGCTGCCACATCCTGCCCAATACGGCGGGTTGCCACAGTGCTGAAGAAGCGATCACGCTGGCGCAGATGGCGCGCGAGATTTTTGGCACGACCTGGATCAAGCTGGAAGTGATCGGCGACGACTACACCTTGCAGCCCGACACGCACGCCACCCTGCACGCCGCGACGGTGCTGGCCAAAGACGGATTTGCCGTGTTTGCCTACACGACGGATGACCTGGTGATTGCCCAGCGCCTGCGCGATGCGGGCTGCGCTGCCGTGATGCCCTGGGCCGCGCCCATCGGCACGGGCCGCGGGCCGCTGAACCCTTATGCGCTGGAGACCATGCGCCGCCGCCTGCCCGATGCGGTGCTGGTGGTCGATGCCGGCATCGGCCGGCCTTCGCATGCCGCGGCGGTGATGGAACTCGGTTTTGATGCCGTGCTGCTGAACACCGCGGTGGCGCAGGCCGGTGACCCGGTGCGCATGGCGCGCGCTTTTGCCGACGGCGTGGCCGCCGGCCGCGCCGCTTATGAGTCAACCCCCATGCCGGAGCGGGCTGCCGCGCAGGCTTCCACGCCGACGGTTGGCGTACCCTTCTGGCACGCACCCTGACTGGACTTCCGATGAAAACACCCGCCTTTGCCCCATTGACCGGCCCGATTGGTTTTTACCCCGTGGTGCCCGACGCAGCCTGGGTCAAACGCCTGCTGGGCTGGGGCGTGCGCACTGTCCAGCTGCGCATCAAGGCGGCGGGCCACACGCCAGCGGAGATTTCCGCCGAAGTGCAGGCGGCGATTGCCGCCGGGCGCGGCGTCAAGGGTGCGCAGGTTTTCATCAACGACCATTGGAAGCTGGCGCTGGATTTCGGCGCCTATGGGGTGCACCTGGGCCAGGAAGACCTGGACACGGCCAACCTGGATGCGCTGCGCACCGGCGGCGTGCGACTGGGCCTGAGCACCCACACGCCAGCCGAACTGGCGCGCGCGCATGCGGTGCAGCCGTCTTACCTGGCGATCGGCCCGGTCTACCCAACGACGCTCAAGGTCATGCCTTACGAGCCGGTGGGGCTGGAACGCCTGCGCGATTGGGCCCTGCGCGCTGCGCCCTATCCGGTGGTGGCGATAGGCGGCATCTCGCTGGACCGCATCGCCGGGGTGATGGCGTGCGGCGTCAGCGGCGTGGCCGTGGTGAGTGCCGTGACGCTGGCTGCCGACCCGCAGGAAGCCGCACTGCACGGCCTGCGTCTGGCGGCACCGAACCGGGCCTAGATCGGGTTCATGGATAAAAAAGGCCCGCTCAGGCAATCTGAACGGGCGCGAGCAGCTATTAATTTGATAGCGCTGGATAGTCTGTGTAGCCCTTTTCGCGGCCGCCGTAAAAAGTGGCCTTGTCGGGCGTGTTGAGCGGCGCGCTCACGCGCAGGCGTTCCACCAGGTCCGGGTTGGCGATGTAGGGCTTGCCGAAGGCGACCAGGTCGGCGCCGTTGGCGACAGCTTTTTCAGCCAGCACCTGGTCGTAGCCGTTGTTGACCATCCAGGCACCCTTGCCGCCGGCCTGACGGTAGGCGGCCTTGAGTGCCTTGTAGTCGAACGGGCGGTCGTCGATTTCGCGCGGGCCGCCGGTGGCGCCTTCGATGATGTGGATGTAGGCGAGATTGAGTGTGGCAAGCTGCTTGACCACGTAGTCAAACAGCGGCTGGGGGTTGCTGTCATGCACGTCGTTGGCGGGCGTGACGGGCGACAGGCGAATGCCGGTGCGACCGCCGCCTACCGCGTCCGTGACAGCTCGCGTGATTTCCAGCAGCAGGCGGGCGCGGTTTTCGATGCTGCCGCCGTAGTCGTCGGTGCGCTTGTTGCTGCCGTCTTTGAGGAACTGGTCGAGCAGGTAGCCGTTGGCGCCGTGGATTTCCACGCCGTCAAAGCCGGCGGTTTCCACGGCATTGCGCGCCGCCGCGGCAAAGGTATGCACGATGCCCGGGATTTCTTCGGACGTGAGTGCGCGCGGCTCGGAAGTCTCGACAAAGGTCGGCACGCCGTCCTCGATCAGCACGGTCTTGGTCTTGGCGGTGATGGCCGAAGGCGCGACCGGCTTGCCGCCGTCGGGTTGGAGTTTGGTGTGTGAAACCCGGCCGACATGCCAGAGCTGCACGACGATCTTGCCGCCTTTTTCATGCACAGCGTGGGTGACCTTTTTCCAGGCATCGAGCTGCTCGGTGCCGTACAGGCCCGGCACGTCGGCATAGCCCTGGCCCTGATGGCTGACGGCGGTAGCCTCGGTGATCAGCAGCCCGGCGCTGGCACGCTGGCCGTAATAAATCTGCGCGATGTCGGTCGGGATGGCGTTGGGTGAGCGGTTGCGCGTGAGCGGCGCCATTACGATGCGGTTGGCAAGGGCCAGGTCACCGGCTTTGTTGGAATCGAATAAGGTGGGCATGATTGGTCCTGAAGGTCAAAAGCTGCGGAAATGAAAACAGGGCCAGTTTGGCCCTGTTTGGATTGGCCCGCCCAACACGGGTTGCTTGAATCGTGCTATTGCAGCTACTTGTCCCCGCTTCCGATCCCGTTCGCCCCTTGAGGATGCGCCGAGGAGCGGAGGTCCAGACGGATCAGGGCAAAAACTTGTTTGAGCCGAAGGCGAGTTGTTTTTGACCCCGGCTGGACCGAGCACCGCAGGTTGCCCGCAGCGAAGCGGAGGGACGCAGGAACCAGGGTCGCCTTTTCTTTGCTTACTTTCTTTTGGCGACGCAAAAGAAAGTGAGTTGCCGCCGGCAACCCCGGCCCCGGAACGCAAACCAAGATCAGCGTCCCAAGATGCCACTTACTTCAGCAATCCCTCATGTTTCATCGCAGCCTGCACAGCAGGACGCGCAGCCACACGCTCCCGAAACGCAGCAATGTTCGCAAACCCCGAAATATCCACTCCCACCCGAGGCGCCCAATTGGTAACCGTAAACAGATAAGGATCGGCCACGCTGAAGGCATCGCCCATCAGGTACTGCTTGCCGGCGAGCTGGCTGTCCACCCACTTGAGACGCGACAGCAGTTTGTCGATGACGATGGTCTTGTAGTCGGCCGGTGTGGCGGCATTGAACAGCGGGCTGAAGCCCTTGTGCAGTTCGGTGCCGACAAAAGTCAGCCAGGACTGCAGCTTGTAGCGCTCCAGCGTGCCGTTGGCGGGTGCGAGTTTCTTCTCCGGCACCTGGTCGGCGATGTACTGCACGATGGCCGGGCCTTCGGCGATGCGTGTGCCGTCGTCCAGCTCCAGCAGCGGGACATAACCCAGAGGGTTGATGGTGTAGTAGTCGGTGCCGTCTTCCAGCTGGTGGGTTTTGGTGGGCGCCAGCACATGCTCGAACTTCAGGCCCGACTCGTGCAGCGTGATGTGGGGTGACAGGGAGCAGGCGCCGGGGGAGTAGTAAAGTTTCATGGTGTTTTGTCCTTTGTGGGGTAGCGAAGTGCGGCGGGAGTGTGGCGGGAATGTCGCACAGCCCCTGATGCTAGCCGGAACGGCGGATTATTGCTGGCCGGCGCGCCACAATAGCCGCATGGCAAAACTTTTCAAATGGCTGGTGTTCCTGGCCCTCGGCTTGATGGTGCTTCTGGCCGTGGTGGCCTACACCTTGCACCGCTGGGTCAGCACGGACGACTTCCGCCAGCGCGTTGAGCGGGAGGCGTCGGCCGCGCTGGGCGTTCCCCTGACCCTGGACCGGGTGGCGGTGGACATCTGGCCTTTGCCCGCTGTGGCGCTGAGCGGTATTTCCGTGCAAAGCAAGCCGCCGCTGACGCTGGAGCGCGTGGAAGTGCGGCCCGAATGGCGCCCGCTGTTGCAGGGGCGCCTGGAAGTGGCCACCCTGCGGGTGCGCCGGGCGGTGTTGCCGCAGCAGGGCATTGATGCGCTGCTCCTGCTGCTGCAAAAGAAGAAGCAGGCGGTGCCTGTCAAACCGGGCGCACCGGCGTCTGCAGCCAACACGGGCCCGGAAATGAACCGGCTTGACTGGTTGCCGCGCCGCACGGTGCTGGACGACGTCACCTGGGTGAACACCACCGGCGCACGCACCACGGTCAAGGGCGAGGCCAGCCTGGGCGCCGATGGACTGCCGGAGAACGCTTCGCTCAAATTGACGGAAGGCAACCTCCAGGGCCTGGAAGCAACGCTGCAACGCGTGGAAGCGCAAGCCGGCGAGGCCGGCGGTGCCGCACAGTGGGACTTGCTTGTGAAGGTGGGCGGCGGCAAGCTGGAAGGCCGCCTGGGCCTGCAGCGCGGTTTTGTGGCGGCTGCAGCAGCAGTGGCCGCCGCCAAGCCGGGCGCCAAGGCGCCGCCGGTGGCGCGTTCGGCGGAAGAACTGGTGCTGCAGGGGCAGCTGAAAACCAGCGGTGTCGAGGTGTCCGCGCTGACGGCGCCCGCCAAGGCCCTGACCGGCCAGCTTGACGCCACGACCACGCTCAACGCGCGCGCCGCCACCACGGCTGCGCTGGTGGATGCGTTGCAGAGCCACACCACCTTCACGGTGCGCGATGCGGTGGTGAACGGCCTGGACCTGGCCAAGGCGGTCAAGACGGTGGGGCTGAGCCGTGGTGGCCAGACCCGGCTGGATACATTGGCCGGGCAGGTCAGCACCCTGGGGCGGTCGGCGCAGCTGACCAACCTGGTGGCGAGCTCCGGGGCCTTGAGCGCCACCGGCAATGTGGCCGTCTCGTCCGCGAAAGCCCTGAGCGGGCAGGTCAGTGTGACCCTGGCCGGCGACAGCAAGCTCGGCAGTGCCATTGGTGGCGCCGTGGGGGTGCCGCTGGTGGTGGGTGGCACGCTGGACAACCCGGAGGTCACGCTGTCGCGTGCAGCGCTGCTGGGGGCCGCCATCGGCACCGTGCTGTTGCCTGGCGTGGGTACTGGTGCCGGCGCCGGTGTGGGCGAAAAGGTCGGCAAGAGCCTGCGCGGCATCTTTGGCAAGTAGGCCCGGCACTCTCCTGCTTGTCGCATCAACAGGCGCTTGCTTGCTCCTAAAGTCATAGCGACTCTGAACTTGCGTTGAGCTGCTGCGCCCTTGTCCTACAGGGCCATGCGGGCGCTGCTGATTCGGAAAATCGCCGCCTGCTTTTAGCATGTGCTTATGGGTCATGGGCTGCGTCGACTCACCTTGACTTCACACTTGGATGTCCATGACGTGCCCACGACGTGCGTAACGCCATAACGCCTCATCCTGCGCATTCGCGCAAGAGGCCACTTTCTGGAGGCCATCATGCTCAAGTACGCGATTATTTTTGCGCTGATTTCATTGGTTGCCGCTGCCCTCGGTTTCGGTGGTGTGGCGGCGGGCGCTGCCGGTATTGCCAAAATCCTGTTCGGCCTGTTCCTGATACTGGCGGTTATCTTCGTCGTGTTGGCTGCGCTGGGTGTGGGCGCTGCAAAGAAAGCGCTGAAGTAGATGGCTGCGAGCACCGACATGCCGGCCAGCACCATGGCCGCGCGGTTCCGGCAGCGGCTGTTCCACCCGTGGCGGCAGCCGGGCAATGAGGCTGCGCGTCTGCCTGCGCCGCCTGCCGGTGTGGCGCCCAAACGGCCGCTGGGTTTTCAGGCCAGCATTGCCGAGTTTTTACTGATCAACCGCCTGCGTGCGCGCCGGCCGGCTGCACCGTCTGCCGATGTGCTGGAGCGCGCGGCCCGTATTGTGTTTGTGACCTGCAAAAACTGGTTTGCACCGGCCGAGAACCGGGAAGTCGGCCACCGCACACGTCTCTGACTGCGCGTCCGCCTGACGCACATCCCTGCAAACCGTGCCGTCGTGGCGACTCAAGCATCCACAAGGTTTCTTTTCACCGGTTCAGGCTTATGCACACCACCCTTATTGACCTGCTGCTGGAATACGAGGTCACTCATCCTGCCCATTTCCTGTTTCACATCGAGGCGGCTTTTCACGAAGGCCACCACGTTGTGGAAGAGCGCCTGACCATCACGCCCAGCATGAAGGTGCGGAATTTTTCGGATGAGCGCAGCGGCAACCGCTTTATTCGGCTGGATGCTCCCAAGGGCGTGCTTTCGGTGAACTACCATGCGCGCGTGGAGCTGCATCCGGCCCCGGTGCCCCTGCACCTGGACGAAACCCCCGTGACGGCGGTGCCGGATGAAGTGCTGCGCTACCTGATGCCCAGCCGCTATTGCGAATCCGATGTCATGAGCCGTGCCGCGCAGCAGCTGTTTGGCCATTTGCTGCCGGGCATTGGCAGAGTGCGTGCCATCGAGGCCTGGATTCACGACTCGATTGGCTACCTGCCGGGTTTCAGCAATTCCACGACCACCGCGCAGGAGGTGTTTGTGCAGCGCGCGGGTGTCTGCCGTGACTTTGCACACCTGGGCATCACGCTGTGCCGGGCCTTGAACATTCCCGCGCGGCTGGTGGTGGGGTATGTGCATTTTGACGAGCCGCCGGAAGATTTCCATGCCGTGTTTGAAGCGTGGCTGGAAGGGCGATGGGTGATTTTTGACCCGACACGCATGGCGCCTATCGACCGCCTGGTGCGCGTGGGCACAGGCCGCGACGCCAAGGACGTGGCCTTTGCCACCATTTTTGGCGGTGTGCAGATGCTGCGCAAGGAACTCTCGATCACCGAGGGAGACATCCTGCCCGGCGTTTCAACAGGCGTGCATTCGCCCGCGCTGACCGTGGTCACGGTTTAGGGTGTCGTTTACCTTGCCGGTGCTGCCATGACTGCCGCGTTGCGGCGCTTCAGCACCAGCAGCCCGAACAGCGTGGCCGTGATGTACATGCTGAAGGAGTAAATCGCCGCCGGCAGGGCCAGCTGGAAGTTGTTCAGCACGGCCAGCGCAATGAAGATGGCCAGCGTCGCGTTGTGAATGCCGATCTCGTAGCTGATGGCGGTCGAGATGGGTTTGTCCAGGCCCGTGGCCCGCGAGACGTAGTAGCCGGCCAGCAGGCTCACGAGGTTGAAAGCCAATACCGCCGGGCCGATCGCGGCGAAAGTGGTGGTGAGTGACTGCCACTCCTTGACGACTGCGCCTATGGCCACCACGGCCAGCACGATGATGCTGAAGACCTTGGTCGGGTTTTCGCTGCGCGCGGCCCAGGCGGGTTTGCGCGTGCGCAGCCACATGCCGATGGCCACTGGCACCAGCACGATGACGATCACCTCCACCACCTTGCCAAACTGCAGCGGCACCACCTGGCCTGTTTTGGCGAAGGTGTCGATCGCCCAGTTCGCGATCACCGGCATGGTGACGATGGACAGCAGCGTATTGATGGCGGTCAGCGAGATGTTCATGGCCACGTTGCCGCCGAACAGGTGGCTGAACAGGTTGGCCGAAATACCGCCGGGCGACGCGGCCAGCAGCATCAGCCCCACCGCAAAGAGCGGCGGCACATTCAGCAGCACGATGATCGCGTAGCAGGCCGCGGGCAGCACGATGACCTGCAGCACCAGTGCCACCGCCACGGCCTTGGGGTATTTGAGCAGGCGGGTGAAGTCCTCGACCTTCAGGGTCATGCCCAGGCCGAGCATGACCAGCGCGAGCGCCGCGATCAGCAGCTGCGCGACGACAGGCGAGCCGCCGCTCATGACTTGTAGCTTTCGTCGAGTTTGTCGAGCTTGCGAATCAGCGAGGGCCAGACAAAAGCCCCACTCAGGCCGCCGGTCTGCACGCGCATGGCCTCGGCCACACCTTTGACGATCAGCGGGTTGACCTCGGTGAGTTCGCCACCGGCCTGCGCGTCGAGCTGGATGCGACAGGTGTTCTCGAAGGTGTACATGCTGAGGAAAGCGTCGGCAATCGTCTTGCCCACCACCAGCAGGCCGTGGTTGCGCAGCATCAGGAAATTGGCGTTGCCCAGGTCGGCCTGCAGGCGCGGCTTTTCGTCGTCGCGGAAGGCCACGCCTTCGTACGCGTGGTACGCCAGGGACGCCAGCACGAAGGTGGACTGCTGGCTGATGGGCAGCACGCCGCACTTCTGCGCGCTCACGGCCACGCCGGCGCGCGTATGGGTGTGCAGCACGCAGCCGGCGTCGGCGCGCGCCTCATGCACCGCACTGTGGATCACAAAGCCGGCCGGGTTCACCGGGAAGGGCGAATCAATCACCTTGTTGCACTGGCCGTCGATCTTGACCAGGCTGGACGCGGTGATCTCGTCGAACATCAGGCCGTAGGGGTTGATCAGGAAGTGGTGGTTGCCGGCGCCGGAGACCGATTCGGGCAGCTTGGCGCTGATGTGGGTGAAGACCAGGTCGCTCCAGCCGTAAAGCGCGACCAGGCGGTAGCAGGCGGCGAGGTCGCAGCGCAATTGCCATTCTTCGGCGCTGACGACTTCTTTGAGGGACGGAATATGCATGGGGTTTGTCTCCGGGGTAGTGGTTGAGTAATGGTTTTAATGAGCTCAGGTGCACGATACGTCCGTGCTTGACGGCGAACTGTCAAAAATTTGACAATTGGCCGCATGCCTATCGTTCCCGCGACACCTCCCCCGCCCTCCCCCATGGCGCGCATGTCGGCCAATCCCTGGTTTGGCGCGCTGCCGCTGGCGGATAAGGAGGCGCTGCTGGCGTCAGCCGAAGTGCTGCGCCTGCGGCCCGGCGAGATGCTGTTCCGCCAGGGCGATGCGCCCGGTGGCTTTTACGGCCTGCTGGGCGGGATGCTCAAGATCTCATCGTTGCGCGAGGACGGTCGCGAGGCCATCCTGGTGGTGCTGGAGGCCGGCAACTGGATCGGTGAAATTTCCCTGATGGACGGCGAGCCGCGCACCCACGATGCCACGGCGCTGTCGGCGGTAGAGGTGCTGGTGGTGCCGCAGGCGGCTTTTGCCGCGCTGATGGAGGGCGCGCCCTTTGCCCGGGCGATTGCGGGGCTGCTGGCGGCACGCGTGCGCTCGCTGTACGGCATGGTGGAAGACGCGGCGCTGCGTTCGACCCGCGCGCGCGTGGCGCGCCGCTTGTTGCTGCTGGCGCGTGGCGATGCCACGCTGGCGCTGAAGGCCCGGCCGGTGGTGCCGGTGTCGCAGGAGGCGCTGGCCATGATGCTGGGCGTCAGCCGGCAAACGCTGTCGGTGGAGCTCAAGGCCATGGTGGAACAAGGCGCGATCGCGCTGCGCTACCGGCGCATCGAGATTGTTTCGGCCGCGCGGCTGGAGGCGCTGGGCAATGTGTCGCGCTAGCCCAGGGTGGGCCGTGTAGCGTGTTTCGCGAGTTCGGGTTACCGTAGGTGTACCGTGGCGCCGGGCGCCAATACCGTAGTAGGCACAGTTACCTGGCCCGGCGGGCGATGCAACACTGGCTCCATGTATTTTTCATGGAGTTGTGATGAGCGTTCAGGAACCCGTTGTCGAAGATCAGATGCAGGCCGAGGCCGGACAGGCGCTGCAGGATCAGTTCAAAGTCCATTGTTTCGGCTGCGGCGCTCTCAACGCGCACGGCCTGCAAATCAAGAGCCATTGGGTGGGTAAGGAGCTGGTGTGCCGCTGGCGCCCGCAACCCTTTCACGTCGGCCACCCTGGTTTTGTGTATGGCGGAGCAATTGCCTCCGTCGTTGATTGCCATGCCATCTGGACCGCGCTGGCCACCGCTTGCCGGCAGTTGGGCCACGATCTGGCAGGCGGTCCCCCACCGTTTGCATTTGTCACCGGCAGATTGACCGTCAACTACCTCAAACCCGTGGCAATTGACGCTTCCCTGGATTTCTACGCGCGGGTCCAGGAACAAACCGACCGGAAATTTGTGGTGGCATGCCGGGTTTTGCAGAATGGCGCCGAGTGCGCCAGTGCAGAAGTCGTGGCCATTCGTGTCAAAGGGATGGGCTGATGATGCGCGCCGTTATTTGCAACACCTTTGATGGCGTCGATTCCCTGGTGCTTGGAACCATGGACTCCCCGAAGCCGCGCCCTCATCAAGTACTGGTCGACGTGCATGCCGCCTCCATCAGCTTCATGGATTGCCTGATGGTTGCCGGCAAGTACCAGCTGCGCCCGCAGACCCCTTTTGTGCCAGGAACGGACGCGGCGGGCGTGGTGGCCGAAGTCGGCAGCGAGGTCACCCGCTTCAAGCCGGGTGACCGGGTGATTTGCGGCGGTTGGTCTGGTTGTTATGCGGAACGGGTGGTCGCTTCGCAGGACGCGACGGTTTTGCTTCCGGACGCCGTCGATTTCGAGACCGGCTCCACCGTTCGCCATTGCTATGGAACCGCCCGTTACGCGCTGCTTGACTGCGCCAGGCTGCAGGCCGGTGAGGTTATCTTCATATCGGGCGCGGCCGGGGGCGTGGGGCTGGCGGCGGTTGATCTGGCGCGGCACCTCGGCGCAACCATCATCGCCGGTGTGGGGACGCCGGACAAGGCCGGGATCACCAGGGCGCATGGAGCGCAGGAAGTCATTGTCTATGGCAGTGAAGACCTGCGCCAACGGATCAAGGACATCACCGGCGGCAAAGGGGTTGACGTGTTCTTCGACAACATTGGCGGGGAAATTTTCAGCACCATGACACGGTTGATGAACTGGGGCGGGCGGATGCTGCCGGTTGGTTTCACCAGCGGGGAAATAGTCTCGGTCCCCATGAACCTCCCGTTGCTGAAGAACTATTCCATCGTAGGCTCCTATTGGGGCGCCTGGGCTGAGCGCTTTCCGCAGGCCAGTCTTGATGCCGATGCCCAGTTGCTCGCATGGGTGGCACAGGGCAGCATCAAACCACATGTCAGCGCCAGCTTTCCATTGGAGGAGTTTCGCACCGGCATGCACAAGGTCACACAGCGCTCGGCTCAGGGGCGCACAGTGCTGAGGGTGCGTTGACTGCGAGCCCAATCCTCGCCACCGAGCGCACCTGAAGGCGCGAGCCCAAGGAGCTGGTGGCCAAGGTCACCCGGGGGCCGAGGTGATCAACGCGAGTTCTGTTGCGCGCCTCACCGCCTCGGCGCGCGTGCGGCACTTCAAGGCCAGCAGTGCGTTCGCGACATGCATTTCAACGGTGCGCGGACTTAAGGCGAGCTTGCGCGCAATCTGCTTGTCGGTCTGGCCCTGCCCAACCTCGCGCAGGATCTCGATTTGCCGCGGTGTCAGCAGCGGCTTGCTGGTCGTTGGTGCGTTCGCATCACGTGGTGCGGATTCGGCGCCGGTCCCGGGCAGGAAGGCCCGAAATTCGGACAGAAACACGGGCCAGGCGGCCTCGGTCTCGAACGGCAGGTGGTTTTTGCTCTCTAGCGGTATAAAGCGCGCGTTCGGGATCAGCGATGCGAGCAGACGGCCCTCCTCGAAGGGAAAACAGGGGTCGTCTTTGGCGTGGAACACCAGCGTTGGGCAGCGCACCTTGGGCGCCGATTCGCGCAAGTCGATCTCGAAGACCTCCTTGAGGAAACGCACGGCGTTCGCGCCGGAGATCGTCAGCCGCTGCGCTTCGTCGACCGCGCGCTGCTGTTCCGCCGTTGCATCATGCAGCAACTGGGAAATGAACACTTGCCTGAACGACGAACTGTTGGAGCCCCAGCCCAGTTCTGCCGCCTTGAGCATGGCCAGCGCCGCGTCGATGACCTTGGCCGGCGGATCGCGTTTCAACAGGCCGCGAGCGCAAGCGCCATAGAGCACCAGGTGGCTGACCCTGTCCGGGTGGCGCGCCGCGTAGTTGACGGCGATGGCTGCGCCCTGGGACATGCCAAACAGGGGAAAGCGGTCTATGGCCAGGGTGGCGACCACGGCCTCCAGGTCCTCGATCCAGGCTTCCATGGAAATGCGTTCGACCTGCCGTTCCGACAAGCCGCAGCCGCGGGAGTCGTAGCGGATGAGGGTATTGCCGCGGCTCAGCTCGGACACCCAGTGCCGGGTGAACAGGTTGCTCGGCTCCTTCTCGACATGGGTCAGCCAGGTGGCCGCCTTGACCAGGGGCGCGCCTTCCCCGAGCGTCGCAACGGCCAGTCGCGCGCCGTCCGCGCTGGTGCAAAAGCGGATCTGCTGTTGTCGTTCCCGGGGCATCGCACCGATTGTAAGAGGCGACCGGGGCGCAGTCCAACGACATCTGGCCCAGGGTCCGCCTCGCTTCAATGAGGCGGATATCCCGTGCTTAAAAGCATCTCCAAGGCATGTTCACAAGCGGCCATGTTGACGCCTTGGCCTTAGCGAAGCGTCTTTCCGGGAAATGGAATGATCATCGCCACGCGCTTGCGATACTGCCGGTAGCTGTCACCGAAATAGTCGATCAGGTCGCGTTCTTCGAACCGGATCGCGATCAGGATATACAGCGTGGTGGCAACAGCAAACACCAGATGCGCGATCGTCATGGTGGGCGTCACCCAGAAAGTCAGCAACCAACCCAGGTAGATGGGGTGGCGTACGTACCGGTAAGGGCCTGGTGATGCAAACGAGATGGTTTGGTAGGACTCGCCGCGCAAGTAGCAGTAAACCTGCCGCAGGCCAAACAAGTCCCAATGGTTGATGGCATAGGTGCTGCCAAACAGGGTCAGCCATCCCAGCGCATACAGGATGTAGAGCAGTGTTCTGCCGTTGGTGTCTTGCACGTTCCAGACAACGCCGCCCATGGGCTGCCACAGCCAGAACAGCAACATCAGGGCCAGGCTTGAGGCCAGGACATAGGTGCTACGTTCCACGGGTTCAGGAACAATACGCGTCCAGGCCTTTTTGAATGCGGGCCTGGCCATGACGCTGTGCTGCAGCGCAAATACGCCGATCAACAAGACGTTGGCCAACAGTGCCTGCGTCCAGTGTGTATGCGGTGCAGAGTCAATGGTCTTGGGGACCAGAATGTTGCCAATGAAACCGACGGCGTATAAGGTTGTGCCGAAGGAAACGGCATAGGCCGTCAAGCCGTATACAAATGCAAGTAACCTCTTCATGGCGAGTGTCCTTTGTCAATGGATGGAAATGGAAGCCAGCTTGGATGGCGATATTGGATCCGCGGAGTCCGTCCACACAAGAAGCTGTGACGTCAGTGTGCGATGGAACCAGGCCGCAGCCCAGTCGGAAAATTACGGCTGGCGCAGGCCGCGATTACGGTAGCGGGCTACCGTAGGTGCTATCGAAACGGTAGAACGCGATGGGTGCCGGGTCGACCCAAGGAGCTTGCGGCCCCCGGGGGCTGCAGAGCGATGGCCTGAGTCCATCAATCTGTGAGGGACGTAGCCGACGTTGTAGACGTGGAACGCTCAAGGTCATCCAGCCATTGGATGGCCAGTTCGCGTGATGTCCCGCACATTTCCACGGCAGGCTGTAGTCCGGAACAACATGCTGGCCGCTCAGGCAGGCCGAAGATCAGGCACTGGTTGGCATCGCCCAGCTGCACGCAGCGCACGCCGGCCGGCTTGCCTTGCGGCATGCCGGGGATGGCGGAGCTGATGGACGGCGCGATGCAGCAGGCGCCGCAGCCGGGGCGGCAGTTCATGGTGGATGGCTCGTGTGAGGCCTTGGGAAGCCGGGTTTAGTCAGGCTTGATTTTCGCCCGTTCGGCGACCAGCTTCCAGCGCGCCTGCTCGCTCTTGATGAAGGCGCCGTATTGCGCCGGCGTGTCGCCCACGGGCTGGGCCGTGTCGCCGCGCAGGCGCTCGGTGGCTTGCGGGTTGCGCATGGCCTTGCTGCAGGCCTCGGCAATGCGGTCTATGTTGGCCTGCGGCATGTTGGCGGGCGCATTCAGGCCATACCACTGGGTCATCTCAAAACCCGGGTAGCCGCTTTCGGCGACCGTGGGCACGTCGGGCAGCTGGGGCAGGCGTTCCTTGGTGCCGGTGGCGATGCAACGCAGCTTGCCCGACTTGATGTGCGCCAGGATGGCGGGCGCCCCCACGCTGGCGGCTTCCAGGCGGCCGGCCAGCAGGTCGGTGAGTTGCGGGCCGGTGCCGCGGTAAGGCACGTGCAGCACAAAAATGCCGGTGGCGACCTTCAGGTATTCAAAGGCGAGGTGGCCGGCGCTACCGTTGCCGGCCGAACCGTAATTGAGCTGGCCGGGCTTGGCCTTGGCCAGCGCGATGAACTCCTTGAGGTTGTTGGCGGGCACGCTGGCATTGACGACGTAGAGGCTGGGCACCTTGGCCAGCAGCGAGATGGGCTTGAAGTCCCTGTTGGTGTCGAAGGGCAGCTTGTCGAAGATAAACGGGTTGACCGCCATGGTGCCGATGTGGCCCAGGATGATGGTGTGGCCGTCGGTGGAGGCCGCGCATTCCTGCATCGCGATGTTGCCGCTGGCGCCGGGCTTGTTTTCGACAAACACGGTCTGGCCCAGGCTCTTGGTGAGTTCGTTGGCGGCCGAACGCGCGACGATTTCCGAACTGCCGCCGGGCGCGAAGGGCACCAGCAGGCGTATCGGTTTGCCGGGCCAGCCGGCCTGTGCGTGCAGCAGCCCCGGAAAGGCCGAGACAGCAGCCAGTGCGCCGCCGGCCTTGAGGCCGAATTGCAATGCGCCGCGGCGCGTGTTCGTCTGTTTCATGTGATGTCTCCGGATCGTTGTCGTTTGTCTTGTCGTGGTCCCAATATAGGACCGTACGTGAGGCGCGGCGCTACGTGATTCCGCTAATGAGGCTAACCCCCATGCGCTACATGAAGGATGCGTCGAAACGTTCCCGCGCCGCCTTCAGGTTCTGGTGGTTGCGCTCGGCCCAGTTGTCGAGCGAAATCAGCGTTTCGCTGAGCGACAGGCCCAGCGCGCTGAGCTGGTATTCCACATGGGGTGGCACGGTCTGGCGGTCAAAGCGCAGCACCAGGCCGTTGCGCACCAGCTCCTTGAGGGTTTGCGTCAGCATCTTTTGCGAGATGCCTTCGATCTTGCGCATCAGCTCGTTGTTGCGCACCGGGCCCTCGGCCAGCGCCGGGATCACCAGCAGCGCCCATTTGCTGGCGACCAGCTCCAGCGCCTGGCGCGAAGGGCAAGCCTGGCTAAACACAGTTGAGGAATCGGCGGGGAGGTCGTCGGGAATTGTCATGGTTACCAGAAGGTGCGTACTTGTCTATGGGTAATCGTAAACCTAAGCTGGCGGCTCTTTGATTTTTTCCCTCTTTAACCCTCTTGACCCTCTTGACCCTCTTAACCCTGTTACCGAAAGAACGACCCCCATGGCCTGGCTTTACCTACTCGCCGCAAGCATTGTCGAAATCGCAATGGCCTTGCTCCTCAAATCTTCCCAGGGCTGGACCCGGCTCTTGCCCAGCGTGCTGGGCGTGGCGGCCGCGGGCGCCAGCATTTTCTTTTTGACGCATGCCGTCAAGACCCTGCCCGTGGGCACGGCCTACGCGATCTGGACCGGCATAGGCTCGGTCGGCGTGACCGTGATCGGCATCCTCTGGATGGGCGAGAGCGCCTCGGCGCTGCGCCTGCTGTGCGTGGCATTGGTGGTGGCTGGCATGGTGGGCCTGCGCCTGCTGAATGGCACAGCGTGACACCCTCCCCTGCACGGAGAAAACCATGACCCATCTGCTCTTTATAGAAGCCTCGCCGATGAAAGCCGCGTCAACCTCAAGCACCGTGGCCGCTGCCTGGCGGGAAGCCTGGCGCAAGGCGCACCCCGAGGACACCGTGGACACGATCAATGTCTGGGACATTGATCTACCGCCTTTTGACGCCGACATGATCGCCGCCAAGTTCGCCGTGCTGCGCGCGCAGAACGCGACGGTGCCGCAGCAGGCCTTGTGGGCGCGTGCGGTAGCGGTGTCGCAGCGCTTCAACGCGGCTGACCGCTACCTCTTCAGCCTGCCGATGTGGAATTTCGGCATCCCTTACCGGCTCAAGCATTTCATCGACGTCGTGACCTTGCCGGGACAGAACTGGTCCTGGTCGCGGCAGGCCGGCTACCAGGCCCTGCTGCCGGGCAAGCGCGCGACGCTCGTGTATTCAAGCGCCGGCGCGTATCCGCTGCGGCCTGATGAGGACGAATCTGATTTCCAGAAGCCGTACCTGCGGCGCTGGCTGCGCTTCCTGGATATCGTGGTCGACGCGGAAATCAGTGCCGCGCCGACCTTGGTGGCGCCGGAGGAACTGGCGGCGACCAAGGCTGGCGCGATGGAACGCACGCGTGCCCTGGCCTCCATTCTTTAATGAATCAGGCCGCCAGCCGGGCGCTGGCGAACAGCACCTGGTCGATCACTGCCTGCACATTTTTGAGGTGCGCGTCATCGAGCAGCTTGCCCTCGGTGTCAAAGGCAGTGCCGGCGCGGCCCAGGGCAAATGCCTTGGGCGCGACCCAGCATTGCGCGTTGAGCAGCAACGGCACCAGGTGGCTTTGCGAGCGCAGGCCGCCCAGCGCGCCGGGCGATGCGCTGAGAATGCCCACGACTTTGCCGGTGAAAGACTTGAAGCCTTCGTGCCAGGCGGGGTCGCTCTTGACGGGGCTGGAGACCCAGTCGATGGTGTTCTTGAGCAGCGCGGTGTAGCTGCCGTTGTACTCGGGCGAGCAGATGATCCAGGCCGGGTGTTCAAACATGAGCTGCTTGAGTTTCATGACGTCGGGCGGTGTGCCTTTGGCTTCGAGGTCGGCGTTGTACATGGGGATGTCGAAATCAGCCAGCTCGATGTGGGTGACTTCGGCGCCGCTGGCGCGCGCCAGTGTGGCGGTCACCTGGGCGAGTTTGCGGTTGAAGGAGTTTTGGCGGATGCTGCCGGCGAAGACAAGGAGTTTTTGGGGGGCGGTCATGGGCTGATTTCACCACAGGGCGTGGGGTGAAAAACTGCGCTCGGAGCGCCTTGTGAGCAGGAACCCGCTAAAATGTACAAAATATTGAAATTTGTACAAAATGCATACCATTGCCCTCAGTGAATTCCGCGCCCACGCATCTGCCATGCTTGATCTGGTTGAGCAGGGCGAAACCGTCCGCATACTTCGGCACGGCAAGCCGGTGGCTGAGCTGGTGCCCCTGAAGGCGGAAGAAGACACCGCCAAAGTGCCGAGCTGGAAAACGCCGTTCGAGCCAGTCGTTCTGCCACCGGGCATATCGCTGTCGCAGGCAGTGCTTGACGAGCGGAATGAATCGCCATGGTGAAGCGCTTGCAGGCAGCCTATGTGGTGCAGTCCGCGGGCAGCGCCACCCGGGTGGTGGCGCGCGACGGTGAGGCGCGGCTGATGTTTGATGCGTCGGCGCTGACCAAGCGCTACGCCAGCGAAGCCGGGCGCGACCGGGTGTTGATGTTGTTCGAGACGGCCAGCGAACTGCTGGTGGCCGCGCATTGCAAGACCGAGGTGGCTTCGGCGCTGCTCCGGCGCCGGCGCGACGGCAGCCTGCCTGCGCCGGAATTTGACCGCGCCTGGGCGGCAGCGCAACGCGATGTGGCGGACATGACCCTGGTGCCGCTGGACAGCCATGTCGAGCGCTTTGCATTTGCGGCGATGGAGCAGGGCCCTTTGCGCGGCATGGACGCCCTGCATGTGGGCAGCGCGCTGGCCAGCCGGGTGGACCTGTTTGTCACGGCAGACAAGCGCCAGGCGCAGGTGGCGCGGGGCATGGGCCTGGCCACCGAATTGATAGAGAACTGATAGAACGAACAGCGGTCGAGAGACCCGAAAGTTGGATATGTTTTACCCGCAAGAATTTGACGTGATCGTGGTCGGTGGCGGCCATGCCGGCACCGAGGCCGCGCTGGCTTCCGCACGCATGGGCTGCAAGACTTTGCTGCTGACCCACAACATCGAGACCCTGGGGCAGATGAGCTGCAACCCGTCCATCGGCGGGATCGGCAAGGGCCACCTGGTCAAGGAGGTGGACGCCATGGGTGGCGCGATGGCACTGGCCACCGACGAAGGCGGCATCCAGTTCCGCATCCTGAACAGCTCCAAGGGCCCGGCCGTGCGCGCCACCCGCGCGCAGGCCGACCGCATTCTGTACAAGGCGGCGATTCGCCGCAAGCTTGAGAACCAGCCCAACCTGTGGCTCTTCCAGCAGGCGGTCGACGACCTGATGGTCGAGGGCGACCGGGTTGTCGGGGCGGTGACGCAGGTCGGCATTCGCTTTCGTTCGCGCACGGTGGTGCTGACAGCCGGCACTTTCCTGGACGGCAAGATCCATGTGGGGCTCAATAACTATTCGGCGGGCAGGGCGGGCGACCCGCCGGCGGTATCGCTTTCGGCCCGGCTCAAGGAACTCAAGCTGCCGCAAGGCCGGCTCAAAACCGGCACACCCCCGCGCATCGACGGCCGCACCATCGACTTCAGCAAATGCACCGAACAACCCGGCGACGGCATGCCGGGCGGTACTGAAGGCCCGGTGCCGGTGTTCAGCTTTATGGGTGGTGGCATAGCCCATCCGCGGCAGATGCCGTGCTGGATTACCCACACCAACGAGCGAACCCACGAGATCATCCGATCCGGTTTTGACCGCAGCCCCATGTTCACCGGCAAGATCGACGGCGTCGGTCCGCGCTATTGCCCCAGCGTGGAAGACAAGATCAACCGCTTCGCCGACAAGGACAGCCACCAGATTTTCCTGGAACCGGAAGGCCTGACCACGCACGAGATCTATCCCAACGGCATCTCGACCAGCCTGCCTTTTGACATCCAGTACGACCTGGTCCGATCCATGGCGGGGATGGAAAACGCCCATATCCTGCGGCCCGGTTACGCCATCGAGTACGACTACTTTGACCCGCGGGCGCTGAAATCCAGCTTTGAAACCCGGGCGATTGGCGGTCTGTTCTTTGCCGGCCAGATCAACGGCACCACCGGGTACGAAGAGGCGGCGGCCCAGGGCATGTTCGCCGGTATCAACGCTGCGTTGCAGTGTCAGGAGAAGGAAGCCTGGTTGCCGCGGCGCGACGAAGCCTACCTGGGCGTACTGGTTGACGACCTGATCACCAAGGGCGTGACTGAGCCTTACCGCATGTTCACCAGCCGGGCCGAGTTCCGCCTGATGCTGCGCGAGGACAACGCCGACATGCGCCTGACCGAAAAAGGCCGGGAACTGGGCCTGGTAGACGACGCCCGCTGGGATGCCTTCAACCGCAAGCGCGACACTGTTTCACGTGAAACAGCCCGGCTTCGGGCGATCTGGGTCAACCCGAACAACCTGCCCGTGGCTGAAGCCGAGCGGGTTCTGGGTAAATCCATCGAGCGGGAGTACAACCTGCTGGACCTGCTGCGCCGCCCGGATGTGAACTATGCCGGACTGATGTCGCTGGAGGAGGGCAAGTACGCCAACCCGGAACTGGCGGCGGAAGCAGCAGCCAGCGACGACATGGCCAAAAGCGTGATCGAACAGATTGAAATCACGGCCAAGTACGCCGGCTATATCGACCTGCAAAAGACCGAAGTCGAGCGGGCATCGCACTACGAAAACCTCAAGTTGCCGCCCGACCTGGATTACCTGCAGGTGTCGGCGCTGAGCTTTGAGGCGCGCCAGACTCTGGCCAAACACCGCCCCGAAACCCTGGGTTTGGCCTCCCGGATTTCCGGCATCACGCCCGCCACCATTTCCCTGCTACTGGTGCACCTGAAGAAGAACCTCTGGAAAAACACGACGCCGCTCCAGGCGGCCGGGGCTTCCACCGAAAAAGCCCAGACCTGATGCGGGGCGGTGAACAGGATTTGCGCGCCGGGCTCAAGGCGCTGCAACTGGACTTGAGCGATGCGCAGGTTGGCCAGCTGCTGGATTACCAGGACCTGATCGGCAAATGGACCAAGGTGTACAACCTCACGGCCGTGCGTGATCCGGCAGAAATGCTGACCCACCATTTGCTGGACAGCCTGGCGGCGGTGCTTCCGCTGAAGCGGCATTTGCAGAAAGCCGGACTGGAGGAGGGCGCCAAGTTGCTGGACGTGGGTTCCGGTGCAGGCCTGCCGGGCGTCGTCATCGCGATTTGCTGCCCCAACGTAGCGGTGACTTGCGTGGATACGGTGGCCAAAAAGGCTGCGTTTATCAAGCAGGCGGCGCTGGCCTTGAAGCTGCCCAACCTCTCCGGTCTGCACGCCCGGGTCGAAACCATCACCGCCTCTTTTGACGTGATTTGCTCCCGGGCCTTTGCGTCCTTGGTCGATTTCACCCACTGGTCGACCGATGCGCTGGCACCGCAAGGTGTGTGGATGGCCATGAAGGGCAAGCACCCGGCCGACGAAATCGCCGCCCTGCCGGCCGGCGCCGAAGTGTTTCACGTGGAACAACTGCAGGTTCCGGGGCTGGATGCCGAGCGCTGCATTGTCTGGATGCAGGCGAAAGCCGCCGCCAGCCCGGCCTGAAAACCGGGGCCGAGCGCCTCAGCCCGTTGTTCGGGCACAAAAAGAAACCCCTGCGGACACTGAATCAGCCCTGATCGGGCTGGTTTGGTGTTTCGACCGCACACCCCTGTCGTAAACTCGGTTCCTTCTCTCTCTACTTCTGGAGAACCTCCATGTTGGGCTCATTCGTCGGCATCGCCGACTACGGCGCTTTTGTCGTCGCCATCATTGTGTTTTTGCTGATTCCCGGCCCGGGCAACCTGGCGCTGATCACTTCGACCAGCAAGGGCGGTATCGCGGGCGGCCTGGGTGCAACCTTTGGCGTGATCGCCGGCGACCAGGTTTTGCTCTGGGCTGCGGTGGCCGGTGTGTCGGCCATCATGGCGGCTTACCCGACGGCTTTTCATATCGTCCAATGGGCGGGTGCGATTTACCTGGCCTGGCTGGGCATCAAGATGCTGATGGCCAAGCCCGGCGACGCACCCTTGCTCAACATCAAGCCTCGCCACTACTTTCAGCAGGCCATGATGATCACCTTGCTGAACCCCAAGGCCATCGTGTTCTATATGGCTTTTTTCCCGCTGTTTGTTGACCCGGCCCTGCACCAGGGGCTGAAGACTTTTGCCGTGATGGCGGCCACGATTGCGGGCCTGACTTTCTTGTATGGCCTGACCTCGGTCATGATCACCTACCACCTGGCTGAGCGCATACGCGCCAACCCGAAAATCACGGCGGCCCTCAACAAGCTGGCCGGTGTGTTCCTGATCGGCTTCGGCTTGAAGCTGGCAGTCTCCAAGTAACTTCCCCACAACAACTAAAAGAAACTGATGGCAAAAATATTCTGCGTGGCCAACCAAAAGGGTGGGGTAGGGAAGACGACAACGACGGTGAACCTGGCCGCGGGCCTGGCCAAAGTCGGCCAGCGTGTGCTGATGATCGACCTGGATCCGCAGGGCAATGCCACCATGGGTTCGGGCGTCGACAAACGCAAGCTGGAAATGACGGTGTACGACGTGCTGCTGGAATCGGCTTCGGTGGCCGAGGCGCGCGTGCACAGTGAAAAGTGCGGCTACGACGTGTTGGGCGCGAATCGCGAACTGGCCGGCGCCGAGGTCGAACTGGTGGATGTCGAGCGCCGCGAAAAGCGCCTCAAGCTGGCGCTGGCCGAGGTCGACAGCCAGTACGACTTCGTGCTGATCGACTGCCCGCCGTCGCTCAGCATGCTGACGCTCAACGGCCTGTGTTGCGCACACGGCGTGATCGTGCCCATGCAGTGTGAATACTTTGCGCTCGAAGGCCTGACCGATCTCGTCAACACCATCAAGCAGGTGCACGCCAACCTCAACAAAGACCTGCAGATCATCGGCCTCTTGCGCGTAATGTTCGACCCACGCATCACATTGCAGCAGCAGGTGAGCGACCAGCTCAAGGAACACTTTTCCGACAAGGTGTTCAACACGGTGATCCCGCGCAACGTGCGCCTGGCCGAAGCACCCAGCTACGGCCTGCCCGGCGTGGTGTTTGACCCGGTCTCCAGGGGCGCGCAGGCTTTCGTCACGTTTGCCGAAGAAATGGTGGACCGCATCAAGGCAATGTGACCGCGCCAGGGTGCAGTTTTATATGCCAATAGTGCCTGTGGCCCAATGGGGGCTTGCGCCAGCAGCTATAAAAATCATAGCAAACAATCTTCTTTCGACATGAAACCCGACAACGTCCTCATTCTTCCCGGCTGGAAAAACAGCGGCCCCGGCCATTGGCAAACGCTGTGGGAGGAGGCCGACGGCTACACCCGCGTGGAGCAGCACAGCTGGATGCACCCGCTGCGCGGCGACTGGACGGCGCGCCTGGAAGAGGTGCTACTGTCCTGCGACGAACCAGCGGTGCTGGTGGCGCACAGCCTGGGCTGCATGCTGGTGGCGGCCTGGGCCAGCCACTCCAGGAACATTCACCGCGTCAAAGCCGCGCTGCTGGTGGCTCCACCCGACATTGACCGCGAGGACGTGCGCGAGCTGCTGCCCAGCTGGTCGCCAGCGCCGCTGAACAAACTGCCGTTTGAGAGCGCGCTGTTTGCCAGCAGTGACGATCCTTTCTGCGCGATCCAGCGGGCGCGGCAATTCGCGGCCGCGTGGGGCTCTACCTTTGTGGACGCCGGACCTTGCGGGCACCTGAATGCCGAGAGCGGCCTGGGCGGCTGGCCCGAAGCGTACCTGCGGCTGCTGCAGCTCAAGGAGCTGACTTCACCGGCCATTGAACCTTCACCCGGCATCACCCCTGGCCCATGACCTCATTTTTTTACCAACGCGCGCGCTACCTGCAACTCGCCCTGATAGTGCTGGCGACATGGGCGAGTGGTTCTCTGCATGCCGAGCCGGATGAAGAGCTGCTTGGAAAATCGCAAAATTATCCGCTGGGCAACGTGAACAACTGGCAGCTCAACCCTTACCGCGTTGGCTCCTGGTCAGCGCTCGACAAAGTGCCCGGGGTGCGGACCCGCGTGGTCGGGCACCCGGCCGAGGCCAGCCCCTTGCCGCGCGCAGCCAGCCCGGCGGCGGTCAGCTACCGCTACAAAAACACGAACTACACGCTGGCCGACTACCTGGACCGCCAGCGCGCCACCGGCCTGCTGATCCTGAAAAACGGCGAGATCATCGCCGAGCACTACCGCTACGGCCGCAAGGATGACGCGCGCTTTTTGTCCTTCTCCATGGCCAAGAGCGTGACCTCGCTGCTGGTCGGCAAGGCGCTCTCGCTGGGGCTGATCGCTTCGCTTGACGACCCCGCCGAGAAATACGCCAAAGACCTTGCCGGCAGCCCCTATGGCGCCACCACAATTCGCCAGCTGCTGCGCATGAGTTCGGGCCTGACGTTTACCGAACGCTATGACGGCAAGGACGATATTGCCCGGCTCGCCCGCGCTTCTGCCGGAACGCCGGGCGCCGGCATGCCGCTGGATGTGCTCAAGTCCATCACTGACCGGCATTCGCCGGCCGGTGAAAAATTCGTTTATGCCGGCTCCGAGACCGACGTGTTGGGCCGCGTGGTGGTGGCCGCCATCGGCAAGAACATGTCCGAGCTCACCACCGAGTGGCTGTGGAAGCCCATGGGCGCCGAACATGATGCCTTCTGGCGCATCTCCGCCGACGGGCAGGAGCAATCCTACGGCGCCTTCAACGCCACCCTGCGCGACTGGGCGCGGCTGGGCCAGTTGCTGGCCAATGACGGCCGTGCCATCGACAAGGCGACCGGCAAACCCGGCGCATTGCAGGTCTTGCCGCTGGACTACCTGCTGGACGCCACGGATCCGGCGCGCCAGCCGCCTGCGTTCAAGCCGCGCAAGGCCACGCCTTACTTTGGTTATGGCTACCAGTTCTGGCTCATGCCGCTGCGGGCACGCACTTTTGCCATGCAGGGCATCCACGGCCAGACGGTGTATGTGCAGCCGTCCACCGGCATTGTGATGGTGCTCACCTCGGTGTGGGAACAGGCCAGCGGCAAACAGGATGCACAACCTTATGAAGAGCGCGACGCCCTCTGGCGCGGCGTGCTGCAATCTCTGGGCGGGGACCTCACGCCCGGCTCGCAATGACGAATTGAAAGAAAGATAAAACCATGGTCACCAAAAAACCCAAAGGCCTGGGCCGCGGGCTCGAAGCACTGCTCGGCCCCAAGGTCAGCGAAAGCGCGACGGACGCGGAGAACGCCAGCAGCACAGCCAACAGCCCGGGCCTGCCGGCCTCGCTGCGCCTCAGTGATATGGTCGCCGGCCAGTACCAGCCGCGCACCCGCATGGACGAAGGCGCGCTTTACGAGCTGGCCGAGTCCATCAAGGTGCAGGGCATCATGCAGCCCATCCTGGTCCGCCGGCTGACCAGCGGCGCCAACGACGGCAAGTACGAAATCATCGCCGGCGAACGGCGCTTTCGTGCGGCCAGGCTGGCCGGGCTGGACGAGGTGCCGGTGCTGGTGCGCGACGTGCCCGACGAGTCGGCCGCCGCGATGTCGCTGATCGAAAACATCCAGCGCGAAGACCTGAACCCGCTCGAAGAAGCCCACGGCCTGCAGCGCCTGGTCAAGGAATTCGGCCTCACGCACGAGCTCGCCGCGCAGGCTGTGGGCCGCTCGCGCAGCGCTGCTTCCAACCTGCTGCGGCTTTTGAATTTGGCTGATCCGGTGCAAACGATGCTAATGGCGGGCGACCTGGACATGGGCCACGCGCGCGCCCTGCTGGGCCTGGACCGTGCGGCGCAGATCACCGCGGCCAACCAGATCTCGGCCAAAAAAATGTCGGTACGCGAGGCCGAAAGCCTGGTCAAAAAACTCAGCGCCGAGTTTTCGCTGAAGCCGCAAAAAGCCACCAAGGAAAAGTCCCGCGACACACGCCGTGTGGAAGAAGAACTCGCCGACCTGTTGATGGCCAATGTGGAAGTGCGCATCAAAAAACAGGTCAAGCGCAATGGCCGGCGCGAAGACATGGGCGAGGTGGCGATCCAGTTTTCGTCGATGGACGAACTCAATGGGCTCATCGAACGCCTGCGTGGTGGCAAATAGACGGCTTCTAGCTATTTCGGCTTAAAACCTGCACACCAAAAGGCGATAAGTCGCCAAAATGGCGTGAAATAGTTCACGATACTCGGCACTCTTACACCCAGCTGCGGGCTGTTGGGGATGACGGTTTTGCAAAGCATGTCTATTGTTACGACATGTAAACGTTCATTGCAAAACGTATGTTGCCCACCCCGTCGCCACTTTCCACCCGCCTCGCGCTAAGTGCTTTGGCCTTGGCCAGCCTCCAGGCCGTCTCGGCCCAAACCATAGAGCGCGTCAAGCTCACCGATAACGATCTGAGCTGCCAGCAGATCTATGCCGAGTCGCAGCAAATGGACGCCGCCATGCAACTGGCCGGCCCCGGCCTGCCGGCTTCATTGACCGCACCTCCAACGGCGGCGCCGGTTCCGCAGGGCGCGCCGCTCAGCGCAGTTCAGCAGGCGGTGCTGAACCATCCCAACAACGCCAATCTGACGCCCGAGCAAAAGGCAGCTCTGATTGCGCAGACGGGCATGGCCGAAAGCCGCGGCAATGCCGCCGTCACCGGGCTTTATGCAGGCGCGCCCAGCGCCGCCACTTTGCACGGCGCCGTCGCGATGGACCCGGGCGTGCAGGCCGCCGTTGCACGCGCGCGCGCCTCGGGCATGTCAGAAGCGCAGATCAATGCCACCATGGGGTTGGGTATGCAGCGCGCCGGTCTTGGCGCGCTAGGCGCACCGGCCGCAGCGCCCTCTGCGGGCCAGGCTTATGCACAAGCCGGCGGCCTGGCAGGCATTTTCGGCGCGCTGGCCGGTGCGGCTGCACCCCGGACTGCGGCGGTCGCCGTGCCTGTTGCCGCTGCAGCCCCGCCGCAAGGCGGCGGACTTGGCGCCCAGGCTAAAGCCCGCAAGGATCATCTCACCGGACTTTTTCTTAGCCGTGGCTGCAGGATGTCCGACGTGCAGAAATAAAACCGCTCATTCGTTCAAACCCATTTCCACAGGAGATCACCATGAAGCACCTTCCCCTCGCCGCCGCCGTTCTGGCCCTTGCCACACTCTCCGTCCAGGCGCAGACCATCGAGCGCGTCAAGATGACTGACAACGACCTGAACTGCCAGCAGATCTACGGTGAGATCGGGCAAATGGACAGCGTGGTCACGCGCGCCGCCCAGTACACAGCGGCGCCGGCCACTGCGGCCCCCGCAGATGCAGGTGGTCAGGTCGCCGGAGCGGTGGTGCAAACTGCGCTGGCCACCGCAGCGGCCAATGCGGCGGCGCAGAACGCCGGCAGCTTTGGCGGATTCGGCGGCGGCCTGGGCGGCATGTTTGGCGGCATCGTGCAGCAGCTGGCAGGCAATACGGCCCAACAGGCCGCCAATAACGGCGTCGCCCAGCAGCAGGCCGCAACCGCGCAGCAACAGGCCATTGCCCTGCAGAGCCAGCAGGCGCAGGGCCGCAAGGAACATCTCACCGGCATGTTCCTCGCCAAGGGCTGCAAGATGAGTGATATCCAGAAGTAATGAAGCCCCCACGCTCCCCCACTGCGTGTGGGTCGCTGCCCCCCGAGGGGGCCGCCCGCCCTCCGGCCCGGCAAAGCCGGTTCCGGGGCTCATGCTGGGTTGAAGGATTCTTTGGGCACTATCAAGCGGGGGCCGCGGATCCGGCTTCGCCGGTCCCAGGCGCCGCCCCCTCGAGGGGGAAAAGGGCTACACGAAGTGAGCCCGGACGGGGGTGGTTATAGATCGCACGGCTCGAGCTGGTGAAGAGGGCCCTGGATCACCAGCCTGTTTTTAGCGGGCTTTTCACATCCACAGCAAACGCTCGGTAGAGCTCGCTTCACATCGAGAAAATCTTGCCCGGGTTCATGATGTTCTTCGGGTCGAGCGCGCGTTTGATGGTGCGCATCATGTCGACCGCGCCGTCACCGGCTTCGGTTACCAGGAAGTCCATCTTGTGCAGGCCCACGCCGTGCTCGCCGGTGCAGGTGCCTTCGAGCGCCAGCGCGCGGGTGACCAGCTTGTGGTTCAGCGCTTCGGCCACTTCGCGCTCCTTGGGAATCGTCGGGTCGATCAAATAGCCGAAGTGGAAGTTGCCGTCGCCGACATGGCCGACGAGGAAGTAGGGAATGCCGCTGGCATCGACTTCGGCCACCGACTCCAGCAGGCAATCGGCCAGGCGCGAAATCGGCACGCAGGTGTCGGTGGAAATCGCGCGGCAGCCGGGACGCGACTGGATGGCCGCGAAGTAGGCGTTGTGCCGTGCCGTCCACAGGCGCGTGCGCTCTTCCGGCGTGCTGGCCCATTCAAACGCGTTGCCGCCGTGGCCGCTGGCGAGCTCCTGCACCAGCTCGGCCTGCTCTTTCACACTGGCGGGTGAGCCGTGAAACTCCATCAGCAGCATGGGCTCTTCGCGCAGCGTGAGCTTGGAGTGCGCATTGACCATGCGCACCGTGTTGTGGTCGATCAGCTCGACGCGCGCAATCGGAACCCCCAGCTGGATGATCTCGATGGTGGTGCGCACGGCAGCTTCGATGCTCGGAAAGGAGCACACCGCGGCGGAGATGGCCTCAGGCAGCGGGTACAGCCTGACGGTGACTTCGGTGATTACGCCTAGCGTGCCTTCGCTGCCCACCATCAGGCGCGTGAGGTCGTAGCCCGCCGATGATTTCTTGGCGCGCGTGCCGGTGCGAATGACGCTGCCGTCTGCGGTGACGACCTCCAGTGCCAGCACGTTCTCGCGCATGGTGCCGTAGCGCACGGCGTTCGTGCCGCTGGCGCGCGTGGCGCTCATGCCGCCCAGGGTCGCATCGGCGCCCGGGTCGATGGGGAAGAAGAGGCCCGTGCTTTTGACCTCTTCATTGAGCTGCTTGCGCGTCACGCCCGGCTGCACGGTAACCGTCAGGTCTTCGGCATTGATGGACAGCACCTTGTTCATGCGGCTCACGTCGACGCTGATGCCGCCCTGCACGGCCAGCAGGTGGCCTTCGAGCGAAGTGCCCACGCCGAAAGGAATTACCGGTACGTTGTGTTCGCTGGCGAGCTTGATGGCATCGGCCACGTCCTGCGTGCTTTCGGCAAACACCACAGCGGAAGGCGGCGGCGCGGCAAACGAGGATTCGTCGCGGCCATGCTGCTCGCGCACCACGAGAGCGGTGGAACAGCGCTCGGCAAAACGCGTTTTCAGGGCATCTATCAGCGCGGCAGGGGTTTCGCGCTGGCAAATCTCGGGAAGCAGGTGCGTGGGCAGGGGGGCGTTCATGGTGTCTCCGGGTCGGTGGCACAGTTTACGACGTGCGCGCCGTTTGCGCCAACGAGGCCGGAGGCCCAGCCATGACCGCTGGAGCGCCCGCATGAAGCGGGGGAGACAAAGCAGGCCGCCCCCTCAAGGGGCCATCAGGGACCGTCAGGAGCCGGTGGCCGCCTTGGTGAGCTCGGCCAGCGAGATAAAGGTGTCGTGGTTGGTATCGATCTGCTCGAAACGCTGTGCCACGGCCGGCAGGTGCTCGGCTTCCTGGCGATCAAGCTTGCCGTCCTTGTTGGTATCCGCACGGCCGAAAGCCGCCTCGACGTCCTTGCTGGTGGTGCGGTTTTGCGGTACGGCGCCCGGCGTGCCGGAAGGCGCCATCTGGGAGGGCGGGCTGGTGGGGCTTGCAGGTGAGGGAGGAGCGGTTTGGGCCCGCACGGCGCCAGCAGCGCCCATAGCCAGTGCGGCCACCAAAAGCACGCTGCGCAACTCGAAGCCGGGAATAGAATGTTTTGAATGCTGTGTTGCTGTCGTGTGCATGGTCATGCGAAGAGTCTTTCAAGGAGTGAACAAGCGATCATTGCAACCCAGCCTGTCCGTTGCGGCCAGCAGTTTTGCAGGGTGTTTCCTCACTCACATGATGGCGTACGACGACACATTTTCTTGCCCGGCGTAACGCTTGGGGCTTCATGCACTTTCACCGCGCTTCATTGCGCCTTCACACCATGGCCAACAGACTTTCACAGATCGCAACGCGCACCGGCGATAACGGCACCACCGGCCTGGGCGACAACACGCGTGTGTCCAAGGACAGCCTGCGTGTGCATGCCATGGGCGATGTCGATGAGCTGAATTCCCACATCGGCCTGCTGCTGTGCGAAGAGCTGCCGCCGGGCGTGCGCGACCTGCTGGTGGAGGTGCAGCACCAGCTCTTCAACCTGGGCGGCGAACTCTCCATTCCCGGCTTTGAACTGCTCAAGCCCGAAGCCGTTGCGCTGCTCGATGAAGCGCTGGCCGAGCACAATGCGAAGCTGCCGCGACTGGCGGAATTCATTTTGCCGGCGGGCTCTCGCGCTGCGTCGCTCGCCCATGTGTGCCGCACTGTGGCGCGCCGCGCCGAACGCGCTGTGGTGGCACTGGGTGCCGCCGAGCCGGTCAAGGAGTCGCCGCGCCACTACCTCAACCGCCTGAGCGATCTGCTCTTCGTTTTGTCGCGCGTACTCAACCGCATGGACGGCGGTGACGACGTGTATTGGAAGAGCGAGCGCATGGCGCAAGCCGCCAATACGAAATAACAGCGACGGCCTGCGCGATGTTCTCGCAATAGCGGGCGCGCAGGCATGGTTGCTATTCGCAACCCGGGCGTTGAGTGCGGCCCTCAACGGCCATTGGCTATTACTGCGGCCGCAGCATCGCCATCGTGATGCGCGAGACACAGGTCAGTTCGCCCGCGTCATTGGTGAGCTCGATCTGCCACACCTGCGTGCTGCGTCCTATGTGCACGGGCCGCGTGGTGCCGGTGACCCAGCCGCTGGTGACGCCCTTGAGGTGGTTGGCATTGATGTCCAGGCCGACGGCGCGGTGCCCTTCGGGTGCCGCAAAGGCCGCGCCGCACGAGCCCAGGGTCTCCGCCAGCACCACCGATACGCCGCCGTGCAGCAAGCCGTAAGGTTGCACCGTGCGGCGGTCCACCGGCACGCGGGCGCGGATGAAGTCGTCACCCACCTCCAGGAATTCGATGCCCAGATGGGTGACCGCACTGTCGGCGTTGTGGTGCGTGAGCAGTTCGACGGAGATGGGCTGTTTCCAGATGCGCATGAAGGTTCTCCCAAGGCTGGTACCCCCTCACTATAAGGTTGCGGCCTACAGCGCTTGGGGGCCTTGTCGCGTAGGTTGCAGCGCTGGCGGGGCTTAAGCTGGCCATATGAGACACACGGACTCGGACTACATGAACCTGGATTGCCGGAACCGGGGCTGCCCGGCTCCCTTGGGCCGATGACACGTTCGCACAAATGGCTGGCAGGGCTGCTGGGTGTCGCACTGGCCCTCGGCTTGCTGTGGTTCGCCGCACTCCGGCTGTTGCCGAGTGACGAGGAACTCGCGCAGCGTGCCGCCACCGAGCTTGAGGCGCAATTGGGCGTCAAGGTCCGTGTCGGTGCATTGCATTGGCGTTTGCTGCCTTCGCCGGCGGTGGTGATTGAAGAGGCCAGTACGAAACAGCCCCAGCCGATCCTGATCAAAAAGCTCACCGTCTACCCGGACCTCTTCGCCCTGTGGCAACGCCGCGTGAAAATTGACCGCGCCGATCTGGAGGGTGCTGTGGTGCCTCAGCTGTCGTTGCGCGGGCTGGGGAAACAGCGTGAAAAAAAAGACGAAATGGCCGGCGATGAACTGCCGCTGGCGCGCTTTGTGTTTCGCGACGTGACCTGGATCTCGCGCCGCGGCATCTCTGTGGTGTATGACGGCGAGGTTGATTTCGACCCCGGCTGGCGTCCGCGCAAGACCGTGCTGAGGCGTCCCAATGTCGAGCCCACCACCCAGCTGAGCTTGGCACGCCAGGGCCAGGAGGACCGCTGGGAGACACGCATACGCGTGGGCGGCGGCACGGCGGACGGAGAAGTCCGGCTCGAGTTTCGCGCCAACGGCCGCATGCACCTGGAAGGCACTCTGCAGCCCCGCGATATCGAGGTTGAAAGTGCATTGGCTGCTTTCAATCGCCGGTCTGTCGTTGCAGGCCGGGCCTCCGGCGAAACCACGCTCTCGGCCAATGGCGACACGGTGGCCGAACTGGCGCAATCGTTGCACACCAAAACCCCCTTTACGGTGGGCAAGTCCATGCTGCTGCGCTTTGACCTGGAAAAGGCCGTGCGCACGGCCGGCAAGGAACACGCCGGCCAGACACCGCTGGACACCATCACGGGCCAGCTCGACACGCAGAACACGCCCGAGGGCATGGTGGTGACCTACACCGGCGTGAAGGCCAGCTCCGGTGCGCTCACCGCCTCGGGTGATGCCAAAATTGCCAACCGGCAGATCGCGGGAGAGTTTGCCGTTGACCTGGTGGACGGCATAGTGGGCATCCCGCTGACGGTCAGCGGCCCGCTCGACAACGTCAAATTCTCCGTGTCGGGCGGCGCCATAGCGGGCGCCGTGGTGGGCACTGCGGTACTGCCGGGTGTTGGCACGGCCATTGGGGCCCGCATCGGCTCCACACTGGGCAAGATTTTCAGCCCGGGCCCGGCGCAGCCTGCCAGCGCGGCGCGCAGCGGCAAGGCACCCGCCGCACCGCCCAAATCGCGCTGAGGGTCCGATCCATCAACTGCGCCCGGCGGGTCCGGTTGCCGTCAATACCCACATCCGATGCTGAGCTTCTGGCTCTCTGAATTTACCGCAGGTGGTTAAAATCCCGCTGAAGCAGCGCAAGCCAACACCATCATTTTTGCGGATACCCACGTTTCAACGACCCGCATCAACCGACCATAAGGCCATCGATATGCCACAGCAGCAGTCTGCCGCTTCCAACACCGCATCGACTCCCCTGGAGCGCGCGCTCGGGCAAAACGAGGCTGTCAAGGACACCGTGGAGCAATCGGCCGCCGAGCTGCTGGTGATCAACACCGTGCTCAAGCAGGAACTCCCGCCGCACGTGCAGGCCGGCGAAGTAGCCCAGGCGCTGCAGAAAACCGACGCCCTCGAAACCCGCATTCAGGAATCCGCTGAAGACCTCGCACAGGTCAATGAAACCCTGGAACAGGAAATCGGCGAGCGTGCCGACCTGGAACGCGAACTCGCCAGAACCAAGGCAGCCCTTGCCAGGGCTACCGGCCAACCCCAGGCCAAGTAAGCCCCAGCTAAACCGGCTTGGCCGGCGATAAGCCGGGCCATGCCCCGGCCATTTCACAGCTGCCTGCGTTCTGTCATCAATTGGTAAGGGTTTACCCCTAGAATCATTTAACCTTAAATGATTTGCTTTGCCGTTGGCGCGCTGCTGTGCGCCGATTGCCAGGCGGTTTTTACCCTGCAAGGTCACTCGGCCTTGTCTTTTGGCCTTCACGGCTACCCCACCTTTTGGAGATTTGCGATGCTTCGCCGCCGCTTCCTTTCGTTTGCCCCTCAAATGGCTGCCCTCGCCGCCGCTCCCGCTTTCATCCGCAATGCCTATGCCCAGGAGGGTCTGACGGCCAAGGCCATCACCATCGGCAGCACGGGCGCGACCAGCGGTCCGCTGGCCAGTGTTGGCGCCGAGCTCAAGCTGGGCGTGGACGCAGCCATGGGCCAGATCAATGCCAAGGGCGGCGTGAACGGCCGCATGCTGCAGTTCCAGATGCTGGACGATGCCTATGTGCCGCAGCGCAGCGCCGACAACGTCAGGAAGATGATCGGCGACGGCAGCATTTTTGCGCTGATGTCCTGCGTCGGCACGCCTAACAACGCCGCCATCGTGCCGGTGATTGAAGAGTCCAACCTCCCCTACGTCGGGCCGCGTTCGGGTGCGTCCTCGCTGCGCAAGCCCGGCATGCGCAACGTGTTTCATGTGCGCGCCAGCTTCACCGACGAAACCCAGCGCCTGGTGCAGCGCATCGTGAGCATGGGCATCAAGGACCTGGCGGTCGTCTACCTGGACAACGACTACGGCAAGGAAGTGCTGGCTGACGTCAACCGTGCGCTGCTGGCGCAGGGCGCAAAGGCTGCGGCGCAGGCGGCACTGGCGGTTGACGGCAAGAACCTCAACGACGTCGTCGGCCAGGTCGTCGCGGGCAAGCCCGGCGCCGTGCTGCTTGGCACCGCCGGGTCGGCTTCCGTTGGCCTGATTGCCGCACTGAAGAAGGCGTCACCGATGCTGCCTGTCGCGGGCCTGAGCGTCACGCTGTCGGGCGACGGCATCAAGGCCCTGGGCGCGGCCGGTTCCGGCCTGGCGCTGACCATGGTGTTCCCGGATCCGTACCGCGCCAAGTTGCAAGTGGTGCGTGACTACCAGGCCGCCATGCGCGCCATCGGCCAGCAGGAGTTCTCGCTCGGCAGCCTGGAGAGTTACATCAACACCCACGTGATGGCCGAGGGCCTGGAACGCGCCGGCCGTGACGTGACGCGCGGCAAACTGCGCACCGCGCTGGCCGGCCTGCAGAAGTTCGACCTGGGCGGTTTCAGTGTCGACTATGCCGCGCCGCCGTTCGCGGGTTCGAAATTTGTCGAACTGGGCGTGCTCGGCGCAGGTGGACGTTTCCTGGGCTGATGGGCCATTGATCCTGGCTGGCAGCGCCTGTTGCCGGCAGCCAGAAAAAAGCCCCGGTTGTTGGGTCAACCGGGGCTTTTGGCATTAAAAAGAAGCTGAAGCCCAATCAGAGCGTGCGCAAGTTGCTATCAAATAGATAGCGATTCGTTGATCAGGGTTTGCGGCTCAGCAAGGCGTACAGCAGGATCGCGCCGAAGGTCGCGGTGCCGATACCGCCCAGCGCGAACTGGCCGAACTTCAGCGTGAAGTCACCGGTGCCCAGCACCAGCGTGATGGCGGCAACAATCAAATTGCGGTTGTCTGAAAAATCCACCTTGTTGTCCACCCAGATCTTGGCGCCGGCCACGGCAATGAGGCCGAACACCACGATGCTCACGCCGCCCATCACCGGCAGCGGAATCGCCTGGATCAGCGCGCCGAACTTGGGGCTGAAGCCCAGCACCACGGCGATCAGCGCCGCCACCACGAAGACGGCGGTGGAATAGATCTTGGTCGCCGCCATCACGCCGATGTTTTCGGCATAGGTCGTTACGCCTGTGCCACCCGCGCTGCCCGAGACGATGGTCGCCACGCCGTCGCCGATGAAGGCGCGGCCCATGTAGACGTCCAGGTTCTTGCCGGTCATGGCCGTCACCGCCTTGATGTGGCCGAGGTTTTCCGCCACCAGGATGATGGCGACGGGCGCAATCAGCAGCATGGCATTGGCGCTGAACACCGGTGCCGTGAAGCCCGGCAGGCCGACCCAGGCGGCATTGGCGATGCCCGACAGGTCCATCGGCTTGCCAAGGCCGAGGCCGTTGGTCAGCACCGCATAAATCACGCTCGCCACAATGAGGCCGACCAGGATCAGCAGCCGCTGCACCATGCCGCGCGTCATCACGGCTACCAGGGCCACGCTCACAAACGTCACCACCTGCATCCATGAATCGAAATTGCCGGCAGCCATGTTCTTGACGGGAATGCTGGCCAGGTTCAGGCCGATCACCGCCACCACGGCACCGGTGACCACTGGCGGCATGAAACGTTCTATCCACCCGGTGCCGACGGCCTGCACGATGAAGCCGATCAGCGTATACACCACGCCGCAGGCAATGATGCCGCCCAGCGCCACGCCCAGGTTGGCATTCGGCCCCTTGCCGGCATAGGCCGTGGCGGCAATCACTACGCCGATGAAGGCAAAACTCGAACCCAGGTAGCTGGGCACCTTGCCGCCGGTTACGACAAAAAAGATCAGGGTGCCGATGCCGCTCATGAGAATGGCGATGTTCGGGTCAAAGCCCATGAGGATGGGCGCGAGCACCGTGGCGCCGAACATCGCGATCACGTGCTGCACGCCCATCACCGCGGTCTGTGGCCACGGCAGGCGCTCGTCGGGCCCGATGACGCCGCCCTGCTGCAATACCGCGCTGCTTTTTTCTGTCCAGTCCAGCATTCCCATCATGTCTCCTCTTTATAAAAGTGAGGCAATGCTAGGGGGAATGTGCGCACTGCACAAGGGCGGTGCTATGCAGGGGTCAACAGGTTCTCAAGCCAGGAAGGCGGCAACCTGGCGCAGCACTTCATCGTCCTTGAGGATTTTGCGGTGGCCCAGGCCTTCGGTGGCCACCAGGCGCGCGCCGGCAATCGCCTCGCTGTAAGCCACGCCGTCGGCAAAGCGGTTGATGCTGTCCTGCCGGTCATGCACCACCAGCGTGGGCAGGGCGATGCGCGGGCCGACCATCGCCGGCTCAAACTGCGGCATCAAAATGCCTTCGCGCGCCTCGATGCGCCGCTGCATGGCCGCGCGCGTGGATTCGTGCAGGCCAAACACGTGGGCGAACAGGCGCGTGTATTCGAGCGGCGAGGCAGGCGGCGCCAGCAGCACCAGCCGGCCAGCCGCCAGCCCACGGCTGGCGGCATAAGCGCCGGCGTTCGCCGACAGCGAATGCGCCACCACCGCGCGCAGCGTGTGGCCCTGCTGCTGCAACCGTGCGGTGACGTACTCGAGCACGCGCGCGAACTGCGGCAGGTTGGTGACCGAGCCGCTGCTGCGCCCGTGCGCCGGCATCTCAACGATCACGGGCCGCAAGCCTTGCGCGCCCAAGGTTTCAGCCAACGCCAGCATTTGCCCGGCGTGACCGCCCCAGCCGTGCACCAGCAGCACCACCGGGCCGGCAGGCGCGACGGGGCGGCTGTACATCGTCACGCTGGCGTCTTCAAAAGGCCATTGCTCAATATGCCAGTCGGGGCTCCACTTTCTGCGGCGGCTCACCCATTTGGGCGGCAGTGGTGTGCCGAACAGCCGGTAAGCCGCCCGCACAGCCAGCGCCGGCCAGAGCTGCTGGGAAGCGCCCAGCCCCCAGCGGAAAATGCGTGTCAGGGGGCTGGCGTTGTAAAAGGCCGCGGTGGCCTGGAGCGATGTGCGTGTCATGGTGTGGTCCTCCCCGTGAATGTCAGTACCAGATCCAGTCTTCGTTGCTGCGCGGCAAGCCGCGCAGCGAAGCCAGGACCGCCTTCACGGCGCGAACGCCAAGAAATACGCCTAAACCAATGATCAAAATCAACATGATTTCCTCATTTCTCCGCACGGTCGTGCGAAATTAAAAGTTACCCAAACAGTGAAAAAGACATTGCTGCCCCTTTCGCCTTGCTCTTGTCTCTTATTGGTTGGTGACTGCCTCGGTCTGGTAGCTTGTGATCAGGCGCCTCCAGGCTGCCTGGGCCCGTTCAGCCGCGCGTGCATCGCGTAGAAAACGGGCATCGTGAAACATCCCCATGGCAATGCTGCTGATTTCCATGACCAGCTGCTCCGCATCAGTGTCGGCCTTCAGTTGACCGGCCCCCATGGCCTGCAGCACGGTGCGCCGCAACGAGGCGCGCCAGCGGGTGACCTCGCTGAGCAGCAGGTCGCGCAACTCGCCTTCGCGGTCGTCCAGCTCAAAGGCGCCCGCAGTGTAAATACAGCCCGACTTGGCCTCGACATCGCGCGTGCGAACAATCCAGCGCTGCACCATCGTCTCCAGCCGCGGCAAACCCTTGGGCTGCTGCATGGCGGGCACAAACACATCAGCAATAAAGCGCCGGCCGAACTCTTCGATCACGGCCTTCTGCAAAGCCTCGCGTGAGCCGATGCGTGAAAACACACCACTCTTGGAAATACCGATGCGGTCGGCCACAGCCTGCAAGGTGATGGCCTCCAGACCTTCCGCCGCAGCCAGCTCAATGCCTGCGCCGATGATGGCGGCGCGGGTCATTTCGCTTTTCTGGGTTTTGGCGTCCATGCTGCAAATATTAGCACGATTGTGCGAAAGTGCAATCCCCTCACCGCGTCACGGGTTTCGGGTCTTCCGCGCAGGGCTAACAGGCGGCGACGCAATCGATCTCGATGTCAAAGTGCCCTGGCCATGCCGGCACGCAGATGAAAATCCGGGCCGGTGGATCCTGGGGAAAGTAGCGGGCGTAAATAGCATTGACCGTTGCAAATTTCTCGACCGATGTGCAATAGATGTTGCACTTCAGCACCTGGTCCAGCGACGAACCCGCTGTTTCCAGGCAGAGCTTCATCTGCTCCAGCACCAGCTCGGTCTGGCGTTCGAGGCTTGCGTTGATGACCTCACCCGTGGCGGGATCAAACGGCGGAAGGCCAGAGACATAGACCGTATCGCCATGGCGCGTCACGACCGAAGTGGGCGCCTTCCACCGCTCGAGCCAGGTTGAAAGGGGCTCGACGCGAATAATCTCTTTGGCCATAGTGGTGTTCCTGACAGGGTATGCGGTGCTTCCATCGTTGTAACCCGCAACGGCATTGCATTGCTTCGCGTCAGAACGAAGCATTCACGCGCCGGCGCCACAAGATGCGAACACCTTAAACCGCTAGCGCCGGCGTTTGCCTATTGGAGTGGGTTTCTTGGGCACCAGCCCCACAGCCGCCCTGGCCAGGGCGTCGGCCTCGCGGTTGCGATGGCGCGGTATCCAGACCAGTCGCACAGACGCGAAGGAGCGTAGCAGGGCGCGCACCTCTTCGAACAGCGGAGCCAGCCGCAGGAAGGGCTCGGTGGCGGTTCCCGCCAGCTGCTCCACCACCACGCTGTTGTCGCAGTGCACCAGCAGCGCCGTGGCACCCTGTTGGCTGGCGTACTGCATGGCCGACATCAGCGCACGCAATTCCGCTTCGTTGTTGCAGCCGCGGCCCTCCGCAGCGATGGACAGCGGATGCCGGCTGCCGTCTGGCCCGGTGACGACAGCGCCCAGGCCCATGCGGCCCGGGTTTGGCACGGCGCTGCCGTCGCAGTAGATGACCCAGGGTTCGCTATTCAATGAACGCTTCCTTCATATGGAGTCAGCCAATATAGGCGATGGCGGGATACCACCGGGTCACATCCGCCTCGTCCTGGTTTATGGTTGCGTCCATGTTCCAGATACGCAAGTACCAAAACTGGCTTCAGGCCACACGCGGCCTGTCATTCGACAACTACGATGCCTTGTGGCGCTGGTCGGTCACCGACCTCGACGCCTTCTGGCAAAGCATCTGGGACTACTTCGAACTGCAGTCGCCCACCGCGCCCACGGCCGTGCTGGCCCGGCGCAGCATGCCGGGGGCTGAGTGGTTTCCCGGTGCGCAGGGCAACTACGCGCAGCAGGTGTTCCGCCACACGGCCGCGGCCGAAACGGCGGGCGTGCCAGCCATCGTCAGCCACGGCGAAGCCAGCCTGGCGGACGGCGAAGCAGCGCGTGAACTGGGTTGGGCCGAGATGCGGCGGCAGTCGGCGTCGCTGGCCTTGCACCTGAAAGCGCAGGGCGTGAAGCCCGGCGACCGCGTGGCCGCCTATCTGCCCAACACACCTGAGACCATGGTCGCCTTCCTCGCGACGGCCAGCATAGGCGCTGTGTGGAGCGTGTGCGCGCCCGACATGGGCACGCCCGCTGTGCTGGACCGTTTTCGCCAGATTGAGCCCAAGGTGTTGATCGCCTGCAACGGCGTGCGCTACGGCGGAAAGGACATCGACCGCCGCAGCGTGGTGGCCGAGCTGGCTGCGGCGTTGCCCAGCATCACGCACGTGATCCTTCACGAGGTGCTGCCCGGGAATTCAGGCGCTACTGATTTGATAGCTGATTGCGCAGGTATGCAAAGCGCTACAGCCCGAAATGATGCACAAACAGCGGCCTTCGAGCCACTCTGGCTGCCGTTTGACCATCCACTGTGGATCGTCTATTCCAGCGGCACCACCGGCCTGCCCAAACCCATCGTTCACGGCCATGGCGGTGTGGCGCTGGTGGGGCTGGCGCTGCTGCGCCTGCACAACGACCTGGCGCCCAGCCACGCCGACCCGGCCAACCCCGAGAGGTTTCACTGGTACAGCTCCACCGGCTGGATTATGTGGAACGTGCAGGCTGCCAGCCTGCTCAACGGCACGACCTGCTGCATCTACGACGGCAACCCGGCAGGCACGAACAAGGACCAGCCCGACTGGACCACGCTCTGGCGCTTTGTCGCCGACACGCGTGCTACTTTCTTTGGTGCGGGTGCGGCCTTCTTTGCCAACTGCATGAAGGCGGGCATTGACGTCGCGCAGTGCGGAGACTTGAGCCGACTCAGAACTTTAGGCACCACGGGCTCGCCGCTGAGTGAAGATACGCAGCGCTGGGGTACAGCGCAATTCGCAAAGCTACATGATGGGCAAAACCGGACGCGGCTGGCCGCCGGGCCGCCCCAAGGCCAGGCAGCCCCAACTTCAGATGAAAGGGGCAGCGTAATGCCGGAGGCACACGAAGTGAAAAGCGTGGGGGCACCAATCTGGTGGTGCAATATCTCTGGCGGCACGGACTTCGCTGGCGCTTTCATAGGCGGCAACCGAGAGCTGCCTGTGGTCCCCGGCGAAATGCAATGCCGCATCCTCGGCTGCGCGGTCGAGGCCTGGAACGACAAGGGCGAGTCCGTTGTCGATGAAGTCGGTGAGCTGGTCTGCACGCAGCCGCTGCCGTCCATGCCGCTTTACTTCGTTGGCGACAAGGACAACCAACGTTACCTCGCGAGCTACTTCGACACCTACCCCGGCGTGTGGCGGCATGGCGACTGGCTTAGGGTTACGCCCTCGGGCAGCTGCATCATCTATGGCCGCAGCGATGCCACTATCAACCGCCACGGCCTGCGCATGGGCACCAGCGAGCTCTACAGCGCGATTGAGGCGCTGCCCGAAGTATTGGACTCCATGGTGGTCGACCTCGAATACCTTGGGCGTGAAAGTTATATGCCGCTCTTTATCGTGCTGCGGCCCGGCCATGTGCTTGACGAAGCGATGAAGATGCGCCTAAACCAGGCCGTCAAGACCGCGCTGTCGCCGCGCTTTGTGCCTAACGACATCTTCGCCGTGCCAGAAATTCCGCGCACGCTCTCGGGCAAGAAGCAGGAACTGCCGATCAAGAAGCTGCTGCTGGGCCAGCCGCTGGAGAAGGTGCTGAACCGCGACGCGATGGCCAACCCCGGTTGCCTGGACTGGTATGTGGACTTCGCGCGCGGACGTGCCGCACCCGATTTGAGGAATTAAGCCCGGAAGCCATTACACCCGTGCGCGCAACCACTGCGCCAGGTCCGTCATGACCCGCTGGCCGACAGGCGACACGGCCGTGAAATGAATACAGGCATGAATGGCGCTGGGGTAGTGATGGTGCGTCACTTCTACCCCGGCGGAGTCCATGCGCCGGGCCAGGGCGTGGCCCTCGTCGCGCAGCGGGTCGTGACCCATGGTGGCGACCCATGTGGCGGGAAGGTTCGCCAGGCCCCCTGAGTCCAGCAAAGCAAAGTCAGGATGCTTGTCCGCATCGGCCTGCTTGCCGAGATAGCTGGCCATAAACCACTGCATCACGCCCATGCTGAGAAATTTGCCTTCGTTCTCCGGGTAGGAGGCGCTGGGCTGGCTGGGGTGCTGTGCCACCGGATAGATCAGGCCGAGCGCGCGAACGGCTTTTGCGTTCACGCGCCGTGATGCCACCAGTGCCAGCTGCGCGCCGGCGCTGTCGCCGGCCACCGCGATACGGTTTGCGTCGCCGCCCAACGCAGAGGCATTTGCGAGTACCCAGCGCAAGGCGGCCTCAACGTCGTCCGGTGCGGCGGGGAAGGGGTGCTCCGGCGCCAGCCGGTAATCCACTGCCACGACCAGCATGTCGGTGTGGTGGCACAGCGTACGGCAAACCTTGTCGTGGGTCTCCAGGTCGCCGATCACAAAACCACCGCCATGCGCATACAACAGCACGGGCCAGGGGCCTGCAGCTTCGGGCCGGTACACACGAAGGCGCAGCGGACCGCTGGGGCCGGGGAAGCTGGTGTCGTTCACTTTCCCGATGGCCGGGGCCGGCAAACCCAATGTGTCGGCCAGCTCGCGGTAAACCTGCCGTGCGATGGCAGGTGGCAGGCTTTCCAGCGGCGGATTGCCTTGCGCGGCGGCCTGGGCCAGAAAGCCGGCCAGGCCAGGGTCCATATCGGCCGTCTCCAGCACCGGCTTCACAACAGCATTCATTCGAGAGTCTCCTCATGGGTGGGTAACGTGTTCATCGCAACAATTTGCCGTCGCGGGCGCGCATGCCGATCTCGACATGGTCCGAGGCGTGGTGCCGCTCCCGGCCGAACGAGAGCCTGAAGCCGCCCAGGTCCAGTGCTCCAAGGCTTTCAATCGCCTCGCCGAGGCGCAGCCCGTCGGCTCGGGGCCCGGCGCGGCGCAGTGCCTCCGTGCAGACACGCAGGTTCAGGTAGGACTCCAGGCCTTCGAAGGTCATAGCCTCGGGGCCGATGAAATCGTCTGCATCGCGCTCGAGTTCACGTACGATGGGCAGGCGGGCCACCTCGGGGTTCGGGACCACACTGGTGTACCCCACCAGGCGGTTGCGGAACAGGCGCGTCAACTGCGTCAGCCCGGCCGTCGAGAGTGTGGCGATGGTGGAGGGCGCGTTCTCGTAGGCTGAAGCCGGAAGCCGACCCAGCGAATCGAGCACCTCGTTTCCCAGGTTGAGGACCAGGGCCTGCGGCGCGGCCTTGGCCACGTCGCGGAATGCCGCTTCGATGGACGCCAGCCGCGCGTCGGCGGTGATGCGCGTGACTTGCCGGCCGTCGCGCTGCAAGGCTGCCACCAGCGCTTCGGTGCGCGCTGGTTCGGAACCGTCGGCCAGCACCGCCACCCGGGTGACGCCGATGGATGCCAGCTGGCGCACCAGTGCATCTGCCTCTCGCGCATCATCCGGTCGCAGGCTAAAAACATGGCGGACATCGGGAGAGCGCAAAGCCGACGCGCCCGACATCGGGCCGACCAGCGGCACGCGAAGTTCGCGCGTGGCCTGGGCAGCCTCAAGGCAGGCTCGTTCACCGAGGCAATTGGCAATCAGCACCGCCTTGTGCTGGCTCACCAGGGTGCGCAGATTGGCCGCCACGCGCCGTGGGTCACCGCCGTCGTCCAGCGTCACCAGCTCGATGCGGCGCCCGGCAATTCCGCCCGACGCGTTGACGCGCTCTACATGCGCACGGGCGCCGGCCAGCACACGGTTGGCGACCGGAAAGCCCGCGCCGGTGAGCGGCAGAGACTGGCCGATGACCAGGGCGTCGGGCGCGGCATGGCCTGCCGCGCCCGCGCCCAGCAGCATCGCCGCCGCAAGAAGCCTGCGCGTGCGGCGCGCCAGCGTGTCGCTACGCGGGTTCATACCGGCACTCGTACATTGACCGGCGTGGGCAGGGCCACTGCCGGCCGCAGCAGGAAGTAGCCCAGCGCGGGCAGCAGGACCAGCGCCCCCACCATGTTCCAGACAAACATGAAGGCCAGCAAAATGCCCATGTCGGCCTGGAACTTGATGGGCGAAAAAGCCCAGGTGCCGACGGCCAGCGCCAGCGTGATGCCGGTGAGCAGAACCACGCGGCCGGTGAACTGCAGCGCATGGTGGTAGGCCTCGGACAGGCTGGCACCTTCGCGCATGCGGGCCAGCGTGATGCTGAGCACATAGAGGGCATAGTCCACGCCGATGCCCACGCCAAGCGCAATCACCGGCAGCGTGGCGACCTTGACCCCCATGCCCAGGCCCACCATCAAAGCCTCGCACAGGATCGAGGTCAGCACCAGCGGCAGCACCGCCACCACCACTGCGCGCCAGGAGCGGAAAGTGATCCAGCACAAAATCACCACCGCTGCATACACCCACAGCAGCATCTCGCGCATGGCCTTGCCCACCACGATATTGGTCGCCGCATCAATGCCGGCGCTGCCCGCTGCCAGCTTGAAGGTGACGTCCAGCGTGTTGTTGACCGCAGCGAAGCGGTCCACATCGGCCACCACGCGCGCCAGGGTTTCGGCCTTGTGGTCCTTCAGGTAGACGTACAGCGCGAGGAATGAGCAGCTCTGGTTGAAAAGCTCGCGCGGCGCGCGCGTCTGCACCCCGCCCAGGGCGCCTTCATTGGGGAGCAGCTCAAACCACTTGAAGTTGCCTTCGTTGTAGCCCACCATGGCCAGCTTGGACAGCGCGGCCATCGAGTTGGTGGATTCCACACCCGGCAATTGCTCAAGCTGCCAGGCCAGGGCGTCCACCTTGGCCAGCGTGCCATAGGCCGTGCATTTATCCGCGGGCGTGGTCACCATCACGGTCAGGATGTCGGCACTCGCTGCGTAGTGGGCAATCTGGTAGGCGTTGTCCTGGTTGTAGCGTGAACTGGGCCGTAGTTCGGATGCGCCGGGGTCGAGGTCGCCGATTTTCAAATGCAGGCTGATGGCATAGCCGCCTGCGGCCATGAGCGCCGCAGCGACCACTGCTGCCGTGGCCCAGCGCTTTTGCGTGAAGTGATCCAGCAAGGCCCACAGCCATGAACGTTGTGCCCCTTGCGATGCTTCCTGGCGCAGGCTGCGTGCCGCCGCTGTGGGGGCCACGCCCACGTAAGACAACAGGATGGGCAGCAGCACGAGGTTGGTGAAGATGAGAACCGCCACGCCGATGCTGGCAATCAGGGCCAGGTCCTGGATAACCTTGATCTGGATGATGACCAGCACTGCGAAGCCCACGGCATCGCAGAGCAGCGCGGTCAGGCCCGCGACGAACAGGCGCCGAAAGGTGTAGCGCGCTGCGACCACCCGGTGTGTGCCGCGGCCGATGTCCTGCATGATGCCGTTCATCTTTTGCGCGCCGTGGCTCATGCCGATGGCGAACACCAGGAAGGGCACCAGAACTGAATAAGGGTCGAGCTCATAACCCAGCAATGCCAGCAGGCCGAACTGCCAGACTACCGCCACCACCGAACACGCCACCACAAGCGCTGTGCTGCGGGCGCAGCGGGTGTAGGCAAACAGCACCGCGGTGGTGATGGCGAGAGCCAGCAGGAAGAACAGCAGCACCTGGTGCAGGCCTTCGATCAGGTCACCAGCCACCTTGGCGAAGCCGGTCACACGAATCTGCAGCGCATCGTTGCCGTGCTTGGCGCGCAGGATTTCGATTTGGCGTGACAAATCGCCATAGTCCAGCGCCTTACCGGTTTCCGGATTACGGTCCAGCAAGGGAACAAACACGATGCTGGACTTGAAGTCGCCCGCCACCAGCTGGCCGATTTCGCCCGAGCGCTCGACGTTGGCGCGCAGCCCGGCAAGGCTGGCGGGTGATCCGTCGTAGGCATCAGGGATCACCGGCCCGCCGTCCAGGCCTTCCTCGGTCACGGCCACCCAGCGGGTGTTGGAGGTCCACAGCGACTTCATGAAGGGCCGGTCCACACCGGGCAGCAGAAAGATTTCGTCGTTGATCTTCTGCAGCGCATCGAGGTAGGCCTTGTCGAAGATCGTGCCCTGCCGGGCCTCCACCACCAGCCGCAAGGCATTGGCCTGGCCGCCGAGGTCAGCCTTGTGGGCCAGGTAGTTGACGATGTAGGGGTGGCCCGTCGGGATGGTTTTTTCAAAACTGGCGTTGAGCTGCAGCTTGGTGGCCTGCCAGCCCAGCACGAGGGTCAGCAGCAGGCACACCGCCATGACCCAGGGCCGGTGATTGAAAAAAGCGCGCTCAAGCAGCGTGCCCGAACGCGTGTCGAAATCCTCCAGCCGTGCGACGACGGGCTGGAGATCGGAAGAGGAGGAATCGGCGTACATAAAGTTTCGCCATTGGCGGCGCATGTCTCTTCGTTGTTTTCAATTAGCCGGCAGTGCGGGCAAGTGCCGCATGCCACGCAGGCTTGCCAGCACCAGGCTGCCGTCGGCCGCCAGGGCAACGCCGGAAACCGGGACCGGCTCGCGTGCCGGGATGCGCCGCAGGCCGGGCCCGCCTGCGGTGCCCATCAGGGCGTCACCCGCCTGGCTCATCAGAACAAAACCGCCGTCCGGCAAAGCCATGCCGGCTCCCACCGCCATGGGCACGCCGGTGTCGAGCTTGTCCCAGTGCACGCCCTCGTCTGTCGAGCGATAGGCCGAGCCGCGCAGGCCGTAGGCCACCAGCGCGCCGCCTCGGGTGCGCAGCAGGCCGAAAAAGCTGCCCTTGTACGGTGACTGCAACGCGGTAAAGCTGGCCCCGCCGTCACTTGAGCGCAGCAGCAAGCCCTGCTCACCGGCGATCACCAGCGTGCGGCCGTGGGCGCGCACGCCGTACAGATGAAGGGCTTTCGGGTTGGGCAGCCGTAGTCCCCATGCGGCCCACGTCTTGCCGCCGTCTTCGGTGGCAAACATCAGGTTGTAAGCACCGACGGCAAAGCCGCGCCGGGCATCCACGAATTCCAGGTCAAAGAACGGTTTGTCCGCACCTTCTTCCACCAGGTGCTCTGCCTGCGCCATGGCCTGGCTGTCGCCACTGCGCTGCGCAGCCTGCTTCACCAGTTCGGCCGCCTGGATGCCATCGAGCTGCTTTTCCCAGGTGGCCCCGCCGTCGACGCTGCGCAAAATCACGCCCAGATGTCCTGCGGCCCAGCCGGTGCGTTCATCGGCGAAACACACGGCCGTCAAGGTGGCTTGCACAGGCACCTGCGCCTGTCGCCAGGTGGCGCCATGGTCATCCGACAGCAACACCGTGCCGCGCTCTCCCACCGCCACGAGCCGGGTGCCGGCCCGTGTCACGGCCAATGTGGCCGCGCCTGACGCCTTGGGCGTGACCAGCGCCGGCTGTGACAACACGGCGGGCCCGTTGGCAGCCCACGCGGGGAGTGCAGCGGAGGCCACCCAGCCGAGCAGCCCCATCAGGGCTGTCCGCCGCGCAGCGCGAGGCTGGGCACTTCCGGTCATCAGCGAGCGCCTTCGCTGGCGAGCGATTCAGCGCTGAAGAAGGAGCGCGGAATCGGCGGCTGCATTTCATACTGTTTGGGCAGCTCGTTGGAAGCCATGTTCAGGTAATAGGCGCCGGTCTGCATGTCATAGCCGCCCCACAGCACGACGTTGGTCACGGCCGGAATGTCCGGTGCCGTCAGCATCAGTGCGTAGTTGGTCCGCCAGAGCTGGCCTTTGGCGTCCCAGCCGTCGAACAGCGCGATTTGCCAGGAGTCTTCGTCGATGTAGTACTTGCGCCTGGGCACCACATGGCGCTTGCCGGCAGCCAGTGTGGCCTCGACTTCCCACACGCGGTGCAGCTCCCAACGCACCTGGGTCGGGTTCAGCGTGTTGGGCGTCACCAGGTCTTCGATCTTGGCCGAGGCGGCGCGGTTGTTGTTGTAGGGGATGTAGATTTCCTTCTTGCCTACCAGCTTGAATTCGTGTTTGTCGATCGGGCCAAACAGCGTGAAGGCCTCGTCGAACAGACCGATGCCAGAGGTCACCGAGTCGGGTGTGTCATAGGCCACGGAAGGCGCCTTGCGCACGCGGCGCTGGCCCACCAGGTACTGCCACAGGCCGCGCGGCGCGGCATCCGAGACGCCGTCGAGCGCGAGAATGGCTTCGCCCGCCTTGGAGCCCGGCGCGTTGACCACCAGCTTGCCGTACTGGTAATAGCCGTCGAACTTCTCGGCGCTGCCGTCCTTGTCGTAGAAGGCCTGGCGTATGGTCTGCGTACCGCCGGAGGCCATGGTGCGTTTGCCGTCGGAGGTCACCACCCAAACGCGCATCGGCATCGCGAAGTTTCCGCCGCGCCAGGCCGTGCGCTGGTTCCACATGGCTTCATAGCCGTCTTTGGGAATCGGAAACGGCGTGCCGCCAAAAGCGCCTTCCATGCCGTAGCCGCCTTCAATGGTCTTGGCCCGCGTGGCGTTTTTGAAGGTGTTGTCGTACACCGACTGCGGCGCCGCCGCGGTGCGGTGCGTGGGGTACACGTCGATGCGGAAGTCGGGGTACTTCTTCATCAGGGCCTGCACGCCGTCGGTCAGCTTGTCGGCGTGCTGCGCCATGTTTTTGGCGTTGATCGACAGGATGGGTTTTTCGTTGGGATACAGGTCGGGCCGGGCATCGCCGTTCTTGTAGCCCGGGGTGGCCTTGGCGAGGCCCCCTTCCCACGGCGGAATGGTGCCGTCCTTGTTGCCGGCTTTTTCGGCACCCATGGGCGTCAGCGAGGATTTGAGTTTGGCGGCCTCTTCGGCCGTGACGGCGGCCTGGGCGGACATGGCGCCGGCCAGCAGGGCGGCCACGAGCAATGGGTGTTTTGCGGTCTGCATCATGATGGTTGTCTCTGTAATGTTTTCAGAAGGTGCGGGAAGCGGTGAAGGAAACGAAGTTGCGGTCTTTCAGGGTTTGCCCATAAGACAGCATGCGGGTGGGGGTTCTGGGATCCGTGACGGTCAGGGTGTTCTCCTTGCCGAAGAAGGCGGTGTAGTTCAGGGCAAAGTTCCAGACGTTCTGGTATTTGCCCTTGATGCCTATGCTCACGTCGCCCGCGTTGCTGGCGCCACCAGCAAAGTTGATAACGGCTGCGGAACGGCCGCCGAAGTTGTAGCCCAGGCCCAGCGGGAGTGACAGGTCCAGGCCCGGCAGCACCTGGAAGTACTGCGGCTCAAAGATCATGCGGAACGCCGCGGCGTTCCGCGTTGCGTTGGGATCCAGCCCGCCAAAGCCGACGGCGCTGGGGTTTTTGGTCACGCTCATGAGCCGGTTCCAGGCCAGTTCGGCCACCAGGGCGCCGCCGTCCCACAGGCTGGACTTGTTGAGCACGTAAATGCCCGACAGGTTCAGGTGCGCCGTCTTGCCGGTGGCATAGCACGGGTTGGAGGGCGAACCGTCGCAGTTGGCAGGTGGCATGAAAGGTGCACCACCCAGCACGGCGGGGTCGCTGGCCAGTGGTGCGTCGGTGCGCACCGAGCCCTCCAGCGCCCAGTTGAGCTGTCCTATCGACGACGTGACACTGGCACCAAAAGTCTTGATGCCCTTGGCGTAGACGTTGTGCACATTGCCGTTGATCAGGTCAAACACCGGAACGGCCGGAGTTTTGTCGTTGTAGCGTGCCGCGTACACGCCGAACTCATAGTTGCTCCCGGCCGGCGCCCAACGCAACTGGGCGCCGAACTGGCCGCTGTCACCCGGTTTCTGGTCGCGGCCGCTGTCGGTGGGCAGCACCGGCCCGCCGAGGTAGACGCGGCCGCCGCCTATGTAGTCCTGGTTGGAAAAATAGCTGCCAACCCCAGGGATCTTGCTGGGCCGCCACTTGAGCTGGTAGTAGCCGCCCAGCGTCACGCCCTCGGCCACCTGCAGCGTGCCGGAAATCTGCTCTACCGGTAGCAGTACTTCCTTGAACTGCCAGTTTGGCACCGAGACGATTTTTGCGATGTCCACCGGGCCTTGCGCGTTGGCAATGCCGTTCTGGCCGAAGAACACGCTCTCGCCATACTGCAGCGCGTGCTTGCCGACGCGGATCGAGGCTGGCATGCTGCCGATGGATCCCTTGCCCCAGACGAAGGCGTCAAGGAATTCGTCGCCGCGGCCATGCTGGTCCCGGGTTGCCGGGACGAACTGGTTGGCGGCCTGGCCGGCGAAATTGCTGACGCCGGCCGTGCCGTCGTTGGCATTGGCGCGCAGGTACTGCGAGTCGTACCAGGCGGAGTGGCTGATGCGCAGGCCCCAGTTGCTGCGGCTGTAGTCAAATTCGGTCAACAGGTCGGCGCGGTTGGAGATCAGGCCCTTCTTGAAGTTGAGGTCGCCGTCGTTCTCGTTGGTCACGCCGCCATCGCCGCGAGCGACCGGCGAGGTGAGCAGTGCGGACGGGTCCTTCAGCCGCCAGGCCAGGCTGTACTTGGGTGTGAAGTCCAGCCGGATTTTGGTGTCGGGGTCGCCGTTGTCCAGTTCCAGGGCGTGGGCCGGCAGTGTGCAAGCCAGGCCGCAGGCCAAGGCCAGTGTGGCTGGCCTGAAGGGGTTGAATACCTTGTTCATCGAATGTCTCCTCGTTATGTGTCGTTGTTACGTGAATGGGGGATGGGTGCCCTCGCACCCGCGGCGTGTCAGCGTTGGATGTAGTTAGATATAGGTAGAGGCCAGACCACCATCGACGGGAATGTTGGCGCCGCTGACCCAGCGCGCGGCATCGCTGCACAACCATGCGATGACGGGTGCGATTTCATCGGCAAAGCCGGGGCGCAGCATGCGATGCGCATCGGCCTGAACGCGCTCCTGGCCCAGCATTGCCACGAAGTCGCCGAGGATGGGCGTGAACACCGGGCCGGGCGCCACGCAGTTCATGCGCACCCCCTTGCCCAGGAACCACTCCTGCGACTGCGTGGCATTCCAGACGATCAGGGCTTCCTTGAAGTACTGGTAGCAGGTGGCCTGCGGCACCGGGTGGCTGTGCAGCCATGCGGCACCGGCTTCAAATCCTTTGGCGGCGGCCAGCTCCTTGTGCAGGGCCAGCCGTTGCGGCCATTCGGCACCCAATATGGATGCCACGTTGACGATGCTGCCGCCGCGCGGCATGCGCGCCAGCACCTTTTCCGTCAGGTGCCGCAGGCCCAGGTAGTTCACGTGGGCCACCAGCTCGCCGTCGGCCGTGCCGGGCACGCCGGCAATGTTGCACAGGGCATCAACCTGCGCCGGCAGCTGGACCACGGCGGCATCGATGGCCGCGGCGGTGCCGAGGTCGGCCTTGATGAAGCCGTCCAGCGTCAGGCTGGGATCGTTGCGGTCCATGCCGATGACCGTGGCGCCCTGGAAGCGCGCCAGCCTGGCCACCTCGGCGCCGATGCCGGACGAGGTGCCGGTGATGACAATGGTTTTGCCTTGCAGGCTCATAAAGCCTCCCGGGTATGCGGATTCATGAAGGTCTCCTTCAGGTGGTGAGTCAAAAAAGTCGGAAAAAGCGAAGCGGTCCGTTAGAACGGGAACATGGGCGCGGTGTCCTTGACGGTCATCCACTGCCACTGCGTGTATTCCTCCCAGTCGGACGGGCCGCCCACACTGGTGCCGTTGCCCGCGATGCCGGGGCCGCCGAAGGGATTGACACAGTCGTCGTTGACGGTCTGGTCGTTGATGTGGACCATGCCGGCTTTGAGTTGCTGCCCCACCGCCATGGCGCGGCCCACCGAGCGTGAAATCACGGCGCAAGCCAGGCTGCCGGTGTTGTTGTTGGCCAGCGCAACCGCTTCCTCGTCGCTGCTGAAGGTGATGATGTTGGCCACCGGGCCGAAGGTCTCTTCATCGAACACGCGCATACCGGGCTTCACGCCCGACAGCACCGTCGGCTTGTAGAACAGGCCGTCATAGCTTCCGCCGGCTTCCAGCTTGGCGCCGGCCTTGATGCTGTCCTGCACGATGGCATGCACGCGGTCGCGCTGGCGCGCGTCAATCAGCGGCCCGAGAGCGACCTGGCCGGTGGCGCCGTCGCCGACCGGCAGGTGCGTGGCCTTGGCGACCAGGCGCTGCAGCAAGGGGGCCGCGATGCTCTGGTGCACCAGGACGCGGTTGGCGGCCATGCAGATCTGGCCCTGGTGCAGGTAGGCGGCCCAAGCGGCGTTGCTCGCGGCGATGTCCAGGTCGGCGTCGTCCAGGATGATCAGCGAGTTCGCGCCGCCGAGTTCCAGAGACACCTTCTTGAGGTGCTTACCTGCAAGCTCGCCGATGCGCCTGCCCACTGCGGGCGAGCCGGTGAAGGCGATCATGGGCACCAGCGGGTCGGTGACCAAAGCTTCGCCGGCCTCGGCGTCGCCGGGCAACACGTGCAGCAAATCCCTGGGCAGGCCGGCCTCCGCAAAAATGCGCGCGATCATCAGGCCGCCGGTCACCGGCGTGCGGGTGTCGGGCTTGATCACCACGGCATTGCCTGCAGCCAGCGCCGGAGCCACGGCGCGCAGCGTCAGGATCAGCGGAAAGTTGAAGGGCGAGATGACACCCACCACGCCGTGCGGCACGCGGCGGGCGATGCTGGTGCGCCCAGGCACGCTCGGCAGCACATGGCCCTGGGGCTGCAGCGGCATGGCGGCGGCCAGGTGGCAGATGGTGATGGCTTCGCGAATCTCATGCTGCCCCTTGGGCAGGATGCCGCCCGTCTCCCGCGTGGCATACAGCGCGAGCTCATCAAAGTGCTGCTGGAACAGCGCGCCGGCGCGGCGGAAGACATCGGCCCTCTCGCGCGGGGGCAGGGCGGCCCAGGGCTTTTGCGCGTTGGCCGCCGCCCGCGTGGCCGTGGCCACATCCGCCGCGTTGGCGATGCCCACCGTGCACATCACTTTCCCGGTCGCCGGCTCGACCACGTCGCGCTTCCCGCCGCCCAGCGGCGCTTGCGCCAGCGCGGAAAAATCCAGAAATGCCATCGCGTCGGATACACCCATTTGCTTTTGTCCTTACGGTTGTTTGATCAGCTCGCCACATCGGCGCGTCGTGCTCCTGTATCGCAATGCATGTACCAGCGCCGCGTGCCGGGGCCCGCTTGCTGCGCTGCACCCAAAGCTTTTTCACTGGAAAAACGGGGACATACCCTAGGTATGTTTGCTGCGGTGCAGCACATGGAAACCACCCATGCTTTCTTGATCAAATAGTTATAAAGTTGAATCAAATTTCACCAATTGATCAAATCGAGGAGCAAGGCCATGCGCGTTTCCGATCGCATTTCCCTGGCCGAGGTGGCCCGGGCCACCGGGGTCGCGCTGGGCAGCTTCGACAGCGCGTCGGTGGCCAAGGCCATGGGCGGGTTTGCCAGCACGTACATAGGCGGCGACACGCACCCGACAATTGCGGACATCAGCGAATGCTTGTTCTTTTCGCCGGGCGACGGGCGCATCTGGCTGCAGGATCAGCGCATGGTGTTGCTGCACACTGAGGCGCTGGGTTCCATGCGCCGCGAAATGATCGACAGCCTGGGCATCGAAAAAGCCCGCGGCCTGTTTACCCGCGCCGGTTACGTCAGCGGCGCCCGCGACGCCCAGCTGGTGCGCAAGCACTGGCCCGACGCCGACCCGCCAGCTGCCGCCATGGCCGGCACGCGCCTGCACGCGCTCGAGGGCGTGGTGAAGGTCGAGCTGGTCAGCGTGACCTACGACCCGGACACCAGCGGCTACGAGGGTGAGTTCATCTGGCACAACTCCAGCGAGGACGATGAACACATCGCCGCCTACGGCATCGGCGGCTCCCCGGCCTGCTGGATGCAGGTGGGTTACGCCACGGGCTACGTCAGCACGCTGTTCGGCCGCCTCATCGTTTTCCGGGAAACCATGTGCCGGTCCATGGGCCAGGCGCAATGCCGGGTGGTCGGCAAGTCCGCCGACAAGTGGGACAACATCGAAGAGGACATGCGCTACCTGAACGCCCGGGAGTTTGTCGACACCGCGGCATACGCGCGCGCCGAAGCGGGCCCGGCCGACCTTGCGCCCAGCGACGTGCCGGCCGGCGACGCGATGGTGGGAGCCTCATCCGCCTTCAACGCGGCCTGCCATCAATTGAGCCGGGTGGCACGCACGACCGCTACCGTGTTGTTCACCGGCGAGTCGGGCGTGGGCAAGGAGAAGTTCGCCAGCATGCTGCACAGGATCAGCCCGCGCAAGGACCAGCCTTTCATTGCCGTGAACTGCGCGGCCATCCCGGAAACCCTGATCGAGTCCGAGCTGTTCGGCGTGGAGCGCGGTGCCTACACCGGGGCCAGCCATTCGCGGCCGGGCCGCTTTGAGCGGGCCAGCGGCGGCACCCTGTTCCTGGACGAAATCGGCATGCTGAGTTTTGTGGCACAAGGCAAGCTGCTGCGTGCCCTGCAGGAGGGCGAGGTCGAGCGCGTGGGCGGCACGCGCGGCATTGCGGTCGACGTGCGCGTGGTGGCTGCCACCAATGAGGACTTGCGCCAGGCCGTGCGCGAAGGCCGCTTTCGCGAAGACCTGTTTTTCCGGCTCAATGTGTTCCCCATCCACCTGCCGCCGCTGCGTGAACGGCGCGACGACATTCCCCTGCTGATGAACCATTTCCTGAACCACTACCGGCGCAAGCACGGCTGCAACACCGGCGGCTTCACGCAGGCCTCGGTGCGCACGCTGCTGAACTACGACTTTCCCGGCAACATCCGCGAACTGCAAAACCTGATCGAGCGCGCGGTGATCATGGCCGATGCCGACGGCTTGATCGACGTGCATCACTTATTCACCGGCGGCGAGACCTTGAGCACCGAGGTCATGACCTTGCGGATGCAGGGCAGTTCAGGCACCTTGAATTTCGACGAGGCGCCGGCCGGCGCGCATCCCGTGCCGGCGGGCACCACCGCTTCGCCGCAGACCCTGGAGCAAACCGAGCGCGACATGCTGGAACGCGCCATCTCCGCCTCCCAGGGGAATCTCTCGGCAGCGGCGCGGCGGCTCAACACCACGCGGGCGAAGCTGGCTTACCGCGCCAGAAAACACAGCCTGATTTGAACCGCGTGCGGCGCCGTGGGTCAAGCTGCCGGCGCCAGCGCCCCCAGGTAAGCCCTGACCTTCTCGTCGCGCGCCAGCGTGTCGAAGTCCGGCGCCTCACTGATCGCGCCTTTCTGCACAAAGATGAAACGCTCGCAACATTGCCGCAGGATGTCGACGTGATAAGGCTCGTTGGGATGCAGGCATAAAAACACCAGCCGGCCGTTGGTTTTGAGCTTGGCGAAGAAATCCAGCATGAAGCCGATGTAGCCGTCCTGTGTGTTGAACTGCGGCTCGTCGAACAAATGCACCAGCGGCGAATCGCTTTGCGCGTGCGCCAGCATGAAGTCGGGCTTGGTCTTCTGGAATGACCGCACCTGGTAGGACTGGTGGTAGTGGATCGCCAGCCGGTCACGCTCGCGCGTTCGCACCTGGTGGATGTCCTGGCCGTTGACGAGCACACGGCCCGCGCTGGGCAGGTTGCTGCCGGTGATCAACTCGAACAGCGTGGTCTTGCCGGATCCGTTGGGACCCATGACGCCGACCACGCAAGGCTTGTGCACCTCGAAATCGGCGTTCAATGAAAAGGTCGTGGTCTTGCGGAAGACGCCGCGCTGGTATTGCTTGGCGACATTTTCAACGCGTAAAAGTGGATGGCTCATGCTGGCTCAGACTCCCAAAAGCTGCCGGCACAAGGCGGCGTCGTTGCGCAGGTCGGCCGCGGGGCCCTCGTGGACGATGACGCCCTGGTTCATCACATAGGCGCGGTCGGCCACCTGCAGCGCACTTTGCACGTTCTGCTCGACCACCAGCACCGCGATGCCTTCGGCCTTGAGCCGGCTGATGGTTTTCATCACGTCCTGCACCACCTTGGGTGCCAGGCCCTGGCTGGGTTCGTCGAACAGCACCAGGCCGGGCGAGCCCAGCAAGGCGCGTGAGATCGCCACCATCTGCATCTCGCCGCCCGAGAGGTTCTCGCATTCGCGGTGCATCAGGTATTCGAGTGCGCTGAAAATCTCAAAGCACTCTTTCTCGTGCCAGGACCTGAAGCGTGTGGCCTTGCGCGCGATGGCGAGGTTGCGCGCCACCGTCAGCGTCGGGAAGATGCGCCTGTCGTCAGGCACCCAGCCCATGCCTGCCTTGGCGATCTCGTGCGTGGGCATGCGCGTGATGTCGCGCGCATCAAACGCGATGCTTCCCTTGCGCGGCGGCGTCAGGCCCAGGATGGAGCGCAGCAGCGTGGTTTTGCCCGCGCCGTTGGGGCCCAGCAGCGCCACCACTTCGCCGGCGCCGACTTTGAGCGACACGTCGAACAGCACCTGCGTCTCGCCGTAAAAAGTGTCTATGCGCTCCACGGCCAGCATGTTCGCCGGCTGTGAAACGGTCTGGACGGCGGATTCCAGCACCGCGCTCATGCCAGCGCTCCCAGGTTGGAGCGGCGCACCCATTCGCTTTGCCGCAGCTGGTCGGGCGTACCCTGGCTGATGACCTGGCCCCAGTGGATGACCGAGATCTGGTCGGCGAGCTTGAAGAGAAAGTTCATGTCGTGTTCAATGATCACAATCGTGAGCTGGCGCTTGAGTTCTTTCACCAGCTCCATCAGGCGTGCAGTGCCTTCGGCGCCCAGGCCGGCGGTGGGTTCATCGAGAAACAGCATGCGCGGCTGGGCCGCGAGTGCCACACCGATCTCCAGCGCACGGCGCTCACCGTATGAAAGGCTGCTGGCCAGCACGTGCTCCTTGCCCTTGAGGCCCACGCGCTCCAGCACGGCTGCGGCCAGCTGCTGTGCCGTACTGTCGGCGCCCAGATCACGCCAGGGGTTGAAGCCTTGCCGGCGTACATGCGGCGTGGCCACCAGCACGTTGTCCAGCGCGGTGTAGCTGTCAAAGAGATTCATGATCTGGAAGGAGCGTGACACACCCTTGCGCGCGATCTCGCGTGGCGACAGGCCGGTAATGTCTTCGCCTGCAAAGGTCACGCGGCCGCGGTCGGGTTTGTAACGGCCCGTCAACACATTGAAGCAGGTGGTTTTGCCCGCGCCATTGGGGCCCATGATGCCGTTGAGCTCGCCTTCGTTGAAGCTGAGGGTGATGTCTTGCAGCACGACCTGGGCGCCGAATCGTTTGGACAGGCCGTTGGCCTCGAAGAGCTTCACAGCGCACCTCCTGCGGGGGCGGGCTTGGCTGCCACCGGCCGCTTTGGCCTGGCCTTCCAGGCTTGCCATGCGCCGGCAATGCCTTCGGGCTTGAACAGCACCATGACCATGAAGACGAGGCCATACCAAAGCAGCCAGGTCTCGGTGTAGGCACCCAGCAGGTCGCGCGCCAGGATAAAGAAGGTGGCGCCAATGACCGGTCCCCAGAAGCTCACGAGACCGCCACCGATCAGCACCATCATCACGACGAAGCCCGAGTTGTGCAGGCTCATGACATTCGGATACGCCGATTGCTGCGCCATCGCAAACAGCGCGCCGGCCAGGCCCGCGACCGCGGTGGACAGTGTGAACGCCAGCCATTTGTAGAGCCAGACGTTGTAGCCCACAAAGGCGGCGCGCGTTTCGTTCTGCTTGATGGCGCTGAAGATGCGGCCCAGCGGCGAATGGATCAACCGCCACAGCGCCAGCAGCACCAGCCCGAACAGCACCAGTGAAAAGAAAAAGAGCGCGTTGTTGCCAGAGAGGTTGAACGACACGAAACCGAAATCGGCCGGCAGGCGCTTGATGTTGAGCAGCCCGTCTTCTCCGCCCGTAACGGTGTGCCATTTGTTGGCGATGAACCAGAACACCTGGCCGAAGGCGATGGTGAGCAGCGCGTAGTAAATGCCGCGCCGGTGTGAGATGAACAGCGCCACCAGCGCGCCCAGCACCGCCGTCACGAGGACTGCGCCCACCAGGTCAAACCACAGATTGGGCCAGACCTTGAGCTGCAGCAAGCCGAAAGCGTAGGCGCCCGTGCCAAAGAAGGCGCCGTGCCCGAAGGAGGGCAGGCCGGTAAAACCCAGCAACAGGTTGTAGCCCATCGCAAAGAGCACCCAGATCATGATCTCCAGCGCAAGGTATTGGTAGAGCCCGACGCGGCCCACCCATAGCGGGGTGGACAGTAGCACCAACAGGGTGATGAGCATGGGTAAAGGAATGAGCGGCGCGCGACCGGAAGCGAGTTGCATGGGTACCTTGTCTCTTCGATTGTTCTGGATGAAGGAATAAAGCGCTGGAAATCAATGCTGAAAGAAAAGTTGAAGAAGGGCTGGACAGAACAGAATGTACGTTCTATTATTTAAATACGCAAGAACATTTATTCTAAATTGACGCGATGCAGCCAACCGGCTCATCGCCTTCCCCGAGGCGGCAAACGACATATGGACTCTGCAACGACTTACGAAGAACTCAAGGCGCTGATTGGCCGGGCTTATCCGGACATGTCCAAGCAGCTGCAGCGCATCGCGCGCTTCGCCCTTGAGCAACCCAACGACTTGGCACTGGGCACCGTGGCGACGGTGGCCGAAGCGACCGAGGTGCAGCCTTCGGCCATGATCCGCTTTGCCAATGCGTTGGGCTTTGGCGGTTTTTCCGAAATGCAGCAGGTGTTTCGCGGCCACCTGCTGGAGCGATCCGACAGCTACCGTGAGCGCATCGACCAGATGCGCCGCAAGCAGCTCAACGGCGAGCGCGCGCCGGCCGGTGTGTTGCACCAGCTGGTGAGCGAGTCCGTGGCCGAGCTTGGCCATCTGGAAGAAAGCATCGCCCAGGCTGACCTGAAGGCCGCTGTCAAACTCATGGCGTCGGCACCGCGCATCCATGTGCTGGCCCAGCGCCGCGCCTTTCCGGTGGCGGGCTACCTGGCTTATGCGCTGAGCCAGTTAGAACTGCGTACCCATTTGCTCGATGGCACGGGCGGCATGCTGCGCGAAAGCCTGCGCTCCATCGCGCCCGGCGACGTGCTGATCGCCGCGAGCTTTCGCAACTATTCGCCTGAAGTCATCGCGGCCGCTTCTGAGGCCGCCGAGCTGGGCGCGGTGGTGATCGCCATCACCGACGGCCCGCTCTCGCCGCTCAAGGCGCATGCCAGGGTTTGCCTGGAACTGGCTGACGATTCGTCGAAACCCTTCCGCTCGCTGGTCGCGCCACTGTGCCTGGCGCAGGCGCTGGTGGTCAGCACGGGTCATCAGCTGGCCGAGCAGGGCGCAGCGAAGGCTAAAACCAAAGGCGGCGGCAAAGCTGCGGCTAAACACGCGCGCAAGGGGGCCGTATGAGCCGCCCGCTGGACCTGATCTGCGTGGGCCGCGCCGCCGTGGATTTGTACGGTGAGCAAATCGGCGGTCGTCTTGAAGACATGCAGAGCTTCACCAAGTATCTGGGCGGCTCGCCGGCCAACACCGCGGTGGGCGTGGCGCGCCTGGGTCTGAAGCCCGCGATGCTGACCCGTGTGGGCGATGAACACAACGGCCGCTTTGTCCGCGAAACCCTGGCGGCCGAGGGCGTGGACGTGAGCCATGTCGCCACCGACGCCAGGCGACTGACAGCGCTGGTATTCCTGGGAATTCAGGACCGCGACACCTTTCCGCTGGTGTTCTACCGCGACAACTGCGCCGACATGGCGATCAGCCCGGACGACTTTGACGCGGCCTTCATCGCTTCGGCGAAGGCGCTGCTGATTTCGGGCACGCACCTGTCACAGCCGCAAACGTATGAAAGCTGCCTCCGGGCGATGACGATGGCAAAAGCTGCAAGCACTCGCGTAGTGCTCGACATCGATTACCGCCCCGTGCTGTGGGGCCTGACCAGCCCGGGTATGGGCGAGCAACGCTTTGTACCTTCCGGTGAAGTCAGCGCGCATTTGCAAACCGTCGTCGGCCACTGCGACCTCATAGTGGGTACCGAAGAAGAAGTTCATATCGCCGGCGGCAGCACCGACACGCTCGCTGCGTTACGCCGCTTGCGCGACCTGACGGCCGCAACGCTGGTCGTCAAGCGCGGGCCCATGGGTTGTGTCGTGTTCGACGGCGCGATTCCCGACTCGCTGCAAAAGGGATTGCAAGGCCCCGGTTTTCCGGTGGACGTATACAACGTACTCGGCGCCGGCGACGCTTTCATGTCGGGCTTCCTGCGCGGCTGGATTCCGGGCGAGCCGCTCGCGCGTTGCTGTGCTTATGCAAATGCCTGTGGCGCACTCGTGGTGTCACGTCACGGGTGTGCCCCTGCCATGGCCAGCTGGGAAGAACTGCAGTTCTTTCTGGTACATGGTTCGCCTACTCGGCGCCTGCGCGAAGACGCGCAACTTGAACGCCTGCACCGCGTCAGCACGCGTACGCGCCGCTGGGAGGAGCTGGTCATCCTCGCGTTCGACCACCGCATGCAGCTGGAAGATATCGCAGCGCGCCATGGAGCGGGCAACGAACGCATTCCCCTCTTCAAATCCCTGATCGCTGAAGGTGCGCGGCTCGGAGCGGGTGCGCGCGGTGGCGTGGGCGTGATCGTGGACGGCCGCTTTGGCGAAGAGGTGCTTCCCACGGTGACCGGCAAGGGCTGGTGGGTCGCAAGGCCGGTTGAACTGCCGGGCTCGCGCCCGCTGCAGTTCGAGGCCGGTGCAGGCCTGGGCGCCGCCATGCGGACCTGGCCCGGCGAGCACGTCGCCAAATGCCTGGTGTATTACCACCCGCAGGACACGCCGGCCCTGCGCGAAAGCCAGCTTGCCAGACTGGCCGACCTGCAGCGCGCCAGCGTGGACAGCTTTCACGAATTTCTCATCGAAGTCATTCCGCCCAAAGACATGCCGACGGATGACGACACCGTGCCGCTGGCGCTGGAGCAGATTTACCAGGCCGGCATTTTCCCCGACTGGTGGAAGCTGCCGCCCGCCGCCAACACGGCTGCCTGGCAAAAGATCGCTGCGGTCATTCACCAGCATGACCCGCATTGCCGTGGCGTGCTGATGCTGGGCCTGGAAGCCAGCGAGGAAAAACTCGACCAGAGCTTTCGCATCGCGGCACCGCACGCCGTCTGCCGCGGCTTCGCGGTGGGGCGTTCGATCTTTGCCGATGCTGCGAACGGTTGGTTCTCCGGCGCCATGGACGATGCGGCAGTGGTCAAGGACATTGCCGAGCGTTATGCGCGGCTGATCACGCTGTGGGACCAGGCTAGAACAGGCCAAGGGACCGCTGTTTCAGCAGGCGCCGCTGAAGTCGTGAACTGAGCCGCCAAACACAACACACAAAACACAACGAGAAAGAAGACGGAGACAAACATGACACCAAAAATCGGATTTATCGGCATCGGCATGATGGGCCACGGCATGGCCAAGAACCTGCTGGCCAAAGGCTTCGGCCTGACTTTCAAGATCAACCGCAACCGCGACAATCTGGCCGACCTGATCGCCGCCGGAGCCAGGGAGGCCAAGACCAACGCCGAGTGCGCGCAGGCCAGCGACATCGTCTTCATCTGCGTCACGGGCTCGCCTCAGGTCGAAGACATCGTTTACGGCAAGGATGGCCTGCTGGACAGCGGCCGTAAAGGCCTCATCGTGGTTGACACCTCCACGGCCGAGCCTGCCTCCAGCACCCGTATCCGCAACGACCTTGCGGCCAAAGGCATCAAGCTGGTCGATGCGCCACTGGCTCGCACGCCCAAGGAAGCCGAGGAAGGTCGGCTCAACACCATGGTGGGCGCGGAGCCCGAAGACTTCGCAACGCTGGAACCCGTGCTCAAGGCTTTTTGCGAAAACATCTTTCATGTCGGCCCGCCTGGCCATGGCCACGTGCTCAAGCTGGTCAACAACATGATGGCCATGAGCTTTGCGGCCTCGATTGCCGAGGCCTTTGCGGTGGCGGCCAAAAGCGGGCTGGACCTCAACCGCCTCTATGACGTGATCTCGGCCGGCGGCGTGAACTGCGGCATCTTCCAGATGATGGCAACGAAAACGCTCAAGGAAGGCGACGTCACCGGCTTCAAGTTCGGCATCGCCAATGCGCAAAAAGATTTGCGCTACTACACCCACCTGGCCGAGATGCTGCCCGTCACCAGCTTCATGGGTGAAGCCACGCACCAAAGCCTGATCCAGGCCAGCAACGCCGGTTACGGCGACAAGCTGATCGCCTCCCTTTTCGAAGCACAGGAAAAACTCAACGACGTCAAGATCGTTCCCCGTTAAGCCAACCCGTTTGACCCTTTTACACGCAGGAGACAAAACCATGAGCGACATCAAGAACAACCACGCAACACCTGAATCCCAATCCGACAGCAAGGCCACCTCGCGCCGCGCGCTGCTCAAGCACTCCAGCCTGGCGCTGGTGGGCGCGGGTCTGTACGGCGCGGCGCCCTTCATGGGGCCGTGGAAGCACAACCACGCCTGGGCGCAGACCGGCCAGAAGAAACCGCTGACCATTGGCCTGACCATGGACGCTTCGGGCCTGTACGCAGCCTCGGGCGCCGAAGAGCGCCTTGGCGCCATGATGGCCATCAAGGAATTTAACGACAAGGGCGGCGTGCTGGGCCGACGCATTGAGGCCATCCATATCGACACGGAAACGACGCCGGCCACCGGCTCGCGCGTGGCCGAACGCATGATCACGCGCAATGAGGCTTCCTTCCTGATCGGTGCAGTGCACTCAGGCGTCTCCAATGCCATCTCGCAGGTTGCGCAGAAATACGGCACGGTATTTTTTAACACCAATTCCAGCAGCCCGACCGAAGCCGGCAAGGACTGCCACCGCACCAAGTTCGTCTGGGACGGCAACGGCACCAACTTTTCCAACGCCATCGTCAAGAACGCCATCAAGGCCAGCGGCAAGAACTGGGTGCTGCTGACCAACGACTATGTGTGGGGCCACACTACCTCCAAGGCGACACGCGCGATCGTAGAGGCCAACGGCGGGCGCATCGTTGAGGAACTGCTGGTGCCGCAAAACACCCGCGACTTCTCGTCCTACCTGCTCAAGCTGCAGCAGCTCAAGCCCAATGTGGTGGCCACGGCTGTGGGCGGCGACGACATCAAGGCGCTGCGCCAGCAGGTGGTGCAGCTCAAGATGAACCAGTCCATGGCGTGGATCAACAACCAGCAGGACTGGCCCGACGTCTACGGTCTGGGCCCTGAGGCCATCTTCGGCGTCTTCGGCACCACCTGGTACTGGCGCCTGGGCCTGCCCGGCGTGAAAGAATTCGTTGCGGCCTACCAGAAGCAGTTCCCGGGCATGGCGATTCGCGTGCCGGGCAATGTGTATCACAACGGTTATATGGCCACGCGCGAACTTCTGCGATGCGTGGAAGAGGCCGGCACCACCAACAACATTGCCGTGATCAAAAAACTCGAAGGCCGCAAGATGAGCGCGGCCGACCGCCTGCAGCACTACGACGCGTGGATGGATCCCGTCACTCACCAGTGCCAGCAGACGATTTACATGGCGACCTACAACGACCAGCCCGCCGAGAAAGACGACATTTTCAAGATCCTCACACAGGCCGATCCCAAGGATGTGGCGGACAAGGATGCCAGCGGCGCCTGCAAGCTTGAGAGCTACGACTCGACACCTAGCTACGAAGTCTGATTTACTTCAAGCTCCAAAGACCGCAATGGACTTCTTGCTTCAGCTTATTCCGCACCTCGTCAACGGCATCTCGCTGGGCTTGTTGTTCGCGCTCATCGCGCTGGGATTCATGCTCATCGTGGGAGTGATGGAAACCATCAACCTGGCGCACGGCTCGCTGTTTGCGCTGGGCATGTACTTCGCGCTTTTCCTGATCGCACCGCAGCTGGGCATGTTTCCGAATCTGCAGGCCTGGTACATGAGTTTGCCGCTGGGAACGCGTTACCTGGCGGCACTCATTCTTGCGCCCATCCTGGTGGGTATTTTCGGCATGTTGCTGGAGCTGTGCATGCGGCGCACCTATGGCCGCGACCCGCTCTACGGCCTGCTGCTGACCTTCGGCGCGGCGCTGGTGATTGAAGAGGTTATCCGCCTGGTGTGGGGCTCGTCGGAAAAGCAGTTGATGCTGCCCGAGGTCATCTCCGGCGCCTTCCTGATCGGTGACTTGGTTTATTCCAAGTACCGCTTCTTCGCCAGCGGATTCGCCATCCTCATGATCGTGCTGCTCTGGACGTTCTTGCAGAAGACGCCCTACGGCGCCATCATCAAGGCCGGCGCGCACGACAGCGAAATGGTGCGTGCCTTGGGCATCAACCTCTCGCGCCTCCGCCTCTTCGTGTTTGGCCTGGGCGTGGCGCTGGCGGCGATCGCCGGGGTGGTCATGGCGCCCATCTGGGGCATACGCCCGCATGTGGGGGTGGACGCCGTGGTGCCGGCGTTTCTGATCATCGTGCTGGGCGGTGTGGGCTCGCTGTGGGGCGCGGTGATTGCGGGCCTCATGGTCGGCATGGTGGTGGGACTCACGGGCTCCTACGCGTCCGAGTGGTCGCTGATGTCCATGTACCTGTTGTTCATTGCCGTGGTGACGTTTCGTTCGCGCGGCCTCTTCGGCAAGAAAAGCGTCCTCGATCAGTGAGACCCCCTGCCTCGTCTCACTTCGTGTAGCCGGAACCCCCCAAGGGGCAACAGCTGCGGCCCGGAGAAATTGGCCTTCCCCGTGGCTGCGCTTCGCTTAGCCTCCCCCTCCGGGGCAACACTAGCGGCCCGGCGAAGCCGGTTCCGCGGTGTTCTGGTACAGAAAGTTCTTTAATGTATGAAGGTTAATTGATGAAACCGCTTCAAGAAAAAGTCGCGCTGGTCACGGGCGCGGCCGGCACCATGGGCCTGGCCGTTGTCAAGGCCTTGCTCGAAGACGGCTGCAAGGTCGCGATGGTCGATGTGAGCCAGGAGCGCAACCGCGCGCTGGCCAATGAGCTGGGTTCGCGCGCCTTGTCGTTCTCGTTTGACATCAGCGATACGGCCGCCGTGAGCGACGGCCATGCGCTCATCGTCAAGGCCTTCGGGCCTGTCGACATTCTGGTCAACAACGCGGGCATCCTGTCCAACAACAAGATTGAGGCCACCGAAGCGGGTGAATGGCGGCGCGTGATGGGCGCCAACCTCGACGGCGCTTTTTACCTTGCGCAGCAGGTGGTGCCGGCAATGAAGGCGCGGCGCTTCGGCCGCATCATCAACACCAGCTCCCTGGCGGCCAAGACAGGCGGATTGACAGCAGGCACGGCCTATTCGGTGTCCAAGGGCGCGATGAGTTCGCTGACCTTTTCACTGGCGCGCGAACTCGCGCCCTTTGGCGTCACGGCCAATGCCGTCGCGCCCGCTTACGTCAAAACGCCCATGATCACCGAACAGCTCAATGAAGAGCAGCGCCAGAAGCTGCTCAAGGACATCCCGGTCGGCCGCTTCTGCGAACCTGAGGAGTTCGCTCACGTGGTGCGCTTCCTCGCGTCGCCGTTATCGGGATTCATCACGGGCGAGATCATCGACCTTAACGGTGGCTTGCTGATGGACTGAGGGAAAGCCCTTTCGCCGCTGTTCCCGCTTTACGCCCACAATTTCGCCATCCATGAGCAGCATCACACCCTCTGTTGATTTCAACACCGCGCTGACGGGCCTGTTCGACCTGCGCGGTAAAACCGCTTATGTGCCCGGCGGCTACGGCGGCATAGGCGAGGCGATTGCTTGGGGCTTGGCCATGGCCGGCGCGCGCGTCGCGGTGTCGGGCCGCGATGAGGCCAAGGCGCGGGCCGTGGCCTCGGCCTTGCAGGGGGCAGGACACGAGGCCATGGGTCTGGCCATGGACGCGCATTCGGTGCCGCAGATGCAGGCTTCCGTCGACGCGGTGGCCGCGCGGTGGGGCGGCCTCGACATCCTGGTGAACTGCGTGGGCATGCAACGCGAGCAGCCCTTGCTCGAGGTCACCGAAGAAGCCTTTGACGAGGTGCTGCAGGTCAACCTCAAGGCCGCGATGTTCCTGGCACAGGCGACGGCCAAACACCAGGTTGCAGGCGGCAAGGGCGGCGCGCACGTGCATTTGCTTTCGGTGCGCGCGCAGCTCGGTTTGCGCGGGCGCGGTTATTCAGCCTACAGCAGCAGCAAGGGCGGCCTGGTCATGCTGATACGCCAGCATGCGAGTGAACTGGCGCCGTACGGCATCACTGTCAACGGCATCGCGCCCACGGTGGTGCAGACCGAGATGGCGCGCCACTGGCTTGAAAATCCCGAGACGCGGGAACAGGTGCTGGCGCGCATTCCGCTGGGCCGTGTGGCCGACCCGCAGGACGTGGCCGGTGCGGCGGTGTTTTTTGCGGCGCCCGCCTCCCGGTTTGTCACCGGGCAAGTTCTTTATCTTGACGGCGGCATCACCGCCTCGCAGTAAGGCATTCTGGCCTTATCGTTTTCCGGCCAGCGCCTCGACGGCGTGTTGTACACCGCCGCTGCCGATGGGAATTCCTTGTACCTGCATGGCCGCTTCCACACCGGCCAGGCAACCCAGGATCATGGCCGGGTTCATGTCACCCAGGTGGCCGATGCGAAAGGTGCGTCCTGCCAGTGGCCCCAGGCCGCCTGCAATCGCCACCTGAAACCGTTCGCGTGCAACCGTGCGCAAGGCTTCGGGATCCATGCCGGCACTGACTGACACCGTCGTGACCGAGACCGAGCGCGCTGTGGGCTCGCGCACAAAAAGCGATAGTGCGCCGCCCTCACTCCAGGCCTCGACAGCAGCATGCACCGCACTGGCGATCAGCTGGTGGCGGGCGATGACTTCTTCGACGCCTTCATGAAAGATCAGCCCCAGTGCGGCCTCCAGGCCAAAGAGCAGGCTTTGCGGCGGGGTGCCGCAGAATTTCCTGTAGCAAAGCGGGCTTTGCCGCCGTGCCCAATCCCAGTAGAACCGGGGTGAAGGATTGGCTGCGGCCACTTTAATCGCGGCGGCGTCCGCGGCGACAAAGGCCAGGCCAGGCGGCACCATTAGGCCTTTTTGCGAGGCGCCCAGCACGACATTGGCGCCCAGCGCATCCATGGCAAAGGGCGCGGCGCCCAGCGAGGCGACCACGTCCACCACCAGCAGCGCGGGGTGGGCCACGGCGTCCAGCGCCTGCCGGATCCGGTCGAGCTCGCTGGTCATGCCGCTGGCGGTGTCGGTGTGGACCACAAACACCGCCACGATGGCATGCGCAGTGTCGGCGCGCAGCGCGGCTTCTATGGCCGGCACGTCAATCGGGTAACCCTCGCGCCAAGGCGTGCGGATGACTCCTGCGCCCATGGCCTCGGCCTGTATGGCCCAGGATTCGGAGAAGTGCCCCGTTCCGGCGATTAGTACCTGCTGCCCGGGCGCCAGCAGGTTGGCGATCACGGCCTCCCAGGCGCCGTGGCCGTTGCAGGCATACAGGAAGACGTCGGCCGAGGTTTGCAGCAGCGCCTTGAGCCCGGTCTCGCAAGCCTGGATCACACGATCAAGCCGCGGGTCGGCCAGATCCATGGGCTGGCGCCGCATCGCGTCCATGACCTCGTCGGGTACCCGCGTGGGCCCGGGTGAGTGGAGGAATCGATGGCCGGGGATGCGTGGGTGGGGCGTCATGTCGAAAAATTATGCGCCTGACGGCTTGCGGTTGACCAGCACGATGCCGGCCGCCACGGTGGCCAACGCTACCAGCAGCCCGGTGGTGACGCTTTCTTTGAGCCACAGCGCGCCGAACAGCAGCGCGAACAGGGGGGTGAAAAACACAAATACCGAAATTTTGGTGGCTGGGTAACGCCCCAGCATCCACATCCAGGCCAGGTAGCTGGCGAATGCGCCTATGACGGTCTGCAGCAGCAGGGAAGTAATGGCAAACGGGCTGAAATGCCACGACCATTGCTCGCCCAGGTAGAGCGACAGGAAGGGGAACACGGCGGCGCTCACGGCCAGCTGGTAGAACAGCAGTTTTTCGGCGGAGATGCCGACGAGTTTGGTGGCGCGTATCACCACCGTGGTCAGGCCCCACAGCATGCCGGCGGCCAGCGCCAGCAGATCGCCGCGCGCCGTAGAGGCATGGCCGCCGGTAAAGCCTTCGCGCAGCGCGAACACCACGGCGGCAAACGCGCACAGCAGGCCCACCCACTGCAGGCCGCGCAGCCGTTCGGACTTGACCCACAGGGGCACCAGCGCCGCGACCCAGAAGGGCGAGGTATACAAGAACACCGTGAGGCGCGAGGCAGTGGTGTACTGCAGGCCCACATAGATGCAGGTGAACTCCGCGCTGAACAGGGCACCCGCCAGCAGGCCGGCTTTCAGCGAGCCGTCGCGACTGAACAGCGGGATCTTGCGCCAGAGGCACCACAGCCAGAGCAATGCCGTGGCGCCCACCAGGCGCAGCGATGCCTGGAACATGGGCGGAATTTCGCTGATCGTGGCCTTGATCAGGACCTGCTGCAGGCCCCAGAACAGGCAGCATCCCAGCAAGAGGGACATGGCGAGGAGATCGAGATCGGCTTTGCGGGCTGTCGTCATGCGTTGATGGTAGCCCGACCCTTGGCAGCTCGCTGGCCGGGGTAACAAGGAATACCATTGCATTAAATCCCTGGACAAGGTGCTGCTGTGGACCATAAATGGCTGGAAGATTTCATTGCACTTGCGCGAGAACGCAGTTTTTCTAGAGCGGCAGAGCTTCGCCATGTGACGCAGCCGCAGTTTTCGCGCCGCATACGCGCGCTGGAGCTGTGGGTGGGCGCCGACCTGATCAATCGCGCGGTGATGCCTCTGGCCCTGACGGCCGCCGGTGAAGAGCTGCTGCCGGTGGCGCGCCGCGCAGCGGCGAGCCTTAACGATGCGCGCTCCCGCATCCGCCATGCGCGAGGCGGGCTGGACTGGGTCACGTTGGCAACAGGCCGCACGCTTTCACGCAGCGCCGTGCCTGACTGGCTCGCGCGCGCCAAGCGCGGGGCCGGGGAGTTTCGCTTGCGCATTCTCACAGGCTCCATCCATGAAGGCGCCACGGCCCTGGAGCAGGGGGCTGCTGATTTCCTGCTGTCGTTCACGCATCCGCGGCTGCCGCTGTTGCTGGACGAACAGACGTTCGAAGGCCTCGCGCTGGGCACCGACGAACTTGTGGCCGTCAGCGCACCGCGCGCCGATGGCCAGCCGCAGCACGCCTTGCCCGGTACGGCCCGCAAGCCGGTACCGGTGCTGGGCTATGCGCCTACGCTCGCGCTCGGCCAGATCCTTCAGGACGGGCTTAGCCGCAATGCGCGCGAGCTGCATTTGCACACCGTGACCGAGTCTGACTTCGCCGAGTCGCTGCATGAGCAGGCCTTGCAGGGCGTGGGCCTGGCCTGGCTGCCGCGCGGACTGGTTGAGGGCGACCTGCGCAATGGAAGGCTGGTAGAGGCGGACGGCAAGGGCGTGACGGTCCGGTTTGAGATCCGCCTGTACCGGCCGCGCAGCCCGCGCAATGAATTGGTGCAGCGCATCTGGTCTGCCAGCACGCCGGCTGATTCCTGAGGTCGCATGCGCCCATGCGTGATGCGCATGCGCCGCGCGGGGGCGGCTCCTAGACTGGCGCCATCAACAAGGAGCCCGCCATGCCAGGAATGTTTACCCTCAACCGCCGCGGTGTGAGCCGCACACTTTGCCTTGCCGCCGCAGGGCTGCTGGGTTTGCCGGCTGCCTGGGGCCAGGCCTGGCCTGCCGGCAAGCCCATTTCGCTGGTGGTGGGCTACCCCGCCGGCGGAAGCGTGGACCTGGTGGCGCGCATCATCGCCGAGCCGCTGGCCAAGCGCCTGGGCACGCCGGTCGTTATTGAAAACGTGGGCGGCGCTGGCGGCACCATAGGCGCGCAGAAGGTCGTCAACGCGAATCCGGACGGCTATACCCTGCTGCTGGGCTCGGGCAGCGAGGTTTCGATTGCCAAGCTCTATAACGGCGCCATCAAATACAACGGCGAAACGGATCTGAGCCCGGTGGCGCTGATAGGGGTTACGCCCATGGTCTTTGTGACCAATACCAAGACCGGCGTCAAGACCATCGAAGAAGCGATCGCCAAGTCCAAACGCGAACGCAACCAGCTGAGCTTCGCGTCTTCAGGCATAGGCACGCCGCTGCATGTGTCGGGCGAGCTGATCAACCTGATGGCTGGCACCACCTTCCGCCATGTGCCCTATCGCGGCGCAGGTCAGCAACTGCAGGACTTGCTGGGCGGCAATATCGAGTTCAGTGTTTCGGTGCTTTCCTCCGCACTACCCCACATCGAGTCCGGCAAGATGATCCCCTTGGGCGTCACCACGCCGACGCGTTCGCGCGCCGCACCGCAAATCCCGGCGCTCGGTGAGAACCCCAAGCTCAAGGGTTACGACATGAACGTCTGGTTCGGCCTCTTCGGGCCCGCCAAGCTGCCGGCGCCCATGGTGGCGCGCCTGAACAAGGAGCTCAACGAAATCCTGCGCGAAGAAGCCGTCTGGCAAAAGCTCCAGAAGGCCGGCATTTCGAATGAGGGTGGCACACCCCAAGCGCTGACGGCGTTCATCCGCGCCGAGACACAGCGCGTACGCGCTGTTGTCAACAAGGCAGTGGCGACCGGCGCTACCTCGTAAGCGGGAATTCACCAAAGCCCAGGCGGTGCCGCTGGAGCAGCACCCGCCGGGGCCGGGGCGGTGGCAACGGCGGCAGGCCCAAAGAAGACCGTAGCTCGCCCTGGTCTGCATTCATTCGTCGCGAAGCCTGCCGGCCAGGCTCCACCGGAGCACTGGCGGGGCTCCGCACGCCGAGCAATATTTTTAGCCCGACACAGAGGGAATTGTCATGCACGTATCTGTCATATCAATGTTGCGCGGGCTCGCCTGCGGTCTGCTATTGCCGCTTGCTGTTTCGGCTTCGGCGCTGGTCCAGGAAGTGAAGAAACCTAACGTGGTGCTCATCGCTACCGGCGGCACGATTCCCGGCGCCGGCGCATCGAGCACCAACATCGGCGCCTATCAGGCCGCTGTGGTTGCTGTCGACAAGATCATGGCCGCCGTGCCGGAAATCCAGACGATTGCCAACGTCAAGGGCGAGCAGATCTTGAAAGAGCTGCAAAAAATCTTCTGGCGGTACTGAAACATGAAGCGATCAGGAGGCGATCAGGCCAGGTCTGGCGAGCTCACCCCAAAACCCCACGCGGTGCAGCTTCAGCCGCCCGGTTTGTCGTTTTGGGCGGCGTCCTCCACAGGGGTGGCGCATGTGCAGGAACGCACCTCAACCGAGGCAGGCCCGGAAGTGCTTGTGACGGCGCTGGTGCACGGCAACGAATATTCGGGCGCCTGGGCGCTGGACGCGTTTCTTCTCAGCGGGCTGCAGCCGCGGCGCGGGCGAATCACCGCTATGTTCTGCAACACCGAGGCCTTCATGCGGTTTGACACCCGCAAGCCCGACGCCTCCCGCTTTGTGGACGAGGATTTCAACCGCGTGTGGTCCGCTGACCTGCTGGACGGCCCCAGGCGCAGCGCCGAGCTGCTGCGCGCCCGCGAAATCCGGCCGTTTGTGGAGCGCGCCACCCACCTGCTGGACCTGCATTCCATGCATGAACCTGGTGGCGCTTTGCTGGTAACGGGCATGCTGCCGCGCAATATTGCTTTTGCGCAAAGCCTGGGTACCTCGGGCCAGGTGGTCGTTGATGCCGGCCACGCCGATGGTGTCCGCATGCGGGACTACGGCCCGTTTGGCGACGAAAACGGCGACCGCATTGCCCTGCTGCTGGAGGCCGGCCAGCACTGGGAACTGGCGTCGCTGCAGGCGGCGCGCAACGTGCTCATGCGGTTTCTGGTGTGTACGGGTGTGATTGACCGCGGCGACGTGCCGCCCGGCTGGTTGCTACCCGATGCGCCGCCGCCGCCGCCCGTGACGGTGACACATCGCGTGGTTGCGCGATCAATGGACTTTGCGTTTGTGCAGGACTTTTGTGGCGGCGAAACCATACGCCATGCCGGCACGCCGATTGCGCATGATGCGGGCGAACCGGTGGTGACACCCTACGACGACTGTGTGCTGGTCATGCCGTCGGTGCGGCAGTTGCGGCCCGGTGTGACGACCGTGCGGCTGGGCCGGGTGGGCTGAACACGGCCCGCGCAGGTGCGGTTTACAGCGGATGCTCGGTATAAAACTTGCCGCCGTGAAACAACAACGGCGCTGCGCCCGCGCGGTGGGCGCAGCGCTCCACTTCGCCCACGAAGATCACGTGGTCGCCTTCTTCATACCGGCTGCGGTTGAAGCACTCGAAAGTGGCGGCTGCGCCTGTCAGCAGCGGCGCGCCGCCGACGCCCTCCGTAAACAGCACGCCTTTCCAGCGGTCTTCGCGCCGGCTGGCAAAGCGCTCGGCCAGCTCTTTCTGGTCAGCCGCGAGGATGTTGATGGCGTAGTGTGATCCGGTGCTGAGCGCGGCCATCGATCCGGCCGCCTGCGCCAGGCTCCAGAGCACCAGCGGCGGCTGCAGCGATACCGAATTAAAGGAGTTGGCGGTCAGCCCGACCAGTGCGCCTTCCGGTGTGCGTGCGGTGACGATGGTGACCCCGGTGGCAAACATGGCCAGCGAAGCCCGAAACTCCCGCTGGGAGAAGCTGGGGCTGCTCGCTTTGCGGGGAATGGCGGGGGTCAGCATAGAAGGGTAATTTAACTGAACTGCCACAGGCGCATCTGCGGCGGGGTTTAGCCGCCTCATGCGGGCAGCCGGCTGCCTGCCAGTTAAACTGGCTGCCATGTCATTTTCTCGTTTCGCCGCCATTTTTGTTGCTATTTATTTGATAGCTGCTAGCGCACGTGCAGACTCGCCTTGCGCCGATTATTCATCCAAACTCCCCAATGTGAAGCAGGAGCTGTGCGCGGCAGCTAAATTGCAGCCTTCGGGGACGCACTCGGTTAACGGGCGGGTACTCTGGGTGCGCGACATCAAGCCAGAGTCCCCCAGTTTGCGTGTGCTGGTCGTCGGTGCGATTCACGGCGACGAGCTGTCCTCCGGGGCGGTGGCGCTGCACTGGATCAGGCTGGCTTCCCAGCCGCCGCTGGACTCTCCGCAGGCGATTCACTGGCGGTTCGTTCCTGTGCTCAATCCGGACGGCATACTTTCCAGGCCGCCGCGCCGCGCCAACGCGCACGGTGTGGATTTGAACCGCAATTTCCCCACCCCGAACTGGGAGCGGGACGCCAAGGTTTATTGGGAAAAGCGCACAGGGAAAGACCCGCGCCGCTGGCCCGGCCCCAAGCCGCTGTCCGAGCCCGAGTCCCGGTTTTTGCACGAGCAAATGCAGAGCTTCAAACCCAACCTGATTGTCAGCATTCATGCGCCTTATGGCGTGCTCGACTTTGACGGCCCCTCCGTGCCGCCCTCCAGGCTGGGGCGTCTGTACCTTGATCAGGTAGGCATCTTCCCGGGCTCACTGGGCAACTATGGCGGTGTGCACAAGGGGGTGCCCGTGGTCACCATCGAATTGCCCAATTCGACACGCACGCCGCTGGACGCAGAGATGCGCCAGATGTGGCTGGATTTATTGCGCTGGATGAGCGAGAAAGTGGTCGTTCAGACACATCTGCCGGCCGGCGGAGCGGTGCCCGCTGCGCACCCGGTGCCGTGAGGGGCTTCCACCCTCACGGTACTTAAAGCTTTTTGTAGGCCCGATCAAGCTCCACACCCTTGGTGGTGTCGGTGAGTCCTCTTTTGACATCCTTGCCGGCTTGTTCAATTGCGGCATCGGGCTTGGCATGGGTCATGTCCACCGCCTGGTCACGTTCGTGCGGCAATTCCAGGCTGGCCTCAACGGCGCCATCCTTCAGGGTGTCCTGCTTGCCGGGACGTGAGCGTTGTGCGCGAGGGTCTTTGGCCGGCATGCCTTTGCCGGCAGGGAGGTCGGCGGGCGTCCCCGGGTCGGGATTACCGTGTTGGGATGAGTTCATGTATTGACTGTGCAGCAGCACCCCTTGCGGGGCTGTCAGCCCGGCAAACCATGCCCTGTAGGAAAAGGCCACCTGTCCCGCCGGGGCAGCGATCCTCAGGGTGTGAGAAAACCAGCCGCCTGCGCCAATGCCGCCGTGTCGGCCTTGATAGCGTCGGGCGGCCCGCCTTTGCCCCACAGTTCGCCGCCGTAATTCATGGCCATGAACTGCGCGCAGAGCCTGATCGAGTCCACCATGGGCTGCGCCTTGCTGCGGTCGCCGCTGGTGGTGATCAGCCACAAGGTTTTTTTCGCCATCTCGTCCTTGAAGGGCAGGCCGGGCACGCGCATCCAGGCGCTCCAGTGGTCGAGGTAAATCTTCAGCGGCGCCGGAATGCTGTACCAATACACCGGGGCTACAAACACAATGTCGGTGGCGTCCATTGTCGCGTCCAGCAGCGTCTTCATGTCGCCTTCCGGCATAACGTACTGGCCCGTGGTGTGGCGCTGGTCCACAAACAGCGGCATCCGCATGCGGGACAGGTGATGCCAGGCCTGGGGCGTGCCGGCCGGCAGCGCGGCGGCGGCTTGCTGTGCCAACCATTCGGTGTTGCCCAATGCGCCGGGCTCGCGTGTGGAGGTGGCGAGGAAAAGAAATCGGGGGTTCGAATTCATGGCGGCCATGGTACTGGCTGCTGCAGGCCTTTGCTTGTACGGGGTCTGGGTACGCGTGCCAGAATGAAGCGCAGACTCACTGGAGCCGTCCTCGCCATGATCCATATTCGCGACATCGACCATATCGTTCTTCGTGTCATTGACCTGCAGGGCATGCTGCGCTTTTACCAGCAGGTGCTGGGCTGCAGCCTGGAACGCCGGCAGGACGAAATCGGCCTGGTGCAACTGCGCGCCGGGCGTTCGCTGGTGGACCTGGTGCCGGTGGATGGCACGCTTGGCCGGGCCGGCGGCGCGGCGCCGGGCAAGGAGGGCCGCAACGTCGACCATGTCTGCTTTCGTGTCGAGCCTTTCGACGCAGAGGCCATTCACCGCCACCTGGCGGCCCACGGCGTTGAGGCAGGCAAAGTGGAGTCGCGCTATGGCGCCGAGGGCGAAGGGCCTTCGATTTACCTCAACGACCCCGAAGGCAACACCGTGGAACTCAAGGGCCCGGCATGGCCCGAGGGCGCCAACCCTAAAACTGCCGCCAGCCCTGCCATGCCGTGAAGCATGCGCCGGCGATCAGCACGGCACCCACGGCGCGCGCCATGGCGACACTGGCGCCCGGCCGCACCGCCAGCCATCGCCGGGTACCCGCAGCAGCCAGCGCCAGCGAACCGTATACGCCGCTCTGGGTAATGGCGATGATCAATCCAAGCGCCACAGCCTGAACCCAGAGCGAGCCGTATTCCAGCCGCAAAAACTGCGGAAAGATGGCCAGCATGAAAAGGTAGGCCTTCGGGTTGAGCAGGCAGGTGAGCGCGGCTTGCCGGAAGGTGCGCCACGGGGACGGCGGCTCGATGTCGGGCAAAGCGCCGAAAACAGACGTGCTGCGCATGAGTGACCACCCGATCCAGGCGATATACAGGCTGCCCGCCACCAGCATGACATTGACCATGCCCGGAACCAGCTGCAGCAGGATGCCCAGCCCCAGCGCGCCTGCCACGACGTGGCAAATACCGCCCGCCACAATGCCCGCGACGGCAAAGAGGCCGGCCCTGCGTCCGCCGGTCAATGAGCTGGCCATGACAAACGCCATGTCCATGCCGGGCAGGATGATGATGCCCAGCACCATGAGAAAGAACAGCCAGAGGTGTGCGAAGTGGTCCATCAATGAGCCTGTTTTTTTCTAGCGGTGCACCGCGTGGTAAGCGGGGCGTGACAGGCTCATCACCCAGTTGGTTTCCCAATGGCGGCCGTCGTCTTCCGAAAAGGCCTGTTCCCAGCGGGCGTGGGTAGGTGTGATGCCGGACCAGGTGAAGCGAACCCGCACGGGCCGGCCTTCATGGCTGTCGTTTCCCTCAAACCGGCCTATGCCGCCGGCAAACGAGCCGACCACCGGCGGCTGCAGCAAGCCGTTGTTGTGGCTGACCCAGTAAATGCTCCACAACCGCGTTTGCGGATTGAAAAACCGCAGCGCCATGCCGATGGTTTCCTTGTTTTCGGTGACGAGGTCGTTCATGTTGCCGAGCCCGCCCAGCAGCAGCGCGCCGTCCTGCACGGCTTCGAAACTTTCCCAGTCGGTGCAGCCCTCGAGTCGCCGGCGCAGACGCTTGTTGCTGACCAGCCAGCGCCCGGTGATGAAATTGAAGTCATGGCGCCCGTCGGCGAGCTCGGCAAGGTCCGGTGTGTGAGTCAGGGTGGTGGTCATGGCTTGAAGTGCTTGTGGCACCGCAGTGGATATGTGAAAACCAGTCTATAAAGGTAATAGGGCTGTTTCGGCCCTAATTAAGCGTTAGACTTTTTCACCATGTATTCCCCCACCACACGCGTGCTCACCGTCCTGGAACTGCTGCAGTCTCACGGCCGGCTGAGCGGTGCCGAGCTGGCGCGGCGGCTGCAGGTGGATGGCCGCACGCTGCGCCGCTATATCGCCAAGCTGGAAGACCTGGGCATTCCGGTGGTGGCCGAGCGTGGCCGCTACGGCTGTTACAGCCTGATCGCCGGCTTCAAGCTGCCGCCGATGATGTTCACCGACGACGAAGCGCTGGCCCTGTCGCTGGGCCTGCTTGCCGCACGCGGCCTGGGGCTGGCCGAGGCGGCGCCTGCCGCGGAAAGCGCGCAGGCCAAGCTGGAGCGCGTGATGCCGTACCAGCTGAAAAACCGCGTCCGTGCACTCGGTGAAACGGTGACACTGGACATGCGCCATGCGGTGGCCCCCGGCGACAACACGGCGTTGCTGGCCTTGAGCACCGCAGCGCATGGCTGGCAGCGTGTGCACATGGCGTACCGTTCAGCCGACGACGATGTCACCGAGCGAGACTTTGACGCCTACGGCCTGGCATTTCGCCGCGGCCGTTGGTATGTGGTGGGCTGGTGCCATCTGCGCGGGGCGCTGCGTTCGTTCCGCCTGGACCGTGTGCAGGAAGTCCGGCCGCTCAATGTGGTGTTCACGCCGCCGGCAGATTTCAATGCCGCGCAGCATCTCGTCCTGGGGCTGGCCACCATGCCGCGCACAAACACCGTGCGCCTGTTGCTGCACACCGATTTGCAGACGGCGCAAATGGAACTGCCCGACAGCATCGGCGTGTTCCAGCCCAGTGACGAAGGTGTGTTGCTGCACAGCCAGACCGACCACATCCCGTGGTTCGCCCGGCAGCTTTCGCGGCTGCCATTCGCTTTCGAAATCCAGGAGCCACCTGCGCTGCGCGCCGCGCTGCGCGAACACGCACAACGCACGCTGGCCCAGCATGCGGCCTGAACAGGCAGGCGTGGATCAGGCGGTTTCAGGCTCCAGGCGGCCGCGCGCGCGGGCCAGCCCATAAAAACCGAAATCCATGGCGGGGACCTCCCCGCAGATCAGCTCGGCCATGGCCTTGCCCGACCCGGCGCCATGCGTCCAGCCCAGTGTGCCGTGTCCGGCATTCACCCACAGGCGGCCGACTTTGGTCTTGCCGATGTAGGGAATGTTGGTGGGAGTGGCGGGACGCAGGCCGGTCCAGAAATTGGGCGTGCCGCCCTGTTCTTCAAGGCGGGTGTCGCACACGCCCGGCAGCACCTCTTCGATGCGGTCGGCCAGCATTTTGCAGCGCGCCCTGGCCAGCGGGGTGTCCAGCGAAAGGTCGTAGCCGCCGACTTCGATCGTGCCGGCCACGCGCAAGTGATCGCCGAGGCGGCTCATGGCGCATTTGACTTCGTCGTCAATGGTGCTGACGAAGGGCGCAAGTTCCGGCTTGAGCAGCTTGAAGGTGGCGCTGTAGCCCTTGCCCGGGTATATCGGCAGGTCAACGCCCACCGAGCGCAACAGCGGCGCCGTGTACGAACCGCAAGCCACCACGATCTCGTCGGCCTTGAGGTTCATGACGGCACTTCCGCTACTGCCCGGCACGGTGCGTGCCCGGACGGCGACTGACTGAACCGCCCCCCCGGACTTTTCCAGTCCCTCGATGTCGTGCCCGTAGAGAAAGCGCACGCCCCCGTCCGCGCAGCGCTGCGCCAGCGCCTGGGTGAAGATGCGCGCGTCGCCGCTTTCGTCGCTGGCGGTATAGGTGCCTCCCACGATGCGGTGCGCAAATGACTTGAAGGCCGGCTCTATGCCCAGCAACTCGGCCGTGCTCACCACGCGGCGTGCCACGCCATATTTCTGCATCAACGCGGCTGCTTCACCGGCGGTGTCAAACGACTTCTGGTCGGTGTAGTAGTGCGCGATACCGCGTTCCAGCCGGTTGTATTCAATGCCCGTGGCCCTGACCACCTCCTTGAGCGCGATGTGGCTGTAAGCGCCGAGCGCCACCAGCTGCTGCACATTGCGCTCAAATGCGGCGTCGTTGCATTGCGACAGAAACTGCAGGCCCCAGCGCCATTGCTGCCAGCCATCGCCGAAGGGCAATTGCGGCCGGAACAGCAGGGGCGCATCGTCGCGAAACATCCATTTCAGGGCCTTCAGGGGTGCGTCCTTGTTGGCCCAGGGCTCGCAATAGCTGACCGAAATCTGTGCGGCATTGCCAAAACTGGTTTCCAGGGCGGCTCCGGGCTGCCGGTCCACCACGGTCACCTCGTGGCCGCGCTCCAGCAGATGCCAGGCGGTGCTGACGCCGATGATTCCCGCTCCCAAAACCACTACTTTCATACAAGCCCCTTTACAGCTTTCAAGTGTGAAGGATGTTGCTTTCAATTAATAGAAAAATTAAACTATCAGTGAAAACATCAGAACAACTAATACAAAGGAGGCTCTGCATGAGCACTTTTGATCCGGATGCGCTCGAATGCCTGGCAGCCATCGTGGAAGAGGGCGGCTTTGAGCGGGCGGCCCAGCGCCTGTCGATCACGCAGTCGGCGGTGTCGCAGCGCCTGCGTGCACTGGAGGCCCAGGTCGGCACCGTGCTGATCGTGCGCAGCAGGCCGCTCAAACCCACATCCGCCGGGCAGCTGCTGCTGAAACACACCAAGATGCTGCGCCTGCTGCGCGCCGACCTTGAGCGGGACATGAAAGAGCTGGCGCCCAGCTCCCTCGGCGGCGCGCGCGAAGAAGAACGAATCTCGATTGCCATCAATGCCGACAGCATTGCCACCTGGGCCCTGCCGGCGCTGACCGATCTGGCGCAGCAGGGCCTGCCCATGGAGATCATCCACGACGACCAGAACTTCACCCACGAGTGGTTGCGTGAAGGCCAGGTGCTGGGCTGCGTCACCACGCTCAAGCAGGCACTGCGCGGCTGCAAGGTGGAACCGCTGGGCGCGATGCAGTACATCGCGGTGGCTACACCAGGCTTTGCGCAAAAAAGGCTTGGCCTGGGCGAGGGCCCTGGCGGCAAGCAGAACGCGCCCGCCCTGACGCAATACAACTTTCGCGATGTGCCTTTTATCGCGTTCAACCGCAAAGACGAATTGCCGGTCGATTTCGTCGGCAAAGCTTTCGGGCTCAAGCGCGTCACCCTCAACCAGCTCTTTGTGCCGTCATCGGAAGGCATGGTCAGGGCTGTGCTGGCGGGCTGGGGCGTCAGCGTGGTGCCGCGCCTGCTGGCGCAAGGACTGATTGACACAGGCCAGCTCGTCAATGTGGCCCCCAGCTACACCCTGCCCATCCAGCTCTACTGGCATTGCTGGAACCTGGAATCCGAAGTGCTGGATGCGCTCACCGCCGCACTCAAGCAGTCTGCAGCGCAGTCGCTGGTACCCTGACACACGAAAGCAGCAAGCAGCCGGCAGCAGCCGTACGGTGTCGCTGTTTCACTCGCTGACAAAGACGGGTAAGGGAGTAATCCCATTTACAAAAGGCACCGGCTTCCGCACACTGTGACTTGATGCGCCCTTGGCGCTGCATTGCAGTGAAAGGCACGAGGTAACGAATGCTGGGATGGCTGGGGCTGCGTACCCGTCTGGTTTTGCTGGTGCTGCTCGCGCTGCTCCCGCTGTTTGGCTTGCTCGCGTATTACGCCGAACAAGGCCGCCGCACTGCGCTGGAACATGCACAGGTTGACCTGCAGGCCCAGGTCGCGCTGCTCGCCACACACCAGCAGCGCACGGTGGACATGGTGTATGAGCTTCTCAACGGCATGGCCAGTGCGCCCCATATCAAAAGCCGCGAGCCTGGACTGTGCGGGCAACAGTTGAAAAACATCCATCGGGAGCATCCCGAGTTCACCCATGTGGGCGTTGCTGCGCCGGACGGCCGGCTGGTTTGCAGCTCACTGGGCCTTCCCGCCGGCAGTATCCAGGAAGATGACCGGCTTTTTTTCCTGAAAATCATGGCCGGCCAGCGTTTTGCCATTGGGACCTACGGCATTGGCCGCAGCAGCGGCCTGCCGGGCCTGATTTTCGCCATACCGGTCCACACTGAGTCCGGCGCCATGGGGGGCGTGGCCTTTGCCTCCCTGGGCCTGAAGGCCCTCGCAGAGCCTTTGGCTGCCGCTTCCATGATGCCGGGTGCAAGGCTGACCGTGCTTGACCGGGATGGCGTGGTTCTGGCTGTCTCCCCGCAGGCACCTTCCTGGCTGGGCCGGCAGCACCCGGATTCCGCCGTACGCCAGGGAGTGCAAACGCGCCACATGGGCGTACTGCATGCGCCTGACGCGCAGGGAAGCCAGCGGGTCTACGCTTTTGCGCCGGTCCCCGTCGAAGGCCGCGATGGGCTATTTGTGGCGGTCAGTGTCCCGCAGGAAATCGTCGGTGCGGAAAGCCGCGAGAACCTGCTTTCGGAGCTGGCGGCCCTGCTCGCCATGGCCGTGGCAAGCGCAGCCTGTGCGTGGTGGATGGGCAACCGCCTGATCGTCAATCCGGCCAAGGCGATCCTGAAAGAAGCCAATGAGGTTGCAGAGGGCAATCTCGGGGCGCGTGTCAGGCTGGGTCCGTTGTACCAGGGGGAGCTTGGGGCCATCGGGCAGACTTTCAATCGCATGGCCAGCTCGCTTCAGGCGCGGCAGGAAGAACTCGACGCCGTGCTCAGCCGCGTGGACAAGGAGCGCTCACTGCTCGACCTTATTCTCAACAGCATGAGTGAAGGTGTGATCGCGGCGGACACCGAAGGCCGTTTCCTGGTTTTTAACGCGACGGCTCGCAAGCTCTTTAATACGGCTGCGCCGGGCCCCGGCGTGCGGGTCGAGGAATGGCGGCGCAGCCATGATCTGCTGATGCTTGACGGTAAAACCCCCTTGCCGGAAGCCGAACGGCCGCTGACACGCGCTGCCCGCGGCGACAGCACCGACAACTGGGATCTGATATTTCGCAGGCCCGGCGCCGAAGACCGGGTGCTCCGCATGAGCACCCGGCCCTTGCGCGATGACGACGGCACGCTGGTGGGTGGCGTCGCGGTGTTCAACGACATCACCAAAGCCAAGGCCGCCGAAGAATTCGCGAAGGCACAGGAACAGGTGCTGGCGCTGATTGCCGGGAGCGCACCCCTGCAGCGCTCGCTCGAAGCCGTGGTGCAATTAATTGAGACGAGTTCGCCGGACAGTCTGTGCTCGATCCTGCTGCTGGATGGCCAGCGCCTGCGCCTGGGTGCCGCGCCCAGCCTGCCGGACAGCTACAACCAGGCCATTGAAGGCCTGCCGGTGGGTGAAGGGGTGGGTGCCTGCGGTACCGCGGCGTTTCGCAACGAGATGGTCGTGGTGGAAGACACCCAGCTGGATCCGTTGATGAAAGACTATCGCGAACTTCTGGCCACGCACAACCTGCGCGCCTGTTGGTCGCATCCCGTGGTGTCCACCACGGGCGAGCCGCTGGCGACGTTTGCCATCTACCATCGCTATCCGTGTACCCCCCAGGCGCACGACCTGGAGCTGATCGCCACTGCGGCGCGGCTGGCCGGCATTGCGCTGGTACGTGCCCGCGCCGAGGCGGCGCTGGTCAGCAGCGAAGCGCGCTTTCGCGAGCTTGCAGAAAACATCAACGATGTTTTTTACAACGTGGATCCGCGCTCGGGCCAACTCCTCTATATCAGCCCCGGCTATGAGAAGGTGTGGGGGCGCAGCCGCGAGAGCCTGTATGCCAACCCCCTGTCGTATGCCGACGCGGCGCTGCCGGAGGACCGGCCTTTGCTGAAGCTCGCCAGGAAGCGCAACCGAACTGGCGAACCCTCCGACATCGAATACCGCATCCTGTCTGCGGACGGCAAGCTTCGGTGGATTCGCGACCACTCCTATCCGGTGCTCGATGCCTCAGGCGTGCTCGAGCGCGTGGTGGGCACCGCCCGTGACATCACCGACCGCAAGCTGGCCGACCTGGCGCTCGCAAACACCAACCGGGCCCTGCAGATGCTGAGCCAGTCCAGCATCGCCATTAACCGGATTGAAGACGAAGAGGCCCTGCTGGCTGAAGTCTGCCGTGTCGCTGTCGACGTGGGCAACTACCGCATGGCCTGGGTGGGATATGCACAGAACGACGAAGCGCGCACCATACAGCCCATGGTGCACGCCGGTAATGAGGGCGGGTACCTGACGGTGATCCGCCTGACCTGGCGTGATGACCAGGTCACGGGCCAGGGCCCCGCGGGCCAGGCCATTCGCACGGGGCTGCCCCAGCAAAGCAACATCAGCCGGGCCGACAATCATTTTTACTGGCAGGCCGATGCCATGAAGCGGGGCTACCAGAGCGCGGTTTGCCTGCCCTTGCGCGAAGGGCCCGGCAGCTTCGGCGTGCTGTGCCTTTATTCGGCTGAGCCGCAGCAGTTCACCGCTGAAGAGGTCAAACTTCTGCAGGAGCTTGCCGACAACCTGGCATTCGGCATCCTCAGTCTGCGTGAACGCCTGGAGCGCCAGCGCAGCCAGGAGGCCGCACGCCAGGCTGCAGTCAAGCTGCACGAACAGGCTTCGCTGCTGGACAGGGCCCAGGACGCCATCATGGTCCGCAACCTGGACCGGACCATACGGTTCTGGAACAAGGGTGCCGAACGCCTTTACGGATGGACAGCCGAAGAAGTGCTGGGCAAATCGATGGAAGAGTTCATGTACGAGGATCCCCAGGCGCTTGTGGACGCCATGGCCCGCACGCTGGCCAATGAAGGGGACTGGACCGGGGAGCTGGAGCAGCACGCCAGGGATGGTTCAACGGTGGCCATCGAAGCACGCTGGACGGTGGTGCGCGACGAAGAAGGCAAGGTTAACGGGGTGCTCGGCATCAACACCGATATCCGCGAGCGCCGGCGTGCGCGTGAAGAAATTTTGCAGCTCAACGCCAGCCTGGAAGAGCGTGTGCAGCAACGCACCGCGCAGCTCGAATTTGCCAACAAACAACTGGAGGCGTTCTCTTATTCCGTGTCCCATGACCTGCGCAGCCCGCTGAGTGCCATCGACGGATTCAGCGACCTGCTGCAGCGTGCCATGAACAAGTCTGACAGCACACCGCTGTCGGAGCGCAGCCGGCATTACCTGGCGCGCATACGGGCCGGGGTGGGGCAGATGGGGGAATTGATCGATGCGATGTTGTCGCTGGCACAGGTGTCGCGCTCTAGCCTGCGTTGGGAACTGGTCGACCTCAGCGCGCTGGTCCAGGGCATCCTTGACGGCTACCGTGAACGCGAGCCTGAAAGGCCGGTGGTGCTCCATGTTGAAGCGGGCCTGACGGGGCAGGGTGACCCGCGCCTGCTCAAGCAGTTGCTGGACAACCTGCTGGGAAACGCCTGGAAATTCAGCGCCAACGCGGAGCGCACCGAAATCACCTTCGGCCATGAGACCGGGGAAGACGGGGAGACGGTTTATTTTGTCCAGGACAAGGGCGCCGGCTTTGACATGGCCTATGCGGAGAAGCTGTTTGGCGCGTTCCAGCGCCTGCATTCGCTGTCGGAATTTGCCGGCACCGGCATTGGGCTGGCCACGGTGCACCGCATCGTGGCACGGCATGGCGGCAAGGTCTGGGCCCAATCATCTCTCGGGCAAGGCGCAACGTTCTATTTCACGCTGGGTGAAAAGACTTTGTAGCACCCCCGTCCAGGCTCACTGCGTGTAGCCTGTTCCCCCCTCAGGGGGCGGCGCCTGGGGCCGGCGAAGCCGGACCCGCGGCCCCCATTGGTGAAATACCTTCATCACTGGTCGTACCCACCGAATTCTTCAAGCCAGCGGGTGCCGCGGAACCGGCTTTGCCGGGCCGCAGGCACCGTCCCCTGCAAGGGGAAAAGGGCTACACGAAGTGAGCGACCGCGGGGGCTAGTCTAGAAGCTCTGCGGGCGCAGAGTTTCGCGCAGCGTCTGCGCTTTATCTGCGTCAAACTGGCCTTCAACGCGGGCCAGTACGTCACCCTGGCGGTTGACCACCACTGCGTAGACCTGGTCTGTGCCGTTGAGGCCGGCCGCGCGCACAAAACTGGCGCGGTCAGTGAACACCGGCACCAGCCTGGCGCGCTCGGTATCGGCTGTGTAGTGGTTGAGCAACCTGTTTTCGACGGCGCTGCGCCCCGTCGGTGTGCCGGGGTCATTGACGATCGGCATGCGCATCCACGCGATGGACGAGTCGTTACGCAAGTTCATCCCCTGAACCCAGCTCTCGGCCTGGACATGCTGGCCGCGCTGGAAGGTGATCAGTGCAAGGGTGCGGTCAGAGGGCAGGCCATCCGGTACGTTGACTGGCTGGCGCAGCAGTGTTTGCGCCATGAAAGCCGGCATGTGCCCCATAACGCTGGCCTCATTGGGTGATGCGAACGCAAACGCAAACGCAAGGCCGACGGCAAGCAGCCAGGCGCCAAGATAGGTCACGTTGCTTTTCATGGTGCTCTCCCCAATGCGGGTTACGGTGCGGGAAGTCCTGCACGAACCCTTCATGCAAGATACATGCAAGCCGAACAGCGCGCAAACCAACAATTGGAACAAAGTGTTATCACTTTTGTGCTGACCCTTTGGTTCCGCGTATCCGGTCGTGGTTGGGTTACACGCAGCGCAGGAAGTTCAAAAAAATGCCGCCGCCGTGTGCGCCGCGGCGCTACGACTTTAGTCACCAGTGGCACGTGGGCACCACGCCAATAAGAGGACGACTGAGTGCTTGAGCGCTATTGGCCGACGCGGATCAGCAAGTCGGGTAAAAACCCGTCCTGTTCATGCTTGCGCGCATAACCCAGCGGGTTCGCCACTACGCGGCAGCCGCGGCTGATGTAATTAATTACGCAATGCAGATGCCCATGCAGCCACAGGTCGGCCAGCGGCAGCAGGTCATCCAGCGCATTACAAAAGCCCGCCGTACCCGGCACAAGGCCATAGCGCGGGTCGGCGCTCAGCAAGCTGGGGGCGAAATGCGTCACGGCTACGGTAGGCCCTTCAAAGGGTACTGCCAGTGCTTGCCGCAACCAGGCCTGGCTTTTGAGGCCCTCCTCGCGCACGTCGGCCGCCAGCAGTGGCTGGCCATCGCGAAAGGAATGGTTTTTTCCGAGGTAAAAGTTGGCGGCGCGGAATGCTTTTTCGCGCGCTTTCAATTGCTCGCCCGGCGTGATGTCCGATGCCTGGGCCTGGCCTGCGCTCAGGGCGTCAAAGTCGGTCCATAGCGTGCTGCCCACAAAACGCACACCTTGCAGCACCACGGTTTCACGCTCGAGCCAGACCATGCCCAGGCGCTCGCAGGTTTCGCGCAGCCGCGCATGGGTTTCATCAAAGTCCAGGCCGTCGTATTCGTGGTTGCCGGGCACAAACAGCACCGGCGTCGGCCAGCCGGCGCCGCCGCGCGCCACCGGCAATGGTGAAAACCGCGCCAGGCCAAAGTCGCTGATATTCAGTTCGTCCAGCAACGAGCCCTTCTGGTAAGAGCCGATGTCGCCCGCCAGCACCAGCAGGTCGGCACCGGCGACGGGCTGCGCTGTGAAGTGGGGATTGGATTCAAGGTGCAGGTCGGAAAGGAGCTGGATGTTCACCCGCCCATTGTGCGGGAAGATATTTGCGGGAAGATGTTCCGCCCCTTCCTTGCTGGAGTTTTAGCTTGCGCGGCCTCGCACCGATGCGCTAGATTCCGCGTGGCATCAGCAGATGAACAGGAGCCGCTTGTGAAGCAGATTGAAAACGCAGCCGTCGCACAGGCCTTCGCGGCCTACCCGCCATTGCTGCGGCGCAAGCTGCTGGCCCTGCGCCAGCTGATACTGGACACGGCATCTGCCACACCCGGGGTCGGCGAGATCGAGGAAACCCTCAAGTGGGGCGAGCCGGCCTACCTCACGTCAGCCAGCAAAAGCGGCAGCACCCTCCGCCTGGGGCCGGTCAAATCCAGCCCGTCGCAGTACGCCCTGTACTTCAACTGCAACACCACGCTGGTGGACACCTTCCGCACCTTGTTTTCGGGCGAGCTGCGCTACGAGGGCAACCGGGCCATCGTGCTCAATGCGGCTGATCCACTGCCGCGGGATCCCTTGTCGTTGTGCATTCAGGCGGCGCTGACCTACCACCGGAAAAAAGGCCCCTGAAACGGCAAAACCGCGGGCGCCGGGCGGGGTGCGTCAGGCCAGCGGCGCCAGCAGGCGCACGGTGAAGGTTGTGCCTTGCCCGGGCCGGCTGGTGACTTCAATCTGCCCCTGGTGCAGGTCCACGCATTCCTTCACGATGTGCAGGCCGATGCCGGTGCCGGAAATATTGCCGACATTGGTGCCGCGGTGAAAGCTGCCGAACAGGCGCGGCAGGTCGGCTTCCGGGATGCCGATGCCGTGGTCGCTGATGCGCAGGTGAATCTGGTCGCCCACGCCGCGAACGGCAAACTGCACCGGCGTATCCGGGTCCGAATATTTCAGTGCATTGCCCAGCAGGTTGACCACGATGTGCCGCAGCAACTGCTGGTCCGCCGTGCGCGGCGCGTCCAGGCCGTCGCAGGTCAGCGACACGCGCGCGGCCTGCGGGTTGCCGCGCTCAAGCTCACCCATCACCTGCACCAGCCAGTCGGGCACTGCCAGCGGCGCGGCTTCGAACTGGAACTTGCCCAGCTCCAGGCGGCTGGTCAGCAGCACCTGCTCGACCATGCTGTTCATGCGGGCCACCGCCGTCTTGATCTGCCCCAGCAGCTCCCGGCGTTCGCTGGCCGGAAAGCTGGCCCCGTAGGCGTCCAGCAGCTCCACGGACGACAGGATGGCGGCCAGCGGCGTGCGGAACTCGTGCGATGTCACGGCGACAAACCGTGACTTCAGCTCCGACAGCTCGCGCTCGTGCGCCAGCGCCTTGCGCATGTCTTCCTCCGCCTGGCGCTTGCGCGTGACATCGGTCAGGAAGTTGAGCGTGGCGGGCGCGCCCTGCCATTCAAACATCACCGCGCTGATCTCAAGCCAGCGCACGGCGCTGCGGCTGTGCTGCACGCGAAACTGGTAGTAGTTCTCCACCGCCTCGCCGCGCAGGCGCTTCATGTGGTTGCTCAGCACCTTCTCGCGGTCGTCGGGGTGGATGAATTCGATAAAGGGCCGGGACTTGGCGGTTTCCTCGTCCAGCGAGGTCAGCTCCAGTGCCTTGGGATTGGCATACAGGATGCGTCCGGCCGCCGTGACAAGAATGCCCTCGCTGACGTTTTCCACCACCGCGCGGTACTTGGCCTCGGAGTCGGTGCGCCGGCCGATCTCCACACGCAGCTGCTTGGAAGTGTCGAGCTGCCAGGTGATGTTGTTGGCCAGGTGGATGACGCGCAGCAACTGCCCCGAAGGGCTGTGCATGGGCAGTGCGCGCTGGCTCAGCCGGGCGTTGCCGCCCTGAGGCCGTATGACTCTGTACTCTTCGCTGCGCTTCAGCGGGCTGGTCTGCAGGCTCAGCACCCGCTCGCGGTCTATTGGGTCCACATGCTCCAGCCATTGCCACGGCCGGTCTGCCAGGGTGTCGGCCGACAGGCCCCAGAACGCCTCGAACGCCGGGTTGGTATAAGTGATGCGGCCGGTTTGCGGGTCCCAGGACCAGAGCATGGCGTCAATATTCGAGGCGATCTGCCGCAGCAGCGCCAGCGCCCCGTCCGGCGATGAGGTTGGCGTCTCGGCCGTGGGCAGGGAAGAGGGATTTGGGGGATGGGCCACAGCCCAAGCATAGCCGCCGGCTCCGTGAAGTTTTCCCCGGAAATCACGTAGAAATGACCTGCATGTGCCGTCGCGGAGCACGGCATGCATTTTTTGCATGGGTTTGGACCTCGGTTAGGCTTGAAACCCTAGGGAAAACCCTTATTCTTCATTCACCGCAACTTTTTCACCCCATGAAGGTGACCCTGACATGTACAGCCTGATTTCCCAGATCGCCCGTTTCCTGCCCGCCGCGACCCGCGTGGCCCCTGTAAACGGTGTGGCCCACAACCTGATGGAACGCGCCGAAGCGCGCGTCGGCCGCAACCCGTTGCAGGCCCAGGAACTGCGCAGCGCCGCCTACGCTTACCTCAGCGTGGTTCGCTGAGCCCCCACGCTTCCCCACTTCGAGCCTGCGGCGCGCTGCCCCTTTTCTCACGTACGGGGCCGCCCGCCTTGCGGCTGGCAAAGCCAGACCGCGGCTTTAGCTGGTAAAGACGGGGTCTCGCTTGGGGCGGATGCGGTCAGAGTTTGACCCCTGCTCCTTTGACGGCTGGCGCCAGCACCGCCACTTGTTCCCGCACAAAGCCGGTGAACGCCGCCGGGCTCATGGGCTGGGTCGTGATGCCCAGCTCCAGCATTTTCTTTTTGATCTCTGCCGTTGCCAGTATTTCGTTGCAGGCGCTGCTCAGCCGTGCCACGACGTCGGCCGGCATGTGCGCCGGACCGCTCAAACCAAAGAAGTTGTCCAGCACCAGCTTGCGGTAGCCAAACTCCAGCACGCTGGGCACATCCGGCACCAACGGTGAGCGGCTGGCCGACGTCACGGCCAGCGGCACCAGCTGCCCGCTCTTGAAGTAGGGCACAAACGCCGTCAGCACGTCGATGCCCACGGGGATCACGCCCGCGATCAGGTCGGTCGTCATGGGCGCACCGCCGCGGTACGGGATGTGCACCAGGTTCACGCCCATGGACTTTTTCATCAGCTCGCCGTAAATGTGGCCGATCGAGGCCGGGCCGCCCGAGCCGAAGTCGAGCCGGCCCGCTTTGCGGGCCTGCGCTTCCACGTCGGTGATCGTCTTGATGGGCGCATGCGGGTTGGCCATCACCACGCAGGGCGCGTTGCCGATCAGCGCGATGTGGGTGAAGCCTTCCACCGGGTCATAGGGCTGCTTTTCCAGCGCGAACGGGCCGATGGAGACCGGTGTCGAGTTGCTCAGCATCAGCGTGTAGCCGTCTGCCGGCGCCTGCGCCACCACCAGGCCTCCCACGCTGCCGCCCGCGCCCGGCCGGTTGTCGACCACCACCGCCTGCCCCAGCTTTTTGCCCAGCTGCTCGGCCATCACCCGCGCGACGATGTCGCTGGCGCCGCCGGCTGGAAAGGTCACCACGATCTTGATCGGCTTGTCCGGCCAGGCAGCCAGGGCCGGCAGCGCCATGGACGCGGCGCCGCTGGCGAGGATCTTCAGCGCGGTGCGGCGCGCAAGTGGGTGGGTGGGCGTTGGGGTGTGTGGGTGGTCTGGCATGCGCGGCTCCTGCGTACAGTTTGTGTGCAAAACTGTATGCAAAAACCATGCCCTTCGGCCGCGAGCCGCTTGAATGGGATTTGCCCGCGCGCGTATGGCGCCAGTTTGATGCTATTGAATTAGTAGCTGCTTGCACCCGTCTTCATTGGCTTGCGGTCTGGCTGAGTGGTTAAGAAAGGCGATTCAGGGGCCCTTTGATCCTCCAGCCTTACCTTGGATGGTCGCAAAAGCCCTGTTAGAGCCGGAAACCTCGCAAAATCACTGATTTCAAGTGCCAAAGATGGCCTAAGCCCAATTGGAGCCTGTACGAGCAGCTATCTATTTAATAGCACGATGGCGAAAAACTGGAAGATCCGCCACCTGCCCGCCCTTGCCGGGATCGGGCCCGTGAGCCTGCTGCAGGTTCAGAACTACCGCCACAGCTCTCCATTAAAGGAAACGCTTTTGACCATGTGTTCCTCCAGGTAGGCTTCCTTGTAGGCGGAACGCACGGTTTTCCAGGTTTCGCTGGTCGCCGCCAGTTCCGTGCGTGCCGAGATGACGGCGCGAAACGGGATGTGGCCGACGCCGGTGAAGGTGGGCTCTGAACGCAACACCACATTGCAGTTAATGGTCTCTCCCGGCCCGATCAAGCCGCCAGGGCAGATGTCAGCCTGCACATCGCTGGATTTCACGGTCAGCTTCGTATTGGGCAGAGGGTTGAGGGTCAGGGCGATGCGCGGCGGGGTCACGCGGACGGCGCGGCGGCTTGCGTTGGTCAGGCTGAAGCCGAAGGAGACACTGCGGTCCAGCCACGTGACCTTTTGCTGGAACTTGACCTGCAGGTTCGGCGTCAGGGAGTCCACCAGTTCATCGACCACCTTGACCCGCTCCAGCCGCTTGCGTTCCGCGGCCTGGGCGTCGGGCACCGGTTTCTGCACCGGCTCCGGAACCGGTTCCGCTGCGGCCTTGGGCAGCTGGATTTCGGCCTTCATCTGCTCCACGTTGGCGCGCAAGGCCTCGGTCTGGGCCTTGGCTTCGGCGAGCTTTTGTTCAAGCTGCTGCTGGTTCTTCTGGTTCGTGGCCATCAGCTGCTGCATCAGCAGCTGGGCTTCCTTCTGTGCCTTGGCCGCAGGCCGGTCTACCAGGGTGTAACGCGCCGCGCTGCCGGCCACCACAATCGCCAGGCCGATGATCAGCAAAAAAACGATGGTGTCGTATCGGTGGGCGCCGGCGTCCTTGCCGGGTTTCGGTTTGGGTTGGCGCGGCGGCAGAGGCGGCAGGGATGGCGGGATGGGGGGCATGCTTTTGTAAGCCATGAGGTAGGACGCGGGTGTGGCTGGATTAAATGTGTTGTGAATCAGGTCGGTCAGGGGCCAACATGCTTTGAGATGCCCGGCTCACCATTTGCCGCGCACCCCCATCAACAGGGCCAGGTTGCGCTGGCGTGCGTTCTGTTCGGTCTGGAGGTCGGCGAAGAGGTTGAAGTTGTCATGGATGCGGCCCGAAACGCCCACGCCAAGGACCACCGTGTTGGCATTGAGGGCCACGCCTGCAATCTGGAACTGGTAGGGCGTGCCGGCCCCCTGCAGCTGCGCCGTCATTGGAGTGTTGTACTTGCCAAACTCATGCGCCCACAGCAGCCGCGGCTCCACCCGCAGCCGGCCCACGTCAAAGCCGGCTTTCAGCCCCAGCAACGATTTGGTCGAGTACACGGTTTGTGCCGCGACCTGCAGGTTGAGCGCACCGGCGCCCTGCTCGGCAAAACCGTTGGTCTGGTTGCGGCTGAAGGCCAGCGCGGCCATCGGCTGCAGTATCCAGCCGGTCATGTCCAGGTCGTAGGTCAGCTCGCCGTAGGCCGAGGCGGTGCTGCTGTCGAAGTTCGAGGAGGCCACGCGGCTGAGCGGCCCGACCACGATGCCGCGGTCCATGTGGTTGCCGTGAAACGCCACGCTGGTCACGCCATTCAGGCGCCATGCGCCGTCGGTGTAGCCGGCGTACATCGCCAGCGCTGCGCTGCGGGCCCTGCCCTGGTCACCTGAATCAAAGCTGACCCTTGATGTGCCGATGGTCACGGCGCCGCCCAGCATCAAGCCCGGCGACACTTCGGCGTCGTAACCCGCGCTCAGGCCGGTGCTGTTCAGGCGGCTGGCCATGGCATTGCCGTCGCTGTCGGTGGTTTGGTGGCTGCCGTAACCGCGCAGCCAGAAACCGCAACCGTCTTCGAAGGCCGGGAAAAGTGCCCTCAGGGCTTCGCGGCCCGCAACGTCGTCGCTCCCGCAGACTGAGCCCAGGCTGCTCCGGCCCACGCGCGCCTGCAGCTGTTCGCCGAATGCGGCGGCAAAGCTGGGGCCGGCACGGCGCAAGGCGACCAGGTTGGCGCCGCCTATGGCGTCGAAGGCCGCGAGGGCCTGCGGCGCCGACAGGCTGTTGAGGGCGCTGAGCACCGTGCTCATGTCGCCACTCGCGCTGCCGGAGGCATTTTGAAGTGCGTTGGAGGCTGACTGCTGATTGGGCGTCATGCCGGGCAGGGTGTTGTAGCCGGTGCTGTTGCGGGCCAGGGTCAGGTACACATTGTTGGGGTCGTAGGTGAGCGACGGTGTCAGAAACGCCAGGTTGGTCGTGAGCCCGCTAAAGACGCCGGTGCGCCCGCCTGTCGCATTGAGGATGGTGTACTGCGTGATCAGCGAGTAGTTGCCGGCGCTGGCCAGCACGTTGACGGTGCCGCCGTTGATGGTCAGCGTGCCGGTGGCGTTGGTGCGGTCGTTGCTGCCGGCTGCGTCGACCTCCACGCTGTAATTGGAACCAGCGTTGAACGTCAGGTTGCCGACGACGGTGAGGGTGCCGATGGAATTGCCGGGCGCCAGCGTGCCGCCCGACTGGATGGTGGTGTTGCGCACGGAACCGGTACCGCCCAGCGTGCCGCCGTTTTGCACCTGCACGGCGGAATTGGTCAGGCTGCCGTTGACCGACAGCGTGCCGCCGCTGACGTCGGTGGTCCCGCTGTAGGTGTGGGTGCCGGCAAATGTGACATTGCCGGTGCCGCTTTTGACCACATTGCCGGTGCCGCTGATGACACCGGCAAATGTGCCGTTGCCCGCCTGCGAGAACTCCAGGTTGGCGTTGGTGGTAATCAAGCCCTGCAGGTTGGCGGTAGTGCCGCGCAAGGTGCCGCCATTGATGGTGGTGCCGCCTGTGTAGGTGTTGGTGCCGGAGAGAATCACCGTGCCGCTGCTTTCCTTGACCAGCGCGCCGCCGCCGCTGATGGACCCGGCAAAGGTGCCGATGGTGGTCTGGTCGAAGGTCAGCACGCCGTCGTTGCTGATGGCTCCCTGCAGGCTGGTGGTGGTGCCGGTCAGGCGGGCATTGGTTCTGACGAAAGTGCCGCCGGTGTAGCTGTTGGCGCCCGTCAGTACGGTGGTGGAGCCGCCGATACCGAATACCTCGACCCACCCGCTGCCGCTGATTGCGGGGGAGAAGATGTAGGGTGCGGCGTCGTTCTGGTTGAACTTGATGCTGGAGCTGGCATTGCCGAAAACCACGGCGCCAGCATCCAGGGTACCGCTGGGCCCAATGTTGCCGATGATCAGCGTCCCGGTGCCCACATTGCCCAGGTGCAGGGTGCGGGTGCCGCCCACCGTCACGGTGGCGCCGGTGCGGATGCCCAGCGTCCCGTCGCCATTGTTGCCAACGATGAACTGGTCGCCCGGAGCCAGGCTGGGAGGGGACACGTTCAGGCTGGCGCCGGCGCCATCCATGAGGATCTGCCCTCCGGTCACCGTGTCGCCCACGCTCAGCCGCGTGGCCGTGACGCTCCCATTAATCAACAGGGATCCTGCGTTACCCAGCGCTGGCGTGGTGCCCACCAGGAGCGTGCCGGCGGCCAGGGTGCCGCCCGCATGGACGACCACCTGGCCGTCTCCCTCCACTTGCAGCGTGCCCACCTGGCCAGCCCCGGTAACGTCCACCTGCTGGTTCGTCGGGACCCTTGCCACGCTGGCGGCGGTCGGCGTGCCGCCGCTCCAGTTGGCTGGGTCGTTCCAGTCCTGGGTGGCTGCGGCCGAGAAATCGTTGGTGGCCTGGGCATGGCCGGCATGCGGTGCCATGGCCAGGCCGGCGAATGCCAGCGCCAGGCCAAGTGGCTTGAGGGGAAAGTGCAGGCAGGAATTCATGCGGGCCGGTTTGGGGGTGAGGATTCAAGCCGTGCCGGTCAACGCAACCCAAAGACGATTGCCTTGCCAGAGGACATCGCGATTTCGGCTGCAGGTGCAATTAATAATTTAGCTAACATTTTTTAACGTATGCCTCGCAGTAACTACGGCCTTCGGAAAGAGCTCCGCACGGGGTGTGATGTCCATGTTTTGACTTTGCTTCACGTTACATTTTTTTGCAAGTAGGTCGTTTGACGACTTATGACACCCAGAGTGCCAAATAAGAGAACTAAAGAATTAATTTGATCCCGCAGCGTTCATCGGGAGTGGCCGGAGGCTAGCCTGTAGCTAAAAAAAGCGGCGCAACACGCTAAAAAAACGCCGCAGGGCACTGAATCCGGGTCATTCAGTGCTCTGTTTTTGGTGTCTGCGTTGCGTGTTGGCCACATTACAGCCGGGAACTGCAGCGGTTTGATCCGTTCGCTACAGTTGCTATCAAATAGCTAGCTCCTTGCGCCCGTCCTTATTGGCCAAAACACCCATTTGATGGGTAAAAAATGCGTGCTGGAGAAGCGCGCTGCAGTAGCGATGGCCCCCGGCGGCGATTTCCGCGTCCAAAACTGCCTGTTTTGGCATCAAAAATGGCCCTCGCCCAATACTGAATTGCGCGGGCAGCTATGATTTTTATAGCGCTGTGTAGGCGTCTCCTCGGATAGCCAGGCTGGCCAGTCCTTTGGATGGGTCAGGGGCCTCAGGCCAAAAACGCCTTGTCGGCCGCACGCACCAGCACCTGGCGCAACCATGCATGCGCGCTGCGTTGCTGCGAACGCCGGTGCCACACAGCGTCCACGTGCACCGGTGACACGTCAAACGGCAGGGGGCGCAGCACCAGCTGGTCGGCAATGCCCGTCACCCCGACGAAATGCCGTGGCAGCACGGTGAGCAGGTTCGAGTTCGCCACGACGCGCCCGGCAGTGAAGAACTGGTTGACCGTCAGCACCACATGCCGCTCCCGGCCCAGCGAGGCGAGGGCTTCATCGACGAAACCATAGGGGCGGCCCGAGAAGCTCACCAGCATGTGGCGCGCCGCGCAGAACTTGCTCAGTGTGAAGGGGCCGGTGGCCAACGGGTGGTCTTTGCGCATGACGCAGACGTATTCGCCGTCATACAGCCGCTGGTGCAAAAAGGGCAAGGGCTCGCCGCTTTGCGCGCCGGCCGTCAGGTCGGCCAGCACCGAGGGAAAGTAGCCGACCGCCAGGTCGCACAGCTCCTCGTCCAGCAGGCGCCGCGGGTCGCGTGTGGTGAGCGGAATCACGCGGATTGAGACACCGGGCGCTTCCTGGTCCAGCGTTTCCACCAGGCCGGGAATCAATTCGGCTGCGGTGGCATCGGCCATGGCCAGCACAAAGATGGTGGTGGCTTCGCCGGGCACGAATTCATTGGGCACCAGCGACTCCTGCAGCTGCTGCAGGGCTTCGCGCACAGCCGGCCAGATCGCCACGGCGCGCGGGGTGGGCGCCATGCCTTGGCCGCTGCGCTGCACCAGCTCGTCGCCCAGCGTCTCGCGCAGACGGCGCAGGGCATTGCTGACAGCCGGCTGTGTCAGCGACAGGTTGCGCGCCGCCCGGGTCAGGCTGCGCTCGGCCATCACTTCGTCAAACACGCGAAGCAGGTTGAGGTCCAGGGTCCGGAAATTGAGGGGGGTCAAGGGCTTGGGGCGGGTGTTGAAGGATGAAAAAAGGGGAAAAGAGGGCGGAAGGTCTCAAATTATCACCAGTGTGAATGAATCACATCATAAAGATAAAGTTGAATAACATCAGTGATAACCCTAATATCCTCCTACCCGCTGCAATTTTGGTTCAGCGGAGTTAACCCAAAGGGAGTTCACCATGACCAGCTTCGTCAATATCAAATATTCCACACAGCACCCCGGCGTTGTCCGCGCTGAGTCGGCCTTTGGTGCCGTACGCCAGCTGGGCGGTGCTTTCTCCGGCGCCCGCGGCCTGGCCACGCTGCTCTTGTCCGCCGTCGCGGCCGCCGTGATGGTGGTGGCGTATCAGGTGATGGACAGCGTCGCCGAAGGCCACCTGCTGGTCATGTGGATCGGCCTCTGGGCTGTCGCTTTTGCCGTCCTGGCGGTTTTCGCCGGCGCTGCGCGCAATGCGGCCGTCAGCCTCAAGGTTGGCTTGGACGCCTGGTCACGCAGCCTGGCTGAAGCCCGCGCCGACCAGCGCCTGTGGCAAGCCGCCAAGAACGATCCCCGCGTGATGGCCGACCTGCAAGTTGCAATGGCCCGCCAGCAAGTCGCCGTTGAAGAGGCTGTTGCTGCCCCCGCAGCCGTGGTGTCCGCTCCAGCCGGTCTGTCACAGCGCGCCCTGCGCCTTGGCGGCGCGGAACTGCGCGCTTACCACCGCTATTACGTCTGACCGTGAGTTTCGCTGCTCATTTGTAGCGACTCATAAAAAAGCCACCGGTCAGGTGGCTTTTTTTGTCCCCGGCGCAGTCAAATGCACCAGGATGTAAGGCGCTACGCTAGCTTGTGCGAAGCGCCCCTCGAGTGGCGTGCAGGTCAGGCGGCCAGACGGCGCTCGATCGCGGCTTTGGTCTCCTCCAGCTCTTTCGGCAGGTGGTATTCGAGTTGCTTGAACAGTTCGGCGTGCAGCTCCAGCTCCTTGAGCCAGGCGGCCTTGTCGATGCTGGTCACGGTCTTGAACTGCTCGGCGCTGAAGTCCAGGCCGGTCCAGTTCATGTCTTCGTAGCGGGGGCTGACGCCGGTGATGTGCTCGACGCCCTGGCCCTTGCCTTCGATGCGGTCGATCATCCACTTCAGCACGCGCATGTTTTCGCCGTAGCCGGGCCAGACAAACTTGCCGTCTTCGCCCTTGCGGAACCAGTTGGCGGTGAAGATTTTGGGCAGCTTGGCGCCGGAGGCTTCCAGCTTCTGGCCCACGTTGAGCCAGTGCTGGAAGTAGTCAGCCATGTTGTAGCCGGCAAAAGCGATCATCGCGAACGGGTCGCGGCGCACCACGCCGACCTGACCGGTGATGGCGGCCGTGGTCTCGGAGCCCATGGTGGCGGCCATGTACACGCCTTCCACCCAGTTGCGGCCTTCGGTGATCAGCGGCACGGTGGTGGAACGGCGGCCGCCAAAGATGAAGGCGTCAATCGGCACGCCGGCAGGGTCGTTCCAGGCCGGGTCCAGCGCCGGGTTGTTGGTGGCGGCCACGGTAAAGCGTGAATTGGGGTGGGCGGCCTTGGCGCCGGTTTCCTTGGCGATTTGTGGCGTCCAGTCCTTGCCTTGCCAGTCGATCAGGTGCGCCGGCAATGCCTTGCCCGGCGCGTCCTGCTCCATGCCTTCCCACCAGACGTCGCCGTCGTCGGTCAGGCCGACGTTGGTGAAGATCACGTCGCGATCCAGGCTGCGCAGGCAGTTGGGGTTGGTCAGCATGTTGGTGCCCGGTGCCACGCCGAAGTAGCCGGCTTCCGGGTTGATGGCGTAAAGGCGGCCGTCCTTGCCGGGTTTGATCCAGGCGATGTCGTCGCCGATGGTGGTGACCTTCCAGCCTTCAAAGCCTGCCGGCGGCACCAGCATCGAAAAATTGGTCTTGCCGCAGGCCGAAGGGAAGGCCGCCGCGACGTGGTACTTCTTGCCTTCGGGCGAGGTCACGCCCAGGATCAGCATGTGTTCGGCCAGCCAGCCCGGGTTGCCGGAGCCGTCTTGCGACGCCGAACGGCCCATGTTGGAAGCGATGCGCAGCGCAAAGCATTTCTTGCCCAGCAGCGCATTGCCGCCGTAGCCGGAGCCATAGGACCAGATCTCGCGCGTCTCGGGGTAGTGCACGATGTACTTGGTCTTGTTGCAAGGCCACTTCACGTCCTTTTGGCCTTCGGCCAGCGGTGCGCCCACGGTGTGCACGCAGGGAACGAACTCGCCGTCGACGCCCATTACGTCAAACACGGCCTTGCCCATGCGCGTCATGATCTTCATGTTGACGGCCACGTAAGGGCTGTCGGACAGTTCAATGCCGATGTGCGCGATGGGCGAGCCGAGTGGGCCCATGCTGAAAGGCACCACATACATGGTGCGGCCCTTCATGCAACCGTCAAACAGGGGCTCGAGGGTGGTGCGCATTTCAGCGGGCGCCATCCAGTTGTTGGTCGGGCCGGCGTCTTCCTTTTTGGCCGAGCAGATGAAGGTGCGGTCTTCCACGCGCGCCACGTCGGTCGGGTCGGAGCAGGCCAGGAAGCTGTTCGGGCGCTTGGCTTCGCTCAGCTTTTTGAAGGTGCCGGCGTCGACCAACTGCTGGCACAGGCGCTGGTATTCGGCGTCGCTGCCGTCACACCAGTAAATGTTGTCGGGCTTGCACAAGGCCACCATGTCGGCAACCCAGGCAATCAGTCTGGCATTCTTGACGTAGGGGGGCGTGTTGAGGTTAAGCCCTTGCATCGCGGGATGGTTCATCGAAAAAACTCCAAAGTTAAAAAGCGTTATTTCGGGAAACGTCGCGCGGCAACCTGGGCGGTTGCGCTGCTCAGACGTTTGCCGGAATAAGGCTTGGAAGCTTCCCTTTGCACAACAAGCAGGTCCCGGTCGGCGGGCGGTGCGCAAGCTTCAAAAGTGCTGCGGCGCAATGACAAAAAAGCAGCAGCGTGAGGTTGCTATTCATCTTCCACGGGTCGGCCAGTCAATTCATTTTAAGAAGATCGGCGCGAGTTACCTGTAAGTTACAGGCAAAAGTTATGCATAACCGGCATGAGGTTATGCATAGGTAACACCGGGGTTCCGGCAGTCATGACATCGGGGTGAAGAATGCCGGGACGGTCGTTTCGGCCCGCAATTTCAGGCCGGTTTTTCGGCGAACAGGCTGAAGATGGCCGGGAAAGAGATGGGAAGAGGGTACGGAGCCCGGAAACAAAAAAGTCCGCGAGATGCGGACTTTTGGGGTGAAAGCAGGGGCTTTCAGGCCATGTAGATGGCGATAAACGCCAGCAGGAACATCAGCACACCGCCCACCACGGGCAAAACAATGGGGATCAACGGAACGATCGCGTCGACGGCATCCTGCTCCTGGGCGGGAGTGGCGCTGTCGTGGGCTGCATTGGTGGTGTGGCTGGCTGGACTGGACATGGGCTTGATTCCTGAAATGCTTGAGAGTCTTGGCAGATTTTACCTGCATGAAGATGGTTACATGAAGATGCGGTGACAAAGATGCCCGGCGCCTGGCTTGCGGTAACCTTTGCCATGCCTATTTGTGGAAGGAATACATGAAATCCCCAGCCCATTTCGCGCCTCAGCGGCGGTTCCGTTTTTTCACGGCCGGCGCTGCCTTGTCCGCCTTGGCCTTGTTGTCGGCATGCGCTTCCGGCGGTCCCAACAGCGCCTCGGCAAAGCCCGTGCTGTATCCCAACGCCACCCTTAACCGGGTAGGTGACGCGCAAGGCCAGGCGGAGGCCAGCGCCTGCATGTCGCGGGCCTCGGCCGCCGGGCTCAGCCCGTCGCAAAGCACCAACGAAGTCGGCCGGCGTGCCGGTGAAGGCGCAGCCGTCGGGGGTGTGGCTTCGGCGGTGGGCGCGTTGATCACCGGGCGCGGCGGCGAAGGCGTGCTGCGTTCCGGCGCCGCGGGCGCCGCCGTGGGCGGCTCTGCGGGTGCGGTGTCAGGCGCGTTTCACAACGACAAACCCAACAGCACCTACCGCAGCTTTGTGCAGCGCTGCCTGAGCGAAAAGGGCTTTGAGGTGATTGGCTGGAATTAGGGCCTTAGCTTAGTGCTGCTCTGAAGCCTCGAAGCCGGCCGCATTCAGCGCCGCCAGTACCTGCTGGATGTGGTCGCGCCCGCGTGTCTGGATCACCAGCTCGATCTCCACGTTCTGGGCCGAGAGCATGGTGAAGGCGCGCTGGTGATGCACCTCATCGATATTGGCCCCGGCGTCGGCCACGGTGGCGGTGATCTTGGCCAATGAGCCCGGAATGTCGCGCACGCTGACCTTGATGCGGGCCAGGCGCCCGGCGCGCACCATGCCGCGCTCGATGATGGCTGCCAGCAGCAGCGGGTCGATGTTGCCGCCGCACAGCACCAGGCCGATTTTTTTACCCGCAAAACGCTCCGGGTACTTCAGCAGCGCCGCCAGCCCGGCCGCGCCGGCACCTTCGACCAGGGTTTTCTCAATCTCGAGCAGCATGACCATGGCCTGCTCGATATCGCCCTCGTCGACCAGAACCAGGTCGTCGACCAGCTTCGCGATGATGGCCTGAGGGATGACGCCCGGCGTTCCCACCGCAATGCCTTCGGCGATGGTGCTGGTGCCCTGCGGGTGCTGGGTGCCCTTGATGGCGTTGACCATGCCGGGGAAGCGCGAGGTCTGCACGCCGATGATTTCAATGCCCGGTTTGATCGCCTTCGCCGCCGTGGCCATGCCGGCAATCAGGCCGCCACCGCCTACAGCGATCACGAGCGTTTCGAGGTCGGGTTGCGTTTTCAGCATCTCCAGCCCCACCGTGCCCTGGCCTGCGACGATGGCTTCGTCGTCGTAAGGGTGCACGAAGACCAGGCCCTCCCGACCGGCCAGCGTCAGCGCGTGGGTTCGTGATTCGTCCAGCGTATCGCCGTGCAGCACTACTTCAGCGCCAAAACCCCGGGTGCGTTCGATTTTGACGCCCGGCGTGAAGCGCGGCATCACGATCACTGCCCGTATGCCCAGCCGCTGTGCATGGTACGCGACGCCCTGGGCATGATTGCCGGCGCTCATCGCGATCACGCCGCGGCGCCGTTCGTCGGCTGAGAGCTGGGCCAACTTGTTACAGGCGCCGCGCTCCTTGAAGGACGCGGTGTACTGCAGGTTCTCGAACTTCAGGTAGATCTGCGCGCCCGTCAGCTGGGAAAGCGTCTTGGACTCCACGCAAGGCGTATCGAGCAGGTGGCCCTGCAGGCGCTGGGCGGCTGTTTCTATATCTTTGAGACTGAGCATGGGAATTCCTCTGCGGGGCTATGGTGGGATTGTGCGGGATCATCTTTGCGCATCTTCGCAGGAGTTTCTGTGGTGCTTTTCACACGTGGGGGTACAAGTAGCGTCTTCCATGATGCTTCAAGCTGCGTTATGGTGGAGTCTCATTGAACCAGGTCGCATCTGCGGTGCTCATAGCCAGTGAGGCGACGGTCTCGAAGCAGGGTATCTCACAGGCATGTCTACCAACCGTGTAGTTGCAAAGGGAGGTTTGTCCATGAGCAAGCGTTCCGTTAGCGAGCAGCAGTGGCTGCTGTCCCCCGGGCTGAAAGAGGCGCCGGTGCTGGACCTGATGTGCTCGCATTTCGTGCTGACGCTGGCGGCAAGGCAAGGCGCCAAGTTCAATGTGCGCCGCGACCTCAACAGCCTGCTCTCGCTCTCGGGCCGGCATCTTGTGTGGCCCCTGCCGGCGGTGCAGCGGTTGCGCGAGTTTCTCGGCCGCCGCTGCAAGGACAACGAATTCTGGCGCGGCCATGAAAGCCTGACCGACGCCGAGTTCATGGCGCGCCACGGCGCCTGGCGCGGCCCCTACGAAGAAGGCACGCTGTTCTTCTACCTCGATGAGCACGCGAAGGACCAGCCCAAGGACTTGCTCTCGGTGTTGGCCGCCACCGGCGAATGGCTGACCCAGGCGCTCAAGAAACAATCCACGCTGGTCGAGAAAAATATCGATGCACTGGCCAACCTGCTGCAGCTCAACCGGGCCGAGCGTGCGCTGCTGCTCTACGGAACCCTGGCACGCTACCAGCGCGACCTGCGCTCCCTGCTGGTGGAGTTCAAGGTCAACAATGCGCCAGAGGCCTATGCCGCCATTGCCGATGTGGCCGGCGTGAAGGCCCCCGAGGTTGCCGAAGCGCTGCGCGCCGGCTCGCGCCTGGAGCGCATCGGCATGGTCGAGAACCTGATTTCCGAGCACAACATCACCGACCTTGCCGACCTGATGAAGGTGAGTGAAAAACTGCCGCCCGTGCTGATGCGCGAGTACCGCGACCAGAATGAGCTGATGGCAGTCTTCACACGGCCGGCCGCGCACAGCAGCCTGGGCCTTGCAGACTTTGCCTTCGTGCACGACGATGCGCAGGTGCTGGTGTCGCTGCTGCGCAATGCGGTGGCCGGCAAGGAGCATGGCGTGAATGTGCTGCTGTACGGCCCCCCGGGCACCGGCAAGACCGAGCTGGCCAAGGTGGTGGCGCAAGCCGCCGGCCTGGACCTGTTCGAAGTTGAATATGCCGACCGCGACGGCAACTCGCTCAGTGGCCGGGACCGCTACCGTTCGCTGCAAATCGCGCAGGTGTTCCTCAAGGGCAGCACGCACTCCGCCTTGTTGTTTGACGAAGTCGAAGATGTGTTTCCGCCGATTTCCAGCGAGGCTGCGCAACTCATGGCGCGCTCTGAGCAATTGCCGGTACCCGCCAGCGGGTCGGTGAGCGGCAAGGCCTGGGTCAACCAGATTCTTGAATCCAACACCGTGCCCACCCTGTGGGTCACCAACCGCATCGAGCAGATCGACCCTGCTTTTCGCCGGCGCTTTGCCTACCACCTGGAACTCAGGTCGCCGCCACCGGGTGCCCGTGAAGGCCTGGTGCGCAAGACACTGGAAGGTGTTCAGGTGAGCGATGCGTTTGTAGCCAAGCTGACAGCCCGCAAGGGCCTGACGCCCGCGCAGATACGCACGGCTGTCCGGTTTGCGCGGCTGGCCAGTGCGCCTGAAGACGCGGTGGATGTGCAGGTGGACGCGGAAGGCATGCAATCCATTCTGTCTGGCGGGCGGCCGCTGTTGATGGAGTCGCTTATCGAGCGCCAGCTCAAAAACGCAGACGTAGCGCTGGGCAACAGGGCGGAAACTTCCGGCCGGCGCAACACGACGACCTATGACCTTTCCATGCTCAATGTCGAATCCCGCTTCGAGGTACCGCGCATCGTCGAGGCACTGAAAAGCCGAAGCCACGGCAGCCTGTGCTTTTACGGCCCGCCGGGCACGGGAAAGACGGCATTGGCCGAACACATCGCCAAAGCACTGGATTTGCCGCTCATCATCAAGCAGGCCAGCGACCTGATGAGCAAGTATGTCGGTGAAACCGAACAGAACATGGCGGCGATGTTCCGCGAAGCCGAAGCGGAAAAAGCCGTATTGCTGCTGGATGAAGCGGACAGCTTCCTGCAGGACAGGCGCGGTGCCCAGCGCACCTACGAAGTGACCGAGGTCAACGAAATGCTGCAGGGGATGGAGCGCCATGCGGGCATCTTCATCTGCACCACCAACCTGCTCGAAAGCCTGGACCAGGCAGCGCTGCGGCGTTTCACCTTCAAGATCAAATTCATGCCGCTGACTCACGCGCAGCGTGAGCAGATGTTTGTCACCGAAGCACTGGGAGGCGATGCCGGCCGGCTCGAGGCCCCGCTTCGGGAGCGGCTCGGCAAGCTCACGCAGCTGTGTCCTGGCGACTTTGCGGCCGTGAAGCGGCAGGTGGATATTCTCGCGGCAGAGTTTTCCAGTGAGGAGTTTCTGGCCCAGCTGGAGGCTGAGCACCGTATCAAGCCCGAGGTACGCGAAGGGCGGGCCATGGGGTTCATGCAATAGGAACAGGCGCTACTGCAGACGTTTCGTCGGACCGGATTCGCTATCAAAAGAATAGCTGCTTGCGCCCGTCGTTATTGGCCAGAGGCCCAATTTCTATACGCAAGCCAGGTTGGCTTCGTTTTTGCGCCGCACATCCTCGCTGACCTTCAGCTGTGCCTGCCGCACGATGCGGCCGCCTTCAATCCACAGCAATTGCCCGGGCTGCAGCTGCTGCCAGTTTTCATTGAGCGTCAGCGGCTGGGTGGCGACGACACACAACCGGTCTTCCTGGACATTGGTTTGGGCAAAGTCGATGCTCAGGTCGGCGTCCACGAGCTTGGCGTGTGAAAACGGCCATTCCCGCACCAGGTAATACAGCCGTGTCGAGCAGTGCGCGAACAGGGCCTGGCCGTTGGAGAGCAGGTAGTTGAATACGCCATACTCGCCCGTGCCTTCGCTCATGCTGCACAGCGTGTCAAACACCGTGTCCAGCGAGCAGGGTTCGCGCGGGCTGATGGCCTTGAGTTTTTCCATCAGGGCGCAAAAGGCGCGTTCGCTGTCAGTGGTGCCGACGGACTGATAGTTGCCGCCCAGGGTCGGAAAGTAGTTGATCAGGTCGCCGTTGTGGGCAAACAGCCAGTGGCGGCCCCAGAGCTCGCGGGTGAACGGATGGCAGTTTTCCAGGCGCTGCGGATCGCCTTGCGTCGCCTTGCGGATATGGGACACGACATTGCAGGACTTGATGGCATAGCTCTTGAGCAGCTCGGCCACCGGTGAGGTGGCGGCAGGCTGGCTGTCCATAAAAATGCGGCAGGCCTTGTCTTCAAAAAAACCGATACCGAAGCCGTCGCCATGATGGTCCGTCAGACCGCCGCGTGCGGCAAAACCCGTGAATGAAAAGCGAAGGTCTGCGGGTTTGGCAGCATTCATTCCGAGGAGTTGGCACATTCCTCTAGTGTCCCAGAATCTTGGAGAGGAAATCCTTCGCCCGATCGGTCTGCGGGTGGTTGAAGAAGTCCGTGGGCGTGTTCTGTTCAACAATCTGGCCCTGGTCCATGAAGATCACGCGGTCGGCTGCTGCTTTGGCAAAGCCCATTTCATGCGTCACGCAAAGCATGGTCATCCCCTGCTCGGCCAGCGAGATCATCACGTCCAGCACCTCCTTGATCATTTCAGGATCCAGCGCGGATGTCGGCTCGTCAAACAGCATGATTTTCGGCGTGAGGCACAACGCGCGCGCTATCGCAACGCGCTGCTGCTGGCCGCCCGACAGCTGCAGGGGGTACTTTTGCGCCTGCTCCGCGATGCGCACTCGCTCGAGCTGATGCATGGCCCGCTCGGTCGCCTCCTTTTTGGACAGGCCCGCCACCCAGGTTGGCGACAGCGTCAGGTTTTCAAGCACGGTCAGGTGCGGAAACAGGTTGAACTGCTGGAACACCATTCCGACCTGCCGGCGCACGGCATCAATGGCCTTGATGTCGTCGCCGAGGACTGAGCCGGCCACAGTGAGCTTGCCTTCCTGGTAGTCCTCCAGCGCATTGATGCAGCGGATCATCGTGGATTTGCCCGAACCGGACGGCCCGCAAATCACCAGGCGCTCGCCCTGCTGCACATCCAGCTGCAGGTCGCGCAGCACATGGAAATTGTTGCCATACCATTTGTTGACTTTGTCAAAGCGGATGATGGGATCACTCATGTTGGTCCTTGTTTTTGTCAGCGGGCCTTGCCCACAGCCAGCCGCCGCTCTATCCAGAGGCTGTAGCGGGACATGGCGAAGCAGCAGGTAAAGTAAATCGCGGCGATAAAGAGGTAAGCCTCAATCTTGAACGGCCGCCAGTTCGGATCGGACCCGACCGCCAGCGACAGGGCCCCGGTGAGTTCATACAGGGACACGATGGTCACGAGGGAGGTGTCCTTGAACAGCGAAATGAAGTTGTTCATGATGCTGGGCACCACCGTACCCAGGGCCTGCGGCAACACGATCTTGATCTGCGTCTGCCAGTAGCCCAGGCCCAGGCTGGCGGCTGCTTCTGTCTGGCCTTTCGAGAGGGACTGCAAACCACCCCGGACAATCTCCGCCATATAGGCCGCGGCAAACAGCGTGATGCCGACGATCACCCGGATCAGCACGTCGGGCGATTTGCCGATGGGCATGAACAGCGGAAACATGAAGCTGGCCATGAACAGCACGGAGATCAGCGGCACGCCACGAATCAGCTCGACGTAAATGACGCACAGGGTCTTGATGGCGGGCATGTTGGAGCGCCGCCCCAGCGCCACCGCCACCGCTATCGGGAAGGCGATCGTCATGGAGATCACCGTCAGCATCACGGTCAGCGGCAGGCCGCCCCACTGGTCGGTCGACACTTTGGATAGCCCGAACATGCCGCCGCTCATGAGCGTGAAGAACGCCGTCAGGACCGCGATCCAGATCAGTCCCAGCCAGGGTTTCCAGAACCACCGGCTGCAACTGGCGACCACCAGGCCCAGCAGCAAAAAGGTTGCCAGCTCCGGCCGCCAGTGCTCTGTCAGGGGGTAGCGGCCCAGCAGGATGATGCGGGCTTTTTCGTTGATCACGCCCCAGCATGCGCCTATGCCGCGTGCGGCCTGGCAGGCATCCGCGTCAGCGGCGGTCACGGCATTGAACACCGCCCAGCGAAGGGCCGACGAGGCGGCCCACAGCAACAGGGCGATGACCCCGACCGACACCAGCGCATTGCCGACGCTGGAAAACAGGTTGTTGCGCAGCCAGGGGCCCGGGCCCTCCATCTTGATGGGGGCAGGGCGCGGCGCGACGGGAACAAAGGTCTGGTTCATGTCAGCGTTCCTTGATGGCGGCACGGCTGTTGAACCAGTTCATCAGCGCAGAGGTGGCCAGCGATGTGGTGAGGTAGATCAGCATGATGATGGCAATGCATTCGACGGCGCGGCCGGTCTGGTTGAGCGAGGTGTTGGCAATCGACACAAGGTCGGGGTAGCCCACGGCAACGGCCAATGACGAATTTTTGGTGAGGTTCAGGTATTGGTTGGTCAGCGGCGGGATGATGACCCTCAGCGCCTGGGGCAGCACCACCAGGCGCATGGAGTGGCCGCGTGAGAGCCCCAGCGATGCGCTGGCCTCGTGCTGGCCCAGCGAGACAGAGGCAATGCCGGCGCGGACCACCTCCGCCACAAAGGCCGAGGTGTAAAGCACCAGCCCGAGCAGCACCGCCAGGTATTCAGGCGACAGCGCGCCACCACCCTCCACCTGGGTTTCCGTCAGTTTCGGCAGGTTCCATTCGGAAGGCGCACCACCGGCCAGCCAGCCCAGGAGCGCACCGGCCGCGACCAGTCCCAGCACCACCCACAACACGGGACGCGCATGGCCGGTCTGGTCAAAGTGGCGGCGTGCCCGGCGCGCATAAACACACCCCGCCACACCACCGGCCGCCATGCCGACGATGGCCAGTGTCTGCCCGAGGTGCCACACCGGAAAGGGGTAAGACAGGCCGTTCTTGCTGATATACACCAGGCTGCCGATATGCAGGGCCTGGTCAATGGCCGGCAGGTATTCCGTGAACAGCAGATACCACATCAGCAGCTGCAGCAGCACCGGGATGTTGCGGAACGTCTCGATATAGCCGTAGCACAGGCCGCGGATCAGGGCATTTCGCGAAAAGCGTCCCACGCCCAGCAGGGTTCCCAGCACGGACGTGAGCACAATGCCCACCACGGCCACGCGCAGCGTGTTCACCAGCCCCACGAGAAAGGCTTTCCAGTAGGGATCGATCGAGTCGTAATTCAGCCAGCCTTCCCCGATGTCGAAGCCGGCGGGTTGAAACAGAAAATCAAAGCCGCTCTGGATGCCGCGCGTCTTCATGTTGCTCATGGTGTTGCTCACGAGCAGCCACACGAGGAAGACGATCAGGCTGACGGCCAGGATCTGGTAAACAACGGCGCGCGCCTGCTTGCTGCGCCAGGAAAAAACTCTGCGCCGCAGCGCCGGCGCCGGCCGCGCGGGAATCAGGGAATGCTCGGACATAAGGCGGTTACCCAAGTAAAACGGGCCGCTCGTCAACGGATGGTTGCGAGCGGCCCGTTGCGTTCAGCGCATCGGAAGGAGTCGTTCAGCGCACCGGCATGGCGTACATCTGGCCGCCTTTATTCCATTGATTGTTTTGGCCGCGCGGCAGTGCCAGGGGCGTCTTGGGGCCGACGTTGCGCTCGAAGATTTCGCCGTAGTTGCCGACGGCCTTGACGGCGCGAACCAGCCATTCCTTGTCCAGACCCAGCAGCTTGCCGGTGTCTTCGCCGCTACCGGTCAGGCGCATGACCACCGGGTCCTTGCTTTCCTTGGTCATGGCATCGACATTGGCCTGGGTCACGCCGTATTCTTCCGCTTCGATCAGGCCGTAGATCACCCATTTGACAATGGCGAACCATTCGTCGTCACCGCGGCGCACCATGGGCCCCAGCGGCTCCTTGGAGATCAGTTCCGGCAGGATCAGGTGGTCGGCGGGAACCTTGGCTTCCTTGTTGCGCACCGAGGCCAGGCCGGATGCATCCGTGGTGTAGGCCTGGCAACGGCCGGAGAAGTACGCGGCGTTGACGGCTTCCTGCTTTTCAAACACGACGGGTTTCATGTTGAGGTTGTTGGCCTTGGAGAAGTCCGTCAGGTTTTTTTCCGTGGTGGTTCCGGACTGCACGCAGACGGTGGCGTTTTTCAGTTGCTTGGCGCTTTTGATCTTGCTTTTCACCGGGACCATGAAGCCCTGGCCGTCGTAGTAGGTGACGGCGGTCATGTGCAGGCCGAGCGACGCGTCGCGCGTCAGCGAGAACGTGGTGTTGCGCGACAGGACGTCAACTTCACCGGACTGCAGGGCGGTAAAGCGCTGCTGGGCGTTCAAGGGAACCCACTTGATCTTGCTGGCGTCGCCCAGCACGCTGGCGGCGACGGCTTTGCAGACGTCCACGTCGAGCCCGGTCCAGGCGCCGTTGCTGTCGGCAGAGGAAAACCCCGCCAGCCCGACGTTCACGCCGCAGATGACCTGACCCCGTGCCTTGATGGCGTCCAGTGTCTTGCCGGCATGGGCAGGTGCCATGGCCGCAACAGTGAGGCCGGCCGCTGCAAGGGCGACAAGTCCATGTTTCTTTACGAGTTTGATCACGGGGATTCTCCAGTCAATAAGTGGGCGAACATCAGCACGAACCATGCCAATGGCGGATGCTAGCCCAACTATGGCGGGTACCTCTAAGGGCAAGCCCTTACTAGGCAACGGCTAACCACGGCGAAAGATGCATAACCTTATGCGGGAATCCGGCTGACAGGGAACCCCAATCATCCCCGGCACAATGGCCTTCTAACAGCTTGCTTGCACCGGTGATACCGCAGCCAGGCAAGTTCCGGGTGATTCCATTGGTACGAATCTTGCGCCGCATTTCCGCAAGGGCTGAATTTTCTGCTCCGGCTTTTGTCGGGTTCTGATGGACTTGCCGCGGACCTCATCCCCCACACCCGAGCGGCCCCGCTGGAGCATGCGGCCGGGTGAGGGGTTTCACGTCTTGATGCATGTTATGAAAGCTCAATAACAATGGCTTTTCTTGAAGACTTGCGTGTGGCGCAGGAAGGCGCCTTGTCCCTGGGCTTCTGGGCGCTGCAGGTATACCGGCTGGGGCACCTGCGCTACCGGTTTCAGTCCAGGCTGGTGCGTTATCCGCTGGGCGCTGTGCACCTGGTGCTGGCCAAGCTGGCTGAAATGTTTTGCGGCGTCACGATAGGCGTCTCGGCCCAGATCGGGCGGCGCCTGGTGATTGAGCATTCCGGTGCGATTGTGGTGCATGGCCGGGCCGTGATCGGGGACGACTGCATCATCCGCCAGGGCGTCACCATCGGCAACCAGCGTATCGACAGGCCGCTCGAGGCGCCGCATATCGGCAACCGCGTCAATATCGGCGCCGGCGCGAAGATCCTCGGAGCTGTGCGGATCGGGGACGACGTCGACATTGGCGCCAATGCCGTGGTGATCACGGACGTCCCCGCCGGAGCCCTTGCCGTGGGTGTGCCGGCCCGCATTATTTTGAGGAGCCGTGACGATGCTTCCTGAAGCCAGCGAAACGCCTTGCACGGTCAGCATCGTCATCAAGGCCCTGAACGAAGAAAAGCGCATCGTGGCCGCGGTGGAAAGTGCGCTGGCGGCCGTTCGGATGGTCGGTGGCGAGGTCGTGCTGGCCGACTCCTGCTCCAGCGACCGCACCGTGGCGCTGGCGTCTGCCTATCCCATCCGTATCGTGCAGCTGGCACGCGCCGATGAGCGCTGCTGCGGCATCGGCCCCCAACTGGGTTATCAGCATTCGGCGGGCGAATTTGTGTACATCCTGGATGGCGACATGGAAATGCTGCCCGGGTTTTTGCCGCAGGCGCTGGCCTTCATGCAGGCGCATCCCGACGTGGCCGGCGTGGGAGGGCAGGTCGTTGAAATGAACACCAGCAGCCTGGAATATGTGGCGCGTGTGGAGCGGGGTTTGGGCCATATGCAGGCAGGCATGGTGGACCGCCTGGACATGGGCGGCCTGTACCGCAGGGCCGCGGTGGAGCAGGCCGGGTATTTTTCAGACCGCAACCTGCACAGCTATGAAGAGTTTGACCTGGCGATGCGCCTGCATGCCCGGGGCTGGAAACTGTGGCGACTGGGCACCGATTCCGTGCGGCACCATGGCCACGATGCGCCTCCCTATCAGTTGCTGGTGCGCCGCTGGCGCAGCCGCTACATCTGCGGCCTGGGTGAAGTGCTGCGCGCGGCCTGGGGCGAGTCTCACCTGGGGCTGGTGCTGACGCGGGTGCGCGAATTGCGGCTGTATGTCGCCGTGCTGGCGTGGTGGGCAGTGTTGCTCGCCGTTCTGGTGGTTCCCATGCCGTGGACAGCACGCATCGGGGCCTTCTCCGGCATTGCGGCGGCACCTCTCCTGTTGATGACATGGCGAAAGCGCAGCGCCACCAAGGCTGTGTTCTCGGTCGTGTCGTGGTGCTTTAACGCCGCTGGCCTGGTACGCGGGTTGTTGACACCGCAGCGCCCTGCGCGGGCCGCCATAGACAGCGTCGAAATCCGCAATACGTCTGGCGCAACTTAAGCGGCCGGGCGGCCGGCACCGCACGGGAATCGGCCATCGGCTTGCGAGGGCCTAATCCGCCCCGGCGCAGACGCGCAGCACTTCGGCCCCGTAGGCCTCGAGTTTTTTGACGCCGATACCGCTGATGCCTTCGAGGTCGGCAATGCCTTGCGGCGCGCGTTCTGCAATGGCTCGCAAGGTTGCATCATGAAAAATCACGAAGGCCGGCAGGTTGTGTTCGCGGGCGACTTCAGCGCGCCAGGCTTTCAGGCGGGCCAGGCGCTCCAGTGCACCGGCGTTGAGCGAGGCTTCGGCCATGCCTTTGGCGGAGGTCTTGGTGCCTTTTTTGGCGCTGCCTTTGCGCCGCTCGCCAGTCCCGGCTGACTGCTCGCGCAGCATCACGCTGACTTCGCCCTTGAGCACCTGGCGTGCATCAGGCAACAGCTGCAACGTGTTGAACGCGTCGGGGTCGACCCGTACCATGCCCTTGGCGATCAGCTGGCGCAACACGCCACGCCACTGCACTTCGGACAGGTCGGCGCCAATGCCGAAGGTGCTGAGCTTGTCGTGGCCGTACTGCAATACTTTTTCGGTCGCCTTGCCGCGCAGGATGTCCATCAGGTGGCCGGCGCCAAAGCTGATGCCGCTGGCCTGCTGCACGCGGTAAATGCAGCTGAGCATCTTGCGTGCGGCTTCGGTCGCGTCCCACACGGCTGGCGGTTGCAGGCAGTTGTCGCAGTTACCGCAAGGCTGACTGTCTTCGCCGAAGTAGCCCAGCAGGCTGACCCGGCGGCAGCGCGTGTCCTCTGCCAGCGTCAGCAAGGCATCGAGCTTGCCGCGCATGACCTGCTTGAACTCTTCGCTGGCGGCTTCGCTGGTGTCTATCATTCGGCGCTGGTTCACCACGTCCTGCAGGCCGTAAGTCATCCAGGCATTGGCCGGGAGGCCGTCGCGGCCGGCGCGGCCTGTCTCCTGGTAGTAGCCTTCGATGTTTTTCGGCATGTCCAGGTGGGCGACAAAACGCACGTCAGGTTTGTCGATGCCCATGCCGAAGGCAATCGTCGCGACCATCACCGTGCCTTCCTCGCGCAGGAAGCGGTCTTGCCGCTGTTGGCGCAGGGCACTGTCCAGACCCGCGTGGTAGGCCATGGCCTTGAGGCCGGCGTCCTGCAAGGCCTCGGCAATTTCCTCCACGCGTTTGCGTGACTGGCAATACACAATGCCGGCTTCCCCGGCGTGTTCGCTTTCAATGAATCGCAGCAGCTGGCGCGTGGCATCGGTTTTTTCGACGATGGTGTAGCGGATGTTCGGCCGGTCAAAGCTGCTGACGAATGCGCGAGCGTCTTCCAGCTTGAGCCGCTCGATCATGTCCTGCCGTGTCAGCGTATCCGCGGTCGCCGTCAGCGCGATACGCGGCACGTTCGGGAAGGTTTCGTGCAGCAGGCTCAAGGACCGGTATTCGGGCCGGAAGTCGTGGCCCCATTGGCTCACGCAATGCGCTTCGTCAATCGCAAACAGGCTGAGCAGGCCACGTTCGTGGAGAGAGCCGAGCAGGCCTTTCATGCGCGGCGTGTTGATGCGCTCAGGCGCGGCGTAGAGCAGCGTCAGCTCATTGCGCAGCAATTGCTTTTCAAGCTGGCTGCTTTCTTCAAAGCTTTGCGTCGAGTTCAAAAATGCAGCGGACACGCCGGCCTCATGCAGGGCGCCCACCTGGTCGTGCATCAGCGCAATCAGCGGCGAGATCACCACTGTGACCCCATGGCCGGCGTTTTGCCGCACGATGGCCGGGATCTGGTAGCACAGTGATTTGCCTCCGCCGGTGGGCATCAGCACCAGGGCATCGCCGCCGCGAACCACATGGTCCACGATGGCCTCCTGCGGCCCGCGGAAGCTGTCATAGCCAAAAACCCGGCTGAGCACGTCCAGAGGTGTCGGCGGAGGCGCAGAAATGGGCAGTGAAGACAAGGTGTTGAGCCGGAAAGTCGGGGCGGTGAAAAAGAAACGCTATGAAAAATATAGCTGCTGGCGAAAGTGGTGTATGGGCTAGAGGCTTGTTTGGTGCATAAATAACCGTAAAAAACCGGCTACATCTGCTCCCAGGGCAAGCCATCAAACCGCCAGCCCGAGAGCGTGGAGCGTTGGAACTGTTCGTCGAGCTCACCTTCAAAGCCGTGCACCACATGCTGCACATCAGAAAAACCGGCCGCTTCCAGTGCCTTGCCGGCGTCCAGCGTGCGCTTGCCGGATCGGCAAATCAGCAGCACCGGCTGCGCCTTGCCGGCAGCCTCACGCGCCACCGCATCGGCAAACTTTTGCGGGTCCGGCTGCAGGTCGGGGTATTCGTACCACGGCACGTTGACCACGCCTGGGGGGCGGCCGACGTACAGCGACTCGATCTCCATGCGCACGTCCACAAACAGCGCGTCAGGATGTGCCTGCAGCCAGGTCCAGGCTTCTTTGGGTTGAAAGTTTTTCATGTTCAGGACTGATAGTCTAAGGCCCCCACGCTCCCCCACTTCGTGTGGGTCGCTGCCCCCCGAGGGGGCCGCCCGCCTGCGGTCTGGCAAAGCCAGTCCCGCGGCTCATGCTGGGTTGAAGACCCCCATCGAAGGCTGACGATCCGGTGGCAAATGGGGTTGCCGTGTAGAAGCCTGCTGAAAAAGCGGCCAGACCTTAAAATCGGGGCATGAAGCCAATCATCTATACCCGCGGGCAGCAACTGCCGGCCATTCTGGAACAACGCATCGCCATTCTTGACGGCGCGATGGGCACCATGATCCAGCGCTTCAAGCTCAACGAGGCCCAGTACCGTGGCGAGCGCTTCAAGGACTTCCACAAGGACGTGAAGGGCAACAACGAGTTGCTGAGCCTGACGCGCCCCGACGTGATCCAGGACATCCATGAGGGCTACCTGGCTGCGGGCGCCGACATGATTGAAACCAATACCTTCGGCGCGACTACCGTGGCGCAGGCCGACTACGACATGGCCGGCCTGGCCGTCGAGATGAATTACGAGTCAGCCCGCATCGCCCGTGCCGCCTGCGACAAATTCTCAACGCCCGACAAGCCGCGTTTTGTCGTCGGCGCCCTCGGCCCCACGCCGAAGACGGCCAGCATCAGCCCCGACGTGAACGATCCGGGCGCGCGCAACACCAGTTTTGAGGAGTTGCGCAAGGCCTATTACGAACAGACGGAGGCACTGGTCAAGGGCGGCAGCGACGTGCTGCTGGTCGAAACCATCTTCGACACGCTCAACGCCAAGGCGGCGCTGTTTGCCATCGATGAGTATTTCGACAACTCCGGCGAGCGCCTGCCCCTGATCATCAGCGGCACCGTGACCGACGCTTCGGGCCGCATCCTGAGCGGGCAAACCGTGACGGCCTTCTGGCACAGCGTGCGCCATGCCGCACCACTGGCAGTCGGCCTCAACTGCGCACTGGGCGCCACCCTGATGCGCCCCTACATCCAGGAGCTGGCCCGCGTGGCGGGCGACACCTTCATCAGCTGCTACCCCAATGCCGGCCTGCCCAACCCCATGAGCGATACCGGCTTTGACGAAACGCCCGATGTGACGTCCCGCCTGCTGCGCGAGTTTGCCGAGGAAGGCCTTGTCAACATCGTGGGCGGTTGCTGCGGCACCACGCCGGATCACATAGGTGCCATCGCCCATGCGGTTGCGCCGGTTGCCAGCCGCTCCTTGCAGCGCGGCGCCTTCTACAAAGAGGCCGCCTGAGGGCAGCGCTGCCCGCATCACTTCCTGGTGATGCCCATCGGGCGGCTGAAAAAAGCCGCTTCCCGACCCGGATGTACGTGTAATCAATAAGTATGCATATGAAGTGCCATGCCGGCGATGCTCCGAAAAGTCATATTTCGCGGCTATAGTCAGGCCCCTTTGCCGAACCCTGTTTTCATTCTCCGGCGCTGCGCCCTGCAGCGTTGATGGTTCGGCAAAACAACGCAACACAACACAACCAAGGAAATCATGAAGGTGGGTTTATTCATCAAGGCCGCAGCGGCATTCACGTTGGCGATGACGGCTTTCGCAGGCCATGCGCAGCTGTCGCCGCAAAAACCGGTGACGATCGTCGTCCCCTATCCAGCCGGCGGCCCGCTGGACAACGCTGCGCGCATCCTCGCCGAGAAGCTGCGCCCCCTGCTCAAAACCGAAGTCACGGTTGACAACCGGCCGGGGTCCGGCGGAAACGTGGGTGCGGCCCTCGTCGCCAAGGCGCCTGCAGACGGCCATACGCTGGTGATGGGGGCGGTGGCCACCCATGCCATCAACCCGTGGCTCTACCCGAACATGCCCTACGACGCATTGAAGGACTTCACGCCCATCACCTTGGTGGCCCGTGTGCCGAACGTGCTGGTCATGAATGCGGAAACAGCCAGGCGGCTGAAAATCAAGGACACCAAGGACCTGATAGCGTATGCGCGCAAGAACCCCGGCCGGCTGAACTATGCCTCCGGCGGTAACGGCAGTGCCGGCCACCTCGCGGGCGAGCTGTTTAAAAGCCTGGCCAAGATCAGCGTGGTGCACCTGCCTTCCAGTGGCTCGGCCCAGGCGCAGGCTGGTCTGCTGTCCGGCCAGACCGACCTGATGTTCGACAACCTGGCCTCTGCCAGCGCCAACATCAAGTCGGGCAAGCTGGTCGCTTTTGGCGTGACCACCATCAACCGCTCCAGCAGCTTCACGGAAATTCCGACCATTAACGACGTGTTGCCCGGCTTTCACATCAGCACCTGGTTCGGCATCTTTGGCCCGGCCAACCTTCCCAAAGCCACGGCAGACCAGCTTCAGCGGGCATTCGCCGACGCGCTCAACACGCCCGATACCGCGGAAAAGTTTGCACGCATGAGCGCGACCCCCAGCCCCATGAGCTCTGCCGACTTTGCCTACATGGTGATGAAAGAGCACGCCGACTATGGACGCCTGATCAAGGTCGCCAAAATCAAGCTCGACTAAATCGAAAGGGCGGAAATGGCGCAAAGGGCGGCCAGCCTGGCGCTTTCCCGCTTTTCTGCCAGAGGGAAATCAGCCCGGCATAAGCCGGTCGATTTCCTGCTGCATGGCTTGCACCAGCTGGCTGTACATCTTGAGTTTTTCGCTGGTGTCGCGCAACCGTTCGGCGATGCGCAGCGAAACGGCAAACATCAGTTTGGCCGCAGTCACCGGTTGCTCTTCCCCCATTTTTTCAAGCGCTGCGCGCGACAGCACGGCGCAGCTCACGTCGCTGCTGGCAGTGCATGACGCCAGCCGCGCCTGGCCGTCGACCAGGCCCATCTCGCCGATCAGGCTGCCGGGCCCCAGCACCGTGATGGTGACCGGCGTGCGGCGGCTGACCACAATGCTTTCGACCGTGACTTCGCCCTCGAGCAGCAGCACCATATACCCGGTATCGCTCTTGTCGCCTTCGCGGATGAAGGTCGTTCCCTCGGAAATCCTGCGCGGCGTCATGTAGCTGACGACGGTGAAAGCCTCTTCGGGCGTGAGCTGCATCAGGGCGGTTGGTGCAATCAGCAGCCTGGCGGCGAGCTCGGCCGTGCTGGAGCCTTCAATGGCCCGCATGCGGTCTTTGGGACGCATGGACTCGGGCGCATCGGGCGTTCCCTTCTGTTTTCTGCCGAACAGGTTTTCAAACATGGTGGCTCCGGCTATCCCCTGGACTTTTGTTGGTATCTCTTGCCATTGGCGCAAAGATATGGCGCGGGCGGCGTTCAGCCCTTAAAATGATGGTAACCCAAGGAGCGTTGCAGCGAACACAAGCGTTCGTCAGGCTTGGGTTACAGGCGGCGGCTTCCGGCAGCCCCTGCAGCAACGACGCTCACCTTTGCCTCAAGGTGAGTCCGTGTCTGAAACTGAATCTTTACCCAATGTTCCCCCCATGAAGCTGTCCGGCCTGGAGCCGGTCGCCATCGGTGCGGGCACGCTGTTCGTCAATATTGGCGAACGCACCAACGTCACCGGCTCCAAGGCCTTCGCCCGCATGATCCTCAACGGTGAATACGAGCAGGCGCTGGCTGTGGCCCGCCAGCAGGTCGAAAACGGCGCGCAGATCATCGACATCAACATGGACGAAGCCATGCTCGACAGCCAGGCCGCCATGGTGCGTTTCCTGAACCTGATCGCCAGTGAGCCCGACATCGCGCGTGTGCCCATCATGATCGACAGCTCCAAGTGGAGCGTCATCGAAGCCGGCCTGCGCTGCATCCAGGGCAAGGGCATCGTCAACTCGATCTCGATGAAAGAGGGCCTGGAGCCCTTCAGGCAGCAGGCCAAACTGCTCAAGCGCTACGGTGCGGCGGCGGTGGTGATGGCTTTCGACGAAAAAGGCCAGGCCGACACCTACGAGCGCAAAGTCGAAATCTGCGAGCGCGCTTATCGTGTGCTGGTCGACGAGCTGGACTTCCCGCCCGAAGACATCATCTTCGACCCGAACATTTTCGCGATCGCCACCGGCATCGAAGAGCACAACAACTACGCGGTCGATTTCATCAACGCCACGCGCTGGATCAAGCAGAACCTGCCGGGTGCCAAGGTCTCTGGCGGTGTGTCCAACGTGTCCTTCAGCTTTCGCGGCAACGACCCGGTGCGTGAAGCCATCCACACCGTGTTCCTCTACCACGCGATCCAGGCGGGCATGGACATGGGCATCGTCAATGCCGGCATGGTCGGTGTGTACGACGACCTGGACCCCGTGCTGCGCGAGCGCGTCGAAGACGTGGTGCTCAACCGCACACCGGCCTACAAGCCCGGCGAGCCCGAACTCACGCCCAGCGAACGCCTGATTGAAGTCGCCGAAACCGCGAAAAGCGGCGCCAAGGACGACAGCAAGAAAAACGAGTGGCGTGCCCTGCCGGTGCGCCAGCGCCTGTCGCACGCGCTGGTCCATGGCATGAACGAGCACATCGTGACCGACACCGAAGAGGTCTACCAGGAGATCCTTGCGGAGGGCGGCCGGCCGCTGCACGTCATAGAAGGCCCGCTGATGGACGGCATGAACATCGTCGGCGACCTGTTCGGCCAGGGCAAGATGTTTTTGCCCCAGGTCGTGAAGAGCGCCCGTGTGATGAAGCAGGCCGTGGCGCATCTGTTGCCCTACATCGAAGCCGAAAAGTTGCTGCTCGAAGCCGCCGGCGGCGACGTCAAGACCAAAGGCAAGATCATCATCGCCACGGTCAAGGGTGATGTGCACGACATTGGCAAAAACATCGTGACGGTGGTTTTGCAGTGCAACAACTTTGAAGTCGTCAACATGGGCGTGATGGTGCCCTGCCATGAAATATTGGCGCGCGCCAAGGTTGAAGGCGCCGACATCGTCGGGCTGTCGGGCCTCATCACGCCCAGCCTGGAAGAAATGCAATATGTGGCGGCCGAGATGCAGAAGGACGATCACTTCCGCATCAAAAAAATCCCGCTGCTGATAGGCGGTGCCACCACCAGCCGCGTGCATACGGCCGTCAAGATCTCCCCGCACTACGAAGGCCCGGTGGTTTATGTGCCTGATGCGTCACGAAGCGTGAGCGTGGCGCAAAGCCTGCTCTCCGATCAGGCCGCCAGATACATCGAAGAGCTGTATACCGACTACGACAAGGTGCGCACCCAGCACGCCAACAAAAAGCAGGTGCCGATGTGGCCGCTGGCCAAAGCACGCGCCAATGCCACGTCGATGGACTGGGCCAACTACACACCGCCCGTGCCCAAGTTCATTGGCCGGCGCGTGTTCAAGAACTTCGACCTGTCGGAGCTGGCCCAGTACATCGACTGGGGACCCTTCTTCCAGACCTGGGATCTGGCGGGTGCGTTTCCGGCCATTTTGAAAGACGAGGTGGTGGGCACTGAGGCCGTGCGCGTGTATGCCGACGCGCAGCGCATGCTCAAGCGCCTGATCGAAGGCCGCTGGCTCACCGCCAACGGCGTGATGGCGCTGTACCCCGCCAACAGCGTAGGCGACGACGTCGAGATCTACACCGACGAGTCGCGCAGAGAAGTGGCCATGACCTGGTACGGCCTGCGCCAGCAAACCGAGAAAACCGCGATTGACGGTGTGATGCGCCCCAGCCGTTGCCTGGCTGACTTTGTTGCACCCAAGGTACTTGCTCCTGAATTGATAGCTGCTCGCGCTGGATCAGTGGGCGCCGCAGGCCAAAATCCCTCAAAAATTCCGGACTACATCGGTCTTTTTGCCGTCACGGCAGGCATTGGCGCCGAGAAAAAGGAAAAGTACTTTCTGGATGACCACGACGACTATTCGTCCATCATGCTCAAGGCGCTGGCTGACCGCCTGGCCGAAGCGTTTGCCGAAAGCCTGCACCAGCGCGTACGCAAGGATTTGTGGGGCTATGTGCCGGCCGAGTCGCTGGACGGCGACGCGTTGATCGCCGAAAAATACCAGGGTATACGCCCGGCGCCAGGCTATCCGGCCTGCCCGGACCACAGCGTCAAGAAAGAAATGTTCGAGTTGCTCAAGGCCGAAGAGGTCGGTATGGCGCTGACCGAAAGCCTGGCCATGACACCGGCGGCCAGTGTGAGCGGCTTTTACCTGAGCCACCCCGAGAGCACCTATTTCAATGTGGGCAAGATCGGCGACGACCAGCTGCAGGACTTGGCCAAGCGGCGCGGCCTCAAGGCCGAAGCGTTGCAGCGCCTGCTGGCGCCCAATCTCTGAAAGCCGGCTCACGGCCGGGCACAGGCCGTGAACGGTTCAGGGCCGCCGTTGCAATTCGCGTTTACGGCGACTTTGCCGGAAAATAACCTGCGTTTACATAAATACACAGCCGCCTGCCAAAGCGTGTTTACCTTCGCGGCATGGGAAACGTTGAACAACGACAGATGAAACCCCGTTGCGGGACCAATTGATTTCACAGAGGGAATTGCCATGAACACATCCACCGAAACACTCCAGCCGGGCCAGCAGGCTTCATCAGCCAGCAAGCCCTTGTGGGCCGCTGTCGGCATACTGGGAGTGGCCGTCCTGGCCATGGGCGGCACCATGATTTACCAGATGCGCAACCCGGTTACAGCGACCCCGGTGGCGCTTGCTGCACCGCAAGCCGCGCCGCAAGTGGCACCCCCTATGGCCGCGGCCAGCAATGCGGCGGACGACATGGCTGAAAAGCCGGTTGCCGCACCCGCCAAGCCCGCGCCCGTGCCGGCCAAAAAGGTGGTCAAGCCGACACCAAAACCGGCACCCGCCCCGAGTTATGCGGGCATTTCGCCCGCACCGGCTCCTTACCCTGCACCGGTTGCCGTGGCGCCGGCGCCTGTGTGCCATGTGTGCGGTGCGGTGGAATCGGTGACGCCGGTTGAGCGCTCCACCAAGCCGGCCGGTCCTGGCGTAGGTGCTGTGGCGGGTGGCGTGCTGGGAGCCGTGCTGGGTAACCAGGTCGGCCATGGGGGTGGGCGTACGGCAGCCACCATCCTGGGCGCGGTGGGTGGCGGTTTCGCCGGCAACGCCATCGAAGGGCATGTTCGCAAGGAAACGGTTTACCAGGTCGGCGTGCGCATGGAAGACGGTTCGCAACGCATGGTAGAAGTTGCCCGTGCTCCCAGCGTTGGCAGCCGTGTGACGGTGGAAGGGTCGACCTTGCGAACCCAGGATGGCGCCAGTTACGGCCCCAAACCGCCGCCGGCCCCCGTGGTCACGCAGCAGCAATCTCCCGACTACAGCAACCGCTGATCTAGTCAGAGACCGGAAGGCGCAAGCTTTAGCGCGCCTGCTTGTGCGGGGCTTGCCCCGGTGAGTCTTCCTTCTGATGCCGCGCGGGATTCCTTCGCGCGGCACGTCCCTTTTTATGCTTCGACGGTGCGATGCTTGGCGCTATGATGGCCCCGCCATCACAAGGAGGATCGCATGCGTCGTTTTTTTGTGGCCGTGCTGGTACTTGCCGGAAGTTTGCACGCCTTTGCGGCAGGACCCAAACCCGGACCAAACAACCTGGAATTTGCCGGTGCGCACGACCAGAACACGCCTGTACTGCTGAGCGCCGCCTCGCGCCCCGTGCCTTTTCGCGGCGCAGATGGGCGTGTGCACATCGACTACGAGCTGCAGGTCACCAATGCGCGAGCCGTGCCGGTCAAGCTGGTATCGCTGGAGGTATTGGATGCCGCTTCCGGCAAGGTGCTGACCACCGTCGCCGGGGCGGATGTTGCCGGCACTTTTTCGTTGCTGGACGGCGCGGGTGGTGACAGCATCGGCGCGGCGCAGGCCGGTTTGTTCTGGATTGACGTGGTGCTGGACGCCGGTCAGGCCATTCCGAAGGTCCTGTCGCACCGCGTGGTCACCGCCGGGCCCGAAATCAAGCTCACGGCAGCCGTCAAAACTGCCGGTGAGAGCAGCGTTCAGACCACGCAGACCGGTGGCAATGTTTCCGTCAGCACCCGGCCGGCTCCGCTGATCGGCCCGCCGCTTGAGGGGACCGGCTGGGTTGCATTCAATGGCTGCTGCAAAGAGGCGCCACACCGGCGTGCCGGTATCCCGGTGAACGGCGTTCTCTACGTCAGCCAGCGGTTTGCAATCGACTGGATCAAGATAGACGCTAACTCGCAGCAAAGCAACGGCGACAGCAACAAGAACGAAAACTGGCCGACCTATGGGCAAAAAGCGATTGCCGTGGCGGATGCCAAAGTGGTTTCCGTGCTCGACGGGCTGCCTGAGAGGGTGCCCAACGCCTTGCCGCCCGACACGACGATGCAAAACGTGACGGGCAACCATGTGATCCTGGACCTGGGGCGTGGTTACTACGCGTTTTATGCACATCTGCAGCCGGGCTCGCTGAAGGTGGGTGTGGGCGACCGGGTCAAGCGCGGCCAGGTACTGGCGCTGCTGGGAAATTCCGGCAACACCACGGCCCCGCATCTGCATTTCCATGTGTCGGATGGCATCGGCCCCTTGTCATCGCAGGGGGTGCCCTACGTGATCGACGCGTTTACGGCCAGGGGTGTTGCCACGGATGCGACCGAGCAGGGCAAAGTGCTGTGGACCGCGCTGCCGCAGCAGCAGGCCGTCCAGCGCGCCACCCTGCCCATGAATGGCTACGTGGTTGATTTCCCCTCTTTGAAGTGAAGCTTGGGCGCTGCGAGCCACACATTCCCTTGACGGATGGCACGGCCCCGGCTGCCAGCGTACCAACATGTTCAGACTTGCATTAACCCTTTTTGGCGGCGATGCGCTCGTAAAGCGCTGGAAGATCTTTCTGGTAGCGGGCCTGCTCGCGGTGTTGCTGGGTGTCGTGGTGTTGATAGACCTGGTCGACGGTGTGGCCGACATGGCAGGCTGGGTGTTCGGCGCCGTGCTGTTGCTGCAGGGCCTGGTTGAACTGGTGATAGGCACCACACACACACGTGCGCGGCGGCGCTTTGAAATGTTGCGCGGCGCGGCCATGGTGGTGTTTGCCTGTCTGCTGCTGGATTTCCCCTTGGACAATTCGATTGCTGCAGCCGTTCTTTTCGCCGCTGCTTTTACCTTCAACGGACTGGTCCGCATTGCGTCAAGTCTTTTAATCCGGTATCCAAACTGGCGCATCTCCAACATCATTGGTTGGGGTTATCTGGTCATGGCGATATTGCTGGTGACCGACTGGCCCCTGCCTTCCGCGATGAACGTGTCTTTTTGCACCGGCCTTGCACTCATGGCGGGCGGCTACGTCGTGATGCGCGGCGCCTGGCGCCTGCAACGCTTGCCGCCGGGGTCCCGGCTTGCGGCTATTGAGCTCTATAAAAGAAAAAGGGAGATGGGCACCAGTACGCCGCCATCCCCCCCGCCCGCAGGTGCCAGCATGCCCGGCGAGCAGATGGTGGTCCACATCTGGACCGCCGTGGATCAAAGCGAAGAGCGCATCCGCCTTCCGCTGGTCGACCGGTACATCGCGGCCCTCTCCCGCAAAGGCAGCGTTACTACCGGCCATGTCGCGCTGGAGTGCGGACCGCAGCTGTATATCAGCCACCATCCACGCGTGCGCCTGACCATCACGCAAAGCAACCTTGTCGACCAGGTGCGCGCCACACAAAGCAACGACCATCCGGGCATGTGGCTTCCCTCTTATGAGCAGGAAGCCGGTACGACACGCCCTTCAACTTTCCGCATCCGCTTTCGCCTGTTTAACCGCCGCCACCTGCAGTCGTTTTGGGATGCATATCGACAGGACGACACCTATAACCTGACGCACCGCAACTGCTCGGTGGTCGTGACCGAGGCTATCGACGCCGCGATGGAAGGTGTATTTGCCGACAAACCTTTCTGGCGAACCCTGCTGCGCCTGGCCTTTCACCCTGACATGTGGCTGGCCGGAAGCGTTCGGGTGCGTGCCGAATCGATCGCGTGGACACCAGGGCTGGCGCTGGATTATGCCGGCGCGATCCGGCGCATCACCCACCCGCATCAGGACTTGAGGGTGCACCTTGCGCGCTGGTGGAAGACGCGTCGGCCTCAAGGTCAGCGCGCAAAAAAAATCCCTTGAAAGCTCAGCGAGAAGGTTGACCTGCGCTGTGTGAAGGTCGCACTCCAGAAGTCCGGATTTAGTGCCGTTCCAGGGTCTAGCGACACCCATCTCAAAGGAAAAAGCATCAGGGCTGACGAACCTCAAAGGCGCAGCCCTTGCCGCAGGCAACCTGTCTGCGTTCGACAGCCGGTGCATGTACGGCGCGTGTCGCACGGGTGTTATTGGCCATTCCCGCTTGCGGGAGCTGCCTAGGCCGTAGTTACCGCCCTCTGTCCGTTGTAGGGATTCCGTTCACAAAAGCCGCAGTCATGCCTGGCTCAACGGCGGTTTCTTCAGGCATTTCCACCTGCTGCCAAAAATGTCCACTTGGTTTGCATCGGTACAACAAAAAATTACATAAAGAAACATATACAACTAATAGGGTCGTTAAAAAGTTCCATTTATGTCACTTCAAACTAACAAAGTAGTAAATTTAGTACTAGAAAAATCGCAACATAGTTAATCTTCGCACTGTTTGTTACCGGTACGTTGTCTGACATGAGACATGCCGGGTGAACGCTGTGCGTCCTCTGCCAGCGTTGACTCGGTGCTCCTGCGGACTGCTTACCGGCACGGTTCCCAAGCATTCAAAGAGTCGAACTGCCCACTATGTTGTCCTCGAAATTTCTGGCGAAAGCCGCTGCCGGCTCCTTGCTTCGTGCTGCGGCTCTCGGATTGGCCATTGGATTGATGCCCGTTGCGGCCCAAGCCTTGACGGCTTCGGTGACCGCGATCATTCCGGCGCAGGGAATGTATCCCGGCGAGACGGCAACCTTGCGAATTACCCTGTCCAACAGCGATCCGGTGCCCGCCACCAACGTGGACTTCAGCAACAGCTTGCCTGGTCTTCTGCCCAACGGCCTCAGCGTTGCGTCTGCGGCCATAAATGGTTGCGGTGGGGCTTTTACCGCCAACCCGGGAACGCAGGCGCTTGCCCTGGCTGGCGGCACCATACCCGCCGCCGCTGGCGGGATTGACGGCCAGTGCGTCATCGACATTCCGGTCACGGTCGGCACCTCGACGGGTAACGCAACCTCCTACGCGTACCAAATCCTCAATGGTGCGGTGACCAGCAGCGGCGGCAGCAACGTTGGAGACGTGTCGCAGACCTTTACGGTGCGGGCGCTGCAGCAACCGCAAATTTCGAAAGCATTCACCAGCTCGACGCTGGTGCTCGGCGGCGCTTCGACGCCTCTGACCATCACGCTGGTCAACCCGAACCCGGTGGCAATTTCCGGGTTCAGCATCACCGATAACTTTCCCCAGCTCGGTGGCAGCGCCATCATGAAGGTCGCGGCAGCGTCCGGCGCGAATGCAACGTGCACCAGCGGCCCGGCACCGGCCTTCAATCCCGCACCGGCAGCGGGCGCAACCAGTGTGACCGGCACCGGAGATCTGCCGGCGAACGGGAGTTGTACCTTCGTTGTGAACGTGGAGGCGAACCAGACCAACGGCCAGTTCTCGACCGGTGCCCAGAACAACATCATCAACCGGAGCACCGACTTCACCAATGTGCTTGGACTGCCCGCCCAGGCCAATGCGCAGGCCAGCGTGACGGTTCGGTCTCCGCTCGGGGTGTCCAAGGGCTTTACGCCCAGCACCTCCCTTTCAAGCGGTGCCTCGGGCTTTCTTACCCTTACCTTGAGCAATAGCGGCAATACGCCACTGACTGTCACCACCTTTGATGACACGCCGATCGACGGGATCGGTGGCGTCGACCCGACAAAAGGGTTGAACGTCACATCGGCGGTGACCAGCTGTGCGGGCGGCGCCGCTGCCGCGATCAATAGCAACAAAGGCGTCAGGTTGACCGGCGGGACCATTCCCGCCAATGGCAGCTGCACGGTGACGGTGAACTTCACCGCGGCTGTTCAGGCGAACGGCGTGCCAGTGACCTACACGAACAGCATTCCCCAAGGCGCCGTGGATGTGGGCGACCCCGCCATCAAGAGCCAGGCGGTATCGGCCACCATCCTGGTTGCCGACGACCTCCGTGTTCTCAAATCGGTACAACCCACGGCACCCGTGGCGCCGGGCAACCCGATCCAGTACCAGATCACCGTGCAAAACTTCGGCGCCGGCGCGATCAACACCGTATCGGTGACGGACAACCTCACCAACGGCCAGACATTCCTCACCGGCACGATCAACGGCTTCAACTACACGCCGACTGTCAGTGCGGGCTGCGGCAACGTCAGCTCCGCAAGTGCACTGGGCAGCAATGCGCCGGTCTTTACCATCGACACCGTCCCGGCCCGCACCAGTGTCAGCGTACCGGGTGCCTGCACCATCACCATGTGGGCGATGGCCTCCACTGTTGCGGTGGCCACCTCGAACAACATCATCGCTGCCGGCGGCGTCTGCTACAACGGCGGCGCCACTTGCAACGGAGGTGCTTCCAATTCCACCAGCGTAGGCACCAACCCGCCCGTGCTCGCAGCAACGAAGGCGTTTGCCCAGTCCTCTCCCGGCGCCAGCACGTTTGCCGAGGGAACCATTGTCCGCATGACCATCACGCTGACGAACAAGTCGGCGAATCCGCTGACCAGCGTTGCGGTTTCGGATACTCTGCAATTGGCAACCAGCGGCGGGGGGCAGCTTCGCATCGCCAGTCCGGCCAACGCGGCAAGCACCTGCGGCGCCCCTGCCATCACGGCGGTTGCCGGCTCCACTTCGATCGGCATCACTGGCGGCACCGTTCCGGCTCGCGCCAACAACGGCACGGGTGCGGACGGCAGCTGTACCTTGCAGGTGGATGTCGTAGGACCGGCCGGCGTCTATAACAACACCGCGACGGTCGACGGCACCGAAACCTACGGAAACGGCACGACACACACACTGGGTACGGTATCAACCAACACCCCCCAGCTGACCTACACCTCCGCGCTGACCGCGAACAAGAGCTTCAATCCACCCAGCGTGTCCTCGGGCGGCAAATCAACGGTCACGGTTCAGCTCCTGAATTCGAGCGCGCTCGCGCTGACAAACGTCAGTGTGACCGATCCGCTCCCGGCGGGCATGGTGCTGGCCACTCCGCCCAATGCGCAGACGACCTGCGCGGGAAGCACGTCCATCACGGCTGTTGCAGGGGCAGGCAGCGCAACGTTGACGGGCGCCAATGTGGCGGGTGGCGGAAACTGCGCTTTCCTGTTTGATGTGGTGGCAACAGGTGCCGCGAACTGGGTCAACAGCATCCCTCCCAGCGGCATCCTCGCGGACGGCGGCGTGCGTAATGTCACCGCCGTTGTCGGCACGCTGCTTTTCAATGCTCCTACTGGCTTGGCCATCAGCAAAACGACTTCCATCAGTTCCCTGGCTTTCCCCGGCCAGGTGAGCCGGCTGACGATCAACATATCCAACGGGTCCCAGGCGGTTACCAACCTGGATATCACCGACTACTTCACGGTCGGCGGTGTTGCAGGCGGCACCAACAATGGGTGGGTGGTGACACCTACCCCGGCAACCGCAACGACGTGCCCGGCCGGGGTTGTGACCGCTGCAGCGGGCGCGCGATCAGTCCGTCTGTCAGGGGCAAACCTGGCTGCAAACGCGACGTGCCAGGTATCGGTCAACGTGACGTCTGCCGTGACCGGCGGAAACACGAACACCATTCCGCCCGGCGCCATCATCACCGACCAGAACCTGACCAATGCCAACCCGGCAACGACCAGCCTGGCGATCAGCACGAACATTGGCATCGTCAAGCAGTTCACGCCCAATGTGGTCAAACCGGGTACCCGGTCCCGCTTGCGCATCACTTTCTATAACCCGCTTTCACAGCCCGTCAGCAACCTCGCGGTGACCGACACCCTGCCAGCCGGTGTGACCGTTCCCAGTGGTGCGAATCCCACGACAACATGCCAGGGTGCGACGGTTTCGTCGACGGCCAATACGGTACAGCTCTCCGGCGGCATCATCGCGGCTGCGGTCGGCAATACACCGGCGAGCTGCCAGGCGGAAATTGATGTCTTCGTGGCAGCGCAGGGCGACTATGTCAACACCATTCCAGCCAACGCACTAACGGCAACCGCGGGCGGCAATGCCCTGGCGAACACCCAGCCTACGAGCGATACGCTACGCGCGAGGTCACCAGTTGTGGTGCACAAGGCTTTCAGCGCCCGCACCCTGGACGCAGGCAATCCTGTGGGGTTCACGACCGGGTCCGACACCAGGGCGCCTGGCGCGGTGTCGGTGATGACGATTCGTTTTGACAATCCCAACAACACACAGCTCAACGGCATGGTCTTGACGGACGCATTGCCCGCCGGACTTGTCGTCGCGCCCACGCCGACGGCAGCCACGACTTGCGCAGGAGGCACCGTCGTTGCAGCAGCGTCCGCAACCAGCGTTCGCCTGACCGGGGCAACACTCGCAGCCAATGGGTTCTGCACCGTCACGGTGAATGTTCTGAGCAACATTTCCGGGGTGTACACCAACACGATTCCCGGCGGCAGCATTGCCACCACGGAAGGTGTGAGCAACGAGGAGCCCACCAGCGCACAGCTGATCACGTCAACACCGCCGACCGTAGGCAAGCAATTCGCTCCCGCGGTGATTCCGCCGAACGGCGTCTCGCGCTTGAGCATCGTCATTGGCAACACGAATGCCGCAGCAATGACCTTGAGCGCGGACTTCGACGACATCCTGCCAACGGCACCTGGCCAGATCCGCTTGACGGCAGCTCCGGGCATGACGACCTCCTGCGGTGGCACTGTCGTGGCTGCAGCCAACGCCACCAGCGTGAGGCTCAATAGCGGCGGCACCATCCCCGCGGGCGGTTGCACGATTGATGTCAATGTGACGGGGCTGACGGCGGGTGTACACACCAACAACATTCCGGCCGGTGCCTTGCAGACCAATCTGGGCAACAACCAGGCGCCTGCCAATGCGACGCTGACGATCAGCACCCTTGGCTACATCTCCGGCAAGGTTTTCAGGGACAACAACGTCACGCCCAACGGCACCTTTCAGAACGGCACCGACACGGGGATCGCTGGGGTCGGCATTGAACTGCGCAGCGGCGCAAGCTGCGGTGGCGCACTGCTGACTACAGGAACCACCGATGCGCTCGGCAACTACCTGTTCTCCTCACTGGCTGCCGGCAGCTACTCCGTTTGCCAGCCAGCGCAGCCCGCGGCAACCACCAACGGCATCACGACCGCCGGCCCCATCAGTGGCATCAATGGCAGCACGGGTTCAGCCGGTGCGGCATCCAACCCCACGGCTACCACCAGCCAGATCACCAACGTGGTTCTCAATGGTGACGGCGGAGCCGCCGAAATTTCGGGCTCCGCCAACAACAACTTTGCCGAAGTCGTTCCTTCGACCATTTCGGGCAAGGTGTTCAAGGACCTGAACAACAACGGCGCGCAGGACGGCGCGGACGATCCGCTCGCAGGCGTCACCGTCGAGCTCAGGGACGCAGGCAATGCGCTGGTCGCGACCGCGGTCACCGATGCGGCGGGCAACTATTCGTTCGGCAATCTTTTGCCTGGAACTTACAGCGTGGTGGAGCCCGCACAACCCGCCGGCACCTCTAACGGCATTACCACCGCGGGCACTGTTCCGAATGGCGGAACACCTGGAACGGCGACCACACCGGCCGTCACCCCGAGCCGGATCAGCAGCATCGTGCTGCCGCCTAACACGACTTCAACGGGCAACAATTTCGCCGAGGTGGCCAATGGCGGCACGATTTCCGGCAGGGTCTTCCTGGACTATGACAACAGCGGCCTGATGAATGGAAGCGATCACGGTATCGGCGGACAGACGATCAATCTGACGGGCACCGACATCAATGGGCTCGCTGTCTCCAGGTCAACGGTCACGCTGGCCGACGGTACCTATAGCTTTACGGGGCTCGCGCAGGGGACCTATACCGTGACGCAGCTGTTGCCCCAGGCGACGGGTACGACCAATGGCCAGACCATTGCCGGTAGCACGGGTGGAACGGCGACCTTGCCGGCCAATCCGGTGTCCTCGATCTCGAACATTCCGCTTGCCACTGCGAATGCCGTGTCGGCTGACAACAACTTTGCTGAAATTCCGCGCAATGCGCCTGACCTTGCGATCGTCAAAACGCACGCGCCGGTCAGTTTTGCCCAAGGGTCCAGCACAGGCTTTTACACCATCACCGTTTCCAATGTCGGTGCAGCAGCAACGTCCGGCACCGTGACGATGGTCGACACCTTGCCTGTGGGCATGACGGTGGCTGCCGTCAATGGCGGCGCAACCTGGTCCTGTTCCAACACCGCAACCACCGTCACCTGCAACACCAACAGCGTGATCGCCTCCGGCTCCACAGCGCCCGTCATCACGGTACGTGTTGCGGTGGCCGCCGGTTTGTCCGGACAGGTCCTGGTGAACACGGCGGTGATCTCCGGCGGCAATGAGCCCAGCGGCTTCTCCGGCAACAACACGGCAACCGACCCCACGGCGATCTCCGACGTGGCGGCGGTGCAAGGCAGCGTGTGGCGCGACCTCAACCATGACCGTATCAAGGACCCAGGTGAACCATTGGTCCCGGGCTGGATCGTCGAGCTGACTCTCGGCGGCGTGGTGGTGGGTACCACCACCTCCGACGCAAACGGCGCTTACAGCTTTTCCAGTGTGGCGCCGGGCTCGGGTTACCAGATCCGCTTCCGCGAACCCACGAGCGGCCGCATCTATGGACGACCGGTGCCCAATGAGACAGGGCTGCCCTATACCAACGGACAGGTGAATTCGACCTCCAACCCGGCCGGTGCGAACAATACCGACGGAACGTTAAGAGGCCTCACGCTCACCGCTGGCACCACGACCTTGGCCCAGAGCCTGCCGCTCGATCCAAGTGGTGTGATCTATGACGCAGTCAGCCGCCAGCCTGTGCCCAATGCCATCGTCACACTCTCGGCCCCAGGCCTCACTGCAGCCGATGTGATTGGCGGCAGCCTGACGCAGACGACGGGCGCTGATGGTTCTTACCAGTTCCTGTTGCTGGGCGGTGCTCCAGCAGGCGCGACCTTGTACACACTGACGGTGACTTCGCCACCGGGTTACCTGCCCGGTCCGTCGGCGATTATTCCAGCCTGTACCGCGACCCTGGGCGTGGGCCTGGCGCCTCCGAGCCCAGATCCGGCATTGGTGCAGAACAGCAACTTCGCACCCACAGCGGGCGTGCCGCTGCACAACCCCGCGGCTTGCCCCAGCAACACCCTGGCCCTTGCGGGCGGTGCGGCCACGACCCAGTACTTCTACACGTTCACTTTTGCCGCAGTACCAGGCTCGGCCAACGTGTTGAACAACCATATCCCGCTGGACCCGGTGTTGGGCGGCGCGATTGTGATGACAAAGAGCACGCCGCTGGTCAATGTGGTCCGCGGTGACCTGGTACCGTACAACATCACGGCGACCAACACGCTGAATGCGGTGCTCGGCAACATCAACATCGTGGATGTGATTCCGGCGGGCTTCAGGTATCGCACCGGCTCGGCATCGCTCAACGGCGTGGCACTTGAGCCCACAGTGAGCGGACGCAACCTCACCTGGGCCGGCCAGACGTTTACCGCGGGTGAGCGCAAAACACTGCGCATGCTGCTGGTGGTCGGCAGCGGTGTGTCGGAAGGTACTTACGTGAACCAGGTCGCAGCCCGCAATGCACTGGTCAACGCCCAGGTGTCCAACACCGCCACAGCGACGGTGCGTGTGGTCCCCGATCCCACCTTCGATTGCTCCGACATCATCGGCAAGGTCTTTGACGACAAGAACGCCAACGGCTACCAGGACGAGGGTGAGCCGGGCATCGCGAATGTCCGCATTGCAACGGCGCGCGGGTTGCTGGTTACCAGCGACCATGATGGACGCTTCCACGTGGCTTGCGCGGCAATCCCGAACGCTGACCGCGGTTCCAACTTCGTGATGAAGGTGGACGAAAGAACCCTGCCCTCGGGTTACCGGTTGACCACGGAGAACCCTCGCGATGTTCGGGTTACTCGCGGCAAGATGGTGAAGCTCAATTTCGGCGCAACGGTACACCGTGTAGTCCGGCTCGAGCTCTCCGGCGCGGCGTTCCTGAACGACGGCACGGAGTTGCAGCCCGCGTACCTTGCGACGCTGGAAAAGCTGCCTACGCAACTGGTCGGACGCCCATCCATCCTGCGCATTGCCTATCGCCGCAGCGCCGAGGCGCCAGGGCTTGCGGAAAAACGCGTGTCGGCGATCAGCGACCGGATACAGGCCTTGTGGAAGGAAAGACGAAAGAAGGAGAGCGCGGAAACAGACAGTGAACCCCTCCATCCCTTGATGATTGAAACCGAGCTGGAGTCGGCGAAATGAATTTCCGTACACACACTATTGCGGTAGCCGTCAGCATCCTTTGTGCAGGGTCTTCTGTCTGGGCCGCTACCGAGGTCAGCGGCAAGCGAATTGACAATGGCCGCATCGACCTATTTTCGGTGCCGCCGCCTGCGGAGGTGCAGCCGGCCATCAACTACCCGTTGCCTTCGGGCGTGACGCGGGAAGAGGCGGCAGGCATGCGCAGCCGCGCCGCGCAGGTGCCGCAGAGCGTGGCCTCCGTCAGCAAGGCGCTGGAAGAAGCCAGTGGCCTGAGCCTTTTTGTGTCGGGCAAGGCCGAGTTGCTGCCCGCCGCAAAAGCATCCATTGAGGCGCTGGCCACCGAGATACGCGCCAAGGGGGCGTCGTCTCCCGGCATGCGCATTGCCGTTGTCGGGCACACAGACAACCAGCGATTGGCGCCGGAGACAAAGCGGATATTCAAGGACAACCAGGGGCTTTCCGAGGCCCGCGCCCTGGCCGTTGCGGCCTATCTCAAACAACAGCTGAACAATCCCGCCATCACCTATTCAATCGAGGGTGCAGGCGAGAACAAACCGTTGGCATCGAACGCAACGCCCGAAGGGATGGCCCGCAATCGCCGCGTCGAGCTGCGCGTGTGGTTCGAGGCCGCAGCGCCGGCAACCGCTCCTGTTCCGCTGGCGGCCGCCAAGCCCTGCACGCCACAGGCCGTGGGGCAGTCCGCCGTGCCGTTTCGCATCACGATTGATGGCGAGCCGATCAATGCCTCCGAGATTCCCAATGAGGCAGATGGCCAGCGGTGCGCTGACGTCGCGCTCGAGAAGGCTGATATCCAGGTGCGTTATGACAGCCTGGCCATTGCGCCGGTGATGAATGCCTGGGCCACACCCAATGCCGTCGTCAAGGGGGAGGTGGTGGAGTTCCGGGCCTGGTCGAACTACATTCCCTGGATCAAAAAGGCCGAGCTGCGGCTTTTCCGTGCGGGGCAGAAAACACAGGAGCAGCCCTTTGAGGTCGTGCCCATCACATGGTCAGGCGCGCTCAACTGGACCGTTCCGGCCAATACGGCAGGCGACCAGCTGTTCTACCTCCTGCGTGTCTATGACGCCCAGGGGCGTTTCGACGAGACCAGCCTGAAATCCCTGAACCTTCTGGCGCGCGCCATGCCGGTCAATGAAGATGCGGAGAAGCTGGAGCGCGAACGGCTGACAGGCTATGGCGAAAACAGCCTGGCGCTACGCAATATTCCGGTGACCGGCGGCACCGTCACGGTCAACGGCACCAATCTCAAGCCGGGCCAACGTATCGAAGCGCTGGGGCTGGAACTGCCGATCGATGCGCAGGGCAAGTTCGCCATGAAGCAAATCATGCCGGCGGGCCCGCAGTCTGTAGAGGTGACGCTGAAAGAGTCGGACGGGCGCGCAAGCACCTTCCGCCGCAACCTCAACATCGCCGCGGATGACTGGTTTTACCTGGCACTGGGGGATTTGACGGTCGGGAAAAACAATGTCTCCGGGCCCGCCAAACTGGTGACCGGGGACTTAAGTCACTATGAAGACAAGGTGTATGTTGATGGCCGTGCCGCTTTTTACCTCAAGGGGAAAATCAAGGGCGAATGGCTGCTGACGGCTTCGGCCGATACCCGGGAAGGTCCCATCGAGGACCTGTTTTCCAACTTCTCCAGCAAGGATCCCAAGTACCTTCTGCGCAGCATTGACCCCAACCTTTACTACCCCGTTTACGGTGATGACAGTACGACGGTGGACGACGCGCCAACGCAGGGCAAGTTTTTTGTCAAACTGCAAAAAGGCGACTCGCACGTCATGTGGGGTAACTTCCAGACCTCGTGGAGCGGGACGGAGCTGATGCAGTACTCGCGCGGCCTGTATGGCGCGCAGGTGCGCTACCGCTCTGAAGATGCCACGACCTATGGCGAAAAACAGACCCAGATCGATGCCTTTGCCGCTGATCCGGGAACGCTGGCTTCGCGCGAGGAATTTCGCGGCACGGGAGGCTCGCTCTACTATCTGCGCCACCTCGACATCACACAGGGCTCGGAGCGCGTCTGGATCGAGGTCCGCGACAAGGACTCCGGCATGGTGATTGAACGCCGCGAACTCGCGCCCACGCAGGATTACGAGATCAACTACCTACAAGGCCGTATCCTGTTGCAGTCGCCGTTGTCCGCGACCGGCGCCGGCGCCGGCCTGATCATGGCGTCTGCGGTAGGCGGCCAGCCGGTCTACCTCGTGACGACATACGAGTTTGCGCCCGGCGTCACGGCCATCAACAACCTGTCGACCGGCATTCGCGCGAGCCAATGGCTGAACGACCATGTACAGCTGGGCGCCAGCAGCTACCACCAGGGCGAAACAGGCTCCAGCCAGACGCTCAAGGGGATCGACGGGACGCTGCGCTACAAGCCCGGCACCTGGCTGAAGTTTGAGGCAGCACGTTCCAAGGGGCCGGGCAATGGCGCCCAAACCTCTCTTGATGGCGGCTTTGGATTTAACACGCTGAACAACGGCGGCATCCAGTCGGCCGGGGCAGAACGTCTGGAAGGCTCGGTGGATCTCGCCGAAGTCACCGACAGCATGAAGGGGAAGATCACCTCTTATGTCCAGAACCGTGACCGCGGTTATTCGGCCCCGGGGCAGATCGGCATAGGCGGCGAGGCGGTCCGGCAGGCCGGTGCTGCCGCCGATGTGGAGCTGGCTCCGGGCACGCGCGTGCTGGTCAAGGCAGACAAGCGCGACGGCGATCTGCAGAATAACCAGAACGCCGAGCTTGCGGTGCGGCAGGCGCTGAACAGCGAATGGGAAGTCGCTGTCGGGGTCCGTGCGGACGATCGTTCCAATGTCACGCCGAATGCCAGCCCTTTGCTTTCCCAGACTGGATCGCGTACGGACGCCCAGGTGCGGGCGGATTACCGGCCTGATCGCGCGGATGGAAAACCCGGGGAAAAAGAAAACTGGGAAGCTTACGGTTACGTTCAGGGCACGCTGGAGCGTGACGATACGCGCGACCCCAACAACCGCGTCGGCCTGGGTGGCGCATTGCAAGTCAGCGAACGAGTGAAGCTCAGCGGCGAAGCGTCCGGCGGCAGCATGGGCGCCGGCGGCAAGCTGGGCGCCGACTACCGCATCTCCGACCGGAGCAATGCCTATCTGGCGTACACGATGGAAACAGAAAGCCCGGATGTCGCGTGGCGCGGCCGCCAAGGGACGCTGGTCTCTGGTGCAAGCACACAGGTATCGGATCAATTGCGGGTGTTCGGCGAGGGACGAGCCGTCAATGGGGCCGGCCCGCAAAGCCTGACGCAAGCCTTTGGCATGGACTGGTCGCCCAATGACCGCTGGAACTGGGGCGCCAAGGTCGAGTTCGGAACCGTGTCTGACCCGTTGGCCGGTGACCTGAAGCGCCGTGCGCTCGGTGGCTCTGTCGGCTACAAAAAGGACAGCCTGAAATACGGCGGTAATCTTGAGTGGCGCAACGACCGGAGCAATGTTTCCGGCGAACGTACCACCTGGTTGATGCGCAATACCATGGGCCTGCAGGTGGACCCTGCCTGGCGCGTGCTGGGCAAGCTCAATGTCTCGCGCTCAAGCAACAGCCAGGGGGCCTTTGTCGACGGCAACTACCATGAGTTTGTCTTGGGCAGTGCCTACCGGCCGGTTGACAACGACCGCTGGAACACCCTGTTCAAGTACACCAACCTGCACAACGTACCGACTGCGGGCCAACTGACCCCTTCGGGCCAGACGGCCGATTATGCGCAGCGCAGCCAGGTGTTTTCCGTCGACACGATTTACGACGTGAAGCCGTGGCTTTCCGTCGGCGCTAAATACGCGTTCCGCGTCGGCGAGCTGAAAATGCCGGTTGCCGGCGGGGAGTGGTTCTCCAGCCGTGCTGATCTTCTGATCTTCCGGGCGGATCTTCATTTGGTTAAAGAATGGGACGCCCTGATCGAATGGCGCAAGCTGCGCGCCACGGAGGCGCAGGATGCGAAGGCCGGCATGCTCCTTGGTGTCTACCGCCACCTTGGCAAGGGGGTGAAGGTCGGCGTGGGGTACAACTTCACCAAATATTCGGATGACCTGACCGACCTGTCTTACCGCAGCCGGGGCTGGTTCCTGAATGTGCTTGCCACCTATTGAGTGTTTGAAATCAACAGGCCTTCGAGTGGTTGTGCGGCGGCGGTCAATGGGCAGCCTTCAGCGCCCGGCGGTATTGCACGGCTTCAGCGACATGGACGACCTGGACGGCCTGCGCACCTGCGAGGTCGGCAATTGTCCTGGCCACTTTCAGGCAGCGATGGATGCTGCGGCCTGACCACCCCAATCGCGCTGCTGCGGTGTTCAGGAATTTCGCGGCCGCGTCATCGAGCTGGCACTGTGCATCAATGGCCTGGCCTTCCAGTGCCTGGTTGGTGGTGCCCTGCCGGGCAATAGCGCGGTCACGTGCCGTGGCAACCCGGGCCCGGATAACGGCGGTGGCCTCGCCCGGCGGCGCGTTGACCAGTTCATCGGCTGCGAGCGCACCCACCTCAACATGCAGGTCGATGCGGTCCAGCAGCGGGCCGCTGAGCTTGCCCTGGTAACGCGACACCTGTTCGGGCGAACAACGGCAAGCCCGCAAGCTCGAGCCGAGGTAACCGCAGGGGCAAGGGTTCATCGCTGCGACCAGCTGAAACCGCGCCGGAAACTCGGCGCGCTGGGCGGCTCGCGAAATGGTGATGGTGCCGGACTCCAGCGGTTCACGCAGGGCTTCCAGGGCTGCCCGCGGAAACTCCGGGAGTTCATCCAGAAACAGGATGCCGCGGTGCGCCAGGGAAATTTCACCAGGCCGCGGCGGGGAACCACCGCCGACAAGCGCAACGGCGCTGGCCGTGTGGTGCGGCGCGCAGGTGGGGCGTATCGCCCATTTGTCCAGCGTGAACCGGCCGCCCAATGACGCCACCGCTGCGCTTTCCAGCGCTTCTTCGGTAGTCATGGCCGGCAGGAGGCCCGCAAAGCGCTGCGCCAGCATGGATTTTCCGGAGCCTGGAGCGCCCATCATCAGTACACTGTGCCCGCCGGTCGCGGCAATTTCCAGCGCGCGCCGGGCCGCCGCCTGGCCTTTGACGTCGGCCAGATCAGGATACGGGGACTGCCCCGAAGGCACGATCGGCTTGACGCGCGACCAGCCTTCCCCTGCTTCAATCGGGGTGTCGCCCGGCAAAAATTGCCTCACCACATCGAGCAAATGGTGCGCCTGAAAGATTTCGGCGCCGGGGACCAGCGCTGCTTCCTGGGCACTGGCCTCCGGCAGCACCAGCTTCGGCAGTTTCTCGGCGGCAAGCCGTTCCGGGCGCGCCAGAGCGAGGCTCATGGCAAGCGCTCCCCGAATGGGCCGCAAATCGCCGCCCAGCGACAATTCGCCGGCGAATTCATAGCCTTCCAGTTTGCGGGCGTCGATCTGGCCGCTGGCCGCCAGGATTCCGAGCGCGATAGGCAGGTCGAACCGGCCGGAATCCTTGGGAAGGTCAGCAGGTGCCAGATTGACCGTAATGCGTTTATTGGCGGGAAATTCCAGGCCGGTGTTCTGGATGGCCGAGCGCACACGCTCACGTGCTTCCTTGACTTCTGTTTCCGCAAGCCCGACCAGCGTGAAGCTGGGCAAACCATTGGCAAGATGCACCTCCACCTGCACAGGCCTTGCTTCCAGGCCCAACAAGGCGCGGCTACGCACTAAAGACAAGCTCATTCGAAACTCCCTCCCTCAGAGGCGGCATCACAACTGAACCCGAGGCCATCCCGGGTTGCAGGCGCACCAGACCTTCACATAAGACGAGTATCGCCTAGCGAGAGAAGCCAGCCGCCGGTTCGCCGGAAAGGTGTGCCCCGCAGCCGATAGCGGCGCTCACTTTCGTCCTGCGCACTTGCCTGGTTGTGTCAGTGCCGGGATCCGCCATAGCACTCTTGCACCAATCTCCTGGTGCTGGCCCGGCCCAGAAACGAACGTTGCGGAAGACTACCGTGCACTAAAGACAAGCTTGATGATGCTTTTTCGGTTTCATGCGCCAAAATTGTGCGTCTATACGCCCTTTATTGGTGCATCGCATTCATTGCAATCCGCGGAGGTTGGCTCGAAGTTCGGGGGCAGGCTGATCATTCACGCAAAGTGTCTTTGGCACGTTACCTGCTAAGAAGTCCACGCAAGTTGCCAACCTTTGGAGCTTCTACGGAGACTCCATCAGCAATGACTCGTACAAAAGCCTTAATCCGGCTGAGGTGGTGCTTGACGATGCTGCTTCCCTATTCATCCCTGGAGGAAACCTGAAAATGAAACTCGTAACGGCCATCATTAAACCGTTCAAGCTGGACGAAGTGCGTGAAGCGCTTTCCGGCATTGGCGTGCAAGGCATTACTGTGACTGAGGTCAAAGGCTTCGGCCGCCAGAAAGGCCATACCGAGCTGTACCGCGGCGCCGAGTATGTCGTCGATTTTCTGCCCAAGGTCAAGATCGAAGCAGCAGTCTCCGACGAGCTGGTGGATCGCGTGATTGAAGCGGTTGAGGGCGCCGCCCGCACCGGCAAGATCGGCGACGGCAAGGTTTTTGTTTACAACCTCGAGCAGGTCGTGCGCATCCGTACCGGTGAAACCGGCAAGGAAGCGCTGTAAGGCTTACCCCAAAAAACGAAGAGAACATAGACATGAAAAAACTACTTGCCTCCCTTGTACTGGGATTAAGCCTGCTGATGACCGGCGCCGTGATGGCGCAGGCCCCGGCAGCTGCGCCCGCCGCTTCCGCTGCAGAAGCCAAACCGGCTGAAGCCGCGGCTTCAGCCGCCGCGCCTGCTGCAGCGACAGCACCCGCCGCTGCAGCAGCAGCCTCTGCACCGGCTGCCGCTGCGCCCGTTCCCAATAAAGGCGACACCGCCTGGATGATGGTTTCCACGCTGCTGGTCATCATGATGACCGTGCCCGGCCTGGCGCTGTTCTACGGCGGTCTGGTCCGCAGCAAGAACATGCTGTCGGTCCTGATGCAGGTCATGGTGACTTTCTCGATGATCGTCGTGCTATGGTTTATTTATGGCTACAGCCTGGCCTTCACTGAAGGCAACGCCTTCTTCGGCGGCTTCGACCGGCTCTTCATGAAGGGCATCTGGGACAACGTCGCGGGCACCTTTGCCAACGGCGCGACCTTCAGCAAGGGTGTCGTGATCCCCGAGATCGTGTTCGCCGCCTTCCAGGCCACCTTCGCCGGCATTACCTGCACGCTGATCGTCGGCGCTTTTGCCGAACGCATCAAGTTCTCCGCCGTGCTGCTGTTCATGGCCATCTGGTTCACCTTCAGCTATGCGCCTATCGCGCACATGGTCTGGTTCTGGATGGGCCCTGACGCCTACACCGGCAAGGAAGTCGCCGACGCCATGAGCGCCAAGGGTGGTTACCTCTGGCAAATGGGCGCCCTGGATTTCGCGGGCGGTACCGTGGTGCATATCAACGCCGCCGTCGCCGGCCTGGTTGGCGCCTTCTGCATCGGCAAGCGCATCGGCTACGGCAAGGAAGCCATGGCCCCTCACAGCCTCACGTTGACCATGGTTGGCGCCGCATTGCTGTGGGTGGGTTGGTTCGGCTTCAACGCCGGCTCCGCCCTGGAAGCCAACGGCTTCGCCGCCCTGGCCTTCATCAATACGCTGGGTGCTACCGCTGCCGCTGTGCTGGCATGGTGTGTCGGTGAAGCGCTGATGCGCGGCAAGGCCTCGATGCTGGGTGCAGCGTCCGGCGCTGTCGCCGGCTTGGTGGCCATCACGCCCGCAGCCGGCAACGTCGGCATCGGCGGCGGCCTGATCATCGGCCTGGTCGCCGGCTTCGCCTGCCTCTGGGGTGTGAACGGCCTGAAGAAACTGCTGGGCGCTGACGATTCGCTGGACGTGTTCGGCGTGCACGGCGTGGGCGGTATCCTGGGCGCGCTGCTCACAGGCGTGTTCAACTCGCCGGCCCTGGGCGGCCCGAGCTTTGTGGGCGACTGGGTCACCGCCACGGCCGTGACGCCTGACGCTTATTCCATTGCCAGCCAGGTCTGGATCCAGGCCAAGGCCGTGCTGGTCACCATCGTCTGGTCCGGTGTGGTTTCCTTCATCGCTTACAAGGTGGTTGACCTCACGATCGGCCTGCGCGTCAGCGAAGAAGACGAACGCGAAGGCCTGGACATCACCTCGCACGGTGAGACCGCCTACAACCGCTAATTAATAGTCGGACGAATTCGGGCTGCCCCAGGGCAGTCCCCCTGATTGAGTATCTCCTTTGGATGTTCAGCCCGCTGGCGCAAGCCGGTGGGCTGTTTTTTTTGGCGCGTGCCTTGTGGGCGTTGCACGATCGCCGGGATTCGGCTGGGGGGGCCGTTTCCGGCGGCGGCCCTGCCGGTGCTAACCTTGGGTCCCTGTCCACTTTTTAGCCTTTCAAGGAACGTCGCATGACATGGCAAACCGTTGTTGCACAACCCAGTGAACTGGGTGAATCGCCGTTCTGGCATCCCGATGAGCAAATGCTGTATTGGGTTGACATTCCAGGCCGGCAGATTCACCGCTGCAACGTCTTTATGGGAACGGTACAAAGCTGGGCCATGCCGTCGGAGCCCGGCAGCATTGCGCCGGCCCGTACACAGGGGCAAGGCAGCGGCCTGGTGATCGCATTGCGCGACGGCATTTATCGCGCCCGCGAGTGGGGTGCCGAGCTCCAGCAACTCATGCGGGCTGGCCATGACGCCACCACGACCCGGTTCAACGACGGCAAGGCCGATCCGCGCGGCCGCTTCTGGGCCGGCACGATGTACGAACCACGGGACAAGTCCGTGGCCGAGCTTTTTTCCATCGACTGCCGCAACAGCCTTGTGCCGGCGGTGGAGCGCAAGGCAGGCGGCGCCATCATCGCCAACGGCCTGGCCTGGTCGCCGGACGCCGCAACCGTGTACTGGACGGACACCCCCACGCACACCACCCATGCCTGGGACTGGGATGCCGACAGCAACGCCATGGCGAACCGCCGCGTTTTCCACCAATGGCCGGGCAAGCCAGCCGGCTGGCAGTTCGGCATGCCCGGCTATGGCGGGCGGCCCGACGGCGCCGCGGTAGACATCCAGGGCAACTACTGGGTGGCCATGTTTGAAGGTGCGCGCCTTCTCAAGCTGTCGCCGGCAGGAGAGTTGCTGGCTGAAATTCCCGTGCCCGCGCAGTGCCCGACCATGCCATGTTTTGGCGGCGACGACCTGCAAACGCTTTACATCACCACGGCGCGCTACAACCGGCTCCCTGCCGAACTGCAGGCCTATCCCGAGTCGGGTTGCGTGTTTTCGATGCGGGTGGATGTGCCCGGCCTGCCGGTGAATTTTTTCGAGGATTGAGCTTCGCCCTCTGAAAAAACCGAACAGGCGGCATGCAAAAAGATCAACGCCCCAAGCGCGATACCCACGTACCATCCAGCCATGCTTTCAGACACCGATGATGTGATGGAATCCCTGACCGGGCGGATACGCACCGCTGCTGCCGCCGGCACGCCGCTGCGTATTCGCGGTGGCGGTACCAAGGACTTCTACGGCCAATGCCTGGAAGGTGACATCCTCGACATGACGCCGTACGCGGGTGTCATCAGCTACGAACCCAGTGAACTGGTGGTGACCGCGCGCGCCGGCACGCCGCTGGCCGAACTCGAGGCCTTGCTGGCGGGCCAAGGCCAGTGCCTGCCCTTCGAGCCGCCGCGTTTTGACGATTCAGGGGCGAAAGCCACGGTGGGCGGCATGGTCGCCAGCGGCCTGAGCGGGCCGGCACGCGCCAGCGTGGGCGCAGTGCGTGATTACATGTTGGGCCTCCAGCTCATCAACGGGCGCGGCGAACCGCTCACGTTTGGCGGCCAGGTCATGAAAAATGTGGCGGGTTATGACGTCTCACGGCTCATGGTGGGAGCCTTGGGTACCTTGGGCGTACTCACAGAAGTCAGCCTCAAGGTGCTGCCGGTGGCGCCTGCCGAGGCCACCCTGCGTTTTGAATGCAGCCAGGCGCAGGCGCTTGAATGGCTGAACGCCTGGGGTGGCCGACCCTTGCCGCTTAATGCGAGTTGCTGGTCCAAAGAAGCCGGTGTTGGTACGCTCTATCTGCGATTGCGCGGCGCAGTCGCCGCCGTCGAAGCCGCCTGCAAAGTGATGGGCGGTGAGAAACAAGGCTGCGCCGAAGCTGCCGGTTATTGGCAGGCCTGCCGCAACCAGCAGCATCCGTGGTTCCAGGCACGCCAGGCCGACCAGGACTTGTGGCGGCTGTCCTTGCCGCAAACGGCGCCTGCTCAGAATTTGCCTGATTCGCCGCTGGTGGAATGGCATGGCGCCCAGCGATGGGTGCGGGCAGGCGCCGGGCAGGCAGAGGCACTGCGTGCGGCCGCCGCACAAGTTGGCGGTCATGCTACTCTTTTTATAGCTGCCGGCGCTTATTCGGCAGGCGCTACTGCCCGATTTGATGCATTAAAGCCACCACTGGACCGGATCCACCGGGAGCTCAAGCGCGAGTTCGATCCCGCCGGCGTCCTTAACCGCGGCCGCATGGCGGCGGGCTGGTAGTTCATGCGCCGCCTGCGCCATCTCACCGGGCAGCACCGCACGCCCACCATCAACCGCCTGCTCGGCGGCTTGCTCGCATTCAACGCCGGAGCTGTCAATGCCGGAGGCTTTCTGCTGGTCAGCATGTACACCTCGCACATGACGGGGTTTGTCTCGATCGTGGCCGACAACCTCATCCTTGGAAACCTGACACTGGTGCTTGGTGCGGTGGGCGCTTTGCTGGCCTTCACCCTGGGCGCAGCTGTGACAGCTGTGCTGGTCAATTGGGCGCGCCATCGTCACCTTCGCAGTGAATTCGCGCTGCCGCTGTTGCTGGAGGCCGTTCTTTTGCTCGTCTTCGGCCTGCTAGGCGCAACGCTGAACCGGCAGACGCCGTTCGCCGTGCCCCTGACCGTGCTGGTGCTGGCCTTCACCATGGGCCTGCAAAACGCGCTGGTCAGCAAAATCTCGTCCTCCCAGATCCGCACCACGCACATGACCGGTGTCATCACCGACCTCGGCATCGAGCTCGGCAAGATGTTTTACTGGAACCGTACCGCCAGCTCCATGGAGTCCCGTGTGCGCGCCAACCGCATCAAGGTGCGGCTTTTCGGCACCTTGCTGGCCATGTTCATCGCCGGCGGCCTGGTCGGCGCGGCCGGCTTTAAATATGTCGGCTTCATCTGGGTCGTGCCCCTGGCCCTCATGCTGCTGACCTTGTCCTTGCCGCCGCTGTATGCGGATTTCCGGCGCGCCGCTCGGCGCAAGGCCCTCGCTCTGGCCCTGAAAGAAGGGCCCTGACGCCATGCAAACCCATCTCGCCCCCGAATTCAAAAACACCGCTGACGGCCTGGAGGCTGAAGCCATCCTGCGCAAATGTGTGCACTGCGGTTTTTGCACGGCCACCTGCCCCACCTACCAATTGCTGGGTGACGAGCTTGACGGCCCGCGCGGGCGCATCTACCTCATCAAGCAGGTGCTGGAAGGCGAAGCGCCCACGCGCAAGACCCAGCTGCACCTGGACCGGTGCCTCACCTGCCGCAACTGCGAAAGCACCTGCCCCAGCGGTGTGGAGTACGGCCATCTGGTGGACATCGGCCGCAAGCTGGTTGATGAGCGCGTGCCGCGCCCGGCCGGCGAAAAGGCCTTGCGCTGGGCGCTCAAGGAAGGCTTGCCGTCGCCGCTTTTTGCGCCCGCCATGAAGGCCGGGCAAGCCGTGCGCGGCCTCTTGCCCGCATCGCTCAAAAACAAGGTGCCGGCCAGGCAGGCTGCCGGCCAGTGGCCCGCGCGCCAGCACGCCCGCAAGGTGCTTCTGCTCGAAGGCTGCGTGCAGCCCGCGATGATGCCCAACATCAATGCTGCCACGGCGCGTGTGCTTGACGCCGCCGGCATACAAACGGTGGTGGCGCAAAAAGCCGGATGCTGCGGCGCCGTCAAATTCCACCTCAATGACCAGGAGGGCGGCAAGGACGAGATGCGGCGTAACATCGACGCCTGGTGGCCGCTTGTGGAAGCCGGTGAGGGCGCCGGTGTTGAGGCCGTCGTCATGAATGCCTCGGGCTGCGGCGTCACCGTCAAGGAATACGGCCACCTCCTCGGGGACGATCCCGCCTACGCGGCCAAAGCCGTACGCATCAGCAAACTCACGCGCGACCTCAGTGAGCTCATGCCGGAGCTGGCCGGCGAGCTGCAGGGCAAGGTCAAGGCCCAGGCCGGCGCGCTGGTGTTCCACCCGCCCTGCACCCTGCAGCACGGCCAGCAGTTGCGCGGCGGGGTCGAGACGCTGATGGGCGCACTCGGCTTTAACGTCAAGCTGGCGGCCGGTGAATCGCACCTGTGCTGCGGTTCGGCTGGCACCTACTCCGTGCTGCAGCCCGACATCGCGTATCAACTGCGCGATCGCAAGCTCGGCAACCTGCAGGCCACTGCACCCGAAACCATCATCTCAGCCAATATCGGCTGCATCACGCACCTGCAAAGCGGCACGGCAACGCCGGTGCGGCACTGGGTGGAGGTGCTGGATTCTGCATTGAGATGAGCTAAACACGTACCAGCCGGGGCCGCGGAACTGGCTCTGCCAGGCCGCAGGCGCAGCGCCCCCTCGGGGGCAGCGCATTACACGAAGTGAAAAGCGTGGGGGCCAACATCCTCCTGACACCACGTTGTCAGTAGCCCCCCGACACCATCGAGGCTTCTTCAACACAAGGAGCCTCTCATGAAAAACGCCATCACCTGGTTTGAAATCCCCAGCGCCCAACTCGACAAAGCCCAGGCCTTTTACGAAGCCGTGCTCGAGTGCAAGATGCGCCGCGAGCCCATGGGCCCGTCCGAAGGCGCGGTGTTTCCCCATGAAGCGGAGGAGGGCGTGGGTGGCGCGATCCTGGCCGGCCCCACAGCGCCTGCTCCGGCGTCCGGCGGCACGTTGATTTACCTCGATGCTTCGCCTTCCCTGGATGCCGCACTGGCGCGCGCCGTCAAGGCCGGCGGCAAGGTCGCCTTGCCGCGCCAGGCGCTGCCGCCCGGCCTGGGTTTTTTTGCGCATATCACCGACCTGGACGGCAACCGCGTCGGCCTGCACGCCCTGGCCTGAGCCGCAATGGGCCGCAAGAACTGGATCGCCGTCGCCGGCGCAGAACATGCGCGGCGTGGCTGCGCGGATCCGCACAACGGCTACATGCAGGTTTGCCATGGCAAGTGCGCTCCGCTCAAACGGGTGCTGGCTGGGGATCGCGTGGCCTATTACTCGCCTGCGCTGACCATGGGCGGCAAAGACAAATTCCAGCGCTTTGTTTCCATAGGCGTGGTGCAGGCCGGCGAGCCGTATGCCTTCGACATGGGCGGCGGCTTTGTACCCTTCCGCCGCGACGTGACCTATGCGGCCGCGCGGGAGGTGACCATACTGCCTTGGCTGGACGAGTTCGAGTTTGTGGAAAGCCGCCGGCACTGGGGCTACAAGTTTCGCTTGGGTCTGTTCGAGGTCAGCGACCATGACATGCGGTTGATCGCAGGGGCCATGGGAGCAGACTGGGGCGCCCTGGAGGGCGCATCTCAAGTGCACGGTTCCACGCCATTATTTGAGTGATGGCAGGCGTGGCGAGGGCGCTATGCGCTCTATCATCCACTCACCATGCGCCGCGCCGACCGTCTCTTCCACCTTGTCCAGCTGATTCGCGGCCGCCGGCTCAGCACGGCAGAATTCCTGGCGAAGCGGCTGGAGGTGTCCGAACGCACCATCTACCGCGACGTGGCCGACTTGCAGCTGCAGGGCGTGCCGATTGAAGGCGAGGCGGGCGTGGGTTACCGGCTCGGCTCGGGTTTTGACCTGCCGCCGCTGATGTTTACGCAAAAGGAAGCCAATGCGCTGGTCGCTTCGGTGCGGCTGGCCCAGGCATGGCTGGACCCAGCCATGGCAGGTGATGCGGAGTCGGCCTGGAGCAAGATCTTTTCGGTGCTCCCGCTGGCTGCGCGCTCGGCCGCGGAGAACGTGCCGCTGTTTGCCGTGGTGATCAATCCTGATGAGGCGACGCAGCGCAGCCTCCAGCTTTTGCGTGAAGCGGTGCATGCGCGTCGCAAGGTCGCGCTGCGTTACCGTGATGCGCAAGAGCGGGAAAGCCAGCGCGTGTTGTGGCCGCTGGGCTGTTTTTACTGGGGCAGTGTCTGGACGCTGGGGGCCTGGTGCGAAAGCCGGCAGGACTTTCGCAGCTTTCGCCTGGACCGTATGACGGCGATCACCATGCTGGATGACCGGCTGGACCATGTGCCGGGCCGCACACTCGCGGATTTCCTGCGTGCCGTCAAAACCCGGTAAGCGCAATTCGCTATCAAATTAATAGCTGACTGCGCTTGTCCATATTGGGCTACAGCCTCTTTTTTCTCGAAAAATCAAGCCGCAAGGGCAGCCTCGATGTCCTTGGCCAGGTCTGCCGGCTTGTCGCTGGGCGCATAACGCCGTATGACTTTCCCGTCCTTGCCGACCAGGAACTTGGTGAAGTTCCATTTGATGGACTTGATGCCCAGCAGGCCGGGCGCCTCGGCCGACAGCCACTGGTAGAGCGGGTGGGCGGCGGGGCCGTTGACGTCGATCTTGGACATCATCGGGAAGCTCACGCCATAGTTGACCTGGCAGAACTCGGCGATCTGGTCGTCGCTACCGGGGTCTTGCGAGAGAAACTGGTTGCTGGGAAAACCCAGGACCGCCAGGCCTTTGCCAGCGTATTGTTTGTACAGCTCTTCCAGCCCCGCGAACTGCGGCGTGAAGCCGCATTTGCTGGCGGTATTGACGATCAGCATCACTTTGCCCCTGAAGGCGTCGAGTGCGACGTCTTTGCCCGTGATGTCTTTGGCCTGGAAGTCGTAAACCGTTTTTTCTGCGCCCATGGTTGTCTCCTTGTTAAATGTCGCTGAAAATTTCCCGTCGGTCAGCCCCCAGGGAAATTAGCCCCCACGGGGCAGCGCATTACACGCGGCGAAAAGCGTGGAGGCCTGTTTAATGGGATTTTGCGCTTTCCGGGGACGAAGGCGCTGTCGCCGCCAGCACAGCCGCCAGCACGATCAGGCCGCCGCCCAGCAGCACGCGAGGAGTCAGCTCGGCGGCGCCCATTGCAGCGGACGACAGGCTGGCAAAGAGGATTTCAGTCAACATCACGATGGCGGTTGTGCCTGCAGCCAGCCTCGCGGCGCCGTACTGCAGGCCGGCGTTACTGGCCATGAAGGCCAGAGCCAGCCCCAACACCACCGGTATGCCGGCTGCCGCTAGTGCAGGTGCGGGCACCACGGCTTGCGACATGCCCATCAGCGCCGCAGCCGCCGCCATCAGGCCGCTGCCGCCGAACATGGCCAGCATGCGCGACTCGCTGGGTGTGTGGTTGTATTTGCGCAGTACCGAATTGGTCACGGCAAAGCTGAAACCCCCCATGATGGCCAGCCAGTCTGCGGCGCCCTGTGGCACCGGCCACGGCGACTCGGGCGCCTTCAGCACGATCAGCACGCCAGCCATGGCTAGCAGCAGCCGCAGCAGCGAAGCGCCCGAAGGCTTTTCACCCAGCATGACCCAGGCCACCAGCACCGACCAGGCCGGCATCAGGTAAAACAGCAGCACCACGCGCACTACGTCACCCACTGTCACAGCCCAGTTGAATCCGACGTTGGTGAGTCCCGAAGCCGCCGCCAGGAACCACAGCTGGGGGTGCGCCACAAAGCCGCGCCAGGCGGTGGGGCGCAGCGTCAGGAGGCCGGTCACCACGACCGCATAGACCAGCGCCGTGGTCCACAACGGGTGCAGGCCATGGCCTTGCAGCTGGCGCAGCGGCCACCACGAAACGCCCCAGACGAACGCATTCAGCGTGAGCGCGAGAACGGCTTTTGACGTGCCGCCGCGTACGGGAGCACCGGGAGCATCGGCCAGCATCAGTGCGATTTATCGCTGCGGGCGATGCTCAGCAGGTGGTCCACCTGCTCTTTGTATTTGACGGTGTTGCGCTTGTGCCAGCGCTGGATCACCCACATGAAGCCTGCCACTACGACGCCAAAGGCTGTGATGGCACCAAAGGCCGACAGGCCCATGCCGGTGGAGAGGCTGTAGAAAGCCCCCAGGCTCAAAATGCAGGCCTGTTCGTTGAAGTTCTGCACAGCAATCGAACGGCCCGCGCCCATCAGGTTGTGGCCGCGGTGCTGCAGCAGCGCGTTCATGGGCACGACCAGGAAGCCGCCCAGGCCACCCAGCAGGATCAGGAAAGGCGCGGCCACCCAGACATTGCCGATGAAGTTCATCAAGATGACCAGAAGGCCCATGGCAATACCCAGCGGCATCACGCTGGTGGCCTGGTCCAGCCGCATGCGCATGGAGGCCAGCACGGCACCGACGGCGGTGCCGATGGCGACCACACCGACCAGGGAAGAGGCTTGTGTCGTGCTGTAACCCAGGGCGGCCGCGCTCCAGGCCAGCACGATGTAGCGCAAATTACCCGACACGCCCCAAAACAGGGTGGTGGTCGCCAGGGAAATCTGACCCAGCTTGTCGCGCCACAGCGCCGAGTTGCAGTTCCAGAAATCGGGCAGCAGTTCCAGCTTGTTGCGCGGCATGGGCCGCATCTCCACGCCGGTGTCGGGGATACGGGTGTTGAACCAGGCCGCGATGATGTAGAGCAGGATCAGCACGGAAATCGCGGCTTCAGGGGCGGTGTCGATGCCGGTGGTGATGACGGGAAAGTCAAACGAAAGCAATAGCGACGACACTGAATGGCCCACGAGCTGGCCGCCCAGCAAAACGCCGAGGATGATGGAAGAAATCGTCAAGCCTTCAATCCAGCCGTTGGCCTTGACCAGCTGCGAAGCCGGCAGGAGTTCGGTGAGGATGCCGTATTTTGCGGGGGAATACGCCGCCGCCCCGAGCCCGACGATGGCATAGGCCAGCAGCGGGTGGGAGCCAAACAGCATCATCAGGCAGCCGATCACCTTGATGGCATTGCTGACGAACATGACGTTGCCCTTGGGGCGCGCATCGGCAAAAGCCCCCACAAAAGGCGCCAACACCACGTAAAAGAGCGCAAACATGGGCACCAGCGCCGCCGGCTGCCATTTGGGCGCACCGCTGGTTTTCAGCAGCTCCACGGCGGCCACAAACAGCGCGTTATCAGCCAGCGAGCTGAAAAACTGGGCCGCCATGATGGTGTAGAAACCGCGCTTCATTAAACTGTTGTGGTCACTGCATCAATGCATCAGCGGATCTGATGCGGCAAGATATGGGTGAATGTCTCCAGACGATTCCGGTTTATAGCATGGGGGGCGGTGTCAGAATGCAAAAGACCTCATCCAGAGGCTTTTCGTCCCGACGGGCCCGTCAGCCTGCCACGCTCCCGGAAAACAATTTACTGCGCCATGCCACGTCCCATTCTTGCCACCATTCACACCGCAGCGCTTGCCCACAACCTTGCCCGCGCGCGCTCTGCCGCGCCCGATGCGCGGGTCTGGGCCATCGTCAAGGCCAATGCCTATGGCCACGGCATCGAACGTGTTTTTGATGCGCTGCGCAGTGCCGACGGATTTGCGCTGCTGGACCTGGCTGAAGCGCAGCGCCTGCGCGCGCTGGACTGGCGCGGCCCCATCCTGTTGCTGGAAGGCTGCTTCGAGGCGCGGGATCTCGAGCTGTGCTCCCGCCTGGGCTTGTGGCATGCCATTCACTGCAACGAGCAGATCGACATGCTGGCTGCCCACAAGACGCAGCTGCCGCACCGTGTCTTCCTCAAGATGAATTCGGGCATGAACCGGCTGGGCTTTGCGCCCGAGCGCTACCGTGCAGCGTGGACGCGCCTGAATGCGTTGCCCCAGGTCGAAGAGATCACGCTGATGACGCATTTTTCCGATGCAGACGGCCCTAAAGGCATCGCCACAGCGCTGAAGGCCTTCGACGCCGTGACGCACGACCTGCCGGGTGAGCGCACCCTCAGCAACAGCGCCGCCACCTTGCGGCACGGCGATGTGCTGGCCGGGCGTTCTGACTGGGTGCGTCCGGGCATTCTGGTTTATGGCAGCTCGCCCGACTTCCCCGAGCACAGCGCGGCCGACTGGGATTTGAAGCCCACCATGACGCTGTCATCGAAAGTCATCGGTACCCAGGAGCTCAAAGCCGACGAGACCGTGGGTTACGGCTCCCGCTTCACGGCCGACGGTCCGCTGCGCATAGGCATCGTCGCCTGCGGCTATGCCGACGGCTACCCGCGGCATTGCAGCACAGGCACGCCGGTGCTGGTGAACGGTGTGCGCACGCGCATGGTGGGGCGCGTCAGCATGGACATGATCACGGTGGACCTGACTCCCGTGCCCGGCGCGGGCATCGGCACCGAGGTAACGCTGTGGGGGTGCGCCTCCAGCGGTGCGGTGCTGCCGATCGACGAAGTGGCGTACGCCGGCGGCACTGTGGGCTATGAACTGATGTGCGCGCTCGCGCAGCGTGTGCCCGTGCAGGTCGAATGAAGAATCTCTCCAACTGGCGCTCGGTCCGCGTGCTCGAGGGCCGGCTGGAGCGCGAGCTGCGCCAGCGCCACAGCCTCGGGCTGCACGGCCTTTGCATCGGTTCGCTGACCTTGGGCATGATGTGGGCGGTGTCCCACCTGCAGATGGTGATGGGCGTGGACTCGCTGGCGCTGCGCTACCTGATCACCCTGGGCGCCGGCTACCTGGCCTACCTGATGGTTTTGCGCGGCTGGGCCGCTTTGCTGGTGAACCGGCGCGCTGAATCGGGCAAGGCCGACGGCAACTGGGGCGACCTGCTTGATGTGCCTGGCAACCTGCCTTCGGGCGGCGGTGCCAGGCTGCCCATGCAATCTGGCGGTGGCGGCAACTTCGGCGGCGGCGGCGCAAGTGGAGATTTCGGCGGTGTGCCCGACGCGGTCAGTGGGTTGGGCGATGCGGCCGGCGGAGCGTTGGATGCCCTGGGCAGCGCGGACGAAGGCGCCGTGGTGGTCATCCCGGTCGTCGCGATTTTCCTGGTCGGCGCGGCCATTTTGTTCGGCGCGGGATCCTTGCTGCTGCTGTTCTTCGGCTGGGAAGTACTGCTGACCGTAGCCGTCGAGCTGGCTTTCTCTTATGTGTCAGCGCGCGCTGCGGTGCGCGTGGTGCGGGAAGGCTGGGTTTCGGCCGCCGTGCGCCTGACCTGGAAGCCCATGCTGGGCGCCCTGGCGTGTGGCGTATTGCTGGGCGCTACGATAGATCACTTCATCCCCGCGGCCCACTCGCTGCCGCAGGCGATCAAGCTGATCAGCCGGCGGGACGCGCGCTGAAGGGGCGGCACGTTCTTTCTTCTTTTACGTACGAGGAGCTTTCCATGGCATCGCAAGAACTGGAATACGCAGGCTTCTGGATTCGCGTCTGGGCGTCCATCATTGACACCCTTCTTCTCGGCATCGTTCTGTACCCGCTGCTCACGACGATTTACGGCAACGCTTATTGGGAAGGTACGAGTTTTGTCCACGGTCCCCTGGATTTTTTGATTTCCTGGGTGCTGCCCGCTATCGTGGTGCTGCTGTTCTGGGTGACGCGGCAGGCCACGCCCGGCAAGATGGCGATTGCCGCCTGCATCGTGGACGCCAGAACCGGAAACCACCCCAGCACCGGCCAGCTGATGATCCGCTACCTCGGCTATTTTGTTTCCTCCATCCCTTTCGGCCTGGGCCTCTTCTGGGTGGCTTTTGATTCGCGCAAGCAGGGCTGGCACGACAAGATGGCCGGCACGGTGGTGGTGCGCAAAAAATCCGGCACCACCCGGCCCGTGGAATTTACGGATTGAGATTCAGCCACCCATGACAAATACTTCTTCCCCCAGCATCCGCCCCGTCCGCAAATCGGACTTCGCCGCCTGGTTTCCGCTTTGGAACGGCTATAACAGTTTCTACGGCCGCTCCGGCCCCACGGCTTTAGCGGGCGAGATCACTGCCATGACCTGGTCGCGCTTCTTTGATTCCTATGAGCCGATTCACGCGCTGGTAGCCGAAGCCGACGGCGAACTCGTGGGGCTTACCCATTACCTGTTCCATCGCAGCAGCACCCGCATCGTTCCGGTCTGCTACCTGCAGGACTTGTTCACGGCCGAATCTGTGCGCGGCCGCGGTGTCGGCAAAGCCTTGATCGAGGCTGTCTATGAACGAGCCAGGGCGGCGGGCTGCGACCGGGTGTACTGGCAAACCCACGAAACCAATGCCACGGCCATGCGCTTGTATGACCAGGTGGCGGAGAAATCCGGTTTTGTGGTTTACGCCAAGGCGCTTTAACCCCCACCCCTTTCGAGCCATCACGCCGGCCCACACGCTGTGTAGGTTTTGGCGGACGCCAGCCTTTGCCGCGATCCGCTAATTTTTAAGCGGGGGCTGCTCGAAACCCGCCCGCCGCCCGCTGTGATGCCATGCCGGTGAAGCCTTGCAGCCGTTCGGGATGCCGGCGTCAAGGAGTGTCCATGAGCCAGTTTGAGACCAAAAAAGAGCAGGACGTGCAGTCCATGCTCGAAACATTCGCCAAAGCTTTTACCCGCGGCGACGGCAAGACCGCCGCGACTTGCTGGGAAGTCCCCGCGCTGATCGTCGCGGACCAGGGAAGCAAGGCCGTCGCCACGCTGCGAGAGGTGGAAGAGTTCTACGGCGGCGCCGCCAAACAATACAACGACATGGGTATCACCGACACGCGGCCGGAAGTCCAGTCCGTCACCTGGCTGACGGACAAGCTGGCCTGCGTCCATGTACGCTGGCCTTACCTCGACGCCAAGGGCCAGGCGCGGCCGGAGTCGGAGGCCTCGACCTATGTCATGCGCATCGGCGACGACGGCCGGCCAAGGATCAACGTCGTCGTCATGATGGGATTCAAAAAGGGCTGAGCGGATTTATTGCGGCGCGACTTTTGCGCCGGTCAGTTTTTCCTGCGCCTTCACCAGCGCCGGAACAAACTCCTTGCCGTAACCCAGCGCGCTGGCCGTCACCAGGCTCTGGTGCACGGCTTCGCCGACCAGGGACGGCACTTTGACCATCTCGGCCAGGTGGGTGTAGTAGCGCAAGTCCTTGCGCGCATTGTCGAGTTCGAATTTGAGCCCGGCAAAGTCGCCGCCCAGGGTCTTGGCCATGGCCTGGAACAGGCCCGAATTGACCGCGCCGGCGGACACCACGTCGACCAGCTTTTGCGGCTCAATGCCGGCCAGCGCACCCACGGCGAAGGCTTCGGCCGTGGCGGTGCAGATGGCCTGGGCTATGAAGTTGTTGAGCAGCTTGACGACGTGGCCGGCGCTGGGGCCGCCGACGTGGAAGATGTTTTCGCAATAGGCGGCCAGCACCGGGCGGATCTTGTCGAACACGGCCTGCTCTGCGCCCACCATGGTGTTGAGCTTGCCGAGCTCGGCCTCCACTGGCGTGCGCGCCAGCGGCGCGTCTACCAGGGTGGCGCCGCGCTCGGCGCACAAGGCGGCCAGGCGACGTGTGGATTCGGGCTCGCTGGTCGAGGTGTCGATCACGATCAACCCGGCGCGCGCCTTTGACAGTACGCCGTTGGCCCCGAGCAGGGTCTCCTCGACCTGCGGCGATCCCGTCACGCAAATGATCACCGCGTCGCAGGCGCCCAGCTCTGCGGGGCTTGCGGCCTGCTTCGCACCGGCGGCCAGCAGGTCAGCCACGCGCTCCGTGTTGCGGTGTACGGTGAGACTCACGTCAAAGCCCTTGGCCTGCAGGTTGCGCGCAATGCCGTGTCCCATGAGGCCCGATGCGCCGATAACGCCGATGTGTTTCATGTTGTCTCCTGAAAGATGGTGGTGAGAGGAAATCCGTGAAGGATCAATAAAGGCCTTTGACGCGCGCCTGCAACCGGGCCAATCCCAGCAGCGCGTCGGTATAGGGTGTGGGCACCGCCGTCAATTGCCCCAGCTCGCGCACAGCCGTCACCAGCGCGTCCAGCTCGACCGGTTTGCCGGCTTCAACGTCCTGCAGCATGGATGTCTTGAAGGCGCCCAGCTTGCGCGTGATGACGTGGCGCTCTTCAGGGGTCTGGTTGATCGGTATGCCGATGCGCGCGCCGATTTCCTTGGCTTCGAGCATCACGCTGTGGGTAAAACCCGTTACCAGTTCATCGTCCAGGACGCGGTCCATGGTCGCGCCGGTCAGCGCGCTGATCGGGTTGGCGGTCATGTTGCCCCAGAGCTTGAACCAGATGTCTTTCTGGATCTGCCCGGACACCGGCGCTTCAAAGCCGGCTTTTTCAAGCAAGGCCGCAAGTTGTTGCACCCGGTCGGTTGTCTCGCCGGAGGGCTCGCCGACGATGAGCTTGTTGCCGAAGTGGTGGTGCACCTGGCCGGGCTCATCCACCGAACAACTGGCATGCACCACGCAGCCGACGATGTGCTTTGCCGGAATGGCCTGCGCCAGCTCGCCGCCAGGGTCCACTGAGGTTAACTGGGTGCCTTCAAGCGTCCCGCCAAAGCCTTGCAAGAACCACCAGGGCACGCCATTCATGGCGGTCAGTACCACCGTTTCCGGGCCAATCAGTGGCGCGATCCGGCGCACCACTTCGGACAGCGAAGGCGCCTTGACAGCCAGCACCACCAGGTCCTGCACGCCGAGGGCGGCCGGCGAGGCGCTGGAGGCCACGGCTTGTGACGTGATCTTGCCGCCCTGGTTCAGCCGCAGCCCGTGCAATTGCAGCGCATCGAGCGTGGCCCCGCGTGCCACCACGCTGACGTCACAGCCCGCGTGCGCCAGCCCGTGGCCGATCCAGCCGCCAATGGCGCCAGCGCCGTAAATACACACTTTCATCCGTCAAAACCCTGATTTATAAGAAGAAAAATGGCTGCAGCCCAGGAAGAGTCTCCGCGAGAAGCTCCTGATTTGATAGCGTCGTGAATCGAATGGATTAACCCTCAGGCGTAAAACCCACGGCTTTGACCAGCGGGCCCCACAGCTCGGTGTCGGCCTTGAGCATGGCGGCCAGCTGTGCGGGCGAGGTCGGCGCTGCTTCCAGGTACGACACCGCCAGGCCGTCAATCACGTCCTGTGAGGCCAGCGCGGAGCGGATGCCGGCATTCAGGCGTTGCACGACATCCTGTGGCGCTTTTGCGGGCAGGAAGAAGCCGAACCACTCGGTGAACGCCATGTCCTTGAAGCCTTGCTCCAGCAGCGTCGGTGTGTTGGGGGTAAAGCGGCTGCGCTTGGGCCCGCTGGTCGACAGCAGGCGGCACTTGCCCGATGCGACATGCTGGGTGAACTCGCCGGTAGGGCCCGACACGGCGGCAATCTGCCCGCCCACCATGTCCAGTACGGCCGGCTGGGTGCCGCGAAAAGCCACGTGGCGCAAATCCACGTTGCCGGCACGGCCCAGCAGCGCGCCGATGAAGTGCGGCGATGAGCCGGCGGCCGGCGAGCCGAAGTTGGCCTGGCCCGGGTTGGCCTTGCACCAGACAAGAAAGTCCGGCACGTTTTTGACGCTGGCCGGCACCAAGGGGCCGACGGCGAAGCCGTAGTCGAAGATCGCGCCGGCAGATACCGGGGTCAGGTCGGCGACCGGGTCGTAAGGCAGTTTCTTGTAGGTGTGCGGGTAGATGCCCAGCATGGACATGGGCGTCAGCAAAACGGTAGCGCCGTCGGGCGCGGCGGATTTGACGAACTGCACGGCGATTTGGCCGCCCGCGCCGGTCTTGTTTTCCACCACGGCGCTCTTGGCATATCCGGGGTGCAGCTTGTCGGCGACGCGGCGCGACACGATGTCTGCGGTGCCGCCGGGCGCGAAGCCGACGATGACCTTGGTGCTGTCAATGGCCTGGGCCCAGGCGCGCTGGCCGATGCCGGTGAGCAGTGCTGCAGCGCTGGATGACTGGATGAGCTGACGGCGCGAAATGTTCATGGTGTGACCTCGTGAAATCAGTGGGGGCTGTGGCGCGCTGGCGGGCACAAAAAAGCCATTGTTGTGCAAGATGCGGTTTTGTGCAGGATCAGGCGGCATCCAGATGCGCGGCGAGGTTGTTGCGCTTGCCTTCATACACGGGCGTGCCCTCGTCGATCTGCAGTGTCATGCCTACGGCATGCTGCGCGAACACCGCTTCCAGGTGTGCGCTGGCGCTGGCCAGCACGGCGTCGCCGGCCCGCTTTTTCATGGCTTCGCTGCGGCCGGGGTTGATCAGGAGGTTCAGGTAGATAAAGGCGCGGTCGGGCTGGCCGTCCGCCACCGCAAAGTGCTGCGCCGGCCAGGCCATGACCCGCGTTCCGGCCACCGGGAAAAGCGGCGTAACGTCGTTCTCGCCGCGCAGGGCCACCAGTGTGGTGGCCAGCGTGTGGCACAAGGCGTTCATGTCGGTGAGGTTATCCAGGTTGGCGGTGTATTGAATGTTCAGGTGAGGCATGGCGGTGGTTGCGCAAGGCAAGTGAAACCCGCATCATGACCAAATTGCAAAAGCTGGTTATTTGTACAGTAATATCGCGCATGGCCAAAGACAAAACGATTTACACCTGCACCGAGTGCGGCGGCACCAGCCCTAAATGGCTGGGCAAATGCCCGCACTGCAACGCCTGGAACACGCTTATCGAGTCGGCCGCGGAAAGCAGTGCGCCGGTCAAGAACCGCTACAGCAGCCAGTTCCAGTCGCTGGCCAAGGCCTCCGACGTGACCGCCCTGGCCGACATCGAAGCCACCGACATGGAGCGCACGCCGACCGGGCACGAAGAGCTGGACCGCGTGCTGGGCGGCGGCATCGTCGAAGGCGGCGTGGTGCTGATTGGCGGCGACCCGGGCATCGGCAAATCGACGCTGCTGCTGCAGGCGCTGGATTCGTTGCAGCGCGCGGGGCTCAACACCCTTTATGTGACCGGCGAGGAAAGCGGGGCGCAGGTCGCGCTGCGTTCACGCCGGCTCGGGCTGGACGGCTCTCAGGTCAAGGTGCTGGCCGAAATCCAGCTTGAAAAAATTCTCGCCACGCTGGAGGCCACACAGCCGGCCATTGCCGTGATCGACTCCATTCAGACGGTGTACTCCGACCAGCTCACGTCGGCGCCAGGCTCGGTCGCGCAGGTGCGTGAATGCGCGGCGCACCTGACGCGCGCCGCCAAGTCCAGCGGCGTGTGCATTGTGCTGGTGGGTCACGTCACGAAGGAGGGCGCACTCGCCGGCCCGCGCGTGCTCGAGCATATGGTCGACACGGTGCTGTACTTTGAAGGTGACACGCATTCCAGCTTTCGCCTGGTGCGCGCCATCAAGAACCGTTTCGGCGCCGTCAACGAGATTGGTGTGTTCGCCATGACCGAGAAAGGCCTCAAGGGCGTGGCCAACCCGAGTGCGATCTTTTTGAGCCAGCACAGCGAGCCGGTGCCCGGCAGCTGCGTGCTGGTCACACTGGAAGGCACACGCCCCATGCTGGTCGAAATCCAGGCGCTGGTCGACAACGGCGGGCCCAGCCCGCGGCGCCTCTCGGTGGGCCTGGACCGCGACCGCCTGGCCATGCTGCTGGCGGTACTGCACCGCCACGCCGGCGTCGCCTGCATGGACCAGGACGTGTTCGTCAACGCCGTGGGCGGCGTGCGCATCAGCGAGCCGGCGGCCGACCTGGCCGTGATGCTGGCGATTACCTCCAGTTTGCGCGGTAAACCGTTGCCCAAGGGTTTCATCGCCTTTGGCGAGGTCGGGTTGGCCGGAGAAGTGCGCCCGGCCCCGCGCGGCCAGGAGCGCCTGAAGGAAGCCGCCAAGCTGGGTTTCAGCGTAGCCGTGGTGCCCAAGGCCAACGCGCCCAAGAAACCGATTGAAGGCCTCACCATCCACGCCGTCGAGCGTGTGGAAGAGGCCATGGAAGTGGTGCGCAGCCTGAGCTGAGGCATTGCACAATCAGGGTCATGAAACTCGCCGTCATCTCCGACATTCACGGTAACCTGCTGGCGCTTGAGGCCGTGCTGGCGGACATTGCCGGGCAGGGCGTTGACCAGACCGTGAACCTGGGCGACATCCTGAGCGGCCCACTGCAGCCCGCGGAAACGGCGGACCTGCTGATGGCCCGCAACTTCACCACCATCCGCGGCAACCATGAGCGGCAGGTGCTGGATCTGCTGGACCAGGGCCAGCATCTCGACCCGCTCGGCACCGACGGCTATACCGCGGGCCAGCTGACGTCGGCGCAGGTGGCGTGGATCAGGTCGCTGCCCGCGAGCCTGGAGCTGGCGGGCGGTGACGTGCTGCTGTGCCACGGAACGCCCGGCAGCGATTTGATCTACTGGATGGAAACCACGGAGCCCGGTTTTCCTGACGCGCATCCGACGGGTATCCGGCCTGCCACGGCCGAAGAAGTTTTCCTGCGGCTTGGCGACGAGAGCCCCCAGGCGCATTCGCTGGTTCTTTGCGGCCACACCCATGTGCCGCGCATGGTCCAGTGCGGCAACCTGCTTGTCGTCAATCCCGGTAGCGTCGGCCTGCAGGCTTATGACGATGACCATCCTCACCCGCATGTGGTGGAAAACGGCGCCCCGCACGCGCGGTACGCGGTCGTGGAGAAAACCACGCAAGGCTGGTGGGTCGACTTGCGCGCCGTGCCCTACGACCACATGGCGGCATCCAAGGCGGCATTTGGCCGAGGCCGCCCTGACTGGGCGTATGCGCTGGCGACCGGTTGGGCACAACGAGGCAGTTAACAAAGCGCTATTAAAAACATAGCATCTGGCGCAATACCTAATTGGGCAACAGCCACTTTTGGCTTAAAAAGAGCCCTCCACGCTGCCTGCAGGCCGTTTTCGGCGGTTTTTTCATGCCGCTACGCACTCCCCGCAGCGTTGGCGTCCCCGGCGGCTGCGAAAATACGGCCATGAACTTCCAGAAAATCATTGTTCCCGTGGCCGGCATCGCCGGGGTCTTGCTGGCGTACCGCTTTTACGGCTGGGCCGGTGTAGCCGCCGCCGCCAGCGCCCTCGTGATGTGGGTGCTGCTGCATTTCACCCGCATGATGCAGGTCTTGAAGCGTGCAGCCAACCGGCCCATCGGCTATGTCGACAGTGCGGTCATGCTCAACGCCAAGCTGCGGCCCGGCATGACATTGCTGCATGTGGTGGCGATGACGCGGGCGCTGGGCCTGCTGCAGTCGGCCAAGGACGAACAGCCCGAAATCTTCCGCTGGACGGACGGTTCCGAGTCGCATGTCACCTGCACCTTTGTGGGCGGCAAACTGTCGCACCATGAACTCTTCCGCCCGGCGCCCGCAGATTCGCCCGAGGCCGGGGGCGCAGCGCCGCCCGCGCCGTAAAATCAGACTTTCGGGTTTTGCCCGGCCTTGCACCGCATTCCGGATTGCTGCCGGCGGGCGCCGATACAGCATAACCATTCCACGACATTTACCACAGGATCAGCACCATGTCCCCAGTTATTCCTTCCATGGCAGACCGCGACGGCAAAATCTGGATGGACGGCCAGATGGTCGACTGGCGCGACGCCAAGATCCACGTGCTGAGCCACACCCTGCATTACGGCTGCGGCGCGTTTGAAGGCGTGCGGGCCTACAACGCCCAGGGCGGCACGGCGATTTTCCGACTGGAAGAGCACACCGAGCGCCTCTTCAACAGCGCCAAGATTCTGCGCATGAAGATTCCTTTTACCCAGGATCAAGTCAACGAAGCCACGAAAGCCGTCGTGCGCGAGAACAAGCTGGAGTCCTGCTACATTCGCCCGCTGACCTGGATCGGCTCGCAAAAACTCGGCGTCAGCCCCAAGGGCAACCAGATCCACCTGATGGTGGCAGCCTGGCCCTGGGGCGCCTACCTGGGCGAGGAGGGCATGAAACGCGGCATCCGCGTGAAGACCTCCAGCTACACGCGCCATCACGTCAACATCACCATGACGCAGGCCAAGGCGGTGAGCAATTACACCAACTCCATCCTCGCCAACATGGAAGCGCTGGATGACGGCTACGACGAAGCGTTGCTGCTCGACGCCTCGGGCTTTGTCAGCGAAGGCGCGGGTGAAAACATTTTTGTGATCAAGGGCGGCGTGGTCTACACGCCCGACCTGTCGGCCGGCGCCCTCAACGGCATCACCCGCAACACCATCCTGCACATCTGCAAGGACCTGGGCCTGGAACTCGTGCAAAAACGCATTACGCGCGACGAGGTGTATATCTCCGACGAAGCCTTCTTCACCGGCACGGCCGCCGAAGTCACGCCGATCCGCGAACTCGACCGCATTGAAATCGGCGCCGGCTCACGCGGCCCCATCACTGAGAAAATCCAGAGCGCGTTCTTTGACATCGTCAACGGCCGCAATCCGAAGTACGCGCACTGGCTGGCCAAGGTCTGAAGCGCTGACTGAAAGTCCCAATATGAGCACCCCCACGATGACCGCACATTCTTCTTCTGTCGAGCTGCTGGCTTCCGACCTGAACGCCCAGGGCGGCGTGTATTGCCCGAGCCCCCAGGCCGACATGAAAATCTGGAACAGCCACCCCAAGGTTTACCTGGACGTGGCCCGCACCGGCCAGGCCAAGTGCCCGTATTGCGGCACGGTTTATGCGCTGAAAGCCGGCGAACACTTCGGCGCTGGTGGACATTAGTCCCCCCCGAAGCGGCCTGCGGCCGCCTCCCCCTCAAGGGGGCGCCGCTGGCGGCCCGGCAAAGCCGGTTCCGCGGCGGCCTTGGCCTGGACACCTTTGATGTCCGCATCGCTCGTCATTGCACCTCAGTGGATTGGTGACGCCGTCATGACGGAGCCGCTGCTGCGCCGGCTGCACGCGCGCGGCGAACGCCTCACGGTAGGCGCCTTGCCCTGGGTGGCGCCGGTTTACCGGGCGATGCCGCAGGTGGCCGATGTCATTGAGTTCCCTTTCGCGCACGGCGGTTTGCAGTTCCGCGAACGGCGTGCAATTGCCAAACGCATCGAAGGCCGTTTCGACAAGGCCTATGTGCTGCCCAACTCGTTGAAAAGCGCGTTGCTGCCTTTTCTGGCCAGCATCCCGGAGCGCATTGGGTATTTCGGCGAGGCGCGGGTGGGCTTGCTCACGCACCGGCTCAAGAACCCGAAGAACAAGCCTCCCATGGTGGCGTTCTATTCAGCGTTGAGTGGCGGGACGGACCTCGACAAAGATCGGCCGCAACTGCAGATGGCGCCCGCTGAAATTGAGCAGGCGCTGGCTGAACTGGGCCTGCAGCGTGGCGGCTATTACGTGTTTGCGCCCGGTGCCGAATACGGTCCTGCCAAGCGCTGGCCCGCCCGTCGCTTTTCAGAACTCGCCGCGCGGCTGGCTTTGCCGGTGGTGTTGCTGGGCTCCGGCAAGGAAGCTGCGCTCTGCGAAGAAATTGCCGCGCCTGTGAACGCAGCGCAGCCCGGCACGTGCCTGAACTTCGCGGGCAAGACCTCGCTGGTACAGGCCCTGTGCCTGATCGCCGCAAGCCAGAGCACGATCAGCAATGACTCGGGGCTGATGCATGTGGCTGCGGCCTTCGGCGTGCCGCAAGTGGCGATCTTCGGCTCATCCAGTCCGCTGCATACGCCGCCATTAAGCGACAAGGCCACTGTGCTGTGGCTCAAAGCCGATGCAGCCTACCAGCCCCCGCTCGATTGCGCGCCCTGCTTCGAGCGCGAATGCCCATTGGGCCATACGCGCTGCCTGAACGATGTGGGCGCCGACCGGGTACTGGCGGCGCTGCCACCGGCTCCCCGGGCGGAAAGTTAGGCCTGTCAGGCGGGGAAGGCCGCCAGCGGTGAAAAACCCGGTTTGCCCTGGGTCGGCGTACGCGCCACGTTCATCACCCAGCACACCATCACAAAATAGCCGGCGAGGCTGACCAGCTCGACCACACCCTGTTCGCCGAAAGTTTCCACTGCCGCGGCGTAGGTGGCGTCGCAGCAGCCATGCTGGCGCAGCACTTCGAACGTGAGGTCCAGCGCGACGGCCTCGTCGGCGGCCGGTTCGCGCGGCTGCCTGCCGTCGGCGATTGCGTCCACAGTGGCCTGGCTCACGCCCGCAGCCACCGCCAGCGGCGCATGCATCAGCCATTCAAACTGGTTGGCGGTATGGCGGGCCGCCACGCAGGTGACGAGTTCGCGGATGCGCGCGTCCAGCGCGCTTTCAAAGCGCAGGTAAGCCCCCACGTCGCCGATGCGGCCCATGAGCTGCGGGCTGCGCAGCAGGGGAATGAACGGGCCAAACACGGCCTTGCGCGGGCCGGCGATCAGTGCGTCCGCAGCGGCCTGCTGCGCGGGTGACATGGCCTCCCGCGGCATCAGCGGCATCCGGTCTTCGGCAAGCGGGAAGAAGCCCTGGGGGACGGCGGGAGTTGGGGGTGTGGTGGCAAGGCTCATGGGGTTCCTGTGAGTGCTGAATCCCTGAGCGTATCAAAGGGCGCGTTGCCATGTTTTCAGGCAAAAAAAAGCCACCGCGAGGTGGCTGTTGCAAACTTCTTCCGTGAGGAAGATGTCGTTGGGAATCATTGAAATGTTTCACCGACGTTTGATTTATTAGTCCCTTTTAGTTCCCCTTTTCCCCTACCCATTGTTGTGACAGCAACGGAAAGAAATGTCGGTGATTACACCCTGTCTGACCATTCTCCAAATAGAGGAGACCACGCGGTTAGTGTTGCTGGAGGCTATTTTTCGTGATTTATTTCACGTTCATGGATGGACAACCGGCAATTCAACAACAAAAGTTGCGCCGCCGCCGGGCCGGGCTTCGCAGCGAACGCTACCGCCATGGCGCTGGCTGATCGACTTCACCAGGGCCAGGCCGAGCCCCACGCCGCCTTCGCGTTCACTGGCGCCGGGCAGTCGGTAAAACGGCTCAAAAATGCGCTCCCGCTGCTCGGCGGGCACGCCCGGGCCGCGGTCGTGCACCTTGATCACGGCCTGCTGTTTTGCGCCGGCCCGGGCCTGTGCCAGCTCCAGGCTGATCTCGCCGGTGCTGTAGCGCCGCGCATTTTCCAGCAGGTTACGGATCAGCCGGCGCAAGAGGCGTGGAGAACCCTGCACCGTCAGGCTGTGGCTATCGGCGTCAATGCCCAGGCCGGCGCCAGGGCCGCTGGAATCGTGGCCCAGCTCGGCGCTCAACTCCGCATTGACGCGCGAGCATTCTTCCGCCGCCAGGCCGGTGAGGTCCAGGGTTTCAAAAGGCTCCGCGTCGGCCTGCTTGGCGTCGAGGCGGCTGGCCAGCAGGATCTCGTCGATCAGCTGGTCGAGTTCGGAGATGCTGCGGGAAATTTCCTTGCGCTGCGGCGATGCGGCGTCGGTGCCCATGAGTTCCAGCCCCATGCGGATACGCGCCAGTGGTGAGCGCAATTCATGTGACGCGTTGGCCAGCAGCGATTTGTGCGACTCCATCAGGGTTTCGATGCGCTCGGCCGCGTGGTTGAAGCGCCTGGCCAGGAAGGCCACCTCGTCCTTGCCGTCGGCATTGACGCGGGCCGACAAATCACCGGCGCCCCAGCGCTCCACGCCCCGCTGCAGGGCTTCCAGCCGCAGCGTCAGCCTTCGCATCACGGGGTAGGCGCCCAGCGCCACGGCCAGGCCGACCACGACCAGCATCCAGCCAAAACCAAACGGAGGGCGGTTCCACGGGTTATTGCCGGGTGGGCGTTTGGGCCGCGGCAACACCAGGTTCAGCGTCTGGCCGTCTTTGGTCAGCACGTCAAATTCGAGGCCGTCACCGGGCTTGCGGTCGGGCTTGGTCTGCGCCGTGCCTATGACCTCGCCCTTGTCGTTGTGCACCAGGACTTCGCGAATCGGCAGCTGCGGCGGGTCGGCGCTCAGGCGCCAGGCCGCCCCCACCAGAAAGGTGAGAACCAGGACTGTGGCGACAACAGCCAGCCAGATTCGCACATACAGGTGCGAGGTAAAACGTCCCCACATATGGAACTCCTATAAATCCAATTTTCGGGCGCATGGCGTCGTTGCGCGGTGCTCGGAATCCTCATGCACCCAAGTGCATTCCGGTGTCCTGCGCTCCGGGCGCCTCGCCCTGCATCCCGACAATTGCATTTCCAGAAGCTCCATAACTACTTCCCTCCTTAGTCCTGCTGTTTGGCAAAAACGTAGCCGACGCCGCGCACCGTCAGAATGCGTTTCGGGTCTTTTGCGTCGGCCTCGATGGCGCTGCGGATGCGGCCCATGTGCACGTCGATGGAACGGTCAAAGGCCTCGAGTTCGCGGCCGCGTACGGCTTCCATGATCTGGTCGCGGCTCAGCACGCGGCCGGCACGTTCGGCCAGTGCCACCAGCAGGTCGAACTGGTAAGACGTCAGCTCGCAGGGGTTGCCGGACACCGACACGGTGCGTGCATCGCGGTCGATTTCCAGCGAGCCGAAGCGCATGACCTTGTGGCCGCCGCTGGAGGCTGCTGCACCCGTTTCGCCGCCGCGGCGCAGCACGGCCCGGATGCGCGCCAGCAACTCGCGCGGCTCGAAAGGTTTGGGCAGGTAGTCGTCAGCGCCAATTTCCAGGCCGACGATGCGGTCCATGGGGTCGCCCTTGGCCGTCAGCATCAGCACGGCGGTGTTGGCGTTTTCGCTGCCCTGGCCCTTGATGCGCCGGCACACTTCCAGTCCATCCATGTCGGGCAGCATCAGGTCCAGGATGACCAGGTCAGGCGTTGCGGCTTCCAGTGCTGCCAGGCCTGCCGCGCCGTCGGCAGCGTGGGTAAAGCCGTAGCCCGACTGGCGCAGGTATTCGCCCACCATATTGGCCAGGCGGGTATCGTCTTCAATCATCAAAAGCTGTTGGGTCATGGCTGGTCCTCGTGTGCAGGTGTTCCCCGTGGGGTGGAATCACAATGAAATTCATGGTGCGCCGCGCGCAACAATCCCGCTTGAAGCCACCGTAAAGTTACGGTAAACCGGCGCAGCGAACCTCCAGCATACTCTCTGTGCGGTGCGCTGCAGACGCGTTTTTTTGCTATCGAATTAATAGCTGCTTGCGCTCATTCCTTCTGGGCTTGCGGTGCTTTTAGCCTTGAGGCAAAACCCACCAGAAGCAACACGGGCAGGCCCAGCAGGGCCGTTGCGGTGAAGAAGTTGCTGTAACCAAAAGAGTCCACATACTTGCCCGAATAACCGGCAAGGAACTTGGGCAGCAACAGCATCATGGAGCTGAAAAGTGCGTATTGGGTGGCCGAATAATTGATGTTGGTGAGGCTCGACAGGTAGGCGATGAAGGCGGCTGAAGCAATGCCGCTGGAGAGGTTGTCGGCCGAGATCACGAAGATCAGCGCATTGACGTCGTGCCCGCGCGTGCCCAGCCAGGCAAACAGCAGGTTGCTGGCGGCACTCAGCACGGCGCCCAGCATCAGCACGCGCATCACGCCGAAGCGCATGGCCAGCGCACCGCCCACGAAGGCGCCTGCCAGCGTCATCACCACGCCGTAAATCTTGGTCACCGCAGCGACCTCGTCCTTGGTGTAGCCCATGTCGACATAAAACGGGTTGGCCATGATGCCCATGACAACGTCGCTGATGCGGTAGACCGCGATCAGCGCCAGGATCAGTAGCGCCTGCTTGCCGTAGCGGCGCAGGAAATCGGCGAACGGGTCGACCAGCGCGGTTTTAAGCCACTCTGCAGCGTTGCGTGATGGCGCCAGCGGGCGCGGCGCTGGTTCGGGCGACAGCAGCACCGTCGCCATGCCCAGCAGCATGGACGCCGCCATGGCCAGGTAGGCCACTTGCCATGCGCCGTGCTGGTAAGTGACGGCGTCACCTGCGACTTCGGCACGCGCTGCGATCCACAGCGCCCCGGCGCCGGCCCAGATCATCGCGATGCGGTAACCCGTCTGGTAGGCGGCAGCCAGTGCAGCCTGGCGCTGGATGTCGGCCGACTCGATGCGGTAGGCGTCCAGCGCGATGTCTTGTGTGGCCGACCCAAATGCCACGGCCAGTGCGCACCACACGACCGGTTGCAATGCCAGTCTGGGGTCCGTCAGCGCCATGCCGACGAGCGCCGCCACGATGACCAGTTGCGACAGCAGCAGCCAGCTGCGCCGGCGCCCAAGCAGGCGCGTGAGCAGCGGAATGGGCATGCGGTCCACCAGCGGTGCCCACACCCACTTGAAGCCGTAGGCCAGCCCGACCCAGCTCAGGTAGCCGATGGTGGTGCGGTCTATGCCGGCTTCGCGCAGCCAGAAGCTCAGCGTGCCAAACACCAGCAGCAGGGGCAGGCCGGCGGAAAAGCCCAGGAACAGCATACGCAGCGTGGCGGCCTCGGCATACACGTGCCAGACATCGCGCCAGGCGGGCTTGGGTGCGGCTTTCACAGAGGGGGCCGTAGATGCCGCGCTGTGCGCAGCGACAGGGGCGAGTGATGGCAGTTCGGAGGAGGGGGTTTTGTCTGACATGGGCATCTTGATTTGTGACTATTATTCACCCATGTGCTTTTTATGCGAGGCCAAACACTCTGCCTGGGCTGGCCGCCGGGCGTTCCTGCTGGCGGCCGGCGGCGCCGCAGCGACGGCCGTCACCACCCCGCTGCTCGCGCAGGTTGATGTCGGGCCGTCGTCGGGGCTGCGCAAGCTGATCCCTGCCGAGGAACTGGAAAACGCCGCCGCGCAGGAATATGCCAAGCTGCTGGCGGAGGCCAAGTCCAAGGGGGCGCTGGCCTCGCCGGGCAACCCCCAGTTGCAGCGCATACGCGGCATTGCCACCCGGCTGGTGCCGCAGGCCGCACAGTGGAACGACCGCGCCAACCAGTGGCGCTGGGAGGTCAACCTGCTCGGCAGCAAGCAGATCAACGCCTTCTGCATGCCCGGAGGCAAGATCGCGTTCTACACCGGCATCATCGATCAGCTCAAGCTCACCGACGATGAAATTGGAATGATCATGGGTCACGAAATGGCCCATGCGTTGCGCGAGCATGCGCGCTCCCGCATCGCCAAAAGCGCGGGAACCGGGCAGCTGCTCTCGCTCGGTGCGCAACTGCTGGGCCTCGGCCAGCTCGGCGACGTCGCTGCCAACATTGGCACCCAGCTGCTGACGCTGCGCTTCAGCCGCGAAGACGAGACGGACGCCGACCTCGTCGGACTGGAGCTGGCCGCGCGCGGCGGCTACAACCCGCAGGCATCCGTCAGCCTCTGGGAAAAAATGGCGCAGGCCGGTGGCGGTGCCGGCGGCCCGAGCTTTCTGTCCACCCATCCCTCCGGTCCTGAACGCATCCAGCAGCTGCAGGCCAATGTGCCCAAGGTGCAGGGTCTTTATCAACGCGCCCGCGGCTGATCGGGCTGGCCCCTGGTGACTGGGTTGACGCAGCGCGCCGCATTCTTCACGCGCGCCTGGTGGCGAGGCTTCCGGCCGGGACGCACCCGCATCAACTCACGCGAGCGGCTGCGCATTGTGATCGGTTCGCTGCTGGGCATTTTCGTGACAGGGCTGCTGTGCCACCTGGCTGACCGGATGATGCCGGGCCTGCCCTGGCTGGTGGCGCCGCTCGGCGCCAGCGCCGTGCTGGTGTATGCCGTGCCGGCCAGCCCGATGGCGCAGCCCTGGAATGTGGTGGGCGGCAACACGTTGTCGGCGCTGGCGGGTATTGCGGGCGTGCACGGCATGCATCTGCTGGGCTCTGCGCAACTCGCTGCCGCATTGGGCGTGGGAACCGCCATTGCGCTCATGCTCGCCTTGCGCTGCCTGCACCCGCCAGGCGGCGCTACTGCCTTGATGGTGGTGCTGGGCGGCGTCTCCGACCCGCTGTTTGCGTTTTATCCCGTGATGCTCAACTCGGTGTTGCTGGTGGGTGTGGGTGTCGCCTATAACAACGCCACGCGGCGGGCCTATCCCCACACGCAACTGGCGCCCCCAGGCCCCACGCCGTCCGCAGAAGACCAACTGCTTGATGCGGACCTGGACGCCGTGCTGGCGCGCTACAACCAGGTGCTGGACGTCAGCCGCGACGATCTCAAGACCTTGCTGGCCGAAACGCGGCTGCGCGCTTACGACCGCAAACTGGCGGAAGTCCGCTGCGCCGACGTCATGTCGCGCGATCTCGTCACGGTGGAATTCGGCACTCCGCTGGAAGAGGCATGGGCCCTGCTGAGGGAGCGCCGCATCAAGGCCTTGCCGGTGGTGGACCGCAGCTTCCGCATCGCAGGCATCATCACGCAGGCAGACTTCATGCGGGCGGCAGAACTCGATTTGTACGAAGGCTTTGACGCCAAGCTGAGGCAGCTGGTGCGCACCACGCGCAGCGTTTATTCCGACAAACCCGAAGTCGTTGGCCAGATCATGACCCGTAATGTGCGGGTGGCGGGCATGCACCGGCGGCTGCTGGAACTGGTGCCGCTGTTCGGCAGCACCGGTCACCACCACATTCCCATCATCGGGGAGGAGGGGCGGCTGGTGGGAATTATTACCCAGTCTGATGTGGTGGCCGCACTGGGGCGGGCTGCCGATCCATCGGTTTGATGCGCGCAATGCGCCCAGTTATTGAATACTAATATATTCATTTACCACGTAAATTCCGGACTTCACTCCATAAAGCAATCCACAAGAATTAGTGAACTGCCGTTGCAGATGATCTACTCATGACATCCGGACGGAAGGGGTGCATCCCAAGGCGAAACCTCGTACTTGTCCTACGCTGTGTTTTGGAACCTGAGCCGTAAGATAAGCCGCATGTGCTTTCTTCTTCATCAGGGGCAACCTGCGTGCCCGCGTTGCTTGCATGCCAAGGCGATTTCGGGGTTGGCCGCCAGTTGCTCCTACGGCACTGCATCAAATAGCGCACGGCGGACGCCAGCTTTCCGGATGCCATGACGCAACCCAACCCGGCCCTGCTCGCATTTATGGAGGAGCAGCGCGCCGACTACAGCCGCTCGTTGCCGCGCCGTCTTGAGCAGGTGGCGGCCTTATGGCAACAAGTCCTCAACGGCGACGATCTGGCACAGACTCTGCCAACCCTGGAGCGCCATGCGCACAGCCTGGCTGGATCTGCGGCAACCTTCGGATGGGCCGACCTCGGCCTTGCGGCCCAGGCGCTGGAACTGGCCATAGAACCTCATGTCGGTGCCGGCCAGCCGCTCTCGCCGCAGGTGCAGGCCGAAGTCGGACGGGCAGTTAAGGCACTGCAGCAGCGCTTTCCCGGTACTGCGTGAACGCCTACGATCAGATCGCACAAAATGTCCATGTTTTCCTCCAACGCTTTTCTGGTCAAGATCAAAATCGCATTGGCTGCAGGCCTTGTGCTGATGATGGTTGTGGGTGCGGCCTCGTACATCGGCATCGACCGCCTGATTGAAACGGCGCAATCCCGGGTGCGCACGGAAGACACGCTGGTGATGCTCGAGCGTGCGGACTCCGGCCTTCGCACGGCCGAGTCCACATTGCGGCAGTATCTTCTGAGCGGCAGCCCCCAGGAGCTGGAGGAGTTCCAGCGGGCTCGGGTCGAGTTGCGCGCGATCAGGTCACGCATGCGCAGCGCCAACGTGCTGCAGGAGGCCGTAGAGTTTGACGAACTGATCAACCAGCGCGCCCTGATCGCGAACCAGTCCATCGCGGCGCGCAAGGCGTCCGGCCCCGAAGCCGCTGCGACCGTTCTTGGCAGTGATGCCAGCCGGCAATTGAGGCTGCGCACCGACGGGTTGCTGGAAAACGCGCGTAATCGCGAGGTCCATAAGTGGCGTGACGCGCAGGCCGCGGCGGAGCATAGCGCCCAGTGGGCTCAGGGCTTCATCATCGCGGGAAACCTGCTGTTTGCCTGCATGCTGGCCTGGATGGTCTATGTGGTCAAGCACTATGAGCACGTGCGAAAACGCGGCGAAGAGCAATTGCGCGACACAGAAGTCATGAGCCGCAGCATTACCGAGGGAATGGTCGAAACGGTGATCACCACCACGTCCGACGACATCGTTCTGGAGGCCAACGCGGCGGCTTTGCAACTCTTTGGGTACGAGAAAAGCGATCTGATCGGCCGTGACGTGTCGGAGTTGGTGCCGCCGCGGTTTCGCCAGCAATACAAGGATTTCACCTCCATGATGCGCGAGCAGCCGGAAACATTCCGGATATCCGGGCAGGAAGTGCGCGCCCTGCGCAAAGATGGCAGCGAGTTCATGGTCAGCGTGTCCTTTAGTGATGTGCAGGTCGGCGGCCGCCGCCTTTTCACCGCGTTGATGCATGACATTACCGAGAGCAAGCGCATCAGCAAGGCCTTGCGGGCGAGTGAGTCCCAGCTGCGCCAGGTCACCGATACGGTGCCGGCCCTCATTGCCTACCTCGATACGGAGCAGCGCTTTCGCTTTCACAACCGCGCTTACGAAGCTGCTTTCGGCCTGAGCTTCGAGCAGATCGACGGGCACCCCCTGGCGGAAGTCCTGGGTCCGCAGATTTACGAAACCGTACGGGAGAAAGTGGAAGAAGTGCTGAGCGGCAAGCCGGTCCGTTACGAACGCACCCAGGTGACGCCGCAAGGCGACCGCAGGCACTTCGCGATGCAGTATTTCCCCCGCTACGGCGAAGGCGCCGCCAAAGACAAGGTCATCGGGTTCTTCTCAATGGGCACGGACATCACCGAGCTCAGGCGTATCGACCGCATGAAGACCGAATTCGTGTCCACTGTGAGCCATGAGTTGCGCACGCCGCTGACGTCCATACGCGGCTCTCTGGGGCTGATTTCCGGCGGCGTGGCCGGTGAGCTGCCTGCGGCGGTGAAGAACCTGGTGGGCATTGCCCAAAGCAACTGTGAACGACTGATCCGGCTGATCAACGACATCCTGGACAGTGAAAAAATCGAGTCCGGCAAATTGCGCCTGGACCTGCAGGTGGTGGACCTGCGGCAACTGGTGCAGCAGGCGCTGGTCGCCAATGAGGGATTTGCCAGCCAGCACCGGGTAGATCTCGTGTTGCGGGCGCCTGACGTCGCCCTGCAGGCACGGATCGACGCTGACCGCATGACCCAGGTTTTGACCAATCTTCTGTCCAACGCGGTCAAATTTTCGCCACCGGGCAGCCCGGTGGAGGTCAGGCTGTCACGGTCGGCGCAGCGCGTTCGGGTCGAAGTGATTGATGTCGGCCCCGGCATTCCCGAAGAGTTCCACGGGCGCATTTTCCAGAAATTCTCGCAGGCGGATTCTTCCGACACCCGGCAAAAGGGGGGAACCGGCCTCGGCCTGAATATTTCCCGCGCGCTGGTGGAGAAGATGGACGGCACGATTGGCTTCAGCAGTGCGGAAGGCGTGGGAACCACCTTCTTTTTTGAGGTGCCGGAATGGACGAACCCGGTGCCACTGCTGCAGCCCGTGCGGATACAGCCGGCTGTTTCAACCCGGCCCCGCATCCTGATCTGCGAAGGTGATCCCGACGTAGCCAGGCTGATCAGCATGATGCTGAGCAAGGCCGGTTTCGACTCCGACATGACACACAGCGCGGAGCAGGCGCTGGCTTGCCTGGCGGCCAATAGCTACGATGCGGTGACGGTAGACCTGAAACTGCCTGGGCAAAACGGCGTGGCCTTTATCGGCCAGCTGCGGGAGGACGAAAGAACCCGCCACCTGCCTGTTGTGGTGATCTCGGCCATGGCCGAGCAGGGGCAGTTGCAGTTCAACCGCAAGCCGCACACGGTGTCGGACTGGCTGAAGAAACCCATTGACGAGCGGTTGCTTATTCACAGCTTGCGACGGGCCGTTGTCAGCGTGGATGAAGGCAAACCGCGCGTTCTGCATGTCGAAGACGACCAGGATATCCAGCAAATCACGGCCGCCATTGCACAGGATTTTGCGACCTTCGAATTTGCCACAACGCTGGACGAGGCTCGCGCGCTTCTGCGCCAGCATTCATTCGACCTGATCCTGCTGGACCTGTCGCTCGGCAGCCATTCGGGCTGGGACCTGTTCGAGGATATCGACGCCCTGGATCCGCGCCCGCCGGTGATCGTATTCTCGGCCGGCGACGTAAACCCGGCGGATGGCAAGCAGGCCGATGCGGTACTGGTCAAGGCCCATACTTCCAATACCGAACTGCTCAATACAATCCAGCGTGTGCTTCAGATTCCAGCCGACTCCCGCCCTACCCAATCCCAACCCCTGAGCTAAGCCATGACCAAACCACTGACCCGTATCTTGTATGTCGAAGACGAACCCGACATTCGTATGGTTGCGCAGATGGCGCTGGAAGCCGTAGGCGGTTTTACCGTTATCGCCTGCGCTTCGGGCCAGGAGGCGTTGGATGCCGCACCGGGCGCCGGGGCCGACCTGTTGCTGCTGGACGTGATGATGCCCGGCATGGACGGGCCCAGCACGCTCAAAGGTCTTCGGGCATTGCCGGCAACGGCCGACACGCCGGTGATTTTCATGACTGCGAAGGTGCAGGCTGCGGAGGTCGCGGTGTACAAGGGCCTGGGCGCCATGGAGGTGATTCCCAAGCCGTTTGACCCGATGGAGCTGTCGACCCAGATCCAGCGCATCTGGGCCGGGCAGTAGAGCCCCCACAGTCGTTCACTGCGTGTAACTCCTTGCCCCCCGAGGGGGCCGCCCGCCTGCGGTCTGGCAAAGCCAGTCCCGCGGCTCATACTGGCTTGAAGATCCAGGGCGTATGCAGTGGGAGTATTTCACCAGCAAGGGCCGAGGGTCCGGCTTCGCCGGCCCCAGGCGCTGCCCCCTGGAAGGGGGGGACAGGCTACACGTAGTGAGCCTGGGCGGGGGTTATAGCTTGAAGTCATAGTCCACGCTCATGGGGGCGTGGTCTGAAAACCGCTGTTCCTTGTAGATATGTTCGCTGCGGGCCAGTGCGGCGAACGCCGGGGTGGCGAGGTGATAGTCCAGCCGCCATCCCACGTTTTTGGCATAGGCCTGGCCGCGGTTGCTCCACCAGGTGTAGGCCGCGTCCGTGGCTGCGGGCTGCAGCTTGCGGTAGACGTCGACCATGCCGCCGCCCTTGAGCGAGGGGCCTGTGCGCTCTGTCAGCTCCTGTGCGGCTTCGTTGGCCAGCTCGGCATCGCGCAGCAGCTCGGTCATCCAGGCACGTTCTTCGGGCAGGAAGCCGCTGTTCTTCTTATTACCCTTGAAGTTTTTCAGGTCGATTTCCTGGTGCGCGATATTGATGTCGCCGCACAGCACGAAGTCGCGCGTTTCCTTCAGGGCCAGCAGGCGCGGATAAAACTCGGCCAGGAAGCGGAATTTGGCGGCCTGGCGTTCTTCGCCCGAAGAGCCGCTCGGGAAATAGCAGCTGATGATGGACAGCTTGGGGCTTTGCTTGCGCCCGGGCCTGTCAAAGCGCAGTTCCACATAACGTCCTTCGGCATCGAATTCGGTGGAGCCGTAGCCCACGATGACGTCGCTGGGTTCGTGCCGCGTGTACACACCGACGCCGGAGTAGCCTTTTTTCTCGGCGAAATGAAAATGGCCTCTCATGCCGGCGATTTCCTCGAACCGGCCGCTCATGTCGGCGGCCTGGGCTTTGAGCTCCTGCACACAAATACAATCCGGCATGGATTGTGCAACCCAGTCCAGCAGCCCCTTGCTGGCTGCGGAGCGGATACCGTTGAGGTTGAGGCTGGTTAACTTAAACATGGGACTTTCAAATGAGCACGGCTGGCGAAAAGGGCGATCAGGACAACAAGGACGGTGCGCTGGCACAGGAATTCGTGCAGTTTGCCGTCGAGTCGGGCGTGCTGCGCTTCGGGCAATTCAAGACCAAGGCCGGGCGCATGAGCCCCTATTTTTTCAATGCCGGCCTGTTCGACGACGGGGCCAAGCTGGGCCGGCTCGCGCAATTCTATGCGCGCCACCTGCTCGCCGAAGAAAAGCGCAGCGGCCTAGAATTCGACATGATTTTCGGGCCCGCCTACAAGGGAATTCCGCTGGCTGCCGCGGTGGCCGTCGAGCTGGCGCGGCTGGGGCGCAATTTTCCGTTCGCCTACAACCGCAAGGAAGCCAAGGAGCACGGTGAAGGCGGTACGCTGGTAGGCGCTCCGGTCAAGGGCCGTGTGCTGATCATTGACGACGTCATGTCCGCCGGCACCGCCGCCCGCGAATCCATTGCCATCATCCGGGCGGCCGGGGCCATTCCCCACGCTGTGGCGCTGGCGCTGGACCGGCAGGAGAAGGCCACTGAGAACGGTGTGGATGTGAACCACAGTGCTGTGCAATATGTAACGAATCAGTTGGGCTTGCAGGTTTGTGCGATTGCGCGCCTGACCGACTTGCTGCAGTATCTCTCCAGGCAGGGGGGCACGTCGGCAGCAAGCGCTCCTGAAACGTTATCTTTGCAAGCGCACTACCAGTCGGTGCTGGCCTATCGGGAACGATACGGCGTCAATTAAGGATTCGAATTGCTCCTGCGAACCCTGTTCACGGTCATCTGTATTTCAATCATGTGCCTGGCCGTCCCCGTTTCAGCGCAGAACATCTACACCTGTGTTGACGGCAAGGGCCGCAAGATCACGGCAGATCGCCCGATCATTGAATGCATAGACCGCACGCAACAGGAACTGGGCCCCACCGGCCTGGTCAAGCGCCAGATGGGCCCGTCGCTGACCGCGCAGGAGCGCACCGCCCTCGAGGAAAAAGAGAAGGCCGCAGCTGAAGTGCGCGCACGCGAAGCCGAGGAAAAACGGCGTGACCGCGCCCTGTTGCTGCGCTATCCGCGCCGGGAGGTGCATGACCAGGAACGCTTCACCGCGCTGGCCCAGATCGATGAGGTCATCAAGGCTGCGAGTAAAAGAACGGTGGAGCTGTCCGAGCAGCGCAAGAGCATCAACAGCGAGCTCGAGTTTTACGCGAAAGACCCCGCCAAGGCACCTCCTGCGCTGAAACGCAGGATCGAGGAAAACGACAGCAGCGCCCTGGTGCAGAAGAAATTCATCCAGGACCAGGAGCAGGAAAAAAAACGCGTCAACCAGCGGTTTGACGAAGAGCTGGCCAAGCTCAAGCAGCTGTGGACCGTTGCCGGCGTGCCTGCCATTGCGGCCAGTGGTGTTGCTGGCGCCGCAAAAAATTAGCGGCTCGCCTGTGGGCCGCTGTTAACCCCGTCAGAACGGTCAGCCCAGCTTCTTTTTGAGCAACTCGTTCACCTGGGCCGGATTGGCCTTGCCTTTGGTGGCTTTCATGGCCTGGCCGACCAGGGCGTTCATGGCTTTGGCATTGCCCGACCGAACTTCCTCGACGTTTTTGGCGTTGGCGGCAAGAACATCGTCGATGATTTTTTCGAGTTCACCGGTGTCGCTCATCTGCTTGAGACCCTTGGCCTCGATGATGGCGTCTACGTCCTGGCCCTCGCCGGTCCACAACGCATCAAACACCTGCCTGGCCGCATTGTTGGAAACCGTGCCGTCCGCAATCCGGCCAATCAGTGCGGCAAGTTGCGCTACGCTGACGGCGGAAGTTTCAATCGATTTCTCTTCACTGTTCAGCCGCCGCGACAACTCGCCCATGACCCAGTTGCTGGCCAGCTTGGGCTGTTTGCTGAGTGTCGCCACCGCTTCGAAATAAGCTGCTATTGCCTTGCTTTGGGTGAGCTGGCCGGCGTCGTATTCGGGCAGGGCGTAATCTGCCACAAAACGCGCGGCCATGACGCGCGGCAGTTCTGACATGTCGGCGCGGGTCTTTTCCACCCAGTCTCGGCCGATCACCAGTGGCGGCAAATCCGGGTCGGGAAAGTAGCGGTAGTCCGCGGCATCTTCCTTGGTCCGCATCGAACGCGTCTCGCCCGTGTCCGGATCAAACAGCACCGTGGCCTGCTGAATCGTATGGCCGTCTTCAATCTGTTCGATCTGCCAGCGCACTTCGAAGTCGATGGCCTGCTGCATGAACTTGAAGCTGTTCAGATTCTTGATCTCACGGCGGGTGCCCAGCTCGGCACCGGGTTTGCGCACCGACACGTTGGCGTCGCAGCGGAAGCTGCCTTCCTGCATGTTGCCGTCGCAAATGCCGATCCAGGTGACGATCTTGTGCAGCTCCTTGGCGTACGCCACCGCCTCTGCGGACGAACGCATGTCGGGCTCGGTCACGATTTCGAGAAGCGGCGTGCCGGCACGGTTCAAATCGATACCGCTCATGCCAATGAAGTCTTCGTGCAGGGACTTGCCGGCGTCTTCCTCAAGATGGGCGCGCACCAGGCGCACCGAGCGTTTCTCGCCGTCCAGAAAAAACTCGACACTGCCGCCTTGCACCACTGGAATCTCGAACTGGCTGATCTGGTAGCCCTTGGGCAGATCGGGATAGAAGTAATTCTTGCGCGCAAACACGCTTTGCTCGGCGATGTGAGCATTGACGGCCAGGCCGAACTCGATGGCCCGTTGCACAGCACCCTTGTTCATCACCGGCAAGGCGCCGGGCAGGGCGAAGTCCACCGCGGAGGCCTGTGTGTTCGGCTCGGCGCCGAATGCGGTGGAGGCACGGCTGAAAATTTTCGATTGCGTGGTGAGCTGCGTGTGGGTCTCAAAGCCGATGATGACTTCGTAACCTTGCACCAGCGGCCCGGTGGGGCGACCGGCCTGCATTTCGGCGAAAGGGTTGACGGTGGGTTGGGTCTGGCTCATGTCAAATCACTTGGAGGCTTGGGGGCTGGCGCAGGTGCCAGTCGGTCGCCAACTGAAACTGGTGCGCGGCGCCCAGCAGTTGCGCTTCCTTGAAGTAGTTGCCGATCAGCTGCAGGCCTACGGGCATGCCGCTCGTGCCGAAACCCGCCGGCACGCTCATGCCGGGCAGGCCGGCGAGGCTCGATGAGAGCGTGTAGATGTCGGCGAGGTAGCTGGCCACCGGGTCGTCCGACTTTTCGCCGATCTTCCAGGCCACGGTGGGCGAAACAGGGCCTGCAATGATGTCGCACTGCGTGAAAGCGGTCTGGAAATCCTGCGCGATCAGGCGGCGGATTTTCTGCGCCTTGAGATAGTAGGCGTCGTAGTAACCGTGCGACAGCACATAGGTGCCGATCATGATGCGGCGCGTGGCCTCGTCGCCAAAGCCTTCCGAACGTGACTTTTTGTACATGTCGTTCAGGTCGGTGTAATTTGCTGCGCGATGCCCATAGCGCACGCCGTCAAAGCGACTCAGATTGCTGCTGGCTTCGGCCGGCGCGATCACGTAGTACACGGGGATGGACAGCTCGGTGAGCGGCAGGCTCACGTCAATCAATGTGGCACCCAGCTTTTCGTACTCGGCCAGTGCGGTGCGCACGGCGGCCAGCACGTCAGGTGCGCAACCCGCACCGAAGAATTGCGTGGGCAGCCCTATTCTCAAGCCTTTTAACGGTTTTGCGCCCGCAGATTGTGCGCCGGCAGCTATCAAATCAGTAGCATAGTCAGTGACGGGCAGGTCCAGCGAGGTGGAGTCGCGATCCGGGTCGGGCCCGGCCATGCTCGAGAGCAGCAGGGCGCAGTCGAGCGCGCTGCGCGCCATCGGGCCGGCCTGGTCCAGGCTGGAGGCAAAGGCCACCATGCCGTAGCGTGAGCAGCGGCCGTAGGTGGGCTTGATGCCGGTGATGCCGGTGAGCGACGCAGGCTGGCGGATTGATCCGCCGGTGTCAGTGCCGGTCGCGGCGGGCACCAGGCGGGCCGCTACGGCGGCCGCAGAGCCACCAGAGGAACCGCCGGGAATGCGTTCGAGATCCCAGGGGTTTTTGACGGGCTTGTAGGCGCTGTTGTCGTTGCCCGAACCCATGGCGAACTCATCGCAGTTGAGCTTGCCCAGCATGACCATGCCGGCCGCGCCGAGCTTGCCCACCACGGTCGCATCAAAGGGGCTGCGGTAGTTTTCCAGGATTTTTGAGCCGGCTGTCGTGGGGAAGTCGCGCGTGACGAAAACGTCCTTGTGCGCCAGCGGCACGCCCAGCAAGGGAGTGCGTTCACCGGCGGCGAGGCGCGCGTCGGCGGCTCTGGCTTGCGCCAGCGACACGTCGGCATTGGTGGCCAGGAAGGCGCCCAGCTTTTCCTGCTGGATGCGGGCCAGAAAATGCTGCGTGACTTCAACACTGGAGACTTCGCGGGCGGCCAGTTTGGCGGCCAGCTGGGCAACGCCCAGGTCGTGGAGATCAGAAGAAGCGGAAGAAGATTTCATGGCGCCGCTCATTCGATCACCTTGGGCACGAGGAAAAGGCCGCGCTCCACGGCGGGCGCACTCACCTGGCTGGCTTCACGCTGGTTGGGCTCGCTGGCGACGTCTTCGCGCAGGCGCAGGGCCACTTCACCGATCACCGCGGCCGGATGGGCCAAAGGTTCCACCCCGTCGGTATTGACGGCTTTCATCTGCTCGACCAGGGCGAAAAAGCCGTTGAGTCGGGCCAGGGTGTGCTCGGTTTCGTCGGGACGCAATTCCAGCCGCGCCAGGTTGGCGACGCGGGCGATGTCTTGGGGTGTCAATGCCATGGGGTAGGGATGAAGGAAATACGGGAGAAAATAAACCAGAAAACAGGGGCTGAAACGAGGTGTAAAGCTGAAAAAACAGGCAGGCTAAAGCTATTGATCTATAGGGGATGCGTTATTATCCCGCCTTTGGTGTGAAATCAGGGTTGGATGCGGGCTTTAGGCGTTTTTTAGGTGCCGGAAGCAGATTTCAGAGCGCCTCTGGCTCAACTTCCCCATAATTGCTTGATCAATAAAAAGGCGATGGAGCAACGAAGTTTGCTCATGCTCAACCGGACTCCTGCATATGTTTGAATCATTCCGTCGGTACTTCTCCACCGACCTGGCCATTGACCTTGGCACCGCCAACACCCTGATTTTTGTACGCGACCGCGGTATTGTGCTGGATGAACCCTCTGTGGTTGCCATCCGCCATGAAGGCGGCCCGCAGGGCAAAAAAACCATCCAGGCCGTCGGCCACGAAGCCAAGGCCATGCTGGGCAAGGTCCCCGGCAACATCGAGGCCATCCGCCCGATGAAAGACGGCGTGATCGCCGACTTCACGGTGACCGAGCAGATGCTCAAGCAGTTCATCAAGATGGTGCACCCGCGCAGCCTGTTCAAGCCCAGCCCGCGCATCATCATCTGTGTGCCCTGCGGCTCCACCCAGGTTGAGCGTCGCGCCATCCGCGAAAGCGCACTCGGCGCCGGTGCCAGCGATGTGTACCTGATTGAAGAACCGATGGCTGCGGCGATTGGCGCGGGCCTGCCCGTGTCGGAAGCCAGCGGCTCCATGGTGGTCGACATCGGCGGCGGCACGACCGAAGTCGGCGTGATCTCGCTGGGCGGCATGGTCTACAAGGGCAGCGTGCGTGTCGGCGGCGACCGCTTCGACGAAGCCATCATCAACTACATCCGCCGCAACTACGGCATGCTGATCGGCGAGCCCACCGCCGAGGCCATCAAGAAGAGCATCGGTTCGGCCTTCCCCGGCTCCGAAGTCAAGGAAATGGAAGTCAAGGGCCGCAACCTCTCCGAAGGCGTGCCGCGCAGCTTCACGATCTCCAGCAACGAAATCCTCGAAGCCCTGACCGACCCGCTCAACAACATCGTCAGCGCCGTCAAAAACGCGCTGGAGCAGACGCCGCCCGAGCTGGGCGCCGATATTGCGGAGCGCGGCATGATGCTGACCGGCGGCGGCGCCTTGCTGCGCGACCTGGACCGCCTGCTGGCCGAGGAAACCGGCCTGCCGGTGCTGGTGGCCGAAGACCCGCTCACATGTGTGGTGCGCGGCTGTGGCATTGCGCTGGAGCGCATGGACCGCCTGGGTTCCATCTTCACCTCGGAATAAGCGTCTTCACTTCATGCTGCACGCCGGGCATGAAGCGGGGCCAGCCTGACAGCGAACCATGCCTTTAGGAACCCTCGACAGATCCCCGCCGCCCTTTTTCAAACAGGGGCCGTCAGCGCTGTCCAAGCTGGTGTTTTTCAGTGCGCTGTCGCTGTTCCTGATGGTGGCCGACACGCGTTTTCGCATCACCCAGCCGGTGCGCGCCGCGCTGGCCACTGCGCTGTATCCGGTGCAATGGCTGGCGCTGCAACCGGTGCGGGCCGTCAAAAGCAGCGGTGAATATTTCACCACCCTGAATGATGCAAAAAACAGCAGCGAAGATGCCAGCCGCAAGCTCGCGCTGCAGTCACTGCGCGCCGGCCAGGTCGAGCAGCTTACGCAGGAGAACAATCGCCTGCGCAAACTCATGGGCCTGCGCGAACAGCTCGGCACCCCGGTGATGGCTGCCGAGGTGCTGTATGACGCGGCCGACCCTTACACCCGCAAGGTGATCATCGACAAAGGCATGGCGCAGGGCGTTGACCTGGGCTCGCCGGTGCTGGACGAGGCCGGCGTGCTGGGCCAGGTCACCCGCGTGCATCCTCTGGTCAGCGAAGTGACCTTGCTGGTCGACCGCGACCTGGCCATTCCGGTGCTCAATGTGCGCACCGGCGCGCGCAGCGTGGCCTATGGCGACCCGACCGTTTCGGGCAGCGGCCTGGAGCTGCGCTTCATGGGCAGCAACTCGGACGTGCAGCAAGGCGACCTGCTGACCACCAGCGGCGTCGACGGCGTCTACCCGGCCGGCCTGCCGGTGGCCAAAATCAGCCGCATCGAGCGGCGCGCGGAATCGGCGTTCGCAAAAATTTTCTGCACACCGCAGGCGCTCGTGACGGGTGCGCGGCACGTCATCGTGGTCAAGCCCGGCACCGGCCAGATTCCGCCACGGCCCGACGACACGCCCGAGCCCGCGCCCAAGAAGAAAGGGGCTTCGAAATGATCATGCCATCGGGCCAGCAGCTGCTGCTGCCGGCCAACCCCGTCTTCATCTGGTGCAGCCTGATCGCTGCGCTGCTGCTGGACATGCTGCCCTTGGGCCGCGTGCCGTGGATGCCCGATTTCCTGGCCCTGGTGCTGGTGTTCTGGAACGTGCACCAGCCGCTGCGTGTCGGCATCGGCGTGGCTTTCATGTTCGGCCTGGGCATGGACGTGCACCAGTCTTCGCTGCTCGGTCAGCATGCGCTGTCGTATACGGCGCTGAGCTTTTTTGCCACCATGATCCATCGCCGCCTGCTCTGGTTCACGGTGCCGTCGCAGGCTGTACAGGTGCTGCCGCTGTTTGCGGTAGCCCATGGCGTGGAGCTGGTGATCCGCATGATCGGCGGCGGAATTTTCCCGGGCTGGATCATGCTGCTGGCGCCGCTGATAGAGGCCGTTCTGTGGCCGGTGGTGAGCGTGCTGCTGCTGGTGCCGCAGCGCCGCGCGCCGGACCCCGATCAAAACCGACCTCTATAGATGGCCCCCACGCTGGACATGGCCCCTACGGTCGCTCACTTCGTATTACCTTCTCATTGCGGGCACTTCTTTGCGGTTGTAGAGTCGGACCACCATGACTGAACTTCGCAACGTAGAAGCCGACCTGTCGCGCTTTCGTGCGCGGGTGCTGGTGGCCAGCTTTGCGGTGCTGTGTGCTTTTTCTCTGCTGGCGGCGCGGCTGGTGTATTTGCAGGTGTACCGCCATGCCGACCTGAACGAGCAGGCCGAAAGCAACCGGACGGCCATCGTGCCCATCGTGCCCAACCGGGGTTTGATCCTGGACCGCAATGGCGTTGTGCTGGCCACCAACTATTCGGCCTACACGCTGGAGATCACGCCTTCCAAGGTCGACAACCTGGAAGAAACCATTGCCGCGCTGGAAAAGGTGGTCGACATCCAGGTGCGCGACAAGCGGCGTTTCAAGCGTTTGCGCGAAGAATCCAAAAGTTTTGAATCGCTGCCCATACGCACGCGCCTGACCGACGAAGAAGTCGCCCGGTTCGCGGCGCAGCGTTTCCGTTTCCCGGGTGTGGACATCAAGGCCAGGCTGTTTCGCAGCTACCCCTATGGCGAATTGGGCAGCCACGTGGTGGGCTACATCGGCCGCATCAACCAGGCAGAAAAAGAAGTCATCGAAGGCAGCGAAGACGAAGGCAACTACCGCGGCACCGACTACATCGGCAAGCTCGGCGTCGAGCAGAGTTTTGAGCAGCAGCTGCACGGCACCACCGGTGTCGAGCAGGTCGAGACCTCTGCGGGTGGCCGCGCCATGCGCAAGCTCGCCAGCAACCCGGCCACGCCCGGCAACACCGTCATGCTGTCGCTGGACATCCGCCTGCAGAAGCTGGTGGAAGACATGTTCGGCGACCGGCGCGGCGCGCTGGTGGCGATGGACCCGAAGACCGGCGACGTGCTGGCGTTTGTCAGCAAACCGACGTTCGATCCCAACCTGTTCGTGGACGGCATCGACACGGAGAGCTGGCAATACCTGCGGGATTCGCTGGACAAGCCGCTGCTCAACCGCGCGCTGCGCGGCACCTACCCGCCGGGCTCCACCTACAAGCCCTTCATGGCCATGGCGGCGCTGGAAACCGGAAAGCGCTCCGCCAGCTTCATCGTCAACGACAACGCCTCCTGGAGTTTCGGCGGCCACGTCTTCCGCAGCCACGGCGATATTGCGCTGGGGGCGGTGGACATGTACCGCGCCATCGTGAAGTCCAGCAATGTGTACTTTTATTCGCTGGCCAACGAACTCGGCGTGGACGCCATGCACGACTTCATGCAGCCGCTTGGCTTTGGACAGATCACCGGCATCGATATCAGCGGCGAGGTCACGGGCGTGCTGCCCAGCCAGGACTGGAAGCGCAAGGCCTACAAAAGGCCGGAGCACCAGAAGTGGTACCCCGGTGAAACCATTTCGCTGGGGATCGGGCAGGGCTACAACACCTTCACCATGCTGCAGCTGGCGCAGGCCACGGCCGTGCTGGCCAACAACGGCGTCAAGCACCGGCCGCGGCTGGTGATAGGCACGCAGGACCCGGTGACGCGCGTGATGCACCCGCTGCCCGCCGACTTGCCGGAAAACCTGGGCTACAAGGCCGAAAACATCGCGATCGTGCGCAAGGCCCTGGTTGGCGTCACCCAGGAAGGCACCTCGGCACGCGTGTTTGCCGGGGCGGGCTACCTGAGCGGCGGCAAAACCGGCACAGCCCAGGCGGTCACCATCGGCCAGAAAGACAAGTACAACAGCAGCAAGATGGAAGAGTACCAGCGCGACCACGCTGTTTACATGGCATTTGCGCCGGCGGAAGACCCCAAGATCGCGCTGGCGGTGATTGTGGAAAACGCCGGCTGGGGTGCCGGGGTGGCGGCGCCGATTGCACGGCGTGTTTTTGACTATGTGCTGCTGGGCCAGTACCCGAGCGAGGAAGACATGGTGGCGGTGCAGAAGGGGCTGGCGGCAGCGCCCATCGGCAAGCCGCGCCAGGCCGCCGACGTCGCCGGCCTGCTGTCGGCCGGCGCAGCAGGCGCTTCCCCCGGCCCCACGAACGCCGCGGCAGCCGCTGCCGCCAAGGCCAGGACGGCGGCGATTGCGGAAGCGCTCAGCAAGCTGCCGCCGCCCATGGCGGCGGCGGGCATCAACCCCGATTGACCCGGTCGTTGCTATCGATTTGATAGCTGCTTGCGCATGCCTCTATTGGGCTGAGCACCAATTTTGTCATTGAACGGTGATGGCCGGATTTCAAGCCAAATTCGCCGAGAACCCATACAGGACATGCGCAAGAAGCTATCAAATCGATAGCAAACTGGCGGCACGTCGTCAGCGCGCAAATGCGTCAAAAGCGGTTTTCAGGATCAGCACGCTGACTACGGCGATAAACACCCCGCGCACAAAACCCGCCCCATGTTTGAGGGCCAGCCGGGTCCCCAGCAGGCTGCCCGCCACGTTGGCCACCGCCATCGTGAGGGCGAAATGCCACCAGACATGGCCCTTCCAGGCAAAGAGCGCCAGCGCCGCCAGGTTGGTGGCGGTGTTGAGCAGCTTGGCCGAAGCCGATGCGTTTAAAAAGTCATAACCCAGCCAGCGCACAAATAAAAATACAAAGAAGCTTCCGGTACCCGGGCCGAAGAAGCCGTCATAAAACCCAAGCACCAGCCCGATGCAGCAGGCTGCCGCGGTTTCGGCATGCCCGGTAAAGCGGGGCGCGTGGTGGCGGCCCAGTTCCTTCCTGGCCAGGGTATAGAGCAGCACTGCCAGCAGCACAAAGGGCAGGGCCTTGCGCAAGAAGCCCGGGGAGATGATGGTGACCAGCCAGGCGCCTGCCAGCGAGCCGGTAAAACCCGCAGCCGCCGCCGGCAGCAGCGCCGCCCAGCGAAGCTCCACGCGGCGGGCATATTGGGCTGTGGCGACTGCCGTGCCCCAGACAGAAGCTCCCTTGTTGACCCCAAACAGGGTCGCCGGATGCGTGGTGGGGAAAACCGCAAACAGGGCCGGCACCAGGATCAGCCCGCCGCCTCCGACGATAGAGTCCACAAAACCGGCGAGCAGGGAGGCCAACGAGACGATGAATAATTCCATGGCCCGGATTGTCTCATCGCACAGAATCGGGTTGCGCTATCAAATAGATAGCTGTTCTCGCTCGTCAATCAAGGGTTATGAGGGTTTTTGAGGAATGACTTCATCAGGGTGGAGGCATAAAAAAAGCGCTGGGGTTGCCAGCGCTTTTTGCAAATCTGCATCTCTTGTGGAATGCCGCTTTGCTTGTGTACTTCTTAATGACTGTCTCGTGTCTCCTCGGCTCCTCGCGTTGCGAGCAGCTAGGCTCGTCAGCAAGTCATCCAATATAGCTGGCGCACTGTCCTAGTGCATTGGGGGTTTCCCGCCCCTTGGGCTTTGGGCTGCCCGTTGTGCCTGCGGCGGATTTTGGGGCGCCGTACGACCTTGCTGCGCACTTTTGCTGTACATATTTTCCGTCGCAGCCCCATCACACGAGCTACTGCAGTATTGGCACGACTTATGCCTGTTGTTACCAATTGTTGGTTGAATGAACAGGCGGGCACCGTATGCATATGAACAGATTTCTGGCTTTGGGTATGTCTTTATGCTTGGGCCTGGCATGTCAGCAAGCCCTTGCACAGACTGCGGCACCCGCCGCCGCATCTCCCGCCACTTCCCCTGCGGCAGCAGTGACAGCCAGTGCTCCGGAGGCCGCGCCGTCCCCCACACCTGCCACTGCTCCTGCTGCGCCTCTTGCCACCCCGGCGGCTGCCGCCTCTGCGCCCCTTCCTGTGCCTCCTGCGGCTGCCCCGGCACCGTTGACGCAGCCAGGGCTGGTCGGCGTGGAGACCCTCAATGGTGCCGACACCGCCTGGATGATGACCTCCACCGCACTGGTATTGCTCATGACCTTGCCCGGCATCGCCCTTTTCTACGGCGGCATGGTGCGCAGGAAAAGCGTGCTCAACGTCATGGCCTGCGTCGTCGCCATCTGTGCCGTTGTCAGCCTGCTCTGGTTTGCGGTGGGCTACTCCATCGCTTTCACGCCTGGTAAAGGTGCGCTTGGGCATTATCTGGGTGGTCCCGAGCGACTCTGGTTTACCGGGCTGGACTACGTGAAGGACGCGCAGAAGGTGGCCGTGAGCCATATCGCGCCCAACATTCCCGAGTCGGTCTACGCCATGTTCCAACTGACGTTTGCCATCATCACGGCCGCGCTGGTGGTCGGCTCGTTTGTGGAGCGCATGCGGTTCTCCGCGATGCTGGTGTTCATGTCGCTGTGGACCGTCGTCGTCTACGCCCCCATTGCCCACTGGGTCTGGGAGCCCAATGGCTGGCTGGCACGCATGGGCGCGCTGGACTTTGCCGGCGGCTCGGTCGTGCACATCAATGCCGGTATTGCCGGGCTGGTCTGTGCCTATGCGCTCGGGCCGCGTCACGGCTACGGCCGTGAACCATTTACGCCTTTCAACCTGGGCCTGACGATGGCCGGTGCCGGCATGCTGTGGGTCGGCTGGTTTGGCTTTAACGCCGGCTCCGCCGTGGCCTCCGACGGCCGGGCCGGCCTCGCGATGGCCGTCACGCACATCGCGGCGGCCGCGGGCGCGCTCTCATGGATGGCGGCCGAATGGATTGTTCGCGGGCGTCCTTCCCTGCTGGGACTGTGCTCGGGCCTGGTCGCCGGACTGGTCGCCATCACGCCGGCGGCGGGCTTTGTCTCGCCGCGCGCGGCCCTGGTGTTTGGCCTTGTGGCGGGGCTCGCTTGTTACTGGGGCGCTACGGGCCTGAAGCGCCTGCTCAACGCCGACGATTCGCTGGACGTGTTCGGCGTGCACGGTGTGGGCGGCATTGTGGGTTCGCTGCTGACCGGCATTTTTGCCAGCAAGGCCATCTCCGGTGTCGAGGGCAGCCTGGTGACCCAGGCGATCGGCGCCGGCGCCGTCATGTTCTACAGCCTGTTCATGACGGCGCTGGCCTTGTGGGTCACCTCGCTGATCGTCAGCCTGCGCGTCAGCGAAGCCTCGGAAAGCGATGGCCTGGACATTACCCAGCACGCCGAGCGGCTGGGCACCTGACTGATTGACCACGGGATTCCAATTTCAAGGACAGCGCACCATGCCTTCCAGTGAAAAAATCGCCATTGCAGCCCACCTGCATGTTCTGCTGCGTCGCAAAACCGGCCGCGTGACCGACACCGAATGGATGGCCGGCAACCAGGAATACGCCGCCGAAATAGCGCGTTTTGCGCGGGAAAAGGCCGCCGAAGACGGCCACGTGGACCTGGCGGTGTGGGCCGACCGGCTGGAAGAAATCATGGCCACCCCCGAGCCCAAGGCGCGCGTGCCGCTTGTGCAGTTGGTGTCCGAAGTGGTGAAGGAGCGCAGCCAGCCGGTGCTTGCCCCGGCGCCTGTGCCCGACCGCCAGAGCGCCCGGTCGATCGATACCGAGGAAGAGGTCTATCCTGAATCAGGCTTTATCGAGTCGACATTCGGCGCCATCTTCGGCGAGGGCGAGTCGCCGCGGGAGCGCCGCCAGCGCGACCCGAACGCGCCGCGCTATGTGAAGGGCCTGCGATAACTTGTAGCCCCTGTCTCGGCTCACTGCGTGTAGCCGGAACCCCCCTCAGGGTGGCAACACCTGCAGCCCGGCAAAGCCGGTTCTGCGGTGGTGGTCTGCGGCATCTTCCGATTGTGTCATCGGGGTGTAAATGCAGGCGGGCACCCACCATGTCATGAGGATGGTGGAAAAAGTTGACAGGGGTAAATTGCGCTAGCCAGCGCCGGACACACGCAGTAGCATGCGTGAGCTCTATATATAAGGAGGGGCTTATGCTGAGGAGTTGGATATTGGGGGCCTTGGTGCTGGCGTGCAGCCAGTTTTGTATGGGCACGGCAAATGCCCAGGCGCAGGCCCAGCAGCTGATACTGGGCATCAGCGAAGGCACTTCGGGCGGGCTGGACCACGCCCAGGTGATTGCCAAATACCAGGGGCTGGCCGAGGTGATCGGCAAGGCCATGAAGGCCAAGGTCAGCGTGGTGTTTGCGCGCGAATTCAAGCAGCTGGAAGAAGGCATGCAGACCGGCCGTTTCGACCTGGTGATGGCGCGCCCGAGCGACTACCCGGCGCGCGGCATGCGCGACTACGGTTACAGCTATATCGCCAGCACCAAGCCTGACGGACAGTGCTTCATCATTGCGCCCAAGGGCTCGGCCCTCAAGACCATCGACGACGTCAAGGGCAAGCGGATTGCCTTGCCCGAGCAAATCGCCTATATGTCCCGCTTCTGTGCCGCAGAGCTCAGGGACAAAGGCATCCTGGTGGACAAGGAAAACGTGCAGTTCGTGCGCGAACAGGCTGCCGTCGGGTTCTACCTGGACAACAAGTTTGCCGATGTGGGCGGTGTTGCTTCCTACTCGGGCATCGGCAAAAAATGGGAAAAAGACGGCGGCCGCATCCTGCACAAGAGCGTGGCGCAGCCTTACTTTCCGCTGGTGGCCCATAAACGCGTCAAGCCCGAACAGCTCAAGGCGATCCAGGAGGAATTGCTGGCGCTGCCCGCCAGCGATGCCGGCAAGGACGTGCTCAAGCGCATCGGCATCGAGCAGTTCGACACCACGTCGGAAGCCCGCATGCGCGAGCTGCTGAAGTGGCTCAATATTTGAGCCAGCCTTTTGCTGACTGTTGCCGGCCCCAGGCTTTGCCGCAGCGCCGCGGCTGACTGACCACAAGCGCACCAGCGTCAGCAGTGGCACACCCCCAGTGTGCCGAATCGCCGTCTGCCGGGCGACACAATTTTCTTCATCCCCTGCGGGGAAAGCCATCCTTCATCCAGGTTTTCCTCCTGCAGATTGCCTTGCGGGCCGGTGAGTCCGCCGTGCAAACATGCCTTGGTACGCCCTAGGGTTTTCACTAGAAAAAAAAGGCCTAATCACGTTGTAATAGTTATTATTCATAACCATAATTGGTTTCCGGAAACACACTTCACATGACCCCAAAATACCTTCATCTCGAAATGCACGGCAATGTCGCCGTGGTCCGCCTGGCGCGCCCCGCCAAACGCAACGCCCTGGGTGACGCCCTGATCCTGGCACTGCGTAACCTGTTCGAAAGCCTCCCTTCCGAAACAAAAGCCGCCGTGCTTTGCGGCGAGGGTGACCACTTCTGCGCGGGCCTGGACCTGAGCGAACTCAAGGAGCGTGACGCCAGCCAGGGCCTGCACCATTCGCGCATGTGGCATGCAGCGCTGGAGCGGGTGCAGTACGGCCCGGTGCCCGTGATCGCGGCCCTGCACGGTGCCGTGGTCGGCGGCGGGCTGGAGCTGGCAAGTGCCTGCCATATCCGGGTTGCCGACGAAAGCGCTTTCTACGCGCTGCCCGAAGGCTCGCGCGGCATCTTTGTCGGTGGTGGCGGTGCGGTGCGCATCCCGCGGCTGATCGGCGCCGCACGGATGACCGACATGATGCTGACCGGCCGTGTCTACAACGCGGTGGACGGTGAGCGCATAGGCATCGCGCAATACCTGGTGCCCGAGGGCCAGGCTTTCGCCAAAGCCCTTGAACTGGCCACTCGCGTGGCAGAAAACGCACCGCTGACCAACTACGCCCTGATGCATGCGTTGCCGCGCATTGCCGAGCAACCGGCAGACCAGGGGTTCTTCACCGAGGCCCTGATGGCCGCAGTGGCGCAAAGCGCACCCGAAGCCAAGAGCCGAGTGAAAGACTTCCTGGACGGCAAGGCCCGCAAGGTCCAGAAGGGCTGACCAGGCCGGGCGGGCAGGCGAGAGAGACATCCAGAAAAAAGACAGAAGACAAAACAGAAGAGACAACCATGAGCGCCCCGAAATTTCGTCCCATGGCCTTTGGCGTGACCCGTGTGGTCCTGCGCGACGGCGTACCCGGCGTGCGCTACCTGCGCGCAGACCAGGCCCTGCAAGCCTTCCCGACCCGTATCACCGACCGCCTGCAGCATTGGGCGCAGAGCGTACCCGGCCGCACCTTCATGGCGCGGCGTGAAAAGCTGGCCGACGGCAAAACAGGCGACTGGCGGCATGTGACCTATGCCGAAGCTTGGGTCTCGGCCCGCAACATCGCGCAGGGACTGATTGACCGGGGCCTGAGTGCCGAACGCCCGGTGGTCATCCTGTCGGAAAACGACCTGGAGCATGCGTTGCTGGCGCTGGGTTGCATGCTGGCCGGCGTGCCCTTTGTACCGACGTCTCCGCCCTACAGTCTGGTCAGTCAGGACTACGACAAGCTGCGCCACGTGCTCAAGACCGTGACGCCGGGCCTGGTGTTTGCCGCCGACGGCGCCCGCTACGCCAGGGCCATCAACGCAGCCATCGGCGACGACGTCGAGGTGGTGCTGGCTACCGGGCAGGTCGAAGGGCGCGCCACCACGGCGTTTGCCGAACTGGCTGCAACGCCGGCCACGGATGCCGTAGACCGCGCCATGCAGGCCACGGGGCCGGACACGATCGTGAAATTCCTGTTCACCAGCGGCTCCACCAAGATGCCCAAGGCGGTGATCAATACCCAGCGCATGTGGTGTGCCAACCAGCAGCAAATGGCGCAATCCATGCCGGTGCTGCAGGACGAGCCACCGGTGCTGGTCGACTGGCTCCCCTGGAACCACACCTTCGGCGGCAACCACAACTTCGGCATGGTGGTGTTCCACGGCGGAACGCTCTACATCGACGACGGCAAACCGACCCCAGCGCTGATGCACGAAACCCTGCGCAACCTGCGCGAAATTGCTCCCACGGTCTACTTCAACGTGCCCACCGGCTTTGAGGCCATCGCCCATGCCATGAAGGCGGACGCGGAGCTGCGGCGCAAGCTGCTGTCGCGCGTGAAGATGTTTTTTTATGCCGGCGCTGCGCTGGCCCAGCCCGTGTGGGACAGCTTGTACGAGTCCGAGGAAAAGGAAGTGGGCGAGCGCATTGTCATGGCGACTGGCCTGGGCATGACCGAGTCCGCGCCGTTCGCCATCTTCGTGACCAACCCTAACGTGAAAGCCGGCGACCTCGGCGTGCCCGCGCCCGGCATCGAGCTCAAGCTGGTGGACACCGACGGCAAGACCGAGGTGCGCTACAAGGGCCCCAACATCACGCCCGGCTACTGGCGCGCACCGCAGGAGACGGCAGCAGCCTTTGACGAAGAGGGCTTCTTTTGTACCGGGGACGCCGTCAAATGGATTGACGAGGGCAACATTCACCTCGGGCTCAAGTTCGACGGGCGCATCGCCGAGGACTTCAAGCTGGCCACGGGCACCTTTGTCAGTGTGGGCCCGCTGCGCGCAAAGATCGTCGCTGCGGGAGCGCCTTACGTGCAGGACGTGGTACTCACGGGCATCAACCTCAAGGAAGTGGGCGCACTGGTTTTCCCGACGCCCGCCGTGCGCACGCTGGCCGGACTGCCGCCCGATGCGCCGCTGCGCCAGGCCGTTGAAAGCCCGCAGGTGGTGGCGCACTTTCAGGAGATGATGAACAAGCTCGCAGAGGGCGCGACCGGCAGCGCCAGCTGCATCCGGCGCCTGCACCTGATGCATGAGCCGCCCTCATTCGACAAGGGTGAAGTCACCGACAAAGGCTCCATCAACCAGCGCGCCGTGCTGACGCACCGCGAAGCTTTGGTGGTAGCCCTGCACGACGACACGGCGCACCCCATCGTCAAACCCGCACCATAAAACCCGACGCACAAGCACCATGCCATCCAAAGGATTTTTCTCCGCTTTCCAAGACGTCTGGATGCTCGACGGCATCCGCACGCCCATGGTCGACTACTGTGGCGCCATTGGCCATATCTCCCCCACCGACCTCGGCATCAAGGCGGCACGCGCCGTGCTCCAGCGCTCCGGTGTCAGTGGCAGCGATATCGATTCGGTGATTGCCGGCAACATGGCGCCGGGCGATTTCGAGCAGTTCATGCTGCCGCGCCATATCGGCCTTTACGCCGGGGTGCCTGTGGAGGTGCCGGCCATCATGGTGCAGCGCATCTGCGGCACCGGCTTCGAATTGTTCCGCCAGGCCGGTGAGCAGATCCAGAGCGGAGCCGCCAGCGTGGCGCTGGTCGTCGGCGCCGAGAGCATGACGCGCAATCCGATCGCCGCCTTCGAACACCGCACCGGCTTCAAGCTGGGTGCACCCGTCGGCTTCAAGGACTTCATGTGGGAGGCCCTGAAGGACTCCGCAGCCGGCATCGACATGATCCAGACCGCGGAAAACCTGGCGAAGAAATACGGAATCACGCGGGAAGCCGTCGATGAATTTGCCTCCAGCTCGTTCGCCAAAGCCGTGGCGGCCCGCGAGGCGGGTTTTCACGCCGGTGAAATTGTGCCGGTGGTCACGGAAGAATTTGAACTCGCCGGCTACGCCACGCGCGGCATACGCCTGCAGGGCAAAGTCACGGAAGTCGCACAGGACACCCACGCACGTTTGTCCCCTGTCGAGGTCCTGGCCAAACTCCGGGTGGTTCACGCCGGCGGGGTGCAGACCGGCGGCAACAGTGCAGCGCTGGTGGATGCGGCAGCTGCTGCCGTGGTGGCTTCGGGCGAGTACGTGAAAGCGCATGGAAAAAAACCGCTGGCACGTGTCGTGGCTGCCGCGGTGGTGGGTGTGCCGCCTGAAATCATGGGCATAGGCCCCGCGCCGGCGATTCGCCTGCTGCTGGAGCGCTGCGGCCTGACGCTGGACCAGATCGGCCGCTTCGAGATCAACGAAGCCCAGGGCGCGCAAACGCTGGCAGTGGCGCGTGAACTGAACCTCGATCTGCGCAAGCTCAATGTCAATGGCGGCGCCATCGCGATGGGTCACCCGCTGGCGGTCACCGGTGTCCGCCTGACGGTCACCGTCGCGCGTGAAATGCAACGCGCGGGTGTGCGTTACGGCATTGCATCCGCATGCGTGGGCGGCGGGCAGGGCATTGCCCTGTTGCTTGAAAACCCCGAGGGGGCAGAGTTTCTTGAGTAAATAGTGGCTGCAGCGCACAACGGACGAGCGCAAGCGGCTATAAAAATAATAGCAACCGATCTGGAGACAAGGCATGAAGATTGAAGGACTTGCGGCGCTGGTAACGGGGGGCGGCTCGGGGCTGGGCGAAGCCACTGCCCGCGAGTTGGCACGCCTGGGCGCCAGGGTTGCCGTGCTGGACGTGAATCTCGCCGGTGCGGAAAAAGTCGCGGCCGACATTTGCGCTACGCACGGAAGCGGCACTGCAGTGGCGTGCCAGTGCGACATCACCGACAGCGCCAGCCTCGCAGCCGCGCTGGAAAAGGCCGCAGCCGCGCATGGCCCTGCCCGCATCCTGATGAACATTGCCGGCATCGGCTCGGCCAGGCGCGTGGTGGCCAAAGACGGCAGCCCCGCGCCGCTCGAAGACTTCGCCAAAGTCGTCACCATCAACCTGGTGGGGACCTACAACGCCAGCCGCCTGTTTGCGGCCGCCTGCGCCAAACTGCCCGCGCTGGAAGACGGCCAGCGCGGCGTCATGATGTTCACGGCCTCGGTGGCGGCCTTTGACGGCCAGGTGGGCCAGCAGGCTTACAGCGCCTCCAAGGGCGGCCTGGTCGGCATGACACTGCCGATGGCGCGCGACCTGGCGCAGCACGGCATCCGCGTCTGTACAGTGGCGCCGGGCCTGTTCGCGACGCCGCTGATGCAGCAATTGCCCGAAGCGGTGCAGGCTTCGCTGGCCGCCAGTATTCCTTTTCCGCAGCGCCTGGGCAAGCCCGAAGAGTTTGCCCAGCTGGCCGCGCACATCGTGGCCAACGACCATCTCAACGGTGAAGTCATCCGGCTGGATGGCGCATTGCGCATGGCGCCAAGGTGAACAGCGTGAGCAAGACCGTTGTTTACGAAGTTTGCGTTGCGTTTGGCGACTGCGACCCCGCAGGGATCGTGTTCTTTCCCAATTTCTCGCGGTGGATGGACGCCTCGTCGCTGAACTTCTTCGTCAAGTGCGGCGTGCCGACCTGGCGTGAGCTTGTCAAGACCACCGGCATCATCGGCACGCCGCTGCTCGAGATCAATACCCGGTTCAGCCAGCCTGCCGTCTATGGTGAGACGCTGCAGATTCACACAAGCATTGAGGAATGGCGCGACAAGGTCTTCATCCAGAAGCATGTGATCAAACGCGGTGATGACCTGATCTGCGAAGGCCGTGAAACCCGGGCCTTCTGCATCCGCCGTCCGGAGAATCCTGAGCGCATCAAGGCCATTGCCGTGCCGCAAGACATTCGGGCCCTGTGCAGCTGACGCTTCGGGCGTTCCGTTTTTGTTTCTGCCTTTCAGTTTTTGATTTCGGTTTTGTTTTTTCGACCCGTTGGACATCATTAAAAAAGGAGACATTTCATGCAAACACGCCGTCATTTTGTGCAGGCAGCCGCAACGCTCACCGCAGCCGCCGGCTTCGCCCCGTTCTCTGCCCATGCGAGCCCGCTGGAGCAGGTCAAGATCATTTACGGATTCCCCGCCGGCAGTGCGGGCGACATCTGCGCGCGCCGCGTCGGTGACAGGATGGGCGGCACCGCCTATTCCAAGAACAACGCCATCGTGGACACCAAGGCCGGCGCCGGCGGCCGCATCGCGCTGGAGACGCTGAAGATGGCGCCGGCGGACGGCTCCGTCATCGCCATGTCGCCGTTTTCCTGCATGTCGCTGTACCCGCACATCTACAAAAAGCTGGCCTACGACCCGTTCGCCGATTTTGTGACCGTGGGCACTGCTTCCATGATTCACCATGGGCTGGCGGTCGGGCCGCTGGTGCCGGCTTCGGTGAAGACGGTTCAGGACTTCCTGGTATGGGCCAGGGCCAACCCGAAGGATGCGAGTTATGGCTCACCCGCGGCGGGATCCACCCCGCACTTTATCGGCGCGCTGCTGGGCCTGAACAACCAGGTGGAGCTCAAGCATGTGCCATACCGCGGTTCCGTGCCGGGCGTGACCGATGTGGTGGGCGGCCAGCTCGCCGCGATGGTGACACCGCACGGCGACTTCATCCCCAACCACAAGGCAGGCAAGCTGCGCATCCTGGCAACGTCCGGCAAGCAGCGCTCACCCTTTGTGCCGGAAGTTCCGACCTTCGCCGAGCAGGGTTTTGCCGACCTGACTGTGGAGGAATGGTTCGGTTTTTATGCGCCGGCTAAAACACCGGCCGGTGTGATCGCCACCGCCAACGCGGCCATCAATGCGGCCATCAAGGACAAGTCCGTCATCGACTCGCTGACGGTGGTGGGCCTGATTCCCTTCGGCGGCACGGCAGAGGACATGGCGACCAGCCAGAAGCACGAACTCGACCGCTGGGGGCCGCTGATCAAGAAAATCGGTTTTACCGCCGAGTCCTGATCAGAACGCGGCGCCAATGACTGATGCCGGGCGCCCTGAGGCGCCCGACCATGGATCGGCACCGCTTGGCATAATCGGGGCTGGACTGGCCGCATGCCGTGCGGCGGCCCGTATTGCCCGATGACGAAAGCTTCCTGACCACCTATGCCAGCGTCCCTCAAACCAGCGCCCGCTGTCGAAGAAGTCGATACCTCCTACCTTGAAACCCTGATTGGCTACAACGCCACGCGTGCGTCGCTCAAGGTCATTGAACTGTTCATGAAACGGATGGCGGTGTATGACCTCCGTCACGTGGATTTTTCAATCCTGTCGCTGATCACGCACAACCCGGGCATCACCTCGCGCCAGCTGTGCAGTGCGCTGAGCATCCTGCCGCCCAACCTCGTCGGGAAAATCGGCACGCTGGAAAAGCGCGAGCTCGTTCACCGCAAGCCGCACCCGCAGGACGGCCGTGCTGTGGGCCTGTACCTCACTGAGGCAGGCGAGGCGCTGATGCGGGAGGCCGAGCGCACTGCCACCAGCCTCGAATCAGATGCCACCGAGCGGCTGAGCGCGGCGGAAAAGAAGACGCTGGTGCGTCTTCTGCAAAAAATCTATCTTTGATCTGTTTCGAAGGGGCGGTACTGCCAGAGGCATTCGGGCAGCTTCGGCACAGCGCTGCCTTCAAATGCCAGCCTGAATCCATTCGGCGGCCTTTTCCGCAATCATGAGCGTGGGCGAGTTGGTGTTGCCGCTGGTGATGAGCGGCATCACACCGGCATCCACCACGCGCAGGCCGCGAACACCGCGGACCCGGAGGTGCGAATCCACCACCGCCATGGGGTCGTCTTCCTTGCCCATTTTGGTCGTGCCCACCGGGTGGAAGATGGTGGTGGCAATGTCGCCCGCCAGCCGTGTGAGTTCTTCATCCGTCTGGAACTGCACGCCGGGCTTGAATTCTTCGGGTTTGTATTTGGCCAGCGCGTCCTGGCCGACGATCTTGCGGGTCACGCGCAGGGAGTCGGCGGCCACCTGCCGGTCTTCGGCCGTGCTCAGGTAGTTGGGGGAAATCGCCGGTGCATCCTCAAAGCGGTTGCTCTTGATGTGCACGGTACCGCGGCTGGTCGGGTTGAGGTTGCATACGCTGGCGGTGAAAGCGTTGAAGCTGTGCAGCGGCTCGCCGAAAGCGTCCAGCGACAGCGGCTGCACGTGGTATTCGATGTTGGGGTAAGGCTGGTCGGGCGATGAGCGCGTGAAGGCGCCCAGCTGCGACGGTGCCATGCTCATGGGACCGGTCTGCTTCAATGCGTACTCCAGCCCGATGCGGGCCTTGCCCCACAGCGTGTTGGCCATGGTGTTGAGCGACAGCCCCCAGCGCTGGTCGCCGTGCACCTTGTAGACCGAGCGGATCTGCAAATGGTCCTGCAGGTTGGCGCCCACGCCGGGCAGGTCCTGCAACACAGGAATGCCGTGCTGTTGCAGCAGGGTGGCCGGGCCAATGCCTGAAAGCTGCAGGATTTGCGGCGAGCCGATGCTGCCTGCGCACAAAATGACCTCTCCCATGTGCCCCGAGTCGCGTGTCGAATGCGCCGTCACCCGCTCGTCGCCGGCCCACACTTCCACGCCGGTGCAGCGCTGGCTGCCATCGGCCTGCGTTTGAACCACCAGCTTGCACACCTGGGCGTTGTTCCACAGCTCAAAATTGGGCCGGGCATAGCAGGCGGGACGCAGAAAGGCCTTGGCGGTGTTCCAGCGCCAGCCTTTTTTCTGGTTGACCTCAAAGTAGCCGACGCCCTCGTTGTCACCCCGGTTGAAGTCGGAAGTCGCCGGGATCCCGGCTTGTTGCGCCGCTTCGGCAAATGCATCGAGGATGTCCCAGCGCAGGCGCTGTTTCTCGACGCGCCATTCGCCGCCCGAATTGTGGTGGCGCAGCAGCTTCTGGTAGGGCTGGCTCTTGTCCTGCATGAGCTCGGGTGCCACGCCGCGCGCACCGTGCATCGCGTTGGCACCCTTGTGGTGGTCTTCGTGCAGCTTGAAATGCGGCAACGCGTTGTCCCATCGCCAGGCCATGTCGCCCGTCAGCTGGGCCCACTGGTCGTAGTCGCGTGCCTGGCCACGCATGTAGATCATGCCGTTGATGCTGGAGCAGCCGCCCAGCGTCTTGCCGCGAGGGTAGCGCAGTGCCCGCCCGTTGAGGCCGGCGTCCGGCTCGGTGTTGTAGAGCCAGTCGGTGCGCGGGTTGCCGATGCAGTGCAGGTAGCCTACCGGGATGTGGATCCAGTGGTAGTCGTCCTTGCGGCCAGCCTCAATGAGCAAGACACGCTTGGACGCATCGGCGCTCAGCCGGTTGGCCAGCAGGCAACCTGCCGTGCCTGCGCCGACGATGATGTAGTCAAAGACCTGGCTGTCGTCTTGCATGGATGTTTTGTCTCTTGGCTTTCAGCCGTGTGTTTTTGAGGGGCCGGGTAGCCGTGCTGTTTTGGCAGTGTTCCTTCAGTGTTCCTTCGCCGCAGGCTCCCATCCTGCCATCCCAGCCTAACGCGAGGCTGACCGCGCGGCAGTGGTTCGATTGTGGCAAAAACGGCGCCATCCCTGCGGCGGGGATTACCCGCTGGCCTTTCCTTCCGGCACGGGGTCCCGGCGGGTTGTAGGACCAAGGCGATAGCGCGTTTTTGGGCTGTGTATTTGTGTTTCCTGCAGTTACCATGACTGTTTTGCAAATCGGGCGCCGCCCGTCATTGCAGACTGCCGGCAAGCGCCGGGCACCACCGGACGCCTTTACCGAATGCACATGGAAGAATCCACGCCCCGCATCGAACAGCAGGACACGCCGCAAGGCCGGCTGTTTGTCGTTCGCGGTGCCTGGACGGCAGCCGGCCTCACGGCCCAGGAAGTCTGGCAAGGTTTGACGGCGCAACTGCAAGCCCTGCAGGGCGACGCAGCCCAATCGGCCGGCTGGAATCTGGAGCCGCTCGAAAAGCTTGACCACCTGGGGGCGCAGGTGCTGTGGAACCATTGGGGGCGCGACTGGCCTGCGCAACTGCAAGTGCATGCGAGCCAGCGCGCGGTGCTCGAAACCGTCGCCAAGTTCAGTGCGGATCCGCCGAAACCCCGCAAGCCCGACTGGACCGAGCCCTTTATCCTGCTCGGCACAAGGGTGCTGCGCCTGGTCGACCACCTCAAAGGTCTGGTCCGCCTGATCGGGCAGCTGCTGCTCGACATCATCCGGCTTTTCAGGCATCCGCAGGAAGGTCCCTGGCGTGACCTGTCGGGCCACCTGTTTCATATCGGCGCCACCGCCTTGCCCATCACCGCGCTGGTGGGGTTTTTGATTGGCGTGGTGCTGGCCTACCTGATTTCGCAGCAGCTGCGGCAGTTCGGCGCCGACGCCTTCATCGTGAACATCCTGGGCATCTCGTTGATCCGCGAACTCGGCCCGGTGCTGGCCGCCATCCTGATCGCCGGGCGCAGCGGTTCGGCCATCACCGCGCAGATCGGTGTCATGCGGGTCACCGAAGAGCTCGACGCCATGCGCGTCATGGGCATCGCGCGGGGCTTTCGCCTGGTCATGCCGCGCGCGCTGGCGCTGGCCGTGGTGATGCCGCTCATCAGCGTGTGGACCACCATCGCGGCGTTGCTGGGCGGCATGCTGGCCGCTGACATTTCCATGGACGTCACGCCGTCCTACTTCATCAATTCGCTGCCGGCCGCGGTGGACGTGGCCAATCTCACGCTGGCCACGGCCAAATCCGTTGTGTTCGGGGTGTTGATTGCGCTGGTCGGCTGCCACTACGGCCTGCGCGTCAAACCCAACACCGAAAGCCTGGGGCAGGGCACCACGGCGTCAGTTGTGACGTCGATCACGGTGGTAATTCTTGTTGACGCATTGTTCGCCGTATTGTTCAAGAGCGTAGGCATATGAATGTAGCCCCCACGTTTCCCCACTGCGTGTGGGTCGCTGCCCCCCGAGGGGGCCGTCCGCCTGCGGTCTGGCAAAGCCAGTCCCGCGGCTCATGCTGGCCTTCTCCCGACTCGCTTAGCATCGTCTCTGAGGCGGTTTTCCCATGACCGAACCTATCGTCGATATCAAAAAACTCTGGACCGTGTTCCAGAACGGCGACAAGAAGGCCGTGGTGCACAAGGACCTGGACCTGACGGTGGAGCGGGGCGAGGTGTTGTCGCTGGTGGGCGGGTCAGGCACCGGCAAAACCGTATTGCTGCGCCAGATACTGGGGCTGGAAAAACCCACCCAGGGCGAGATCACTGTGCTGGGCCGGCCGGCCGCCGAACTCGGCAAGCGTGGAGCGGCCAGCCGTGTCGGCATGCTGTTCCAGCAGGGTGCGCTGTTTTCCGCCTTCACCGTGCTTGAGAACATCGCCTTTCCGTTGCGTGAGCTCAAGACCTTGCCGCGCACACTGGTCTACGAAGCGGCCATGGTCAAACTGCAAATGGTGGGCCTGGCCCCCGACACGGCCGACAAGATGCCGAGCGATCTGTCGGGCGGCATGATCAAGCGCGTGGCCCTGGCGCGCGCCCTCATCATGGACCCGCCGTTGCTGCTGCTCGACGAGCCCACTGCGGGCCTGGACCCGGAAAGCTCCGACAGTTTTGTCTCGCTGCTGCGTTCGCTGCATCGCGACATGGAGCTCACGGTGGTGATGGTGACGCACGACCTGGATACGCTCTTTGAGCTCAGCACGCGCATCGCCGTGCTGGCCGAGCAGAAAGTCATCGTTAACGATGTGCCCAAGGAAGTGGTGGCATTTCCGCATCCGTTTATCCACGAATTTTTCCTCGGAGAAAGAGGGCAACGCGCCATGGAACTGCTGCGCGAATACCCTTTCACCGTATGAGCACACATCCTCAATTTGAAGAGAGGTCTTGACTATGGAAAACAAAGCCCATGCCATGGCCGCCGGCGCATTTGTGCTGGTGGTGACCGCCCTGCTGGCCCTGCTGGCCATCTGGCTGACGCGCGACAACACCGAGCGCGACCTGTACGACATGAGCACCAGCGAAACTGTTTCGGGCCTGCAGCCGCAGGCAACAGTGCGGTTTCGCGGCGTGCCGGTCGGCAAGGTTGAGGTCATCGGGTTTGACACCAAGGTCAAGGGCAATGTGCTGATCCGTGTCTCGATCGACCGCAGCGCCCCGGTCACCAAATCCACTTTTGCCACGGTGGCATCGCAAGGTGTCACGGGGCTGGGTTTCATCCAGCTCGACGACGACGGAAAGTCCGCCGAGCGGCTGGCGGTGAACGACGACGACCCGCCGCGCATTCCGCTGAAACCGGGCGGACTGGACAAACTGCTCAAGCAAAGCGAAGTGATCTTCAACCAGGTCGAAGAAGCCAGCACGCGTTTGAACAAACTGCTGTCCGACGAGAACCAGGCGGCAGTGACTTCCGCCATCACGCAACTCGGCGAAGCGGCCAGCGGCATCAACCGTGTGGCCAAAGGGCTGGAGCCTACCGTGGCGAGCCTGCCGGGCCTGTCGCGCGATGCCACGGCCACGCTGAAATCCGTCAGGACGGCTGCCGACGACGTCAGCGCCACCGCCACGCGCCTGAGTGAAAAAGGCGGGCCGCTCGACAAGCTGTCCGAAGGCGGCGCGGCGCTGGCCTCGGGGGTGGAGACCTTCAGCGCCGGCACGCTGCCCAAGCTGGGCGAAGTGGCCGACGAAACGGCCCGCACCATGCGTCAGTTGCGCCGCACGGTCAACGCGGTAGATGACAACCCGCAGTCACTGATTTTCGGCAACGGTCCACCGGTGCCCGGTCCGGGCGAGCCCGGTTTTTCTGCCAACGGAGAGAAAAAATGACATTCGATTTTTTCAGAACTTGCTCATTTGCTATTAATTCAATAGCTGCTTGCGCCCGTCCATCAAGGGCTGTAGGCGCCTTTTCCTTGATATTCATGGCGCTGGCGGTCAGCGGCTGCTCGGGCCTGCCCGACAAACCCACGCGGGCCACCATGTATGACTTCGGTCCTGGCCCTTTGGCCATTCAGCCCAGCACGCGGCAGGCGCCGTTGCCGCCGCTGGCGCTTGACGACGTCTCCACCTCCGGCGGCGCGCTCGACAATATGGCGGTGCTGTACCGGCTGGCGTATACCGACGCACAGCAGCTGCGGCCGTACTCGCAGGCGCGCTGGAGCATGCCGCCCGCACAACTGGTGCGCCAGCGCCTGCGCGAACAGCTTGGCCAGCGCCGCGCCGTGTTCAGCGCCGGTTCCAGCGTGGCCCTCAACCGCAGCCAGAACGCGGTGCTGCCGCTGCTGCTGCGCCTGGACCTTGAAGAGTTCAGCCACCTGTTTACGGCGCCGAACGTCAGCGTCGGCCTGATCCGCCTGCGCGCCACGCTGCTCGAAATCACCCCCGCAGGCGAGAAGCTGGTGGGGCAGCGCAATGTCATCGTGCAGCGTCCTGCGCCCAGCAACGACGCTCCCGGCGGCGTCCGGGCCCTCACGGCAGCCACCGACGCCGCCATCGAGGAATTGGACCAATGGCTGCAGCAAACCCCTGCGCGCTGAAACGCCTTGCCCCATGAAAACGCTGGAAGAACAACTGGATGCCGCCGGGCTGCATGTGTTCGGCTGCTGCGAACAGCTGAGCGCTTACGGCCCAGACCTGCTGCAGAATTCGCAGCTGCTGCAGGACTTCACACCCGCCGAAGCCGACATCCTGGGAGCGTCCATGCTGCTGGTTCGCGCCGAGCCGGGGCAGGTGATGATCCGCGAAGGCGAAGCCGGCGACTGGATGATGCTGATCCTCAAGGGTACGGTCGATGTGACCAAACGCCTGGAATCGGCGGCCGAAGCGGCGCAGGCCGAAGCTGGCGCGGAACCGGTCGTCTCTCGCGTGGCCGTGGTGCGCAGCGGCGCGGCAATAGGCGACATGTCCATGCTCGACAGCGAGCCGCGCTATGCCACCTGCACCGCCATCGAATCTGTCGAGGCTGGCGTCTGGGGCCGCCATGAAATTGCCCTGCTGATTCGCGACCACCCCGGCGTGGGCGCCAAGCTGCTGGTCAAGATCACGCAGATGATGGCCCAGCGCCTGCGCAACACCAGCAATCAGCTAGTCAAGTTGCTTCGCAAGAAATAGAACCACCCCCGTCCGGGCTCACTGCGTGTAGCCCGTTCCCCCCTACAAGGGGGCGCTGAAATTGGTACACCCCTATCGGGCTCACTGCGTGTAGCCCTTTTCCCCTTGCAGGGGACGGCGCCTGCGGCCCGGCAAAGCCGGTTCCGCGGCTGCCCGCTGGTAAATACCTCCCACTTCACCCTCACTTCACACAGGCAGGCTGCAGTTCATCCTGGCCTCACACAGGATTTGCACACTTCCCTTCGTTGTTCAAACGAAAGGAAGACATGAAACAAAAATTCTTCGCGCTGGCCCTGGTGGTGGTTTTGCTGGTCCTTGCGCTGTTCCAGATCAGCGGCGTGGTGCACGACCGCCAGACCTACCGGCAGATCGCCATCCAGAGCGTGGCGCAGAGCCTGGCCGGCCCGCAGACGCTGACCGGCCCGCTGATCCACCGGGCTTGCACCGAGGAGTGGGACGTCAAGTATGAGGACAAGAAAGTACAAACCGAGCGGCGCGAGTTCACCCTGGTGGCCGCGCCGGCTTCGCTGACCGTCAAGGGCGGCAGCAAACTCGAGGCGCGCGCCCGCGGCCTGCATGCGACGCAGGCCTTTAATCTCAAGGCCGACATCGTGGCCGAATGGACCGACACCGAAGCGCTCAAGCCCGTGGCCGAACACGCCGGCTCACGCATGAACTGCGGCCAGCCACTCTTGATGATGGCGGTGTCCGATTCGCGCGGCATACGCCATGCCAGCGTCAAGATCGGCGAGCAGGTGCTGGCGCTCAAGCCCGGCACTTTCTACGGCAGCTACCCGCGCGGCGTGCATGCGCCGCTGTCCATGGTCATGATGGGCATGGCGCCGCTGCAGGCGAAACTGGAACTTGAACTCGTGGGCACTGAAAGTATTTCGGTGGTGCCATTAGGCGGCGACACCCGGGTACAGCTCACCTCCAACTGGCCGCACCCGAGTTTTGGCGGGCAGTTTCTCCCGGTGGACCGCAAAGTGACGGACCAGGGTTTTGAAGCCAGCTGGCGCATCAGCTCGCTGGCCAGCACGGCGCAGCAGAACGTGACACAGGGGGATGCGGAAAAACGCAGGGGCGTTTGCCCGAATCAGGGCTACGGATCGCCTAATGCCCCCTGCGTGGAGGCCTTCAGCGTGACCTTTGTGGATCCGTCCAACACCTATGCGCTCAGCGACAAGGCCACCAAGTACGGCTTGCTGTTTATCGGCCTCACGTTTCTGGCCGTGGGGCTGTTCGAGTTCATGAAGTCACTGCGCGTGCACCCGATCCAGTACCTGCTGGTGGGTGCGGCCATGAGCATGTTTTTCCTGTTGCTTGTGAGCCTTTCGGAGCACATGCCCTTTGAAACTGCTTATGCGATTGCCGCCGCCGCCTGTGTGCTGCTGCTGACCTATTACGCCAGCCACATGCTGGGACGCTGGTCGCGTGGCCTGCCGTTTGGCCTGGGCATCGCCACGCTGTACGGCATGTTGTTTGTGCTGCTGCGGATGGAGCAAACAGCCTTGTTGCTGGGTGCAGTGGCCTTGTTCGCCGTGCTTGCGGCCATCATGATGCTGACGCGGCAGGTGGATTGGTACGCACGGTTCAAACAGGCTGAACCGGTCAAACCTGAACCGGCAAAGGTGGCCGCGTGATGCGCGCGCCGCGGTTAGAAATGCAGCTCGACCCGCAGCCCGGGCTGCGTGTTGCGCACCACCATGCGCCCGCCGTGCAGCAGCATGATCTGCCGCACGATGGCCAGCCCCAGGCCCGAGCCTTTGGTGTGTCCGTCAGGCCGCACGGTCGAGAAAAAGCGCTCGCCCAGGCGGGGCAGGGCGTAGTCCGCCACGCCGGGCCCGGCATCTTGCACGGCGATGAAGTCTGGCCCCGCTTCCAGGGTGATCGCAGAGCCCTCGGGTGCGAACGAGCGCGCGTTTTCCAGCAGGTTGCTCAGCGCCAGGCCCAGGAGGCCGGGCTCCGCATGCACGTCGGCATGTTCCGGACGGATTACGACTTTGATCGCATGCTGGGTCCGGCCGGCGCCGGTCTCCAGCTCAAAAGACTGGAGGAAGCCGGCCCACGCAAGGCGCTCGCGCTCTACCTGTGCATGGCGTTGCTCCAGCTTCGTCAGCTCGAGCATGCGGTCCACCAGCGCCTGCATGCGGCCGGACTGGGCCAGTACCTGCCCGGAAAACTCGCGGCGCGCGTGTTCGGGAAGCTCGTCCTGCAAGAGCTCGCCTGCGCTGCGGATCGCGGCGAGCGGGCTCTTGAGCTCATGGGTCAGGGCGCGCACGTAATCTTCTATGTACTCGTGGCCCTCCAGCTTCAGGCGCATGGCATCGACTGCCATGGCCAGATCGCCAAGCTCGCCCGGTATTTGCGGAACCGCGGGTTTCTCGCCCTGGCCGACGGCGTTGGCATAGCGGCGCAGCTTGCGAATGCTCCACACCACCCACAGCGTCACGGCCACACCGATGGCCAGCGACAACACCAGCAACAGCAGGCCGCTTAGGAAAATCTTCCGTTCGGCCCGGTCGATGAAGGCCTGGATGGTGGACATCGGTTTGGCGACGGTCAGCACGCCGATGATTTTGCCGTCCTGCTGCACCGGTGCGGCGACGTACATCACGGAGCTGCGATCGTCCTGCTGCACTTCACGGGTGGCGCGCGCGCCGTACTCGCCGCGCAGCGTGCGGGCCACATCGCGCCAGCGCGAATAGTCCTGGCCGGTCGCCACATTGTCCGAGTCAAACACCACCTTGCCGGCGGCGTCGGTCACGTACACCCGGAAGTCCAGCGATTGCTTGGCCAGGCCCCAGATCTGCGCGTCAATCGGCCGCTGCGCGTAGTTGCGCACATGGCCGGCGAAGCGCCCGTTGGCGATGGCGCCGGCCGAGAGATCGTCGCTGGCCAGTTCGGCCAGGATGTTGGCGGTGTCCACCATCATGTCTTCCATGACCTCGCGTACGCTGGGCTTGACTTCGGCCATGAAGACACGCAGCACAAAAAAAGCCGCAAGGCCCGTGACCAGAAAAAAACCGAACAGTAGACGGATTCCTAGACGCATACCTATTGATGTACAACGGGTTGTGCCAGCAGGGGCCGTGGAACCGGCTTTGCCGGGCCACAGGCGCCACCCCTTGAGGGGGAGGCGGCTACACGCAGTGAGTCCGCAACAGGGTGTTTCATTTTTTCAGGGAGTAGCCCATGCCGCGGTGTGTGACGATGTAGTCATGCTCCGGCGCTGCTTCCTGCAGCTTGGCGCGCAAGGTCTTGATGTGCGTGTCTACGGTGCGGTCTGTGCTGTCCGAATCCGCTCCCCAGACGGCGCTGAGCAGTTCGTCGCGCGACCGGATGCGTTCGCGGTGGCGTAACAGTTCGGCCAGCAGGCCGAACTCGCGGCGCGTCAGGTTGAGCGGGTGGCCGTGCAGGCTTGCCCGTTGGCCTTCGGCGTCGATCTCGAAAGGGGTCTTGCCGGCGGGTGGTGCTGCGGAGACGGGCATGCGCGCGCGACGGAGAAGGCTGCGCACGCGCGCCAGCAACTCGCGCGGACTGAAGGGTTTGCTCACATAGTCGTCGGCGCCCAGTTCCAGCCCGAGCACACGGTCGATCTCCTCGCCCTGCGCGCTCAGCATCAGCACCGGCAGGCTGCCGGCGGCGCGCAGTTCACGGCACAGATCGAAACCGCTGCCGTCGGGCAAGCCGACATCCAGGATCACGGCGTCGGGCAGCTGCAGCGCAAGCTGGCGGCGCGCATCGCCCAGCAGCAGGCTGTGTGTCACGCTGAGGCCGTCGCGCTCCAGCGTGTAGATGATGGACCGGGCAATCGCCGGGTCGTCTTCAACAAGAAGAATGCGCGCGCTGGCCATCAGACTTCCCTGGATATTCCAACAGGGGCCGCGGAACCGGCTTTGCCGGGCCGCAGGCGCAGCGCCCCCTCGGGGGGCAGAGAGCTACACGCAGTGAGCGAACGTGGGGGCTCCATTAACTTCGCAGAATGGGGAACAACTTGCCGAGGCCGCCGGCCATCACCTCAACGGCCAATGCAGCGAGGATCAGACCCATCAGCCGCGTCATGACGTTGATACCGGTCTTGCCCAGCACGCGGGCAATCGGCTCGGCCAGCGAAAAGCTGATGGCAGTCACCAGCGCAATCACCACACCGTAGCCCACCAGCGCGGCAACCTGCAGGGCCGTCTGTGCCTTTTCGGCGTAAATCACCACGGTCGACATGGTGGCCGGGCCGGTCAGCAGCGGAATGGTGAGCGGCACCACCGCGATGCTGGCGCCGCGCGCGGCCTTCTCGGCGCCGTCTTCCATTTCATTGGTCAGGGGTTTGGCTTCGGCCGGTTGCGCATTCAGCATGTTCATCGAGCTGATCAGCAGCAGCATGCCGCCGCCGACCTGGAAGCTTGCCAGCGAGATACTGAAGAAGTCGAGGATCTGCAGGCCCAACAGTGCGCTGATGGCGATAACGACAAAAGCCGAAAAGGCTGCCACCAGGATGGTACGGCGGCGCTGCTCGTCTGAGAAACCCTGCGTGTAGTGGATGAAAAACGGCACGATGGCCAGCGGGTTGACGATGGCCAGCAGCGTGACAAGCGGTTTGAAATCCATCGTTTTTCCTTAGAGGCAACTCAAGTGGCAAGAGCAAAAGCGGTCTGCCCAACAAATTCCAGCAGGGGCCGCGGAACCGGCTTTGCCGGGCCGCAGGCGCAGCGCCCCCTCGGGGGGCAGCGCATTACGCGAAGCGAAAAGCGTGGGGGCACTACCTCCCTCCCGCGACGTCGAGCAGTGCACCTGTTGTATAGCTCGCATTGTCGCCGAGCAGCCAGACAATCGACTCCGCCACTTCGCCGGCGGTACCCGGCCGCTGCATGGGCACCAGCGGCGCCAGTTCACGGGCCCGGTCGGGCAAGCCGCCCGAAGCGTGAATGTCGGTGTCGATGATGCCCGGGCGCACGCCGTTCACACGAATGCCTTCGGTGGCCACTTCCTTGGCCAGCCCGACCGTGAAGGTGTCGATGGCGCCCTTGGCGGCTGCGTAGTCCACATACTGGCCGGGCCCGCCCAGCCGCGCTGCGGCGCTCGAGACGTTGACGATGGCGCCGCCCGCACCGCCGTGGCGCGTGCTCATGCGTTTGACGGCTTCGCGTGCGCAGAGGAACGAGCCGAACACATTGATTTCGAACATGCGCCGCACCCTTTCCAGCGTCATGGCGTCGACGCGGCTGGTGCGGTCGACCACGCCGGCATTGTTGACGAGGCCGTCCAGCCGGCCGAGCCTGGCATCCACTTTTTCAAACATGGCAAGCACCTGCGCCTCGTCGGCCACGTCGGCCTGAACCGTGATGGCCTGGCCGCCGCCCTGGCGGATCTGCCGCGCCACTTCGTCGGCTGCCAGCGAGTTGCTGGTGTAGTTGACGGCCACCGCCCAACCCTGGCGTGCCGCGAGCAGGGCGCATGCGGCGCCAATGCCGCGCGAGCCGCCTGTGATCAAAACAACTTTTGACAAACCGGACCTCCTGCAGAAAATGGCAATCCCGGGTAAAAACGGGGATTCACCAATGTAACTTAAGCTGCGTGAAACCCGCACCGCGTGGGGGCTCCGGCTACCACGTGACACACCCATCCAGCCAACCTGGAGGAGACCATCTTGAGCACCACCGTCGACTATTACTTCACCCCGCAAAGCCCCTGGACTTATCTGGGCCACGAGCGTTTTGCGCAGATCGCCCGCACGGCCGGCGCCACCGTGCGGGTGCTGCCCATTGATCTGGGCGGCAAGGTCTTCCCGATCTCGGGCGGGCTGCCGCTGGGCCAGCGCGCGCCGCAGCGCCAGGCTTACCGGCTGCTGGAGCTGCAGCGCTTTTCCGACTTTCTGCATGCGCCACTGAACGTCAAGCCCAAGTTTTTCCCCGTGGCGGGCGACGATGCGTCGCGCCTCATCATCGCGGTCGACCAGCATGACGGCACTGAAGCCGCGATGAAAATCGGCGGCGCCATCTTCAGCGCGGTGTGGGTGCGCGAGCGCCACATCGCCGACGAAAAAGTGCTGGCCGAACTGCTCGCCGAATGCGGCTTGCCGGCCGGGCGGCTGGAGCAATCCTTCAGCCAGGCGGTGCAGGAGCGCTATGAAGCCAACACACAGCAGGCGATCGACGCCGGCGTGTTCGGCGCGCCCAGTTATGTCATCGACGGCGAACTGTTCTGGGGCCAGGACCGGCTCGATTTTGTAGAGCGCGCACTGGCCGCCAAAGCCAACCCCTGAGTCAACCGATTTTTCGACACTTTCATTGACATCAAGGAGATTGCACCGTGGGTAAATTCATCGATCTGACGGCCGCTGACGGCTTTGTGTTTCCGGCCTACGTGGCCGAGCCTGCGGGAAAACCCAAGGCCGCCGTGGTGGTCCTGCAGGAAATTTTTGGCGTCAACTCGCACATCCAGGCCGTGACGGACCGCTTCGCTGCCCAGGGTTACCTGGCGGTAGCGCCGGCGACGTTTCACCGCGTCAAGCCCGGCGTTGACATGGGCTACGACGACGCCACGATCAAAGAGGGCATCGCGCTGAAGGCTGCCGTCAACGGGTTGCCCGCGCCGGGCGTGCTGACGGACATCCAGGCCGCCATCGACCACGCGGCAAAGGCTGGCGGCGGCAAGGTCGGCATCATTGGTTTTTGCTGGGGCGGCTTTCTGGCCTGGCGCGCTGCGTGCCTGCTCAAGGGCCTGAGCGCGGCGGTGCCCTATTACGGCGGCGGCATGACGGCCCCGGCCGAGATCGCCCTGCAACCGCAATGTCCGGTGCTGGCCCACTTCAGCGACCGCGACCATTCGATTCCGCTGGACACCATCCACGCCTTTATCAAAGCGCATCCGGAAGTCGAGACGCATATCTACTCGGCCGACCACGGCTTTAACTGCGACCAGCGCGGCGCGTACGACGAAGCCGCGGCCAAGCTGGCGCGCGAGCGCTCGCTGGCGTTTTTTGCGGACAAGCTGGCCTGATCATGTGCGGCATGCCGGGTTTTAAGTGTTTTAGGCTTCCAGCCAAGGCGGGACGTTGGCTTGCAGCTACTGTTTTGATGGCAAATGCCGCGCCCACCCTGGCCGCCGACTACACCGGCCCGCTGTTCGACACGCACCTGCATTACAACGAAGAAGCCTGGAACGGCAACGCCGGTCCACATGGGCCCGCCGATGTTCTTGTCCGCATGAAACGCAACGGCGTCAAAGCCATCGTTGCCAACTCGCGGCCCAACGACGGCACCAGGTCACTCGCCGCGATGCCCGAAACCCGCCAGGCCGGCGTCACCGTGGTGCCCTTTATCCGCCTCTACCGCAACCGCGCCGACTACGACAACTGGTTTCGCGACGAGACGATTTACGAGATGGTGCAGGCCGAGTTTGCCCGTGGCGTCACCGGCGACCAGGCCGGGCCGTACAAAGGCATTGGCGAGTTCCACCTCTACGACAGCGCCAACGCCAATGGCCCGGTGGCCAAAAAGCTGATGCAGTTCGCCGCGAAGAACAAGCTGGCGGTGCTCTCGCATGTAGACGACACGGCGATCGACCTGCTGATGGCCCACGCGCCCGACGCGCGCCTCATCTGGGCGCACACCGGCATAGGCGGCGCGCCCGTGGCCCGCGTCGATGCGCTGCTCAGCAAATACCCGCAGCTCATGGGTGAGCTGTCTTACCGGCCTGGATTGACTTGCGAAGGCGGCAAGCTTTGCCCGGAATGGCGCGTCATCGTGCTCAAGTATCCGGGCCGCTTCATGATCGGCTCCGACACCTGGGTCAACCAGCGCTGGCTGTATTACGACGAACTCATGAAAGGCTACCGCACCTGGCTGGGCGACCTGCCTGCCGACGTGGCCCGCAAGATCGCTTGGGGCAATGCGGCCGCCATCTATGGTGTGGCCGAAGAATAACTATTCTCAAAAAGGATCGCATCGAGATGCAAGACGACGAGACTCTTCAACCCAGCATGAGCCGCGGGACTGGCTTCGCCAGACCGCAGGCGGGCGGCCCCCTCGGGGGGCAGCGCATTACACGAAGTGAAAAGCGTGGGGGCACATGACTTATCAACTGCACTACTCTCCGAGTTCCGCCGCCATGGCGCCCCACATCCTGCTTCAGGAACTGGGTGTGCCCTTTGAAAAAGTCCTTGTCGATACCAGCACGGGTGCGCACCGGTCGGAGGCTTACCGCAAGCTCAACCCCAACGGCCTGATCCCGACGCTGGTCGACGGCGATCTGGTGCTGTATGAGACCGCCGCGATCTGCCTGCACCTGTGCGACACGCATCCCGAGGCCGGTCTGGCCCCAGCCGTCGGCACCACCGAACGTGCGCATTTCTACAAATGGCTGATCTGGCTGACCAACACCATGCAGTCGGCGCTGATTATTTACTTCTATACCGACCGCTGGATGAACCCCGGCAACGACGCCGGCGTAGCCGAGTTGAAGTCGCATGCCGAAGCCAAAGTCGGCCTGATGCTGGACCAGCTGGACGCGGAGCTGGCAAGGCTGGAGAAAATCCATGACCAACCCTGGCTGTTGGGTGCGGCGTATTCGGCGGTAGATATCTATGCGCTGACGCTGTGCCGCTGGACGCGCAACTTTGCGTCGTCGCCGGCGCGCAACCGGCCCCACCTCGGACCTTACCTGCAGCGTGCGCTGGCGCGGCCTGCCGTGATCAAGGCCTTCCATGCTGAAGGGCTGGCCCAGCCTTGGGTCTGAGTCTCTAGCCTTTCGCCGCAGGCGGGTTGTCGCGTTGCGCCTGCTCGATCTGGGCGACCAGCTTTTCGGGGTCGGTGTCTTCCTTGAGGATGGGAATGTCCGGGTCGCCCTCGATGTTGGCGCCTACCTTTTTGGCGATGCGCTCCAGGATCTGGATCATCTTGGTGTTTTCCTGCTCGGTCAGCAGGTTGATCTGAAGGTCCAGCTGGTTGCGCCTGTCACTGATGCGCAATTCATAGTTCTGGCTGATCAGGATAAAAGAAGAGAGAAAGATGGCTTCCAGGGACACCACGAGTGTCAGGAAGGTAAAGGGGTAGGGGTCGAAATGCGCCAGCCCCGGCCACGAGTTGATGCTGATCCAGAACGCAAACGCAGCAACATGCATCCAGACAAAAGGCATGGAGCCGCAAAAACCGGCGACAAAGGCGGCGATGCGGTCGGCCCGGCTGCGGTTGGCCAGTGCCGTTTCTTCCACGCGCCGCATGGCTTCGACATTTTCGCGCGTCAGGTCATCGGCGCAGGTTGTATGGCCGTTCAGCGCCCTCCTGCCTGCTTGATTGCTCATGGAACATCCTTTTCGGGGCGCTGCTACCCGTTCCTGCAGATCAGCTTCGTGCCAGCTTGCCGGTGAGGAGCAGCGCGTCGGGCACCGCAGCGCCGTTGGCCGTATTGTCAAAGATGCACCAGACGCCGGCGTCAGACGCCGCCGCAAGCTCAAGCCGGACGGCGAGCGTATCCAGCACATCGGGTGCGTAGGCCGAGTAATACATCTTCGGCGACCCATGCAGCCGCACATAAACCAGGCCGGGGTGTCCACCCGGCTGGGCGGCCGTGTCAAACAGAACCGGGTCGGCCAGGACGCGAGCCACCTTCATGGCCTTGAGCAGGCCGTCGGCCGCCGCCGTGAACCAGCTGGCATGGCGCGGCTCCAGCGCAAGGCCGCCGGCATGGCGTTGCCGCAGTGCGGTGAGGAAGCTGGTGGCAGTTGCTGGATCAAAAGCCAGGCTGGGCGGCAGCTGCACCAGCAGGCAACCGAGTTTGTCGCCCAGGCAGCGGGCCTGTGCCAGGAAAGTGTCCAGCAGGGCATCGCAGCGGCGCAGCCGTTGCTCGTGCGTGATGGCTTTGGGCAGTTTGACGGAAAAGCGGAAATGCGCCGGTACAGCGGCGGCCCACCGCGCATAGGTGGCCGGCTGGTGCGGGCGGTAGAAGGAAGAATTGATCTCGACCGCATTAAAACGGGCGGCGTAGCGTTCAAGGTGGCTGCCGTCCGGCGGAAATTCGGGCCAGGTGTCGCGCGGCAGGCTCCAGCCTGCACAGCCAACCTTCACGCCGCAAGGATTGTGAGGCCGGGTTTCACGCTGCATGGCGGCAGATCGCGGGGGCTTTCGGGAACCGTTGCGGGCGCCGTCTCAGCGGCGCGTCCTGGCCAGGTACTGCTTGCGCCAGAACACCGTGGCGACCACCACGACGATCAGGACCATGAACCCGAAGGTCCACCAGAAACCGGTGGACGCGTGAAGAAAGGGCATGAACTCGAAGTTCATGCCGAAGAACCCGGTGATCAGGTTCAGCGGCAGGAAGATGGCGGTGAGCGCCGTCAGCGTGCGCATGATGTCGTTGGTGCGGTTGCTTTGCGCCGAGAAATGCATTTGCACCGCGGTTTCGGCGCTTTGCTCCATGCGGCGCACATGGTGCACCACACGTTCAATGTGCTCGAGCACATCGCGTGAGCGGATTTTGAGAAGTTCGCGCTCGCGCACTGCGGCGGGTGTGCCGCCTTCGGGCCAGGTTTCAATCGAATCGATCCAGTCCTGCAGTGCGGCCCGCTGGTCTTCGCAGATTTCATCGAGGTGGTGCATGGCCAGCCGCGCATCGAGCACCGAGCTCCAGTTGGTAAAGCGTGTGCCGGGCCGCAGCAGCTCGGACTGCCAGTGGTCAAGCTGGCGCGTGAGTTCGCGCCGCAGCTCGAGGTAGCCGTCGACCATCTGGTTCACGATGCGCAGCATCAGGTCGGCGGGGCTGGCGGGCAGCTTGACGCCGCTGGAGCGCGACTCCGCCGTGGTCGCATTGAGCAGGCGGGCCGCGTAGGCATCGCGCACCGCGCAGTCGGCGGGGTGCACCGTCAGCAACACCTTGTCAAACACCGCAAAGCCGACCGGGCTGGTGTCGATGCGCTTGAGGACCGGCGGGCCACTGCGTTTCATGCGCTCGTGCAACGGTTCGCCGGGCTGGCTGAGGTCGGTTTCGGATTGCCCGGCCGCCAGGCGGCGGAACACCAGGATGTCGTACTGCGAGGTGTAGTCGTAGTGCGAGGGGAGCTGGTTGTTCAGCAGGTCGGACACATGCAGATCCACCAGCTGGGTGCCGCACAGGGTTTGCAGTGCCGCCTGGATCTGCGCCTGCATCACCTCGAACTCGCGGCGGGCACAGGCAATCCAGACGAAACCCTGCGCCGGCAACTGGGCCGGCAGGGTGTCCGTCTCGATGATGCCCTGGGTGCCGGAAGCGATGGTGAAAACGCGCATGAAAGCTCTTTTATCCTTGTTTTGAGTGTCAAATCGGCGTTCTGCCCTACTAGAACTTGCGCCGGCAGCTATGATTTTAATAGCGACCCCGTGCGCGGCACCTGCCGCTCGGCTCAGCCTTGCCGCAGCTTGCGGGCAGCGTCGATGGCGAAATACGTCAGCACGCCATCTGCGCCCGCACGCTTGAAGGCCAGCAGGCTTTCCATCATCACGGCGTCGTGGTCCAGCCAGCCGTTTTGCGCGGCCGCTTTGATCATCGCGTATTCGCCGCTGACCTGGTAGGCGAAGGTGGGCACGCCGAATTCGTCTTTCACGCGGCGCACCACGTCCAGGTAGGGCATGCCGGGTTTGACCATCACCATGTCGGCGCCTTCGGCGATGTCCATGGCCACCTCGCGCAGCGCTTCGTCGCTGTTGCCCGGGTCCATCTGGTAGGTCTTTTTGTCGGCTTTGCCCAGGTTGTTGGCCGAGCCGACCGCGTCACGGAACGGGCCGTAGAACGCGCTCGCGTACTTGGCGCTGTAGGCCATGATGCGGGTGTGGATCAGTTTTTTGGCCTCCAGTGTCTGGCGGATGGCGCCAATGCGGCCATCCATCATGTCGCTGGGCGCGACCATGTCGACGCCGGCTTCCGCCTGGCAAAGCGCCTGGCGCACCAGCATGGCCACCGTCTCTTCATTGAGGATGTAACCATTTTCATCCGGCAGGCCGTCCTGCCCATGCGTGGTGAAGGGGTCCAGCGCCACGTCGGTCATCACCCCCAGGTCGGGAAAATGCTTTTTCAGCGCCCGCACCACCCGCGGGATCAGGCCATCGGGATTGGTGGCCTCGACGCCGTCGTAGGTTTTGAGCGAGGCGTCCACCACGGGGAACAAGGCCATCACCGGGATGCCCAGCTTCACGCATTCTTCCGCCACCGGCAGCAGCAGGTCAAGGCTCAGCCTTTCAACGCCGGGCATGGAGGCCACCGCCTGGCGCTGCTGCTGGCCGTCCACCACAAAGACGGGATAAATGAGATCGTGCGGGGTAAGTGCGTGTTCACGTACCAGGTTGCGGGTGAAGGCATCACGGCGCAAGCGCCGCGGGCGCCCGGCGGGAAAGGGCGCGAAGTTGGGGGCGTGCTGTGTCATGCGCAAATTGTGCCAAAGGTTGATCAAGGCCTGAAAGTATTTGGCCTGACGTTATCTGCGCCATCTATACATATATAGAAAGAGGATAGAGGAGGCCTGGTGGCCACCATTTCAGAGGACGGTCAGTTTTACATGGGATTACTTAGTTAACTTATGAAATCATTGCCAATGCCCAGCCGGCGTGGTTAGAATTGCTACGTGTGGTTACCAATTTGGCAACTGCATCCCGCTTTTCCTCCCTGAGCGGGGCCTTTGCGTGTGACAGCAAAAAGGCTTACCAGCCCGGTTGGCCCAGTGCCACCCGGGCATTTTTTTGGCCCGTGGCCACGGCGCTGCCATTGTCTCAAGGGATGGGTGCGGGTTTTAAACCAGCATGAGCCGCGGAACCGGCTTGCCGGGCCGCAGGCGGGCGGCCCCCTCGGGGGGCAGCGACCCACACGAAGTGGGGGAGCGTGGGGGCTACACTTCCTTATGCTCTGGGTCAAATCACTTCACATCGTTTTCATCGCCAGCTGGTTTGCCGGGCTGTTTTACCTGCCGCGCATTTTTGTGAACCTGGCCATGGTGCCGCCGGAAAGCGTGGCCGAGCGCGAGCGGCTCATATTGATGGCACGCAAGCTCATGCGTTTCACCACCATCCTGGCCGTGCCGGCGTTGGGCTTTGGCCTGTGGCTGTACCTGGGTTACGGCATAGGCCGCGGGCCTGGCAACGGCTGGATGCACGCCAAGCTCGCCGTTGTGGTGCTGGTGATCGGCTACCACCACGCCTGCGGCCGCCTGCTGGCCAGGTTCGTCGCCAACCGCAACGCCCGCAGCCACAAATGGTTTCGCTGGTTCAATGAAGTGCCGGTGCTGTTGTTGTTAGCGGCCGTCATCCTGGTCGTGGTCAAGCCCTTCTAACAATCAAAGGGAACGCAGTGCCTTCCCCGAATTCACCAGCAGAAGCGGGCGAACCGGCTTCGCCGGGCGCCTCGCGTCGCCCCCTGCAAGGGGGGGAGGAACTACACGAAGCGAAGCGCAGTGAGAACGGCGGGGGTGTGCAACATTCCAATAGGGGTGTTCACAAGACCACCGCGTGGCCGCTGGCGCTGGCCACCATCTGCCTGATTGTTTACGCCAGCCTTTATCCCTTTGCCGACTGGCGCGACCAGGGCATCTCGCCCTTCAGGTTCCTGACAGCGCCCCTGCCGCAGTACTGGACCGGCTTTGATGTGGGCGCCAACCTGTTGGGCTACGCGCTGCTGGGCTTCCTGCTGGCGCTGTCGGCACTGCGAAGCCGGCGTGTTTCCTGGGCCGTGACGGTGGCGGTGCTGGTCAGCGCGCTGCTGTCGCTGGCCATGGAAACGCTGCAAAGCTACCTGCCTTCGCGCATTCCCTCCAATGTCGACCTGGCGCTCAACACTGCCGGCGCATGGCTGGGCGCGTGCTGTGCGTGGGCGCTGGAAAAAACCGGCATCGTCGACCGCTGGAGCCGCTTTCGGGCGCGCTGGTTCGCGCAGGATGCGCGAGGGGCGCTGGTGTTGCTGATGCTCTGGCCGCCCGCCTTGCTATTCCCTGCCTCCGTGCCCCTGGGGCTGGGGCAGGTGTTCGAGCGTCTGGAGTCGGCACTGGCCGAGGTGCTGACCGACACGCCGTTCCTCGAATGGATGCCGGTGCGTGACATGGAGCTGCAGCCGCTGGTGCCAATTGCCGAATTGTTGTGCGTGGCGCTGGGCGCGCTGATTCCCTGCCTGCTCGGCTATTGCGTGATCCGCACGCTGTGGCAGCGCGCGGCGTTTTCGGCGGCCATCATCGCGGTCGGCATTGCCGCATCGGCGCTGTCGGCCGCGCTGAGCTACGGGCCGGACCACGCCTGGGCCTGGCTGGACCTGCCGGTGCAGGTGGGCATCGGGTTTGCCGTTGTGCTGGCGGCGCTGCTGCTGCCTGTGCCGCGCCGGGCGGCGGCGGCGCTGGCCTTGCTGGCGCTGACCGTCCATTTGGGGCTACTTAACCAGGCGCCCGCCGACCCGTACTTTGCACAAACCCTGCAAACCTGGGAGCAGGGCCGCTTTATCCGTTTTCACGGCCTGGTGCAGTGGCTGGGCTGGCTGTGGCCGTATGCAGCTTTGCTGTATGTGCTGGTACGGCTTTCAGGACGCGAGCCGCGGCCTTGATGCGCGCCGGTGATTTGCCTCTGCTAATATCGGCCTGCGATTTCCCTCAAGAGTTGCCGTAAGCGTTTACGTCAATCAACGCGCCTACACCGCCGGCCATGCCGGGGTTGTGTTTCCGGCATGCCATCGGCTGCAGGGAAGGCGCCTTGACTGGACGGCTTATGGAACCCTGTATGAACTCTTCGAAATCTTCATCGCGCACCCTTTTCGGTTTCACAAAGCTCCCCGCCCGCAGCACGCGCTGGGTCACACCCTTGCTGCTTTCCGTGTTGATGACCTGTATCGTGTCGATCATCAGCACGCTCAAGGGCGTCGGTATCGCGCCCGGGGTCCTGCGCATCTGGCTGGGCGCATGGGCGCTTTCCTGGATCGTTGCATTCCCGACGCTGCTGCTGGCGCTTCCACTGGTGAAAAAAGCCACGGCGCTGGTCGTTGAAGCGCCTTGATCCCCGACGCAACGGGAACCTTCTCCGGTACACATCCACTAAAGTCACACCATGTCTGAACAAAATTCCTATTACGAACGCCATGTCTTCTTTTGCCTGAACCAGCGCGCCAACGGCGAAGACTGCTGCGCTGATCACCGGGCACAGCAAGGCTTTGATCGCTGCAAATCCCAGGTGAAAGCCGCGGGGCTGGCCGGGCCAGGCAAGGTGCGGGTCAACAAGGCCGGCTGCCTGGACCGCTGCGCAGCCGGCCCTGTGGCCGTGGTCTACCCCGAGGCGGTCTGGTACACCTATGTCGACGCCAGCGACATTGATGAAATTGTCGAGTCGCACCTGAAAAACGGCAAAGTCGTCGAGCGCCTGCTGGTGCCCGCGCACATCGGGCGCTAGGCTGGGGGAAGGCCGCTATTCCCGAAATTCGCATCTTTTGGCCTTCCAGCCCAATAGGGGTATGCGCAAGCAGCTCCTTATTTGATAGCAATCTGTTTGAATGGAATCCATCACCGTGAATTCGCAGACCCGCAAATCGATCATCCAGGGCCCCGCCGGTGCGCTTGAAATTGCTGTGGACCTTCCCGCCGGCGACTCGCGCGGCGTGGCGGTCATTGCGCATCCGCACCCGCTGTTTGCGGGCACCATGGACAACAAGGTGGTGCAGACGCTGGCCCGCGCCTTTGTGCAATGCGGATGGACCGCCGCCCGGTTCAACTTCCGCGGTGTGGGTGGCAGTGCCGGCAGCCATGACGAAGGCCGGGGCGAGCTCGAAGACCTGCTGGCCGTGGTGGAACATGCGGCACCGGCCAGCAGCGGCCACGTGCTGGCATTGGCCGGGTTTTCGTTCGGCGCCTTTGTCACCACCCACGCCTTTGAGCGCCTCCGCGCAGCCCGTGCCATTGAAAAGCTGGTGCTGGTCGGCACCAGCGTGACCCGCGCGCCTGCTGCACCCATCGACGAAGCCGCCCACCTGAAAACCCTGGTCGTGCACGGCGAGCAGGACGACACGGTGCTGTTGTCTGCCGTGCTGGACTGGGCGCGGCCGCAGGCACTGCCTGTTACCGTTGTGCCGGGGGGGAGCCACTTCTTTCATGGACAATTGCCTTTGTTGAAAAATCTGGTGGTTCGCCACCTGTTTTCGCACTCCGCCTGATGCTGTTTGCCCGGCGCTCCTTGACCCTTACCCTTTCACCGAATTTCACCGACCCCCTACTGATGCAAGCTTCACTCAAGGCCCTCCGCGCCGCCGCCCCCGGCCTGCGCGCTTTTGCCGCCACCGTGTTCCTGGCTTTCTCTGCGGCACTGCCCGTAGCGCATGCCCAGGTGCCGCAAGCGCCCGAAATCGCCGCACGTTCCTATTTGCTGCTGGATATCACCGCCAACCAGATCCTGGCCGCCAAGGACATCGATTCGCCGGTGGAGCCCGCATCGCTGACCAAGCTGATGACCGAATACCTGGTGTTCGATGCGCTCAAATCCAAAAAGATTGATTTGAAGCAGACCTTCCCCGTCAGTGAGCGTGCCTGGAAGATGCCAGGTTCGCGCATGTTCATCGACCCGAAGATGCAGGTGCCCGTGGAAGATCTGATCAAGGGCATGGTGGTGCAGTCAGGCAATGACGCCACCATGGCGCTCGCCGAAGGCGTGGGCGGCTCGGCCGAAAATTTTGTCCGCCTCATGAACGAGCAGGCCAAGGCGCTGGGCATGAAGTCCACGTCCTATAAAAACCCGGAAGGCCTGACCGAACCCGGCCACACGACCACCGCGCGTGACCTGAGCATCCTGTCCACCCGGCTGATGCAGGATTTCCCCGATTACATCGGCTATTCGGCGATCAAGAAGTACCGCTACCCCGGCACGCCCGCGGCCAACGACACCAACCGCAACACCCTGCTGTTCCGCGACCCGACGGTGGACGGCCTGAAAACCGGCCATACCGACGCCGCCGGCTATTGCATGATCGCCACCGCAAAGCGCGACTTTCCCAATCTGGGCGCTGCCGGCGCGCCGGGCGGGCGCCGTCTGCTGGCCATCGTGCTGGGCACCGCGAGTGACAGTGCCCGCGCCAATGAATCACAAAAACTGCTGAACTGGGGCTACACAGCCTATGAAGCCGTGAAGCTGTTCGACGCCGGCCAGGCCGTGATAACTCCGTCGGTCTGGAAAGGCACTTCCTCGACCGTGAAGCTGGGCCGTCCGCAGGCCATCGTGGTGGCCGTCGCTGCCGGCGGTGCTGCCAAAGTCAAAACCCAGGTGGCGCGGCCCGACCCGCTGGTAGCGCCGTTTGCCAAGGGCCAGGCTGTTGGCACGCTGAAGGTCACCTTGGGCGACAACCCTGCACCGGTGGCCGAAGTGCCGCTGGTGGCGCTGGAAGCGGTTGGCGAGGCCGGTATTCTGGGCCGGGCCTGGGACGCCATCCGGCTGTGGATTAAATAAGACGAATGGCATGGTGGGTCTGGGCGGATATACATTCACACCCGCCCCTTCCCGACACCGTTACCTCAGGTACGCTGGTTATACAGGGCGTTGACACCGGCGCTTTCTCCCGGTTTTTCAGGCAAATTGCGGGCCGCCAATACTTGTGTTGGAGATTGGCGGACTCTCCCCCAGGGCGTCCGGTGCGAAAACTCGTCTGGAGTGAGCGCTAACATCAAATCTTTGGGCGCCGAACTTCTCTTTGCCGGTCATTTCGTGTGTCCACGCCACGCGTTCTGCTTGAGGGATTCCCCTATCCGGTTTATACTAGAAGGCTTTTCCGCTTTCGTGGCGGGAAATATTTGTGGCCGTATCAACACGGTAAATTAGTTTTCAGACGTTTAGGGACGTTTTCAATGCCAACCATCAATCAGTTAGTCCGTCAGGGGCGCGAGGTCGAAAAGATCAAGTCCAAGAGCCCTGCGATGGAAAATTCTCCGCAGCGCCGCGGTGTGTGCACCCGTGTGTACACCACGACGCCTAAAAAGCCCAATTCCGCTCTGCGTAAGGTTGCCAAAGTGCGCCTGACCAACGGTTTTGAAATCATTTCCTACATCGGCGGCGAAGGCCACAACCTGCAGGAACACAGCGTGGTGCTGGTTCGCGGCGGTCGTGTCAAGGACTTGCCCGGTGTGCGTTACCACATCGTCCGTGGTTCGCTCGACTTGCAAGGCGTGAAAGACCGCAAGCAGTCGCGCTCCAAGTACGGTGCGAAGAAGCCAAAGGCCAAATAAGCCAAACCGGCTCGGGTTTTTCTCTTCGCTGAGAGCTCGCGCCAGAAGAAGTTGTCACAGAAGCCTGTGATCGTTCCTTCAAAACAAGGTGTTTCACTCGCCCTGGCAGGTGTTTGAAACGAAGTGACCCAAGTGCAAATAGTTGCACCGGTCGAGTAAGTGAGGGTTTGATAACTCTCGCGGTGTTGCCAAAAGCAATGCCAACTGAAGCAAAGAGGTGAAAAAATGCCACGTCGTCGCGAAGTCCCTAAACGTGAAATTCTTCCTGATCCAAAATTTGGCGATGTTGATCTCGCCAAGTTCATGAACGTGATCATGCAAGGCGGCAAAAAGGCCGTCGCAGAGCGCATCATTTATGGCGCGCTCGACTTTATCGAGAAAAAGAACCCCGGCAAAGACCCGCTTGAGGCTTTCCACATGGCCATCGGCAACATCAAGCCCATGGTTGAAGTGAAGTCCCGCCGCGTCGGCGGTGCCAACTACCAGGTGCCGGTTGAAGTGCGTCCTGTCCGTCGCATGGCTCTGGCCATGCGCTGGCTCAAGGAAGCCGCCAAGAAGCGTGGCGAGAAGTCCATGTCTTTGCGTCTGGCCAATGAGCTGATGGAAGCAACCGAAGGCCGCGGCGGCGCCATGAAAAAGCGTGACGAAGTTCACCGCATGGCAGAAGCCAACAAGGCGTTCAGCCACTTCCGCTTCTAATTTTCGATTGCAGTAATTGCTGCGCTGAATTGACGGGTTGCTGGTTGGTTTCAAGGTGCTGGGTGCCTTGATTGCCGGCCGTTCAACCCCAATTTCTGCCAGCCGGGTGTGGTGCACAACACCGTTCCCGGCCAGCAGACGCGTAGAAGAAATGAAGGATGCCCGGACTGCGGGCAGTCCTTCAACGAGTCTTTGTTCGTAACCCCGAACTGAAAGTAATTTATGTCCCGCGCTACCCCCATTTCACAATACCGCAACATCGGCATTTCCGCGCACATTGATGCCGGCAAGACCACCACCACCGAGCGGATCCTTTTTTATACCGGCGTGAACCACAAGATTGGTGAAGTTCACGACGGCGCTGCCACCATGGACTGGATGGAGCAAGAGCAGGAGCGCGGCATCACGATTACTTCCGCCGCCACCACCTGCTTCTGGAAGGGCATGGACACGTCCCTGCCTGAGCACCGCATCAACATCATCGACACCCCGGGCCACGTGGACTTCACGATTGAAGTCGAGCGCTCCATGCGCGTGCTTGACGGCGCCTGCATGGTGTACTGTGCCGTGGGTGGCGTTCAGCCCCAGTCGGAAACCGTCTGGCGCCAGGCCAACAAATACAAGGTTCCCCGCCTTGCGTTCGTCAACAAGATGGACCGCACCGGCGCGAACTTCTTCAAGGTCGTCGAGCAGATGAAGCTGCGCCTGAAGGCCAGCCCTGTGCCCATGGTGATCCCCATCGGCGCTGAAGAAAGCTTCACCGGCGTGGTTGACCTGCTGAAAATGAAGGCCATCATCTGGGATGAAGCCTCGCAAGGCATGAAGTTCACCTACAGCGATATTCCCGCCGAGCTCGTCGAGCTGGCCAAGGAATGGCGCGAGAAGATGGTTGAAGCTGCCGCCGAGTCCTCTGAAGAGCTGATGAACAAATACCTTGAAGAGGGTGATTTGACCGAAGCTGAAATCAAGCTGGGCATCCGCACGCGTACCATCGCCAGCGAAATCCAGCCGATGTACTGCGGCTCCGCCTTCAAGAACAAGGGCGTGCAGCGCATGCTGGACGCTGTGATTGAATTCATGCCGTCGCCGATCGACATTCCTCCCGTCAAGGGCATGGACGAAGATGAAGCGCCTGTCACCCGCAAAGCTGACGACGAAGAGAAATTCTCTGCGCTGGCATTCAAGCTGATGACGGACCCGTTTGTGGGCCAGCTCACCTTCGTGCGCGTTTACTCCGGCGTGCTGAAAAAGGGCGACAGCGTTTACAACCCGATCAAGGGCAAGAAAGAGCGTATCGGCCGTATCGTGCAGATGCACGCCAACAACCGCGAAGAAGTCAGTGAAATCCGCGCCGGCGACATCGCCGCCTGCGTGGGTCTGAAAGACGTGACCACCGGCGAAACCCTGTGCGATCCAGATGCCATCGTCATGCTCGAGCGCATGGTGTTCCCTGAGCCTGTGATTACGCAGGCCGTCGAACCCAAGACCAAGGCCGACCAGGAAAAAATGGGTATCGCCCTGCAGCGTCTGGCGCAGGAAGATCCTTCTTTCCGCGTCAAGACCGACGAAGAGTCCGGTCAGACCCTGATCGCCGGCATGGGTGAGCTGCATCTGGAAATTATTGTCGACCGCATGAAGCGTGAATTCGGCGTGGAAGCCAACGTCGGCAAGCCGCAAGTGGCTTACCGCGAAACCATCCGTAAAACGGTGGAAGACGCTGAAGGCAAGTTCGTGCGCCAGTCCGGTGGTAAGGGCCAGTACGGCCACGTCGTGCTCAAGATCGAGCCCAACGAAGCCGGCAAGGGCATCGAGTTCGTCGACGCCATCAAGGGCGGTGTGGTTCCTCGCGAATACATCCCTGCGGTGGAAAAGGGCATCAACGAAGCCGTCACGTCCGGCGTGCTGGCCGGTTATCCGGTGGTTGACGTCAAGGTCACGCTGCACTTCGGTTCCTACCACGATGTGGACTCGAACGAGCTGGCTTTCAAGATGGCTGCCATCTTCGGCTTCAAGGAAGGCTGCCGCAAGGCAAGCCCCGTGATTCTGGAGCCCATGATGGCCGTGGAAGTTGAAACGCCTGAAGACTACGCCGGCAACGTGATGGGCGATCTGTCCTCACGCCGCGGTATGGTGCAGGGCATGGAAGACATGGTCGGTGGCGGCAAGGCCATCAAGGCAGAAGTGCCGCTGTCTGAAATGTTCGGTTATTCGACCACGCTGCGTTCGATGTCGCAGGGCCGTGCAACGTACTCCATGGAGTTCAAGCACTACTCTGAAGCTCCGCGCAACGTGTCGGAAGCCATCATGGCTTCGCGCGCCAAGTAAATAACGTTCGCTGCCGGTCCCGGGTGGGATTGGCAGCTTTTTTCCTTGTCTGCGATTGTGTGCCACTTTGTACCCGTGCGAAGTGAATCAGCAACACAGTGCAGACGTTAAACCGTACACGGGCATGTTCTTTATCTGGAGAGAAAAATGGCAAAAGGCAAATTTGAGCGGACCAAGCCGCACGTCAACGTCGGCACGATTGGCCACGTGGACCATGGCAAGACGACGCTGACGGCGGCGATCACGACCGTTCTGGCATCCAAGTTCGGCGGCGAAGCCAAGGGCTACGACCAAATTGACGCGGCGCCCGAAGAAAAAGCACGCGGCATCACCATCAATACCGCCCACGTCGAGTACGAAACGGCCAACCGCCACTACGCCCACGTCGACTGCCCAGGCCACGCCGACTATGTGAAGAACATGATCACCGGCGCTGCCCGCTGCCCAG